>CAWFFI010000001.1:0-338370 GCA_963815005.1 uncultured Actinomycetes bacterium
GCACAAGCTCAAGGTGAAAAGACCGGTCAGCTTCGGCTGGCCATACTTCTTCACGGAGAGTTTGATCCTGGCTCAGGACGAACGCTGGCGGCGCGCTTAACACATGCAAGTCGAGCGAGAACCAGGACTTCGGTTCTGGGGACAGCGGCGAACGGGTGAGTAACACGTGGGTAATCACCCCCCGACACTGGGATAGCCCGGGGAAACTCGGATTAATACCGGATAGCCCATCCACCTTTCGGGGTGGCTGGAAAAGGTAGCTTCGGCCTCCGGTTGGGGACGAGCCCGCGGCGGATTAGCTTGTTGGTGGGGTAATGGCCTACCAAGGCGACGATCCGTAGCTGGTCTGAGAGGACGATCAGCCACACTGGGACTGAGACACGGCCCAGACTCCTACGGGAGGCAGCAGTGGGGAATCTTGCGCAATGGGCGAAAGCCTGACGCAGCGACGCCGCGTGAGGGAAGAAGGCCTTAGGGTTGTAAACCTCTTTCAGGAGGGACGAAGCCACTCGGGTTAATAGCCCAGAGGGTGACGGTACCTCCAGAAGAAGCCCCGGCTAACTACGTGCCAGCAGCCGCGGTAATACGTAGGGGGCAAGCGTTGTCCGGATTTATTGGGCGTAAAGAGCGTGTAGGCGGCCATGCAGGTCAGCTGTGAAAACTCGAGGCTCAACCTCGAGACGTCGGTTGAAACCGCATGGCTAGAGTCCGGAAGAGGAGAGTGGAATTCCCGGTGTAGCGGTGAAATGCGCAGATATCGGGAAGAACACCCGTGGCGAAGGCGGCTCTCTGGGACGGTACTGACGCTGAGACGCGAAAGCGTGGGGAGCGAACAGGATTAGATACCCTGGTAGTCCACGCCGTAAACGATGGGTGCTAGGTGTGGGGGGTGTCGACTCCCTCCGTGCCGAAGCTAACGCATTAAGCACCCCGCCTGGGGAGTACGGCCGCAAGGCTAAAACTCAAAGGAATTGACGGGGGCCCGCACAAGCAGCGGAGCATGTGGTTTAATTCGACGCGACGCGAAGAACCTTACCAGGGCTTGACATGCACTGGAATGTCGTAGAAATACGGCAGCCCTTCGGGGCTAGTGCACAGGTGGTGCATGGCTGTCGTCAGCTCGTGTCGTGAGATGTTGGGTTAAGTCCCGCAACGAGCGCAACCCCTGTCCCATGTTGCCAGCGTGAAAGACGGGGACTCATGGGAGACTGCCGGTGACAAATCGGAGGAAGGTAGGGATGACGTCAAGTCATCATGCCCCTTATGTCCTGGGCTACACACGTGCTACATTGGCCGATACAGAGGGCTGCAAACCCGCGAGGGTGAGCGAATCCCAAAAAGTCGGTCCCGGTTCGGATTGGAGGCTGAAACTCGCCTCCATGAAGGCGGAGTTGCTAGTAATCGCGGATCAGCAATGCCGCGGTGAATATGTTCCCGGGCCTTGTACACACCGCCCGTCACACCACGAAAGTTGGCAATACCCGAAGCCGGTGGCCTAACCCGCAAGGGAGGGAGCCGTCGAAGGTAGGGTCGATGATTGGGGTGAAGTCGTAACAAGGTAGCCGTAGCGGAAGCTGCGGCTGGATCACCTCCTTTCTAGGGAAGCCGGCATTTCATGTCGGTAGGCGCTGGGTCCTTTGATGAATGGAGTCCTTCGGGACTTCGGCCGTCGGGCTACCCAGCTCGCCTAGAAGAACGTCGACCTCGACAATTTTGCGTACGCTGTTGAGTTTTGAGAGACCGGCCGCTTCGTGGCCGGCGATCTCTCGTAGGGCGGGCGCGAGCTCGCGGGGACCTTGAAAACTCCATAGCGACATCCATAATGCACCGATGTTCTTTCGATCAAGAGAACAAGGGCACACGGTGGATGCCTTGGCACCAAGAGCCGATGAAGGACGTGGGCGGCTGCGATAAGCCTGGGGGAGGAGCTGACCATCCTTTGATCCCGGGATTTCCGAATGAGGAAACTCACCGCTGGTAATGCGGCGGTACCCGCACCTGAATACATAGGGTGCGAGGAGGCAAGCTGGGGAACTGAAACATCTAAGTACCCAGAGGAAAGGAAAGAAACCTCGACTCCCTGAGTAGTGGCGAGCGAAAGGGGAAGAGCCCAAACCTGCGCAACGTGATAGACGGCAGTCGTTGTTGCGTGGGGGTTGTAGGGCCCGTCTTGATCCGCCTGCCGGCGGGTCGGGAAGTTACAAAGTTGTGCGTTAGTCGAAGTGGATGGAAAGCCACGCCACAGCAGGTAAGAGCCCTGTAGGCGAAAACGCACAGCCTTCCTTGACGGGTACCTGAGTACGGCCGGGCACGTGAAACCCGGTCGGAATCCACGGGGACCACCCCGTAAGGCTAAGTACTCCTTGGTGACCGATAGTGAACTAGTACCGTGAGGGAAAGGTGAAAAGTACCCCGGAAGGGGAGTGAAATAGTACCTGAAACCGTGTGCCTACAAGCGGTCGGAGCGGAGCAATCCGTGACGGCGTGCCTTTTGCATAATGAGCCAGCGAGTTAGTCTTCCACGGCAAGGTTAAGGAAACGGAGCCGTAGCGAAAGCGAGTCTGAATAGGGCGATTCAGTCGTGGGAGCTAGACCCGAAACTGAGTGATCTACCCATGGCCAGGTTGAAGCGGGGGTAAGACCCCGTGGAGGACCGAACCCACGTCGGTTGAAAACGGCGGGGATGAGCTGTGGGTCGGAGTGAAAGGCTAATCAAACTCAGAGATATCTGGTTCTCCCCGAAATATATTTAGGTATAGCGTCACGCGTTCAATAGCGGTTGTAGAGCACTGTTTGGCCTAGGGGGCCTACCAGCTTACCGAAGTCAGGCAAACTCCGAATGCCGTTATTCCAGAGCGTGGCAGTCAGAGTGCGGGGGATAAGCTTCGTGCTCAAAAGGGAAACAGCCCAGACCGTCGGCTAAGGTCCCTAATTCCATGCTAAGTGGGAAACGATGTCCGATTGCACAGACAACCAGGATGTTGGCTTAGAAGCAGCCACCATTCAAAGAGTGCGTAACAGCTCACTGGTCAAGTGGTCGGGCGCGGACAATGTAACGGGGCTCAAGCATGGAACCGAAGCCACGGACTTCACGCTTTGCGTGGAGTGGTAGGGGAGCGTTCCCAGGGCGGTGAAGCGGCGGCGGCAAGCCTGCCGTGGAGCGCTGGGAAGTGAGAATGCTGGCATGAGTAACGAAAGGCGAGTGAGAAACTCGCCCGCCGAATGCCCAAGGGTTCCTGAGTAAAGCTAATCTGCTCAGGGTTAGTCGGGACCTAAGCCGAGGCCGACAGGCGTAGGCGATGGACAACAGGTTGATATTCCTGTACCACGTCCCAACCGCTATCACCGATGGGGGGACGGGGTAGGCTAGGGCAACCCGGGCGATGGTCGCCCCGGGGTAACCGCGTAGGGCGGTCGGTAGGAAAATCCGCCGGCCATTAAGCCTGAGACGGGACGCCGAGGCCCCTTGGGGCCGAAGTGCCTGAAGCCATGCCTCCGAGAAAAGCCTCTAGGGAGGTTGGACGTGCCCGTACCAAAACCGACACAGGTGGGCAGGTAGAGAATACCAAGGCGATCGGAAGAACCCTCGTTAAGGAACTCGGCAAAATGGTCCCGTAACTTCGGGAGAAGGGACGCCCCGGTAGAGTGAAGCCCTTTACGGGCTCAGCTCGAGGGGGCCGCAGTGAAACGGCCCAAGCGACTGTTTACCAAAAACACAGGTCTCTGCGAAGTCGTAAGACGACGTATAGGGGCTGACGCCTGCCCGGTGCCGGAAGGTCACGAGGAGAGGTTAGCCTTCGGGCGAAGCTTTGAATCCAAGCCCCGGTAAACGGCGGCCGTAACTATAACGGTCCTAAGGTAGCGAAATTCCTTGTCGGGTAAGTTCCGACCTGCACGAATGGCGTAACGACTTGGGCGCTGTCTCAACGAGGGATCCGGTGAAATTGTAGTCTCGGTGAAGATGCCGAGTACCCGTGGTTGGACGGAAAGACCCCGTGAACCTTTACTACAGCTTGACGTTGGAGTCTGGGATTTGTTGTCCAGGATAGGTGGGAGGCTGTGAAGCGGGGACGCCAGTCCTCGTGGAGCCAATCTTGGGATACCACCCTTCGTGTTCTGGGCTTCTAACCCGCTGCCGTGATCCGGGGCGGGAACAGCGTCAGGTGGGTAGTTTGACTGGGGCGGTCGCCTCCTAAAATGTAACGGAGGCGCACAAAGGTTCCCTCAGCACGGTTGGAAATCGTGCGTAGAGTGCAAACGCATAAGGGAGCTTGACTGCGAGACAGACATGTCGAGCAGGTGCGAAAGCAGGTGTTAGTGATCCGGCGGTAACTAGTGGACGTGCCGTCGCTCAACGGATAAAAGGTACTCCGGGGATAACAGGCTTATCCTTCCCAAGAGTCCACATCGACGGAAGGGTTTGGCACCTCGATGTCGGCTCGTCGCATCCTGGGGCTGAAGCAGGTCCCAAGGGTTGGGCTGTTCGCCCATTAAAGCGGTACGCGAGCTGGGTTCAGAACGTCGTGAGACAGTTCGGTCCCTATCCACCATGGGCGTTGGAGCTTTGAGAGGAGTCGTCTCTAGTACGAGAGGACCGAGATGAACAGACCTCTGGTGTATCAGTCGTCGTGCCAACGGCGTTGCTGATTAGCCACGTCTGGATGGGATAACCGCTGAAAGCATCTAAGCGGGAAGCCCACCTCGAGATGAGAGCTCCCATCCTCTAGAAGGAGTAAGGGCGGTGGTAGACCACCACCTTGATAGGCGGGACGTGTACGCGCAGCAATGCGTTCAGCGCACCCGTACTAATTGCCCGAGGTCTTGATTTGAACATCGGTCTTTTTGGGGTCGCTATGGAGTTTTGAGGGTCGCCGCCTCGTGCGCGCCCTTGACAGTTCGGCGGTCATACCGGCGGGGAGACACCTCTTCCCATTCCGAACAGAGAAGTTAAGCCTGCCAGGGCCGATGGTACTCGGAGAGCAATCTCCCGGGAGAGTAGGTCGCCGCCGATATCTTTGTGAAAAGGAGCCGTGAAAGCGGCTCCTTTTCTATGGTCCTAGACGGGCAGCGTGAGGCTCTCGAGGTCGCGCGGGTAGTACGTCAGGAACTCGAGCCCCGTCTCGGTCACGGCGACGGTGTCCGAGTGCCGGAAGCCGCCCACCGCCGCTGCGTACAGACCCGGTTCGACCGTGAACACCATGCCCGGGACGATCTCCGTGTCGTCGCCGCGATCGAGGAACGGGACCCTCGTGGTAACGGAGCCCGATCGCGTGGCCGACGTGGTGGCGCCAGAAGTCCCAGAGGCCGTGCGCCTCGTAGTAGCTGCGAGACGGCGCGGTCGACGTCGCTGCAGCGTGCGCCGGGCACGATCGCGGCGAAGGCGGTGTCCTGGAGGGCGACCATGTGCTCGAAGAGGTGCTTCTGCTCGTCGGACGGCGGGCCGATCACCATCGTGCGCTCGAGCTCCGAGTGATAGCCCCAGACGGGCGCGGTCGCACCGGTGACGAGAACGTCGCCGGCCTGGAAGACGATGTTGTTCGCGAGCGCGTGCGGAATGGAAGCGTTGCGGCCGATCTGGCCGCGGTAGCCCGCCGCTGCGCCTGCGTACCACATGCTCTGCGCGCGATACAGCGGCCCGATCGCGTCGAGCATCGCGAGCGTGGCCTCGTTCGACGCGCGCTGCTCGGCCTCCGTCTCGGTGGCGCCGGGCCGCGTGTAGCGCTGCAGGAGCGTGTGCGCGAGGTTCGCCCACTTCGAGCTCTCGCGCAGGAGCGCGATCTCGGCGTCGCTCTTCACCGCCATCTGGTCCTCGACGAGCCCGGCAACGGACTGCGGCGCACGTCCCGTGAGCTCGCCGAGCGAGGGGCCGCGATAGCCCAGCACCCAAGGGTAGCCGTCGTGATCGGCGCCGAGCGCTCCGCGGATCCCGAGGGCGGCGAGCAGCTCGAGCAGCGACTCCAGCGGATGCCGCTTGCCCGGGTACTCGTCGTAGTGGGCGACTTCCTGGACGGCGGCGTTCGCGCGCGCGTGCTCGACCTCGAGGCGGGGCACGAGCATCCCGCCGCGGCCGTCGGCGGCGAGGACGAACGCGACCGGGCGCTCCGTCGGGATGAACGCGAAGCCGGTGTAGTACGAGACGTGGTGAGCGTCGAAGAGCACCGCGCCGGCGAGGTCGCGCCGCTCGAGCTGCTCCGCAAGTCCCGCCCGGCGCGCGCCGAACTCCTCGGCCTGGATCGCGAGCGTCACGCCGCCGCCTCGGCGCGCAGCTTCTCCCGCCACGCGGGGTCGATGTTCCGGAGCCGCCGGACCCGCTCGCCGATCGGCGGATGCGTGACGAAGAGCGCCGCGATCCCCTTCTCCATGAACGGATTGAACGTGTAGAGCGGCTCCGTCGCCGGGCTGCCGCGGAACTCGACGAGCTCGGCGGCCTGCTCGAAGCGAAGGAGCGCGTCGGCGAGCCCGTGCGGGGAGCCGCAGTATCGCGCCGCCGCGCGGTCGGCCTCGAACTCGCGCTTCGGCGAGAGCAGCAGGTGGACGCACGCGGCGGCCACGGGGCCGAGGACGAACAGCAGCGCCCGCTCGAGGAACCCGCCGAGCCGGCTCGCCTCCACGATCGCCGCGGCGAGGACGACCACCGCGGTCTGGATGCCGACGTCGCGGTGGCGGATGTGGGCGAGCTCGTGGGCGAGCACGCCTTCGAGCTCCGCGGGTGGGCAGGCCGCCACGCAGCCGGCGCTGATCGCGATCGCCGAGCCGCGCGGACCGCGCCCGGTGGCGAGCGCGCGCGGCAGGCCGTCCGGGATCAGGTACAGCCGCGGCTTCGCGACGCCGGCGAGCGCTGCGAGCCGCTCGACGGTCGAGTGCAGGAGCGGCGCCTCGGCGAGCGGCAGCTCCCGGGCCCCGACCATCCCGAGCGCGACGCGGTCGAACGTCCAGTAGGCGGCGCCGACGAGCAGGAGCCCGCAGAACACGAAGATCGAGAGGAGGCGGTAGCCGCCGAGCGTCCAGCCGGCGAACGAAAGCAGGCCGCAGACGGCGACGACGAGCAGCCAGCTCTTGAGCACGTTGCGCAGCGCGATGAAGGAGCGCACCCGCCGGCTCCTACGGCTCGTCGCTGTCGGCTTGCCCCTCGTCGTCGGGACCCTCGTCGTCGAGCAGCCCGCGGGGCGGCCAGTCGTCGCTCTGTGGCGCGTCGCACCGGCTCGAGCAGTGGAGTGAGGCGATGTTCTGGAGCGGCACGAGGATGTGCCCGTTCAGCTCGATGTGGGCCACCTCGTCGACGTAGCAGTACGCGGTGAGCACGCCTTCCTGGTATTCGCCGCCGAAGAGCGCGACCTCGACCTGCTCGCCCTTGTACTTGCTCGTGTAGTCCTCCACGGGCAGTCAGTCTATCGGCGTCAAGGCGCCGTCCTCGTAGGCGCACTCCCACACGGAGCAGTTCGCGGCGACGGGGAGGGCCATCCCGAGGACGACCGCCTGCACGCGGCGCAGCGAGCCGCCGTGCGTGACCACGACCACGTGCTCGCCAGCGTGGCGCTCCGCGATCCGGTGCACGGCGCGCAGCATGCGCGTCGCGATGCGCCTCGGTGGTCTCGCCCCGGTACTCGACGCGATCGCGCTCCGGCCGGCGTGAGGCCCTCCCAGGAGCCCCAGTCCTTCTCGCGCAGGTCGGAATCGAGTGCGACCGGCAGGCCGAGCCGGGCGGCGACGATCTCCGCCGTCTCGCGGGCGCGGGCAAGGTCGCTCGCGTAGATCGCCGCGATCTTCCGGCCGGCGAGCGCCTCGGCGAGCGTCGCGGCCTGGCGGCGCCCGTAGTCGTTGAGGGGGCGGTCGGTGTGTCCCTGGAGCCGCCCCTCGGCGTTCCAGTCGGTCTCGCCGTGGCGAACCAGCAGCAGCGTCGTCATCCGTCGTTACGCTACCCCGCGTGGATCTCGGGCTGCGCGACGCCGTCACCATCATCACCGGCTCGACCGGAGGCATCGGCCTGGAGACGGCCCGCCTCCTCGCGGCCGAAGGGGCGCGGGTCGTCACCACGGGCCGCGGCGACGAGGCACCCGCGGTCGGTGAGGCCCTGCATGTCGCCGCCGACCTGAGCCTGCCCGGCGTGCCCGAGACGCTCGTGCGTACGGTGGAGGAGCATCTCGGCCGCGTCGACGTGCTCGTCAACAACGTCGGGATCGCGGTCCAGCGCTCGTTCGACGAGGTGACGGATGCGCAGTGGGACGAGCTCTGGCACCTGAACGTGATGAGCTACATCCGCACGATCCGGGCCGCACTCCCCGGGATGCGCGGGCGGGGCGGCGGCACGATCGTGAACGTCTCGTCGACCGCCGGGAAGCGCCCGTCGACCTCGATGCCGGACTACTCGGTCACGAAGGCGGCGGTGCTCTCCGCTGTCCCGGCTGATCGCGGACGTCTACGCGAAGGACGGCGTGCGCTGCAATGCCGTCACGCCCGGACCGACCGCGACCGAGGCCTGGCTCGCCGAGGGCGGGCTCGCCGACCAGCAGGCGGCGCGGACCGGCAAGACCCGCGACGAGGTGCTCGCCGCGGTGGGTGGCGGGCGTCCGCTCGGGCGCCTCGCCGAGCCGGGCGAGATCGCCGCCGTGATCGCGTTCCTCTGCTCGCCGCGCGCGAGCTACGTCACCGGCGCCGCGTGGAGCGCCGACGGCGGCACCGTGCCGATCATCGTCTAGCGCAACGCCGTCGCGCTGCGCGAGTAGCCTGAGCACCATGCCAGAGCTCGCCGGTCGCGTCGCCGACACGTTCGAGAGCCTCGTGCGCGAGCACGAGGAGCGCTGGCTGTCGCCGCTCGCGGTGCGCTCGTACGAGAGCCGCGGCCGCAATCTTCCCGGAGGAGGAATGCCGACTGCGGACGCCGTTCCAGCGCGACCGCGACCGGATCGTCCACTCGAAGGCGTTCCGGCGGCTGCGCCACAAGACGCAGGTCTTCGTCGACCCCGAGGGCGACCACTTCCGCACCCGGCTGACGCACACGCTCGAGACGGCCGGGATCGCGCGCGGCGTCGGCCGGGCGCTGCGGCTGAACGAGGATCTCGTCGAGGCGATCGGCCTCGGACACGACCTCGGCCACCCGCCGTTCGGGCATGCCGGCGAGCAGGCGCTGGACGAAGTCGTGCGCGAGCGAGGCGGGCGCGGCTTCCGGCACAACGAGCACTCGCTGCGCGTCGTCGAGCGGCTCGAGCGCGACGGGCGCGGGCTCAACCTCACCTGGGAGGTGCGGGACGGGATCCTCAAGCACACCGGCGAGGAGGAGGCCGAGACGCTCGAGGGCCGGATCGTCCGCATCGTCGACCGGGTCGCCTACATCAACCACGACATCGACGACGCGATCCGCGCCGGAATCCTCTCTCCGGCCGACCTCCCGCGGCAGGAGATCGCGGTGCTCGGCGACACGGGCTCGCGCCGGATAGACACGCTCGTCCACGACCTCGTCGAGCGCTCGGCCGAAGCCGGCGACATCGTCCAGAGCGACGAGATCGGCGGCGCCATGCTCTCGCTGCGCGCGTTCATGTTCGAGCACGTCTACCTCGCCGCGCATGCGCAGGAGGAGCACGCGCGCATCCGGGCGACCGTGCGCCGGATCTTCGCGCACCTCGTCGACGAGCGCGGCGACGACCTCGAGCGCGCGACGGACTACCTCGCGGGCATGACCGACCGGTTCGCGCTCGCCTTCGCCGCCGAGCTCGACTAGGTGGCACGGCTCAAGGACTCGTCGGTCGAGGCCGTCAAGGGCGCGGCGGAGATCGTCCCGCTCGTCGAGGACTACGTGCGCCTGCGCAAGGCCGGAGGGACCTACAAGGGTCTGTGCCCGTTCCACCAGGAGCGGACGCCGAGCTTCACCGTGTCACCGGCGCGGGGCACGTTCAAGTGCTTCGGCTGCGGTGAGGGCGGCGACGCGATCACGTTCGTCGAGAAGCTCGAGCAGCTCGACTTCATCGGCGCGATCGAGTTCCTCGGCCGCCGCTTCGGGATCGAGGTCGAGTACGAGGAGATCTCGCCGGAGGCCGAGCAGAAGCGGCGGCGGCGCGACCGGCTGGCAAGCCTGCTCGAGCGTGCGGCCGGGTTCTACGAGCGCGTGCTCTGGGAGTCCGAGGCGGGCGCGGGCGCACGCGAGTACCTGGCCGGCCGGGGCTTCGGCGAGGAGGTCTGCCGCCAGTTCCGGCTCGGCTACGCGCCCGGTGGCGCGACGCTCGGCAAGCGCGCCCGCGCGGAGGGCTACTCCGGCGACGAGCTGCTCGCCGCAGGGCTCGCGAACCGGCGCGGCAACGACTACTTCCAGCGGCGCATCGTCTTCCCGCTCGCCGACCGGCGCGGCTCCGTCGTCGGGTTCCAGGCGCGCAAGCTCCACGACGACGACCCGCTCCAGGCGAAGTACGTCAACTCGCCCGAGAGCGACCTCTTCCGGAAGGGCGACGTGCTGTACGGACTCGACCTCGCACGGCAGACGATCGCGAAGGAGGACCGCGCCGTCGTCGTCGAGGGGAACGCCGACGTGATCGCGCTCCGCCAGGCGGGGTTCCTGCCCGCGGTCGCGTCGATGGGAACCGCGCTGACCGAGGCGCAGCTCCGGGAGCTCGCCCGGCTCACGAAACGGCTCTACCTCTGCTTCGACGCCGACGCGGCCGGTCAGGACGCGACGCTCCGCGGCATGCGGCTCGCCGCCGACCAGGGCTTCACCGTCCGCGTCGTCGTGCTCCCGGAGGGACTCGACCCGGCCGACGACCCGGCCGCGTTCGAACGGCAGCTGCTCGAGCCGGTGAGCTACGCCGTCCACCAGGTCCGGCTCGCGTTCGAGCGCGCGCGCGACCGGGAGGCCGCGTTCGCGGAGATCCGGGCCTTCCTCGCGACGCTGCCCGACTCGCCGGAGCGCCAGGACGCGCTGCGCCTCGCTGCCGACCTGCTCGACCTGCCCCCCGAGACGCAGGCGGGTCTCGCGCCCGCGCGGGGAAGCTCGCGGGCCGCGGGTGTCGTGTCGCCCCGCCTGCTCGACGCGGGTAGCCGGCTCGAACGGCGCGCCCTGGCCGGGGTCGCTGCGCATCCCTCGCTCCTGAAGATCCTCGGCGAGCTCGGGCCGGAGCACTTCGACGACGAGCTCCACCGCCGCGCGCGCGGGCACCTGCTCGGCGAGGAGCCCGCCGACGGCGACCTGACGCCGCTGCTCGCCGAGCTGTACGCGCTCGCGGACACCGAGGAGATCGGGGTCGAGACCGCGGAGCAGCTGCTGCTCCAGGTGCGCGCCCGCGGCGTCCAGCGGGAGATCGACCGCGAGACGGACGACCGCCGCCGGCTCTCGCTCTACACGCTCCTGGGCAAGATCCGCACGCGGATCAGCGAGCTGCTGTAGCCGGGCGCCTCGCTACAATGGCGGCCGCCGATCCCCGGTAGCTCAATTGGCAGAGCATCCGGCTGTTAACCGGAGGGTTGTTGGTTCGAGTCCAACCCGGGGAGCTGAGTTCAGCTTGAGCGAGCGCCCTGCGGCCGCTCGCTCTGTTCCCTTCGCACCGCTTCGGCCCTTGCGCCGAGGCGCGACGCGCGGTGCCGCGGCGCGAGTGGGCAAACTGGGATGGATGCGTCGCCCGAGGAACCTGCCGCGGATCCTGCTCCTTGCGGGCGTCGGGCTGCTCCTCGCCGACGCCGTCATCGTCGTCGCCGTGCATCGTTGGCGAAGGACGAGGCACGCCGTGACGCAACCTGCGCAGACAACCGCACCGCCTCCCGCAACCACGACCGCACCGCCGCCGACGACCTTACTGCCCGCAACCACGACCGCACCGCCGACGGCCGCGCCGCCTCCCCCCCCCTCGAGGGTGCCAATGTCATGGAACGACGCCGGAGCGATCATCGTGGACGTGACCGCTGCCAACCCGGAGTGGCTCGGACGGATGATGCGCAACTCCGGCTTCGGCTGGGTCGCGCTCCCCCTCGGAGGGCTGGGCACAGTCGCTTCCCCGCCGGCCGGCTGGGCCGAGCGGTTTCGCGCCGCGAGTGGCCTACCGGTGGGCGGCTGGAGCGTCCTCGGCGATGACCCTGCGCAGGACGCGACCGACGCCGCCCAGCTGATCCAGAGCAACGGCCTCTCGTTCTACATCGCCGACGCCGAAGCTCCGTACAACGGCCACGCGGATCGGTCGCAGGCGTTCGTGCGCGCGTTCAGGGCGCTCGAGCCGACGCTGCCGGCAGGGCTCTCGTCGTTCTGTGACGCGAAGGGACTCGGCATTGCCGCCTGGGCGAAGGCCGGTTTCGCCTTCCTGCCGCAGGCGTACGTGAACGACTTCGGTACGGCGGTCGCGCCGATCGCCTGCGTGCACGCCGCGGCGCCATTCTTCGCGCGAGCGCGGGTGCATCCCATGGTCGCGTGCTATCAGGGCCAGCAGGGATACGTGACACCCGGGCAGTTCGCACAGCTGCTCGCGCAGGCTAAGACGAAGGGGTTCGCCGTCTTCCCGGCCGAAACCCTCTCCAACCCCGACGACTGGAAGACGTACGCGGCGGCGATCGCGTCGCAGGGCATCGCGGCCCCGCTGCCATGATCCTCGGGCCTGCACTGCCACGTCGTCGCCCGCGCGAGATCGTCATCGCGCGGCGTTTCCGAGGGCCAGCGCGGTCCGGGAACGGCGGCTATACGTGCGGGCTCGTGGCCGGGCTGCTCGACGTCGCCGCCGCCGAGGTGACGCTGCGCGTGCCGCCGCCGCTCGAGACGCCGCTGCGGACAGAGCGCGACGCCGAGGAGTGCGCGTCCTCGACGGGGACGTCCTCGTCGCGGAGGCGCACCCGGCCGAGCCCGGCCTCGAGCCGCCTGCGCCGCCGGCGTACGCGGACGTCGCCCGGCTCTCCGCGGCGCGGCCCGACGAGGCCGACCATCCGTTCCCGGGCTGCTTCGTCTGCGGCACCGGACGGGAGGAGGGCGACGCACTGCGGTTGCGTCCCGTCCCGCTCGGGGACGGCTCCGTTGCGGCGTCATGGCGGCCGTCCGAACGGCTCGCAGGCCCCGGGCCGCTGCCGCGCGAGCTCGCCTGGGCGGCGCTCGACTGCCCGGGCGGCTGGGCGGTGCAGCCGGACGGCTCGCGCGGCATCAGCGTGCTCGGGCGGCTCACGGCACACGTCCTCTCGGTGCCGTCCGCAGGTGACGAGTGCGTGGTGCTCGGTTGGCCGCTGCCGGGCGGCGACGAGCGTCGGCGCCACGCGGGGACGGCGCTCTACCGCGACGACGAGCTGCTCGCCGTCGGCCGCGCCGTCTGGTTCCTCGCCGGAGACGAGGTCCGCGATGGATCGTAATCCATTAGCCTCCCGCGAATGGACGAGCGCTTTGCGGAGCTGTGCCGCCGCCTCGGCGTCATCTCCGACCTGAGCACCGCGGGCGGCCTGCTCGTCTGGGACGAGGAGACGAAGATGCCCCCGGGCGGCGCCGAGGCGCGTGCCGAGCAGCGGGCGACGCTCAACCGGATCGCCCACGAGCTCCAGATCGCGCCGGAGCTCGGCGAGCTCCTCGAGAGCCTGCGCGACGTCGAGGCGGCACACGACCACGACTCCTTCGAAGCGAGCCTGATCCGGGTCGCCCGGCGCGACTACGAGAAGCAGGCGCGCGTGCCGGCCGAGCTGCGGGCCGAGATGACGCGCGCGGGCTCCCGCGGCTATCGCGCCTGGCTCGAGGCGCGCGAGGCGAAGGACTTCGGGCTCCTGCTGCCGCATCTGGAGCGGCGGATCGCGCTCGCGCGCGAGTACGTCGCGTGCTTCGAGCCCGAGGGCGACCCGTACGACGTGCTCCTGGACGACCACGAGCCGGGGATGAAGACCGCCGAGGTCGAGGCCGTGTTCGCCCGGCTCCGCGACGGGCTCGTGCCCCTGATCGCCGCGGTCGCCGAGCACGAGCCGGTCGACGACTCGTGCCTGCGCGGCCGCTTCCCCGCGGAGGCCCAGCGGCACTTTGCGCTCGCCGTCATGCAGGAGTGGGGGATGGACGACCGTTCGTGGCGGCTCGACGACACCGTCCACCCGTTCGCCGTCTCGCTCTCCTCCTCGGACATCCGGCTCACGACGAACCTCTCCGAGGACGACCTGAGCGGCATCCTCTCGTGCCTCCACGAGTTCGGGCACGGTCTCTACGAGCGGCAGGTCGACCCCGCCTACTTCCGCACGCCGCTCGCCGGCGGCGTCTCGTCCGCGTTCCACGAGTCGCAGAGCCGGCTCTGGGAGAACCTCGTCGGCCGGAGCCTCGCGACGTGGCGCCACTTCTATCCGCGGCTGCGCGAGACGTTCCCCGGGGCGTTGCAGGAGGTACCCCTCGAGACGTTCCACCGCGCCCTGAACAAGGTGGAGCCGACGATGCGGCGCGTCGACTCGGACGAGGTGACGTACTGCCTCCACATCATCCTGCGCTTCGAGCTCGAGCGCGCCGTCTTCACGGATGCGATCGCCGTCGCCGACCTGCCCGAGGCGTTCGACGCGAAGATGGAGGAGTATCTCGGCCTGCGGCCGGCCGACGCGGTCGAGGGCGTCCTCCAGGACGTGCACTGGTCGGACTCGAACTTCGGCTACTTCCCCACGTACGCGCTCGGCAACGTCATCTCGGTGCAGCTCTGGGACCGCGCCCGCGCCGAGCTCGGCGACCTCGACGAGCAGTTCGAGCAGGGCGAGTTCGCACCCCTGCGCCAATGGCTCGGCGAGCGCGTGCACCGCTTCGGGCGCGCGCTCGAGCCGGGAGAGCTGCTGGAACGCGCCGCCGGCGGCCCGCTCGACCCGGAGCCGTACCTCGCGTATCTCCGCGCCAAGCTCGCCGGGCTCTACGGCGTCGCGGCCGCCTGACCGGCCCGCCCGGACGCGACGGACCCTCCGCTAAGATCGGCCTCGTGAGCTGGCTCTACATCGCCCTGCTCGCGCTCGCCGTCGCGGTGGTGATCGGAGCGGAGTGGCCTCGCATCGGGGCGGGGCTCGGTAGCGATGCCCGCCGCCGACGCGAGCGGGCCAAGCAGAAGCGGAGCCTGCGCGTCGTCCGGAACGACCCCGTCGTCCGGAACGATGCCGACGACTTCGCGGCGAGCGTCGAGCGCGACCTCGCGAATCTGCCGACGATCGACGAGACCGAGCGCCGCTAGCCGCTACTGCGTCACGGGCGGACGGTGACGTTCGCCGTGAACGTGCGCGTGTTCGGAAGGACGGGGCCGACGTCCTCCATGTTCTTCGTCTCCTGGTAGTCGGAGGCGACGAGCGTGATCCGTTGCGTGCCCGTGTGCATCGTCGTCGTCTCGAGCGACACGACGCTGTGCGCGTACGTGAACGGCACCTGCGTCCCGTTCACCGACGCCACGAGCGAGCCGGGATCCACGCCGGAGCCCGCGTCGCGCACGCTGAGCCTGATCGGCTCGCCGCGGTGCACCTGCCGGCGCAGGATCTTCACCGTCGGCGGCGTCGTGTCGTTGACCCAGAAGCGGAAGAGGAACGTTCCCGGCTTCGCGCCGGCCGGGGTGTCGAACACGATGTCGTAGGCGCCCGGCAGCGGCAGGACGGCGCCGACGACCGGGTACGGGCGGGCGAGGCCGACGTACGGGTTGATCGCCGCCGGGATGCCGGTGTAGCCGACGAGCCGGTTCTCGTCGCCCGCGTGCACGACCCGTGGCGAGACCCGCGAGCCCTTCTGGTGCGTGAGGACGACGACGCCGAAGTTCGCGACGGGCTTGCGCAGCGTGAAGCGGAAGATCTGCTCGGGGCCGCTGAGGTCGGTCGGGACGCCCGGGGCGACGCCGCGGTCGGGGTAGCGGTACGTCGAGACGCGTGACGGCTTGCCGCGCGTGTCTCCGGTGTAGAGGCCGGGCTTCGTGAGCGTCCGGTGCGGCTCGGTGCCGAGCAGCGGGTTCTCGACGTGGAACCAGAACGGGATCCGGCGCACGTCGGTGCCGCGGGTGAGCACGAGGAAGCCGGTCGCGGCGCCCTCGCTCGCGTCGGCGGCGACGGTGAGCGTGACCGGGAGCGTCGTCCCCGGAACGACGGTCGCCGCCGCCGGGCGCGAGCGACGCGCCGGCGGGCATCGACTGCGGGGCGATCGTGACCGTCCACGGGTCGAGGCCGCCGCCCGCGTCGGTGACGACGAGCTGCTTCGTGCCGACGGTGCCGCGGCGGACGAGGCCGAAGGAGAGATTCGCGGGATCGGTGAAGACGAGCGGCGCGTCGGCGCGGGCGAGGTCGATCCGGCCGCCGCCCTCGCGCGTCGCCGGCACCTCGGTCTGCGTGCCGGGCGCGTGCACGGCGTCGCCGGTCGACTCGAGCGCCGACTTGATCTGCTCGACCGTCCACGTCGGGTGGCGCTGCTTCAGGAGCGCGGCGGAGCCGGCGACGTGCGGGGTGGCCATGCTCGTGCCGTCCCAGGAGTCCCACGACGCGTGCGGGATGGAGGAGAGGATGTTCTCGCCGGGCGCCGTGACGTCCGGCTTCAGCTGGAGGGAGATCGGCGTCGGCCCGCCGGAGGAGAACGACGCGATCTCGTCGGCGGGCTGGGAGCCGCCGCCCTCGCTCGAGGCGGCGACGGAGATCGCGTCGGGTGCGTTCCCGGGCGAGCCGATCGAGCCGCGGCCGGCCTCGTCGTAGTCGTTGCCGGCGGCGACCACGGGGACGACGCCCGCGGCGGCGGCGTTGTCGAGCGCCTGGACGACGATGTCGCGGGCGGGCTCGATCTCGGGCTCGCCGAGCGAGAGGTTGATCACGTTCATCCCGTCGGCGACGGCCTGGTCGATCGCCTTTGCGATCTCGGGCGAGTTCCCGTCCAGTCCGTAGTCCTGCGTGGGGACGGTGAGGGCCTTGTAGTTGCCGAGGTACGCCTTCGGCGCGATCCCCGAGACGAGGACGCGGCCGCGGGCGCCGGTGGCGAGCGTGTTGTTGTCGCCGGCGGCGATCCCGGAGACGTGGGTCGCGTGCTCGGAGTACTGCGGGTCGAACGGCCGATCCGCGTACTTCCAGTTGGTGGACGGGGACGGGAACGCGCGGGCGACGATCACCTTCGCCGTCGTGTAGCCCGTGTTCCCGAGCGGGTAGCCGGTGGGATACGTGAAGCCTGCCGGGTTGAAGAACGGATGGGTCTGGTCGATGCCGTCGTCGATGATCCCGATCTTCATGCCCTGGCCCGCGGTGGCGAGGTCGGAGCCCCAGAGCGCGGTGGCGCCGATCAGCTGCGGGGTGCGGTTGAGCGTCGGGGCGGCGGCGCCGAGCGAGTGGTAGGTGGCGGTCGGCCAGACGGTCGCGCCGGGGACGCGGCCGAGGCGGGCGAGCTCGGAGCGGTGCACGACGACCGCGATCCCGTTCAGCGCGACGCCGTAGTGCCAGTTGACGTGGGCGCCGGGGATCGCCTGCACGATGCGCGTCTGGAGCGCCCGCTGGGCGACGGCGAGGGTGCGCAGATACGAGACGGCGGCGGGCGCGCGGACGTTCAGGCTGTGGTTCACGCGCGTGCGCGCGAAGAGCTGCCGGTCGCGGAGGACGGCCTGCGCGAGCGAGGGCTGCGGGAGCGTGACGACGACCTCGACGAGGTCGGAGCCCGTCCCGGCGGCCGGCACGACGCGCGCGGCGGCGCCCCCGGTGGCGAGGAGCGCGAGGACGGTCGCGAGGCCGAGCAACCCGGCGAGGAAAGAGACGCGCAGGCGACGCATGGTACGCGCGGACCTGGGCGAGTCGTGCCCTCGGGCCCGGCTACACTGTCCCTCCGCGCGGATGTGGCGGAATTGGTAGACGCGCACGGTTCAGGTCCGTGTGGGGGAAACCCCGTGGAGGTTCAAGTCCTCTCATCCGCATCCAGGGATTCCGCTCCCAGGAGTACCCGAAGATGCACGCAAACGAAAGAGCCGCCCGAAGGCGGCTCTCGTCGTTGCCGGTGCGGGTGACGGTCGACCCCGCTGCCGCGTCCCCGTCGTCATGAGACTTTGCGGGAGCCGACCCAGAACTTCGTGGTGCCGCCGGCGTTGCCGCCCTTCTTGGTATGCCCGAGGCCGTGTGCGCCGTGCGAGCTGAGGATGGCGCGGGTGGTGGAGTAACGGCAGTTGCCGACGCCGTTGCCGACGTACGGCGTGACGTCGATGCCGGGGCTGGACCTGATCGTGGTCACGCCTTGCGGCTGGTTCGAGTAGTCCCTGTACCAGAGCATCATGCCGTTGTAGCTCGTGTCGGCGGGAGTTCGGGTTGCCGTCAGTCGAACCTCGTAGGGGCCGCCTGGGTTGGTGGTGATCAGGCCTTCGTCGAGGAAGAGCTCGCCGGGATTCGTCTGCGTGGTGGCAAGCGTCACCGAGCCGGTGAACAGGCTCATCGCGGGGCGGTCGTTCGGCTTTCCAGCCGCTTCACCCGCACAGAGAAGATTGACGATCGTGCCCTTGCGCAGCGTGAAGGTGTTCTTGCCGAACACGACCGTTCCACCACGGTTGAACTGGTAGATGTCCGACGCAAGCTTGAGCGTCGTATTCGCCAGTGGCGCTCCGGACTGGTGGGTTGCGTTGTAGTCGGTCACCGTTGCGGGATCGCCAACGGTCATCGTCGCCGAACGCACGTTGGACGAGCAGCGCGCGGACGCGTACGCGCCGGAGACTGGCAGGGCGAGGAACACGATTGCCAGAACGGAAACTCGTGAGAGGAGCAGTTGGACTCTCCCTGGTTGAGGTGGCTGGAGCTGCCGCCGACGGATCGACCGCCGCGCCACTCTAGGGGAGCGTGGACGGCAGGGCTGCTAGACGATGGAACAGTCATGGGCGAGTCCGAACGAAGTGGTTTCACCGCCCCGAACGAACTCGCGCTCGACAGCCGAGCTGCGGGGAGTAACGGCCGCCCCACTCGGGCGTGCCTCGCCCGATCGGAATGTCGGGCCGGCCGCGACCCTTGCGGAGCCGCTACGAGGTCTCGCGGGCGTCGAGGCGGGCTCTCGAAGCGCGCGCCGGAGCAGCTCGCCGGTCAGCTCCGCGTCGATGCGGCGGGGCGGCGGGCGCTCGACGACGACCACCCGGACGAGGTCACCGCTGCGGTCGCCGTGGCAGCGCGCGTACGCCTCCTCCTCGGGGATCGGCCGGAACTCGGGACGCGTGCGGCGGAGAAAGCCCACGGCCTTCTCCTACCACGAACGAGCGGCCGCCCACAAGCCGGTCAGGCGGCGATGTCGACCTCGGCGTCCGGGTAGAGCACCCGCCAGACGCGGAGGTAGATCTCGAGCTCGAGCTGCGAGGACTCGTCGGGATCGGTGTCGATCTCGAGGTGATCGGGAGCGCTCACGATCGGACGCTGGCCGACGCTCCGAAGGAACGAGGCCAGGCGCTCGGTGTACAAGGGATCGCGAAGGACGAGCAGCATCGAGGTGGTGGACCGCAGAGCCCAATCCTCGCGACGCAACGCGCGCTGGGTACCACCCCAAAAGGTGCTGCTTTATCCCCCGTTGGAGGGATTCTCCGCGGCGAGCACCGCCAGGACGTCGTCGGCGTGGGTCGACGGCTGCACGTTCTCGAAGATCTTGCGCAAGCGTTCCGTCGGCGCCGATCACGAACGTCGTCCGGCTGACGCCCATGTACTCCTTGCCCATGTAGCGTCTTCGGGCCCCAGACGCCGTAGCGCTCCGCCACCTCGTGCTCCGAGTCGGCGAGCAGCGTGAACGGGAGGTCGTACTTGCTCTTGAACTTGACGTGCTTGGCGACGCTGTCGGGCGAGACGCCGAGCACGACCGCGCCGGCCCGCTCGAACTCGCCGTACGCGTCGCGGATCCCGCACGCCTGCGTCGTGCAGCCGGGCGTGTCGTCCTTGGGGTAGAAGTAGAGGACGATCGGCTTGCCGCGCAGGCCGGACAGCGACACGGTCTCCCCGGCGTCGCTCTCGAGCTCGAAGTCGGGTGCGGGCTGTCCTTCTGCGATCACGGCGTCTCCTTGGGTGGGTAGGGTCCGACGCCGATGCTAACGGCCCACCACACCGTCGCATTCCTCGTGCTCGCGGCCACGTTCGGTGCCGCTGCCATGGGGGCTGTCGCCTACTACCGGCGGCGCGAGCCACGTGGGATCGTCACGCACCTGCTCGCGCTCGCGCAGACGCTGCTCGTCGCCCAGGTCGGGCTCGGGCTCCTGCTCCTCTCCGACCACCGGCGCGCGCCGCAGCGGCTCCACTACCTCTACGGGACGCTGTCCCTGCTCGCCGCGCTCTCGCCGTGGATGTACGCGCCGTCCGACCGGCGCGGCCGGCTCCTCTGGTTCGTCGGGGCTACCCTGGTCGCCGGCGCTCTCGGAGTGAGGGCCTACATGACCGGAACCGGATGAGCTTCTTCTCGCGCCTCAACCCGACGCTCCGCGGGATCCTGATCCTCGCCGCGATCGCCGGCGTGATCGTCGTGCTCCAGCTCGAGGCGACGCTCGTGGCGCTGCTCATCCTCGCCCGCGTCGCGTTCCTGCTCGCGATCGCGTTCTTCGTCTACCTGATCTGGCGGGAGCGGCGAGAGGAGATCTCCGCGTGGTCGACGCGGGCCCGGGTCGTCTTCTACGGGGCCGCCGCGCTCGCCGTCGCCGACCTCGGCGCCGAGTGGTACGGCGGCTCGCACGGCCTCCAGGTGCTCGCGTTCGTCGCCGTGCTCGGCTGCTGCGGGTTCGCGATGTGGCGCATCTGGCGCGACCAGCACACCTACCGCTAGCGGCGCAATGCGCGTCGCCGTCCTCGCCCGCCGGCCGGGCTTCACGGTGCTCGTCGGGGCCGTGGCGATCGCGTTCTCGGCCATCCTCTTCCGGCTCGCGCACGTCTCACCCTCGACCGGCGCCTTCTTCCGCTGCTTCTGGGCGCTGCCCGCGCTCTGGCTCGTCGCGCGCTGGGAGCGCCGGCGCTGGGGGCCGAGGGCACGCCGCGCCCGCCTCTACGCAGGGGCCGCCGGGCTCTTCTTCGCGGCCGACCTCATCCTCTGGCACAACGCGATCGACCTGGTCGGCGCCGGGCTCGGCACCGTGCTCGGGAACACGCAGGTGGTGCTCGTCGGGCTCGTCGCCTGGCTGCTCCTCGGCGAGACCCCGCGAGCGGTCGTCGCTCGCCGCGATCCCCGTCGTCGCCGCTCGGCGTCGTGCTCGTGTCGGGCGTGCTCGAGCAGGGCGCCTACGGCTCGAACCCCGGGCTCGGGGTGGTCTACGGGCTCGGCACGGGCGTCGCGTACACGGGCTTCCTGCTCGTGCTGCGGCAGGGCCAGGCCGGCGTCGTCGGCCCGGCGGGGCCGCTCTTCGACGCGACGCTCGTCTGTGCCGTCACGTGCGCCCTCGCCGGGTGGGCGATCGGCGACCTCGACCTCACGCCGTCGTGGGCCGCGACCGGCTGGCTCGTCCTGCTCGCGCTCCTCTCCCAGGTGCTCGGCTGGCTGCTGATCGCGATCTCGCTGCCGCGGCTGCCGGCCGTCGTCACCTCCGTCTCGCTGACGCTGCAGCCGGTCTGCTCGGTGCTGTTCGCCGCGCTGATCCTCGGCGAGTCGCCGTCCGGGCTCCAGCTCGCGGGCGCGGCCGCGATCGTCGTCGGGCTCGTCGTCGCGTCGCTCGGTCGCCGGCAGGCGGTCGCCGAGCCGGAGCTCGCCGGCTAGGAGCTAGCCTCGACGCGCGCCACGGCGCCGTCGAGGGCGTCGAGCGCCTCGCGGACCGGCACGTGCCGGCCGACGAAGATCGGCGTGTCGCGCTCGGTGTAGCTCGACGCCTCGCTGTCGCGCAGGCGGAGCATCAGGTGCATGAAGTCCGCCGGCTCGTCGCACTCGAACGCGGTCATGAACTCCTGGTCGTCGATCCCGAACGAGTACGTCGTGTGGTTGCGGATCCCCGGGAACTCCTCGCGCCCGATCACCATGTGCTCGTTCATCGCGCGCTGGCGGTCGTCCTCGGTGAGCAGATACCAGGGGCGCACCTTCACGAACGGGTAGACGACGAGGTAGGGGAGACCGTACGGCGTGATCTTCCGCGCCTTGCGGGCGCTCGTGTACTGGGACGCCTTCGTCGTCGCGAGGTACGAGTACGGCGTCTCGAGCCAGCCGGCGAGCGGCGTCCCGTTCAGCGCCGCGCCGAGCTCGCCGAGCGCGTCGTAGCGCTCCGTGATCTTCCAGAGGAAGAAGTCCGTCTCGGGCCGGACGCCCGTCGTCGTGTACATGCGCAGGTGGTCGAAGCGGTCGGCGAAGTCGTCGATCACCTCGGCGAACGCATCCTTGGCGGCACGGCGCTCCTCGAGCGGCAGGCGCCGCCACGCCGGATCGACGCGGTAGAACGTGTACGCGACGTACTGACCTTCCACGACCCGAATCCTAGTGACGGAGGGACAGGAGACGGAGCACCGGCTTGCCGCGGATTCACGGCGGCCCGCACGGTGACCCGCAGCCGGTAGCGGCCGGCCGCGGCCGGGACCTGCAGCGGCAGCGTGGTCGCCGGCGCCGCCGGTCGCGCGGCCGCGGCGGGTCGCGACGAGCTGCCCCGGCAGCCGGTAGAGCTGGGCCACGTACGTGCAGTCGAGGTCGCAGGTCAGCACGAGCCGCCGTCCCTTCTGGGCGAGCGCCGGCTTCGGCACCAGATGGAGCCACGAGCAGTGCGCGACGACCCCGCGGCGGGCCTCCTCGAGCGCGAGCTTCGTCCCCGCGAGGCTCGCCTTCGGCGTCCCGTCGGCGTAGTAGACGCCCGACTGCCACCGGTTGAGGTCGGTCTCGTCGACCGTGTGGAAGAGGAACAGGCCGCGCACGTTCGGCTGGCAGAACGCGAGCTGCACCGCCTCGCGGTAGTAGAGCGCCTGCGTCTGCTCGTCCACCGGATGCGTCGTCGTCGGCTCGACGCCGGTGTAGAGGGAGGCCTTCGCCGGCGGGATCTGCGACTCGACGCCGAACTCGTCGTAGTAGATCGGCAGCGTCGAGCCGGCCTGGGCGGTGCCGTCGAACGCCTGGCCGAGCAGCGGCACGAGCTTCCAGTAGTCGCCGATCGCGATCGTCGTCACGCGCGGGTGGAGGCCCTTGACCGGCGCGATGCTCGAGTTGTCCTCGTACGGGTGGATGCGCGAACGCGTCCATGATCGGCGTCGTCCGGCCCGAGGCGCGGTAGGCGGCGCCGAGGTCGGCGATGAACGCGGTCGGCGAGTGCGTCTGGCGTGCCGCGTCGGGCCGGTCGCCGCCGCGCGGCGAGACCGCCCCGCCGATCACCTCGACGCCGGGGTCGGCCGCCTTGAGCGCGTCGTACGTCTTCGCGAGCAGGCTCTCGTAGGCGGTCGCCGCGGCGTCGCTGCCGTCGGCGGCGAACTGCGGCAGCCAGTAGCGGTTGAGGTTCGGCTCGTTGCCGACGATCACGTGCCGGATCGAGGGGGCGGTCGTGACGATCGAGGCGGCGTAGGCGGCGAAATCGGCCTGGTCGGTGTCGGAGAGCGGCGTCGTCGCGCTGCCGTAGCTGAGCACGCTCGCGAACACCTCGATCCCGTCGGCGGCCGCGGCGGCGGTGACGTTGCCGAGGATCGTCGCGTCCTCGGGGGAGACGGCCGTCTCGCCGGGCGCCCAGACCTGCGTGATCCGGACGGCGCCGAACCCGGCCAGCTTCAGCAGGTCCATCTGCGCCCGCGAGCCGGCGAGCGTCGGCGAGCGGACGGCGTCCTCGGTCGCGCCGAGCACCATCGTCGGCCCGCCCGCGTGCGCCGCCGGCGCGAGCGCGAGTGCCGCGGCGAGCGCGACCACGATCCTGCGGGTCGTGCACCTCATGCCCTCGGTTACCGTAGCCGTGGCCGTGGAGGTGGGAGTCAAGGAGCAGCTGGCGAGCCTGCCGACGAGGCCGGGCGTCTACCTGTTCCGCGACGCGGCGGGCGAGGTGCTCTACGTCGGCAAGGCGAAGTCGCTGCGGTCGCGCGTCCGCTCGTACTTCCAGAAGACGACGGACGGCCGCGTCCAGATCCGGCAGCTGCCCGGAGCGCGTCGCCGACATCGAGGTGATCGTCACGGGCAGCGAGGTCGAGGCGCTCCACCTGGAGCAGAACCTCGTCAAGCGCCACCGGCCGCCGTTCAACGTCCGGCTGCGCGACGACAAGTCGTTCCCGTACATCGCCGTGACCGTCGAGGACGAGTTCCCGCGCGTGATGTTCACGCGGGAGCGCCACCGGCCGGGGGTCTGGTACTTCGGGCCGTACGCGAACGCGAAGAAGGTGCGCGAGACGCTCGACGTCCTCAACCGCGTGTTCCCGTACCGGCCCTGCGAGGGGCCGAAGCCGGGCCGCCACAGCGGCATCCCGTGCCTCGACTTCCACATCGACCGCTGCCTCGCGCCGTGCGTCGGCTACGTCTCCGCGGACGACTACCGGGCGATCGTCGACGGCGTGATCGAGTTCCTCTCCGGCGACACCCGGCCGATCCAGCGCGAGCTCGAGCAGAAGATGCACGCGGCGGCGCGCGAGGAGCGCTTCGAGGACGCGGCGCGCTACCGCAACCGCCTGTTCGCGGTGCAGCACCTCGTCGAGCGGCAGGCGGTCGAGCGGCAGTCGGTCGGCACGGCGGACGTGATCGGCTTCGCCGCCGACGGCGACCGGGCCGTCGTCCAGATCTTCCCGCTGCGCGGCGGCAAGATGGTCGACCGGCACTCGTTCCATCTCGAGAACGTCGGCGGCCAGGACGTGACGACGGTGCTCGAGTCGTTCGGGCTCGAGTACTACGGGAACGCGCCGAGCGTGCCGCCCCAGATCGTCGTGCCGCGCGACGCCGGCGACCTCTCCGCGCTCGCCGAGCTCCTGTCGGAGCGGCGCGGCTCGAAGGTCGAGGTGCGCGTCGCCGAGCGGGGCGAGAAGCGGCGGCTCCAGCAGCTCGCCGACGAGAACGCGCTCCACGCGCTGCGCACGGACGTCGCCCAGGGCGAGCAGCGGCGGCTGCGGCGCGTCGAGGCGCTGGAGGAGCTGCGCGAGGCGCTGAACCTCGAGTCGCTGCCGCTGCGGATCGAGTGCTACGACATCTCGCACGCGATGGGCCAGGACCCGGTCGGGTCGATGGTCGTCTTCCAGGACGCGCAGCCGCGCAAGTCCGACTACCGCAAGTTCGGGATCAAGACCGCGGGCGCCGACCCGGACGACTTCGCCGCGATGGCCGAGGTGATCTCCCGCCGCTTCGCGCGCCTTTCGGATGGGACGGGAGAGACGCACGACGCCTCGTTCGCGGCGGCGCCGAACCTCGTCGTCATCGACGGCGGCAAGGGCCAGCTCTCGGCCGCGCTCGCCGCGCTCCAGGCGTACGACCTGCCGCGCGTGGCGGTGATCGCGCTCGCGAAGCGGGCCGAGGAGGTGTTCGTGCCCGGCCGCTCCGACCCGATCGTCCTCGACCGGCACTCGCCGGGGCTCCAGCTGCTCCAGCGGATCCGCGACGAGGCGCACCGGTTCGCGCTCGGCTTCCACCGGCAGCGGCGGGAGCAGCGCGGCTTCGGCTCGATCTTCGACGAGCTCGAGGGCGTCGGCCCGTCGCGGCGGCGGGCGCTGCTGCAGCACTTCGGCTCGGTCGAGACGATGCTCGCCGCCGCGCCGGAGGAGCTCGAGGGCGTGCCCGGCCTGCCGGCGAAGACCGCGCGGCGCATCTACGCGCAGCTGCACAAGACCGGCGGCGCGTAGCCCTCCGGCTGATAGGAACTCGTCCGTGGCGACCTCCCGCGGAGAAGCCAGGCCGGTCGGCGCCACCGGGCCGGCCGCCGCGCTTCGGCTGATCGGCAGCCGGAACTTCGGCCCCTACTTCGTCGGCAACGCCGCGTCGGCGAGCGGCACGTGGTTCCAGAACCTCGCGGCGGCGCTCCTCATCTACCGGCTCACGCACTCCGCGTTCCTGCTCGGCGTCCTCAACTTCTCGAACTTCGTCCCCGTGCTCCTGCTCGCGCCGTGGGCGGGGAGCGCCGCCGACCGGTTCGACCGGCGCCGGCTGCTGCTCTGGACGCAGCTCGTCTCGACCGGCCTCAGCGGCATGCTCGCCGCGCTCGCGTGGGCCGGGCTACGCCCGGGTCTGGGTCGTGCTCGTCTTCGCGCTCGGGCTCGGCGTCATGAGCGCGTTCAGCGCCCCGGCCTCGCAGGCCCTGATCGGCGGGCTCGTGTCGCGCGACGACCTCGGCTCGGCGGTCGCGCTCAACTCGATGACGTTCAACCTCGCCCGCGCGGTCGGGCCGGCGCTCGCCGCGGTCTCCGTGCGGACGCTCGGCATCCCGGCGTCGTTCGCGATCAACTCCGGCTCGTACCTCCTGCTCGTCGCCGGGCTCCTGCTCGTCACGGCCGGAGCGGCGGCCGCGCGCGAGCCGCGCGGAGACCCGGCTGCGCGAGAGCCTCAAGCTCGTGCGCGCCCAGCCGGAGCTGCTCGCGTTCCTGCTGATCGTGAGCGCGGTGGGCTTCGCCTCCGACCCGGTGAACACCGAGGCGCCGGCGTTCGCGCACGCGTTCGGCCGCGCCGACACGGAGGCCGGGTACATCATCGGCGCGTTCGGCGGCGGGCGCCGTGCTCGCCGCGTTCCTGCTCGCGGGCCGCGCCGCGGGCTCGCGGCGGCGCATGATCGTGACCCTCGGGCTCCTCGTCGGCGGGATGGTCGGGTTCTCGCTGACGCCGTGGCTGTCGCTCGGCTTCGCGTTCCTCGCGGTCGCGGGGTTCGGCTACCTGGCCACGAACGCGTCGGCGACGAGCCGGCTCCAGCTCGGGGTCGCACGAGCACCAGCGGGGCCGGATCATGGCGCTCTGGAGCGTCGCGTTCCTCGGACTCCGGCCGGTCGCGAGCCTCACCGACGGTGCGCTCGCCGGCCGCGTTCGGCGTTCGCGTCGCCGGCGTCGTGCTCGCCTTGCCGGCGCTCGCGGCGGCCGGCGCGCTCCTGCTGCTCGAACGCCGACGCAGTTCTTACACGCCTCTGACGCTCCGCTAACGTTTGTCTCGTAGCGTCGGGGCATGACGTTGCACCTGATCGCCGACGACCTTCGCGACCACGCCTGGTACGAGGCAGCTGTTCGTCACCACGATCGGCGACGTCGAGGCGTTCGCGGCCCGCTGGGCGGCCTTCGAGGAGCGCGTCGCCGTCCACGGCGACGCCGCGCGCGACGACGACGAGCAGTCCCCGGCGCGTTAGGCGTCGAGCTCGGGCCCGAGGAACGGGTACCGGTAGTCCGTCGGCGGGACGAACGTGTCCTTGATCGCGCGCGGGCTGACCCAGCGGATCAGGTTCCACATCGACCCGGCCTTGTCGTTCGTGCCGGACGCGCGGGCGCCGCCGAACGGCTGCTGGCCGACGACCGCGCCGGTCGGCTTGTCGTTGACGTAGAAGTTCCCGGCCGCGTAGCGGAGCTTGTCGCGGGCCGCCTGGACGGCGGAGAGGTCGCGCGCGAACACGGCGCCGGTCAGCCCGTACGGCGCACCGGAGTCGACGAGGTCGAGCGTCTCCTCGTACCGGTTCTCGTCGTAGACGAACGCCGTCACGACCGGCCCGAAGAGCTCCTCGCGCATCGTCCGGAAACCGGGGTCGGAGGTCTCGATCACCGTCGGCTCGACGAACCAGCCCTCCGAGTCGTCGGTGCCGCCGCCGACGAGGACGCTCGCCGTCCCGCCGGAGGCGTTCGCCTCGTCGATCGCGGCCTTCTGCGTCGCGAACGAGCCGCCGTCGATCACGGCGCCGACGAAGTTCGTGAAGTCGCCGACGTCGCCCATCGTCAGGCTCCGCACCTCCTCGACGAGCCGCTCGCGCAGCTCCGGCCAGAGGTTCGACGGCGCGAAGACCCGCGACGCGGCGGAGCACTTCTGGCCCTGGTACTCGAACGAGCCGCGGACGATCGCGGTCGCGAGCGCCTCCACGTCGGCGGAGGAGTGGGCGACGATGAAGTCCTTGCCGCCGGTCTCGCCGACGATGCGCGGGTAGCCGCGGTAGCGCGCGATGTTCTCGCCGACGGTCTTCCACATCCCCTGGAAGACGGGCGTCGAGCCCGTGAAGTGGATGCCGGCGAGGTCGGGGCTCGCGAGCGCGGGGTCGCCGACGGCCGCGCCGGAGCCGTGGACGAGGTTGATCACGCCCGGCGGCAGCCCGGCGGCCTCGTAGAGCTTCATCAGGAAGTGCGCGCTGTAGGCGGCCGTCGAGGCCGGCTTCCAGATCACCGTGTTGCCCATCAGCGCGGCCGAGGTCGGCAGGTTGCCGGCGATCGCCGTGAAGTTGAACGGCGTGACCGCGAAGACGAAGCCCTCGAGCGGGCGGTACTCCATGCGGTTCCAGACGCCCGGCGAGGAGATCGGCTGCTCCCGGTAGATCCGCGTCATGTACTCGACGTTGAAGCGCCAGAAGTCGATCAGCTCGCACGCGGCGTCGATCTCCGCCTGGTGGGCGGTCTTCGACTGGCCGAGCATCGTGGCGGCGTTCAGGGTCGAGCGCCACGGGCCGGCGAGGAGGTCGGCGGCCCGGAGGAAGATCGCGGCGCGGTCCTCCCACGGCGTCCGCGACCAGTCGGTCCACGCGTCGGCGGCCGCCTTCACGGCGCGGTCGACCTCGGCGGCGCCGCCCTTGTGCACGGTCGCGAGGACGTGCGCGCGCCGGTGCGGCATCACGGCCTCGAACGTGTCGCCGGTGCGCACCTCCTCGCCGCCGATCACGAGCGGGATGTCGAGCCGCTGCGCGGACAGCTCGTCGAGGCGGGCGCGGAGCTCGCTGCGCTCCGGGCTTCCCGGCTCGTAGCCGCGGACGGGTTCGTTGTGGGCTCGCGACGGAAGATGCCATGCGCGTCCCTCGCCGTCGACGGCTCCCGCCCGGGAGCCGGGCTCCGCCGACGACTGACGCCGCTGAGCGCATGCCTTCCGGCCGTACCTCCGTACTGTTCCCTCCGGCTCCGCACACTCAGCGGCGCCCGAGGAACGCGCAGGAAATGTGTCATAGCCGATTCTAGGATTGGGGACCGTGGCCGTGACGCATGTCGCCTACGAGGCCGAGGGGTGGGGCGTGGGGGAGCTGGTGCTCGTGGACGGCCGGGTGACCTGGCACGAGCTGCCCTGGCCGCGGCCGGCCGAGACGGGTCCTGCCGGGACGGGCGTCTCCAAGGTCCCATCCCGAACCCCCACCCGCCCGGGGATCGGGGCCAGCGTCTCACGGCAACGCGTCACGCGGGGGTGCCGGGTTCGTCACGGAGCTGATACGCAGGCTGCAGGGCTACT
Organism: uncultured Actinomycetes bacterium; assembly: GCA_963815005.1. Classification (GTDB taxonomy): domain Bacteria; phylum Actinomycetota; class Thermoleophilia; order Gaiellales; family Gaiellaceae; genus Palsa-739. Next base: position 29,124 of record CAWFFI010000001.1, read on the forward strand.
TCGCGGGGGAGGACGGGGGGTTCGACGACGTGGAGCTCGACCTCGAGTACGACACCGGCTTCCACGGCCGCTGCGCGGCCGCGCTGCGCGGCGTGCCGCGCGGCGAGGTCGTCACCTACGGCGAGCTCGCAGCTCTGGCCGGCGCGCCGGGCGCCGCCCGGGCGGCGGGGACGTTCTGCGCGCGGAACCGGCTCGGGCTCTTCGTCCCCTGCCACCGGGTCGTCTCCGCCGGCGGGCTCGGCTCGTACGGCTCGTACGGCCTCGGCTACAAGCGCCGCCTGCTGGAGCTCGAGCATGCTCTCTGACGACCTGCGCGAGGAGCTCGCCGCGATCGCCCCCGAGCGGGAGTGCGACCGGCTCGCCGAGCTGTCCGGCCTCTTCCACGTCGCCGGCAGCGCGCATCTGCGCGGCCGCGGCGACGTCGCCGTCCACCTCGACCTCGCCAACTCGGGGACGGCCCGGCGCGCGTTCGCTCTGCTGCGCGCGTTCGGTGTCGACTCCGAGATCCGTACGTACGTGCGTCCGGCGTTCGACCACGCCACACGCTTCCAGCTGCACGTCGAAGGGGCGCCGCTCGCGTACGCCACCCTGCACCGGGCCGGCGTCCTCGACGCCCGCCACCGCCCGCTCGAGCGGCCGCCCCAGCGTGTCCTGGCCCGCCGCTGCTGTCGCGGCGCGTACCTGCGCGGCGCGCTGCTCGGCGCGGGCTCGCTGAGCGGCCCCCGCGACCCGCACCTCGAGATCCGGACGGCCGAGCCGGAAGGCGCCCGCTTCCTCGCGGCGGTCGCGGCCCGCGAGGGCGCCGAGCTCCACGTGCTCGAGCGCCGCCGGCACGCGGTCGCCTATGCGAAGGGGACCGAGGCGATCGCCGACCTGCTCGTCGCGGCGGGATCGACCGACGTCGTCCTCGCGCTCGAGGAGCGCTCCGTCGTCGCCGCCACCCGCAACGACGCGAACCGGCTCGCGAACGCCGACCACGCCAATCTCGTCCGCACGAGCCGCGCCGCCCACCTGCAGCTCGAGGCCGTCCATCGCCTGGAGGCGGCGGGCGAGCTCGATCGCCTCCCGGAGTCGCTGCGGGAGGTCGCCGCGCTTCGGCTTCGCCACCCGACGCTCTCGATCGCGGAGCTCGCCCGGCGCTGCTCGCCGCCCACGACGAAGGCGTCGGCGTACCGGAGACTGCGCCGTTTGCAGGAGCTTTCCGAGCGCTGACGCTCGTGATACGAGTTGCAAGTCGTCTAGCGCGGCAACAGGGGCTGCGTCATACTCGGGCCGGCGGGTCCGCGCTCGTCCGGCGGCGGATTCAGACCCCGTCCGTCGCCACGGTCTCGGGTGTGGTCGTACCGGAGGGGAGGGTCGTCCTCGGAGCTTCCCCTCCGGCCCCGCCGCTGGGTGAGGAAGCTGTGCGGGGAATTCGGCACAACCTGCGGTCGAGTGCCGATTTTCGGCCGCGGCAGCCTCGTTAGAGTTCCCGCGGCGACTACCGAGAGAAAGGCTTGAGAGATGGCAAAGACGCGAGTCGGCATCAACGGGTTCGGGAGGATCGGCCGCAACTTCCTGCGCGCCCACCTCCAGCAGGGCGGCGACTTCGAGATCGTGGCCGCGAACGACATCGGCGACACGAGGACGATGGCGCACCTGCTCAAGCACGACTCCGTGCTCGGCACGCTCGACGCGACGGTCGAGGCGGGCGACGGCGTCATCACCGTCGGCGGCCACGAGATCCGCTTCCTGTCGGAGCGGGACCCGGCGGCGCTGCCGTGGGGCGAGCTCGGTGTCGACGTCGCAATCGAGTCGACCGGCCTCTTCACGAAGCGCGAGGCCGCCCAGAAGCACCTCGACGCCGGGGCGAAGAAGGTCGTCATCTCGGCGCCCGCCACCGATCCGGACATCACGCTCGTGCTCGGCGTCAACGACGGCGAGTACGACCCCGCGCGGCACAACATCGTCTCGAACGCCTCCTGCACCACGAACTGCATCGCGCCGGTCGCGAAGATCCTGCACGAGGCGTACGGGATCGAGCGCGGCTTCATGACGACGATCCACGCGTACACGAACGACCAGAACATCCTCGACCTGCCGCACAAGGACCTCCGGCGGGCCCGGGCCGCCGCGATCAACCTGATCCCGACGTCGACCGGCGCCGCACGCGCGATCGGGGTCGTCCTGCCCGAGCTCAAGGGCAAGGTGGACGGGATGTCGATGCGCGCCCCGGTTCCGACCGGCTCGATCGTCGACCTCGTCGTCCAGGTGGCCAAGGAGACGAGCGTCGACGAGGTGAACGCGCTGTTCCGTGCCAAGGCCGACACCGGCGACCTCGAGGGCATCCTGCTCTACACCGACGAGCCTCTCGTCTCGAGCGACATCGTCAACTCGCCGTATTCGTCGATCTTCGACAGCGGCCTGACGATGGTGAACGGGAACCTCGTCAAGGTGTTCAGCTGGTACGACAACGAGTGGGGTTACAGCAGCCGCCTCGTCGACCTCGTCGCGATGATCGGCAAGTCCCTGCCGGCCGCGGTCGCGGCCTAGAGGGGAGGGGACGATGCGCCTGCCGCGCTCCGTCCGCGACGCCGACGTCGCGGGCAAGACCGTGCTGGTCCGCTCCGACCTGAACGTCCCGCTCGAGGGCGGCCGGGTCGCCGACGACACGCGCATCCGCGCCTCGCTGCCGACGCTCGAGCTGCTGCTCGCGGCGGGTGCGGCGGAGGTGCGCGTCTGCTCCCACCTCGGCCGGCCGAAGACCGACGAGGACCGGGCGCGCTACGCGATGGCGCCGGTCGAGGCGCGCGTGCGGGAGCTGCTGCCGGATCCGCGGATCCGCGTGCTCGAGAACACGCGCTTCCATCCCGGCGAGACGAAGAACGACGAGGCGTTCGCACGGGAGCTCGCCGAGGGCTGCGACGTGTACGTGAACGACGCGTTCGGCTCGGCGCACCGGGCGCACGCGTCGACCGAGGGCGTCGCCCGGCTGCTGCCGGCGTACGCCGGGCTCCTGCTCCTGTCCGAGCTGGAGCACCTCGGGCGCCTGCTCGGGGAGATCGAGCGGCCGTTCGTGCTCGTCTCGGGCGGGGCGAAGGTCGAGGACAAGCTCGGCGTGCTCGAGCACCTCGGCGGCGCCGCGGACACCGTGCTGATCGGCGGCAAGATGGCCGAGCAGGTGCGCGTGGAGAACCCGCTCACGTTCCCGGTCGAGCTGCCCGTCGACGTCGTCGGCGCGGCGGCGTTCGCCGAGGACGCCGAGTCGCGCGTCTGCGGCTACGACGATCTGCCGGAGGGCTGGCTCGGCCTCGACATCGGCCCCGAGACCCGGCAGCGCTTCGCCGGGCACCTCGCCTCGGCGCGGACGATCTTCTGGAACGGCCCGATGGGCGTCTTCGAGTGGCCGCGCTTCGCCGCGGGCACGAAGGCGGTCGCGGAGGCGGTCGCGGCGAACCGGGACGCCTTCTCGGTCGTCGGCGGCGCCGACTCGGTGCGTGCGCTCAACGAGCTCGGGCCTCGCCGACCGCGTCTCGTGGGTCTCCACCGGCGGCGGCGCCAGCCTCGAGCTGCTCGAGGGCAAGGAGCTCCCGGGCGTGGCCGCAATCCCCTCGACCTAGGATGGAACGATGCTGATCGCCGGCAACTGGAAGATGTTCGACGGGCCCGATCCCGCCGCGCTCGCGGCGCGGGTCGCGGGGCCTCGAGGGCGTGGACGTGATCGTCGCGCCGCCGTACACGCGGCTCGTCGCCTGCGTCGAGGCCGGGCTCACGACGTATGCGCAGAACGTGCACTGGGAGCCCGAGGGCGCGTACACGGGCGAGGTCTCGCCGGCGATGCTCCACGCGCTCGGCGTCCGCGGCTCGCTCGTCGGCCACTCGGAGCGGCGCCAGTACTTCGGCGAGACCGACGCCGGCGTGGCGCGGCGCACGCGCGCGGCGCTCGACGCCGGCCTCGACGTGATCGCATGCGTCGGCGAGACCCAGGAGGAGCGCGACGCCGGCGACATGGAGACCGTCCTCCGCATCCAGGTCGACGCGGTCCGGGACGCCTGCGGCGCGCACGAGCGTCTCGTGCTGGCCTACGAGCCGGTGTGGGCGATCGGCACGGGCCGGACGGCGACCCCCGAGATGGCCGAGGAGGCGCACGCGTTCGTCAAGTCGCGTGCTCGACCGCCCGGTGCTCTACGGCGGCTCGGTCAAGCCGGACAACGCGGCCGAGCTGCTCGCCCAGCCGAGCGTGGACGGCGCCCTCGTCGGCGGCGCCTCGCTCCAGGTGGAGTCGTTCGCGGCGATCTGCGAGGCGGCGGCGGCCGTCGGCTCGTGACGACGTTCCCGCTCGTCGCGCTCGTCATCCTCGACGGCTGGGGGATCGCGCCGCCCGGGCCCCGGCAACGCCGTCGAGCTCGCCGACACGCCCGTCTTCGACCGGCTCTGGCGCGACTACCCGCACACCACGCTCGCCGCGTCGGGCGAGGCGGTGGGGCTGCCCGCCGGGCAGATGGGCAACTCCGAGGTCGGCCACCTGACGATCGGCTCCGGCCGCATCCTCGACCAGGACTTCCAGCGCGTGAACCGGGCGATCCGCGAGGGCACGCTCTTCTCGAACGACGCGCTCGTCTCGGCGTTCCGGCGCGCGCGCGAGCGCGGGGGAGACGTCCACCTGCTCGGCCTCGTCTCCACGGCGGCGTCCACTCGCACATCGACCACCTGCGCGCGCTGCTCGAGCTCGCCGCGCGCGAGGACATGGCGGACCGGACGTGGGTGCACGCGTTCACGGACGGACGCGACGTCTCGCCCGACTCGTCGGTGCGCGATCTCGCCGAGCTGCCGGACGAGCGCATCGCGACCGTCGCCGGCCGCTACTACGCGATGGACCGCGACAACCGCTGGGAGCGCACCCAGCTCGCGCTCGACGCGATCCTCGCGGGCAGCCCGGAGCCCGCCGAGCACGCCGTCGAGGCCGTCGAGGCGAGCTACGCCGCCGGCCTCACCGACGAGTTCATCCTGCCCGTCTCGCTCAGCGGCCGGCCCCGGCTGCAGCCGGGAGCGGACGCGGCGATCTTCTTCAACTTCCGCCCCGACCGCGCCCGCCAGCTCTCCGAGAAGCTCGGCGAGGCGGGTGTCGACCTGACGACGATGACCCACTACCGCGACGACCTGGACTTCCCCGTCGCGTTTCCGGAGCAGGACGTGAGCGAGGTGATGGCCGAGGTGCTCGCCGCGCACGGTCTCCGGCAGCTGCACGCGGCGGAGACGGAGAAGTACGCGCACGTGACGTACTTCTTCAACGGCGGCCGCGAGGAGGAGTTCGCGGGCGAGACGCGCGTGCTCGTGCCCTCGCCGCGCGACGTGCCGAGCTACGACCACAAGCCGGAGATGTCCGCGGCCGGGGTCGCCGACCGCGTCGTCGCGGAGATCGAGTCGGGCGGCTACGCGTTCGTCGTCGTCAACTTCGCGAACCCGGACATGGTCGGCCACACCGGTGTGATCCCCGCCGTCGTCCGCGCCGTCGAGACCGCCGACGCCTGCCTGGGCCGCGTCGTCGCCGCGGTCGAGGCCGCCGGCGGCGTCTGCCTCGTCACCGCCGACCACGGCAACGCGGAGACGCTCCTCCAGCCCGACGGCGTCAGCCCGCACACGGCGCACACGACGAACCCGGTGCCGCTGATCCTCACCGCGGCCGGCGCCGAGCTCCGCGAGGGCGAGCTCTCCGACCTCGTGCCGACGGCGCTCGCGCTGCTCGGCCTCGCGAAGCCGAATGTAATGAGCGGGGAAAACCTGACGAATGTGATCTGAAAGTCGGGCTATAGTGGGGGCCTTGCCGCTGCCCCAGCCCGACTTCGGCATCCTGCGGAAGGCACAGCGCGGCGATGAGCGCGCCTTCTCCATCATCGTGCGCGCCTATCAGGTGCCGGTCTTCAACTACGTGCTGCGGATCGTCGGCGACCGCTCGCTCGCCGAGGACCTGACGCAGGAGGTCTTCCTGCGCGTCTACCAGGGGCTGCCGCGCTTCTCGCTCCGCTCGAAGTTCACGACCTGGCTCTTCCAGGTGACGAAGAACCGCGTCCTCGACGAGCTGCGCGCCACCGAGCGGCGGCCGCGCGCGGTCATGGACATCGACGACGCGCCGTCGCTCGAGGTGCTCGACGCGCCGTTCGAGCGGGTCGAGGCGATCGACGCCGTGTGGCGGGCGGTCGGGATCCTGAACGTCGACCTGAAGATGGCGCTGCTGCTCCGGGACGTGGTCGGGCTCTCGTACAACGAGATCGCCGACTCGCTCGAGATCACGCTCGCCACGGTGAAATGGCGGATCTACAAGGCGCGCGAAGAGGTGCAGCTCTCCCTCTCGCGCGAGGGGATCCTCCTCTACGGCGCCGCCGAGCAGGAGCCCGCTGGCGCCCTCCGCGCTGCGGCGCTGAGCCGCCCCGGCCGCCGGCTCACTGGCCGTGGGCGAGCCTGCGTGCGAGCGGCGCCGGTAGGCCCGCCTCCGTGATCTCGGCCTGCGTGCGCGCGATGTCGTACTCGACGCGCCGGAACGCGGCGCGGCGGGCGTCGAGGTCGAGCAGCAGGTAGGCGGCGCGCGGGTCGCCGTCGCGCGGCTGGCCGACCGAGCCGGGGTTCAGCAGGCAGCGGCCCACCGAGAGGTCGATCTCCGTGCCCGCCTCCGCGAGCCCGCCGGCGGCCGTGCCGTCGTGCAGGACGGCGACGAGCGCGGCGTGGCTGTGCCCGACGAGGACGAGCGGAGCCTCGGTCAGCTCGAGCGTCGCCTCGGCCGCCTCGTCGGAGAGGACGTACTCCCAGATCGGGTCGCGGGCGCTGCCGTGGAAGAGGTCGACGCCCTCCCGCTTGCCCTGCGGCTCGAGCCCGGCGAGGAACGCGGCCGCGCGCTCGTCCAGCACCTCGCGCGTCCAGGCGGCGGCCTGGCCGGCGTCGCCGCTGAACTCGGTCACGTCGATCGTCCCGGAGACGGCGAGGTCGTGGTTGCCGGCGAGACAGAACGCCGCGCGCTCCTCGATCGCGGCGCAGCACTCGTTCGGGCGCGCGCCGTAGCCGACGAGGTCGCCGAGGCACCAGAGCTCGTCCGGGCGCGTCGGCGTCGATCGCCGCGAGCACGGCCTCGAGCGCGTGCAGGTTCGAGTGGATGTCGGAGACGACGGCGACGCGCATGGGCGCGCGAAGGCTAGTCGCGGCGCCGGAGCAGCCGCGCCGCGAGCGAGGCCGGCGAGCACGGGCACCGTCGCCGGCACCTCGCTCGTCGTCAGCAGGAGCAGACCCCAGAGGCCGGCGGCGGCTCCCGTGGCGGCCGCGGCCGCGAGTCGGGCCCGGCCGGCGACGGCGACGCCGAGGAGCGCCGGCGCGAGCAGGTCGAGCCAGCCCATCAGCGCCGAGCCGAAGGTGGCGTCCTGCAGCCTCGGCAGCGGCGTCCCCGCGGCGACCGGCAGCGCGACGGCGTGGAGAGCGCTCGTCGCGGGCTGCACCTGGGGCGTTCCCCAGACGAGGACGACGTCGACGACGGCGAGCGCGACGAGGCCGAGCTCGATCGACCACGCGGGCGCGACGCGCGCGGCCGCGCCGGCCGCCGCCAGGCAGGCGACCGCGATCAGCACGACGCCGGCGGCCTCCCCGGCGAGGCCGCCCGCCTGCCAGGCCGCGAGCCAGAGCGCCGCGGCGGCCGGCGGCCAGAGCCACCAGCGGCGGCGGCGCGCGACGAGACCGCCGACGGCCGCCAGCAGCGGCGTGCCGAACGTCGCCAGCAGCGCGAGGGCGCGCGGCCCCTGCGCGAGCGTGTCCAGGACGGCGACGCCGGTTCCGAGCAGCGCCGCGGGAACGACGAGCCCGACGAGCACGCGTCCCCGCCGCAGCGCCCTGGGGGCCGGCGCCGCCACCGTCGCCGCCTGGGCTACGCAGAGCGCAGCGTACGACGGGACGAGCGGGAGGCTCAGCGCTCCGGCGCCTCGGGCAGGTTCCGGATCCCCTCGGTCGTGACGTACTTCGACCAGGAGTCCTGGAGCGCGGCGATGAGCTCCTCGATGAACCGCGGCGACGCGTTCACGCGCGCCACGACGGCGCCGGGCACCTCGCCCTCCTCGACCTCGTGCTCGATCCGCGCGAACGTGATCGTGAACTCGTACTGCGAGAAGCTGACGTTCGCGAAGTTCGCGTACACGCCCCCGAGCAGCTCGGGGTCGAGGTGGATGTTCAGTCGGCGCTCGCCCGGAGCGGGCTCGGGATCCAGCTCGTCGGCCACGTGCACATACTACGGCCGTGTCTCCGAACCTCCGGCTCCGGCAGGCCCTCCGCGTCCTCGTCGCGGTGATCGCGACGCTCGTCGTCGGCTCGGTCGGGTTCCGGCTGATCCTGCACGAGAGCTGGCTCCAGGCGGTGTACCGCTCCGTCGTGACGACGACGCTCACCGGGCTCGACACCGTGCCCCCCTCGGACTCGTCCCGGCTGCTCTCGATCGTGCTCGTTCTGGCGGGTCTCACGATCATCGCGTACGCCGGTGCGGTTATCGTCGAGACGATGGCCGGCGGTGTGATCACCGGCGTCCTCGCACAGAGACGGAGGGAACGAGCGATCGAGCGCCTGCACGACCACTTCATCATCTGCGGCTACGGCCGCGTCGGCCGCCGCGTGGCGGAGGAGTTCCGGCACTCCCACGTGAGCTACGTCGTCGTCGACCGCAGCGAGGAGGCGGTCATGGCCGCCGAGGAGCAGGGCGATCTGATCGTCCACGGCGACGCGACGGTCGACGCGGATCTCGCGCGCGCGGGCCTCGAGCGGGCCCGCGGGCTCGTCGCCGCCTCCGACTCGGACGCCAACAACCTCTACATCACGCTCAGCGCGCGGGCAGCGAAGCCGAGCCTCTCGATCGTCGCCCGGGCCTCGACCGAGTCGGCGGAGCGGAACCTGAAGCTCGCCGGCGCCGACCGGGTCGTGCTGCCGTACTCGACCGCGGGCCAGGTGATGGCGAACCTCGTGCTGAAGCCGCAGGTGACCGCCTTCCTCGACGTCGTCACGACGGCGACCGGCCCCGACCTCCAGCTCGCCGAGATCGAGGTGCGCCCGACCTGCCCCGCCGCCGGGCACACGATCCGCGACCTCCGCATCCGGCACGAGACGGGCGCGATCGTCGTCGCCCTGCGCAAGCCCGACGGCACGTTCGACACGACGCCCGAGCCCGACACGGCGATCGAGGTCGGCGACGTCCTGATCGGCGTCGGCTCGCCGGACGAGATCGAGCGGCTCGAGGACCTCTTCGCCTCGACGGACACCGTTGCCGGCTGATCCGGTCTCCGAGCTCGCGGCCGCCCTCGCGGACGGGACCGGGGCAGCCGTCGAGCTCGAGCGGCCGAGCGACCCGTCGCACGGCGACTACGCGACGAACGCGGCGATGCGCCTGGCGGGGACGCTGCGGCGGCCGCCGCGCGAGCTCGCGGTGGAGCTCGCCGAGCGGGCGGCCTCGCTGCCGGACGTCGAGCGGGCCGAGGTCGCAGGCCCGGGCTTCGTCAACCTCCACCTCCGCGACGAGTGGTTCGCCGGCGCGCTCGCCGCGATCCTCGACGCGGGCGAGAGCTTCGGCGGCGGCTGGGCCGAGCCGGCCCGGAAGATCCAGGTCGAATGCGTCTCCGCGAACCCGACGGGGCCGATCACGGTCGCGTCGGCCCGCAACGGCGCCTACGGGGACGCGGTCGCGCGCCTGCTCGCCTTCGGCGGCCACACGGTCGAGCGCGAGTACTACTACAACGACTCGGGCGCCCAGATGGACCGCTTCCGCGCCTCCGTCGACGCGGCACGGCGCGGGGAGGAGCCGCCCGAGGACGGCTACCACGGCGCGTACATCGCGGAGCTCGCCGCCGACCCGGGCGACCCGGTTCCGGTGATGCTGCACCGCATCGAGGAGTCGCTCGAGCGCTTCCGCGTCCACTTCGACTCGTGGCGGCGCCAGAGCGAGCTCGAGCAGCGCCTCCCGGAGCTCCTGCCGCGGCTCGACACGTACGAGCAGGACGGGGCGCTGTGGGCGCGCTCGTCCGCGTACGGGGACGACGAGGACCGCGTGCTGCTCCGCTCGGGCGACCGGACGCCGACGTACCGCGCCGCCGACGTCGTGTACGTCGTCGACAAGCTCGAGCGGGGCTTCGACCGGGCGATCTACGTGCTCGGCGCCGACCACCACGGCACGCGCAACTGGTACGGCGCCGTCGCGCGCGATGCTCGGCTACGACCCGGAGCGCCTCGAGGTGCTGCTCTACCAGCTCGTCCACCTGACGCGGGGCGGCGAGCAGACGAAGATGTCGAAGCGCCGCGGCGACGTCGTCTTCCTCGACGACTTCATGGACGAGATCGGCGTCGACGCCGCGCGCTGGTACCTCGTCAACCGCGGGCCCGGACCAGACGATCGAGATCGACGTCGACCTCGCGGCCGAGCGCTCGCAGAAGAACCCGGTCTACTACGTCCAGTACGCGCACGCCCGCATCGCCGGGATCCTGCGCAACGCGGGCGACGCCGCCGTCGCCGCCGAGCCCGCCGGGCCGCTCGCGCCGGAGGAGCGCGAGCTCGTGAAGCGGCTCGCCGAGTTCCCGCGCGTCGCCGCCGACGCGGCCGAGAAGCGGGGCCCGCAGGCGATCCCGGCCTACGCGATCCGGGTCGCCGACGACTTCCACCGCTTCTACCACGAGCATCGCGTGCTCGAGAGCGACCAGCAGGCGTTCCGGCTCGGCCTCTGCCGGGCGACCGCCGCGGTGATCGCGCGCTGCCTCGACCTCGTCGGGGTCGACGGCGCCGGCCCGTATGTAACGATTCACGCGATGAGCGACGGGCTGCTGCTGAGCCGGCGCGAGCGTCTCGCTCGTTTCGAGGCGCGCTTCGGGGCGGGCGTCGGGCCGTCGCTCGCGCTCGTCGCGGCCGCGTTCGCGCTCGGCGCCGACGCGGTCGGGCGTCGCGATCGCGGTGATGGCGGTGCTCGGCGCGGTGCTCGTCGGCACGAGCGCGCGGACCGTGCGCGGAGCCGTCGTGGCGGGGCTCGCGATCGCCGTGGCGCTCTTCCTGCTGCAGCTCGTCCTCTCCTGGTTCATCACACATCCCATCCTGCGGCAGTAGCGACCTGTTTAGGATCGTCCGGTGAGCGCGCGGACCGCCCCCGACCGGAACATCGCCATGGAGCTCGTCCGCGTGACGGAGGCGGGCGCGATGGCGGCCGCCCGCTGGATCGGGCGCGGCGCGAAGGAGAGCGCCGACCAGGCCGCCGTCGACGCGATGCGCTACGTGCTCGACAGCGTCGAGATGCGCGGCGTCGTCGTGATCGGCGAGGGCGAGAAGGACGAGGCGCCGATGCTCTACAACGGCGAGGAGGTCGGCAACGGCCACGGCCCCGAGGTCGACGTCGCCGTCGACCCGCTCGAGGGCACCCGCCTGACGGCGCTCGGCCAGCCCGGCGCGATCGCGGTGATGGCGGTCGCCGAGCGCGGCACGATGCTGTTCCCGGGCGCGGCGCTCTACATGGAGAAGATCGCCGTCGGCCCCGGCGCGATCGACGCGATCGACATCACGAAGAGCCCGACCGAGAACGTCCACCGCATCGCCGAGGCGCTCGGCAAGACGCCGCGCGAGGTCGACGTCGTCGTCCTCGAGCGCGACCGGCACGAGGCGCTGATCGCCGAGCTCCGCGAGGCCGGGGCGCGCGTGCGGCTGATCCGCGACGGCGACGTGGCGCCCGCGATCGCCGCGGCGCAGCCCGGGACGAGCGTCGACGTCCTCTACGGCATCGGCGGCACGCCCGAGGGCGTGATCTCCGCCGCGGCGCTGAAGTGCGTCGGCGGCGGCATCCAGGGCCGGCTGTGGCCCCGCAACGACGAGGAGCGCGCGCGGCTGCTCGCGGAGGGCCTCGACCCGGAGCGCGTCCTGCACACGAACGACCTCGTCTCCGGCGAGGACGTGTTCGTCGCCGCGACCGGCGTGACCACGGGCGCGCTGCTCCAGGGCGTCCAGTACTCCGGCGGCGGCGCGATCACCGACTCGATCGTCATGCGCTCCCGCTCCGGCACGGTGCGCCGCGTCGTCGCCCAGCAGTCGCTCGCGAAGCTCTCGGCGCTGACCGGCTTCGAGTACACGTAGACGAGCCGGGGCCGAACGCAGCGCGTCCGGCCCCGATCCGACGAACGATCCGGCTCAGGCGGTGACCGCCTCGCGCTCCATCGCCGGCGCGTAGGCGCCCGTGCGCGCGGCGGAGTTCATCTTCGCGCGGTGGTAGTACGCGCGCTGCGCGGCCTCGACGTTCTCCGGCTTGCCGCCCCACGCCTTCTGCGCGGCCGCCTGGAGGGCGCGGCCGTACGAGAACGAGAGCTGCCACGGGTGCGGGCCGCGCGCGTTCATCGCGTTCAGGTGCGCCGTCGCGTCCTCGTCCGACTGGCCGCCGGAGAGGAACACGATCCCGGGCACCGCCGCCGGCACGTGCTTGGAGTACGCGTGCAGCGACGCCTCGGCGACCTCCTCGACGCCGGCGCGGCCTGACGCCTCGTAGCCGGAGAGCACCATGTTCGGCTTCAGCAGCGTCCCCTCGACGTCGACCCGCTGGTCGTAGAGCTCCGTGTAGAGCGCGGCGAGGACGCGCGAGGTGACGATGCCGCTCCGCTCGATCGTGTGCGTCCCGTCCTGCAGCACCTCGGGCTCGACGATCGGGACGATCCCCGCCTCCTGGCAGAGCGCCGCGTAGCGGGCGAGCGCGTGGGCGTTCGTCCAGATCGCGTACTCGCTCGGCAGCGTGTCGGTGATCGTGTACGTCGCCCGCCACTTCGCGAAGCGGGCGCCGAGGCCGCGGTACTCCTCGAGCCGCGCGCGCAGCCCGTCGAGACCCTCCGTGACCGTCTCGCCCTCGGCGTGGGCGAGCGGCTTGGCGCCCGCGTCGACCTTGATCCCCGGGATGATCCCCTTCGCCGCGAGCAGCTCCGGGAACGGCGTCCCGTCGAGCGCGCGCTGGCGGATCGTCTCGTCGAACAGGATCACGCCGCTGACGTACTCCTCGGCGCCCGGGGTCGTGAACAGCAGGTCCCGGTACGCGCGCCGGTTGTCCTCCGTCGACTCCACGCCGATCGAGTCGAACCGCTTCTTGATCGTGCCGCCGCTCTCGTCGGCGGCCAGGATCCCCTTGCCCGCCGCCACGAGAGCGCGGGCCGTCTCGTGCAGCTCGTGCTGGCCCATGCTCAGACGTCTCCTCGTTGTCGATTCCTCATCGCCATGATTATCGACACAGCCGGTGCGCGCCGCCTGGGGGTAAACTTCGGCTCCTCGCGGACGTAGCTCAGCTGGTAGAGCATTGGCTTCCCAAGCCAAGGGTCGCGGGTTCGATCCCCGTCGTCCGCTTTCCGAAGGAGCCGCGCCCGCCCTGGCGCGAAGCAGCGCCGCCGTGCGGGCGGTCAGGCCGCGAGCCGCTGCGAAGGCAGCTTCAGCGCGCGATTGAGCGCGCGCACGAACGGGCCCGACGGGCAGCGGCTTGTCGAGCCGCGCGAGGGGCGTGAGCGTGGGCTCCGCGATCGAGCGCCGGCCGCCGCTGACGCAGATGACCGGAACCGCGCGGCCGGGCCGTGCGTGCGCTCGTCGCGAGCGCGAGCGCCTCCGGGACAGGCCGGCTCGACGATCACGACGTCGACGCGGCTGCGATCCGAGCTCGTAGACCGCCCGGTGGCCCAGCGCCTCGACGAGGGCGGCCGCGACGCGGCGTGTGTGCTCGTCGGAGTCGGCGATGAGGATCGTGGCCACGTGCGCATTGAGACGCGGCTCCGGTGGCAGTTCCGGGTGTGCTCGGTATGAAGCCGGTAGGAAAGGCGCGGATCGAGCCGGGTAGAGGGCTACGCCGAACCGGGGATCCCCGGTTACGCGAACTCGCGGTCGGCGCATGCGCTCGCGAGGGGCGATGATCGCCACAGGTGACCGTCGAGACCCTGAGGCTCGTCAGGCCGGCCACGCGTCGGCCAGGCGCCGCCGCGTCTCGAGCAGATGCTCGGGCAGGACGCGCACGTCCGCGAGGACCGGCATGAAGTTCGTGTCGCCGCTCCAGCGCGGCACGACGTGGAGATGACCGTGGGCGACGATCCCCGCGCCCGGCGATCCGGCCGAGGTTCCAGCCGACGTTGTGGCCCTCCGGCCGGTAGACGGCCGCGAGCGCCTCGATCCCCTGGACGGCCAGCCGGTGCGTCTCGAGCGCCTCGGCGTCGTCGAGGTCGGAGAACTGGGCGCCGTGCCGGTACGGCGCGACCATGAAGTGACCCGACGCATACGGGAACTTGTTCAGGAGGACGAAGGCGCGCTCGCCGCGGTGGACGACGAGGTACTCGACGTCGTCGCCGGCGGCGGCCCGGCAGAACACACAGCCGTCGTCCTCGTCGGCGTGCTGGACGTACTCGAGCCGCCACGGTGCCCACAGCCGTTCCATCCGGCGGAGGCTAGCGTCTCCGGACGGGCCTAGAATGGTTCGGGACGTGCGGCCTCCCTGGTTGTGGGGGCCCGCAGGGGCCCTGCTGTACGCCGCCATCGTCGCGGGAGTGCTCTTCTTCCGGACGGGCGCGGTGCCGGCCGCCTGCGCCGCGGCGGAGGGGAAGCCCGTCGAGGCGCGGTTCCTCGTCGTCGGGTCGGCGACGGACACGACGGTCGCGGCCTGGACGGCGACGCTGCAGAACGAGGGCGTGCCGTTCCTGCGCGTCGAGCCGCGCGACGTGGCGACCGTGCCGCTCGTCGCGCCCGACGGTGTCGGACGGTTCATCGCCGACGTGATCGTCTCGCCGGAGGTGCTGACGCCCGCCGCGGACGCGCGCCTCTCCGCGTACGAGCAGAGCTACGGTGCGCGCCGGGTCTACTCCAGGCTCGACCGGCCGCTCGCGGGCCTGGCCGTGCCGAGCGTCCAGCAGGATCTCGGCGGCCGCGTCGCCGTGCTCACCACCGCCGGCACCAAGGTGTTCCCGTACCTGCGCGGGCCGGTGCCGATCGACGCCGGACCCGGGCCGCCTCGCCGTCGCCGGGCCGGGCGTGACGCCGCTCCTCACGCTCGGCGGCCGCACCCTCGTCGCCACGCTGCGCCGCCCGGACGGCGTCGACGAGCTCGCCGTCACCGTCGGCGCCGGGCCGCAAGCGCATCCACTCGCTCCTGCTCGCGCCCGGGCTCATCGCGTGGGCGGCGAACGGGGCGCTCACCTCCTCGTGGACGCCGTTCCTGACCGTGCACGTCGACGACATCCTGCTGCCGAGCTTCACCTGGATCCCGAAGCTGCACTCGTCCGGGTACGCGGCCGGCGTCCTCACCCCGTCGAACCTCGGCGAGTACACGGTGCGGATGACGGCCGACGACGTCCGCTACGCCGCCGCCTGGGAGCGCCGGCAGCACTTCACGCTCGACATGGGCCTGAACGGGTTCGCGCTCGGCGGCGACTGCGGGCCGCTCGTGCGGGCGGTCATCGCGGCCCGGAACGACTTCCGCTGGTTCAACCACACCTACCAGCACCTGAACCTCGACGAGACCTCGACGAAGGTCGACATCCAGCAGATCACCGAGAACCTGAGCTGGGCGAAGGCGCGTGGCATCCCGCTGCGGCCGTGGGAGCTCGTCACCGGCGAGCACTCCGGCCTCGACAATCCGGCGATCGTGCCCGCCTTCGCGGCGACGGGGATCCGCGTCTTCGGCTCGGACGCGTCGCGCCGCCCGGACCCGTACCGGCTCGGCCCCGCGACCGCCCTGCCGAGAGAGCCGATGAACATCTTCCAGGACGCGGCGACGCGCGCCCAGGAGCTGTCCGAGTTCAACTGGCGCGTCGTCGCCGGTCCCGGCTGCACGACCGCCGGCTGCCTGCCGGAGCCGCTCACGTGGTCGGAGTTCCGGACGCGCGAGGCCCGGCAGGTGCTCAGCTCTCGTCCTCGCGAACAACCCGCGGCCGTGGTACGCGCACGAGTCCAACCTCGCCAAGGACAGGATCCTCCTCGACGTGCTCGGGCTGACGCTCGCCGAGTACCGCCGCGCAGTGAAGACGCCGATCGCGCAACCGGACATGACCGCGGCGCTGCGTGCGCTCCAGCGCCGCCTCGCGTGGGAGCGCGCGGTCTCGACGGGCAAGGCTCGGGCCGTCCGGCGCGGGCAAACGCTCGTCCTCACGAGCTCGGTCGCCGTCGAGGCGCCGGTCACCGTGCCCGGCCAGGCCGTCCGCTGGTACGCGTTGACACCCGACCGGGCGCGTACGGTGCCGGTGCCATGACGGGCGGCACCGAGACGCAGCCCGACCGGCGCGACGCCGAGATCGACGGGCTCGCCGACCGAGCTGCTCGCGCGCTACGAGGAGATCACGCTGCTCTACCGCCTCAGCGGCGAGCTCGCAGGCACCCTCGACGTGGGCGAGCTCTCCGACCGGGCGATGCGCAGCGCGATCGAGGTGATGGGCTGCTCGCGCGCGGCGGTCGGCGTGCTCGAGGAGGGACTCGTCACGATCACCGCCTCGTTCGGCGAGCTCGCTCAGCCGGTCGGGACGCAGCTGCTGCCCGGGGCGCGCCTGACCGGAGCGGCCGCGGAATCCGCGCGTCCCGTGGTGCTCGACCCGGACGACGAGCCGCCGCCCGGCACGCTGACGCGGCGGCGCCTCGGCGAGGCGGCGCTTGCGGTGCCGCTCCTGGTCGATCCGACGGACGGAGAGCGGTTCCGGGCGGACGCTTGGCGCCCTGACGCTCGATCCGCGCGGTCGGGCAGCCGCGCTTCACGGCGAGCGACGTTCAGCTCGCCGAGGCGATCGCGTGGCAGCTCGCGACGCGCATCGAGTCGAGCCGCCTCGCCGCCGAGCTCCAGGAGGCCGAGCGCGCCGAGCGCGAGCTGGAGCTGGCGGCGACCGTGCAGCGCCTGCTCTTGCCCGACGTGCCGCCGGAGCTCGGCGGCCTGCGGATCGCGGCGCGCAACGTCCCCGCGGCGCAGGTCGGCGGCGACCTCTACGACGTCTTCCTCGACACGCACGGCAGGCTGTGGGCGGTGATCGCGGACGTGACCGGTCACGGCGTCGGCTCGGCGCTCGCGATGGCGACCGCCCGCGCGATCCTCCGCGTCCAGGTGCAGGAGCGCGATTCGCCGGCGGCTGCGCTGCGCGCGGCGAACGACGCGCTCTACGGCGACCTCGTCCGGACGGAGCTGCTCGTGACGGCGTTCTGCGCCCGGTACGACCGCTCGACCGGGCACCTGAGCTTCGCGAGCGCAGCGCAGAACCCGCCGCTCCTGCGCCGGGCGGACGGCTCGGTCGAGGAGCTCGACGCCGACGGGACGCCGCTCGGCCTGCTCGACGACGTCGCCTACGAGGAGGGCGCGGTCGAGCTCCGGCCGGGCGATCTGCTGCTGCTCCACACCGACGGCGCCGAGGAGGCGCGCGACGAGTCCGGCGAGCTGCTCGGCATCGAGCGGCTCCGCGCACTCGTCGCCGCCGCAGACCGCGGTCCGGAGGCGCTCGTGGAGGCGGTCCTCGCCGAGGTCGTGCGCCACGCGGGCGCCGCCGCCCGCGCCGACGACGTCACGCTGCTGGCGGTGACGCCGGCATGAGGCTGGGCGGCGGCGGCGACTCCGGGCAGGAGGTCTGGCCGGACGTGCTCGCGCTCGCCTGGGTCGCCGACCCGGCAGAGCGCCTCGACCGCGCGCTCGCGCTCGCCGCGGAGCTCGCCGGCACCGAGCGCGGCCACCTCTACCTCGCGGCGGGGGACGCGCGCCGTCTCCGGCTCGAACGCACCCACGGCGACCGGCGGCACCATGCCGACCGACGTGGAAGGCGGCGCCGCGAGCGCGTTGCCGCTGCCGCCGCTCGAGATCCGCTGCGACGAGGACGAGCAGCCGCGGCTCGTCGCGACGCCCGAGGGCGAGTTCTTCTCGCTGCCGCTGCGCCGCGGCGGCGACCTGCTCGGGCTCGTCCGCGTCGGCCCGCTCGTCCGCGGGCGCCTCGAGGGGAACGCCGAACGGCGGCTGCTCGCCGCCGCGCTGCCGCTCGCCGTCGTCGTCGCGACGACCCGCGACACGGAGGAGCAACGCCGCCGCGCCGACGAGGCGGAGACGCGGCTCGCGCTCGGCCGCCGGCTGCAGGGCTCGGCGCTCGAGACGGGCCGGTTCGTGGCGCTCCTGCTCCGGCCTCGCCGTGCGCGCGTCGAACGCCGACGGCGGCTTCGTCGCGCTCGCCGACGAGGCCGGCGGGCTGACGCTGCGCGCCGTCGAGGACCTGCCGGCCGAGCTCGTGGCCGGGATCGACCTCTCGCCGCAGACGGGGCTGATCGAGGTCGTGCCCGGCGGCGGCGCGTTCCTGCGCGATACGGACGCCGCCGCCCGGCTCGGGATCGTCTCGCTCCTCGCCGTGCCGCTGCTCGAGGGGGAACGGGTCGTGGCGCTGCTCGCGCTCGTCGACCGCAGCGGCGGCGGCCTCGAGCCCGAGAGCCTCGACCTGCTCGCCACGCTCGCCGAGCAGATCCGGCTGATGCTCGGCAACGAGTCGCTCTTCGACGAGTTCGTCTCCCGGTATCTCGACACGGTGAAGGCGATCGCCGCCGCGCTCGACGCGCGCCGCCCGCAGAGCCGCGGGCATCACCCGCGCGTCGCCGCGGTCGCGGACGCGATCGCCGCCGAGCTCGGCCTCGGCCCGGAGGAGCGCGCCGCCCTGGAGACGGCGGCGCTCGTCCACGACGTCGGCCTCGCCGGCGTCGCGGCGACCCCGGACGCGTATCTCGCCGACCTCGAGCACCCGACCGTCGGCGCCGGGATGCTCGAGGCGCTGCCGCTCGCGCCGGGCGTCGTCGAGGCGGTCGCCGGGCACCACGAGTGGTTCGACGGCTGGGGCTTTCCGAAGGGCCTGCACGGCTCCGAGCTGCACGTGCTCGCCCGCGTGCTCGGGCTCGCGGAGTTCGTCGTCGAGGCGGCCGGCGCCGACGCGCTCGGCGAGGCCTGGCCGCCGGAGCGGCTCGCAGCAGAGATCGCCGAGCGCCGCGGCACCCAGTTCGACCCGGACGTCGCCGACGCCGCCCTGCGGCTGCTCGAGGGCGGCTGGCGCCCGAACGATCCCGACCCCGACCCGAGGAGGAACGACTAGTGGAGCACGCGACCCGAGCACAGGACGGGGCGACGATCGTGGAGCTGTCCGGCGACGTCGACGTGGGCGGCGCGCAGGTGCTCCGGGAGACGCTCGCCGACGCGATCGGCGCCGGCGCCCCGGTGATCGTCGACCTGAGCGGGGTGCGCTTCATCGACAGCGCGGGCATCGGCCTCCTCGTCACCGGCCACCGGCGCGCGGCGGAGCAGGGGACGGCCTTCGCGATCGCCGCGCCGAGCGAGGGTGCCGCACGCGTGCTGTCGCTGACGCGCACGGACCGGCTGCTCTCCGTCCACGCGACGCTCGAGGAGGCCGTCGCCGCGGTGAGCGGATGACCGACCCGCACCCGACGCTCGTCCTCTCGAGCGACCTCGGCCGGCTCGCGGAGGTGCGCGCGTGGGTGGCGGAGCGCGCCGCCGCGGAGGGCTTTCACGGCCAGGACGTGCTCGACCTGGAGGTGGTCATGACCGAGGCGGTGTCGAACGTCGTGCGCCACGCGTACGGCGGCGCCACCGAGGGACGGATCGAGATCGGCTGCACCTGCGTCGGGGAGGACGTCGTCATCCGCATCCGCGACTGGGGCGGACCGTTCGCCGACGGCGGCGACCGCAGCGAGGGGGGCGGCTACGGGCTCGGCCTGATCCGGGAGCTCGCCGACGCCGTCCACCGCACGAGGCTCGACGACGGGAACCTGCTGGAGATCGTGAAACGTCGACCGAAGGGGAGACCATGAAGGACGTCTGCCTGGTGCTCGAGGGCACCTATCCGCGCACCGTCGGGGGCGTGTCCCGCTGGGTGCAGGAGCTCACCGAAGGGCTGCCCGGGCTGCGCTTCGCCGTGGCGCGGCTCACGCACGAGGGCGATCCCGGCGGGCCGGCGCGCTACGAGCCGCCCGCGAACGTCGAGGTGGCGGAGCTGGAGCTCGATCCGGACGCGCCGGAGCGGGCCGGTGGCGCGCTGCCCGAGGCCCGCGTCTATCACGCGCTCTCGACCGGCTTCGCCGGAGCCGTCGCCGCGCGCACGGCGCGCGCGCACGGCGCGCCGCTCGTCGTCACCGAGCACGGCCTCGCGTGGCGCGAGGCGGCGCTCCCGTTCGTGACGGGCTCGCACCACTACGACTGGCCGAGGCCGACGCCCGACGCCCGGGCCGATTGGATCGCCCTCCACGCACGCCTCGCCCGTGAGGCGTACCTCGCCGCCGACACGGTCACGACGGTCTGCGCCGAGAACCTCGTGCTCCAGCAGGCACTCGGCGCGCGACGGCCGCGGGCGATCGCGAACGCGGCGGCGCTCCGTTCCGGCCGGCGGCCCGACGGGATCCTCCGCGTCGGTCTGATCGGCCGGGTCACGCCCGTGAAGGACGTGGCGACGTTCGTGCGCGCCTGCGCGCTCGTCGCCGCCGAGCTGCCGCGCGGCGGAGTTCGCCGTCGTCGGCCCGACCGACCAGGATCCGGGCTACGCCGAGCGCTGCGCCGCCCTCGCCGGGCGCCTCGGCCTCGGCGAGCGGCTCGTCTTCACCGGCGAGGCCGACGTCGGAGGCATGGCTCGAGCGGCTCGACGTCGTCGCGCTGACGAGCGTGAGCGAGGCGCAGCCGCTCGCGCTGCTGGAGGCGATGGGCGCGGGCATCCCGGTCGTCGCGACCGACGTCGGTGGCTGCCGTGCGCTCGTCCGCGGCGCGGGGCTCGTCGTCGCGCCCGCGAGCCCGCGGGCCACGGCGGACGCTCTCCTGCGCCTGCTCGGAGACCCGGCGCTCCGGACCCGGCTCGGCGCCGCCGGACGCGCCCGCGTCGCCGCCCGGCACCGGCCGGAGGCGCTGGCCTCCGCGTACAGCCGGATCTACGAGGAGGCGGCCGCCTGAGCGTCGACCCGGACGAGACGACAGCGCTCCTCACCACCGAGGGCACCTATCCGTTCGACGCCGGGGGCGTCAGCACGTGGTGCGACGTCCTCGTGCGCGAGCTGCCGCACGTGCGGTTCACGGTGGCGGCGATCAGCGGCGGCCGCGGCGTTCTCCGCTGGGAGCTGCCGCCGAACGTCGAGGTGATCCGGGTGCCCGTGTGGGAGGGAAGCGACCCGACGTTCGCGCTCGAGCCGGGCCTCTCCCATGCCGCCCTGCGCGCGCGGGAGGCCGCGACGACCGACGACGTCGTGGAGGCGGAGTTCGTGCCGCTGCTGCGGCGGGTGCTGGGCTCGCTGCGCTCCGCCGACCCGCCCGACGCCGGAGGCCTGCCACGAGCTCTGGCGGTTCGGCCGCACGCCGCCACTGGAGGACGGCGTGGCACTCCAAGCCCGCGTGGCGCGCGCTTCGTCGACGAGGAGGTCGCGGCCGCGGAGCGGGGCGGCGACGCCCGGTTCGTGCCGACCGTCGCCGACCTCACGAGCGGCATGCACTGGCTCTACAACATGCTGCTCCCGCTCGCCGCGCCGGCGCCCGAGACACAGCTCGTGCACGCGACGATCGCCTCGTCGGCGGTCCTGCCGGGCATCGTCGCGGCCTACGAGTACGGCACGCCGCTCGTCCTCACCGACCACGGCGTCTCGATCCGCGAGCGGTACCTCGCCGTCTCGGAGACGGACATGTCCCCGTACGTGAAGAGGCTCGTGATCCGAGCTCGGCGCCTTCTTCTCCCGGCTCGCGTACACGCATGCCGCCGTGATCGCGCCGGTGGCCGGCTACAACCGCGGCTGGGAGGAACGCTACGGCGCGCCGCCCGAGCGCGTCCGGACGATCCACAACGGCGTCGACCCGGAGCTGTTCACGCCGCGGCCGAAGCCGGCGTCGACCCGCGGCGTCCCGACCGTCGTCGCGGCCGCCCGGATCATGCCCGTGAAGGACATCGAGACGATGATCCGCAGCGCCGCCGTGGCCCGCCGCTCGATCCCGGAGGTCCGCTTCGTCGTCTACGGGGCCACCGACGTCGACCGGGACTACCACACACGCTGCCGGGCGCTGGTCGCGGAGCTCGGCCTCGAGGAGCACGTTCCACTTCGCCGGCTTCCACCCGCGCCCGGCCGAGCTGTACGCCGAGGGTGACCTCAGCATCCTCTCGAGCATCAGCGAGGGGTTCCCGTACACCGTGCTCGAGTCGATGGCCTGCGGCCGGCCGGTCGTCGCCACCGACGTCGGCGGCGTGCGCGAGGCGCTCGAGGGCGCGGGCCTCATCGTGCCGCCGCGCGACGAGGAGGCGCTCGGCGAGGCCGTCGTCCGGCTGCTCCGCGACGACGACCTGCGGCTCTCGCTCGGCCGCCGCGGCCGCGGGCAGGTGCTGGCCCACTTCCGCACCTCGCGCGCGATCGACGCCTACCGGCGCGTGTACCAGGAGGTGCTCGCGGCGTGAGCGCGCCCACGACCCTGCGCGGTCTCGCCGAGGAGGTCGCCGGAGCGGATCGGGCGGCCCGTCGACGTCGACGCGGTCGCCGCGACGGTCGAGACGCTCGGCGTGCGCGAGGTGGACGCGCGGGAGCGTTTCGGCGCGCCGACGGTGTTCGTCCTCGCCGAGTGGGTCGAGCCGATCGCGCGGATCCTCGCGCGACCGGCGGTCGAGGCGCCGCCGCACGCCGCCGTTCGCGCGCGCGGCGCTGGCGAGCGCCCGCTTCCTCCGCTTCTACGGGCGGGGCGTCTTCTTCGCGCTGCCGATGATCGTGCAGGTGCTGACGATCGCGCTCCTGCGTCTCGGCACGCGGTTCCAGCTCGGCGACGGCCAGGCGACGGCCGTGATGCTCGGGTCGATCGCGAGCTTCCTCGTCACGGGCGGCTTCGTGCAGGCGATCGGCCGGCTCGGCTCGGTCTACGTCGGGCGCGGGAACCACGTGCTCGCGCGCCGCCTCACGTACCGCATCCTCGGGCTCGGCCTCCTCGCGTCGGTCGGGCTGGCACTCGTGCTCTGGCTCGTCGGAACCGTCGCCGAGCTCGTGCCGCAGCCGGAGCTGCGCGTGGCGGTCGTCTACGAGCTCGTCTTCTCGCCGCTGTGGCTCTTCCTCGCCGTCCTCTACATGCTCCAGCAGCGGACGCTCGTGCTCGCGTGCGTCGGCACCTGGGTGGGCGTGTTCGCCGTGCTGCTCGGCGTCGTCGGCACGGGCGTCTACGTCGCGCAATGGGCGGGCGCCGCGGCGGGGATCGCGACGAGCGCCCTCGCCGGCGCCTGGCGGCTGCACCTCCTCGTCCGGGAGACGGGAGCCGGAGCGGGCGCTCGAGGTGCTTCCGCCGGCCCGGCAGCTCGCCCGGGAGGCGGCGCCGTACTTCTGGTACGGCGTCCTCTACTTCACGCTCGTCTTCGCCGACCGGATCGTCGGCTGGACGAAGGCGACGCCCGCGCACTACGCCGTCTACTTCCACGGCCCGTACGAGCTCGGGCTCGACTGGGCGCTGCTGACGATGCTGCTGACCGTCGCGCTGCTCGACCACACGATCAACGCCTTCGCGGTCGGCCTCGGCCCGACGCAGCGGCGCTTCGCGGCCCGGGACGTGCACCTTCACAACCGCTCGTTCCAGCTCTTCTACCTGCGCCAGCTCGCGCTGCTCGCCGTCCTCGTCGCGATCTCGACGGCCGTGCTCTGGCTCGGCGGGCTCTGGCTGCGCGACGCCGCCGGCTCGGTGACCGAGATCCGCGACTTCTTCTCCGAGTCCGTCACGTACCGGGTGTTCATCTGGGCGGCGCTCGGCTACGGGCTGCTCGTGTGGGGGCTTCTGAACGCGGTGTTCTTCTTCTTCGTCTCCCGGCCGGCGTACGCGCTGCGGCCGCTCGTCGGGGGAATCGTCCTGGGGATCGCGGTCGGGGTCGGCCTCAGCCGCTCGGGCATCTACTGGGAGAGCGTGATCGGGCTCGCCGTCGGCGCGTTCGTCTTCGCGGCCGGCACGACGCTCCACGCGATCCGCCTGCTCGACGAGATCGACTACTACGCCTATGCGTCGTAGAGTCGTCGTATGAGCGCGCGCACGATTGTCATCGCCGACGACGAGCCGCACGTGCTCGCGCTCCTGCGCGTGGCCCTCCGCGGCCACGAGCTCGTCGAGGCGTCGACCGGGGCGGAGGCGCTCGCGGCCATCGCCGAGCACGCACCGGCGATCGCGATCCTCGACGCGCACATGCCCGAGCTCGACGGCTACGAGGTGACGCGCCGCGTCCGTGCCGGCGCGGGCGCGCAGCCGCACATCCTCATGCTCACCGCCGCCGGCCGCGAGGCCGACCGCGCGACCGCCGAGGACGCCGGCGTCGACGAGTTCCTGACCAAGCCGTTCAGCCCGTCGGCGCTGCGCGTCGCGGATCGCGGAGCTGCTCGCATGAGCTTCGACGAGGACGCCGAGCTCCGCCGCCTGCGCGACGAGTTCGTCTCGAAGGTCTCCCACGACCTGCGCAGCCCGATCACGTCGATCTCCGGCTTCGTCGAGGTGCTCCTCACCCAGGACGACGGGCCACTGAACGAGACGCAGGTGCGGTACCTCGAGATCGTCGCCTCGAACACCGAGCGGCTCCTGGCGGTCGTCGACCGGCTGATCGGCGAGGCCGGCGGCGGCGACGAGCGCGTGGGCTAGAGGCTAGAGCCAGCGCTTGTAGCGGAAGAAGCCGAGCATGCTGCCGAGCACGACCACGAAGAGGCCGAGCGTCAGGTAGAAGCCCTGGGCGCTGTCGAAGTACGGGAAGCGGACGTTCATCCCGAAGACGCCGGTGAGGAACGTCAGCGGCAGCATCACGACGCTGAAGATCGTGAGCACGTAGAGGATGTCGTTCTGCTGGTGCGAGATCAGCGACTCGTTCGTGTCCTCGAGCGCCTCCACGACCTCCTTGTAGTTGTCGAGGAGGTCCCAGATCCGCTCGCTCGCGTCGACGATGTCGTCGAAGTAGAGCTCGAGGTTCTCGGGCAGGAACCGCTCCACCTGCCGCTCGAGCTGCCGCAGGGTCGGCCGCTGCGGCTTGATGATCTTGCGGTAGGAGATGATCTCCTGCTTGACCTTGTGGATGTCCGTGACGCGGTCGCGGGCGCCCTGGCCGGCATCGCTGATCTCCTCGTCGATCTGCTCGAGCTTGTAGCCGATCTTGTCGAGGATCGGGAAGCAGTAGTCGTAGAGGTCGTCGAGCACCTCGTACATGAGCCGGCCGGAGCCGCGCGCGAACAGGTTGCTGCGGAGCTCCGGGTTCTCGGTGCAGCGGCGGAACAGCAGCGAGACGGGCCGCAGGTCGACGGTCGGCAGCGTGACGAGGTAGTTCGGGCCGAGGAACGCGTCGAGCTCGCCCGCGTTCAGGCGGCCGACGGCCTTGTCGTAGAACGGGAAGTGGAAGACCGAGAAGAGGTAGCCGCCCTCCGGGTCGTCGGCGTAGGTGTCGACCTTCGGCCGCTGGCGGCGCGACATCACGTCCTCGACGTCGAGGGGATGCCAGCCGAAGCGGCTCGCGAGCAGCTGCGCCTCCTCCTGGGTCGGCGCCTCCAGGTGGATCCAGGTCAGCCCGTCGGCGTTGAGCTCAGCGAGCCGCGGCCGCGCGTCGACCGCCGGCGGACCGGCCAGCGACCCGACGCGACGGGTGCGGATGCGGGGCAGGCTGGGCACCGGTACTGAGGGGGTCGAACGTCGACGACGCGGTCATGTTCGCCATGTTACCCCGTACCGCCTGCCGCGACCGCGGACGGAACCGGGACGGGCGGCTCCCCTCTCGGGGTGATCCGCACGCCCGCCGGGAGCCTCCGCTCGAGTGCGAGCGCTCCGCCGGCGCAGAGGAGGTTGACCCCGGCGGCGGCCGGCCAGAGCGCGAGCGGCGCGTGCTGGAGGAGGAAGCCGCCGGCGGCCGGTCCGACGATCCAGCCCGCCTGCCAGGAGAGGCTCGCGAGCGCGAGGTAGCGGCCGACGAGCTGCGGCGGCGCGAGATCGGCGGAGAGCGGCGCGTGGATCGCGCCGTGCAGGCCCTCGCCGACGGCGAACGCGATCGACGTGGCGGCGAAGACCGCGGCGGCGGCGGTGGTCGAGAACCAGGCGCCGCCGGCCCAGACGCCGAGCAGCGCGCCCGCCCAGATCACGCCCATCAGCGCGAGGCCGCGCATCCGCCGGCGGCCCTCGACCCGTCGCGCGATCGGCAGCTGGAAGAGCGCGACCCCGATCGCCTCGAGCGCGAAGATCACGCCCACCTCCTGCTCGTTCACGTGGGCGACGTTCTTCGCGAACGCGGGCAGCATCTCGACCATCAGGGCGATCGCCGAGGCCATGAAGACCGCGTTCAGGAGCGAGAACGCGACCATCGTCCGGTCGCGCCCGACCTGCCGCCAGCTGCCGCCGAGCCGGTCGGGATGGAGCGCGGGGGAGGGGACGCGGAGGAGCACGACGATGAACGCGACGAACGTCCCGCAGTCGACGAGGAAGAGGATCGTGAACGACGACGGGTTCGCCACCGAGGCGATCAGGCCGGCGACGACCCCGCCAGCGGCGACGCCGAGGTTCATCGCGAGGCGCTGCAGCGCGTAGGCGCCCGCGCGGCGGTTGGTCGGCGTGAGCCCGGCGAGGAGCGCCGACTGGGCGGGCCAGAAGGAGCCGCTGCCCGCGCCCCAGAGGATGTAGATCGCGAACGCATGCCAGGGCGCGCGGATCAGCGGCATCAGCCCGAACGCGACGGTCATCACGCAGAGCGCCGCGATCAGGACGCGGCGCGGCCCGATCCGGTCGGAGAGCGTGCCGGCGAGGAAGCCGCTCGCGAGCGCCGAGGCCGACTGCGTCGCGGCTGCGAGCCCGGCGACGGTGAGCGAGATCCCGCGCACGTTGTGGAGGTAGATCAGGAGGAACGGCAGGACGACGCCGTTCCCGAACGCGTTCAGCAGCCCGCCGGCCTGGAGGACGTAGACGTCGCGCGGCAGGCGCGGGTCGTAGCTGCGGACGACTGCGCGGAGCGAGCTCACGGCGCGGCCGCACTCGCCGGGACGAGCCGCGGCCGGGCGGCGCCGATCCCCGCCGCGAGCATCGGCGCGGCGATCGCGAGCAGGAAGAGGAGCGAGGCCGTCCAGCCGCCCTCGAGGTCGTGCAGCGCGCCGACGAGGAGCGGGCCGAGCGCGGCGAGGCAGTAGCCGATCGCCTGCGCCATCCCGGACAGCTCGGCCGCGCGGCGCGCATCCGGGGCCCGCAGGACCATCAGCGTCAGCGAGACGGCGAACGAGCCGCCCTGGCCCATCGCGAACACCGGCACCCAGAGCGCGGCCGCCCCCGGGGCGAGGAGCAGTCCGGCGATCGCGACCGGCTCCAGCACGGCGAACGTGAGCAGCACGGCGCGCTGGTCGCGGACGCCGCGTGGCGATCACCGGGGCGACGAGCGAGAACGGGATCCCGACGAGCGCGTACACGGAGTTGAACGCGCCCGCGGCCGACGCGCTGTAGCCGTGGTCGCGGAGGATCGAGGGAAGCCAGGTGAGGCCGCTGTAGAAGATCGCCGACTGGAGCGCGAAGAAGAGCGTCACCTGCCAGGCGAGCCGGCTGCGCAGCAGGGCGAGCGTGTCGCCGGCACCGCCGCGGACGCCGCCGGCGCCGCGTCCGCGCACGAGCGCGACCGTCATCAGCCCGAGCGCGACCACGGCGGGGATCGTCCAGAGCCCGAGCGACCCCGCCAGTCGGTCGCGTGCTCGAGCGGCACCGCGAACCCGCCGGCGACGGCGGCCCCCGTGCCGAGCAGGGCCGTGTAGAGGCCCATCAGCGTCCCGATCTGGGCCGGGAAGCGCGCCTTGACGACGGCGGGCACGAGCACGTTCGCGACCGCGACGCCCGCCCCGGCCAGCACGGTGCCCGTGAAGAGCAGGCCCGTGGAGCCGGCCGCGCGCAACGCCGTGCCCGCGCAGAGCGGCACGAGCGCGAGCACGATCGCACCCTCGCCGCCGAAACGGCGGCCGAGCGGCGCCGCGACCACGGCGCCCAGACCGAAGCAGAGGACGGGCAGGCTCGTGAGCAGCCCTGCGACCGTCGAGGACATGCCCGGATGGCGCTCGAGGTCGTTGAGCAGCGGCGGCACGCTGGCGACCGCGATCCGGAGGTTGAAGCCCGTCAGCGCGAGCCCGACGGCGAGGAGCGGGAGCCTGCGCACGGGCGCGACACTATCCGCGGCTAGACTGCCGGCGAGCGCCCGTAGCTCAGGGGATAGAGCGCGCGCCTCCGGAGCGCGAGGTCGCAGGTTCGAATCCTGCCGGGCGCATCTTCACGTCGGTGCCGCGTCGCGTCGGCGGTCACGGGCGCTCGACCGATGAGTCACGTGTCGCCGGGCGGTCAGAACGACCAGCGTCGGTGCACACGTGAGCAAGAGGGGAGAAAGAGATGGCTGTATGGGAAAAGCAGATCGCCGCCATCAATCTGATCGTCGGCGACCTGCAGCGCGCAGCGGCGTTCTACCGGCAGGTCTTCGGACTGCCTCTGCAGCACGAGGACGAGGACACGGCGATGTTCCGATTCAAGGACACCTACCTCTTCTTGCAGCGCCGCTCAGGTCACGAGGACGACCCGTCAAGCGAGGTATTCGACCTGGCCCAGAACGGGGTCGGGCAGTTCGCCATCATCGTTTCGGACGTGGATGCCGTGCGGGACGAGTTGGAGCAACA
Organism: uncultured Actinomycetes bacterium; assembly: GCA_963815005.1. Classification (GTDB taxonomy): domain Bacteria; phylum Actinomycetota; class Thermoleophilia; order Gaiellales; family Gaiellaceae; genus Palsa-739. The sequence continues at coordinate 57,739 of CAWFFI010000001.1, forward strand.
CGGAGTGACGCTGATCAGCGGCCCGGCGGACCGTGACTGGGGTATGCGCACGATGACCTTCTCCGACCCGGGCGGCTACACGTGGGAGATCGCGCAAGAACTACCCGGCCCTGACGCGTCGTAGTGCCGCGCTCTCGCCTGCGCGAGAGTCATGACGCCTGGGCCGCGCGATTCAGCACCACGTGCTACTCGCGCGTCTTGCCGAGCCTGAGCGTCCGGACCGGGAGAACAGCGTGGGTCGGACTCACGCTACCGGCGATCGGTGACTCCTTGCCGGTGGTCGGGATCGTCGTCACAGCTGCGCTGCAGCCAACGAACCGACGCCGCCCGGTCGCATTGCAGCCCCACCCCCGATCGGCCTGCCGCTACCGAGCGAGCGCTAGAACCACGGGGCCGTCGTCGCCAGATGTCCGCAAGGGACATCTCTAGCCGCGCCCGCCGAGATCGGGCGCGGCGAACGGCCGACTCGATGTGCAAGGCTCCTCGTCGTGAAGATTCGCGCCGCAGTCCTCGAGGAGTTCGGAGCGCCGCTCGTCGTCCAGGAGCTCGACCTCGCCGAGCCCGGGCCGGGGGAGGTGCTCGTCCGGCTCGTCGCCTGCGGGGTCTGCCACACCGACCTCTACACGGCGTCCGGCGCCGACCCCTCCGGCTACGCGCCGGCGGTGCTCGGCCACGAGGGCGCCGGCGTCGTCGAGCGCGTCGGCGACGGCGTCTCCTCGGTCGCGCCCGGCGACCACGTCGTCACGCTCTTCTCGCCGCAGTGCCGCGAGTGCGTGCACTGCCGCGACCCGCGCACGAACCTCTGCCTCGCGATCCGCGAGCAGCAGAACAAGGGCTACCTGCCGGACGGCACGACGCGCCTCTTCCGCGACGGCGAGCCGATCCGCCACTTCATGGGCACCTCGACGTTCGCCGAGTACGCCGTGCTGCCCGAGATCGCGCTCGCCGCGGTCGACCGCGAGGCGCCGTTCGAGCACGCCGCGCTCTTCGCCTGCGGCCTCTCGACCGGCCTCGGCGCGGCGATGTTCACCGCGGGCGTCCAGGCCGGGTCGACGTGCGTCGTCTTCGGCGCCGGCATGGTCGGGCTCGGCGCCGTCGCCGGCTGCCGGCTGCGCGGGGCGGAGCGGATCGTCGCCGTCGACCTCTCGGAGGAGCGCCTCGCGCTCGCGCGCGGCCAGGGCGCGACGCACACGCTCGCGGGCGGCCCGGACACCGTCGCCGCCGTGCTCGAGCTGACCGGCGGCTTCGGCGCCGACTACACCTTCGAGGCGACCGGCCGCACCGACGTGATGCGGCAGGCCGTCGAGTCGGCGCGGATGGGGTGGGGGCTCTGCACGATCGCGGGCGTCGCCGGCAAGGGCGAGACGCTCGACATCGTCCCGCGCTACCTGATCACCGGCCGCCGGGTCGCCGGCTCCTCGTTCGGCGGCGTCAAGGGACGCGACCAGGTGCCGGAGCTCGTCCGGCTCGCGCTCACGGGCGAGCTCGACGTGGCGCCGTTCGTCTCGCACACGCTTACACTCGACGACGTGAACCGCGGCTTCGAGCTGATGGAGGCCCAGGACGGCATCCGGAGCGTGATCCGGTTCGCATGATCGTCGCGCGCGTCGAGCATCCCGGCTGGCTCTCGAACGCGTACCTCCTCGCCGAGGGGCCCGGCGGGCACGGCGTCCTCGTCGACGACAACGGCCTCGGCTCGCAGCTCGCCGACCGGGCCGCCGACGAGGGGATCGAGATCACGCACGTCCTCTGCACGCACGGCCACCCCGACCACGTGGACGGGATCGAGGAGCTCGCGCGCCGGGTCGGCGCCCCGCTGCTCGCCCATCCCGACACGGCGGTCGCCGCGGACGAGCGGATCGACGACGGCTCGACGCTCACGAGCGGCAGCCTCGAGATCCGCGCGCTCGCGACGCCCGGTCACTGCCGCGACCATCTCGCCTTCGTCGTCGCCGGCACGCACTGCGTCACCGCCGACGTCCTCTTCAAGGGCACCGTCGGCGGCACCGCCGGCCCGACCGGCAGCCTCGCCGAGCTCAAGCACTCGATCCTCGACGTCCTGCTCGCGCTGCCGCCGGAGACGGTCGTGCTTCCCGGCCACCGCGAGCAGACGACGATCGCCGCCGAGCGCGCCGCGAACCCGTTCATCCGCGCCTGGCTCGACGGCGAGGGCCTCGGCGAGGAGCCGTGCCGCGTCTCGGGCGAGGAGGCGACGCTCCTGCTGTGGGCGCCCGACTACGACGGCGGGCACAAGGCGCTCGTCCGGCTCGCCTCCGGGCTCGAGACGATCGTCGGCGGCTCGCGCGTCGAGCGCTGAGCGCCGCGTTCCGCCGTAGGCTTCACGGCCCGTGATCGGCTTCTTCCTCGCAGGGGCGGCGGTGGCCGCAACCGGCTGGCTCACAGCCGCGTCGCTGCGGCTGCGGGGCGCCTCGTTCCTCGTCGGCTGGTGGGTGGTCGTCTGCGCCGAGGTGGTGGCGGCGGCGGAGGTTCTGTCCCTCGCGCACGCGATCCGCCCGCTCGGCTACAGCCTCTTCGCGGCGGGAACGCTCGTGATCGCGCTCGCGGTCTGGCACCGTCTCGGCCGGCCCCGTCCTCGGTGGAGGTTGGGCATGGATACCCATGGACGCTCCATGGATATCCAGGGCGCACTCCTGGTGGCGCTCGGCGTCGTCGTCGCGCTCGCCTTCGGGTACGAGCTCTTCCTCGTCGTCGCGACCCCGCCGAACAACTGGGACTCGCTCCACTACCACCTCGCCCGCGTCGCGGCCTGGCGGGCCCAGGGAAGCCTCGCGTACTTCCCGACCCACAACGGGATCGAGAACGCGTACCCGCAGAACGCCGAGCTGCTCGTGCTCTGGACGGTCGTGTTCCTCGGCCGCGACGTGCTCGCCGCGCTGCCGCAGCTCCTCGCCGGACTCGCGACGACGGTCTCGGTGTACGCCGTCGCGCGCCGGCTCGGCCACGACGCCCGCCGGTCGGCGTTCGCGGCGCTGCTCTTCCCGACGCTGACCATCGTCGCGCTCGAGTCGGTGCAGGCGCAGAACGACATCGTCGAGGCCTCGTTCGTCGCAGCCGCCGTCGCGCTCGCCCTCGGCTCGACGCGCGCCGAGTGGGCGCTCGCGGGGCTCGCGCTCGGTCTCGCCGCGGGCACGAAGCTCACGTTCCTGTACGCGGTTCCGCCGCTCGTCGCGATCGGCCTGCTGATGCTGCCGCGGCGGCGGCTCGTGGCGGTCGCGGCGGCCGCGGCCGCGGGGTTCGCGCTCGTCGGCATGTACGCGTACGTCCAGAACCTCGTCGAGACGGGACGTCCGCAGGGACGGGCGAGCCAGATCTCGACGATGCCGCCGCAGGTGACCGCCGGCGGCACCGTCTCGAGCGTCGCACGGACGACGTACCGGCTCGTCGACCTCTCCGGCTTCCATCCGCCCGCCGCCCTCACCGACCACATCTCCGGCGCCGCGAAACGCGTCTTCCAGGGGCTCGGCATCCCGACGAACCCGCCCGCGGCGACGACCCGGGGGACGTTCGAGTTCACGTACGACGTCAACGACGTCCCCAACGAGGACTCGTCGGCGTTCGGGCCGCTCGGCTTCCTCCTGCTCGTCCCGCTCTCCGTCGGGTTCCTCGCGGCCTGGGCGTTGCGGCGGACCGGCCGCGCCCGCGGTGCGCTCGCCCTCGCGCTGCCGCTCTACGTCGTCGCGCTCGCGCTCGGGACGCGCTGGAACCTCTACGTCGACCGGTTCCTGATCACGCCCGCCGCGCTGACGCTGCCGCTCGCGCCGGCGGTGCTGCGGCGCGTGTCCGTGCGGGCGGCCGTGCTGGCGATCGCCACGGCGGCCGTCGGGCTCGCGCTCGCCTACGACGTGACGAAGCCGACGGGGCTCGGCGGCGCGACGCCGGTCTGGGATCTCGAGCCGTCCCGCCGCGCAGGCGATCCGCGAGCCGGAACGAGGGCCTGCGCTCGAGACGATCGCCCGGACCGTCCCGCAGAACGCGAGGCTCGGCATCGATCTCGCCCCGGACGACTGGGAGTACCCGCTCTGGGGCGCGAACCTGGGCCGGCGCCTCGTCTGGCTGCCCGAGCAGTCCGCCGCCGGCCTCGACTGGGTCGTCCTCGGCAAGGGCGTCACGGCCCGGCCGGCCGGGCACTGGTGCGCGCGCCGCTTCCCGAGCTCGGGCTGGACGCTCCTCTCGCGCTGCTAGCTTCTCCCGCGTGCACGTCGACGCGCGGACAGTGACGCTCGAGCTCGCCGAGACCTTCGTCATCTCCCGCAGCGCCCGCGACACCGAGGACGTCGTCCAGGTCGAGCTCCGTCACGACGGCGTCTCGGGGTTCGGCGAAGCGGCGCCGATCGAGCGCTACGACGAGTCGCCCGAATCCGCGAGCGCCTACGTCACCGAGCATGCAGCGCTGCTCGGCGACGACCCGTTCGCGCTCGAGGACGTGCTCGCGCGGCTGCCGGCCCGGGAGTTCGCGGCGAGGGCGGCGCTCGACGCGGCGCTCCACGATCTCCAGGGCAAGCTCGCCGGACAGCCGACCTGGCGGCTTGCTCGGCCTCCCGCCGGCCGGCCCGCCGACGTCGTGGACGATCTGGCTCGGCGACCCGGACGACATGGCCCGGCGCGCCGAGAAGGTGCGCGGCCGCTTCCGGCGCCTGAAGCTGAAGCTCGGCGGCTACGACGGGCTCGATGCGGAGCGCGTGCGCGCGGTGGCGGCCGTCGCCGACGTGCCGCTCCAGGTCGACGTGAACGAGGCCTGGAGCCTCGACGAGGCGCTCGAGATCCTGCCGGCGCTCGCCGCGCTCGGCGTCGAGTACTGCGAGCAGCCGCTGCCCGCCGGAGACGACGGCGGCGCGGTGCTGAAGGCGCGCTCGCCGCTCCCGATCTACGTCGACGAGGACTGCCACACGCTCGCCGACGTCGCCGCGTGCGCCGAGCGGGCCCACGGGATCAACGTCAAGCTCGCGAAGTCCGGCGGCATCCGCGAGGCGATCGAGGATGGTGCATGCCGCCCGCGCGCTCGGGCTCGGCTGCATGCTCGGCTGCATGGTCGAGTCGGGCCTCGGCATCTCGGCCGGCGCCCAGATCGCGTCGCTCTTCGACCATGTCGACCTCGACGGCAACCTGCTGCTCGCGCACGACCCGTGCCCGGGCGTCGTGTTCGCCGACGGCGTCCAGCTCCCCGCCGACGCGCCCGGCCTCGGCGTCGCGGCCGCGTGAACGAGCACGCGCTACCTGATCCTCGCGGAGGGCTTCTCCGGCGACCCGCACTACGCCAAGACGATGTGGGGCGTCCTCCGCTACCGGCGCGACGACGTCGTCGCGGTGCTGGATTCGACGCGGGCGGGCGAGACGATCGAGGGCCTCCCGGTCGTGGCGACCGTCAACGACGCCCTGTGCTTCAACCCGACGACGGCGCTCGTCGGGGTCGTCACGCAGGGCGGCCACTTCCCGCCCGCCTGGATCGACCTCCTGCGGAGCTGCATCTCGAAGGGGCTCGACGTCGAGAACGGCCTGCACGTCTTCCTCGCCGACGATCCCGACCTGCGCGATCTCGCCGCCCGCCACGGCGTCGAGCTGCGCGACCTGCGCCGCCCGCCGGCCGACGTCTCGACCGCGACCGGTGCGAACCTCGCCGTTCCCGCGACGATCGTCCTCACGGTCGGCTCCGACTGCGCGATCGGGAAGATGACGGTCGCGCTCGAGCTCGACCTCGAGGCGCGCCGCCGCGGCCTGCGCTCCGCCTTCGTCCCGACCGGCCAGACGGGGATCGCGATCGCCGGGTGGGGGATCTCGGTCGACGCGGTCGTCGCGGACTTCATCGCCGGGGCGGCCGAGCGGCTCGTCGTCGAGGGGCACGAACGCGGCGCCGACCTGCTCTGGGTGGAGGGGCAGGGCGCGATCCTGCATCCCGTCTACTCCGGCGTCACGGTCGGTCTCTACCACGGCAGCGCGCCGCACCTGCTCGTGCTCTGCCACGAGGCGGGGCGGACCGAGATCGAGGGTGCCGGCGGCGGCCCGCATCCGATCCCGCCGCTGTCCGAGCTCGTCGCGCTCCACGAGGCGCTCGCGCTGCCGGCCCGGCCCGCCACCGTCGCCGCGATCGCCGTCAACACCCGGCAGCTCGACGACGAGGCCGCGCGAGCCGCCGTGGCGGCGGCCGAGGACGAGACCGGCCTGCCCGCCGACGACCCGGTGCGCTTCGGCGCCCAGCGGATCGTCGAGGCCGTGCTGACCGCAAAGGGTTAGGTCCGACCTGTCCGAAAGATGGGCCGGACGGCCCGTTGCGGCCGTCCGGCCGTGCCGATGTACTTCGCTCCGCACGAAGCGGCGGCAACAACAAGGGAGAGAGACAGTGAAGAAGCTTGTGACGGCGCTCGCCGTTGGGTGCGCGCTCTTCGCGGCCACGGTCGCGGGCGCAACGACGGGGCGGACGGGAGCCGGCGCGGCGAAGCCGCTCGCGAGCGTCCCCCCGATCAACTGGGGCGTCGCGGACGACACCGTCGAAGTACGCCGACGACGGCGGCACGTGGTTCTACGGCGAGCTCGCCGGCGCGAACCTGACCGAGAACCGCTGGACGCTCGCGTGGAACCCGAGCACGCCGGACGACGATCGCCGAGCTGCCGTTCCTCCAGCGCGCCGCGCCGAAGGCGCAGGCCGCGGGCATCCACGTCGTGCTCGCGCTCTACGCGGGAACGCCGGCACCCGACGCGACGAGCCACGACCCGACGGCGTTCTGCGCGTGGGCGGCCAAGGTCGCAGCAGACGGTGAAGCAGTGGGGGATCAACGACTTCATCGTCTGGAACGAGCCGAACACGCGGCTCTACTGGTCGCCCCAGAAGGACGCGGCCGGCAACGACGTCGCGGCGCCCGCCTACGAGGCTCTGCTCGCCCAGTGCTACGACTCGATTCACGCCGCCGACGCGAGCGCGCAGGTGATCGGCATGGGCCTCTCGCCGCGCGCCTCGACCTCGGCGTCCACCGAGCCGCTCGTCTTCCTCCGCGACGTCGGCAAGGCGTACCGCGCCTCCGGGCGGACGACGCCGATCATGGACCAGCTCTCGATCCACCCCTACCCGAACCCGAGCGTCCCGACCCTGCCGCCGAGCGTCGGCTACACCGACACGAACCGGTTCGGCATCCCCGACATGGCCCGGGTCAAGCAGGCCGTCTACGATGCGTTCAACGGCACGGGACAGCCGACGACGCTGAACGGACTCACCTTCCGGATCGACGAGGTCGGCTGGCAGACCGACACGACGCAGTACTCGCAGTACGTCAATCCCGAGAACGTCAAGGTCGTGACCGAGCAGCAGCAGGCCGACTACATCCAGCAGATGGCCCAGAAGTACTTCGCCTGCGACCCGACGGTCACCGACGTCGAGCTGTTCCTGCTCGTGGACGAGAAGTACCGCAACGGCAAGGACGAGACCGGCAAGACGGTCGGCGGCGGCTGGCAGAGCGGTCTGCTGACGGCCGGCGGCCAGGGCGTGTCGACGCCGAAGATCGCGTACGCCCAGGACGCGCCGATCTTCGCGCAGGGGCGCGCCGCCTGCACCGGTGCGATGGTGTCGTGGGCGCCGGGCGATACGGGGACGACCGGTGGCGCCACGACCGGCGGCAAGACGACCGCGACGCACATCACGGTCGTGTATCTCGCAAAGGGCCACCGCGTCGGCGTCCGGTGGCGCTCGACCGGCCCGGCGCCGAGAAAGTGGCGCGTCGCGGTCGTGGCCAGGTCGACGATCGCCTTCTCCGATACCGGTCGTGGCAAGGAGAACCGCAAGGGCGTCTGGATGCTTGCACTGCCCGCGAAGGCGAGTGCGACGCTCCTCGCGGTGACCCACAACAGGGTTGGTCTCGTGAGGCGGTTCAAAGCGACGGTCGTGCCGATCGGCTAGACGGCGACGCGGCTCGCCGGACATGAGAAGACGTGCGCGAACGGGGAGCCGAGAGGCTCCCCGTTCCGTCTCCTGTACGACGCGCCGCGGGCCGACCATACGCGGCCCTGTGCGAAGGGGATAACCGCGCCCGACTTCGGGATTATCCCCTTGACACAGGGTTTGGGCGGGCGTATCCTAGTGTTCATGAGGGTTTCCGCCGATTCTTTTCTGCTTCTTTCTTCATCTCGTCGGCAACTTTCTTCGGGAAGAGCTTCCGAAGAGCCTCGTCACTCGTCATGTCCTTCGCCTTCTTACGGGGTCTAGCCACCGATGACTCCTAGCGTTAGCGTCCTCTTCTGGCGGAACCGGCCCCCGGCTGGCAGCTCGCGGAGGCAAAGAGCGCCGCGGGTGGCGGAGGAACCGGGTGTAAACGCAGTCGGTCCACCGCATGGCAACGGGGGCCGGAACCGCCAGACCTTTAGGAGCGTGCCATGGAGGACATGAACCTCCCCAAGCTGATCGAGCGATTCGGCTCCGAGGACAAGTGCCGCGCCTACCTGGAAGAGCTGCGCTGGCCGGACGGCGTGGAGTGCCCGCGCTGCGACGCCAAGACGATCTCGACCATCGCGGAGCGCAACCAGTACGAATGCTCCAAGTGCCGCTACCAGTTCTCCGTGACGGCGGGGACGATCATGCACGACTCGCACCTGCCGCTCTGGAAGTGGTTCCTCGCCATCTACCTCATCACTGAGTCCAAGAAGGGCATCAGCGCCAAGCAGTTGCAGCGCATGCTCGCCGTGTCGTACAAGACGGCCTGGTACCTCTCGCACCGTATCCGCGACGCGATGGGCGACGCGGACGAAAAGCCGCTGCGCGGAATCATCGAGGCGGACGAGACGTGGCACGGAGGCAAGAGGCGCGGGCGCGGCAGCGGGCCGTACAACTCCGGCAAGAAGGTCGTCATCGGCGCCGTTGAGCGCGGCGGCGAGGTTCGCCTGCGGCTTGCACCCGGTCGCGACCGTGGCACGCTGCACCGCTTCTTGAACGAGGTTGTAGACGACTCCGCCGAGGCGATCTACACGGACGACTGGGTCGGCTACGTCGGCATCGCCGACGAGGACACGTTCCATCAGGTCGTCAACCACTCGCACAAGGAGTGGGTACGCGGCGACGTTCACAGCAACACCATCGAAAACGTCTGGAGCCTCTTCAAGCGCAGCGTCATCGGCTCCTACCATCAGGTTCAGCGTCAAGCACCTTCCCGCCTACCTGGACGAGTTGGAGTGGCGCTACAACAACCGGAGCAATCCGTACCTGTTCCGGGACACGCTGCGGCGCCTCGCAGCATCTGACGCGCTTACGTACAAGACGCTGATAGCTCGCCCGGCTCATCCCTAGCTCAATGTCCTCAGCGCGTCGACAAGGTCGAGATCGGCGTTGCGGATGATCTCGAGCGTGCGGTCAAGATCGTCTCCCAGTTCGATCTCGGGCTGGTAGACGACATCATTGGGGTTCGTATATTGAAACCCGTCGTACATGCGCCAGCGTTCCCCTACCAATCGCCTAAGCCGCTCGATATCTCGCTGAACGGTCGTACAAGACTCGTAGGCCTGAGTCGTTCGCGGGTCCTCACCGAGTTGGCCTCCGCTTTCCGTGAGACGCATGAACGGCAATGGATCTCGCTCGCGGTACGGATCCCAGTAGTAGCCCGTGGTCTTGTATCGCATGACCTCATCGCGCAAAGCGGCCAGTTCGGCGCGAATCAACACGACGCGTGAGCGGAGGTTGCGAACGCGCTCTTGTTCTGCAGCGACCATCTGTGGCCCTGGTGACAAACGCTGGATCAGAAGCCGGTCAGCTGCGCGGATGTAATTCCAGCCTAGGAGCCAAAGCAGCACCACCCCGGACGCGGCCACGACTAATCCGAGCGCTTCAAGCGAATTCACCATCAGGGCGTCTGCCGCCTCCGACTGACGCCACAGCCAGAAGACGATGGCCACGACCAGGATCGCAATTGCGATGACGACGCTGCTCCAAACCTGATCGCGGAAGTACGCGTTCGTCGCGCTCCACGACCAACGCCACTTGTCGCGACGCGCCGCCACACAAGGGAGCCTACTACGCCCTGCGTGAACGGGATAATCCCGCCCGACTTGACACGAACGCGTGTTCGCTCTACAGTGACGAACACATGTTCGCGAAGCTGCTCATTCTGCTGACCACCGCGGCGCTCGTCGTCGGCATGGCCGCCCACGTCTCGCAGGGCGCAGGGCCGGAGCGCACGTACGTCGTCAAGCCGACCGACACGCTCTGGGCGATCGCCGCGCACTCCTACGGCGGCGACCCGCGCGAGGGCGTGTGGAAGCTCGAGCAGCGCAACCACCTGGCCTCGGCGGCGCTGCGGCCGGGGCAGCGGCTGATCCTGCCGGCCGGCTAGGTCGCTAGACCGCGCGCGGGATGTCGATCCCGCTGACGTAGACCTTCTCGCCGCGGAAGAGCCGCCGGTCGACGTCCCAGGGGAACCAGATCAGCACCTTCCACGCGAGACGCTCGCCGGTCGGCTCGACGCCGAGCCAGGGCGCGGTGTGGGTGGCGGAGACGTCGGCCTCCTCGCAGACGCCCTGCGGGCCGATCACGATGTCGGTGAGGTCGAACCGGATGTCGGGGAACGCGGTGAGGAGCTCGGTGTAGAAGCGTGCCGCGCCCTCGTGCCCTTCCCAGCGGTGGCCGCTCTCCGGCAGCTCGTAGACGCAATCGGGCGTCAGGGTCGAGATCAGGCCTGGCAGGTCGCGGGCGTCCTCCGCGATCGAGTGCCGCTTGTACAGCTCGCGGATCTCCGTGTAGAGCTCGGGCGTGACCTCGCGCCGGTAGAGCTCGAGCAGCGACGGATCGGGCATGCCGAGGAGCCTACCGCGCCGGATCGGCGCCGACCGGCTCCTACAATCGGCCCACGGTGGATCTCGATCTCGTCTTCCTCGGCACCTCGGCGTCGATGCCGACCGCCCAGCGCGCGCCGGCGGCGCTGCTGCTGCGGCGCGGCGGCGACCGGCTCCTGTTCGACTGCGGCGAGGGCACGCAGCGGCAGCTCCAGCGCTCGTCCGTCGGCCTGGCGGAGCTGGAGGAGGTCTTCCTGTCGCACTTCCACGCCGACCACTTCCTCGGCCTCCCGGGGATGCTGAAGACGTTCGCGCTGCGCGGCCGCACCGAGCTGCCGCTGACGGTGTACGGGCCGCGCGGCCTCCGCGACCTGTTCGGGCGGTTGCGTCCGTTCGTCGGCCGGCTCCCGTACGAGCTGACGCTCGTCGAGCTCGCACCCGGCGAGGCGCTCGAGCGCGGCGACCACCGGATCGAGGCGTTCGCCGTCGACCACGGTGCGTCCTCGCTCGGCTATGCGCTCGTCGAGGACGAGCGGCCCGGCCGCTTCGACGTCGCGACCGCCGACGCGCTCGGCGTCCCGCCGGGGCCGGAGCGCGGCCTGCTCCAGCGCGGCGAGACGGTCACGCTCCCGGACGGCCGCGTCGTCACGGCGGACGAGGTGGTCGGCGCGGCGCGGCCCGGCCGCAAGGTCGTGATCACCGGCGACACGGCCCCGTCGGCGACGGTCGTCCAGGCGGCCCACGGCGCGGATCTGCTCGTCCACGAGGCGACGTTCGCAGCCGAGGAGCGCGAACGCGCAGCCGAGACGCAGCACTCGACCGCCGGCCGAGGCGGCCGAGGTGGCACGGCTCGCCGACGTCCGGCTGCTCGCGCTCACGCACGTCTCCACCCGCTACTTCGGCCCGGAGCTCCTGCGCGAGGCCCGGGAGGTCTTCCCGGACACGGTCGTCCCGCGCGACTTCGACGTGATCGAGATCCCGTTCCCCGAGCGGGGCCGGCCCGAGCTGCACAAGGCCGGCGCGCGTCCCGCACCGGCAGAGCCGCGGCCGGCGGCCGCCGAGTCCCTATGATCAGGACACGATGAGCGGACATGGTTCAGGTCACGACCGCAGGCGACGTCGCCGAGGCGGAGGAAGTCCAGGAGATCCTCCGCAACGTCGGCATCGAGGCGACCATCGAGCCCTCCGAAGAGGACGACGCGGTGGTCGTGCTCGTGCCGGAGGCCGAGCTCGAGGCAGCGCAAGAGGCGATCGAGGCGCTGACCGAGCCGGACGACCTCATCGCCGAGCCCTAAGCGGGGCGTCCCCGATCTCCGCGCGTCCCGATTTCGGCGCCCGGGCCGCGCGCTATGACGAGCTGCGTCCTGCCGACGCCGCCTGGTGGGAGCTGTACGAGGCGCTCGTGCGCGAGGGTGACCTGCGCGGCCGGCGCGTGCTCGAGGTCGGCTGCGGTACCGGTCTGCTCGCCACCGCGCTCGCCGAGCGCACCGCCGCGAAGGTGTGGGCGGTGGATGCGGAGCCGGCGATGGTCGAGGTCGCGCGGCACCGGCTCGCCGGCGCACGACGGGCACAGGCCGAGGCGCTGCCGTTCAAGGACGGCTGGTTCGAGCGCGCCGTGCTGCGCCTCGTCGTGCACCTGCTCGACCGCGAGCGGGCGCTTCCGGAGCTGCGGCGCGTGCTCGGCCGCGGCGGCCGGGCCGTGATCGCGACGTTCGAGCTCGCGCACTTCGACGGCTTCTGGCTCGACCGCCTCTTCCCGCGGCTGCGCGAGATCGACCTCGCCCGGTTCCCGGCGCCCGAGACGCTCTGCCGCGAGCTCGAAGGACCGCGGGCTTCGCGGCGACGCGGGTCGTCGCCGTGCCGCTCGCGAGCCACGTCTCGCGGGAGGAGGCGCTCGAGAAGATCCGCGGCCGCCACATCTCGACCTTCGACCTGCTGACCGAGGACGAGGTCGCCGAGGGCACCGCGCGCGCCGAGCAGGAGCTTCCGGAGCACGTCGAGATCCGCCAGCAGTGGGCGCTCGTCGTCGCCGACGCGTAGCGCTTCGGTCGCACCCGTGGCTGGCACCGCCGCCGGCAGCCGTCACGCTTCCGTGACGAGCGACCGGCATGGTTCCTGTGCCCGTGACACGTTCGTAGGGAACGTGCCTGGCACTTCTGGAAGCGGCCGGGCGTCTTGCGCGGTGCGACTCGGGGAGGACGAGGGCGCCGTGGCTCTCGCGCACCGGGCGCGGCTAGATCTGCCAGGCCCCGCCGACGAGGACCGGCACCTCGGCGCCCGCCTTCGTCACACCCGTGACCGTGACCTCGTCCGAGCCGACCATGAAGTCGATGTGGATCGCGCTCTCGTTGATCCGCGGCAGGTCGGCCGGGTCGGCGATCGGGCTCGAGTACGCGTCGCCGAGCGCGAGGTGGCTCGCCGCGTTCTCGTCCAGCAACGTCGTGAAGAACGTCCGCCCGAGCTTGCCGATCCGGCTCTCGCGGTCGACGAGCGCCACCTCGCCGAGCCGGGACGCGCCGGGGTCGACGGCGCAGCGCTGCCGCAGCGCCTCCGCGTTCGTGTCCGCCTCGATCTCGACGGCGCGGCCGCCCTCGAAGCGCACACGCAGGCCGGTGACGAGCGAGCCCGAGACGTCGAGCGGCTTCGTCGCGGCGACGACCCCCTCCGTCCGCGCCGGATCGGGCGTCGTATAGACCTCCTCGGTCGGGAGGTTCGGCACGTGGCGGACGCCCGTGCGCGTGTGCGCGGCACCGCCCTCCTTCGCGAAGCGCGAGCTGGGGAGGAGGCCGACGGTCAGGTCGGTGCCCGGCCCCTCGAAGCGGAGCGCGTCGAGGTCGAGCGCATCGAGCCGGCTCGCGACCTGCCAGATCTCGTCGATCCGCCGCGTCCACGCCGCCGCCGGGTCGGGCTCGTCGAGCCGGCAGACGTGCACGACGTCCTGCCAGAGACGTGCGAGCGCCTCGTCCGTCCCGAGCCCGGGATAGACGACCTCCGCCCAGCGAGCCGTCGGGTACGGCGAGAGCGTCCACGCGACCGACCGCTCCTCGATCACCGGAACGTCTCCTCGATCGACGGCAGCCGGTCGCGGCCTGCACGCGCCGAGTCGACGCCGTCGAGGAGACCGGGAGGCACGAGCGGCACGAGCACGACGCGGGCGGCGTTCAGCTCGCCGAGGTCGAGCATCCGCTTGCCGAGCCACGGCGGCACCCACGCGAGCGTGTCCTCGGCGGCGAGCTCGTCCCGGAGCCGCTTCGCGTCCGCGTCGAAGTACGCGACCTCGACGTAGCGGGCCCCGCGCTCGTACGCCCGGCGGACGATCTGGTGCACGAGCGGCTGCGCCTCCGGCAGCGCCTCCACCGCCAGCACCTGGTCCGGCTGCACGTTCGCCCCGACCGAGACGATCAGGTCCGCGTAGCGCTCGAGTGTCCGCCGTCCACGGCCGGGCACGCTACCCCATCGGACCGCGAGCCGTCCGTGCGGCCCGCTAGAGTGCCGTCGACTGCAGACCCCCTTTAAGCCGGTCCCGAGAGGCCGGAAAGGAGTCCGAATGACGTACGCACGTCCCTGCCCCTGCGACCCCTGCCGCGCCGTGAGCGCGACGGAGGTGTCCGGGAAGGTTCTGCTCGACGCTCCCGCGCTCGCCCGGACGCTGACGCGCATCGCCCACGAGATCATCGAGGGCAACCCCGAGCTCGACGAGCTCGCCCTCGTCGGCATCCAGACGCGCGGCGTCCCGCTCGCGCACCGGCTCGCCCGGCTGATCGAGGAGCGCGCCGGCGACGCGCCCGCCCTCGGCGCCGTCGACATCACCTTCTACCGCGACGACGTGACCGTCCGCGGCGGCGAGGCGCCGCTCGCGGCGCAGCCGCTCGTCCGCGCCACCCAGCTCGACTTCCCGCTCGACGGGCGCACGGTCGTCCTCGTCGACGACGTCCTCTACACGGGCCGCACGATCCGGGCCGCGATCGAGGCGCTCTTCGACTACGGACGCCCCGCGCGCGTCCAGCTCGCCGTCCTCGTCGACCGCGGCCACCGCGAGCTGCCGATCCGCCCCGACTACGTCGGCAAGAACCTGCCGACCTCGCGCACCGAGCGGATCCAGGTGCAGCTCGTCGAGATCGACGAGGTCGACCGCATCCTGCTCGTCCCCACCTCCGAGGAGGGCTCCCGATGAGTGCCGCAGCGAAACCGAGCGTCCGGCTCGTCCGCGACGATCTCCGGCCGCCGAAGCCGCCGCCCCGGCGCCACCTGATCTCGGTCGCCGACCTGACCCGCGACGACGTCGAGCGCCTGCTCGGGACGGCGCGCAACTTCGCCGACTCGCTCGACCGGCACGTGAAGAAGCTGCCGACGCTGAAGGGGCACCTCGTCGTCAACCTCTTCTACGAGTCCTCGACGCGCACCTCGTCGAGCTTCGAGCTCGCCGCGAAGCGGCTCTCCGCGGACACGCTCAACATCAAGTCCGCCGGCTCCTCGGTGGACAAGGGCGAGTCGCTCAAGGACACGGCGCTCACGCTCGGCGCCTACGACCCGAACGTGATCGTGATCCGGCACCCGCAGATCGGGGCGCCGCAGCTCGTCGCCCGGGTCACCGACGCCCACGTCGTCAACGCCGGCGACGGCAAGCACCAGCACCCGACGCAGGCGCTGCTCGACCTCTACACGCTCCAGCAGGAGCTCGGGCGGCTCGAGGGCCTCCACGTCGCGATCGTCGGCGACGTCCTCCACTCGCGCGTCGCCCGCTCGCTCCTGCAGGCGTTCGAGCTCGTCGGCGCGCACACGACGCTCGTCGGGCCGCCGGCGCTCCTGCCGCGCGACCTGCCGGCGAGGACGACCACCGACATCGGCGCGATCCGCGACGCCGACGTCGTCTACGTCCTGCGCATGCAGAACGAGCGGATGCAGGCCGGCGCGAACTTCGTCCCGAGCCTGCGCGAGTACAGCGCCCGCTGGGGGATCACGCCCGAGCGGCTGCGGCCCGGCCAGAAGGTCATGCACCCGGGGCCGATGAACCGCGGCGTCGAGATCGACGGCCGCGTCGCCGACTCGCCCGACTCGCTCGTCACGACGGAGGTCCGCTCCGGGCTCGTCATCCGGATGGCGGTGCTCTACGACGTCCTCACCGGCGGCCCCGTCGGGGTGCGCGCGCTCGCAGCGGCGGAGGTGGCCTGATGGCGCTCTGGGTGAAGAACCGCCCCGGCGAGGATCTCGTCGTCCGCGGCGCCCGCGTCGTCGACCCGGTCGAGGGGATCGACGCCGTCCTCGACGTCCGCGTCGACGGCGGGCATGATCTCCGAGGTCGCGCCGCAGGTCGAGGCCGGCGATCACCGCGTCGTCGACGGCACCGGGCTCGTGCTCGCGCCCGCGTTCGTCGACCCGCACGTCCATCTGCGCACGCCCGGCCGCGAGGACGAGGAGACGATCGCGACCGGCACCGCCGCGGCGGCCGCCGGCGGCTTCTGCGCGATCCTCGCGATGCCGAACACCGATCCGGTCGTCGACTCGGCGGCCACGCTCGGCGCGCTCGTCGACACGGCCGGCCGCGAGGCGGAGGTGCAGGTCGGCTTCCTCGCCGCGATCACCCGCAACCAGGCCGGCGAGGAGCTGACGGAGATGGGCGAGCTCGCCGACGCCGGTGCGGTCGCCTTCTCCGACGACGGCATGCCGGTCGCCTCGGCGGCGCTGATGCGGCGCGCGCTCCAGTACGCGTCGGTGACCGGCCGGATCCTGGCGCTCCACTGCGAGGAGCCGACCCTCTCGCGCGGCGCCCACGTCCACGAGGGCGTCGTCGCGGCCGAGCTCGGCTTCGCCGGCTACCCGTCGGTGGCCGAGTCGGTCGACGTCGAGCGCAACCTCGCGCTCGCCGCCTACGAGGGCCAGCCGCTCCACATCCTCCACCTCTCGGCGGCCGAGTCGGTCGCCGCGCTGCGCCGCGCCCGCGAGGCCGGCGTCCAGGCGAGCGGCGAGGTGACGCCGCACCATCTCGTGCTCACCGACGAGGCCGTCCGCTCGCTCGACCCGAACGTGAAGATGAACCCGCCGCTGCGGGCCGAGTCCGACCGGGTCGCGCTGCTCGCCGCGCTCCGCGACGGGACGATCGAGGCGATCGCGACCGACCACGCCCCGCACGCGCGGCACGAGAAGGAGGTGCCGTTCGAGGCGGCGCCGTTCGGCGTCACCGGCCTCGAGACGGCGTTCGCGGCGCTCTACACGCACCTCGTCCTGCCCGGGCTGCTGCCGCTCGAGACGCTGCTCGAGCGGATGTCGGCAGGGCCGGCGCGCATCTTCGGGCTCGACCGGCCGCGGATCGCACCCGGCGCGGCCGCGAACCTCGTCCTGCTCGACCTCGAGCGAGCCTGGGTGGTCGGCGACGAGCCGTTCCGCTCGCGCTCGGAGAACTCGTGGCTCCTCGGCGAGCGGCTCACCGGCGCGGTCGCGCTCACCGTCGCGGCCGGCGCGGTCGCCTTCGAGCAGGCGGCAGTGGCGGGGCGCGCGTGACCGGCTATCTCGCGCTCGCGGACGGGACGGTCTTTCCGGGCGAGTCGGTCGGGCCGGAAGGGACGGCGGCCGGCGAGGCCGTGTTCACGACGGGCATGTCCGGCTACCAGGAGGCGGTCACCGACCCGAGCTTCGAGGATCAGCTCATCTGCTTCACGGCGCCGATGGTCGGCAACTACGGCGTCAGCGACGAGCGCTCCGAGTCGGCGACGACGCACGCGCGCGCGGTGATCATGCGCGAGGCCCGCGGCCCCGCCTGGACGGACTGGCTCGGCGACCGGGGCATCGTCGCGCTCACCGGGATCGACACCCGCTCGCTCGTCGCTCAAGCTGCGCGACGCGGGCTCGATGCTCGCCGTCGCCGTGGCGGGCGACCTGCCCGTCGAGGAGGCGGTCGCCCTCGCGGCGCGCGAGCCGTCGATGGCCGGCCGCGCCCTCGTCGCGGGCGTCTCGACCGCCGAGCCGTACGTGTACGCGGAGGAGGGGAGAGTGCGCGTCGCGGTCGTCGACTACGGCGTCAAGAACTCCGTCCTGCGCCGGCTCGCCACGGCGGGCGCCGCGGTCACCGTCTATCCGCACACCGTCGACGCGGACGAGCTCGCCGGCTACGACGGCGTCCTGCTCTCGCCGGGCCCGGGCGACCCGGAGCCGCTCGTCGAGGAGGCGAAGACCGTCGGCGAGCTGCTCGGCCGCACGAGCGTCTTCGGCATCTGCCTCGGCCACCAGCTCGTCGCGCGTCGCGACCGGGCACGAGACGTTCAAGCTGCCGTTCGGCCACCGCGGCGCGAACCATCCGGTGCTCGAGCGGCGCACGCGGCCGGGTGATCGTGACGAGCCAGAACCACGGCTTCGCCGTGCGCGCGACCGACGCTGCCGAGGCGACGCACATCTCGCTCTACGACGAGACCGTCGAGGGGCTCGAGTTCCCGGAGCTGCGCGCCCGCACGCTCCAGTTCCACCCGGAGGCCGGCCCGGGCCCGCACGACGCGTGGCCGCTGATCGAGCACTGGGTCGACGAGGTCGCGGAGGCAGTCGGTGCCTAGAGCGGACGGACATCGAGAGCATCTGCATCGTCGGCTCCGGCCCGATCGTGATCGGGCAGGCCGCCGAGTTCGACTACTCGGGCTGCCAGGCGCTGAAGGTGCTGCGCGAGGACGGCTACCGGACCATCGTCGTCAACTCGAACCCGGCCACGATCATGACCGACCCCGGCTTCGCCGACCGCACGTATCTCGAGCCGCTCGACCTCGACGGCGTCGCCGACGTTCTCCGCCGCGAGCGGCCGGACGCGCTCCTGCCGACGATGGGCGGCCAGACGGCGCTCAACCTCGCGCGCGAGCTGGCCCAGTCGGGGATCCTCGACGAGCTCGGCATCGACCTGATCGGCGCCAGGCTCGACGCGATCAACCGGGCCGAGGACCGCGAGCTCTTCAAGCAGGCGGTCGAGAGCTGCGGCCTCCGCGTCCCGGCCTCCACGATCGTCACCGACCTCGGGCAGCTGGCCGGGCTCACGACGCCCTGTGTCGTGCGACCGGCGTTCACGCTCGGCGGCCACGGCGGCGGCTTCGCGAACACGCCCGAGGAGCTCCACCGCCAGGTCGAGATCGGCCTGCGCGAGAGCCCGATCGGCCAGGTGCTCGTCGAGGAGTCCGTGCGCGGCTGGGACGAGTTCGAGCTCGAGGTCGTGCGCGACCACGCCGACAACGTCGTGATCGTCTGCTCGATCGAGAACCTCGACCCGATGGGCGTCCACACCGGCGACTCGGTCACCGTCGCGCCGCAGATGACGCTGCCCGACGAGGCCTTCCAGGAGCTCCGCGACGCGGCCATCGCCGTGATCCGCGCGGTCGGCGTCGACACCGGCGGCTCGAACATCCAGTTCGCGCGCGACCGCGTGACCGGCGACATGCGCGTGATCGAGATGAACCCGCGCGTCTCGCGCTCCTCGGCGCTCGCCTCGAAGGCGACCGGCTACCCGATCGCGAAGGTGGCCGCGAAGCTCGCCGTCGGCTACACGCTCGACGAGATCCCGAACGACCTCACCGGCACGACGCCGGCGAGCTTCGAGCCGACGCTCGACTACGTCGTCGTCAAGTTCCCGCGCTTCGCGTTCGAGAAGTTCCCGGGCGCCGACCGGACGCTCGGCACGCAGATGAAGTCGGTCGGCGAGACGATGGGGATCGGCCGCACGTTCTCGGAGGCGTTCCTGAAGGCGATGCGCTCGCGCGAGCTCGACCCGGGCGCGGCGACGCCGTGGCAGACGCTCGCCGACGTGCCCGAGGACGTGCACCCGTTCTTCCTCGAGGAGATCGGCCGGATCCAGGAGGCGCTCTTCGACGCGGTCGGCCCGCTCGAGGCGATCGACGCGGCCGGCTTCCTGCGGCTGAAGCGGCTCGGGATCAGCGACGCCGAGATCGCGGCCGCAACGGAGGAGCCCGAGCAGGCCGTGCGCGCCCGCCGCCGCGGCTTCGGCGTCCGGCCCGTCTACCGGCGCGTCGACTCCTGCGCGGGCGAGGTCGCCGCCGGCTCGAACTACTACTACTCGACCTGGGGCGAGGCCGACGAGGCGCCGCCGACCGGGCACCGGCCGCGCGTCGTCATCCTCGGCTCCGGCCCGAACCGGATCGGCCAGGGCGTCGAGTTCGACTACTGCTGCGTCCACGCCGTCCAGACGTTCCGCTCGCTCGGCTACGAGGCGGTGATGGTCAACTGCAACCCGGAGACCGTCTCGACCGACTACGACACCTCCGACCGGCTCTACTTCGAGCCGCTCGACATCGAGTCGGTGCTCGCCGTCTGCGACCGGGAGCGGCCCGAGGGCGTCGTGATCCAGTTCGGCGGCCAGACGCCGCTCAAGCTCGCCCGCGCGATCGAGGAGGCCGGCTACAAGATCCTCGGGACGCCGTACGACGCCGTCGACCTCGCGGAGGACCGCGAGCGGTTCGCCGGGCTTCTGCGCGCGCACGACCTGCGCTCGCCCGCCTGGGCGATGGCCTCCTCGAACGACGACGCTGTCCTCGTCGCGAACGAGATCGGCTACCCGGTGCTGATCCGGCCGTCGTACGTGCTCGGCGGCCGCGCGATGCGCGTCTGCTTCACGGACGAGGAGGTGCAGCGACGTGCCCGTCCTCGGCCGCGTGCTCGTCGACCGCTTCCTCGAGAACGCGGTCGAGATCGACGTCGACGCGCTCTGCGACGGAGCGGACACCTACATCGCCGCCGTGATGCAGCACGTCGAGGAGGCGGGCGTCCACTCCGGCGACTCGGCGTGCGTGCTGCCGGCGCCGGGGCTCAGCCCCGACCAGCTCGAGTCGATCTCCGCGACGGTGCGCACGCTCGGCCGCTCGCTCGGCGTGATCGGGCTTCTGAACGTCCAGCTCGCGATCACGCCGGACGGCGAGGTGTCCATCCTCGAGGCGAACCCGCGCGCCTCGCGCACGGTGCCGTTCGTGAGCAAGGCGACCGGCGTCCAGCTCGTCGCGGCGGCGTGCCGCCTGTCGACGGGCGACCGGATCGCCGACCTCGACCTGCCGCCGGAGCGGGCGCCGCGCCAGTGGAGCGTGAAGGCGGCGGTGCTGCCGTTCGCGCGCTTCCCCGGCAGCGACCCGGTGCTCGGCCCCGAGATGCGCTCCACCGGCGAGGTGATGGCGAGCGCCGCCGACCTGCCGACCGCGCTCGCGAAGGCGGAGCGGGCCGCCGGACGGGCGCTGCCGCACTCCGGCTCCGTGTTCCTGTCGATCCGCACGAGCGAGAAGCGCGCCGCCGTACCGATCGCCGCGACGCTGCTCGGGCTCGGCTTCAAGCTGCTCGCGACGGCCGGGACGGCCGAGACGCTCGCCGCCGCCGGCCTCGAGGTCGAGGCGGTGCGGAAGGTGAGCGAGGCCGACGGGGAGGAGCTGACGGTGATCGACCTGATCCGCCGTGGCCGCTGCGACCTCGTCATCAACACGCCCGAGGGCCGGAACGCACGCTCCGACGGCTACCAGATCCGCGAGGCGGCGCTCTCGCGGCGTGTGCCCTGCATCACGACGATGTCCGGGGCGGCCGCCGCCGTGCACGCGATCGCGAACGCGCGCGCGGAGGGCTCGCTCTCGCTCCAGGAGCGCATCGATGCCGAGACGCGAACGGCGTAGGGTCGTCGCCGTCGAGGCGGTCGGGCCGTACACGCTCGTCCGGCTCGAGCGGGGTGGCCTCGACCCCGGCGTCCCGGGCCAGTTCTTCATGCTCGAGGCGCCCGGGCGGCTGCTGCCGCGGCCGCTCTCGCTCTGCCTCGCCCCCGCCGGGGAGCTCGGCTTCCTGATCGACCCGATCGGGCCGGGGACGGCCGCGCTCTGCGCGCTCGGACCGCGGGAGGAGATCCACGTCTACGGCCCGCTCGGCCACGGCTACCGGCTCGACGTCGCACGGCCGCTGCTCGTCGGCGGCGGCATCGGGATCGCGCCGTTCCCGTACCTGGCGGCGATGCTGAACGCGCCGCCGGTGGTCGCCGGATTCCGCACGCCACCATCATGCCGAGGCCGCGGCGCTGCTCCCGAACGCCGAGGTGGTCGTCGAGCCGCGCCTCGTCACCGAGTTGATCGAGCCCGGGTTCGACGTGCTCGCATGCGGGCCGGAGCCGATGCTGCGCGCGGTCGCCGCCCTCTGCCCGGCCGCGCAGCTCGCGTGGGAGGCGCCGATGGCCTGCGGCTACGGCGCCTGTTACGGCTGCGCGGTCGAGATCGAAGGCGAGCTGAAGCGGCTGTGCGTCGACGGGCCCGTCCTCGACGCGTCGCGCGTGTCGTCCCACGTGGAGGTGGCGGCATGATGCTCCTGAACGCGAGCGGCTGCCTCGACGCCCTGACCGCGCCGGAGGTCGCCGGACAGCTGGACGGCTTCGTGACGAAGACGATCACGCCACTGCCGCGCGAGGGCAACGCGCCGCCGCGGATCGCGGAGACCGCGCACGGGATGCTGAACGCGATCGGGCTCGCGAACCCCGGAAGGCAAGCCTTCCTCAGCCAAACTTTGCCGCGTTTGGCTAGCACTCTGGACACGCCGATCTGGGTGTCCGTTGGCGGTTTCTGTTCGGCCGACTACGCGGAGACCTGCTCACTTCTAGGCCGCGACGACGTCGCGGCCGTGGAGCTGAACCTGTCCTGTCCGAACGTCGACGAGGCCGCGGATTCGGCCGCCGAGATCGTCGCCGCCTGCCGCGCCGCCACGACGCTGCCGCTCTACGCGAAGCTCTCCGCCGCGCACCCCGACGTCGCGGAGGTGGCGCGCGCGGTCGCCGCAGCCGGCGCCGACGGGCTGTCGCTGATCAACACCCTGCGCGGCGTCGCGCTCGACCCGGGGACGCTCCAGCCGGTGCTCGCGCGCGGCAGCGGCGGGCTCTCCGGGCCCTCGCTGAAGCCGGTCGCCCTGCACGCCGTGCGCGCCTGCTACGCCGCGACCGGGCTCCCGATCGTGGGCATGGGAGGCGTGCAGACCGGGCAGGACGCACTCGAGCTGATCGCCTGCGGGGCGCGCCACGTCGCGCTCGGCACGGTGCTCTTCTCCGACCCCGACGCGCCTGCCCGCGTACGCGCCGAGCTCGCCGCAGCCGGCTGCGGCCGCGGCTGTTGCCGGACCTGACGACGTGTACGGCCTCGCGCTGGACCCGCAAAAACGCCTGGACAGAGCGGAAAAAGCTCTCGCTTGATCGGATCGGGGCGGTTGGTAAGATCGGCGCTCCGATGGCTTCGCCCAAACTCCAGGCCCATGCGCCGGTCCGCTCGC
Source organism: uncultured Actinomycetes bacterium (assembly GCA_963815005.1). Lineage (GTDB taxonomy): Bacteria > Actinomycetota > Thermoleophilia > Gaiellales > Gaiellaceae > Palsa-739. The sequence continues at coordinate 80,755 of CAWFFI010000001.1, forward strand.
TCGACCAGCGCATGGATGCCCTCAAGCGCGCGAACGACGTCCGGGTCCGGCGGGCCCAGCTCAAGAAGGACCTCAAGGAGGGCAAGGTCCGGATCGAGCAGATCCTCGACAGCCCGCCCGAATACGTCTCGACGGCGAAGGTGATCGACATCCTGATGGCGGTGCCGAAGTTCGGTCGCGTGAAGGCTGCGCGCTTCCTGACGACGGCGCGGATCAGCCAGTCGAAGACCGTCGGCGGCCTCTCCGACCGGCAGCGCACGGAGCTGATTGACCTCTTCAACCGCTAGGCGGCCCTCCGTCCTCGTGGTGACCGGCCCGTCCGGGGCCGGAAAGGGAACACTGATCCGCGAGCTGCTCGCGCGCGTGCCCGACCTCGAGGTGACCGTGTCGGCGACGACCCGCGAGCGGCGGCCCGGGCGAGGAGGACGGACGGGAGTACTGGTTCCTCTCGCCGGAGGAGTTCCGCGCGCGGGTCGCCGCCGACGACTTCGTCGAGCACGTCGAGTACGTGTCGGGGCACCGCTACGGGACGCTGCGTCAGGAGCTCGCCCGGGTCGTGGACGACGGGTGCGTGCCGCTGCTCGAGCTCGAGACCGAGGGGGCGCTGCGGGTCAAGCGCGACGATCCCGGCGCGGTGACGATCTTCATCTCGGCGAGCGTGGAGGAGCTGGAGCGGCGGCTGCGCGAGCGGGCGACCGAGAGCGCCGGCGAGATCGGCGACCGGATCAGGCTCGCGCGGGAGCAGCTGGAGCAGGCCGAGGACTTCGACTACGTCGTCGAGAACGACGAGCTCGAGCACGCCGTGGAGACGCTCACGCAGCTCGTGCGCGGCCTGCTCGCCCCGGCAGCTACCATGCCGCAACGATGATCTCAACCTCGCGTCGACGAACTGCTGGAGCACGTGGACTCGCGCTACGCGCTCGTGATCGTGGCCGCCAAGCGCGCCCGGCAGATCAACAACTACCACCATCAGCTCGGCGAGGGCACGTTCGACGACAATCCGCCGCCGCTCGTCGAGTCGCGCTCGAAGAACTACTTGACGATGGCCCTCGAGGAAGTCGCCGAGGGCATGCTCGACTACAAGTACGTCTCTTCGTAGCGCCCGCCGCCTCGTCAGCGCATCCTCGTCTCGCCGGGACACGTCCCCGGGGTCGGAGACCAGTCACGGAGCCGTGACGCTTCGCGCGGCCACCCTCACGAGCCGGGACAGGCATCATGGGGACATGGCCCGCGTCCTGCTCGGGGTGACGGGAGGCATCGCCGCCTACAAGGCCTGCGAGGTGTGCAGGCTGCTCGTCAAGGGCGGCCACGACGTCGTCCCGCTCGTGACGCCGGGAGCCGAGCGCTTCGTCACCGCGGAGACGTTCCGTGCGCTCGCGCGGCGACCGCCCGGCGACGACGTCTACCTCCACCTCACGCGCGCCGACCTGCTCGTCGTGACGCCCTGCACCGCGAACACGCTCGCGAAGCTCGCGCACGGCCTCGCCGACAACGTGCTGACGGAGGCCGCGCTCGCGCACCGGGGCCCGGTGCTCGTCGCGCCGGCGATGAACCCGCGCATGTGGGCGCACCCCGCCACCCGCGCCAACGCCGAGACCCTGCGCGCCCGCGGCGCGATCCTCGTCGGCCCCGACGAGGGCGAGACGGCCGAAGGGGAGCTCGGCGTGGGGCGGATGGCCGAGCCCGCCGACATCGTCCGCGCCGCCGAGGAGCTCCTGGCCGGCACGGGGCCGCTCGCCGGCAAGCGCGTCCTCGTCTCCGCCGGCGGAACCCGGGAGCCCCTCGACGCCGTGCGCTTCCTCGGCAACCGCTCCTCGGGACGCATGGGCGCGGCGCTCGCCGCCGAGGCGCACCGCCGCGGCGCCCGGGTGACGCTGCTCGCCGCGAACCTCGCCGTGCCCGCGCCGGCCGGGATCGAGGTCGTCGCGACCCCCACGGCGGCCGACCTCGCGCGGGAGGCGCTCGCGCTCGCCGGCGAGGCCGACGTCGTCGTGATGGCGGCCGCCGTGGCGGACTACCGCCCGGCCGAGGCGCTCGCGTCGAAGCGCCCGAAGGACGCCGACGCCTGGACGCTCGAGCTCGAGCCGACGACCGACGTCCTCGCCGCGCTCGGCGGACGACGGCTCCCCGGCCAGGTGCTCGTCGGCTTCGCTGCCGACCACGGCGAGCACGGCCTCGAGCGCGCCCGCGGCAAGCTCGCCAACAAGGGAGCCGACCTCTTCGTCTTCAACGACGTGTCCCGAACGGACATCGGCTTCGACGCGTCCGACAACGAGGTGACGCTCGTCTCGGCCGCCGGCGAGCGCACGCTCGCGAAGGCGCCGAAGGACGAGATCGCCGCCGCGATCCTCGACGAGGTGGAACGCCTCCTTGGCTGAGCCGGCTGCAGCGCCCGCTGCGGCCGACCTCGTCGCCGCGCTCACGGCCAACCTCGGCCGCGTCGTCCACGCCTCCGAGGACACGCTCCGCCTCGTCGTCCTCTGCCTCGTCGCCGAGGGGCACCTGATCATCGAGGACTTCCCGGGCGTGGGGAAGACGATGCTCGCGAAGGCGCTCGCCCGCTCGCTCGACTGCTCGTTCTCGCGCGTCCAGTTCACGCCCGACCTGCTGCCCTCCGACGTCACGGGCGTCAACGTCTTCGACCAGCGGACGAACGGGTTCGAGTTCCGCCCCGGCCCGGTCTTCGCGCACCTGCTGCTCGTCGACGAGATCAACCGTGCCTCGCCGAAGACGCAGGCGGCGCTGCTCGAGTGCATGCAGGAGAGCCAGGTCACGATCGACGGCGTCACGCATCCGCTCGAGCAGCCGTTCATGGTGATGGCGACGCAGAACCCGATCGAGTACGAGGGGACGTACCCGCTGCCGGAGGCGCAGCTCGACCGCTTCACGATGCGGATCGCGCTCGGGTACCCGCCGCTCGCGGAGGAGGCGCGGATGCTCGACGAGCAGACGCACGTGCCGCCGCTCGACGCGCTGCAACCGGTCGCCGACGCGGACGACGTGCTCCGGCTCGCCGCCGCGGCGCGCGCGGTGTACGTCGAGGACAGCCTCAGCCGCTACGTCGTCACGCTCCTGCGCCAGACGCGCGCGGACGACCGCCTCTACCTCGGCGCGAGCCCCCGCGCGGGGATCGCGCTGCTCCGGGTCGCGAAGGCGCGGGCGCTCGCCGACGGCCGCGACTATCTCGCGCCCGACGACGTGAAGGCGGTCGCGGCGCCCGTGCTCTCGCACCGCCTGATCCTCGGCCCCGAGGCGCGCTCGGCCGGCCTCGAGGGGCCGGAGCTCGTCGCCGACGTGCTCGAGAGGACGCCCGTCCCGGTGTAGTGCGGTCTTCGGCGGCATCCTCCGGCCTCTGCCGGCTGCAAAGCGGCGCGAGCCGGTGTCCTCGGTCGCGCCCGTACGTTCCACGTACGAACGCTCCCTGCGTCCTGGTCTCGCTTGCATTTCGCTCGGCAGAGACTCGGATATCCCACCGGAGACCGCACTGACCGGCCGGGGCCGCGCGGTCCTCGGACTCGGCCTGGTCGTCTACGTCGTCGCCTGGGTCTTCGGCTCGCGCGCGCTCTATCCGGTGGCGACCGGGCTCGTCGCCGCCGTCGCCCTCGCCGTCGGCCTGGGTGCGGCTGTCGGCCCGGCCGCCGCAGGTTCGCCGCCACGGCGCGGAGCGAGACGTCGTCGAGGGCGAGGACGTCCGGATCGACCTCGTCGTCGAGCCGTCGTCGCGCGTCCCGCCGCCGACGCTCGTCGCGCACGAGGGCCTCGCGCGGCTCGGCGCGCGGGACGTCGAGCTCCGGCAGGGCCGGCCGGGACGCTGGGTCGGCGGCTACGACCTGCGGCGCGTGCCGCGCGGGCGCTATCCGTTCGAGACCGTCCAGCTCTCGATCGAGGACCCGTTCGGGCTCGCACGGGCGCTCTCTCCGGGAACGGGAGGCCCAGGCGCTCGTCGTCTTCCCGCGACTCGTCGAGCTGCGCAGCCTCTTCTCCGAGACGGGCACGCGCCTGAGCGACGGCCGCCGTCTCCTCCTGCGCCGTCCGGCCGGCTTCGAGCTGCACAGCGTGCGCGACCACGAGGAGGGCGAGTCCCTGCGCCGCGTCCACTGGCCGTCGACGGCGCGCCGGGGCCGCTTGATGGTGAAGGAGCTCGAGGACGCCCCGCGCGACGAGATCGCGGTGCTCCTGGACGGCGACGCGTCCGCGGTCGTGGGCGAGCCGCCCGACTCGACGTTCGACGCCGCCGTCCGGGCGGCCGGATCCCTGCTCCAGGCGCACGTGCGCCGTGGGCGCCGCAGCGTCCTCGTCGTCAACGCCGCGGCGCGCGTGACCCGGCAGGTCGCCTCGGACGGATCCGACTGGCACCGCGCGCTCGAGCTGCTCGCCGCGGCCGAGCCGACGGCGCGCGCGCCGGCCTCGATGCTGCTCGACGCGGAGGCCGGAGCGGTGGCGCGTTCGCTCGACCTCGTCGTCGTCACCTCGCGCCTCGACCCGGCGCTCGTCGAGCGGCTCTGCAGGCGCGCGCTCTCGCGCCGAGGCGCTGCGCTCGTCTACGTCGAGCCGGCGAGCTTCGCGGGTGCGCCCGCACGCCAGGATGCAGGGACTCCTGCGCCTGCAGGCCGCGGGCGTCCCGGTCGCCGTCGTCCGGCGCGGAGCCGATCTCGCCGCGGCGCTGTCGGCCGCACCGGTCGCGGAGGCGGCCCGTGGCTAGGACGCTGCTCGTCGCGCTCGTTCCGGCGGTCGTCACGGCGACCGCGTGGCTGCGCTTCGAGCATCCCCCGCACGAGCTCTGGCGCCCGGCCGTCGTCGCCGCTCTGGCGCTCTCCGCCGGGGCGGTCCGTCCGCTCGCCGCCCGCCTCGCCGCGGGCGTCGCCGCGGCCGTCGCGACGATCTGGCTCGCCTTCGGCCTCTCGCCGCTCGCCGTTCGGCCACGACTCTTCGGGCCGCTCGGCTCCCGGTTCCGCACCGGCTTTCTCGACTTCTACGACGTGCGGCCTCCCGTTCGACCCGCTCCTGCACGCGGACATGACCGCCGTCGTCCTCGTCGCGATCTTCGCGTTCGTGCTCGCGGTGACCGCCGCGGTGGCCGCCCGGCGCCCACTCGTCGCGATGCTCGCGCTTCTCGCCGGCGCCGGCTGGCCCGCGACGCTCGTCGGTCCCGCGCGAGGGCTCGTCGCCGGCGCGGCGATCCTGCTCGGCCTGCTCGTCGTGCTCGGTGGGCTCACGAGCCGCCGCGTCCCTGCCCTGCGCCGTGCCGGCGGCGGCCGCGCTCGCGCTCGTCGCGGTCGGGCTCGCCTCGAGCCCCGCCATCGCGAAGCAGGCGCTCGTCCGCTGGCAGACGTGGGATCCCTACACGGCGGCCGACCGGGCCGTGAGCGTCGCGTTCGCCTGGGACGCGAGCTACGGGGGCATCAGCTTCCCGGCGAAGACGACGACGGTGCTCGAGGTGCGCGCGAAGCCGACGCAGTCGCTCTACTGGCGTGCGGCCGTGCTCGACGACTTCGGCGGCAGCGGCTGGACGGTCGGCGTGCCGCGGCCCGGCGACGGGCTCGAGCCTCCTGCGGCGCGCGAGCCGAAGAACCTGACGAAGCAGGTCGTGACCGTGAAGGCGCTCGCGGACACGAGGCTCGTCGGCGGCAGCGCGCCGGTCGCCTTCGACGCGGGCGGCGTCGCGCTCGTGCAGCCGGCACCGGGCTTCGCGTTCCTCCCCGGCGGGCTGACGCGCGACTTCCGGTACACGGTCTGGAGCTACGCGCCGCAGCCGTCGGCGGCGGAGCTCCGCCGCTCGGCGCCGGTCTACCCGCACGAGCTGACGACGTCGAACGAGTTCCTCGACGTCTGGCCCGGCGTGACGATGCCCCGCGTTCGGCTCCGCCGGACCGGGCGGCGGCGGCCGCCGCGACCCTCGCCGCGCATCCCGAGGTGTCCCGGTACCGGCCGCTCGAGCAGGCCGCGCAGACGGTCGCCGGCGGCGCGCGGACGCCGTACGCCGCGGCGGTGACGCTGGAGTCCTGGTTCCGCACGCGCGGCGGCTTCGTGTACGCGAGCCATCCGTCCTTCGATCCCGCGGCGCCGCTCGTCTCCTTCGTCACGCGGACGCGGGCCGGCTACTGCCAGTACTTCGCGGGCGCGATGGCGCTGATGCTCCGCTATCTCGGCGTGCCGGCGCGCGTGGCCGTCGGCTTCTCGAGCGGCACGTACGACACGAAGCGCGGCGTCTGGGTCGTCACCGACCACGACGCCCACGCCTGGGTGGAGGCGTGGTTCCGCGGCTACGGCTGGCTGCCGTTCGACCCGACGCCCGCCGCCGGGCGCCCGGAGCAGGGGATCCTCTCGGCCGGCTACTCGGCGACCTCGCCCGGCTTCGACCTCGCCGCCGCGGTCGACCGGCGTCCCGGCCCCGCCGGGCCAGGAGGCGAACCGGCACCGCGAGTCGCCCACCGGCGCGACGCCGCCGACGCGCGGGACGGGAACCGCGGCGCCTGCCGTCGCGCCCTCGTCGCGCGGCCGTCGCGAGCTCGTGTGGCTCGCGCTGCTCGCCGTCGCGGCCGCCGTCGGCCTCGTCGCCGCGGCGAAGCTCGCCGTCCGCCGGAGCCGCTTCCTCACGCGCGACCCGCGCGCCACCGCCTCCGCGTGCCGCCGGGAGCTCGCCGACTTCCTGCTCGACCAGCGGATCGAGGCGGGCGGCGGTGCGACCCTGCACGAGCTCGGCGAGCTGCTCCGCCGGGAGCTGGCGGTCGATCCGGGCGCGTTCGTCACCTCGGCGAGCGCCGCCCGCTTCGGGCCGCCCGCGGAGGCCGCGGCGGCCGCCCGGACCGCCCGGCGGGAGCTGAGGCTGCTCCTGCGCGCCGTGCGCGCGCGCCTGAGCGCTCGCGAGCGCGTGCGCGGATTGCTGTCGCTCCGCTCGCTGCGCGGCGCCGGCCCGACGGCCCTTGACGTTTCCGCTTGACTGAGGACGGGGTCATGAGCGAGTCCACGTACAGCCTCTTCCAGCGCGGCCGCGCGCATCTCCGGAAAGGGCACGCGGCCCAGGCGACCGTCTCGCTCGAGAAGGCGAGGCGGCGCGAGCCCGACAAGGCGTCGATCCGCGAGGCGCTCGGCATCGCGTACTTCCGCCTCCGGCGCTGGGCCGACGCCGAGGCGGAGTTCCGCAAGGTGCTCGAGCTGGCGCCGACCGACGACTACGCCCACTACGCGCTCGGGCGCTGCCTCGAGAAGCAGGGCCGCCCGGCCGAGGCGAACGGCCACTACAAGCTCGCGAGCTCGCTCCGTCCCGGGTCGGACCAGTACCGCGCCCGGATCCTCGACCTGGAGTAGCGTCCGGCCCGTGAGGGCGGTGTGCCAGCGGGTGCGCGAGGCGCGGGTGCGCGTCGGCGCCGAGACGGTGGGGGAGATCGGCCCCGGCCTCTGCGTGCTCGTCGGCGTCGCGCGCGGCGACGCGGAGGCGGACGCGATCCGGCTCGCCGGGAAGATCGCGCGGCTGCGCGTGTTCGCCGACGAGCAGGGCCGCTTCGACCGCAGCCTCCTCGACACCGGCGGCTCGGCGCTCGTCGTCTCGCAGTTCACGCTGATCGCCGACACGGCGAAGGGGAACCGGCCGAGCTTCACGGAGGCCGCGGCGCCCGAGCAGGCGGAGCCGCTGTACGAGCGCGTCTGCGCCGAGCTCGAGACGCTCGGCGTCCCGGTCGCGCGCGGCGTCTTCGGCGCGCACATGGCGGTGGAGCTCGTCAACGACGGCCCTGTCACGATCCTCCTCTGATGGACGCCGTCCTGAAGCGGATCCTCGCGTGGGCCGAAGCGGAGGAGGCCGTGCGCCTCGTCGTCCTCACGAGCACGCGCGCGAACCCGGACGGGGTCGTCGACGCCCTCTCCGACTACGACGTGATCGTCGCGCTCACCGACGTCGCGCGCTTCGACGCGGAGGCCGCGTACGGGCCGCCGCTCGCGCGCTGGGGCGACGAGCATCGCGTCCACGGCGTGACGGCGCTCTTCCGCGGCGTCGTCTACGAGGACGGGGTCAAGGTCGACTGGACGCTCTGGCCGGTGAGCGTGCCCGCGCTCGTCGCCGCGCACGGGCTCACGGACGCTCTCGACGTCGGCTACCGCGTGCTGCTCGACAAGGACGGCGCCACCGCCGCGTGGCCGCCGCCGACGTATCGCGCGCACATTCCGGCGCGGCCGACGGAGGCGGAGTACGTCGCGCTCGTCGAGGAGTTCTGGTGGAGCTCGACGTACGTCGCGAAGAGCCTCTGGCGCGGCGAGCGCTTCTTCACGCGCTTCTGCCTCGACGTCGACCTCAAGCACTCGGTGCTGCGGCGCCTGCTCGAGTGGCTCGTCGAGCTCGACCACGACTGGAACCTGAGGCCGGGTGCGTACGGGCGCGGCCTCGAGCGGCTGCTCCCGCGCCGACGTCTGGGAGGAGCTCGCGGCGACGTACGACGCCGAGGGCGGCTGGGAGTCGTTCGACCGGACGGTCGCGCTCTTCCGCCGGGTCGCGAAGGCCGTCGGCGACGGGCTCGGCTTCGCCTATCCGCAACGCGTCGACGACCTGACGAGCGCCCATCTCGCCCGCGTCCGCGCGCTGCCGCCGCGATGAAGATCCTCGTCACCGGCGGCGCCGGCTATCTCGGCTCCGAGGTCTGCCGCCAGGCGGTCGCGGCCGGCCACGACGTGATCGCGCTCCGTCTGCACGCCGAGCCGCCGCACGGTCGCTCCGTGCGGCTCGACCTGCGGGACGACGACGACGTCCAGCGCTCGTTCATGAAGCACGGCCCCGAGCTCGTCGTGCACACCGCCTACCGGCAGGCCGACGAGGCGCTCGAGGGCGACGTCGTCCGCGCCACCCGCAACGTCGCGCTCGCAGCCCACCGGGCCGGCGCCCGGCTCGTGCACGTCTCCACCGACCTCGTCTTCGACGGCGAGAAGGGCTCGCCGTACACCGAGGACGACGAGCCGCGGCCGGTGTCCCCGTACGGGCAGGCGAAGCTGCGCGCGGAGGAGCTCGTCGCCGCGCTCCATCCCGAGGCGGTCGTCGTGCGCACCTCGCTGCTCTACGGCAAGGCCGAGCCCGGCCCGCAGGAGCGCCTCGCGCTCTCGGACGCCGCGTTCTACGTCGACGAGATCCGCTGCCCGACGGTCGCGGGCGAGCTCGCCGCCGCGCTGCTCGAGCTCGGCGCGGGGGAGGTCCCGGCGGGGCCGCTCCACGTCGCCGGGCCGCAGGCCGTCTCGCGCTACGAGCTCGCCCGGCTCCTGCGCGGCGCGCACGGCGGCGACCCCGACACGGTGCGCGGCGCGCCGAGCCCGCGGCTCGGCCGCGCCCGCGACGTGTCGCTGGACACGAGCCGGGCCGCGGCGCTCCTGCGCACGCGGCTGCGCGGGGCCCGCGAAGTCCTGGAATAGCAGCCCCTTTGCTATCCTCTCGACACCACATTTCGCCGGTTGGAGAAGTGGGCGCGTAGCGCCCTTTTCTTTTGTCAAAGGAGACGGATCTGACCAGGACGCACGAACGGGAGAGGCAGCTGGAGCGGGAGATCGGCCCGCGGGTCGCGCACGACCTGCCGGGCGTCGACGTGCTCGCCGTCGAGCTGCTGACCCCCTCGCGCTTCTGCGTCTACGTCGACCACCCGGACGGCGTCGACCACACGCTCTGCGTGCGCGTCACCGACGTCCTCCGCGACTACCTGCGCGAGTACACCGTGGACGTCTCCTCGCCGGGCACCGAGCGCCCGCTCCGCAAGCCGGAGCACTTCGCGGGCGTCGTCGGCCGGCGGGTCTCGCTGCGCACGTCGGAGCCGGTCGGCGGTCGCTCGAAGTTCAAGGGCGAGCTGACCGCAGCGGAGAACGACACGTTGACGCTCAGCGTCGACGGCACCGACATCGCCATCCCGTACGACGCCGTCGTGCGCGGGAACCTGATCGACGAGGGGTAGGAAGATGAGCCAGGAAATCATCGACGCGGTTCGCGAGATCGAGCGCGACAAGGGCATCGAAGAGGGCGCGCTCGTCGCAGCGTTGGAAGACGCGCTCCTCGCCGCGTACAAGAAGACGCCCGGTGCGTCGCGCCACGCGACGGTCGAGATGGACGACGAAGGAGACTTCCGGGTCTTCTCGATCGAGCTTCCCGCCGACATCGAGGAGCGGCTGCTCGACGAGGCGCGCGAGCGCAAGCTCGAGGAGCTCGAGCGCCTCGAGGAGGAGACCGGAGAGCGCCAGCACACGCTGATCTCCGACGCCGACCTCGACATCGACTGGTCGGACATCCCGGAGAACCAGGTCGAGCGCGCAGACGTGACCCCGGACGGCTTCGGCCGCATCGCCGCGCAGACCGCGAAGCAGGTCATCCTGCAGCGGATCCGCGAGGAGGAGCGGCGGATGATGTACGACGAGTACATCGACCGCGTGACCGAGGTCGTGACCGGGATCGTCCAGCAGGCCGGCGACCGGAACAACGTCCTCGTCGACCTCGGCAAGGTCGAGGCGCTGCTGCCGCGGTCCGAGCAGGTCGACGGCGAGCGCTACGAGCAGGGCTCGCGCATCAAGGCGGTCATCACCGAGGTGCGCTCGGGGACGAAGGGGCCGCAGGTGATCCTGTCGCGCCGCGACCCGGAGCTGATCAAGACGCTGTTCGAGCTCGAGGTTCCGGAGATCGCCGACGGGCTCGTCGAGATCCGCGGCGTCGCCCGGGAGCCCGGCTACCGCTCGAAGATCGCGGTCGAGTCGCACGCCCAGGGCGTCGACCCGGTCGGCGCCTGCGTCGGCCCGCGCGGCTCGCGCGTCCGCATGGTCGTCTCCGAGCTCCGCGGCGAGAAGATCGACATCATCCCGTGGAACAACGAGCCGGCGCGGTTCGTCGCGAAGGCGCTCTCGCCGGCCCGCGTCCGCGAGGTGTACCTCGACGACGACGCGAAGGAGGCGACGGTCGTCGTCCCCGACGACCAGCTCGCGCTCGCGATCGGCAAGGAGGGCATGAACGCCCGCCTCGCCGCCCGGCTCACCGGCTGGAAGATCGACATCCAGTCCGACACCGAGTTCGCGCAGGCGGAAGCGGCAGTCGCCTACGGCGGCGCCGAGGGCGGCGCCGTGGAGGACGTCTCCGGCCGCTGCTCCGCCGTGCTCTCGAACGGCAAGCGCTGCCCGAACGCCGCGCTGCCCGGCTCCCGCTTCTGCGGCGTGCCGGCCCACCAGGCGCTCGTGGGCACCGAGGCCGACCCGGCGGTCGCCGCGCCGGCAGAGCCGGCAGCGGAGGTCGAGGTCGAGGTCGCAGAGGCGCCCGACGACGTCCGAGCCCGACGAGGTCGTGGCCGGCGTCTCGGCCGACCCGGCCGCTGCGGCCGTCGAGCCGCAGGAGGAGGAGTCGCGGGAGGACGCGTAGCCGTGGCGCAGCCGGTCCGGCAGTGCGCCGGCTGCGGCCGGCGGGCGGCGCAGGGCGAGCTGCTGCGCTTCGCCGCCCGCGACGGCGACCTCGTCGCGGGCCGCGAGGCGCCGGGACGCGGCGTCTACACGTGCCGGCGGCTCGCGTGCTTCGAGCGGGCCGCCGAGCGGCGCGGGTTCGCCCGCGTCCTGCGCCAGAACGTGCGAATCGATCCGGCGCTCCGGCGCCTTTACACTGAGGAGGTTCATGGCTAACGGAGGCAATAGACCGAACCGGCCGCTGCGCCCGCGTGGCGGCGGCCCGGGCGGACGGCGGCGTCGCGTGGTGATCGACAACCAGGCGGCGCGCCCGAGGGATCCGCGCCAGGCGCGCGGCGGGGGCCAGGACGCCCCGCGCCGCGAGGGCCGGCAGCAGACCCCTGCGCAGCCCACCGGTCCTGTCTCCGTCGAGTCCGGCGTCAGCGTCCGCGACCTCTCGCAGGCGCTCGGCGTGCCGATGCCGAACATCATCAAGACCCTCATGGGTCTCGGCCAGATGCGGACGGCGACGCAGTCGCTGACCGACGACGAGGTCCAGCTCATCGCGACCGAGGTCGGCCGCGAGGTCGTGATCAAGCACGCCGCCGACGACGAGGAGGAGCCGGAGGCGTTCGACGATCCGGAGGAGGCGCTCAGCGCGCGCCCGCCGGTCGTGACGATCATGGGCCACGTCGACCACGGCAAGACGACGCTGCTCGACGCGATCCGCCAGGCGCGGGTCGTCGACACGGAGGCCGGCGGGATCACGCAGCACATCGGCGCCTACCAGGTGGACGTCGACGGCCGGAAGATCACGTTCCTCGACACGCCGGGCCACGAGGCGTTCACCGCGATGCGCGCCCGCGGCGCGAAGGTGACGGACATCGCCGTGCTCGTCGTCGCCGCCGACGACGGCGTGATGCCGCAGACGAAGGAGTCGATCTCCCATGCGCGCGCCGCCGGCGTGCCGATCGTCGTCGCGGTCAACAAGATCGACCTGCCCGACGCGAACATCGACCGCGTGAAGGCCGAGCTCGCGCAGGAGGAGCTGCAGCCGGAGGAGTGGGGCGGCTCGACGCAGTTCGCCGAGGTGTCGGCGAAGGCGCAGCAGAACCTCGACGACCTGCTCGAGCGGATCCTGCTCGTCGCGGACGCCGAGCTCGACCTGCGCGCGAACCCGGCGGTCGAGGCCTCGGGCCCGATCGTCGAGTCGCGCCTCGACGTCGGCCGCGGCCCGGTGGCGACGATGCTCGTCCAGCGCGGCACGCTCAAGGTCGGCGACGCGATCGTCGCCGGCGACGCGCACGGCCGCGTGAAGGCGCTCTTCGACTACAAGGGCGTGAAGCAGGAGAGCGCGGGCCCCGGCGACCCGGTCGAGATCCTCGGCTTCGACAAGCCTCCCGGCGGCCGGCGAGCTCGCCCGCGTGGTCGAGAACGACCGCCAGGCGCGCGAGCTGGCGAACCGGCGCGCCGAGCGGCTCCGCCGTGAGCAGCTCGCGAGCGCACGTCCCACGGGCGTCTCCCTCGAGGGCCTGTTCGACCAGCTGCAGACGGGCGAGGTCTCCGACCTGAACCTGATCGTGCGCGGCGACGTCGTCGGCTCCGTCGAGGCCGTCGTCTCCGAGCTGTCGAAGTTCGAGCACTCGGAGGTGCGTCTGAACGTGATCGCCTCGGGCGTCGGCGCGATCACCCAGAACGACATCATGCTCGCCTCCGCGTCCGATGCGCTGATCGTCGGCTTCAACGTCCGCCCGAACGCCGAGGCGCGGGAGCTCGCGTCGCGCGAGGGCGTCGAGATCCGCACCTACGACGTCATCTACAAGCTCACCGAGGAGATCGAGCAGGCGCTCGTCGGGAAGCTGTCCGCGGTCACGACCGAGGACACGATCGGCGAGGCGGAGGTGCGCGCGCTGTTCAAGGTGTCGCGCCTCGGCACGATCGCGGGCTGCATGGTCACGAACGGCGTCATCCGGCGCAACGGCCAGGTGCGCGTCGTCCGGGACGGCACGGTGATCTACACGACCACGATCTCCCAGCTCAAGCGCTTCAAGGACGACGCCCGCGAGGTCGCGGAGGGCTTCGAGTGCGGGATCCTGCTCGAGGGCTTCAACGACGTCAAGGAAGGCGACGTGATCGAGGCCTTCGAGACGCGCGAGATCGAGCGCACCTCGCTCGACGAGTCACCCTCCGCGCCGCGCGTCCTAGCCTGCCGCTTCTGCCCGCCGGTGCCCGCGCGCTCGCGGTCTCGAGCGCGCGGGCGCCGCGGGTCGGCTTGAATCAGGGCCGTGGCGAGCGGCTGGGTGGGCATCCTCACGTTCGAGCTGCACTTTCCGGAGGCGCACTCGCTGAAGGAGAAGCGCCACTTCGTGCGCTCCGCGAAGGCCCAGCTGCAGAACCGGGTCGGCGCCTCGGTGGCGGAGGTCGACCACCACGACGTGTGGCAGCGGGCGCGGCTGACGCTGTCGTGCGTCGCGCGCGAGCACGGCGAGGCGGAGCGGCTGCTCGACGAGGCGGAACGCTGGCTGCGGGGCCGGGAGTGGGAGGTTGCCGTCATGGAGCGGTTCCTCGTCGCCCCGGACGACTGACGCCGACTCCCGGCGGCCGTGGGCCGATCGTCACGCCCACGACAGCAAGCTGCGACCGCGCCGGCACGGGTTCACGGGTAGCGTCGAAGCCAGAGGGCGGAGGGTCCCAACCCACCCTTATGGGTGGGGTGCGGCCTCGGAGAGGACATGTCCGCAACGGACACCCGGGCCAAAGCCGCTTCAATACGACCATGGCCGAGCGCATGCGACGCATCAACGAGTCCGTCCGCCAGGTGCTGGCCGAGACGCTGCCGGAGCTGAAGGATCCCCGGATCGGGATCGTGACCGTCACCGGCGTCGACACGACGCCCGACCTGCGCCACGCAACGGTCTTCGTCAGCGTCCTCGGCTCGGAGCGCAAGCGCACGCGCGAGCCTCCAGGGGCTCGAGGCGGCGCACGGACTCCTCCAGGGACGGCTCGCGCGGCAGCTTCGGATGAAGCGGACTCCGCAGTTGAGCTTCGAGTACGATCCCTCGGTCGAGCGCGGCGTGCGTATGAGCAAGCTGATCGACGAGCTCGCCCCGGACGACCATGACCGAGACGGCTGACCTCCAGGCGATCGCGGACGCCCTTCGCGACCACGACCGGTTTCTCGTCGTCACCCACGAGAGCCCGGACGGCGACGCGCTCGGCTCGCTGCTCGCGATGACGGTCGCGCTGCGGCGCCTCGGCAAGGACGTCGGTCATGTACCTGGCCGGGCACACCTCCGTGCCGGCCGAGTACGGGTTCATGCGCCTGGACGGTCTCGTGCGAGCACTCCCCGACGACGTCGGCGACCGCGTGCTCGTCGCGGTCGACTGCGCGAAGGCCGACCGGATCGGCGATCTGCAGGCGGTGGCGCGGGCGCCACTCGTGCTCGACATCGACCACCATCACGACAACACCCGCTTCGGCGACGTGAACCTGATCGTGGCCGACGCCTCGTCCACGGGCGAGGTGCTCCGCGACGTCTTTCGCGAGCTGGGCGTCGAGCTCACCCCGGAGCTCGCCGAGCCGCTCTACATCGCGCTCGTCACCGACACCGGCCGGTTCCAGTACACGAACACGACCCCGAAAGCGCTCCGGCTCGCCGCCGAGCTCGTCGAGGCCGGCGCCGACGTCCACGCCGTGTTCCAGCAGGTCTACGAGTCGGTGGAGTTCGCGAAGCTCAAGCTGCTCGCGCGCGCCCTCGACCGGGCTCGCGTGCTCGAGGGCGGACGGATCGTCGCCTCGCACCTCCTGCGCACGGACTTTGCCGAGGTCGGCGCAGCAGAGCCGTACTCGGAGGGGATCATCGACTACCTGCGCGCGGTCGAGGGCGCAGAGCTCGCCGTCCTCATCCGCGAGCCGCTCCGCGAGGAGGGCCCGGCGCGCAAGGTCTCGCTGCGGGCGAGCGTCGACGAGCTCGACGTCTCGGCGATCGCCCGCGTCTTCGACGGCGGCGGACACCGCCAGGCGGCCGGCTTCTCGACCGACAAGACGGTGGACGAGATCGTCGAGATCGTCCGGCAGGGATTCCTCGCGCAACGTGCCGCCGCGCGCGCTTGAGCCCGCAGGCGTCGCGCTCGTCGACAAGCCCGCCGGGCCGTCGTCGTTCGCGATCGTCGCGCAGATCCGCCGCCGCACGCGAGCGCGGACCGGGCACGCCGGGACGCTCGACCCCTTCGCGACGGGGCTCCTGCTGCTGTTGTCCGGACGGGCAACTAAGCTGGCGCCATGCCTCGTCGGCCTGGACAAGCGCTATCGCACGGACGTCGACCTGACGGCGCGGACCTCGACCGGAGATCCGGAGGGCGAGGTCGTCGAGACGCATGGAGCCGCCCGGAGAGGCGGAGCTCGAGCGCCGGCTCGCGGGCCTCCGCGGGGAGATCGAGCTGCCGATTCCCGCCGCCTCGGCGGTGAAGATCGGCGGTGAGCGCGCGTACCGGCTGGCCCGGCGCGGCGTCGAGGTGGAGATGCCGCTGCGGCGCTCGACGGTCTACGCGCTCGACGTCATCGCGTATACGGGCGAGAGCGTGACGCTCGACCTCTCCGTGAGCTCGGGGACGTACATCCGGGCGATCGCCGACGCGCTCGGCGGTCACTGCCGGACGCTGCGCCGCACCGAGGTGGGTCCGTTCTCGGTCGCGGACGCCGTTGCGCCCGAGGCGTTCGAGCCCGGCCTGCTGCTGACCGAGGCGGAGGTGCTGGCCCGCGTCGAGCAGGCGCGGGGCGGGGTCGCACCGTGACGGTCGCCCACCGTCCGGAGGAGCTCCCGGCCGCACGCCGATCGGTGGCCATCGGGACGTTCGACGGCGTCCATCGGGGCCACCGGCGGGTGCTCGAGGCGGCCGAGGCGGCGCACCTGCGGCCTGCGGTCGTGACGTTCGACCCGCACCCCCGGATGGTGCTCGGCGGCGGCGTCGAGCTGCTCACGACGACGGAGCGGCGGGTCGAGCTGCTCGCGGAGGCCGGCGTCGAGGACGTGCTCGTCCTCCGTTTCGACGACGCGCTCGCCGGGCTCGACCCGGAGGAGTTCGCCGAGACGACCCTCCGGGCCGTCGGCGCGGAGGTGGTCGCGGCCGGGGAGACGTTCCGCTTCGGGCGGGGACGAAGCGGCGACCTCGATCTGCTCGAGCGGATGGGCTTCGACGTCCGGCGCGTGCCGCTCGTCGAGAACATCTCCTCGAGCCACATCCGGCAACTGCTCGCGATCGGCGACGTCGCCAATGCGGCCGCGCTGCTGGGGCGCCCGCCCGAGGTGGACGGCATGGTCGTCGTGGGCGCGCGGCGCGGCGGCGGGCTCGGCTTTCCCGACGGCGAATCTCGCGCTGCCCGCCGGGCTCCTCCTGCCCGCCGACGGGGTCTACGCCGGCGAGGCGCTCGGCCACCGGGCTGCGATCTCGATCGGGACGAACCCGCATTTCGGCGGCGAGGAGCGGCATCTCGAGGTGCATCTGCTCGACTTCGACGGCGACCTGTACGGCTCCAGGCTCGTCGTCTCGCTCTGGGAACGCCTCCGCGGACAGGAGACGTTCGCCTCGGAGGAGGCGCTCGTCGCGGCGATCGCCGACGACGTGGCGCGCACGCGTCGTTCGGTGCCGCCGATCTGACCGCAAGAAACGCGCTCGTCCGGCGTCGTTTCCTTCCATGGCGAGCCTCTCAGGAGTCCGAAGCTTCGCCGTACTGGAGGGGGTGCGGTGCCTCGAGTGCGGCGAGGCCTATGCGAAGCCGGTCGCCGGCGGCACGGTCCAGATGAATCCGGGCTGCCCGTGCTGCGGCTACGTCGGCTGGATCCCGCTCACCGTGCCCGCCCCGCCGCGCGTGCGGCGCCGCTACGGCGCGGGTCTGCTGCGCCTCCCGACCGCCCGATCAGGCTGACGCCGCCGAAGTAGTGATGGCGCTCCGGCCAACGCCGGATCGTGCGTCCCTGCGCCTCGAGCAGCGCCAGCCCCTCCTCGTCGACACCGGGCTCGGCGTTGACGACACCGGCGGCGGGATGGGCCCGTCCGCGGTCGACGGCCGCCTGCGGCTCGAGCCCCTCGTCGAGGACGCCCGCCGCAACGGTCACGAGCGCGCTCCGCAGGCGCGTGCCGCCGGCCGCTCCGATCGCCAGCACGGGACCGTCCCGGTCGAGCACGACGCTCGGGGCCATCATGCTCTGCATCCGCCCGCCGGGCTCGAGCGTCCCGTGCAGGAGGTCGGTCTCGCCGAGCATGCTGTTCAGGTGCAGGTCGAGGCCGGGCACGTAGTCGCCGGAGCCGAGGCCGAGGCTCGTCGTCAGGACGCAGACGTCGCCCTCCGCGTCGACGGCGACGAGATTCGTCGTGTGCGTCTCCGGTGCCCGCCCGCCGTCGAGAGCCTCGACGAGCGAGACGAGCCGCGCCGCCGGCTGGCAGCGCGCCGAGGCGGGGGAGACGCCGGAGCGTCTCCGGCAGCCCGGAAAGACCTCCCCGCGTGAGGACGCGCAGCCCGAGCCACGGCACCTCGACCGGCGGCGACCAGCGCACCTCGTAGCGCTCGAGGTCGGCGGCGGGTGAGCAGACCGCCCACGCTCGTCCGAGAGCGCGAGCAGGCGCTCGGCGATCGTCCCGGTGTACGCGCCCGCGGCGCCCTCCGCGGCGAGCGACTCGAGCGCCGCCACGAGCCCGGGCTGCTGCAGCAGCTCTCCGGTGCGCAGCAGCGACCCGCCGGGCGCGTAGATCCGGGCGCCCGCGTCGAGCGTCAGCACCGGCGCCAGCATCTCCAGGCACAGCACGTGGGCGGGCGGCATCGGCACGCCCGCGCGCGCGAGCCGCAGCGCCGGCTCGACGAGCCGCGCCCAGGGCAGGCGCCCGTGCTCGCGCCACAGCGCACCGAGCCCCGCCGGGACGCCCGGCACCGCGCACGAAGCCGGCCCGACGGCGTAGTGGACGAGCTCCGACCCGAACGGCACCTCGAGCTGCACGAGCTCCGCCTCTCTCGGCGCGACGCCGAGCCCGGGGGCGGCGCAGAAGCAGTCGAGGTTTCGCGTCGTCCCGCTCGCGGCGTCGAAGTGGATCGCGTGGCCGCCGCCGAGCAGGCCGGTCATCACCGTCTCCGCCACGCAGGACGCGAGGCCCGCGGCGACGGCCGCATCCGCAGCGGAGCCGCCCTCGTCGAGAATCTCGACGCCGGCCGCCGCGGTCGCCGGATGCCCGGCGGCGACGCCCGCGATCACGCCTCGGCCCGCGGCAGCGCGACCCAGCCGACCCGCGCGACGTCCGGCCGCGGGAAGTCGACGCGGTGGCCCATCAGAAGTCCGCCCGCGAAGCCGTACACGCCGCCGCCGAGCGACTCGGCCGGCCACGCAGGCGCTGCGATCCGCGCGCCGGTGACCGGGTCGGTCTCCGCCTCTCGGACGCGCAGCGCGCCGCCGACGGACTCGACCTCGGCCACGGCTCCGTCCAGCGCGTACTGCCCCGCGTGCGCGGACACGTCGCCCTCGTCCGGCGGCTCCCCGGCCGAGGCGGGGACGAGCCCGAGGTCGCGCGACCACCCGCCGGATCAACCCGCTGCCGCGCCAGCTGTTCGTCAGCACCGCGAGCGCG
The DNA here is from genome assembly GCA_963815005.1 of uncultured Actinomycetes bacterium. GTDB lineage: Bacteria > Actinomycetota > Thermoleophilia > Gaiellales > Gaiellaceae > Palsa-739. Next base: position 99,748 of record CAWFFI010000001.1, read on the forward strand.
AGCCGTTCCGCCGGCACGAGCAGCAGAAGCGACTGGTAGCCGCCGACCGAGCCTTCGTGGTCGAGCGCGACGCGGCCGCCCGCGAGCTCGCGCTTCCAGAAGCCGTGCGCGTACGCCGCGCCGAGCGCCTGCGCCGCGGCCGGCGGAGCGCAGCGAGCGCCTCGTCTCCGAGCGGCCCGGGACCGCCGAGCTGGTGCGCCGCGAACCGGAGCAGATCGCCCACCGTCGACCAGAGCCCGCCCGAGGGCCGCCGCGCCACCGGGTACGCGTCCTCCGGAACCTCGCGGTGCCCGGTCTCGCCCTCCTGGACGTGACCGCGGGCCGGGCGGGCCGGTTCCTCGTAGCCGCTCGCCTCGAGCTCGAGCGGGGCGAGCACGCGTGCCCGCATCGCCTCGGCGAACGGGGCGCCGCACGCGGCCGCGCACGCCTCGCCGACCGCCCAGTAGCCGGCATTCGAGTACGACCAGAGTCCGCGCGCGACCTCCGGCAGCGGCTCCGCCGACTCGCAGCGCAGCCCCGCCGTGTGCGAGAGCAGCGCCGACGCCGACGCCTCCCCGGCGAGCGGCGCGTCGAGGTCGAGGCAGAGCGCCGCGAGCGAGGCCGTGAACCACTTCGAGATCGACGCGACCCGGAACGGCGTGTCCGGCCGGACCGGCTCGCCGCCGCCGAGCCCGAGCACCCCGTCGGCGACGAGCTCGACCCGGCCGTCGACCGAGAGGCCCGGCCGCCACGCCGGGGACGCCGCGTGTCGCTCGCGCGCAGCGCGCACGACCTCGCCCAGATGCCCCGAAAACGCGGTTCCCATGCGGAATCCGCTACCCTACCCGGCGACCCAGTCCCGGCTCGGGCGAGCGCTTCCTTGGCGCCCCGGGCGGAGGCTCGGGAGACGACGAAACAGGAGGCGCAATGGCGCTCACCAAGGAAGCCAAGCTGGAGATCATCAAGGAGCACGGCCGCAGCGAGACCGACACCGGCTCGCCGCAGGTGCAGATCGCGATGCTCACCCGTCGCATCAACGAGCTGACGGAGCATCTGCGCACCCACAAGCACGACCATTACTCGCGCCGCGGGCTGCTCAAGCTCGTCGGCCGCCGCCGTCGCTTCCTGAACTATCTCCAGAAGCACGATCTCGAGGGCTATCGCGCCCTCATCAAGGAGCTCGGCCTGCGCCGTTAGCTCCACAGACCCCCGGAGGGCGGAGGTTTGAGCGAGCTCCCGGCAGGCGGGGCTGACTCAAACTCCCGCCCTCCACACAGCAACAGCAGAGTGGAGGACAATCGAATGAGTATCGCGACCGAGCGTCGGGCGCAGGTCTCCGTCCAGATTGGGACACAGGAGATCACGCTTCGAGACCGGCAAGCTCGCGAAGCAGGCGGACGGCGCAGTCGTCGTCCGTTCGGGCGACACCATGGTGCTCGCCACCGCCGTCGGCAGGGCGGAGGCCCGCGAGGGCGCCGACTTCTTCCCCTTGACGATCGACGTCGAGGAGCGGATGTACGCCGCCGGCAAGATCCCCGGCGGCTTCTTCAAGCGGGAGGGACGCGCCAGCGAGCGCGCCACGCTGACCGCGCGCATGATCGACCGCCCGATCCGGCCGCTCTGGCCGAAGGGCTTCCGCAACGAGGTGCAGGTGATCTGCACGGTGCTGTCCGCCGACATGGTCACGCCGCACGACATCCTCTGCATCAACGGCGCGTCGGCCGCGCTCATGCTCTCGCCGCTGCCGTTCTTCGGCCCGGTCGGGGCGGTGCGGATCGGCCTGCTCGACGGCGAGCTGATCGTGAACCCGACGCTGGAGCAGAACTGGGAGCAGACCTCGCTCGACCTGATCGTCGTCGGCACGAAGGACGGCCTGACGATGGTCGAGGCCGGCGCCGACGAGGTGCCGGAGGACCGTGCTCCTCGAGGCGCTCGAGCTCGCCCACGCGGAGATCCGCAAGCTCTGCGCCGCGCAGGAGGACCTCCGCAGCCAGGCGGGCAAGGCCAAGTGGCTCGACACCGAGCTCCACGCCGAGCTGGAGGCCGCCCACGGGCACGCCATCTGGGAGCGGATCCAGCGCGACGGACTCCGCGAGGGCGGCACGATCGTCGACGAGCTGAGCGCCGAGCTGGCCCCGGAGATCACGATGGAGTCGGACGACGACGCCATCCAGCGCCGGATCCAGATCAAGACGAGCCTGTCGATGCTGCTCGAGAAGCAGCGTCTCGTGGCCGTCGAAGGTCCCGGTGCGGGAGCAGTTCGAGAACGACCTGCGGGCCCTCACCGACGCCGAGCAGGACTCGAAGGAGCTCAAGTCGGCGAAGCGCCATCTGCTCTTCGACCGCATCCTCGAGGACGTCCAGCTGCCGTTCCCGGTCGGCTCGGCCGGCGCGGACGGGGACGCTGCGCTCGTCAAGGACGGCGTCACGAAGAGCTACGTGAAGAAGGCGGCCGAGGCGATCTACAAGGACATCGTCCGCAAGAAGATCGCCGTCGACAAGCGGCGGCCCGACGGCCGCGGCACCGAGGAGATCCGGCCGATCGAGGTCGAGGTGGGCATGAGCCCGCGCGCACACGGCTCGGGCCTCTTCACGCGCGGCCAGACGCAGGTGCTCTCGTCGCTCACGCTCGGCACCGCCAAGGAGGGGCAGCGGATCGACGACCTCTCCCTCGAGCGCGACCGCCGCTACATGCACCACTACAACTTCCCGCCCTACTCGGTCGGGGAGACGGGCTTCATGCGCGGCCCGAAGCGGCGCGACATCGGCCACGGGGCGCTCGCGCAGCGCGCGCTCGAGGCGATGATCCCGCCGGCCGAGGACTTCCCGTACACGATCCGGATCGTCTCCGAGACGCTCGAGTCGAACGGCTCGTCGTCGATGGCCTCCGTCTGCGGGTCGACGCTCTCCCTGATGGACGCCGGCGTGCCGATCAAGGCGCCGGTCTCCGGGATCGCGATGGGCCTCGTCAAGGAAGGCGACGACTACGTGATCCTGACGGACATCCAGGGCGCCGAGGACCACCTCGGTGACATGGACTTCAAGGTCGCCGGCACCCGCGACGGGATCACGGCGCTCCAGATGGACATCAAGATCACCGGCGTCACGCAGGAGATCATGAGCGGCGCGCTCGAGCAGGCGAAGCGGGCACGCAACGACATCCTCGACACGATGCTCGCGGTGATCCCGGAGCCGCGCGCCGAGCTCTCGGCGAACGCGCCGAGGATCACCGTCGATCAAGATCGACCAGGAGAAGATCGGCATGGTGATCGGCAAGGGCGGCGAGACGATCCGCGGCCTGGAAGCCGACTACGAGGTGCAGATCGACATCGAGGAGGACGGCACGATCCTCATCTACGCGACCGACGGCGAGAAGGCCGAGGCCGCGATCGCCGCGATCCAGGGGCTCACGAGAGAGCCCGAGGTCGGCGACACCTACACCGGCAAGGTCGTCAAGACGACGCAGTTCGGCGCCTTCGTCGAGCTGAAGAAGGGCACGGACGGCCTGCTCCACGTCTCGAACGTCGGCCCCGGCCGGGTCGGCCACATCGAGGACGTGATGGCCCGCGGCGACGTCGTGGACGTGATCGTCCAGGAGGTCGACAAGGCCCGCGGCCGCATCGGCCTCAAGCTCGTCGCCAAGCACGAGGACGGCCGGCTCGTCCAGCCCGAGGAGCTGATCGAGCGGGCCAAGGACGCTCCGCCGCGGCCGCCCGAGGAGGAGCGGCCGCGCCGCGACGACCGCCGTGGCCGCAGCGGCGGCGGCGGCGGGCGAGGCCCGCGCCGGGAGTCCGGCGGCGAAGGCTAGACGGGGATTCGGGGGCGGACGGCGCGGGCCGTCCGCCCTCTCCCGCCAACCGCCGCCTCCGCCGAGGCGTCGTGATCTCGGCGGGATCGCGCTCGCCGCCTCTCTCGTCTACTGCTCCACCGTCGCAACCCGCGTCCCTCGGCGGCACGGACGTCGCCCGGCAGACCCGCGCGCGGGCCGCGCGCAAGCGACAAATCGCTCATTCCCGCGGCGCCTGCTGCCGATGAAGGCTCGAACGACCTTCGGCTGCCCGTGTCACAGACGACTCTCGCATCGGTTTCCCCGCTCCGCGGCCTCCTCGAGGTCACGCGGCTGCTGCGTGCCGAGGAGGAGCTGCCGGAGCTCCTCGACGCGGTCGCGCGGACGATCTCCGAGTCGCTCGGGTACGGCACCGTCGCGATCAGCCTCTACCGGCCCGCCTGGGACGACTTCGCCGTCACGACCGTCCACGGCAGCGACGCCGCGCGCACGACGCTGCTCGGGCGCGTGCGGCCCGTCGCCGACTGGCAGGTGCTCCTCGACGACCGCTTCCTGCGCAGCGGCGCCTACGTCGTCCCCGCCGGCTCGGTCGACTGGGACGTCGCTCGGGACGAGCTACGTCCCCGACGGCCCGGTCACGGACGCGCCCGACGCGTGGCATCCGGAGGACGGCGCTCTTCGTGCCGATGCGGCACGCGGACGGCCACCTGCTCGGGATCGTCTCGGTGGACGAGCCGGCGAGCGGCAAGCGCCCGACCGACGACGAGCTCGACGTGCTCGTCGCGCTCGGCGACCATGCCGCCCTGGCCGTCCAGGCGGCCTACGAGACCGCCGAGTCCGCCCGCCACCGGCGCGCGCTCGAAGCGCTGCTCTCCGTCTCGTCGGGGCTCTCGGGCACGGACTCGGCCGACACGATCCTCGCGCGCGTCTGCGCCGGGATCCGCACGCGCCCTCGGCTTCCAGAACGTCTGCGTCGCGCTCGTCGACCCGGTCACCGGCACGCTCGTCCCGCACGCCGCGGTCGGCTGGCGACTCGACGATCCGGCCATCGCCGGGCCGCTCTCGGTCGACCGACGTCGAGCCGCTCCTCGACCCCGAGTACGAGGTCGAGGGCTGCTACCTGCTCCCGAACGACGAGGCCCGCCGCCGCGTGCCGCCCGAGCGGGCGAAGTACCACTCGCGGCTCAACGGCCGCGGCCCGTGGGCGTGGAACCGGCACTGGCTGCTCGTCCCGCTGCGCGAGGGCGACGGCCCGCCGCGCGGCGTGATCTGGGTCGACGAGCCGGAGGACAGGCTGCTCCCGTCCGCCGACCGCCTGCAGGCGCTGCGGATCTTCGCGAACGAGGCGGCGGCTGCGATCGCGTCGGCCGCGCACCTCGACGAGCTGCGCTTCCTCGCCGACCACGATCCGCTCACGCGCCTCCTCAACCGGCGCGCGTTCGTCGAGCGGCTCGACCGGCGAGGTGGCGCGCGCCGCACGGTACGGCCGCTCGTTCGGGCTCGTCGTCTGCGACCTCGACGGCTTCAAGGCCCTGAACGACCAGCTACGGGCACCAGGCGGGCGACGAGGCGCTGCGGCTCTTCGGCTCGATCCTCTCGGGCTCGCTCCGCAGGCCCGACGACGCGTTCCGGATCGGCGGCGACGAGTTCGCCCTGCTGCTGGCCGAGGCGTCCGAGAGCGACACGCGCGAGGTGGTCAGCCGCGTGACCGAGCGGCTGCTCCTGGGAGAGGACGGCCGGTCTCGCCGGCGTGCGCGCGAGCTTCGGCTGCGCCTCCTGCCCGGACGACGCCTCCGACGCGCAGACGCTCTTCCGGCTCGCCGACGAGGCGCTCTACGCGGCGAAGCGAACGGCTCCGGCCTCGTCGTTCGTCGCCTGAGCGCACGCCGGCACGCCACGCGGACAGCCCGGTACGATCGCGTCCGTGCAGAAGTACGTCCTCTCGGAGCTCGACTCGGGCGAGCGCGTGATCTCGGAGAAGGTGCCGAGCGTCCGCTCCGTCGCGCTCGGCTTCTGGATCGGCGCCGGCTCCCGCGACGAGCGGCGCCGACCGCGCCGGCGTCTCGCACTTCATCGAGCACATGCTGTTCAAGGGCTCCCGCTCCTACGACGCGCAGCAGATCGCCGAGACGTTCGACGCGATGGGGGCCGAGCTGAACGCGGCCACCTCGCGCGAGCACACGGTCGTCTACGCGCGCGTGCCCGACCGGCACGTCGAGGACGGCGCTCTCGGTGATGACGGACATGGTCTTCGCGCCGTCGTTCGCCGAGCTCGACCAGGAGCGCGAGGTCGTGCTCGAGGAGATCGCGATGTACGAGGACACGCCGCAGGAGCTCGTCCACGACCTCTTCTCGGAGGCGGTCTTCGGCGGCCACGCGCTCGGACGGCCGGTGATCGGCACCGAGGAGGTGATCTCGAGCGTCAGCCGCCGCGCGGTCGCCGCGTACCACCGCACGATGTACACGGGCGCGCAACGTCGTCATCTCCGCGGCCGGCAACATCGCCCACGAGGAGCTCGTGCCGATGCTCGCACGCTGCGAGCGGCGCAGCGAGGTGTCGCCGGCCCGCGACGCCGCGCGTCCGCCGGCCGCTCGGCGAGGCGCCCGCGCCGGGTCTCCGCTTCCAGCGCAAGGACACCGAGCAGTACCACCTCTGCCTCGGCGCCACCGGCATCTCGCGCTCCGACCGGCGCCGCTTCGCCGCCTCGCTCCTGGACGGGATCCTCGGCGGCTCCGCGTCGTCGCGCCTCTTCCAGGAGATCCGCGAGAAGCGCGGCATGGCGTACTCCGTCTACAGCTTCGCGTCCCAGTACACCGACACCGGCCTGATCGGCGTCTACGTCGGGCACGCGCGAGGAGAACCTCGACGCGTGCGTCGAGATCGCGGTCGAGCAGATCGCGCGAGATCGCGGCGGGCCGGCTGCGCCCGGGCGAGCTCGAGCGCGCGCAGGAGAACCTCAAGGGCCGCATCACGCTCTCGATGGAGTCGACGTCGAACCGGATGAGCCGGCTCGGCAAGTCGCTGATCGGCGACACCGAGCTCCTCACGTTCGACCGGATCATCGCCGAGATCGACGCGGTCGACGAGGAGGCCGTCGCCGAGCTGGCGCGCGTGCTCCTCGCGCCCGAGCGCATCGCCGTCTCCGGCGTCGGGCCGAACGAGGATCGCTTCCGCCGCGCGGTCGAGCAGGCGAATCCGGCGCTCGTCGCGGAGGCCGCCGCATGAAGCTCGCCGTGTTCGGCGCGGAAGGGAAGGTCGGGCTCGCGCTCGTGCCGGTGCTCGAGGCGGCCGGCCACGAGGTGCGCGGGATCGAGCTCGGGGACGAGCCGGACGTGCGCGGCCTCGACGCCGCGGTGGACTTCACGACGCCCGACGCCGCGCCGCGGAACGTGCGCGCCGCGCTCGAGCAGGGCGTCTCCTGCGTCGTCGGCACGACCGGCTGGGATCCCGTGCCGCTCGGCGCGCTCGCCGCGGAGCGGGGGCTGCGCCTGTTCGTGGCGCCGAACTTCTCGATCGGCGCGGTGCTGATGATGCGCTTCGCGCGCGAGGCGGCCGCCTACCTGCCGCGCGCCGAGATCGTCGAGCTGCACAACGAGGCGAAGAAGGACGCTCCCTCGGGCACCGCGAAGGCGACCGCCGACGCTGATCGGCGGCGACGTGCAGATCCACTCGGTGCGCCTGCCCGGGCTCGTCGCGCACCAGGAGGTGATCTTCGGCGGCGAGGGCCAGCTGCTGACGATCCGCCACGACACGACCGGCCGCGAGTCGTTCGCGTACGGCGTCCTGCTCGCGCTCGAGAAGCTGGCCGAGCTGCCGGCGGGCCTCACGGTCGGCCTCGACGCGATCCTCTAGGGGCGCCGCCGCGCGACGGCCGTCACGGTGCCGTGACTCCCGCGTCACGGGGGCGCACGCCCGCGGCGCACCGTACGAAGCGCCTCCGCAAGCGGGCTGCGCGCGTTTTCCACAACCCCGGTGCTTCGGCATGCCGAAGCACCGTCACGGGGAGGTGACGGCTTCCCGGCGAACGCCGAGGGCAGGCGACCTGCCGCACCGGCGCGAGATCGGGAATAGTTCGTCGGAATGCAGGACGGAGCGGAATGAAGGTCGTCGTCCTCGGCGGCGGCTCGACGGGCGAGCACTTCGTCGGCGCGCTGCGCCGCCACGACCCCGAGGCCGAGATCGTCCTCGTCGAGCGCCGGCTCGTCGGCGGCGAGTGCTCGTACTACGCGTGCATGCCGACGAAGACGATGCTCCGCGCCGCGGAGCTCTCCTCGTCGCTCGACCGCGCGCCCGGGCTCGCCCCGGAGCGCCCGCAGGCCGACGGCGTCTGGGAATGGCGCGACTGGATGACGAGCGACTGGGACGACTCCGGCCAGCTGCCCTGGCTCGAGAGCCGGCGCGCCCGGCTCGTCCGCGGCGACGCACACGTCGCCCGGCCGGGCGTCGTGGCGGTGGACGGGGAGGAGATCCCGTACGACCGGCTCGTCGTCGCCACCGGCTCGGAGCCGCTCGTGCCGCCGGTCGAGGGGCTCGCCGGCCTCGAGTTCTGGACGAACCGCGAGGCGACCTCGACGCACGAGATTCCCGCGACGCTCGCCGTCATGGGCGGCGGGCCGGTCGGCTCGGAGCTCGCGCAGTTCTTCGCCCGGCTCGGGTCGCGGGTGACCGTGATCGAGCGGGGCGAGCGGCTGCTCGGACGCGTCCACGCGGACGCCGGCGACCTGCTGACGGAGACCTTCCGGGGCGAGGGAATCGACGTGCGCACCGGCGCCGGCGTCGAGCGCGTCGAGGCCGGCTTCGTCCTGCACCTCTCCGACGGCTCCGTCGATCGAGGCGGAGCGGCTGCTCGTCGCGACGGGGCGGACGCCGAACGCCGCCGGGCTCGGCCTCGAGCAGCTCGGCGTCACGATCGGCCGGCGCGGGGTGGAGGTCGACGAGCGGCTCCAGGCCGCCGACGGCGTCTGGGCGATCGGCGACGTCACCGGCGTCGCCCTCTTCACGCACGTCGGCAAGTACCAGGCGCGCGTCGCCGCCGCGGCCATGTGCGGCCGCGACGTCAAGGCCGACTACCGGGCGATCCCGGCCGGCATCTTCACCGACCCGGAGGTCGGGACGGTGGGGCGGACCGACGGCGACGACCTCGTCTCCGCACGACTCGAGCTCGGCTCGGTGCCGCGGCTCTCGACCTACGAGAAGCCGGCCCGCGACGGCTTCGTGCGCCTCTTCGCCGATCCGGCGCAACGCGTGCTCGTCGGGGCCGTCACCGTCGGCCCGCAAGCCGCCGAATGGCTCGGCCAGCTGACGCTCGCGATCCGGGCGGCGACGCCGCTCGACGTGCTGCTCGACACGATCCAGCCGTACCCGACGTTCTCGGAGGGCATCTTCTTCGCCCTGCGCGAGCTCGAGGACGCGCTGGCGGCCGCGCGCTGACAGGAGCGACCCTCCGGCCGTAGAATCGGACGGCAGTGCTCGGCGAGGTCCTGACCGCGATCGTGACGCCGTTCCGGGCGGACGGGTCGGTCGACCTGGACGCGTTCCGCGAGCTCGCGACGTTCCTCGTCGACAACGGCTCCGACGGGCTCGTCGTCTGCGGCACGACCGGCGAGTCGCCGACGCTCTCCGACGAGGAGAAGCTCGAGCTCTTCGCCGCCGCGCTCGACACCGTCGGCGACCGCGCGACGATCGTCGCCGGCACCGGCACGTACTCGACCGGGCACTCCGTCCACCTGACCGAGCAGGCGCACGCGCTCGGCGTCCACGGCATCCTCGTCGTCACGCCGTACTACAACAAGCCGCCGCAGCGGGCGATCGTCCGCCACTTCGAGGAGATCGCCGCGGCGACCGACAAGCCGGTCGTCGTCTACAACATCCCGGCCCGCGTGATCGTGAACATCGAGCCGCAGACGATCGCGCGGCTCGCCGAGATCCCGAACGTCACCGCGGTCAAGCAGGCCTACGACGACCTCGACGAGGCCCGCTTCATCGCCCAGGAGACGCGGCTCGACCTCTACTCCGGCGACGACCCGATCACGTTCGCGTTCCTCGAGCTCGGCGGCGTCGGCGTCATCTCGGTCGCCGTCCCACGTCTGGGGGCCGCAGATCAAGGAGATGATCCGCCGCTACCGCGACGGCGACGTCGAGGCTGCGCGGACGCTGCGATGCGCGAGCTCGCCCCGGCGTACGACCTCCTGAAGATCCAGACGAACCCGATCCCGGTCAAGGCCGCGCTCAACCTCCTCGGCCACGGGGTCGGCGGCTACCGGCTGCCGATGGTGGAGCCGACCGCGGCCGAGCTGGAGCAGGTGCGGGGCTGCCTCGAGCGCTCCGGGCTGCTCTCGGCGGCCCGCGCGTAGGTCGCCACTACACTGCCCCCGATGGGCATCTGCAGGATCATCCCGCTCGGCGGCCTCGGCGAGGTCGGCAAGAACATGACCGTCTACGAGGCCGACGGCTCGATCGTCGTCGTCGACGCCGGTCTCGCGTTCCCGCGCGACGAGCATCTCGGCGTCGACCTCGTCCTGCCCGACATCTCGTACCTGCGCGAGCGCGAGTCGATGATCCGCGGCGTCGTGCTCACGCACGGCCACGAGGACCACGTCGGCGGCCTCCCGTACCTGATGCGCGAGGTGCGCGTCCCGGTCGTGATCGCGACCCGGCTCACGCTCGGGCTCGTCAAGTCGAAGCTCGACGAGCACGGCCTGCTGCGCGAGACGGAGCTGCGCGAGATGGCGCCCGACGACGACCCGGTGCAGCTCGGCCCGTTCCGGATCGAGCTCGTCCGGATGGCGCACTCGATCCCCGACGCGGCCGCGGTCGTCCTCGAGACGCCCGGCGGGCTCTGCGTCCACACGGGCGACTACAAGCTCGACCACACCCCGGTCGACGGCCAGCGCACCGACGTCGGCAAGCTCGCCGCGGTCGGCAACCGCGGCGTCGACCTCCTGCTCGGCGACTCGACGAACGCGGAGCGGCCCGGCTTCACCCAGTCGGAGCGCGTCGTCGGCGAGGCGTTCCGGCAGCTGATCCCGCACCGCACCGGGCCGCATCCTCGTCACCTCGTTCGCGTCGAACGTCCACCGGATGCAGCAGGCCGCCGACGTCGCCGCCGAGTGCGGACGCAAGGTCGCCTTCGTCGGCCGCTCGATGCGCAAGAACGCGAACATCGCCCGGAGCCTCGGCTACATGGACGTTCCGGACGAGCTGATCATGCGGCCGCACGAGCTCTCCGAGCTGCCGCCGGAGCAGCAGCTGATCCTCTGCACCGGCAGCCAGGGCGAGCCGATGTCCGCGATGACCCGGATCGCCTACAACGACCATCCGTCCGTGCGCATCGAGCGCGGCGACACGGTGATCATCTCCGCGAAGCCGATCCCGGGGAACGAGCTCCGCGTCCACGACGCGATCAACCGGCTCGCGAAGTCGGGCGCCGAGGTGCTGCACGAGGACAACGCCCCCGTCCACGTCTCCGGCCACGGCTGCTCGGAGGAGCTGCGCACGATCCTCGGACTCGTCCGCCCGAAGGCCGTGATGCCGATGCACGGCGAGTTCCGGATGCTCGCCGCGCACGCGCAGCTCGCGCGCGAGGGCGGCGTCCCCGACGACAAGATCATCCTCGCCGAGAACGGCAGCGTCGTCGAGCTCGACTCCGAGACGGGGCCCCGAATCGTCGACAAGGTGGACGCCGGCATCGTGTTCGTCGACGGCCTCGGCGTCGGCGACGTGCACGACGTCGCGCTCCGCGACCGGCGCAAGCTCGCCGAGGACGGCGTCCTGATCGTCGTCGCGACGCTCGCCTCCCAGAACGGCGGCGGCCTGACGGCGTCGCCCGAGCTGATCGCCCGCGGCTTCGGCGACGGCGCCGAGCCGCTGCTCGACGAGCTCCGCGCCGAGGCGCGGCGCGTCCTCGACGAGCTCCTCGGCGGCGACGTGACCGAGATCAAGCTCCTCCAGGAGCACCTCCACGAAGCGCTCGGCGGCATCGTCTACAACCGCACGCACCGGCGGCCGATGATCCTGCCGGTGATCGTGCGAGGTCTGAGCGAGCTGGGCTCGCTCTGTCCTCGCACCGCTTCGGCGACGTGTCACCGCTCGGCGGCGCAGGTCGCCGCTGTGCTTTTCTGCTCGGGAACGGCGTCCGACGCGCGACGGTTGCGCGGAAGCAACGCGGAGTGGGCTGCGCCCGAGCGCGGTCGGGCGCAGCCACGGGGCTACGCTCTAGCCGATGTCGCAACTCATGCCGACGCCGACCTGGACGGACGTGATCGAGGAGTACGCGGCCGATCCGCGGACCGGGCTGCGCCTCGTCGGGCAGCTGCGCGCCTGCGAGATCTCCGCGCTCGCGTTCTGCCGGCTGCTCGAGCGCTGGGCGCGCGGCGATGCGACGCCGCCGACGGCGGGCGGACGCCAGGCCGCGCTGCGGCGCGCCGCCGACCGGATCGAGACGGCGCTGACCGGGCTCGAGGAGCCACTCAAGCGCTACCTGCTCGAGCTGGAGGCGGAGGTGATGGAGGGCCGCTCCTGGTACGGCGGCCCCGGCGCCGCCGAGCTCCGCGACTGGGAGCCCGTCCTCACGCGCGCGGGCGTCTGCGTGCCGCCGGAGCGCGTCGCGCAGGCCTACCTCGAGCTCGCGGTGCTCGTCCGCGCACTCGAGGGGCTGACCGCGGCCGCCGCAGATCGAGGCGGCACCGACCCGCGCCTCCCTGTGGGCGGGCCTCTTCGACCTGCGCGACAACCTGCTCGGCCGCGCGCTCGACGACCTGCGCACGCTCGCCGTCTCCTGAGCCCCGCCGCCCGGGCCGGCCGACACGATGCCGTGACATCTCCTTGACGGTGCTTCGGCATGCCGAAGGACGCGGGTGAGAGTGCCCTGTGGAAAACCGGCTGCCAGGACGATCCCGAATCCGCTTCCGGCCGCGGTTGCAGGGTCGACGGATCGGTGCTTCGGCATGCCGAAGCACCGCAACGGGACCGTGGCGTCTTCGTCACGGCGCGGGGGTAGGCTCGCGTCAGTGACCGCGCGCCTCACCGTCGTCGGCTCGATCAACCTCGACCTCGTCGCCCAGACGGAGCGTCTGCCGCGACCGGGCGAGACGGTGACCGGGGCGACGTTCACGCGCGTTCCGGGCGGGAAGGGCGCGAACCAGGCCGTCGCCGCCGCCCGTCTCGGCGCCGAGGTGACGATGATCGGCCGCGTCGGCCGCGACGCGTTCGCCGCCGAGGCACTCGCAGGTCTGCGCGAGGCCGGCGTCGGGCTCGCCGGGGTGGAGGCCGTCGACGCGCCGACCGGCGTGGCGCTGATCACCGTCGACGCGGCGGGCGAGAACGAGATCGTCGTCGCGCCGGGCGCGAACGCCACGCTCGCCCCGGACGACGTCGCGCTCCCGGCCGACGGCGGCGTCCTCTGCCAGCTCGAGATCCCGCTCGCCGTCGTCGAGCGCACGGCCGAGCTCGCCCGCGGCCGCTTCTTCCTCAACGCGGCGCCCGCCCGCGGCGCGGCACCCGCCGCCGACCTCACGATCGTCAACCGCTACGAGCTCGAGGCGCTGCCGCGGACGGGGCGGGCTCGTCTGCCTGACGCTCGGCGCCGAGGGCGCCGTCCTGCTCGAGGACGGGGAGGAGGTCGCGCGCGCCGAGCCGCCGCCCGTCGAGGCGGTGGACGGCACCGCCGCCGGCGACGCGTTCACCGCCTGTCTCGTCGTCTCGCTGCTCGAGGGCCGTCCGCGCGAGGAGGCGCTCCGCCGCGCCTGCGCCGCCGGCGCGCTCGCCGCCTCGCGCTTCGGCGCCCAGCCGTCCCTGCCGACCGCCGAGGAGGTGGACGCGCTCCTGTGAGCACTCCGATCGTCATCGACTGCGATCCGGGCCACGACGACGCGATCGCGATCCTGCTCGCGCTCGCCTCGCCCGAGGTCGAGCTGCGCGGGATCACGACCGTCGGCGGGCAACCAGACCCTCGACAAGACGACCCGCAACGCGCTCAAGGTGCTCGAGCTGACCGGCCGCACGGAGATCCCGGTCGCCGCCGGCGCCGCCGCGCCGCTCCGCCGCGAGCTGCGCACGGCCGCCCACGTGCACGGCGAATCCGGTCTCGACGGGCCCGACCTGCCGGAGCCGACGACGCGGCCGGTCGCCGCCGAGGCGGCCGACTTCCTCGCCGAGCTGATCGAGCCCGGCGTCGTGCTCGTCCCGACCGGGCCGCTCACGAACGTCGCGCTGCTGCTCGAGCGCCACCCCGACGTGCGCGACCGGCTCGACCGGATCGTCTGGATGGGCGGCGCGATCGGCGAGGGCAACACGACCCCCGCCGCCGAGTTCAACGCGCTCGTCGACCCGGAGGCGGCCGCCGCGGTCTTCGGCAGCGGCATCCCGGTGACGATGGTCGGCCTCGACGTGACGCACATGGCGCTCTTCACCCGCGAGCACGCCGACCGCGTCCGCGGCGCCGGCACCGCCGGCCGCTTCGTCGGCGAGCTCGCCGACTTCTTCCTGCGCTTCCACCTCGAGCGCTACGGGTTCGAGGGCTCGCCGATCCACGACGCGATGGCGGTCGCGCACGTGATCGACCCGACGCTCCTGACGACGCTCCACTGCAACGTCTCGATCGAGACCGAGTCGCAGTTCTGCGACGGGCGCACGGTCGTCGACCGCTGGGGCGTCACCGGACGGCCCGCGAACGCGCACGTGGGGATCGACGTCGACGCGACCCGGTTCCTCGACCTGCTCTGCGACCGGATCGCCGCGCTGCCGTGATCGCGTTCGCGGCGATCGCGCCCCACGGCGAGATCGACGAGACGCCGGTGCTCCGAGAGGCGATGGCCGAGCTCGGGCGCCGCTTCGACCGCGGTCGACGCCCGAGAGCGCCGTCGTCGTGACGCCGCACAACGTCCACGTCGAGGGCCATTTCGCCGTCGTGCGGCGCCGGACGCGTGGGGCGAGCTCGGAGACCGACCGCGAGCTCGCGGCCGCGATCCTCGCGCGCTGCGCGAGGACGGGATCCCGGCGCTCGGCGTCTCGTACGGCGGAAACGACCCGGCCGAGGCGCGAGATGCCGATCGACTGGGGAACCGAGATCCCGCTCGCGTACCTGCGCGCCGGCGAATCGTCGTCGTCAGCTCCCGCCCGCGACATGCCGCATCGAAGACCACGTCCGAGCAGGCGCAGCGATCGCACGCGCGAGCGCCGGCACGCCGCAGTCGGCGCTCGTCGCGAGCGCCGACCACGGGCACGCCCATGACTCCGGCCGGGCCGTACGGCTTCGACACCGGCCGCGGCCGTCTACGACGCGCGGTCCAGGAGATCCTCGCGCTCGGCAGCCGGCTCGACTTCACGCCCCTCGGCCGCGGCGTCGACGGCCGCGAAGGCGGACTCGCTCTGGCAGCTGCTCGTCCTCCAGGGCGCGGTCGGGGAGGACGCGCGGGCCGAGCTGCTCGCCTACGCGGCGCCGACGTACTACGGGATGCTCGTGCGCCGAGGTCGTGCCCCGCGTAGGAGGAACGCACCCGGCCCGGGCGAAAGAGGGCCGCATGCCGCGCCGTAGGCGGAAGACGAAGCTGCGCCCGAGGGTCCCGAGCCGGGTCAAGAAGACCAAGCGGAAGACCCAGAAGCCGCGCAGCCGCCAGCATCCCGAGCTCTGGGGGCTCGGGTGCGTCGCGCTGGGCGCGTTCCTCGGCGAGCATCCTCTACGCCGGCTGGAACGGCGGCTACGTGGGCCGCGCGCTCGTCGACGGGCTCCATTCGGTGATCGGCGGCGCCTCGTACGGGATGCCGGTGGCGCTCGTCGCGCTCGGGCTGCTGATGGTGGCCAAGAGCGCGCTCGTCGACGTGCGTCCGTTCCGGACGGGCCTCGTCGTGCTCGCCGCCGGTCTGATGATCGCGCTCGGCCGCGACCAGGGCGGCTACCTCGGCTCGCTGCTCGGCGGAGCGGTCGGCGTCGCGATCGGGGCGACCGGCTCGACGATCCTCGGCATCCTGCTCCTGCTCGTCGGCTCCCTGCTCCTCTCCGGCGCGTCGCTCGGGGCGATCCTGCGCCGCTCGGGCCACACCGTCCGCCTCGCCGCCGCGCACGCGCGCAGCCGCCGCGCCGAGCGCGAGACGGCCCGCGAGCCGTGGCCGGAGCCCGCCGCGCCGCTGCCTGCGCGCGCGACCCGCGCCGCCCGCGCGCCGATGCCGGTGAACGGCGAGGAGGCCTACCCGGACGTCGTCGGCGACGACCCGCCGCACGCCGTCCCGGCGCCCGCGCAGCTCGCGCCCTCTCCGCTCGGGCACGCCGAAGGCTTCGCGTCGCAGCAGCCGCTCGTCGACGGAGCAGCCGACGCTCTTCGACGACGTCACGAGCGAGCACTCGGAGTACAAGCTCCCCGACCCGGCCGTCCTCCACATCTCGCCGGAGGTCGCCGGCTCCTCGGAGGAGACCTCGGCGCGCGTCGCCGACCTGCTCGTGCAGACGCTCGCGCACTTCGGCGTCGAGGCGAACGTGATCGGCCAGATCTCCGGCCCGCGCGTCACGCGCTACGAGCTCCAGCTCGCGCCCGGCACGAAGGTGGCGAAGGTCGCCGCACTCAAGGACGACCTCTCGTACGCGCTCGCGACGACCGAGATCCGCATCCTCGCGCCGATCCCGGGCAAGCAGGCGGTCGGCGTCGAGCTGCCGAACCTCACGCCGAACCTCGTCACGCTCGGCGACATCTACGACGACGCTGCCGCAGACCGCGAGCCCGCTCGCCGTCTGGCTCGGCAAGGACATCTCCGGCGCCGCCGTCTGGACCGACCTCTCGCGGATGCCGCACCTGCTGATCGCCGGCACCACCGGCTCGGGCAAGTCGGGCTGCATCAACACGATCCTCACCTCGGTGCTGCTGCGCGCGACGCCGGACGAGGCGCGGATGATCCTCATCGACCCGAAGCGGATCGAGCTGAACCACTACGAGTCGGTCCCGCACCTGCTGACGCCGGTCGTGTCGAGCCCGAAGGAGGCGAGCGCCGTGCTCGCCAACTGCGTCGCCGAGATGGAGCGCCGCTACGAGCGGCTCGCGACCGTCCGCGCGCGCAACCTCAACGAGGCGAACCGGGCCTTCCGGCAGCGCGGCGAGGCGACGATGCCGTACCTGCTCGTCGTGATCGACGAGCTCGCCGACCTGATGATGATCGCGCCGCAGGCGGTCGAGGACGCGGTGATCCGGCTCGCGCAGAAGTCGCGCGCCGTCGGCATCCACCTCGTGCTCGCGACGCAGCGGCCGTCGGTCGACGTGATCACCGGGATGATCAAGGCGAACGTCCCGTCGCGGATCGCGTTCGCCGTCTCGTCGCAGACCGACTCGCGCGTGATCCTCGACCACGGCGGCGCCGAGTCGCTGCTCGGCCAGGGCGACATGCTCTTCAAGCCGCTCGGCACGTCGCGCGTCCAGCGCGTGCAGGGCGCGTACGTGTCGGAGGAGGAGATCGCGCTCGTCGTCGAGCAGACGCGCCAGCGCGAGCAGGAGCTCGACGAGGGCTACCTCGAGCTGCCCGAGGTGTTCGCCTCCGACGAGCGGCGGCGACGAGCACGGCGAGTTCGACCCCGACGACGACCCGCTGCTCGACAAGGCGATCGAGATCGTCGTCACGACGCAGACCGCGTCGGTCTCGCTGCATCCAGCGGCGCCTCCGCGTCGGCTACACGCGCGCGGGCCGCCTGATCGACATGCTCGAGCGGCGCGGGATCATCTCCGGCTACGAGGGCTCGAAGCCGCGCCGCGTGCTCGTCGACGAGTCGCAGTACCACACGTACGCCGCCGCCGAGTAGGCCCGGACAGTCCGCGTGGCCCGGGTCGCGATCGTCGGCAGCTACGGGGTCGGCCTGACCGTGCAGCTCGACCGCGTGCCGGAGGCGGGGGAGACGGTCATCGGCCGCGCGTTCCGCACCGACCACGGCGGCAAGGGCTCGAACCAGGCCGTCGGCGCCGCCCGGCTCGGCGCGCGAGGTGGACTTCCTCACGGCGATCGGCGACGACGTCTTCGGCCACGAGGCGCATCGCGCTCTGGCAGGCGTCCGGCGTCCGCGCCGAGGTCGGTGACCGCCCCCGCGGCGACGATGGCGGCGCCGATCCTCGTCGAGCCGTCGGGGCAGAACCGGATCGTCGTCGTCCCCGGCGCGCTCGCGTACCTCACGCGCGCCCACGTGGACGCGTTCGCCGGCCGGATCGCCGCGGCCGACGTCTGCGTCGTCCAGCTCGAGATCCCGGTCGACACCGCCCTCTACGCGCTCGAGGTCGCCCGCGGCGCCGGCGTGCGCACGATCCTCAACCCGGCGCCCGCGCCGCCCGAGCCGATCGCGCCCGCCGTCGACTACCTGACCCCGAACGAGACCGAGGCGCCCGCGGTCGCCGGCGCCGAGGGCACGCTCGTCCTCACGCTCGGCGAGCAGGGCGCACGGCTCGGCGAGACGCTCGTCCCGGCCTTCCCGGCGCACGCCGGTCGACACGACGGGCGCCGGCGACGCGTTCACGGCCGCCTTCGCGGTCGCGCTCGCCGAGGGCCGCCCCGACCTCGAGGCCGTCCGCTGGGGCTGCGCCGCCGGCGCGCACATGGTCGAGCACGAGGGTGTCGTCCCCGGCCTGCCGACCCGCGGCGAGCTCGAGGCGCGCCTGCGGGCGCAGCCCGCCTGAGCGCGCGGCACTCGTCGCTCGACCCGGAGACCGTCCGCGCGTTGCCACGCCCGACGCGCACGGCATCGCGAATTCCCCGCACAATTCAACCCGGCTCGACCACCTTCACTCGTCACCCGCAACCGAGCTAGGATCGCTGCGGTAGCGTTTCGAACGTTCTCTGACTGAGGGAGGGCAAGTGAAGGTTTCACGCTTGGTAGCACTCGGGAGCTGGCGGCCCTTGTGGCGACGGTTGCGGCGGCATGCGGCGGATCCGGCGGTACGACGACGGCCGCCACCACGACCGCGTCCGCCCCCAAGACCGCGTCGTTCACAGCCGCGCTCGTCAGCGACATCGGCAAGTTCACGGACAAGGGCTTCAACCAGAACCAGCTCAAGGGCCTGAACGACGCGAAGTCGAAGCTCGGGATCACGGGGCTGGCGCTGCAGTCGAACGCGGCGAGCGACTACGCGCCGAACTTCAACTCGCGCGATCCGCAAGGGCGCCAAGCTCGTGATCGCCGCAGGCTTCCTGCTCGCGAACACCGAGGCGACGTACGCGAAGAAGTTCCCGAAGTCGACTTCGCGATCACGGACTACACGGTGCACACGTCGCCGTTCGCCGACAAGAACGGCAAGTCCTGCCGGCGTACCAGAAGAACGTCGAGGGCCTGACGTACATGGCGAACGAGTCGGGGTGCCTCGTCGGCGTCCTCGCCGCGAAGATGGCGCAGAAGATGGGCGGTAACACGGTCGGCGCCGTCGGCGGGATCAAGATCCCGCCGGTGGACATCTGGATCGCGGGCTACAAGTACTGCGTCCAGAAGGTCGCACCGGGCATGAAGGTGCTCATCCGGTACTCGAACGACTTCGTCGCGACCGACAAGTGCCAGACGGTCGCCCAGAACGAGATCGCCCAGGGCGCCAAGGTGCTCTTCCAGGTCGCCGGCGGCTGCGGCCTCGGCACGCTGAAGGCGGCCGACGCGGCCAACCTCTGGGGCATCGGCGTCGACGTCGACCAGTACAACGACGCCAAGCGCGTGCTCACGAGCGGCGTGAAGCGGGTCGACACCGGCGTCTACGACGCGATCGCACAGGCGAAGTCCGGCAAGTTCAAGGGCGGCACGGACCTCGTGTTCGACCTGAAGAACCAGGGCATGGGCGTCGGCAAGATCAATCCCGTCGTGCCCCAGGCGTGGATCACGCTGATGAACACCTACAAGGCGAACATCATCAGCGGCAAGCTCAAGGTGCCGACCGCCATCCAGTAGATGCGCGACGCGCAGCGTGAGGGGGCGGGCCCCGTGCCCGCCCCTTCCGTCCCCGAAGTGAGGATCGCGCTGATGACCGAGGAGCTCGTCCTCGAGATGCGCGGCATTCGCAAGGAGTTTCCCGGCACCGTCGCCAACGACGACGTCGATCTCGACGTCCGGCGCGGCGAGGTGCACGCGCTCCTGGGCGAGAACGGCGCCGGCAAGTCGACGCTCATGAACATCCTCTACGGCCTCTACCGGGCCGATGCGGGGCGAGATCCGCGTGAACGGCCGCGCCGTGACGTTCGACTCGGCCCGCGACGCGATCCAGGCCGGGGTCGGGATGGTGCACCAGCACTTCATGCTCATCCCCGTGATGACCGTCGCCGAGAACATCGTGCTCGGCATGGAGCCCCGCAACCGGCTCCTGCTCGACGAGCGCTGCGGCCGAGCGGCGCGTGCGCGAGCTCTCCGAGCAGTTCGGGCTCGCGGTCGATCCGGCCGCGCTCGTCGAGCGAGATCACCGTCGGCCAGCAGCAGCGCGTCGAGATCCTCAAGGCGCTCTACCGGGGCGCCGGCATCCTCATCCTCGACGAGCCGACCGCCGTGCTCACGCCGCAGGAGGCGCAGGAGCTGTTCGGGATCATCCGGAGCCTCACGGCCGACGGGAAGTCGATCATCTTCATCAGCCACAAGCTGAACGAGGTGCTCGAGATCGCCGACCGGATCACCGTGCTGCGCCGGGGACGCAAGGTCGAGACGGTGCCGCGCGAGGGCGCGACCGAGGCGTCGCTCGCGCGGGCGATGGTCGGCCGCGAGGTGCTGCTGCAGGTCGAGAAGGGGCCCGCGAGCCCGGGCGACGTGCTGCTCGCCGTCGAGGACCTGCGCGTCGTCGACGACCGCGGGATCGAGAAGGTGCGCGGCGTCTCGTTCGAGGTGCGCGCCGGCGAGATCGTCGGCATCGCCGGCGTCGACGGCAACGGCCAGACCGAGCTCATCGACGCGCATCACGGGTCTGCGCAAGAGCGCGGGCGGGTCGGTCGTCGTCGCCGGGCGGACGCTCCACGAGCGCGTCGGCCCGCGAGATGCTCGACGCCGGCGTCGGCCACATCCCCGAGGACCGGCAGCGCCGCGGCCTCGTGCTCGAGTTCTCGATCGCCGAGAACATCGCGCTCCACGACTACGCGAAGCCGCCCGCCGCGCGCTTCGGCTGGCTCTTTCCGGCGCGCCTCGTCGAGCGGGCGGGCCGGCTGATCCGCGAGTTCGACGTGCGCGGCGGCGGGCCGCTCGACGCGCGCCGGCGGGCTCTCCGGCGGCAACCAGCAGAAGGTCGTCGTCGCGCGCGAGATCGCCCGCGACCCGAAGGTGCTCGTCGCCGCCCAGCCCACGCGCGGGCTCGACGTCGGCGCGATCGAGTACCTGCACCGACGGATCGTCACGGAGCGGGACGAGGGCCGGGCGATCCTGCTCGTGTCGCTCGAGCTCGACGAGATCCTCTCGCTCTCCGACCGGATCCTCGTCCTCTACGAGGGCGAGATCGTCGGCGAGCACACCGGCGAGGTCTCGGAGGAGCAGATCGGGCTCGAGATGCTCGGCGGGGAGCGGACGGCCGCGTGACCGAGGATCGCGAACGTCGCCGCCCGAGACCCCCGAGGAGGCGGCGGCGACCGGATCGACGGCGGCCAGGTTCGCGCTCAGGCAGCGGGCCGGCGGGATGGTCGTGCCGGTGCTCACCGCGCTTCATCGCGTTCCTGCTCGGCGGGCTCGTCGTGCTCGCGACCGGCCACAACCCGCTGCTCGCCTACCGCGACATCTTCAACGGCGCCGGGCTGAACTGGGTCTTCCACCCGACGACGAACGTGGCGGACACGTCCGCCTACAACCTCTCGCAGACGCTCCTCCAGACGACGACGCTGATCCTCTGCGGGCTCGCGGTCGCCTTCGCGTTCCGCTGCGGCATGTTCAACATCGGCGGCCAGGGCCAGTACTTCATCGGGCTCTACGTCGCGAACTGGGTCGGCTACGACCTCGCCGGGATGAATCCCGTGCCTGCACATCCTGCTCGCGATCGGCGCCGCGACGCTCGCCGGCGCGCTCTGGGCGGGGATCGCCGGCTTCCTCAAGGCGACCGTCGGGGCCCACGAGGTGATCTCGACGATCATGCTCAACTGGATCGCGATCTGGCTCGGCGAGTGGCTGTTCGGCGACGGCGGGCCGCTCCAGAACGCGCTCACGCCGACGGTGCCGATCTCCAACGACGTCGCCGACTCGGCGAAGCTCCCCGTCTTCTGGGGCGAGCAGGAGCTCCAGGGCCTCCACGTCGGCTTCTTCGTCGCGCTCGCCGCGCTCGTCGTCTTCTGGCTCATCCTCAACCGGACGACGCTCGGGTACGAGGTGCGCGCGGTCGGCTTCAACCCCGAGGCGGCCGCGTACGGCGGCATCAGCGTCGGCAAGAACCTCGTGCGGGCGATGGCGATCTCGGGCGCCTTCGCCGGGCTGGCGGGCGCGCTCGACATGCTCGGCTACCTCTACCACTTCGGCCAGAGCGACATCCCGGCCAACTCCGTCGGCTTCCTCGGCATCGCCGTCGCCCTGCTCGGCCGCAACACCGCGATCGGGACCGGCCTCGGCGCGCTCCTCTTCGGGGCGCTCCTCTTCGGCACGACGCACGGGCTGAGCTCCGGCGTCATCGATCCCCAGCTCGCCGGCAACCTCACGTACATGATCCAGGGCCTGATCGTGCTGTTCGTCGGCGCGGACATCCTGATCCTCTACATCTGGAACTCGCGCCGGAAGCTCCGCCCGAAGGCGAAACCCGCGGGGGCGTCGGCATGAGCACGTGGACGAGCCGTCTCGACAATCCCGTGAGCGCCCGTCTCCGCAATCCGGCGACGAGCGGCTACGCCGGCCTCGTGCTCGGCGTGCTCGCCGCGTTGCTCGCCATCCCGCCGGTGCAGACGCGCACGATCACGTGGCCGGTCGTCGTCGGCGTCGTCGCCGCGGTCCTCGGCATCTGGACGGCGGCCCGCGGCCGGCGGCGGCTCGGGTACGGCGCCGTCGTCGGCGGGCATCCTCGGCATCGGCCTCGGCATCCTCGCCACGCGCTCCGGGATCGACAACCTCAACGCCGTCTTCAACGCCGACCTGATCGGGCAGACGTTCGCGTTCGCGACGCCGCTCGTGTTCGGCGCGATCGCCGGGATGTTCTCGGAGCGCAGCGGCGTCGTGAACATCGGCCTCGAGGGGATGATGCTGATGGGCGCGTTCTGGGGCGTCTACGGCGCCGACAAGGGCGGCTCCTGGGTCGTCGGCCTCCTCGTCGGCATGGCCAGCGGCGGCATCCTCGCGCTCGTCTACGCGTACTTCGCGATCCATCTGCGCGCCGACCAGATCGTCGGCGGGACGGCCGTCAACTTCCTCGCGCTCGGGATCACGGGCTACTTCTTCTTCCAGCTCTACCACGGCCAGTACGTCCGCTCGGGCGTCTCGACGATCCCGGACGTGCGCATCCCGGGGATCGCGAACGCGCGCTTCCTCGGCCCGGCGATCGGCGACCTCAACCTGATGGTGTGGGCCGGCTTCGCGCTCGTCGTCGTCTCGTACGTCGTCATGTTCAAGACGCCGATCGGCCTGCGGATCCGCGCCTGCGGCGAGCATCCGCGCGCCGCCGACACGGTCGGCATCAACGTCTACGCCGTCCGCTACGGCGCGGTCGTGCTGAGCGGGCTCCTCGCCGCAGCGGGCGGCGTCTATCTCTCGGACGGCTTCGGCGGCGGGACGTTCAACGACAACATGACCGCGGGCCGCGGGTTCATCGCCCTCGCGGCGATGATCTTCGGCAACTGGCGCCCTGCGGGCGCGTTCGGGGCGGCGCTGCTGTTCGGCTTCTCGAGCGCGGTCGCGCTCCGGCTCCAGGTCTACTCGCCCTCGGCCTCGACGCTCTTCAACGTGCTGCCCTACGTGCTCACGCTGATCGCGGTCGCGGGCGTGATCGGCCGCACCGTGGCGCCGGCCGCCGACGGCAAGCCGTACGCGAAGCAGTAGCCGCCGCTACGCGCCGATCGCGACCATGCGCTCGATCGCCAGGCGGGCGCGGTCGGCGAGCTCCGGCTCGACGGTCACCTCGTGGCGCCCGTCGCGCAGCGAGTCCCGGACCTTCTCGAGCGTCGTCAGCTTCATGTAGCGGCAGATCGCGTCCTCGCGCACCGGCTCGAACCGCTTCCCGGGCGCCTCGCGCTCGAGGCGGTGGATGATCCCCGTCTCGGTCGCGATCAGGAACCGCTGCTTCGGCGAGCGGCGCGCGTAGTCGATCATCTTCTCGGTCGAGAGGATCTGCGTCCGCTCGGTCGCGAACGCCATCGCCTGGCTCGCGCAGCCGCACTCGGGGTGGACGAGCAGGTCGGCGTCGGGCGCGTCGCGCTCCCAGCGCTCGATGTCGGCGGGGCGGATGCCGGCGTGCACATGGCACTCGCCGGTCCAGATCCGGAGCTTCCGGCCGGTCTCCCGCTCGAGCCAGAGGCCGAGGAAGACGTCGGGCAGGAAGAGGATCTCCCGGTCGGCCGGGATCGCCTCGATCACCTGCTTCGCGTTGCCCGACGTGCAGCAGTAGTCGCTCTCGGCCTTCACCTCGGCGGTCGTGTTGACGTACGAGACGACGAGCGCATCCGGGTGCTCCGCCTTCCACGCGCGCAGCTGCTCGCCGGTGATCGAGTCGGCGAGCGAGCAACCCGCGTCCAGGTCGGGGAGGAGCACGGTCTTGCCGGGGCTCAGGATGGCGGCCGTCTCGGCCATGAAGTGGACGCCGCAGAAGACGATCGTCTCCGCGCCGGTGGCGGCCGCCTCGCGGGAGAGGCCGAGCGAGTCGCCGACGAAATCGGCGACGTCCTGCACCTCGGGGCGCTGGTAGTTGTGGGCGAGGATCACCGCGTTGCGCTCCTGCGCGAGCGCGCGGACCTCGTCGTGCAGTTCGCTCGAGACTGCGGTGCTCATAGGACCTCCAGGGAGACGTGGAGCGAGCGGGCGCCGTGCGTGAGCGCGCCCACGGAGATGAAGTCGACGCCGGTCTCGGCGAACGCGCGCACCGTGGCGAGCGAGACGCCGCCGGACGCCTCGAGCTCGGCGCGCCCGGCGACGAGCTCGACGGCCGCGGCCACCTGGGCCGGGGTCATGTTGTCGAGCAGGATCCGCTCGACGCCGGCCTCGAGCGCCTCGCCGACCTGGGCGAGCGTCTCGGCCTCGACCTCGACCGGCAGCGGCCCCCGCTGCGCCCGCAGGGCGGCCACGGCGGGTCCGATCCCGCCGGCGAGCCGCAGGTGGTTCTCCTTGACGAGGACGGCGTCGTAGAGGCCGGCGCGATGGTTCGGCCGCCGCCGCAGCGGACGGCGTACTTCTCCAGCGCACGGAGCCCGGCGGTCGTCTTGCGCGTGTCGAGGATCGTCGCGCCCGTGCCCTCGACGAGGTCGGCGTAGCGGCGCGTGAGCGAGGCGATGCCGCACAGGCGGCCGAAGAGGTTGAGAGCGGAGCGCTCGCCGGTGAGGAGCGCGCGGGCCGGGCCCTCGAGCTCGGCCACGACCGCGGGCACCTGGGTGACGACCGCGCCCTCGTCGAGCGTGGGGGTGACCCGCACGGACGGGTCGAGGGCGGCGAACACCGCCGCGACGACCGGGACGCCGCAGACGACGCCGGGCTCCTCGAGGAAGAGCTGCGCCGTGCAGCGCACGTCCGCGCCGACGAGCGCGAGCGTCGTGACGTCGCCGTCGCCGACGTCCTCCGCGAGCGCCGTCGCGGCCACGCGCTCGACCGCCTCCGCGCTCAGCTCCATCGCTCCAGCTCCGGTGCCGCGCCGGGGGCGAGCACGAAGTGGCCGACGAGCGCCTCGTCCTCGACCGGGAAGTCCTCGCGGAAGTGGACGCCGCGGCTCTCGATCCGCTCCAGCGCGCTCTCGGCGATGAGGCGGGCGAGGAGCGAGGGGGCCTCGAGCAGGCGGCCGAGCCCCGCGGCGCCGCGGATCAGGCCGGCGTCCTGCCAGAGCGCGCGGCCGAGCTCCGGCCCGGCGGGCGCCTCCGGCTCCGGGTGCGACCACCGTGCCGCCGTGCGGCTCGGGCTCGCCGAGCGCCGCGAGCGCCGCCCGGCGCCCGAAGACGAGGCACTCGAGCAGCGAGTTCGACGCGAGCCGGTTCGCGCCGTGCACGCCCGTGCACGCGCACTCGCCCGCCGCGTAGAGGCCGGGCACGCGGCTGCGGCCGTCGAGATCGGTGGCGATGCCGCCGATCGAGTAGTGCGCGGCCGGCGCGACCGGGATCGGCTCGGAGGGCGGGGTCGTAGCCGGCGCGCTCGAGCGTCGCCATCAGCGTCGGGTAGCGCGTCCGCTCGATCGAGCGGAGGTCGAGCCCGGCCTGCTCCCGTGCCGCGATCGCGCGCGCGACGACGTCGCGGGGCGCGAGCTCGTCGGTGAAGCGCTCGCCGGTCGCATCCAGGAGCACGGCGCCGTCGCCGCGGAGCGCCTCCGAGAGGAGGAAGCCGTCGCCGACGAGCGCGGTGGGGTGGAACTGCATCAGCTCGAGGTCGGCGAGCGCCGCGCCGGCGCGGTAGGCCAGCACGAGTCCCTCGCCGAGCGCGCCGGGCGGGTTCGTCGTCCGCGCCCAGAGGCCCGCGTAGCCGCCGGTCGCGAGCAGCGTCGCGCGCGCCGTGACCGTCCGCCGGTCGGTGGCCAGGCCGACGCAACGCCCGGCCTCGAGCGACAGCCCGACGGCGCGCTCGCCCTCGGCGACCTCGATCCGCGGATGGGCGCGCACGCGCTCGGCGAGCACCTCGGCGATCCGCCGCCCGGTCTCCGCGCCGCCCGCGTGCACGACGCGGCGGCGCCCGTGACCGCCCTCGCGCGCGAGGCCCTCGTCGAACGCGACCCCGAGCCGGACGAGGTCGGCGATGCGGGCGGGCGCGTCCTCGGTGAGCGTTCGCACCGCCGACGGGCGGCAGAGCCCGCGGCCGGCGGCGAGCGTGTCCTCGGCGTGGAGCGCCGGGTCGTCGTCGGCGCCGACGGCGGCGGCGACGCCGCCCTGGGCGGCATAGCTGTTGGACGAGAGCAGCGAGCCCTTCGCCACGAGGAGCACGTCGGCGTCGTCGGCGGCCGACGAGCGCCGCGTAGAGGCCGGCGACGCCGCCGCCCACGACGACGAGGTCGCGACGGTCGCCGGTCAGGGGTTTTGTACTCACAGTCGATAACCTCTGAACGTGAGTCTACCGAGCGCGAGCGCTTCCTTCGGAGCGCCAGCCGTTGGCGAAGTCCCGCTCGCCGGGCTCCCGTACACTTCGGCCGCCGATGGCGAGTCGCACTCGGAGCCGCAACCACCGCGCCACCGCCGCCGTCCTCGCCGGCCTCGTCGCCGTCGCCGCGCTCCCGGCGGCGATCTACGTCGCGCAGCGCTCGCAACGGGTCGGCCTCCTCGACGCCGTCCTTCGCGATCCCGTTCGCCGCGGTCTTCGGCGTCACGGCGGTGCTGCTGGCCCGCGGCGCCCGCGGGACGATCGCCCGCACGCTCGAACGGGCCGGCGGCTTCCGCCGGGTCCGCATGGGCCGCGTGCTCGGGATCCTCGCCATCTGCGTCGCCCTCTCCGCCTCGATCGCGGTCGGCTTCTACGAGCTGCTCGTGAAGCTCGAAGGCTAGGGGCCCGGTCCGCTCTAGAATCGTCCCGTGTTCGAGATCGGGAACAGCCTGCGCGAGGCGCGGACCCGCCAGGGGCTCGACTTCACCGAGGTCGAGCTCGCGACGAAGGTGCGCGCGAAGTACGTCCGGGCGCTGGAGGAGGAGGACTTCGAGATCCTCCCCGGCGAGACGTACATCAAGGGCTTCCTGCGCGCCTATGCGGACTTCCTCGGACTCGACGGGCAGCTCTACGTGGACGAGTACACGTCCCGTTTCGTGCTCGACCCGCACGAGGAGCCCGCGCTGCGGCGGCCGCGGCGGCGGAGCCCCGACCGCGGCGTCGAGCGGCGGATCGTCGTCACCGCGCTGCTCGGAATCGCGGCGCTGACGGCGCTCGTCTTCGTCGCGTGGCGGTTCGGCGGCGGCAGCCCTCCGACGCCGGCCGTCGTGCGCACGCAGGGGTCGCCGCAGGTCGCGGCGCCCGCCGTGCAGCGAGCTCGTGCTGCGCGGGGTGGGGAAGGGGAGCTACGTCGAGGTGCGCCGCCGCTCGGCGGCGGGCCAGGTGCTCCTCCAGGCGACCGTGCACGCGGGCGGCGTCCAGCGTCTCACGGGCACGCGCTTCTTCCTCTACGTGCGCCGACCCGGCGGGCTGCACGTCCAGCTCGGAGGCAAGGCCGTCTCGCTCCCGGCCCGGCCGAACCTGCGCGTCGTCGTCACGCCGACGCAGACCACGCGCATCTCCGGGTGAGCCGGCCGCGGGCGGCGATCGTCGTCACGGGCAGCGAGCTCGTACGCGGCGACCGCACCGACCGCAACGGCCCGTTCTACGCCCGCGAGGCGCTGCGGCTCGGGCTCGAGCCGGCGCGGATCACGATCGTCGGCGACGCGCCCGCGGAGCTCGAGGAGGCGCTGCGGGAGGGGATGCGCGCCGACGTGTGCCTCGTCTCCGGCGGCCTCGGCCCGACCCACGACGACCGCACCGTCGAGCTCGTCGCGCGCGCGGCCGGCGTGCCGCTCGTCGCTCGACCCGGAGCTGGAACGGGAGATCGAGGCGGTGTCGCGGACGGTCGCCGAGCGGCTGCGGCGGCCGTACGCGGACTTCGCACCCGGCGTGACGAAGCAGGCGACGCGCCCGGAGGGGTCGCGCTCGCTCGGGCTCGCAGGCACGGCGCCCGGGCTCGTGCTGCGCACGGCGAGCGGCTGCGTCGTCGTCGTCCTGCCCGGGCCGCCGGCCGAGCTTCAACGTCTGTGGCCGCGCGCGCTCGAGACCGAGGAGCTCGCGGGTCTGCTCGCGCGGACACGCGCGCCCGGCCGCCGCGTCCTGCGCCTCTTCGGCGTCAGCGAGTCGGCCGTCGCGCAGGCGCTCGCGGAGGCGGGCGGCGACGGGGACGGGGTGGAGGCGACGATCTGCGCCCACGACTTCGAGATCCACGTCGACCTGATGGTCGAGCCGGGCGCGGACGCGCGGGCGGACGCGCTCGAGGCGGCGCTCACGGCCCCGCTCGAGCGCTGGCTGTACGGTCGCGACGAGCGCTCGATCGAGGAGCTCGTCCTCTCGCTCTGCCGCGCGAGACGGACTGACCCTGGCCACGGCCGAGTCGTGCACCGGGGGACTCGTGGCGGCGCGGTTGACCTCCGTGCCCGGGTCGAGCGACGTCGTCCTCGGCGGCGTCGTCTCCTACGCGGACGCGGTCAAGACCGCCGAGCTCGGGGTGCCCGGCGAGCTGCTCGCGGCCCACGGCGCCGTCTCGCCCGAGGTGGCCGAGGCGATGGCCCGGGGCGCACGCGAGCGGCTCGGCGCGGACGTCGCGGTCGCGGTGACCGGTATCGCCGGCCCCGGCGGCGGCACGGCGGAGAAGCCCGTCGGCCTCGTCTACCTCCACGCAGAGGGCCCCGACGGCGGCCTCGGGCGCGAGCTGTCGTTCCCGGGCGACCGTGCGACGATCCGGGCCCGCTCCACGGTCGCCGCGCTCCATCTCGTCCGGCGGCTGCTGACACGAAGTCCTGACGAAGACGTATGACCTCCCCGGCTAGCGTGGGCGGGGATGAGCGGCTCAGGCTCTTTCTCGCCCTCCGCCTGCCGCGACCGGTGCTGGACGCGCTCGCGGCGTGGCAGGGCGAGCGGCTGCCGGTGTCGGCGGTGTCCGCGCCGTCCGCCGCGACGACCTGCACGTCACGCTCGCCTTCCTCGGCCACCGGCCCGCAGGCGAGCTCGACGGGATCCTCGGGGCGCTGCGGGAGGCCGCCGCGGCCGCCTCGCCGGACGTGCGCCTCACGCCGTCCCGCTACGCGGAGACGCGCAGCGTCGGGCATGCTCGTGCTCGACGACGAGGAGGGACGCGCCGGCGCGCTCGCGGCCGATCTCCACGGACGGCTCGAGCGGCTCGGCGTCTACCGGCGCGAGGGACGGCCGTGGCTGCCGCACGTCACGGTGGCGCGGTTCCGCGCGCGTCCCGGCCTGCAGCCCGGCCTGCCGCCCGTCCGAACATTCGTTCCGTCCGACGCGGCTGCTTATCTATCCCGGCTGCGGCCGAGCGGGGCGCAGTACGACGTACTCGAATCGGTTGCGCTAGGAGGCTGAGACAGTGGACAGGCACGAAGCACTCGACGTCGCATTGGGCCAGATCGAGCGCCAGTTCGGCAAGGGCTCGGTCATGAAGATGAACGACCGCGCCGCGGTCTCCGTCGGCGCCGTCTCGACCGGCTCGCTCGCGCTCGACCTCGCGCTCGGGATCGGCGGCCTGCCTCGCGGCCGCATCGTCGAGGTCTTCGGCCCGGAGTCCTCGGGCAAGACGACGCTCGTCTACCACGTGATCGCGGAGGCGCAGCGGCGCGGCGGCATCTGCGCGTTCATCGACGCCGAGCACTCGATGGACCCGGCGTACGCGAAGCGGATCGGCGTCGACATCGACAACCTCCTCGTCTCCCAGCCGGACACCGGCGAGCAGGCGCTCGAGATCGCGGAGCTCCTGATCCGCTCGGGCGCGCTCGACGTCGTCGCGATCGACTCCGTCGCCGCGCTGACGCCGAAGGCGGAGATCGAGGGCGAGATGGGCGACAGCCACGTCGGCCTCCAGGCGCGGCTGATGAGCCAGGCGCTGCGCAAGCTCGCCGGCACGCTCAACCGCACCGACACCATCTGCCTGTTCACGAACCAGCTGCGCGAGAAGATCGGCGTCATGTTCGGCAACCCGGAGACGACCCCGGGCGGCCGCGCGCTCAAGTTCTACTCGTCGGTGCGCCTCGACATCCGCCGCATCGAGACGCTGAAGGACGGCGTCGAGGCGTTCGGCAACCGCGTGCGCGTCAAGGTCGTGAAGAACAAGGTGGCGCCGCCGTTCAAGCAGGCGGAGTTCGACATCATCTACGGCTCCGGGATCTCCTGGGAGGGCACGGTGCTCGACACCGGGCTCGACCGGAAGATCGTCACGAAGTCGGGCTCCTACTTCAGCTTCGGCGACGAGCGCCTCGGCCAGGGCCGCCAGAACGCGACCGCGTTCCTGCGCGAGCACCCCGATCTGACCCAGCAGATCCTCCAGCAGATCCAGGCGCAGCTCGGCGACGAGCAGGTCGTCTCCGCCCGGCTCCTGCCGGCGGCCGCCGAGCCGGCCGCGAACGGCAAGGCGGAGAAGGCAGCAGCGCTGCGGCCGCCGTCGCGGAAGCGGTCGGCGCGCGACGGCGCCGAGGCCGACGCGGCGTAGACGGCGACGGTGGTCGTCACCGCGCTGCGCGAGCGGCCGCGGGGACGGGTCGAGGTGGAGCTCGACGGCGCCCCCTGGCGGGTGCTGCCCGTCGACGCGGTCGTCCGCGCCGGGCTCGTGGTCGGCCGCACGCTCGACCGGGACGACCGCGCGCAGCCTCGCGCGGGAGCTGCGGCGTGCCGGCGCGCTCGCCCGGCGCCACCCGGGCGCTCGCCGCGCGCGACCGGTCGCGGCGCGCGCTCGAGCAGCGCCTCGAGCGCGCCGGCGTGCCGGCCGCGACCCGCGACGAGGCGCTCGGGGCGCTCGAGCGGGTCGGCCTCGTCGACGACGCGCGTGTCGCCCGCACCCGGGCGGCGGCGCTCGCCGGCCGCGGCTACGGCGACGCGGCGATCCGGTTCGACCTCGAGCGCGAGGGGCTTCCCGCGGAGGCCGTCGCCGACGCCGTCGCCGCGCTCGAATCCGGAGCCGGAGCGGGCCCGGCGGCTGCTCGAGCGGGACGGCCGCAGTCCGCGGACGCTCCGCCGCCTCGCGGCGCGCGGCTTCGACGCCGCCGACGCTCGAGGATCTCGGCGGGTTTGCAGCCGACGCCTGATCGGCGCTACGATCCAGCCACGCTGCACCCGACATTTTGCCTGCATACGCGGTTTTTCCCGAAATCATCGCCGTTGTGAGACTCCACGACCACCACATTCCGAGACCGCCGCACGGGAGGCGGCCCACCGGCTGAGCGGCCGGGCACGACCGGCGCGGACGGACGCGCCGCACAACGACGTTCGGGAGTGCCCGGGCCGGCTCGATGCCGGGTTGGACGTGCCGCTTGCGGCAGACAACCCCTCGAGCGAGGAGCTGCGCACGTGCTGATCGGGATCGGAGTCGCCATCGGGATCGCCGCCGGAGTGGCACTCACGCTCCTCGCGGTGTCCGTGTTCGGGACGACCGGGGTCACGAAGGCCCGCGCGGATTCGCAACCAGCTGCTCGAGGATGCCGAGCGCGAGGCGGAGGCGGTCCGCCGCGAGGCGCAGATCGAGGCGCGCGAGCAGGCGGTGAAGCTCCGGGCGGAGATCGACGCCGAGCTCGCCGACCGCCGCCAGCAGGTGCTCAAGATCGAGGAGCGGGTGCTCGCGAAGGAGGAGGAGATCGAGCAGAAGCTCGTCGAGCTCTCGCGCCGCGACCAGGGCCTCGCCGACCGCGAGACGCATCTGCGCCAGCTCCAGGAGGAGATGAAGCAGGCGAAGCAGAGCGAGCAGGCCGAGCTCGAGCGGATCGCGGGCATGAGCGCAGCAGGACGCCAAGGCGCATCTGCTCGAGCGCGGCGAGGAGCTCGTCCGCCACGACCTCGCCCGGCGCGTGCGGATGCTCGAGGAGGAGGCGCGCGCCGAGTCGAAGCGCCGAGCCAGGAACCTCGTCGCCGACGCGCTCCAGCGGGTGGCCGCGAGCCACGCCGCCGAGACGACGGTGACGGTGGTCGAGCTCCCGTCGGACGACATGAAGGGCCGCATCATCGGCCGGGAGGGCCGCAACATCCGCGCGCTCGAGCACCTGACGGGCGTCGACTTCATCATCGACGACACGCCGCACGCGGTCGTCCTCTCCTCGTTCGACGGCCTGCGCCGCGAGGTGGCGCGCCTCACGCTCGCGAAGCTGATCGAGGACGGGCGGATCCATCCGGCCCGGATCGAGGAGACGTACTACCAGTCGAAGGC
This sequence comes from uncultured Actinomycetes bacterium, assembly GCA_963815005.1. Lineage (GTDB taxonomy): Bacteria > Actinomycetota > Thermoleophilia > Gaiellales > Gaiellaceae > Palsa-739. Next base: position 132,437 of record CAWFFI010000001.1, read on the forward strand.
GGAGATCGACGAGCACGGTGCGTCAGGCGGGCGAGCAGGCCGTCTTCGAGGCGAACTGCGGCCCGTTCCACGAGGAGCTCGTCCGGATCCTCGGCCGGCTGCGCTACCGGACGAGCTACGGGCAGAACGTCCTCAAGCACACGCTCGAGGTCGTCCACCTCGCGGGGATCATGGCGACCGAGCTCGGGGCGAGCGTGCAGACCGCGAAGCGGGCGGCGATGCTCCACGACCTCGGCAAGGCGATGACGCACGAGGTCGAGGGCTCGCACGCGCTCATCTCGGCGCAGCTCGCACGGCGCTACGGCGAGACGCAGGGCGTCGTCCACGCGGTCGAGGCGCACCACTACGAGGTGCAGCCGCAGACCGTCGAGGCGGTGCTCGTGATCGCCGCCGACGCGATCTCGGCGTCGCGGCCGGGCGCGCGCGGCGAGAGCCTCGAGCACTACATCCAGCGGCTCGAGTCGCTCGAGGAGCTGGCGGCCGCGAAGCACGGCGTCGAGAAGGTCTACGCGCTCCAGGCGGGCCGCGAGATCCGCGTGATCGTGAGCCCCGGCGACGTCGACGACGACGAGGCGGCGCTGCTCTCCCACGAGATCGCGCGGGAGATCGAGGACCGGCTCGAGTACCCGGGCCAGGTGAAGGTGACCGTGATCCGCGAGAGCCGCGCCGTCGACGTGGCGCGGAACCTCAGCAGCGCGGCCGGCGGCCCGCGAGCCCGCGGAGTCCGCCGGACACCGAGGACTCGCCGATCCAGGCTGCCTAGCGCGTCGCCGCGAAGAGGACGTGCGGGCGCCCGTGCGCCTGCGACGATCCGGTCGCGTACCATTCCGAGCCGTTCCGCGACGCGGTGGGACGCGGTGTTCTCGACGTCCGCGACGGCGACGATCCGCTCGACGTCGAGCTGCGCGAGCCCGGCGGCGAGGCAGGCGGCGGCCGCCTCGGTCGCGTATCCGCGTCCCCAGACGGCGCGGGCGAGCGTGTAGCCGAGCTCGACGTCGCCGGTCGGCTCGAAGACGCCGAAGCCGACGTCGCCGACGAGGTCCCCGCTCGCCCGCTCGACGAGCGCCCAGCTCGAGAAGCCGCGGGCCTCCTGGGCGGCCGCGTAGCCGTCGAGCAGCATCCGCACCTCCGAGGCGTCCGCCAGCGGGCCGCCGGCGACGTACCGCATCACCTCCGGGTCGCAGTAGACATCGAGCAGCGCCTCGGTGTCGTCCTCCGGAACGAAGGCTCCGGACGAGGAGACGCTCGGTCTCGATCGGGAGCGGAATCGCCATCGCGCGAGCGTATCGGCGCCCGCAGGACGCTACGCTTGCCGCCATGCGCCGGTACCACGTGACGACGTTCGGCTGCCAGATGAACGCCCACGACTCCGAGCGGATCAAGGGCATGCTCGAGGAGATCGGGCTCGGCGAGGCGTCCTCCCAGGAGGAGGCCGACGTGATCGTCTTCAACACGTGCACGATCCGCGAGAAGCCGGACACGCGCTTCGCCGCGCACATGGGCAACGCAGCCGCGCAGAAGCGCGAGCGGCCCGGACACCGTGGTCGCCGTCGGCGGCTGCTACGCCGAGGCGCAGCGCGAGCGGCTCTTCTCGCTCTACCCGGACGTGGACGTCGCGTTCGGGCCGGGAACGATCTCGCACCTCGGCGAGTGGCTCGGCGCCGGCGGCTTCGGCGTCGCCCGCGGCGCGTGGGGAACGGGGGAGGAGCGCCGGTTCGCCGCCGTCCTGCCGACCCACCGCGAGCGTCCGTTCCAGGCGTGGGTGCAGATCTCGATGGGCTGCAACTCGACGTGCGCGTACTGCATCGTCCCGGCGGTCCGCGGGCCGGGAGGTCAGCCGCCGGCCGGGCGACGTGCTCGCCGAGGTGACGCGGCTCGCGCAGGAGGGCGTCGCGCGAGGTGACGCTGCTCGGCCAGAACGTCAACTCGTGGGGGCGCGACCTGCTCCCCGACATCCACACCGAGTTCGGGGAGCTGCTGCGCGCCTGCGACGCCGTGGACGGGATCGAGCGGATCCGCTTCACGAGCCCGCATCCGAAGGACTTCCGCCGCCCGGTGATCGAGGCGATGGCCGAGTGCGCCGCCGTCTGCGAGCACGCGCACCTGCCGCTCCAGTCCGGCTCGACCCGGATCCTCAAGGCGATGCGGCGCACGTACTCGCGCGAGCGGTACCTCCGGCTCGTCGAGGAGCTGCGGGCCGCGATCCCCGATCTCGCGCTCGGCACGGACGTCATCGTCGGCTTCCCGGGCGAGACCGAGGACGACTTCCGCGAGACGCTCGAGGTCGTCGCAGGAGGTCGGCTTCGACTCCGCGTTCACGTTCGTCTACTCGCCGCGCGCCGGCACCGAGGCGGCCGCACATGCCCGACCAGGTGCCGGACGAGGTCAAGCGCGACCGCATCGAGCGGCTCGTCGAGGTCGTGCAGCGTGGCGCCGCGCGGCGCAACGAGGAGCGGATCGGCCGCGTCGAGGAGGTGCTCGTCGAGGGCGCGAGCCGGACGGACGAACGGCTGCTGCGCGGGCGGACACGCCGGAACACGACGGTGAACTTCACCGGCGACGCCGCCCCCGGCGAGCTCGTCGACGTGCGGATCGAGCGCGCGACCTCGACGACGCTCGGCGGCTCCCAGATCGCCGTCGCCGTCGCCTGACGGCCGCCACCGTGGCCGTGATCGGGATCTTCGGGCCGACCGCGAGCGGCAAGTCCGCGGTCGCCGAGGCGATCGCCGCGCGCATCCCGGCCGAGCTGGTCTCGGCGGACGCGATGCAGGTCTACGAGGGCCTGCCGATCCTCACGAACCAGTCGCCGGCTCCGGCGCGGCTCGTCGCGATCTGGCCGCTCGACCACGAGGCGTCGGTCGGCGAGTACGCGCCGCTCGCCCACGCCGCGATCGACGAGATCCTCGCCGCCGGCGGGACCCCGGTCGTCGTCGGCGGCACGGGCCTCTACCTGCGCGCCGCGCTCGCGGAGCTGACGCTGCCGCCGCCGCCCGCGCCGGGCGAGCGCGAGCGCTGGGGGCGCGTCTACGACGACGAGGGCGCCGAGGCGGCGCATGCCCGGCTCGCAGCGCTCGACCCGGCCGCCGCCGCGCTCGTGCATGCGAACGATCGCCGTCGCGTCGTCCGGGCGCTCGAGCTCGCGCAGGCCGGCGCGTCGCTCGCGCCGGCCGAGGATCGCCTCTTCGCGGGCGCGTGGCGGCACCCGACGCTCCTCGTCGGACTCGACGTGCCGAAGGACGAGCTCGAGCGCCGGATCGTCGAGCGGACGCGCGCGATGTTCGACGCGGGCGTCGAGGACGAGGTGCGGCCGCGCGCTGCAGGGCCCGATCTCGCTGACGGCGCGCAAGACGCTCGGGCTCGACGAGGTCGCGACGCTTCCGCGCGAGGAGGCGATCGAGGCGATCGTCGTCCGGACCCGCCGCTACGCGGCGTACCAGCGGAAGTGGCTTCGCCGCCTGGAGGGGATCGCTATGGTCGCTGCCGATCGTCCGCCGGAGGAGGTCGCCGATGAGATCGTCGCGCTGGCACGCACACGGGAACGTCTACATCGTCCATGAGGGCGAGGGGGCCGGCGTGGACGCGACCGGCACCGACGGCGTCCTCGAGGTGCTCGGCGTCGACGGCGACGACGTCACGATCGGGATCCTGAACACCGACGGCTCGCGCGCCGAGATGTCCGGGAACGGGACGCGGATCGCCGCCGCCTGGCTGATGGCGCGCACCGGCTCGCGGCGTCGCGCGCGTCCACGTCGGCCCGCTCACCGTTGCGGTGCGACGCACGGACGACGGCCTCTACGAGTCGGAGCTCGGGCCGGTCGAGGTCGGGGAGCCCGAGACGGTCGACGGGATCGAGCTGACGCCGGTCGTCGTCGGCAACCCGCACGCCGTCGTCGTCGGCGACCCGGACGAGCTCGGGCGGCTCGGCCCGCTGCTGGAGACCCACCCGCGCTTCCCGGAGCGGACGAACGTCCAGGTCGCGCGCATCGACGGCCCCGGCGAGGTCACGGCACGGGTGTGGGAGCGCGGCGTGGGGGAGACGAGCGCCTCCGGCACGAGCGCGATCGCCGTCGCCGCGGCCACGCACGGCGAGGGCGAGGTGCTGGTGCGCTTCCCGGGCGGCGACCTCCGTGTGCGCCTCGGCGGCGACCGGGCGTGGCTCACCGGCCCGGCCGAGCCGGTGGACGAACCGTCAGCCGGCCGCGACGAAGCCGCGACCTCGCCGTAACGGGTTCGCCGGTATCGTCGATTCCGAGGGCGGAGGGACCGCGGCCCCGCCCTTGGGTGGGGGTATGGGGACACGGCCGGAACGGACGTGTCCCGAGAAGCCGCGGCCTCAGGCGCCGATCTCGTACTCGCGCAGGACGTCGTTCAGGCTCGTCTTCAGGTCGGTCTGCGCGCTCCGCCAGCCGATGATGAGCGCGCAGGCGACCTGGTACGTGCCCGCCGGGAACTCCTTCGGCCGCGTGCCCGGCACGACGACGGCGCCCGGCGGGACGTAGCCGCGGTGCTCGACCGGCTCCGGACCGGTCACGTCGATCACCGGCACCGAGCCCGTGAGCGAGACGTTCGGCGCGAGCACCGCGCGCTCGCCGATCACGACGCCCTCGGTGAGGATGCAGCGCGAGCCGACGAACGCACCGTCCTCGACGATCACCGGCCGCGCCTGCACCGGCTCGAGCACGCCGCCGACCCCGACGCCGCCCGCGAGGTGCACGTCCGCGCCGATCTGCGCGCACGAGCCGACCGTCGCCCACGTGTCGACCATCGTGTTCGGGCCGACCCAGGCGCCGACGTTGACGTAGCTCGGCATCAGCACGACGCCGCGGGACAGGAACGACCCGTAGCGCGCCGTCGCCGGCGGCACGACGCGCACGCCGTTCGCGGCGTAATCGCGCTTGAGCGGGATCTTGTCGAGGTACTCGAACGGCCCGACCTCGATCGGCTCCAGCTTCCGGATCCGGAAGTAGTCGAGGATCGCCGCCTTCGCCTCCTCGTTCACGCGCCACTCGCCGTCGACCTTCTCGGCCACGCGCACCTCGCCGCGGTCGAGCGCCGCGATCGTCTCCTCGGTCGTCACAGTGCCTCCCTCAGGATCTCCGCCGCCCGCTCGCACTCCGCCAGCGTCGGCACGAGCGCGAAGCGGACGTACCCCTCGCCGCTCGGCCCGAAGAACGTCCCGGGCGCGACGACGATCCCGCGCTCGATCAGCCGCGCCGCCACCGCCTCGCCCGGCTCGCCGGTCGGGATCGCGACCCAGAGGTACATCGTCGCCTCGCTCGCGACCACCTCCCAGCCGCGCTCCGCGAACACCGGCAGCAGCGCCTCCCGCTTCGCCCGGTAGCGCGCCCGCGTCTCCTCGACGTGGCGCTCGTCGTTCCACGCGACCACCGAGGCCCGCTGCACGAACTCCTGCGGCGCCGTCCCGACCGTCGGCCGGTACGCCTTCAGCGCGCGGATCACCTCCGCCGGCGCCGCGACGAACCCCGACCGGTACCCGGTCATCGACGACCGCTTGCTCAGCGTCTGGAGGACGACCATCCGCGACCGGTCCGCCGCCTGGAGCGCCGACGGCGGCGGCTCGTCGAACCAGAGCTCGCTGTACGCCTCGTCGGAGGCGACGACGAACTCGTACCGCGCGGCCAGCTCGGCGACCCGGTCGTAGAAGGCGAGCGGGGCGACGGCGCCGGTCGGGTTGTTCGGGTAGTTGACCCAGAGGATCGCCGTCCGCTCCCAGACCTCGGCCGGCACCGCAGCGAGATCCGGCAGGAAGCCGTGCGCGCGCACGAGCGGCAGCGTCACGACCTCGGCGCCGGCGAAGAGCGCGCCGCGCTCGTACACCGGATACGCCGGCTCGCCGTGCAGGACGAGCCGCTTCGGCGAGGCCGGATCGACGAGCACCTGGGCGAGCGAGAAGATCGCCTCCTTGGAGCCGTACGTCGGCACGACCTCCGTGTCCGGGTCGAGCGCGACGCCGAAGCGGCGCTCCACCCAGCCGGTGACCGCCTCGCGCAGCTCGGGCAGCCCCTGCGCGAGCGGGTACGGCGAGCGCTCCGGGAGCGCCTCGACGAGCGCCTGCCGGATGATCGGGTCGGTCGGCTCGTTCGGGTCGCCCTTGCCGAAGTCGATCACCTGGACGCCCTCGGTCGAGCAGCCGGCGCCGCGCCTCCTCGAGCACCACGAACGGATACGTCGCCATCCCGGCGAGCGTGGGGGAGATGGGGATCGTCACGGGCTAGACGGTACCGCCGAGGAACGCCGCGAGCGTCTCGTAGCAGCGCTCGAGGCCCGCCACCGGGATCTGCTCGTCGCGGCGGTGCGCGTACGCGGTCGCGCCCGGGCCGTAGTTGATCGCGTCGATGCCCTGCTCGGCGAACTGGGCGACCGGCGTCCACGCCTGCTTCGGCGCCACCTCGGGCACGAGCGCGCGCAGCGCCTCCACGAGCGGGTTCCGGAGCGCCGGCGGCGCCGACGGGCGAGTTCGCGAGCACCGTCACCTCGCCGTGGGCGACGAGCTCCCGCAGGCGCGCCTCGGCCTCCTCCGGCGTGCGGCCGGGCGCGTAGCGGAAGTTCAGCTCGACGCTCGCCTCCGCCGGGACGACGTTCGCGGCGATCCCGCCCCCGACGCGAACGGCGCTCACGACCTCCCGGTAGACGAGCCCGTCCAGCTCGACGTCGAGCGGCTCGAGCTCGACGAGCCCGGCCAGACCGCGCACGAGCTCGTGGATCGCGTTCACGCCCGTCCACGGCCGCGCGGAGTGCGCGCTCTCGCCGTGGAAGTCGACCCGCGCCTGCAGGTTGCCGAGACAGCCCGCGTGGAGGATCCCGTCGGTCGGCTCGAGCACGACCGCGAGCCCCGCGTCCGCGAGCTGCCCCGTCGTCGAAGAGCGCCGGCAGCGGGCTCTCCGCCACGGGCACCTCCTCGCGCGTGAAGAAGAGGTACCGGGCCGGAACCCCCGCGCGCGCGAGCTCGACCATGACGGCGATCCCGCCCTTCATGTCGCTCGCACCGAGCCCGTGCACGGCGCCGCCCTCGATCCGGCCCGGGAGGTTCCCCTGCGCCGGAACGGTGTCCACGTGGCCCGCGAGCACGACGGGCGCCGCCGGGTCGCCGGCGAGCAGCACCTCGCCGTCGTCGTACAGGTGGTCGCCGACGAGCTCGCGGACGAGCTCCATCGCGGCGGCCTCGTGCCGGCTCTCGGAGGGCACGTCGACGAGCTGGAGCGTCCTGGCGGCGAGGTCGGGGAGCGGCACGGTAGGCGTCATAATGACGGGCGAATGGCAGTGCGACAGCCCGATCCGACGCCGGGCCTCGAGCCCGAGCGCGGGTTCGTCCTCGCCGTCCTCGCGCAAGGCGTCGATCCCGACGACGAGCTGACCGAGCTCGAGGAGCTCGCGCGGACCGCCGGCGTGCGCCCGGTCGCACGCCTCGTCCAGCATCGCCCGCACCCCGACGTGCGCACGTACGTCGGCAAGGGCAAGCTCGACGAGCTGAAGCAGGGCTACAAGGACGCCGGCGCGGAAGTGCTCGTCGTCGACGACGAGCTCTCGCCCTCGCAGCAGCGGACGCTCGAGAACGTGCTCGACGCGCGCGTCGTCGACCGGACGCAGCTGATCCTCGACATCTTCGCCCAGCACGCCCGCAGCGCCGAGGGCAAGCTCCAGGTCGAGCTCGCCCAGCTCGAGTACAACCTCCCGCGCATGCGCGGCATGTGGAAGCACCTCGAGCGGCTCGGCGGCGGCGTCGGCACGCGCGGCCCGGGCGAGTCGCAGCTCGAGACCGACCGCCGGCTCGCGCGGCGGCGCGTCTCCATCCTCAAGGGCCGCCTCGAGGAGATCCAGCGCCAGCGCGACATCCGCCGCAAGGAGCGCCGCCGCACCGAGACGCCGACGGTCGCGCTCGCCGGGTACACGAACGCGGGCAAGTCCACGCTGCTGAACGCGCTCACCGACGCGCACGTCTCGGTTCGCAACCGCCTCTTCGAGACGCTCGACCCGACGACGCGCGGCTTCGAGCACGAGGGCCGCCGCTACCTCGTCACGGACACGGTGGGCTTCGTGCGCCGGCTGCCCCACCAGCTCGTCGAGGGCTTCGCGGCGACGCTCGAGGAGACGCTCGTCGCCGACCTCGTCCTCCACGTCGTCGACGGCTCGGCGTCCGAGGAGCGGCTCGTCGAGCAGATCGCCGCCGTCAACGCGGTGCTGCACGAGATCGGCGCCGACGACCTCCCGATCGAGCTCGTCCTGAACAAGATCGACGCCGTCGACCCGGCCCAGCGGATCCGGCTCGCGAACCGCTACCCCGAGGCGCTGCAGATCTCCGCGCTCACCGGGGACGGACTCGACGAGCTGCGGGCGCGGATCGCCGACCTCTTCGCCGAGCGCTTCGAGCCGGTGCGGCTGCTGCTCCCGTACGCCGAGGGCGGCCGCCTCAACGAGCTCTACGCGCTCGGCGCGCCGATCGAGGAGCGCGAGGACACCGCCGAGGGCGTCCTCGTGCTCGCCCGGCTGCCGCGGCGGGAGATCCGCCGCTTCGCCGCCTACCTCGTCGCCGACGCCGCCGGGACGGGCGGGGAGTGATCGAGCTCCCGATCCGCCGCCTCCACGCCGACGCCGTCGTGCCGGGGCGCGCCTATGCGGGCGACGCGGGACTCGACCTCGCCGCCTGCGAGCGCGTCGTCCTCGCTCCCGGCGAGCGCGCGGCGGTCGGCACGGGGCTCGCCGTCGCGATCCCGGAGGGGTACGCCGGGTTCGTCCAGCCGCGCTCCGGGCTCGCGCTCCGGCACGGCCTGACGATCGTGAACACGCCCGGGCTCGTCGACTCCGGCTACCGGGGCGAGCTGAAGGTCATCCTCCTCAACACCGACCCGGCCGAGACGTTCGTCGTCGAGCCGGGGATGCGCATCGCCCAGCTCGTCCTCCTCGCCGTGCCGGCGGTCGAGCCGCTCGAGGTCGACGAGCTGCCCGGCAGCGAGCGCGGCGAGCGCGGCTTCGGCAGCTCCGCCCACTGATGGCGCTCGAGCCCCGCATCCGGGTCTCCGCGCTCCTCCGCTGGGAGGGCCGGATCCTGCTCTGCCGCCACGAGAAGGCCGGCCGCGGCGAGTACTGGCTGCTGCCGGGCGGCGGCGTCAACGCGGGGGAGAGCCTCGTCGACGCGCTGCACCGGGAGCTCGCCGAGGAGGTCGGGATCGGCGACGACCTCACCTTCGAGGGGCCGGTCGCGATCGTCGACTCGATCTCGCCGAAGCGGGCGTTCACCTCGAAGCACGTCGTCCACATCATCTTCGCGGGCGACCTCACCGGCCGCTCGCTCGAGGCGGCCACGTCGCAGGACGCCGCCGTCCGCGGGCACCGGCTCTTCGACGGCGCCGAGCTCGACGGCATCGTCGTTCACCCGCCGATCCAGCGCTTCCTGCGCGTCTGGGAGCCCGGCGACCCGGCCGTGTATCTCGGCGCTCTCTGGCCCGTGCGCGCGCACGCTGTACCCGCCGCCAGCTGGTGTACACCGACATCGCCGCCTACATCACGATGTATAGGCCCTTTTCGGCGTCGTAGCGGCCGCCGCGCGTCGGCGCGGCAGATCGCATGCGCCCGCCGCTCGAGCACGTCCGGGAGCGGCGCCAGCTCCGGCGGCTCGCCGCCGCTCCGGTGCGCGAGCGCCTGCGCGAGGAGCCAGTCGGCGAGCCACGGGTTGCGCGGCAGCAGCGGCCCGTGCAGGTACGTGCCGACGACGCGGCCGTCCCGGCAGCCCTCGAAGCCGCTCTCGCCGTCGTTGCCGAAGCCGGCGACGACCCGGCCGAGCGGCTCGGCGCCCGGATCGAGCCGCGTCCGCCCGACGTGGTTCTCGAAGCCCGCGAGCGTCCAGCGGACGCCCGGCTCGAGCTCGGACTCGAGCAGCACGTCCCCGATCATCCGCCGGTCGCCCGCGACCGTCTCGAGCGGCAGCAGCCCGACGCCGGGCATGTCCTCGCCGTGGAAGCCGCGGTAGCCGCGCCCGAGCAGCTGGTAGCCGCCGCACACGGCGAGCACCGCCGCGCCGCCCGCGACCGCCTCCCGCAGCGGCTCGGCCTTCCCGGCGAGGTTCCCGGCGACGAGCAGCTGCTCGCGATCCTGCCCGCCGCCGACGTAGTAGAGATCGTGTGCCCCCGGCACGATCGCGTCGTCCAGCCCGAGCGCCGTCACGTCGAGCTCGTGTCCGCGCAGGGCCGCCCGCCGCGCGAACACCGCGATGTTGCCGCGGTCGGCGTAGATGTTGAGGTACTCGGGATAGAGGTGCCCGACGCGGATCGTGGTCATCCCGCGCGCTCCCAGTAGGGCCGGGCGAGCCCGCGCTCGGCGACGATGCCGCTGCAGCGCGAGCATCGCCGTGTACGTCGGCAGCACGACGAGCTCGCCGCCGGCCGGTGTCAGCTCGAGCCCGCGGTCGAGCGCCCGCGCGAGGTCGGGCTCGACCTCGACCGCCTCCTCGTCGAGGCCGCCGTACGTGAACCGGAGCGCGAGCTCGGCCGCCCGGCCGCCGCTCGCGACGACGCGGTCGAGCCCGGCGAGGAGAGGCTCGAAGTCGACGTCCCAGATCCACGAGACGTCGCGGCCGTCGGCGATCTCGTCGTTCAGCGCGACGACGACGGTGCTCGGCGGGCGCCCGTCCACGAGCGTGCGCACGACCTCGTTCGCGCCCGCGGGGTTCTTCACGAGCAGCAGCAGCAGCTGCTTGTCGCCCACCGGGATCCGCTCGAAGCGGCCGAACGCGGCGCTGAAGCGCCCGAGGCCCGCCGCGATCTCGTCGAGCGAGGCGCCGAGGGCGCGGGCGAGCGAGGCGGCAGCGACCGCGTTGTAGACGTTGTAGAGGCCGGGCAGCGGCAGCTCGACGCGGCGCGATCCCTCCGGCGTCTCGAGCGAGAACGCCGCCGCTTCCAGGCCATGGAGCTCGACGTCACGGGCGGCGACGTCGAGCTGCGGCCGCGCGTGGCCGCAGCTCGGGCAGCGGTAGTCGCCGAGATGCCCGACGTAGGCCGCCGCGTACTCGTACGGCGCACCGCAGCGGATGCAGTACTTCGAGTCGGCCGCATGCTGGAGCGACGGCCGCGCGAGCCGCGGGTCGTCGAGCCCGAACACGGTCACCGGCTCGTGGGCGTCGGCGAGGCCGGCGAGCTGCGGGTCGTCGCCGTTGACGACGAGGCGCGTCCCGGACGGCAGGCCGGCCACCGCGGCGCGCCAGCGCTCGGCGACGAGCTCGAGCTCGCCGTAGCGGTCGAGCTGGTCGCGAAACAGGTTGCCGAGGCAGACGACCCGCGGGCGCAGGCGCCGGACGAGCTGCGGCAGCGCCGCCTCGTCCACCTCGAAGAGGCCGAGCTCGGCCCCGTCCGCGGCGAGCAGCGTCGACGCCACGCCGGAGACGAGGTTCGCGCCGGCGGCGTTGTGCGCGAGCCGCAGGCGCGGCCGGAGGATCTCCGCCGCCATCGCCGTCGTCGTCGTCTTGCCGTTCGTCGCGGAGACGACGGCCGTCCCGGCCGGCAGACGGGCCGCGAGCCGGTCGATCGCGTCCGGGTCGAGCCGCGAGAGCAGCTTTCCCGGCATCGTCGTCCCGCCGCCCGCGCCCACGAGCCGCGACAGGCCCGCGACGGCACGCGCGGCGGCGATCTCGGCTGCGAGCGGCACGGGCAGGCGCACGTCGCGAGGGTACGCGAGCGGGGCGCTCGTCCGCATCTGCGGCCCGCGACGGGAATGCTCCGAACGGGGGACGCTCGTCCGCGCGCCGTTCCTACCGTGCGCCCATGGCCCGTCGGCCCTCACGCCCGCTGCGGCGGCGCCCGACCACCCAATTCTGCCCCCGCTGCGTCACCGCCCTCGACACCCTCTTCCCACTCGACACCCCGGCGCACGAGCTCCGCGGGGCGGCCGCGACGCGGTGCTCGTCGCGGGCTGCCCGGACTGAACACCCCGGATGGGGGATCCGGGTAGCCCGGAGCACGGCGTTCGGGTCCGTCCCGACGGGGGAGGAACGCCCTGGCCGCCCGGCTTCCTACGCTCTGCGCGGTTTCATACCTGCGGCCCGCACAAGGAGTGCGGGAAAGGGGACGTAATGCAAGGACGCAACGCATCCCACGACGCCACGGTGCGAGGGAACGCAACGTGGGGTCGAGGTTCGAACGAAAGACAGAGGGCCGGCGTGATCCACCGCCGCGGCATCGTTCTGATGGCCGCATTCGTGGTGGCGCTCATGCTGCCTCTCGGCGCCGGAGCCGCGACGCGGACCTTCGGCGGCTTCCCGTGGCAGAGCACGGTGAACTACCCGGCCGGCTCGTTCCTCGCCGAGGTCCAGGCCAACCCGGGCACGACCTACCGGGTGATCGTCCAGGTTCAGAGCAAGCAGCGGGAGCATGCGGTCTCCGGCTGGGCAGGGACCTACGGACGCGCCCACAACTTCAGCCTGATCAACGGCGTGAGCCTCAAGCTCCCCGGCTGGGCGATCCTGTTCGTCGCCCAGCACAAGAACATGTTCGGCGGCGTCACGGTCACCCCCGACCTGCCGTTGAAGGTGCTCAGCGCACCGGACACCGGCACGGAGATGCAGTGGCCGGCGGCGGTCGGTGCGAACCCGCTGTGGTCGCATCCTGCCGTGCCCTGCGCGGTCGACGCGACCGGGGTCAAGATCGACCCGGCCTGCCAGGACGTCCCGGCGTACAACGCGCCGCCGGAGCCTGCGATCGCGATCGTCGACACGGGCATCGACCCGACGAAGGCGGCGGACTTCGGCTCGCGGATCGTCGCGAGCGTGGACTTCTCGTCGCTCTCGCCGGCCGGTGCAACCGGTGACCAGATGGGCCACGGCACGATGGTGGCCGGCATCGCCGCGGGCGCGTCGTCGTACGCACCCGGCGTCGCCCAGAACGCGCCGCTCGTCGACGTTCGCACCGGCGACGCGCAGGGCGAGTCGCTCACGAGCGACGTGATCGCCGCCCTCGACTGGATCGACGCGAACAAGGCGACGTACAACATCCGGGTCGCCAACATGTCGATGGCGGGCAACCAGGCCACGAGCTTCCGCAACGACCCGCTGGACAAGGCGGTCGAGCAGCTCTGGCTGAACGGCGTCGTCGTCGTCGCGGCGGCCGGCAACAACGGCAACGCGGACGGCACGCCGTCGCCGATCGGCGCTCCGGCCAACGATCCGTTCGTGATCACCGTCGGCGGCACCGACCAGGCCGGCACCGTCACGCCGGCCGACGACACCCGCGCGCCGTGGTCGTCGTACGGTCGCACGATCGACGGCTTCCAGAAGCCCGAGATCTCCGCGCCCGCCCGCTACATGGTCGCTCCGGTGCCGATGGACTCGACGCTCGCGACGACCGAGCCCGAGCCGGATCGTCGCTCCCGGCTACATGTGGATGTCGGGGACGTCGTTCGCGGCACCGCAGGTCTCCGGCGCTGCGGCCGAGATCCTGGCCGAGCATCCGACGTGGACGCCCGACCAGGTGAAGGGCGCCCTGATGGTCACCGCCACGCAGACGGCGGACACGACCGGCGGCACGGGCGTCGGCGAGCTCAACGCGGTCGCCGCGGTCAAGGGCGTCGCAACGCCGCCGAACCCGAACCTCCACCTGAACGACTTCGTGGCGGTGTCGTCCACCACCGGCGAGAACGCGTTCGACGCCGAGGCGCTGGGCGGCCTACGCGAAGGCCAACCCCAGCTGGGCCCCGGCCGACTACGCCTCGTCCGACTGGGCCGTGTCCGACTGGGCCGTGTCCGACTGGGCCGTCTCCGACTGGGCCGTGTCCGACTGGGCCGTGTCCGACTGGGCCGTGTCCGACTGGGCCGTGTCCGACTGGGCCGTGTCCGACTGGGCCGTGTCCGACTGGGCCGTGTCCGACTGGGCCGTGTCCGACTGGGCCGTGTCCGACTGGGCCGTCTCCGACTGGGCCGTCTCGACCTGGGCGGTATCCGAAACGGCGCCCTAGGCCCGAGCACGACCGAGAGCAACAGCGACGGCGGCCTCCGGGCCGCCCTCGCTGTTCGCTCGAGCTGTTCTTCGTCTCGTTCTTTTCACCGAACCCGTCGACTACTCACGTCAACCAACAGGTGGAGCAATGCGGCCTCCCCATCTGAACCGACAACAGCGCCAGTGACCGGCACCTCGACAGAGCCGTCTGCCGACGCTGCCAAGCCGCGGTATCCGGGGCCGGGGAAGCTCACGCCGGCGGCCAGCGCCTACTACGCGATCGTCGTCGGCGCCGGCGCCCTCGCGGCCGCCGCGCTCCTGCCGCGCTTCACGATCGGCGAGCCGCGGCTCGTCACGTTCGCGATCTTCGCCGCGCGCAGCCGGGGTCGCCCAGCTCTTCACCGTCGACCGGCCCGGCGGGCTGAACTACAAGGCGAGCGTCGTCTTCCTGATCCCGGCCGCGCTTCCTGCTCCGGCCGGAGCTCCTCGTTCCGTTCGCGGTGGTGCAGTACCTGCCGGACTGGGTGAAGACGCGCAAGACCCTCAAGGTCCAGGCGTTCAACATCGCGAAGGGCATCCTCGACACGCTCGCGGCGTGGGCGACGTTCCATGCGCTCGACCAGCACCTGGCGTTGTCGCCGCCGCCGCGATTCGCGACCGCCGCGCTCGTGGCCTGCGTGGTCTACGTCTTCGTCAACCACCTGCTGCTCGCGCTGATCATCCGCTTCACCTCGGGCAAGACCCTGCGCGACTCGAGGCTCTTCTCGCTCGACTACCTCTCCACGGATCTGATCCTCTCTGCACTCGGCGGCGGCGTCGCCGCGCTCTGGGTGCACGACGCCTGGGTCGTTCCGTTCGTCGTCGGGCCGCTCGTGCTCACGCACCGGGCCCTCGCCATCCCGCAGCTCGAGGCGGAGGCCCGGGTCGACGCCAAGACGGGCCTCTACAACACCCGGCACTTCTCGAAGACGCTCACGGAGGAGCTCGTCGCGGGCCCACCGGTTCGACCGGCCGCTGTCGCTGATCATGGCCGACCTCGACCTGCTGCGCGAGATCAACAACACCTACGGCCATCTCGCCGGCGACGCCGTCATCCAGGGGATCGCCGACATCATGCGCTCCGAGCTGCGCCAGTACGACATGGCGAGCCGGTTCGGTGGGGAGGAGTTCTCGCTCCTGCTGCCGGAGACCGACGGGGAGACCGCCTTCGCGATCGCCGAGCGCATCCGCCGGAAGGTGGCCGAGCAGGTGTTCGAGTCGGACACGACGAGCGGCCCGATCCGCGCCACGATCTCGATGGGCGTGGCGACGTTCCCGCAGGACGGAGCGGACGAGAAGGAGCTCGTCCACGCGGCCGACGTCGCCGTCTACGGGGCGAAGGTCGGTGGCCGCAACCGCGTCGTCGCCGCGAACCCCGAGCACGCCGAGATGCCGTCCGACCTCCCGCACACGGTGATCGAGCTGCCCGCGCCGCGAGGCGACCGGCACCGGCAGCGCGAGACGCTTGCCGCCGTGCCCGGAGCCGCCGGCGATCGCCGCGGCCGGCGAAGCACCGCAGGCCGCCGTCGTCACGCCGGCGCCGACGGAGGCTCGAGAAGGTCGAAGAGCGGCCCCGAGGAGGCCGACCACCATGGCGTGTCGCCGCTGGGCCTGCTCGTCGCCGCGGTCGGCGCCGTCGGCGTCGGTGCGGGGCTCGGCGGACTGCTCTTCGGCACCGGTTCGGACTATCTCGGGCTCGTCGCCATGGTCGCGCTCGTCGCGGGAGGACAGGCGCTCTCGTTCGAGCTCGCGGCCTTCGAGGGCGCGATCTCCGTCGGCGCGGTCGGCTCGCTCGCGGGCGCGGCGATCTTCGGCTTCCGCGCGGCGCTGCTGCTCGCGCTCGCGGCCGCGATCGTCGACTGGAGCATGCGACGGACGTCGCTCGTCAGCTTCGTCTACAACGTCGCGACGCTCTCGTTCGCCTCTCTCGCCGCCGCCGCGGTCTTCTCGGTCGCGTTCGGGCAGCGGGGCGGAGCGAGGTCTCGCCATGGCGGGGCTCGGCCTCCTCGCCGGCTGCGTCTACTTCGGCACGAACATGGCGCTCGTCAGCGTCGCCTCGGCGCTCGAGCGGCGGGAGAATCCCTGGCAGGTGTTCCAGGAGCGCTTCGCCTGGCTCCTGCCGCACTACGTCGTGTACGGCTTCATCGGCGCCGTGATCGCCGACGCCTACGCGGCGGTGCACATCTACGCGCTCGTCGTCTTCGCGCTCCCGCTGCTGCTGATGCGCAAGACGCAGGAGGCGTACATCTCGCACACCCGGGGCTCGACCCTGAAGCTGCAGGAGGCCTCGGACACGATCAAGAAGCAGAACGTGTCGTTGGAGCGGGCGAACCAGCTGCTGCGCGACCGCACCACCGCAGCCATGGAATCACTCTCCGCCACCGTCGACGCCCGCGACGCCTACACCGCCGGCCACTCCCGCCGCGTCCAACAACTCTCCCTCGCCATCGGCAACAGTCCTCGGACTCTCCACCCCGAACTCGACCTCCTCGGCCACGCAGCCCTCTTCCACGACATCGGCAAACTCGCCGTCCCCGACGCCATCCTCCTCAAACCCGGCCCCCTCACCCCCGACGAACGCCACACCATCCAAGCCCACGCCGAAGAAGGCGCCCGCATCATCGGCCGCCTCGGCTTCCTCCAAGACGCCGTCCCCGCCATCCGCCACCACCACGAACGCTGGGACGGACACGGCTACCCCGACCAACTCGCCGGCGAAGACATCCCCCTCGGCGCCCGCATCATCCACGTCGCCGACGCCCTCGACTCCATGCTCACCACCCGCATCTACCGCGCCGCCCGACCCACCCACGACGCCCTCAACGAACTCCACAACCAAGCCGGAACCCAATTCTGCCCCCGCTGCGTCACCGCCCTCAACACCCTCTTCCCACTCGACACCCCGATCCACCAGCTCCGCCTCGTGCCGGCAGCCGGCCCTGCGCGCCGCAGGGTAGGCGCCGGGCTACACGGCCGCGCTTGCGGATCGCTCAACCTGCTCTACACTTCTTGGCATGGCGCCGAGACCGCGCTACCGCGCCGTAGCCTCGATCGACCCGAAGGCTCTGGCGGAGTTCCAGTCGGGGATCCGGAAGCGCTATTCCGACGAGCAGATCCTCGCGGAGCTGCGCGCCTGCGCGGAGCGGCTCGGACGCTCGCCGACGATGCGCGAGTTCGCCGCCGACCCCGAGGCCGGCCTGCACCCGCAGACGGTGATCGAGCACTTCGGTGCCTGGAACGTCGCGAAGCGCGCCGCCGGGCTCGTCCCGCGCCGCTTCGCCACGCGGGAGGAGCTGCTCGGCCTCCTGCGCGAGCTGGGCGAGCAGCTGGGCCGGCCGCCGACGGCGCGCGACCTCGACGAGCACAAGGGCCGGCTGCCGTCGAAGTCGCTCTACTGGCACACGTTCGGCTCGCTCTCGAACGCGCTGCGCGAAGCCGGCTTCGACGTGCCGGTGGGGGAGGAGAGGCTCGAGCGGGCGGTCGACCAGGGTGTGGAGCTCGCCCAGCGGCTGGCCCGCCTGCCGAAGTTCGCCGACTGGGCCGCGGCGCGCAAGGAGGACGAGGCGCTCCTGACCGAGTGGCAGGTCTACCGGATGTTCGAGGCCCGGCGCGGCGCGTGGTCGACGTTCCAGTTCCTGATCCGCGAGCGGCTCGACGAGCAGGGCGTGCGCGTCGGCAGCGACGGCCGGCTGCTGGGCAAGAAGCGGCGCCCGGCGGGCATCTAGGCGGCGGCCGCGAGCACCGCGAGGCGGGCGAGGCAGGAGACGCCTTCCTCGGGAGCCCGCACCGCCGGCAGCGGCGTGTGGTCGACGTAGTCGCGGTCGGAGCGGAAGCGCATGCTGCGAACGATCCGCGCGTCGTGGAGAGCGAGGAACATGCCTTCGCGGACCTCGCGCTTGCGCAGGCGCACGCCGGCGTAGCGCTCGACCACCTGGAGCGCCGCCCGCGTGGAGGCGAAGAAGATCTCGGTGCGGCCGACGCCGAGCCAGAGCGGCCGGCCGGCGCCGCGCGCAGCGAAGACGGTGCCAGGCTCGCGTGCGTCGAGCCACGCCGCCGCCATCGAGCCCGGACAGCGCGTCGAGGGCGCGGGGGTCGTTCCGCGAATGCGCCGCGAGCGCGAAGATCGCCTCCGAGTCGACGGTCATCCGCGGCTCCGAGCGGGCGCAGGAGTGGGGGGCGAGCAGCTCGTCGTCGTTCAGGATGATCCCGTTGTGGATGCCGACCACGGGCCCATGGCGGACCGGGTGGTTGTTCGCGGCGATCGACGGGTGACCCTTCGTGTAGTCGCGCACGTGGACGAGGAGCTCGGTCGCGTCGGGCGCGACGTGGATCCGCTCGAGCAGCCGGCTCGCAGGCGTCCGCTGCTTCGTCACCACGGGGACCTCGTCGCCGGGGCAGCGGTACGCGTATCCGACCGCGTCCGCGCCGCGCTCGGCGATGCCGGCGAGCAGCGACTGCGCCGCGAGCGTCCGGTCGATCCGGCTCCGCGACGACAGGCTGTATCCGGCGATTCCGCACATCGTGCCGCTACTGCGCTCCTTCGAGACCCCGAGACGCGCCCCTGGCCGCTGCGCGCCTCGCCCGACTTGCTCGGACGCGGGGATGGGATGGAAGTTAGCCCACGATTCGCCACAGTCACGTTATCGTCCTGCAAAGGATCGTCTCGATACCTCGACGCTCGACCTCGATGCTAAAGCCGCCTGCGGCCGGCGCCGATAACCGGCTCGATGGAGCAGCAGCCGCTCCCAGAGAGAGCGCTCGGCGACGAGGACGAACCAGGGGACGCACACCTCGTGCTGATCCCCGGCTCCGCGGGGACCGACGAGGCGGACGACGAGCCGGTCGCGCGCCCCCGGAAGACCCCGGCGGCACGCGCCGAGGCGACGACCCAGGACCCGCTGCGCCTGTACGTGCGCCAGGTCGGTGGCGGTCCGCTGCTGACCCGCGCCGAGGAGCGCGAGCTCGCCCGGCGAAAGGACGCGGGCGACGAGGAGGCGAAGCGGCGGCTGATCGAGTCGAACCTCCGGCTCGTGATGTCGATCACACGGAACTACACGAAGTCCGGCGTGCCGCTCCTCGACCTGATCCAGGAGGGCAACCTCGGCCTGATCCGCGCGGTGGAGAAGTTCGACTACCGGCTCGGCTACAAGCTCTCGACCTACGCCACCTGGTGGATCCGGCAGTCGGTGACGCGCGCGCTCGCCGACCAGGGGCGAACGATCCGGCTGCCCGTGCACGTCGCCGAGCAGGTGCGGCGCCTGCTGCGCTCCCGCCGCCAGCTCGCCCAGAAGCTCAACCGGGAGCCGACCCTCGCCGAGCTCGCGAAGGACATCGGGCAGGAGGAGGACCGCGTGCGCTACCTGCTCGAGCTCGTCGAGGATCCGGTCAGCCTCGAGACGCCGGTCGGCGACGGCGAGAGCCTCTACGGCGACCTGATCGAGGACATCCACGCCGCGGCGCCCGACGAGCGAACCGCGGTGCGGCTGCGGGCACGCGAGCTCGCGACGGCGCTCTCGCAGCTGAATCCCCGTCTGCGCCGCGTCCTGTCGCTCCGCTTCGGACTCGACGGGGAGTCCGCCGAAGACCCTCGAGGAGGTCGGTTCGGTGCTCGGCATCACCCGCGAGCGCGTGCGGCAGCTGGAGTCGCGTGCGTTGCGCGAGCTGCGCACCGTCGCACCCGGCCTCGAGCTCTATCTCAGCTCCGAGTAGCGCCGCTAGGACGACGCGACGACCTGCATCTCCCGCAGGCCGGCGAGGCGTCGCAGCGACTCGAGCTCGATCTGGCGGACACGCTCGCGCGTCAGGCCGAGCCGCTTCCCGATCTCCTCGAGCGTCTTCGGCTCCTGGTCGACGAGCCCGTAGCGCAGGACGAGAACCTCCCGCTCGCGGTCGGGCAGCGCCCGCAGGGCCACCGCGAGCGCCTGGCTGCGCAGCGCGACCTCGACGTGCTCCTCCGGGAGCGGATCGTCGCCGGCGACGAAGTCGCCGAAGACGGCGTCCTCCTGCTCGCCGACCGGCTGGTCGAGGCTGGCCGACGCACGCGCCGCGGCCCGCACCTCGAGCGCCTGCTGGACCGGCAGCGATGCCTCCTCGGCGATCTCCTCGAGCGTCGGCTCGCGGCCGAGCTCCATCCAGAGCGTCCGCTCGGCGCGGTTCATCTTCTGCATCCGCTCGACGATGTGGACCGGCATCCGGATCGTCCGCGCCTTGTCGGCGAGCGCGCGTGCGACCGCCTGGCGGATCCACCAGGTCGCATACGTGGAGAACTTGTAGCCGCGGCGCCAGTCGAACTTCTCGACCGCGCGGATCAGCCCGAGCGTGCCCTCCTGGATCAGGTCGAGGAACGGGAGACCCTGGTTGCGGTAGTTCTTCGCGATCGAGACGACGAGGCGCAGGTTGGACTGGATCATCCGCTGCTTCGCCGGCACGTCGCCGCGCTCGATCAGCTTCGCGAGCTCGACCTCCTGCGGCGCGGTCAGGAGCTGGTGCCGCCCGGCCTCGCGCAGGAAGAGCTGGAGCGCGTCGGTCGTCGTCTCGGCAGGCGCGGCGACCACCGGCGGCGGAGGAGCGGCCTCCTTCTCCTTCTCGGGCTCCTCGACGAGCTCGATGCCCTCGGCGGTCGAGCTCGGTGTGCACGGCCTCCAGCTCGAGCGGGTCGAGCTCGAGCGGCTCGAGCGACCTCCGCCAGCTCGCCGTGCCGCAGCTGTCCGCTCGACTCTGCGCTCTCGAGCAGTGCTGCAAGCTCCTCGCTGCTGAGGATCGACTCGATCTCCACGCTCACGGCTTCCCCCTGATCCGCGTTCCCTGGACGATCTTCTCGCACCTTCAACCTACCCAAACACGCGGGAGCTGCCTCGAATCAAGCCCCGCACGCCCGTCGCAACGTCCCTGCACGAGAACGTGCGTTATGTCAAGTTGGAGAATCTCGCGCCTCCAGGCGCAGCCCTCTGACGACTGATCACGTCCCTCCCCTCGCCACGCCGGGCCCGCCCGCCGGCGAGGAGGAGCCCTGCGGCCCCGGCCGGGGTTATCCCCAGATTGCACAGACCGCTGTGGAAATGTGGATTGTTGAATGAACGCAAATTGCGGATTTTTCCGTGTCGCGAACCCTTGCACGGCGCTTGCCGACCCCCTAGATTCCTTCTTGCGCCGAGCACGGCGCGGGAGTAGGACGAAGCAGCACCGATAGGCTGTACGGGGCGGCCCGCAAGGGCCGAAGCGGAAAGTCGACCGGCGCTGTGGACGAAACCGCGACCGGCTCGGCGACTTTTTTCTGGTCCCCCTCGCACCGCTTCGCTTTTCTGCTCGGGATCACGAGGGCGCGGGACCAGACGAGAACTCGGGCGGCACGACAGCTCGAGCCGCGGCCGCGCAGGTCGGCCGCGGCGCCCGGCGTCGCCCGCACGAACCGGCGCTCTCGATCCTGCTCGTCGTCTAGGATCCCGCTCGTGCACTTCCGGCCGCCGAGCATCGATCAGGGCGTGATCGCCCTCCTGTGGGCGATCGGCCTCGGCGTCTACATCTACTTCGGGCTCGTCGCGGTCGGCGCCTCCGGCGCGACCGCGATCGTGATCACGCTCGTCAGCGTCGCCGGGATCTGGCTCTTCGTCCGCCTGCGCGGCGAAGACCTCCCCGGCGCGTAGCGCCCGCAGCTACGCGGGCCCCTGCCCGTGTCCCGGCGCGCCCATCGTCAGCGCGAACACGAGCTTCCGCGCCAGATCCGGTCCGAGCGCCGCGTCGAGCCGCTCACGCGCCCGGCCCGTCTCGAGATCGAGGCTGGCGCAATGCGCGAGGAGGAGTGCGAGGCCTCTCCCCTCCCCCGGCTGCCTGACCTCCTTCATCCGAGTACTGCATCGGACGGGAACGACCGGGCCTGATCCCTCCCGGCAGGGATTGCGACGACGCCGAACGCGGCGTGCGGCTATTCGAGATCGAGGCGGCGCGCGTCGAAGCGCGACGACCACAGCTCGGCGCTGAATCCGCTCGAGCGTCTCGAGGTCGTCGTCGCCGAACAGGTGCTCGACGACACCCACCTCGCGGTCGTTGTGGAACGGAAGGTCGACATGCGGCGGCGAGACGAGGTTCACGGACAGCCGCCGGCAATACGGACAGTGGACGCCGACCCCGATCGCGTCGTCGCCGGGAGCGAGCAGCGAGAACGAGGACGGGAACACGGGCCGCATCCGCTCCTCCGGGTAGCAGAAGAAGATCCACGGCCAGTCGCCCGCCCGGATCCGCGACGCCGCGAGCGCGCCGAGCTCCGCCGAGACCGGATCGAGCCGTGACGTCATCAGGTTGAAGAACCGGCCGGCGCCGAGACCGAGCGGCGCCCAGTCGAGCTCCTCGTGGCTGACGAGGCCGTCGTGCTCGCCGCCGCAGCCGCACGCGAACCGGACGTGGAAGACCACCGGGTGGGCGGTGCCGGGGAGCCGCTCGATGCGCCGGAACGCCGAGAGGCGCAGCTGCGTCTCTCCCTGCACCGGGCACGAGAACGTGTACCTGCCGGTCAGCGCGTCGTACATGTCGAACTTGTAGATCGTCCGCCGGACGGCGAAACGAAGCCCGGCGGCAGGCTCAGTACGACATGAGCGCGAAGAGGTCGCGGTCCTCGAGCTTGTCGCGACCGTTCAGGAACGTCAGCTCGATCACGAAGTTGATGCCGACGACGTGGCCGCCGAGCTTCTCCACGAGGCCGGCGATCGCCTCGACGGTGCCGCCCGTCGCGAGCACGTCGTCGTGGATGACGACGCGGGCGCCGTGCGCGATCGCGTCCGCGTTCACCTCGAGCGCGTTCTCCCCGTACTCGAGCATGTACTTCGCGGTCACGGTCTCGGGCGGCAGCTTGCCCGGCCGGCGCGCCGCCACGAACCCGCACCCGACCTGGCACGCGATCGCGGCGCCGAGCCAGAAGCCCCGCGCCTCGGCGCCGAGGACGAGATCCGGCTTCCGCTCCGCCGTCCACGCCGCGAGGTCGCCCACCGCCTGCTTCAGCGCGGCGGGATCGAGCAGGAGCGGCGAGATGTCCTTGAAGCCGACGCCCGGCTCCGGAAAGTCCGGCACCTCGCGAATGCGCGTCTTGAGGTCGATCACCCGGCGAGTCTACGCACGTTGCGCCAGAAGAGGAGCTGGGACAGTTCCTGGGCCGTCTCGCCGAGCGTCTGCAGGTCGTCGATCCCCTCGCGCCGCCGCTCCGGGTTGCGCGAGCGGAGCGACGGCGCGACGAGCGCCTCCAGCAGCGACGTCTCCCGGTCGGCCGCGGTGCGGAACGCGCGCAGATGGCGCGGCGCGATCCCGTAGCGGGCGAGCGTCTCGCAGGCCGCGGCGGCGTCGACGTCGCTCTCCGAGTAGCGGCGCTGCCCGCCGTCGGCCCGCGGCTCCAGGAGCCCGAAGTCCTCCAGCTCGCGCGCCTGCGCGGGCGTGATCCCCGCCCGCGCGCAGAGCTCCTCGAGCTCGACCCCGTCCTCCGGCTCGCCGAGCCCGGCCGAGCGGCGGCGGCGGCGCTCCTTGCCCGCGCCCGTCGCGAGCTCCTCGCGGATCACCCGCAGCGGCAGGAACTCGTCGCGCTGCAGCCGCAGGATCGTCTCCAGGCGCTCCACGTCCTCGTCGGAGAAGAGCCGGTAGCCGCCCTGGGTGCGCCGCAGGTTCAGGAGCCCCTGGTCCTCGAGGTAGCGGATCTTCGAGATCGAGATGTCCGGGAACTCGGCCTTCAGCCGCCGGCACACCGTGCCGATCGTGAGCAGCCGCTGCCGCATGGGACGCTCGGTGGTGGCCATCAGCGGAGGAAGAACGTGAGCCGGTACTTGCCGATCTGCAGCTCGTCCCCGTCGGCGAGCTCGGCCGAGTCGACGCGCCGCTTGTTGACGAAGGTGCCGTTCAGGCTTCCCTGATCCTCGATCTGCCAGGAGCCGTCCGGCCGTTTCGAGATCACCGCGTGGCGGCGCGACACGGTCACGTCGTCGAGGAAGATCCCGCAGTCCGGGGAGCGCCCGATCGTCGTCGAGTCGCCGCCGGGCGAGAACGTCTCGCCGGAGCGGCCGCCGC
Source organism: uncultured Actinomycetes bacterium (assembly GCA_963815005.1). Lineage (GTDB taxonomy): Bacteria > Actinomycetota > Thermoleophilia > Gaiellales > Gaiellaceae > Palsa-739. The sequence continues at coordinate 156,454 of CAWFFI010000001.1, forward strand.
CGGAGCGGACGACGAGCGCCGGGCCCGCGAGGCCGAGGTCGTCGAGCGCGTCCAGCAGGTCCTGCCCCTCCTCCGGGCTGAACGACAGCGTCGTCTCGCCGTTGTCGTCGCGCACGAGCAGCGCGCCGCACTTCGTGCAGTAGTTCGCCGCCTCCGGATTCTGGAAGCCGCACTCGGGGCAGTAGACGTGACTCATGAGGCCGGCGGCGCGGCCTTTCCGGCGAGGATCGCGCTCAGAGCGTCCATGTCGACCTGCGTCGAGGACGCTTCTCCCCTCCGTCTTGCGGAGCCGGGCGACGAGCTCCGCGCGGAGGATGTCGATCTTGCCGTGCAGGATCCGGCGGCGGAACGAGACGTCCTGCTCCTCGGCCGTGTACTCGTCGATGAGCCTCTTCAAGTCCTCGTCCGCGAGCGATGCGAGGTCGGGCAGCGGTTCCATCTGCGCCTTTCGTCGGTAAGTCTTGACGAACCCTCCAGGAGGGTGAACCTGAACTTTAGCCTTTGTGCCGTCCCCGTCCAGTGTCCCGGCGGACGCGCGGTCTCAGGAGGAGGTTCGCGCCGGAGCGGCTTCACCCTCCTGGATCTCCTCCACGAGCGTCCGCATGCCCGCGGCGAGCTCCTCGGAGACGGCCGGCGTCGCACCCTCCGCGTAGACGTGGATCACGGGCTCGTTCGGGTCGGGCAGCACCTGCGCCCAGCCGCGTTCGTCGAAGAGCTTGATCCCGTCGGTGAGATCGACGTTCCGGCCGGCGAGGCGTTCGTTCAGGACGCGCATCACGAGCCCCTTCAGCGCCCACGGGCAGCGCGAGCTGCGGAGTGGACGAGCGTCGGCGACGGAAGCTCGGCGACGAGCTCGGAGACCGGCCGCTCGACGGGCGCGAGCAGCTCGAGGAGCTTCACGAGGCTCGCCACCGCGTCGTAGGCGGGCAGGAAGTCGGGGAAGGCGTAGCCACCGCCGACGGCGCCGGCGAACACGACACCGTCCCCTGCCGCGGCGCGCATCAGCTCCGGCAGCGAGTCCGCCGTGCGGACGACGTCGAGCCCCGAGCCCTCGACGAGGCGCTCGACCTGGCTCGTCACGGTGACCGGGAACGCAACCCGGCCCTCGCGGCCCGACGTCACGAGCAGCCGCAGGTAGAGCAGCAGCGCCTGGTCGAGCGGGACCTCGCGCGCCTGCTCGTCGATCAGGTACAGCCGCTCGCCGGCGCGGTCGAAGACGGCGCCGAAGTCCGCGCCGACCGCGGGCACGAGCTGCTTCGCCTGCTCGAGCGCAGCCGGCGACGCCGGGCGGCGTGACGTCGGCGTCGCTCGGGAACGCGTGGGCCGCGACGATCTCGACCCCGAGCGGGCCGAGCACGAGCGGCACCACGTACGAGGCGGCCGAGAAGTTGTAGTCGACGACGAGCCGGAAGCGCCGCTGCCGGATCGCCTCGACGTCCAGCGTCGCGAGCAGGTCGGTCGAGTAGGTCTCCCGCGCCCGCGCCGGGTAGGAGATCGTGCCGACGTCGGCGGCGGCGACGCGCCGCAGCTCCCCGCGCGCGAAGTGCTTCTCGACCTCCTTCTCCATCGCGCCGGTCAGCTCCATGCCGCGCTGCTCGAAGAACTGGATGCGCACGACCTCGGGGTCGGCGGGGCTGACGCCGACGTGGAAGCCGGCGGAGTAGCTGCCCGAGGCGACGAGATGACGGCCGACCGCAGCCGGGATCACGCGCAGGTCGGCGACGTCGACGCCCGTGGACGAGATCCCGGAGATCATCGCCCGCTTGATCATCCGGCACGCGGCCGGGGACTCCCGGCTCGCGACGATGCGTGCGCCCCGCTTCAGCGACGTCCCGAGCGCCGCGGCGAGCCGGACGGCGACGTCGGGGGTCAGGTCGACGTTCACCATCCCCGAGACGCCCTGCTTGCCGAAGAGGCGGCTCGTTCCCCGCGACTCCCAGATCAGGTTCTCGAAGAGCTGCGAGCCCGTCTCCACCTCCTTGAACGGGTAGATCCGGACGCCCGGCATGATCACGCTCTCGGCGCCGATCGTCACCTCGTCGCCGATCGCGACGCCCTCGTGGACGCGCACGTGCGCGCGCAGGTCGCACGACCGGCCGAGGATCGCGCCCTCGACCACGCCGCTGCGGCCGATGTACGTCGACGAGTCGACGATCGAGTGCGAGACGCGGCCCCGCTCGCGGACGGTGACGCTCGTCGAGAGCACCGAGTACGGCCCCACCTTCGCGTCCTGGCCGAGGCGGCAGTAGTTGCCGACGTAGACCGGCCCCTCGAGCGAATCGAGGTCGTGCAGGTCCACCCCCTCCCCCAGCCACACGTTGCCGCGGATGCGGATGCCGGGGATCTCGAGCGCCACCTTCTCGTCGAGCGCGTCGAAGTTCGCCTGCCGGTACTGGTCGAGGTTGCCGATGTCCTGCCAGTAGCCGTCGAGCACGCAGCCGTAGATCGGCCTCCCCATCTCGAGCAGGAGCGGGAAGAGCTCCTTCGAGAAGTCGTACGGCCGGTCGGTCGGCACGTGCTTGAGCACCTCCGGCTCGAGGACGTAGATGCCGGTGTTGATCGTGTCGGAGAAGACCTGGCCCCAGGACGGCTTCTCGAGGAAGCGCTCGACGCGCCCCTCGTCGTCGGTGACGACGATCCCGAACTCGAGCGGGTTCTCGACCGCCTTGAGGCCGATCGTCACCGACGCCTTCTTCTCGCGGTGGAACTCGACGAGCCGCGTCAGGTCGACGTCGCAGAGCGCGTCGCCCGAGATGACGAGGAACGTGTCGTCGAGCCGGCCCGCGGCGAGCCGCACCGAGCCGGCGGTGCCGAGCGGCGACTCCTCGACCGAGTACGAGACGTCCATGCCGAGCGAGTCGCCGTTGCCGAAGTAGCTCCGGATCGCCTGCGGCAGGAACGCGACCGTCACGATCACGTCCTGGAACCCGTGCCGGCGCAGCAGCTCGAGGATGTGCTCCATGCACGGCTTGCCGACGATCGGCACCATCGGCTTCGGCTGGTTCGAGGTCAGCGGCCGCAGGCGCGTGCCCTCGCCGCCCGCCATCACGACCGCCTTCATCGCCGCAGCGCCTCCGCGGCGGTGCGCACGTAGAGGAGCGCCGCGACGAGCGCGAGGCCGATGCCCGACCAGAAGAGGTCGAGCGGCCAGCTCGTCGCGTCGTGGGTGACGATGCGGCAGCCGATCGCCAGGTACAGGATCCATGTGGCCGCCTTGCCGACGACGTTCACGTCCACCTCGAACCCGCGCGGCGCGAGCACGCGGGCGCCGGCGAGGAGCACGAGGTCGCGCGCGACGATCACCGCGAGACCCGCCCACGGCAGCCGGTCGTAGGCGAAGAGCAGGATCACGGCCGCGTCGATCATCAGCCGGTCGGCGAGCGGGTCGGCGATCTTCCCGAAGCGCGACTCGACGTGCCACCGGCGCGCGAGAAACCCGTCGACCTGGTCGGTGACGCCGGCCACGCCGAAGACGATCCCGGCCGGCCAGCTGTGCGCGTGCCCGGCGCGCACCATCAGCGCCACGAAGACCGGGATCAGCCCGAGCCGAGCGACGGTGAGGGCGTTCGGAAGCCGGGCGAGCGGAGCGGAGACCGCGGGCGTCGCCATGACGACAGGATAGGTCAGCCGCCGTCGTGGAACCGGGCCGACCAGTACGCGGTGCGGATCAGGTACGCCGTCGCCGCGGAGGCGCCCTGGAGCCCCCAGGCGCCGTTGTACCCCAGGTAGCCGCGCCGCGCCCGCGCCGGCTCGATCTGGGTGCCTTCGCCCCACTCGTTGTAGCTCGTGATCGTGACGATGTCCGGGTGCGCGGCGAGCGCCGCCGTCCAGAGGGCGTCGTACGTCCGCCCGTTCTGCCGGGAACGGAGGGAGTCCGCCGACTCGCCGGCGCGGACGCCGTCGTAGCCGGGCCCGACGGAGGGGGCGCAGAGGAGATGCACGGCGTGCGCCTCGGCGCAGAGCCGCGCGAACTTCGCGCCGCCGTAGTCGAGGAAGTCGTACGTGTAGAAGCCGTCGAAGCCGGCCGCGGCGGCGAAGCCGACGAGGTCGGTGCCGGCGAAGAGACGCAGCGACGGCGGCGCCTGCGCGAGCACGGGCGCCCAGTCGGCGGCCGTGAAGTCCTCCGGGTGGTAGACGTAGACGTCGCGGATCCCGAGCCCGGCCAGGTAGACGAGGTCGGCGGCGACCGTCGCGGTGGAGCGGCCGTCGTACGGCTCCAGGTGGATCGCCGGCTGGAGCTTGTGCTTGCGGGCGAGCGCGAGGACGAGCGGCAGGCGCCGGTCCTCGACGGAGCCGCGTCCCCACCAGGAGATCACGACCTCGTCGACGCCGGCCGCGGCCATGTCGGCCATCTGCGCGTCGACGACGGCGCGGCTCGAGCTCGAGTACGGGCCGCGGGCCGGGTAGAAGCGCGAGTAGATCTTCTCGGGCGGGTGCTGGTTGTTCTGGTTCCAGTGCTGCCACGCGCCGTCCTTCGCCGGTGTCCCGTACCACGGGTAGTAGAAGATCGCGACCGTGCCGGCGCGGGCCGCGGGCGCACCCAGAGCAGCCATTGCCAGACCCACACCACCAGGAGGCGCCGCAGCACGCGCGTATCCTCTCGCGCGTGGCGGACGTTTTCCACCTCCCGGGCTTCGTCGACGCCCACTGCCACGCCTTCCAGCGCGCGCTGCGCGGCCGCAGCGAGGGCGCCGACTTCTGGGCGTGGCGGGAGTCCATGCTGGACCTGGCCCGGGGTCAGACCCCGGGACAGGTCCGGGAGAGCTACGTCGAGGTCTACCGGGAGCTCCTCGACGCCGGCTACACGGCGGTGGGCGAGTTCCACTATCTCGGGCTCGCGGAGGCGCACGCAGCCGCGGACGCGGCCCGGGAGGCCGGGATCGAGCTCGTCCTCCTCTACGTCGCCTACGCGCGCGGCGGGCATCGACCGGTTCCGGCAGGAGTCGGTCGCGGAGTACCTGCGCGGGCTCGAGGAGCTACGCGGACGCGGGCGTCCGGGTCGGCGTCGCCCCCCACTCCGTCCGCGCCTGCCCGCGCGACTGGCTCGTCGAGCTCGGCCGCTACGCCGCCGACCACGAGCTGCCGCTCCACGTGCACGCCGACGAGCAGCCGCGCGAGATCGAGGAGTGCCTCGCCGAGCACGGGCTGCGGCCGATCGAGCTGCTCGCCGACACCGGCTGCCTCGGGCCGCGGACGACCGTCGTCCATGCGACCCACGCGGACGGCCGCGAGCTCGACCTGCTCGGCGAGGCGGGCGCCCGCGATCTGCGCCTGCCCGACGACGGAGGCGAACCTCGGCGACGGCTTCCTGCCGGTGGAGCGCATCCTGCACCGGTCGATCGGCCTCTGCATCGGCTCCGACTCGAACGTCCGCATCGACCCGCTCGAGGAGCTGCGGGAGCTGGACGGGATCGCGCGCCGCCAGGCGGGGCGCCGCGACGTCTTCACCGTCGACGCGCTGCTCGCGATCGGCTCCGCACGAGGGGGCGGCCGCGCTCGGACTCGAGACCTGGCCGGAGACGGCGGTCGACCTGTCGCATCCGCAGCTGCGCGGCGTCGAGGAGCCGTTGCGCGCGTTGGTCGCCGGCTGCAGCGCCGACGTCGTCTACCGTTCGGGCTGATGGACGTCACCGAGGCCACGTTCGCGGAAGCAGGTCGTCGAGCGCTCGCGCGAGCTGCCGGTGATCGTCGACTTCTGGGCCGAGTGGTGCGGGCCGTGCCGCACGCTCGGGCCGGTGCTCGAGCGCGAGGTCGAGAGCGGCCGGCGGCGCGGTCGAGCTCGTGAAGGTCGACGTCGACGCGAACCAGGCGCTCGCCCGCGAGTTCGACGTGCGCGGCATTCCGGCCGTGAAGGCGTTCCGCAACGGGCACGTCGTCGGCGAGTTCGTCGGCGCGCTGCCGCCCGAGCAGGTGCGCACGTTCATCGAGGGACTGACGGCGCCGAGCGGTGCGGAGAAGCTCCTGGCCGAGAACGGCGCCGACCCGGAGGTCGCAGCCGCACTCGAGGCCGGAGACGTGGAGCGGGCGCTCGAGCTCCTGCTGGCGCGCGTCGCGGATGCCGACGCCGACGAGCGGGAGCGGATCCGCGAGACGATGGTCGCGCTCTTCGCCGACCTCGGCGCCGAGCACCCGACGACGGTCGCGTACCGCCGCCGGCTCGCCACCGCCCTGTTCTAGGCGATTCCGTCGAGGATCGCGGTCGCGGCCCGGATCTCGACGGCTCCGAACGGCCGCGCCGCTCCCGGTAGACCTCGACGAGCCCCCACGCCTCGCCGTGCAGCACGAGCGGCAGCATCAGCAGCGCGCCGAGGCCGAGCTCGCGCAGCACGCGCTCCTCCTCCGGGTCGGCGCCGGCCGCGCCGACGCAGACGCGCCCGCGCCTCGCGGCGGTCGAGCACGAGGCGCGTCTCCGGGAAGTCGCGCGACGAGATAGCCCTGCCCGATCTGGAGCACCTGACCGTCCGGCGCGTGCTCGGTGACCATGATCAGCACGTCCCCGACGACGCGCGAGATCGCGCACGCATCCGCGTCGAGCTGCTCCACGAGAGCGCGAGCGGTCGCCTCCAGCGCCTCACCGAGGCTCAGATTCGCCATGTCGCCCACGGCGCGAAGTATCGACGATCGACCGGCGCGCGCTCCACGCGACTCCCGCCCGCGGAACCGGCGGGCTCACGACCGGCGCCACCGGCCCGTGCTCGAAGAAGAGTCGGGGCGCCGAGATTCGAACTCGGGACCTCCAGTCCCCCAGACTGGCGCGCTAACCAGGCTGCGCTACGCCCCGCGACGCGGCACACGGTATCAAGCGGGCTGCCGCGGCCCGGCGGGCGCGGTTTCCCGCAGCCGCTCGTCGGGCGGCTGCGGATGGCCGCCGCTCCGCGTCGCCGACATGCTGGGGGCGACGAGCCGACGCACCGAGGAGGTGCCCCGATGACCTTGATCTGGTTCGTGGTCTGGCTGATCGCGAACAACATCGGCGCTCACGAGCCGCTGCTGTTCGACCCGGTGAACGTGTGGACGTGCGACGCTGATCCTCGCCGTGGCCCTCGACCTCGGCAGCCACCACGCCCGCGGCGGGGCGAGGGGACGTTAGCCGGCGCCGCCCGTGGATCCGACCGCGACCGCAGGCGGCGACGCGAGCGTCGATCTCTACTGGCTCCCGCTCGGCGCCGGCGGCGCTTCGTGCGGCTGAACGGGCGCGTGTACGAGGCCGTCGCCGCCCGGCTCGCAGCACCGGCGGGCGTACGACCTCTACCACTCGGCGCTCGAGGTGCGCGCCCCCGAGGGGCGGTTCGTGATCGAGATGACGCCGGTCTGGGCGAGCGACCACGCGCGAGGCGCGGGCGTCGCGCAGGGCCCGGTCGGCGTCGGCAGCGGCGGGAGGCTCCGGCTGTTCCGCTACGAGGTGCGGCGCTGGCGCGACGGGATCATCCCGGACGTCGCCGAAGCGGTCGCGAGCCCGCAGGTGCTCACGACCGACGCGACGTGGCACGCCGGCTGCTCACGCTCGTGCCGGCGGTGCCGACACCCGTCTGGGGCCGCGACGAGCTGCGCACCGGCGACATGTGGAACTCCAACTCGCTGATCTCGTGGCTGATCGCGCGCAGCGGCCTCGATGCCGACGCGGTGTCGCCGCCGCCCGGCGGCCGCGCGCCCGGCTGGGAGGCCGGGCTCGTGGTCGCGCGCCGTCAGAGGACCCAGGCGCAGCCGTCCCAGCACGCCTCGACGCGCCGCGCGTAGCGGCGCACCTCGACGTGGAGCTCCCGGGAGCCGGGCGAGCGCGCGCGGGACGAAGAGCTCGAAACCGGCGCCAACGCCGGCCGGCCGGTATTCCGCCGCGTGCGCGACGTCCGTCCTGACGACGAGCGTCTGGACACCGCGACAGCAGCGCTGCGCTCGCACCGACACGTAGAGGCGTCCGCCCCGCTCGGCGATCAGCCCGCGTGCCTCCTCGGACGCCACGACTCGCATCAGACGGAGAGCTCGCCCGCGCCCGGCACGAGCGAGCGCCGCACGCCGGCGAGGAGCTCGTAGGAGCGCAGACGGGCCGCGTGGTCGTGGATCGCGGAGGCGACGATCAGCTCGTCGGCGCCGGTCTCCTCGACGAAGCCGCGAGAGCCCCTCCGCCACCGTCTCGGGCGAGCCGACGAACGAGCGGTGCAGCATCCCCGAGACGCGCACCTTCTCCTCCGGCGACCAGTACGCCTCGATGTCGTCGATCGGCGGCGGCAGCTGCCCGCGCGTGCCCCGGAAGATGTTCGTGAACGACTGCTGCACCGAGGTGAAGAGGCGCCGCGCCTCGCCGTCGTCGTCCGCCGCGATCACGTTCGCCGCGACCATCGTGTACGGCTCGTGCAGCTGCTCCGAGGGCTGGAACCGCTCGCGGTAGATCTCGAGGGCGGGCAGCAGCGCCTCCGGGGCGAAATGCGACGCGAACGCGTACGGCAGCCCGAGCGCGGCGGCGAGCTGGGCGCCGTAGAGGCTCGAGCCGAGGATCCAGAGCGGCACGTGCGTGCCCATCCCCGGGATCGCCCGCACCGCCTGCCCCGGCTGCGGCTCGGCGAGCAGCGCCTGCAGCTCGAGCACGTCCTGGGGGAACGTGTCGGCGCTCGTCGGCGCGCGGCGCAGCGCGAGCATCGTCACCTGGTCGGTTCCGGGCGCGCGGCCGAGCCCGAGGTCGATCCGCCCCGGATGGAGCGCCTCGAGCGTGCCGAACTGCTCGGCGATCACGAGCGGCGAGTGGTTCGGGAGCATGATCCCGCCGGAGCCGACCCGGATCGACGACGTCCCCGCGGCGACGTGGGCGATCACGACGGCGGTCGCGGCGCTCGCGATGCCGGTCGCGTTGTGGTGCTCGGCGAGCCAGAACCGCGTGTAGCCCCACCGCTCGGCGTGCCGTGCCAGGTCGAGCGAGTTCGCGAGCGCCTGCGACGGCGTCGCGCCCGCGACGATCGGCGCGAGATCGAGGATCGAGAGCGGGAGCATCGCCCGACCTTAGCGGGCGGCCCGCGACGCTAGCTGAGGGCGGGGAGCTCGTCCTCGCGCGGCTGCCGCAGGTGCTGCGCGAGCTCGGCGACGTACGGGAAGACGAGCGGCTCGACCGCGTCCTCGAAGACCTCGCCGCCCGGCAGCGAGTAGTCGTCGTTGAAGTCGACGCAGCCGTTCAGCTCGAGCACGACGTAGCCGGCCCGCGTCGGCAGCAGGTCGACGCCGACGAGGTCGGCACCGATCGCGTCGGCGGCCGCGACCGCGAGCTCCCGGGCCTCCGCCCGCGGCACCGCGCGGTGCCGGGTGCCGCCGAGGGCGACGTTCGTGCGCCACTCGCCCGGGGCCGAGTGACGGCTGATCGCGCCGACCACCTCGCGGCCGGCGACGAGCACGCGCAGATCGGAGCCCGGCGGGGGCAGCAGCTCCTGGATCAGCATGCCGTGCTCGGCGAACCAGTGGCGCCGGGCGAGCCGCGCGAACGCGCGCCGCAGCTCGTGGCGCGTGTCGCAGCGGACGACGTCCTCGCCCCAGCTGCCGAAGCGCGGCTTCAGCACCACCGGCAGCGGCACGTCGGGCAGATGGCCGCCCGGCGGCACGTGAATCGTGATCGGGTGCGGCAGGCCGGCCCGGAGCAGACGATCCGCCGTCTCGAGCTTGTCGTGGGCGGCGAGCACCGCGTCCGCGCGGTTCAGAACCGGAAGCCGGCGTCCTCCAGACGGCGGAGGGAGTCGAGCCCCGTCTCCACCCCGTCGAGCGACGAGAGGACGTCGACGCGGCCGAGAATCATCTCGTTGGGCCGCGCCCGCCGCTCGGCCATCTCGGGCGGCAGCAGCCGCGCCTCCACGCCCAGCTCGCGCGCGGCGGAGAGCAGGCCGATGTTCGGCGGCGTCAGACGTCCTGCAATCAGAAGGGGCATCCCCGGAAGCGTCGCTCGCCCGCATCAGCGAGCGGTCAGATGCGTGTGAAGGTTCGCTCACACGCGAATCGGGGGTCGAATCGCGCGGCGATACTGTGCTCGTGGCCCGCATCCGGATGAGCATGCGCTGGTGGCTCGGGCTGACCTTCGCGGCCATCGCGGCAGTCACCGCCTTCTCGGTCGCCGAGGTGTTCAACCACCGCGCCGCGACCGCGCTGCGCACCCACGCCGAGGAGCTCGCGATCGGCCAGAGCGTCTCGGCGACACGCGCCGTGGCGAAGGCGCTCGACCGCGGCATCCTCTCCGACGCGGCGCCGCTGATCGCCGAGCGGCGGCGGTTCTCGCTCTACGTCTTCTCGTCCGGCGGCGCCCTCGTGACGCCGGGCACCTCCCGCAGCGTCGCGTTCACGAGCGTCCCCGACGGGCGCCGCGCGGTCCGGGCGGCGCTCCAGGGCGACCGCTACGTCCGGACCGTCGACGGCGGGCAGTCGTTCGTGATCGCGCTCGAGCTCCCGTCGCAGGACGGCGCCGTCGTCACGTACGCGCAACGTCCCGAGCTGCTCGGCGAGCTCGGCATCGTCCAGCACCAGATCGTGAACGCGGCGCTGATCGCGGTCGCGGTCGGCGTGATCGTCGGGCTGCTCGTCGCGACGCTGATCGCCGCGCGGCTGCGGCGGATCGGCAGCGCCGCAGCGCGGATCGAGGCCGGCGCCTTCGACGAGCCGCTCGACCCCTCTCTTCCGGGACGAGGTCGGCGACCTCGCCGTGACGATCGACCACATGCGCGTACGCCTCCGCGAGTCGTTCAGCCGGCTCGGCGAGGAGCGCGACCGCCTCCGCCAGCTCCTCGAGGGCCTGCACGAGGGCGTCGTCGCCGTCGACCGCGACGTGCACATCACGTTCGCGAACCAGGCAGCGCGGACGCTGCTCACCGGCGACGCGCTCACCGTCGGCGAGCCGCTCCCCGACGTGTGGCCCGACTTCCCGCTGCGCGCAGTTCGCGGCCCAGCTGTTCGGGAGCGCCGAGCGTCCCGTGCAGGCGCGCGTGACCGCGGACGAGCGGACCTACGCGCTGATCGGCGTCCCGGCGCCCGCCCGCGGCGCCGACGCGATCCTCGTCCTCACCGACATCTCCGAGCGCGAGCGGCGCGAGCGGGCCGAGCGGGAGTTCGTCGCGAACGCCGCCCACGAGCTCGGCACCCCGCTGACCGCGATCACGACCTCGCTCGAGGTGCTGCGCGCCGGCGCGAAGGACGACCCCGCCGAGCGCGACCGCTTCCTCGAGCTGATCGAGCGCCAGACCTCCCGGCTCGGCCGGCTCCGCCGCGCGCTCCTGACGCTCGCGCGCGCGCAGACCCGCCAGGAGGCGCTCCAGCTCGAGCCGGTGACGATGCGACCGCTGCTCGAGGCGGTCGCCGACGAGCTGCGTGCCGGGGCGCCGGAGGCCGAGATCACCGTGGAGGCGCCCGACGACCTCGCGCTCCTGGCCCATCCGGAGCTGATCGAGCAGGTCGTCGTGAACCTGGCGGGCAACGCGCTCCGGCAGGGCGCGGCGACCCGCGTCGACCTCGTGGCCCGAACGCTCGCGTGGACAGCTCGCGGCGGTCGAGGTGCGGGACAACGGCACCGGCATCCCCGCCGCCGACCGCGACCGCCTGTTCGACCGCTTCTACCGCGGCTCGGGGCACCGCGACAGCGACGGCTTCGGCCTCGGTCTCGCGATCGTCCGCGAGGCCGTCCGCGCCCTCGGCGGCACGGTCGAGATCACGTCGCCGCCCGAGCACGGCACCGTCGTCCGCATCACGCTGGCCCGCGCGAAGGCTCCCGTCGCATGAGCCCACGGATCCTCCTCGCCGACGACGAGCCCGACATCGTCACGCCGGTCAGCTACGCGCTGCGCGCGGACGGCTTCGACGTCGACACGGTCGGAGACGGCGAGCAGGCCCTGCTGGCGGCGCGCACCGGCGACTACGACCTCGTCATCCTCGACGTGATGATGCCGAAGCTCCAGGGCACCGAGGTCTGCCGCGTGCTCCGCCTCGAGAGCATCGTCCCGATCATCATGCTCACCGCGAAGGACGCGGAGATCGACCGCGTGCTCGGGCTCGAGCTCGGCGCCGACGACTACGTCACGAAGCCGTTCTCGACGCGCGAGCTGTCGAGCCGCATCCGCGCCGTCCTGCGCCGCCGCGACCTCGAGCGCTCGGCCACGGCCGCCACCGTCGCGCACGCGGGCGACATCGCGGTCGACCTGGCGTCGCACCGCGTCACCGTCGCGGGCCGCGAGGTGCGGCTGACGCCGTCCGAGTTCAAGGTGCTCGCGCTCCTCGTCGCCGAGCCGAACCGCGTCTTCAGCCGCTGGCAGATCATGGAGAACCTCTGGGACGCCACGTACGTGGGCACGGCCCGCGCCGCCGACGTCCATGTCTCGAACCTGCGCCGCAAGCTCGAGGAGGAGCCCGGCAAGCCGCGCCGCATCGTCACCGTTCGCGAGGCCGGCTACAAGCTCGTGCCCGTGTGAGCACTTCTTGACGCGGCGCTGCGGGCACGTTCACCCGCGGCGCCTAGGCTCGGACGGACGATGTTCGACGACCGGCACAGCGACGACGCGATCCTGGCGCTCTCCAGCGGCTTCACCGTGGTGGCGGGCGACGGCCCCGTCGGGGTCGTCGAGACGCCGCTCTTCCCGCCGGATCAGAGCGAGCCCGACTTTCTCGTCTTGCGGGTCGGCGACCGTCTCCGCCAGCGCCGGCCGGTGCTCCCGGCCGCGCTCGTGGAGCGCGTCGACCCGCATGCGCGCGTCGTCCACGTCCTCGGCAGCCGCGACGAGATCGTCCGGCTGCCGGAGCACCTGCCGCTCGCGATCTAGGCGTCCGGGCGGGAGCGGTGGCTCCGCCGGATGATCCCGATCATCTTCAGGTTGATCACGGCGAACCGCCAGAGCTGCCAGGGCAGGAACGTGCGCAGGAAGAGCGTGCCGCGCGTCGGCCTCGTCACGGTGGCGAACTTGTCGTCCATGCGGCTACTCCGGGATCAGCGGCCAGCCCGGCCGCAGCTTGGCTTTGTAGAGGAACAGATGGTGGAGCAGGATCTTGATCCAGTGCCCGGCGAGCCCGATCTCGCCGAACGTGCGCCGGAGGTCGCGGCCGTACTCCGGGTAGCGCTCGAAGTCGGGCACGATCGGGAAGACGGTCATCGACGCAGCCGTGCCCCGGAACGGATTCGCGCCCGCCGAGGCGACGCACGCGGCACCCATCTCGGCCATCGACGCGGAGTGGGTCGGCGCCGTCGCGCCGTGGATCATGTCGACGACGTTCCGCGCGACGGCCTTCGCGATCATCGCCGACGGCATGCCCGTCCGCGGCGGCGCCGGCGCGACCGGGGCGCCGCTCGGCGTCGCGTACGGCCGTGAGATCGCGTGCGGCGGCGCGAACGCGATCCCGGCGGCGAAGACGTTGCGGTAGGCCGGCGACTGGTACGTCCGCGGCCAGTCGCGTGCCCCCCACTCCTCGTACGGCTTCGCGGCGTAGTCGGCGTCGACGCGCATGAACTCGTTCGGGAGGAACAGCCGCTCCGTGATCTCCTCGCCCGGCGCGGTCGAACGCGCGCAGGCCGACCCCGGAGAACGGCGGCAGCAGCATCGCGAAGTCGAACGCGCTCTCGCCCTCGACACCGGCGATCGTCTCGTAGAGCGCCCGGTCCGGCTCGACGGCCCGGACGTGCGCGCCGGTGATCCAGTCGATCCCGCGCTCGGCGAAGAGCGACGCCGTGAAGATGCTGCTCGGCGTGACGTAGCCGCCCCGGTGCAGGTGCATCCCGGCCATGCCGAAGTCGCCGAGCTGGGCCTCGTTCGTGATCCAGGTGATCTCGGCCCGGTCGCGCACCTTGCGGGCGCGGAGCTCGAACTCGAGGTTGACGACGTACTCGAACGCCGCGCCCTCGCACGTGCACGTGCCGTGCCCGACGCCGACGAGGAACCGCTGCCGCTCGCCGCGGCGCATCCGCTCGACCGACTCGGCGAGCGCCGCCGCGGCCTGCGCCGCGTGCTCGGCCGTGCAGACCGAGAGCGTGTTGCCCTCCGGCCCGAGCCCCGGCGTCTTGTCGAACCGGAGCGCCGGCCCGGTCGCGTTGATCAGGAACTCGTACGGGATGCGCGTGCCGGCGGCCGTGACGACGAACGGGGTCGGGTCGGCGGCGTCGCCCTCGGGGTGGATCTCCCGTGCCGCCTCCTGGACGAACTCGATCCCGTGCCGCTCGTAGACGGGCCGGAGCGGAAACGTGACCTGGGCGGGCTTCATCAGACCGACGCCGACCCAGATGTTCGACGGCACCCAGTTGTAGGAGGCCCGCGGCGAGACGACCGTGACCGTGTCGCCGCGCCCGAGCCACCGGCGCGCGAACGCGGCGGCCGTGTGCCCGGCGATCCCCGCTCCGAGGACGACGACGCGGCTCATGACTCCGTGATGGGCCCGTTCCCGCCGCCGACCAATCCGGGACGGCGCTGATTCGCGTCGATCGGCGTGCCCGCCCTTCTCGGCACCACGCCGCGGCCCTGACGACCTCGAACCGACACCGGTCGTGTTGGACCCGTGTTGGGGCGTGGTTGGCGGATCGCCGGGATCGTGCTGCCCTATCGATGGACGCGGGTCCAGCTCCGCGTGAGGAGGAGCACGATGCGCGGAGGCAGGCGGACACCAGCTGGGGCTGCACAGCTCGGGCCGCTGCCGCCCATGATCGAGCCACCGCGAAGCAAGGAGCGGCGGCCGACGCTGCATACGACGCGCTCTCGGCTCCAACAGCCGGCTCCGGCTGACGGTACGCGACGCCTGGCCATTCCTGCTCGCGGGCACCGCCCTCGTCTTCTCCGGCAGCACGACGCCGACGGTCATCTACGGCATGCTCGGAGCTGGAGGGCGTGGCGGTCCTCGTCGCGGGCGTCACGGCGAGCGAAGCGCGGTTCCGCACCGCCTTCGAGTACGCGCCCAACGGCGTCGCGACACTCGCCCTCGACGGGACGATCCTGAGCATCAACCCGGCGCTCTGCGCCCTCGTCGGCCACATCGCCGGAGGAGCTCGTGGGCACGAGCTTCGCGCGGTTCAGCCCGTCCGAGGACTTCGCAGGTCAGCGCCGGCACGTTCGCGGAGACCGCGAGAACCGGCCGGTCGCAACGTGGGATCGAGCACCGGCTGATCGACAGCGCGGGCCGCGAGCACTGGGTGGATGCGGCCGTGGCCGTCGTGCCCGGCGCGACCGGCGAGCCGGCGGCATTCATCGTCCAGATCGGCGACGTCACCGAGCGCAAGGCCGCGGAGGCCGAGCGCGAGGAGGCGCTGGCGCTCATCCACACGCAGAACGAGATGCTGCGTGCGGCCGACGAGCAGAAGAGCGAGCTGATCTCGATGGTCTCGCACGATCTGCGGACGCCTCTGACCTCGATCATGGGCTACGTCGAGCTCCTGGCCGAGGGCGAGGCCGGGCCGCTCACCGAGGAGCAGACGAACTTCCTCGACGATCGTCAAGCGCAGCGCCGACCGCCTGCTGACGCTCGCCGAGGACCTGCTCGTCGTCTCGAGCGCGGAAGCCGGCCGGCTCCAGCTCACGCGGGTCGAGACGGATCTTGCGGAGATCGCGGCCCAGACCGTGGAGGCGCTGCGGCCGAGGGCCGCGGACGCTCGGCGTCCTCCTGGCCCTCGACGCGCACGCGGCATCAGCGCACGCCGACGCGACCCGGATCGCGGAAGTGCTCGAGAACCTCCTCTCGAACGCCCTCAAGTTCACGCCGCCCGGGGGCTCGGTCGACGTGCGGGCGTTCCTCGAGGACGCCGTCGCGGTGCTCGAGGTCGCCGACACGGGAGTCGGGATCTCGGCCGACGACCACGGGCGCGTGTTCGAGCGCTTCTTCCGCAGCAAGGAGACGGGCCACGTTCCCGGCGTCGGGCTCGGCCTGTCGATCGTCAAGGCGATCGTGGACGCGCACGGGGGCCTGATCACGGTCGAAAGCGAAGCCGGCGAGGGCACGGTCTTCCGCATCGAGCTGCCGGTGGAGCCGCCGCGGCCGGTTCCCGCGCCGCACGCCGAGCTCGCAACCGGGGCGCCGCCGGGCTGACCCCGACGATCAGCGATTCCGCCGATGCCCGCCGAGCCGCCGGCACGGACGCTGGTCCGAACGAAAGGAGAGGCCATGGCGGCAATCGACGCATCGCGACGCTTCGACCTCGAGCGGCTCGTCGGCGATCTCCGGCTGGCCGGACGGACGATCCGCTCGGAGACGCTCGCCGCGCGAGAGGACACGCGGGACACCCTCGTCGCCGGCATCCGGGAAGGGCTCGAGCCGCACGCCCGTCTCGACAAGCCCGGACTCGAGGCGCTCGACGTCTGGGTCGAGGCGCTCGAGCATGCCGACGTCTCGGACCTCGACCTGCTTCAGGAGCTGCTGTACGGGATCGACGCGCTCGTCCGCGTGCACGTCTGGCGCGAGACGGACCTGCCGCTCGCTCCGCCCACCGCGCGGTCGGCAAGCGACGTCTGAACCGGGGGCCGCCGCCGACGGCCCCCCTCTTCTCGCCGCGCGCTCGCGTGCGCGAGCGACCCGTCGGGGAACGGCTACTCGCCGAGGCGCTTGTACAGCCGGTCGATCAGGTCGGGCATCTGCTCGAGCCGCTCGGTGATCACGCGCAGCCGGTACTCGCGGAAGTGCTCCGGCTCGACGCCGAGCGCCTCGGCGAGCGTCGTCACGACGTCGTTCGAGGGCACCGGGCGGTTGCCGTGCACGAGATGGTTCAGATAGCCGGCGGAGAGGCCGGAGCGCGCCGCGAGCTCGCGGTAGGTGACGCCCGCGTCCACCATCAGCTGCTCGATCGTCGGCCCGAAGGGCTCCTCGCTGAATCGCCGCCGCCGTGCCATCTCAGACCTCCTTGCCCAGGTCGGCAACATTCAACCGCTTCTCGTCGCCGCTTGCACGATCGCGCACGTCGACCTTGCCGTCCTCGAGGCTCTTACGGCCCGCCGTGACCCGGATCGGGCAGCCGATCAGGTCGGCGTCGGCGAACTTCTCCCCGGCTCGCCGGTCGCGGTCGTCCAGGAGGACGTCGAGGCCCGCCGCCGAGAGCGCCTCGGCCGCGCGCAGCGCGATCTCCTCGGCACCGGGCAGCGCGACGACGTGCGCGTCGTAGGGCGCGATCGCAGCCGGCCAGACGATCCCGTTCTCGTCGTGGAGCTGCTCGGCCGCGGCCGCCATCACGCGCCCAGGGCCGATCCCGTAGCTGCCCATGACGAGCGGCTTCTCCTGTCCGTCCTCGTCGAGAAACGCGGCGCCGAGCGGCTCCGAGTAGCGCGTGCCGAGCTTGAAGATGTGCCCGACCTCGATCGCCGTCTGGAAGTGGAGCGCGCCGCCGCAGCCCGGGCACGTGTCGGTCGCGGCGGACTCGCGGAGGTCGGCGAAGCGCGCCTCGTAGTCGCGGCCCGCCTCGACGCCGCGCAGATGCCAGCCGTCGCGATTCGCGCCCGCGACGAACTGCCCGGTCCTGCAAGGCGAAGTCGGCAACGATCTCGCCGGAGAAGCCGACGGGGCCGAGCGAGCCCCCGGAGGCGCCGAAGGCCGCGCGGATCTCCTCGTTGGTGGCGGGGCGGCCGGGGCCGGCCAGCGCCGCCTCGAGCTTCGCCGTCTCGAGCCGGTCGTCGCCGCGGATCAGCGCAAGCACGACGGTGCCGTCGAGCTTCACGACCGGCATCGCCTTCGAGGTCGCCGCCGGGTCGATCCCGAGGAACGCGGCGAGCGCCTCGATCGTCCCGATCCCCGGCGTCTCGACCTCCTCGGGCGTCTCGAGCCGCTCGGGAAACGCGGGCGGCCGCGGGATCGTCCGGGCGACCTCGATGTCCGCGGCGAAGTCGCCGTTCTCACAGGTGACGAGCGTGTTCTCGCCCCCGCCCGCGGGCGCGAGGAAGTCTCGCGAGCCCGAGCCGCCCATCATTCCCGACTCGGCCTCGACGTCGTGCGTCACGAGGCCGCAGCGCTCGAACGTGCGGATGTACGCGCCGCGCTGCTTCTCGAACGACACGCCGAGCGCGGCCTCGTCGCGGTCGAACGAGTAGGCGTCCTTCATGATGAACTCGCGGACGCGGAGCAGCCCGCCGCGCGGCCGCGGCTCGTCCCGCTCCTTGATCTGGAAGTGGTAGAGCATCTGCGGCAGCTGCCGGTAGCTCTGGATCTCGCGCGCGTGGAAGGTCACCGTCTCCTCGTGCGTCAGCGGCAGCACGAAGTCGACTCCCTTGCGGTCCTGCAACCGGAAGAGCTCCTGGATGAAGTCCCGCTTCGTCTGCTGCCAGAGCTCGAGCGGCGTCAGCACCGGCATCAGCATCTCCTGGGCGCCGATCGCGTCCTGCTCCTCGCGGACGATCTGCTCGATCTTGCGGTGGACACGCCAGCCGAGCGGCAGGTACGTCCAGATCCCGGTGGCGACCTGGCGGATGAAGCCGCCGCGCACGAGCAGCTTGTGCGAGACCGCCTCCGCGTCGGCAGGCGCGTCGCGGAGGGTCGGCAGGAAGAGCTGGAGGCGCGGGCGATCACGGGGACTCAGCCTAAAGAAAACTCGCCGGGCGGCCGGGGACGGTCGGTGCGGCCGTCAGTCGAGCGGGATGAGCGACGCTTCGGCCATGGCGAGCGCGGCCGGCTTCGCCATCTTCAGGCGCTTCGGCCGCTGCATCCCGTCGGCGATCCAGCGGTCGATCTCGGTGAAGAGCTCGTCGATCAGCGTCTCGGAGGAGACCTTCTTGAGCACGCGGCCGTGCGCGTAGACGAAGCCGACGTCGCGGCCGCCGGCGATGCCGAAGTCCGCGTCGCCCGCCTCGCCGGGCCCGTTCACGGCGCAGCCGAGCACGGCCACCTCGATGTGCTGGGGGTAGTCGCGCAGCCGCTCCTCGACCTCCTCGGCGAGCAGGTGGACGCCGACGTTGTCGCGGCCGCAGCTCGGGCAGGCGATCATCACCGGCCCGCGCTCGCGCAGGCCGAGCGCCTTGAGGATCTCGAAGCCGGTCTTCGGCTCCTCGACCGGGTCGGCGGTCAGCGAGACGCGGATCGTGTCGCCGATCCCGTCGACGAGCAGGGCCCCCATGCCGACGGCGCTCTTGATCGAGCCGGAGAACGGCGTGCCCGCCTCCGTGACGCCGAGGTGGAGCGGGTACGGCACCTTCGCCGAGAGCATCCGGTAGGCGCGGATCATCGTCGGCACGTGGCTCGACTTGACCGAGATCTTGAAGTCGTGGAAGTCGAGCGCCTCGAGCAGGCGCACCTCCTCGAGCGCCGCCTCGACGAGCGCCTCGGCCTGGTCCTGCTGGGCGAGGTCGGCGAGGTGCTTCGGCAGCGAGCCGGAGTTCGCGCCGATCCGCATCGGGATCCCGGCCTTCTTCGCCGCCTTGACGACGAGCTCGACCTTGTCGGGGCCGCCGATGTTGCCGGGGTTGATCCGGACGGCGTGGACGCCCTGGTCGATCGCCTTGAGCGCGAGGGACGCGTTGAAGTGGATGTCCGCGATCACCGGGATCGGCGAGAAGCGGACGATCCGGCCGAGCGCGTCGGCGTCCTCGCTCTTCGGGACGGCGACCCGGACGATCTCGCAGCCGGCCGACGCGAGCGCGGCGATCTGCGCCGTGGTCGCCTCGACGTCGTGCGTCTTCGTGGTCGTCATCGACTGCACGACGACGGGGGCTCCGCCGCCGATCTGCACGCCGCCGACGACGATCTGGCGCTCGCTGGGCATCCGCCGCTGAGTGTAGCCAGGGGCTCCGCCTGCGCTTCGCGCGCCGGGGCCGCCTCAGCGGACGCTGAAGCTGCGCGCTCCGCCGCGCTCAGCGCGGCGCGGAGGCCGAGAAGTCGTTCGAGAGCGCGATCACCCAGATCAGGATCAGCAGCGCGAAGCCGACGACCGAGACCCGCTCGTAGACCTCGCGGGCGAGCGCACGCCGCCGCACGGCCTCGATCGCCGAGAAGAGGATGTGGCCGCCGTCGAGCGGCAGCAGCGGCAGCAGGTTCAGGAGCGCGAGCGACATGCTCACGAGCCCGAGCGATCTCCAGGTACCAGCCCCAGCTCACCTTGAGCGCCGCGGCGGAGACCCGGACGATCCCGACCGGCCCGGACAGCTGTCCCTGCCCGTGGCCGCCGACGAGCGAGCCGATCGCCTTCGCCGTCCCCGTGACCACCTGCCAGCAGTCGCCCGCCGCGAGCCGGGCGCTCGAGCCGAGCGGATACGCGACGAGCTTCGCCGCCGGCTCGAAGCCCCAGATCCAGCGGCCGCTCTGCTCGATCGTCGCGCGCGGCCCGAGCGTCACCTCGTGCCCGGCGCGCCGGACGGTGACGGTGATCGGGCGGCCGTGGCTCGCCCGGATCAGCTGCGACACGCGGTCGAAGGTGCGCGCGTCCCGGCCGTTGACGGCGACGATGCGGTCGCCCGGCTGGAGCCCCGCCGCCTGCGCCGGCGTGCCGGACGAGACGGCCGCGACCTCGGTCGTCGCCGAGCTCGTCGGCGCGCCCGTCGCGTAGACGGCGAAGAAGATCAGGAACGCGACGAGGACGTTCGCGAGCGGGCCGGCCGCGATCACGGCGATCCGCTTCCACGGCGGCTGGCGCCAGTACGCGTCCGCGCCCGTGCCCTCGTCGACCTCGCGCAGCGCCCGGTTCGCCGACCGGCGCGCCGCCGACGTGAGCGACGCCGCCTCGGTCTCCTCGCGCAGCTCCGGCAGCGCGGCGCGCGCGCCCGCGAGGTCGTCGGCGTCGAGCGCCCGCCGCACCCGCCGCGACGGACGCCGCCAGCCCGGGCTCCTCGCGCAGCGCGGCCGACATGAACGTCTCCACGTCGTGTCCCGCCGGCCGGTGCATCCCGGGGATGCGCACGAGCCCGCCGAGCGGGATCGCGCCGATGCCGTACTCGATCCCCTTCACCTTCACCTTCGCGATCGCCGGCGGGAAGCCGACGTAGAAGCTGCGCGGCCGGATCCCGACGAGCAGCGCGACGGTGAAGTGGCCGAGCTCGTGCAGGAAGACGAGCAGCAGCAGGCCGACGATGACGACGAGCCAGGTCACGCGACCGACAGGCCTCTCTCGGCGAGCGAGCGCGCCTCGCGGTCGGCGGCGAGCAGGTCGCCGAGATCTCGCGCCGGGGCGCCGTCGGCGGCGGCGAGCGTCTCCGCGACCACCTCCGGGATGCCGAGGAACGGCAGGCGGCCGGCGAGGAACGCCGCCACGGCGACCTCGTTCGCGGCGTTGAACGCGCACGGTGCCGTCCCGCCGCGCTCCCCCGCCTCGCGCGCGAGCGCGAGCATCGGGAACGCCTCCGTGTCGGGCGCGGCGAACTCGAGCGTGAGCGACGTCAGGTCGAGCGGCGGCAGCGGCGTCGCGGCGCGCTCCGGATACGTGAGCGCGTACGAGATCGGGACGCGCATGTCGGGGTAGCCGAGATGCGCGAGCGCGGCGCCGTCGCGGAAGCGGACGAGCGAATGGACGATCGACGTCGGCTGGACGACGACCTCGATCCGCTCGTACGGGAGCCCGAACAGGAAGTGCGCCTCGATCACCTCGAGGCCCTTGTTCGCGAGCGTCGCGGAGTCGACCGTGATCTTCGGGCCCATGCTCCAGGTCGGGTGCGCGAGCGCCTGCTCCGGCGTCACCGCGTCGAGCTCGTCCCGCGAACGGCCGCGGAACGGCCCCCCGGAGGCGGTGACGACGAGCGTGTCCACCTGGTCGGCCGCGCGGCCCTCGAGGCACTGGAAGATCGCGGAGTGCTCGCTGTCGACCGGCAGGATCCGCCCGCCGCCGCGCTCGAGCGCCGCGAGGGCGAGCTCGCCCGCGGCGACGAGGCTCTCCTTGTTCGCGAGCGCGAGGTCGACCCCGCGCTCGAGCGCCCACAGGGTCGCGTGGATGCCGGCGAAGCCGACGACGGCGTTCAGGACGACGTCGGGCTCGGCCCGGTCGAGCAGCTCCGTCAGATCGCCGCCGACCTGCGTGAGCGGTGCGTCCACGCCGTCGAGCGGCGTCGAGCCGGAGGCTGCCGCGCAGAGCTCGAGCTCCGGGTGGGCGGTCACGATCTCGATCGCCTGGCGGCCGATCGAGCCGGTTGCTCCGAGCAGGGCGACGCGCTTCACGCGGCCAGTGTACGGAGGCACCGCCGGCGACCGAGCGCGGCGAACCCCCCAGCGAGGGCGATGCCACGCGGTCAACGCCCGGGTTACCGTGTGCTCCTCGCAATGCCCTGCGTCCCCTCACCTGCGGCCGTGCCGAGCCTGCGCCAGGAGCTGCACGACCTCGCGAACCAGCTGCTCGTGATCCAGGGCTTCTCCGGGCTGCTCGAGCGGACCGTGCCGCGGAGCCACCCGGCGCCGCGCTACGCCCACGAGATCGACCTGGCGATCCTGCGGGCGACCGGCTCGATCCAGCGGCTGCGGCGCCTCGCGCTCGAAATCGAGAGAGGCTCAGCCGGCGCCGAAGGCGAGGACGAGGTAGTACGAGGCCACGCCGGCGAAGAGGAGCGCGTCGATGCGGTCGAGCACGCCGCCGTGCCCGCCGAGGAGCCGCCCGGTGTCCTTCACCTCCATGTCGCGCTTGAGCGAGGACTCGAAGAGGTCGCCGGCGACGGAGGCGGCGACGACGACCACGCCGAGGACGACCGCCTGCCAGACGGCGAGGTACGTCGACCGGGTGTCGTAGAGGGCGACGAACGAGACGAACACGCCGGCGGCTGAGCCGGCGACGAGCCCTTCCCAGGTCTTGCCGGGGGAGATCCGCGGCGCGAGCTTGTGGCGTCCGACCACCCGCCCCACCGCGTAGGCGACCGTGTCCGCCGCGAAGACGGTCAGGACGATCGTGAACGCGAGGAGGCGCGGCTTCTCCGCGAGCTGGCGCACGAGCAGGAGGTGCCCGAGGCCGAGCCCGATCCAGGCCGCGCCGAGGATCGTGGAGCCGACCGCCGCCGTCGCCGCGACCCGCGTGTCGGCGACCACGTTGAGGGCGAAGGCGATCACGAACGTGGCGAGGAAGCCGGCCAGCATCCAGACGAGCCCGCCCGTGCGGGCGCCGACGAGCGCGAGCGCGACCCCCGCGTAGACCGCGGGCGCGAGCGGCCGGAGCGGACGGGCCATCGTGACGAACTCGTGCACGGCGATCAGCGCCGCGGCGGCGACGAGCCCGAAGAGCCACCAGCCTCCGAGCCACAGCACGCCGAGCACGACCGGCAGCCCGACGAGTCCCACGAGCACGCGAGAGACGAGGTTCGTCACCGGCCTATTGTCTTATCTTCCGCCGAACCGGCGTCGCCGGCGCGCGTAGTCCTCGATCGCGGCGCGGAACTCCGCCGGCCCGAAGTCCGGCCAGAGCGCCTCGGTGAAGACGAACTCCGCGTAGGCGGACTGCCAGAGCAGGAAGTTGGAGAGGCGCAGCTCGCCCGAGGTGCGGATCACGAGGTCGGGGTCCGGCATCTCGGGCGCGTAGAGGTTGCGCGCGACCGCCTCCTCGTCGATCTCGTCCGCCTCGACGCCGCTCTCGACGAGCCGGCGCGCGGCTTCGACGAGCTCCGCGCGGCCGCCGTAGTCGAAGGCGATCCAGAGGCTCAGGCGCGTCCGGTCGGCGGTCGCGCGCTCGAGCTCGGCCATCTTCGCCTGCAGCCAGTCGGGTGCGCGGTCGCGCCGGCCGACGAAGCGGGTGCGGACGCCCTGCGCGGCGAGATCGACGATCTCGCGGTCGATCGTCTCGGCGAAGATCTCCATCAGCGCGGCCACCTCGTCGACGGAGCGCGTCCAGTTCTCGGTCGAGAACGCGTACACGACGAGCGACTCGACGCCGAGGTCGATCGCAGTCTCGACGACCGGCCGGAGCGCCCGGGAGCCGGCGCGGTGCCCGTCTGCGACGGAGAGACCGCGCGCGCTCGCCCAGCGGCCGTTGCCGTCCATGACGATCGCGACGGCGTGCGCGACCTCCGGCAGGCGCTCCTCGATGCCGGGGGTGACGTCGGTGTCGGGAGCCGAGCTCACGCGACGGAGGTCAGACCTCCATCACCTCGGCTTCCTTGTGCTTGAGCAGCTCGTCGATCTGCCTCGTGTGGTCGTCGGTCAGCTCCTGGACGCGCAGCTCGCTGCGGTGCTCCTCGTCGGCGCCGACCTCGCCGGAGTCGACGAGCTCCTTCAGGTGGCGCATCGCGTCGCGGCGGATCTCGCGGACGGCGACCCGGTGCTCCTCGGCGAGGTTCCGGACGACCTTCACGAGCTCCTTGCGCCGCTCCTCGGTGAGCTGCGGGATCGGCAGCCGGATCAGCTTCCCGTCGTTCGACGGCGTCAGGCCGAGATCGGACTCCTGGATCGCCTTCTCGATCCCCCGGATCGAGCCGGGATCGAACGGCTGGATCGTCAGCATCCGCGGCTCGGGGACGTTGATCGTCGCGAGCTGCTTGAGCGGCGTCGGCGTGCCGTAGTAGTCGACCTCGATGCGGTCCAGCAGCGAGCCCGAGGCCCGGCCGGTGCGCACGGTCGTGAACTCGCTGCGCGCGTGCTCGACCGACTTCCCCATGCGGCTCTGCGTGTCCTGGATCACCTCGTCGGCTGTCGCCACTCGGTCCCTCCTATCCGGTCTGGATGATCGTGCCCACGTCCTCTCCGGCGACGATGCGGGCGATGTTGCCGTCGGCGAGCTCGAACACGTGGATCGTGAGCCGGTTGTCCATGCAGAGCGAGAGCGCGGTCGTGTCCATCACCTTCAGCCCGCGCTCGATCGCCTCGAGGTGCGTGAGGCGGGGCAGGAAGACGGCGCTCTCGACCCGGCGCGGGTCGTCGTCGTAGACGCCCTGGACGCCGTGCTTCGCCATCAGGATCGCGTCGGCGCCGATCTCGAGGGCGCGCAGGGCCGCCGCGGTGTCGGTCGTGAAGTACGGATTCCCGGTGCCGGCCGCGAAGATCACGACCCGGCCCTTCTCGAGGTGGCGGATCGCGCGCCGCCGGATGTACGGCTCGGCGACCTCCGAGACGGAGATCGCGGAGAGGACGCGCGTGTCGCAGTCCTCCTTCTCGAGCGCGTCCTGGAGCGCGAGCGCGTTCAGGAGCGTCGCGAGCATGCCCGCGTAGTCGGCCGTCGCCCGGTCCATCCCCTCCGCCGAGGCGGCGAGGCCGCGATAGAAGTTGCCGCCGCCGACGACGACCGCGACGTCGACGCCCCCGCTGCGCACGCCCGCGATCTCGACGGCGAGCGTGCGCGTGACGCCGGGGTCGATCCCGTAGTCGCGCCCGCCCATGAGCGCCTCGCCGGAGAGCTTGAGCAGGATCCGGTCGAACGTCGGACCGGCCCGCTTCCGGCGCCTCGCCGACGGTGTCCTCGGGTCGGGCGGTCATCCCGAGAGCGAGAACCGCTGGAACTCGAGCACCTCGGCTCCCGCCTCGGCGAGCGCCTGGCCGACGGTCTTGCCGCTCTCGTGCACCCATTCCTGCTCGGTGAGCACGTTCGCCCCGAAGAAGCGCTTGTTCAGCATGCCCTCGACGATCTTCTCACGTGCCTGCTCCGGCTTCGACTGCACCTCGTCGGAGTTCGCGTAGATCTCGCGCTCGGCCGTGACCGCCTCGGCGGGCACGTCCTCGCGGCCGACCCACTGCGGGTTCGACGCGGCGATGTGCATCGCGAGCTTGCGCGCGAAGTCGGCCTCGCCGCCGCGGAGCCCGACGAGCACGCCGAGCTTGTTCGCCGGCGGGTGCGCGTACGCCGAGATGCGGCCGCCGTCGACCGCCTCGAAGCGGGCCGCGCCGGCGACGCTGATGTTCTCGCCGAGCTTGGCCGAGAGCGCGATGCGCTCCTCGTCGAGCCCGGCCGCCGCCTCGATGCCGTCCGCGTCGACGCCGGTCGAGCACGGTCTGGGCGAACGCCTGGAACTCCTCGTTCTTGGACACGGGCTCCGTCTCGCAGCCGACGGCGACCATCGTGCCCTTCGAGCCGTCCTCGGCGAGCCGGTAGCCGACGAGCCCCTCGGTCGTGGCGCGGTCGGCCCGCTTCGCCGCCTGCGCCATCCCCTTCTCGCGCAGGAGGACGATCGCGGCCTCGATGTCGCCGTTCGTCTCCTGGAGCGTGCGCTTGCAGTCCATCATCCCGGCCCCGGTGCGCTCCCGGAGCTCCTTGACGAGCTGGGCGGAGATCTCGGCCATCAGCCCTCCACCTCCGTCTTCTCCTCGGTCGCCTCGACGACGGCCTCGGGCTCCGGCGCGGGCTCGGGCTCGGCCTCGGCTCCGGCGCGGCCTCCGCCGCAGGCGCCTCGGCCGCGGGGGCCGCCTCGGCGGCAGGCGCGGGCGCCTCGGCCGCAGGTGCCGCCTCGGCCGCGGGCCGCGTCGGCCGGCGGGAGCCTCGGCAGCCGCCTGCGCCTCCGGCTCGGCCTGCGCCTCGGCGGGAGCGGGCTGCTCGAACTCGCGCGGGGCGACCTTCTGCTTGCCCTCGGCGATCGCGTCGGCGACCGCGCGCGCGATCAGCGAGCAGGAGCGGATCGCGTCGTCGTTGCCCGGGATGACGTAGTCGGCCTCGTCGGGGTCGCAGTTCGTGTCCACGAGCGCGACGACCGGCAGGTTCAGGCGGCGCGCCTCGCGCACCGCGAGCTGCTCCTTGCGCAGGTCGATGATGAAGACGGCGTCCGGCTGGCGGCGCATGTCGGCGACACCGCCGAGGTTCGCCTCGAGCTTCTCGAGCTCGCCGGCCATCGCGATGCGCTCCTTCGCCGGCAGCAGCTCGAGCTGCCCCTCGTCGCGGAGGCGCCGCATCTCGTGCAGTCGCTCGATCCGGTCGGACATCGTCCGCCAGTTCGTGAGCAGACCGCCGAGCCAGCGGTGGTTCACGTACGGCATCCCGACCCGCTTGGCCTCGTTCTCGACCGCGTCCTGGGACTGCTTCTTCGTGCCGACGAAGAGGACGGTGCCGCCCCGCTCGGCGACGTTGCGCACGAACTGCTGCGCCTCGATCAGCCGCTCCGAGGTCTGGGTCAGGTCGATGATGTAGATGCCGCCGCGCTCGGCGAAGATGAAGCGGCGCATCTTCGGGTTCCAGCGTCGTGTCTGGTGGCCGAAATGGACTCCGGCCTCCAGCAGCTCGCGCATGGAGACTGCCATGGAAGCTCCTTCCGATTTTCGTTTTGGGCAGAGCGCCGGCGGGACCCGTGACGCACCGGCCGCGAAGGACCGGCACCCGCGCCACGGCTCGATCGCCGGGGAGTCGGGACAAGGACGCGAAAAGTCTAGCTGCGGGCCGCCGTCCGAAAGCGTTCCTTGGCCTCGACCGCCTCCACGCGCAGGTCGACGAGCGGCTCCGGGTAGGCGTCCGTCCCCCATTCCGGTACGAAGCGGCGGCAGTAGACCCCCTCCGGGTCGAAGCGCTCGCGCTGCCGCTCCGGGTTCAGGATCCGGAACCACGGCTGCGCGTCGATGCCGGTGCCGGCGACCCACTGCCAGTTCCCCTCGTTCTGCGCCGCGTCGTAGTCGAGCAGCCGCTCCGCGAACCACTCCTCGCCCAGCCGCCAGTCGAGGTGGAGATGCTTCACGAGGAAGCTCGCGCACGCCATCCGGGCGCGGTTGTGCATCCACCCGGTCGCGGCCAGCTCGCGCATGCCCGCGTCGACGAGCGGGAACCCCGTGATGCCGGCCTGCCAGCGTGCGAGCCGCTCGCCGGGCGCGTCCCAGCGCGGCTCGAGCCGCGGCGAGTCGAGACCGGACGTCTTCACGTGCTCGAACCACTCGTGCCAGCACAGCTCGTCGAGCCATTTCGCGCGTCCACGCGTCGGCGGCGCGGCGAGCGCGGCGGCGGCGCAATCCGCGATCGTCACCTCGCCCGAGGCGACGAGAGGCGAGAGCCGCGACGTTCCCTCACGGCCGGGGAAGTCGCGGTCGTCGGCATAACGGGCCAGCCGCGTCTCGACGAACTCGGCGACCGCCGGGTGCCGCCGGCCCCCCTCGTGCGGCGGCTCCCAGGCGCGCCGAAAGGCGGCGTACGTCCGCGTCAGCGCCGCGCCGCCTCGAGCGTCTGCACGAGATCCTCCGGGAGCGGCGAGGAGACGTCGACCGGCTCGCCCGTGAACGGGTGCGCGAACGCGAGCCGCGCCGCGTGGAGGAACTGGCGCTCCAGGCCGAGGTCGCCGGGCCGGCCGTAGAGCGGGTCGCCCGCGACGGGCAGGTCGATCGCGGCGAGATGGACGCGGATCTGGTGCGTCCTCCCGGTCTCGAGCCGCACGCGCAGGAGCGCGTGGGCGCGCAGGAGCTCCGCCACCTCGAAGTGCGTGACGGCCTCCCGCGGCGTGTCGGTGTCGAGCGAGTGGCGCAGCGGGTCGTGCCGGTCGCGCCCGATCGGCGCCTCGATCGTGCCGCGCGCGAGCGCGGGCGCCCGGCGACGAGCGCGAGGTACTCGCGCGTCAGCGCCCGCTCCTGCACGAGCGCCTGGAGGCGGCGGTGGGCCTCCGGCGACCGGGCGACGACGAGCAGGCCCGACGTGTCCCGGTCGAGCCGGTGGACGATTCCCGGCCGGTCGGCCTCCTCCCCGCCCTCGACGTCGTGGGCCAGGAGGCCGTGGACGAGCGTGCCGGTCGCATGGCCCGGCGCCGGATGGACGACGAGCCCGGCCGGCTTGTCGACGACGAGCAGGTGCTCGTCCTCGTACGGGACGACGAGGTCGAGCTGCTCCGGCACGAGGCCGCTCGCCGGCGCCCCCGGCGGCTCGAACTCGAGCTCCTCCCCGCCGGCGAGCCGGTGGCTCTTCGGACGGGCGCGCCCGTCGACGAGGACGCCGCCGCCCTCGAGCAGGCGTTCCGCGACCGCGCGCGAGCCGATCTCGGGCAGCGTCGCCAGGAAGCGGTCGAGCCGCGTCCCGGCAACCCCGTCAGGGACGAGAGCCCGCGTCACGCGCGTTCCGCGCCCGGCGCGGGTCGCGGTCGGCGGCGACGAGAGCCGCGACGAGGACGCCGACGCCGACGACGATGAAGCTGTCGGCGAGGTTGAACGCCGGCCAGTAGCGCAGGTCGACGAAGTCGGTGACGTAGCCGAGCCGGACCCGGTCGAGCAGGTTCGAGAGGCTGCCGCCGATCACGAGCCCGAGCGCCACCGGCAGCACCGGATGCCGCGCCCCGGAGCGCGCGAAGTACACGAGCATCCACGCCACCGCCCCGCCGGTGAGGACGATCACGATCGCGGTCGCGCTCGCGAAGAGCCCGAACGCGATCCCCGAGTTCTGCACGTGGTGGATCCAGAGCGGGCCGAGCACGTGCACCCCCTCGTCGAGACGCAGGTGCGTGGTGACGATCCGCTTCGTCACCTGGTCGGCGGCGATCGCGGCGAAGGCGATCGCGGCGAGCGCGAGCCATTGCACGAGGCTCGCCCCGAGCGAGCGCTCCGCGACCGAGAGCGGCGTCAGCCCGTCCGTCGCCGAGCCGACGCGGACGTCCAGCGTCCGGACGGGCTCGCTCACGGCCGCTCGGCCTCGCGTTTGCAGTCGATGCAGAGCGCGGCCCACGGGTACGCCTCGAGGCGCTCGGCCACGATCTCCCGGCCGCAGCTCGCGCACGTCCCGTAGGTGCCCTCGTCGATGCGCTTCAGCGCCGCGTCGATCTGGGCCAGAACCTCCTCGGAGTTCTGCCCGAGCGTGTGGTCGATCTCGCGGCCGAGCGTCGCGGTCGCGGTCTCCGCGATGTGGTTGTCGCTCGCGGCGGCGATCGGCTCGACCTCCTCTCCGGCGTTACCGGGTTGTCGTCGCGCAGATTCGCGAGCGCCTTCTCCACGCGCTCGCGCTCCTCCTCGAGCGCGTTCCGGAACCGGTTCGTGTCGATGGTCATGATCGCCTGTCCTTTCTGCTGCGTTCGGGGATCGACGCAGACGCCAGCCGGCGCTCGATCAGCGCCGGCCCGACCCCGTTCAATTCCACGACCTTCTCCCGGCCGCCGTGCCCGGAAACCAGCGTCACGGCGTCGCGCGGCACCGCCAGCGTCTCGGCGAGCAGACGCAGGACGGCCTCGTTCGCGCGCCCGCGCTCGGGCGCCGCGGTGACGCGAACCTTCCACGCGTCGCCGTGCCGGCCGACGATCTCGGCCCGCGCGGCGCCCGGGCTGACCCGGACCCGCAGCCGTGTGGATGCCGCCGCCATGCGCCTAAGTGTACGCCGGGGCGGGGCGTTCCCCGTGTGCCGGGCCTAGGCCGCGGCGCTGTCGGCGAACGGCTCTCCGTGCCAGCTCGGGCCGACGAACGTGTCCTCGATCGAGAGCTCCTCACCGCGACTCCGGCGACGCGAGCGGCCTCCGGCGGGACCGGCGGCGCGGCGAGCCTCCGGGCTGACGGGCGGCGCGACGGGGGCCGGCTGGGCCGCCGCCTCGGGCGCGTCGACGTCGGCGAGCGCGGCGCGCAGCCGCTCGCGGAGCACCTGCGACTCGCGCCGCAGCCGCTCGTTCTCGGCGACCGCCTGACGCTGCAGCTCACGCGCGTGGGCGTGCGCCTCGGTGAGGATCAGCTCGGCCTCGCGCCGCGCCTGGTCCTTCGTCTCGGCGGAGGCCCGCTCGGCGGAGACGAGCGTCGCCCGCAGCAGGCCCTCGAGCTCGCGGAAGCGGACGAGGTCGGCCTCGAGCTGCTCCACCTTGTCGGCGAGGTCGGCGCGCTCGCGCCAGACGTCCTCGAAGCTGTCGGCGATCTCGTCGAGCAGCCGGTCGGTCGCGCCGCTCTTGTAGCCGAAGAGGGCCCGCCCCGGATTCAGATGCCTGATCTCGACTGGAGTGAGTGCCATCGGTTCTCCCCTCTAGTGGAAGTGCTCGAGAATCCGGACGAGCACCTGCTCGACGACCCAGAGGACGATCACGGCGACCATCGGCGACAGGTCGAGCGGTCCCATGGCGGGCAGGATGCGACGGAAGAGCCGCAGATACGGCTCGGTGACGTCGTAGAGAAAGCGCTGGATCCGGTTCAGCCAGATGGAGTACGGCAGCCGCAGCCAGCTCGTGATCACGTACGCGAAGATCACGAGCGTGTAGACGGTCACGAAGACGTTGAGGAAGTTCTCCGCGCTCGTGATCGCGTCGCCGAGCAGATTGACCATGGCCGTTACGCCCATCGCACGTGCGTTCGCCCTCGAACGCGGGAATCCTCGCGGCGGCGTGCCGGCAAGACGCTAGATCTGGTTGAAGAAGCCGCGCTCGACGAGCCGCGCGCGCTCCTCGGCGGAGACCTCGATGTTCCGCGGCGTCAGCAGGAACACCTTGTCGGCGACGCGCTGCATGCCGCCGTCGAGCGCGTACGTGAGGCCGCTCGCGAAGTCGATCAGCCGCTTCGAGAGCTCCTGGTCGGAGCCCTGGAGGTTGAGGATCACCGGCACGCCCTCCTTGAAGCGGTCGGCGACCTGCTGGGCGTCGTTGAAGCTCCGCGGCACGACGAGGTGGACGCGGGCGGTGCCGGGCCCGGGCAGCGTCTCGACGCCGCGGAGGCGCCGCGGCTCCGGGTAGCGCGCCTGCTGGGTGGGCCGCAGGACGCTCGTCCGCTGCTGGGTGACGGGCTCCGGGTCGGTCCAGTCGTCGAAGTCGTTGCCGCGTCCCCGCCGCGGCGCGAGCCGGCGCACGTTCGGGCGCTCGGCGTAGGCCCGCTGGAGCTCCTCGTCGGTGAGGTAGCCCTCCTCGTCCCAGTCCTCTTCCTCGGCGATGCCGAAGTAGACGAGGGTCTTGTTCCAGACGTCGGCGAAGGCCATGGCTGCGCGGGATGTTAGCGCCGTCGGAGGACGCGGACGGGCTCGCGCTAGCCGCCCCAGAGGACGGAGCCGACGCGCACGTACGTCGCGCCCTCCTCCGCGGCGATCCGGTAGTCCTGGCTCGTGCCCATCGAGAGCTCGCGCAGGCCGTGCGCCTCGGCGAGCTCGCGCAGCCGCCGGAAGTACGGGCGCGACGCCTCCGGGTCGCCGGTGGCGGGCGGCATCGTCATCAGGCCGCGCGCCCGCGGGTAGCGCTCGAGGAACGCGCCGAGGTCGTCCGGCGCGACGCCCGACTTCGTCTCCTCGCCGGAGAGGTTCACCTCGACGAGGGCCGGGATCTCGAGCTTCTGCGCGGCCGACTCGGTCGAGAGCGAGTGGCACAGCTCGCAGATCGCGTTCACCGTCTTCGCCTTGCGGCTCTGGAGGTGCCCGATGAAGTGCCAGCGGAACGCGTCGCCGTAGCGGGCGTGCTTCGCCTCGAGATCCTGGGCGCGGTTCTCCCCCACCACCGCGACACCCGCCTCGGCGAGGACGGCCATGTCCTCCAGCGAGACGTACTTCGTGGCCGCGACGACGGTGACGCCCGGGCCGACCTCGGCCGCGATCCGCTCGTAGCGCTCGCGGATCGCCTCAGGCGACGTAGGCGATCACTCCCTGCCGGCCGGTGCTCCCGTGGTCGCGCCGATGCGAGAAGAACCGGTGCGCGTCGCACGACGTGCAGAGGTCGAACCGCTCGACCTGCTCGACGCCCGCCGCGCGCAGCGCCCGCTCGGCCGCCGTCCAGAGATCGAGCTTGCCCTCGCGGACGACGTCCTCCCCGAACGCCTGCCGGAACGGACCTGCGACCTCCTCCCCCACCTCGTAGCAGCACGGGCCGATCCCGGGCCCGATCGCGGCCGCGAGCGCGCCGCCGGCGAGCGCGCGCGTACCCGCGGCGACGATCCCGGCGAGCAGGCCCCGCCAGCCCGCGTGGAGGATCGCGACCGCCGGCGCGTGACCCTCCGTGCGGGCGATCGCGATCGGCAGGCAGTCGGCCGTGAGCAGGAGCATCGCGCGGCCCGGCTCGTCGCTCCAGAGCCCGTCGCAGTGCTCGTAGACCGTGCCGGGCATCACGATTCCGCGCGGCTGGGCGCGCGCGACGGTCGCCCCGTGGCGCTGCCAGGCCATCGTCGCCCCGTCCGCGTCCGCGCCGACCGCCTCGGCGAGACGCATCCGGTTCTCGACCACGCGGGCGGGATCGTCACCCGTGCGGACGCCGAGGTTGAGCGAGGCGAAGTCGCCTTCGCTGACGCCGCCGAGCCGGGTCGAGAAGGCGACACGGTACGGGCCCGGGCGCAGCCCAGTCGATCAGCGGTGGAGCCGCCACGTCCCTCAGCTTGTCATGCGCGCGGATCGCGCGCAGCCCCACCGAGGCGCCGGCGGGCGCGGGCCACGAGCTCCGCGTGGGTGTTCAACGACGGATCGTCGACCACCTCGTCCAGGAGCTCCCGGAGCACCGTCCCGAGCGCCGGCCCGGGCCGGAAGCCGAGCGCGATCAGGTCGTCGCCGGAGACGGCGAGGTCGCCGAGCCGGTGCGCGCTCCCGCGCTCCTCGGTCGAGCGTGGCGCGGAACGCCCGCAGACGCTCGATCTGCTCGAGCGGCGGCGGCTCGCCGCCCGAGCCGCGCTTGCCGAGCAGATCCGCCTCCTTGTGGTCGAGCAGCTCGAAGGCGAGCGACTCGCCGTGCTTGGCGAGGAAGCGGCGGGCGCGAAGAGCGTCGCCGCGGCCGACCTGGAACATGTGGCGGCGGACGAGCCGGACGACGCGCGCGCGCAGCGCGTTCGGGTAGCGCAGCCGCCGGAGCGCCGCGTCGGCGAGATCCGCGCCGACCTGCGCGTGGCCGCGCTCGGAGCCGCCCGGCCGCGCGTAGTAGTGGAGCCGCCCGTCGGGGCCGCGCCAGGCGACGCGCGGCTTGCCGAGGTCGTGGAAGAGCGCCGCGAGCCGCACGGCGAGCGAGGCGCCCGCGTCGGCGGCGGCCTGCACGACGGCGAACGTGTGCTCGTCGACGGTGAGGTCGTGGTAGCGGCTCTCCTGGTCGAACCCGATCGCCGCCTCGAACTCCGGCAGGAGCGCGACGAGGACGCCGGTGTCGCGGGCGAGCCGCAGCGCCCGCGCCGGGCGGGAGCCGAGCAGGAGCTTCGACAGCTCCCCCATCCCGTCCGCCGCGAGCCCGCCGCCGACCCGCTCCCCGGAGACGAGGCGCACCGAGCCCGCCTCCTCGCGCATCTGCCCGAGCAGCTCCTCGTCCGGCTCCAGCCCGAGCTGCGAGACGAGCCGCAGCGCCCGCACGAGCCGCAGCGGGTCCTCGCGGAAGCTCTGCGGCGACACCGTCCGCAGCACGCCGCGCCTCGAGGTCGGCGCGGCCGCCGAGCGGGTCGACGACCTCGCCGGTCTCGAGCCGCCGCGCCATCGCGTTCACCGTGAAGTCGCGGCGGCGCATGTCGTCGGCGACCGACAGCGACGCGTCGGCGACGATCACGAAGTCGTGACGGCCGGGGCCGGTGCTCTCCTCACGGCGCGGCGGCGCGAACTCGATCCCGGCGGGCGCGAGCTTCCGGATCCGCTGCTCGTGCGGGTGCAGACGGACGCCGACGAGGCGGCCGGCGACGACGAGCTCCTCGACGCGCCCGTGCGGCTCGAGCACGCGCCGCAGCCCTTCCGTGTCGAGCCCGGGCACGAGGAAGTCCGCGTCCTTCGACTCGAGGCCGAGCAGCTCGTCGCGGACCGCGCCGCCGACGAGATAGGCGTCGAGGCCGAGCGAGCGGACGTACTCCTCGATCTCCTCCCGCATCAGCGCATTGTCGCGCCGCGGGAGGGCGTTGCGTCAGAGGTGCGCGATCGCCTCGATCTCGACCCGGGCGCCGGAGGGGAGCTTCGCCACCTCGACGGTCGACCGGGCGGGCGGCCGCTCGCCGACGTGCGTCGCATAGACGGCGTTCATGCCCTGGAAGTCGGCGAGATCCTGCAGGAAGACGGTCGTCTTCACGAGCTTGTCGAGCCCGCTGCCGGCCGCCTCGAGGATCGCGCGCAGGTTCGCGAACACCTGCTCGGTCTGCTCCTCGATCGTCCCGCCCGTGCAGCTCCTTGTCGCCGGGCCGCAGCGAGAGCTGGCCCGAGACGAACACGAGGTCGCCGCTGCGGATCGCCTGCGAGTACGGGGCGCCCTGGAACGGCGCGGGCGCCTCCTCGGTGCGGACGACGGTCTTCTCAGCCACTCGAGTCTCCTTTGGTCGGTGCTGCACAGGCCTGCGCAAGGGCGACGCCGAGCGCCTTGAAGATCGCCTCGAGCACGTGCTGCGAGTCGGTGCCGTTCAGCAGACGGATGTGCAGGACGATCCCGGCGCTCGCGGCGAGGCGGTCGAGGAAGGTGCGGACGACGTCGGTGCCGAGCCCGCCGATGCGGGCCTCGGTCAGGTCGACGTTCGAGACGACGAGCGGGTCGTCGGCGACCTCGAGCACGACGTGGGCGAGCGCCTCCGCGGAGACCATCCCGGCGGAGCCGTGGCCCTGCGCGCCGTCGGCGCGGAGCGGCGCCGGCGAGAGCGCTGCCGAGCGAGGCGCCCGCCGTGACGACCGCCTCCTCGACGTCGCCGGGCTCCACCTCGAGCACGAGGTCGAAGCGCGCCGCCGCGGCGAGGCGCTCGAGCAGCCGGTCGAACAGCGGCAGCCCGGTGTCGACGGTGGCCGAGCCGCGGCCGGCGACGTCGACGCGGACGCCGCTCCGGCCGCTAGGCATCGACGCGCTCGATCCGCGCGCCGAGTCCGCGCAGGCGCTCGTCGATCCGCTCGTAGCCGCGGTCGATCTCGCGCACGTTGCCGATCCGCGAGACGCCGTCGGCGCAGAGCGCCGCGATCAGGATCGCCATGCCGGCGCGGATGTCGGGGCTCGTCAGCGTCTGCCCGTAGAGCCGCGCCGGGCCGTCGACGACGACGCGGTGCGGGTCGCAGACGATGATCCGGGCTCCCATCGAGACGAGCTTGTCGACGAAGAACAGGCGGTTCTCGAACATCTTCTCGAAGACGAGGATCGACCCGTGCGCCTGGGTCGCGACCGCGACGGCGATCGAGGTGAGGTCGGCCGGGAACGCGGGCCAGGGGCCGTCCTCGATCTTCGGGATCTGGTCGCCGAGGTCGTTCTCGATCACGAGCTCCTGGCCCGGCGGGACGCGCACGGCGTCGCCGGCGATCTCGATGCGGACGCCGAGCCGCGAGAAGGCGAGCTCGATCGACCGGAGGTCGCGCGGCTCGACGCCCTCGATCGTCAGGTCGCTGCCCGTGACGGCGGCGAGGCCGATGAAGCTGCCGACCTCGATGTGCTCCGGCCCGATCCGCCAGGCGCCGCCGCGCAGGCTCTCGACGCCGCGGATGCGCAGCAGGTTCGAGGAGATCCCGTCGATCTCCGCGCCGAGCGAGACGAGGAAGCGGCAGAGGTCCTGGACGTGCGGCTCGCAGGCGGCGTTCGAGATCACCGTCTCGCCGGGCGTGAGGACAGCGGCCATGATCGCGTTCTCGGTCGCCATCACGCTCGCCTCGTCGAGGAAGATCGGCGTCGCGCGCAGGCCGTCGGTGCGCATCTCGTAGCGCCGCCCGATCTCGATCTCGGCGCCGAGCTCCTGGAAGGCGTGGATGTGCGGGTCGAGGCGGCGGCGGCCGATCACGTCGCCGCCCGGCGGCGGCACGCTCGCGCGGCCGAGGCGGGCGAGCAGCGGGCCGGCGAGCAGGAACGAGGCGCGGATCCGCTCGGCGAGGTCGGCGCGCACCTCGTGGGAGGAGAGCCCGGTGGGATCGACGCGCACGTCGTTGTCGCCCGTCCACTCGGCGTCGGCGCCGAGGCTCGCGAGGAGCTCGATCATCGTCTCGACGTCGCGGATCCGCGGCACGTTGGCGAGCGTCACCGGCTCGTCGGCGAGCAGGGTCGCCGCGAGAATCGGGAGCGCGCCGTTCTTGTTGCCGGCGGCGCGGATCGTCCCGTTCAGCGGCATCCCGCCTTCGATCACGAAGGCTTCGGGGACGGCAGGTGCGATGGCCATCGGGGCGGATATCCTAGCCGGGCCTTGACTCCGACCCGTGCACAGGCCTGGGAGACCCTCACCCGCTACACGAAGAGCGAGTCGCTGCTGCGGCACGCGCTCGCGGTGGAGGCCTCGACGGCGGCGTACGCGCGGGCGCTCGGCGGCGACGAGGAGCTCTGGCGCGTGGCGGCGCTCCTGCACGACTTCGACTACGAGATGCACCCGACGCTCGACAAGCATCCGCAGGACGGGGCGCCGATCCTGCGCGAGGAGGGCTATCCCGAGGAGATCGTCGAGACGGTGCTCTCGCACGCCGAGCATCTGGGGCTGCCGCGCGACACGCCGCTGAAGAAGGCGCTCTTCGCGTGCGACGAGCTGTCCGGGTTCGTCCACGCGTGCGCGCTCGTCCGGCCGACCGGCCTCGAGGGGCTCGAGCCGAAGTCGGTGCGCAAGAAGCTGAAGCAGCCGTCGTTCGCGGCGGGCGTCCACCGCGAGGACGTCTTCAAGGGCGCGGAGGAGCTCGGCGTCGAGCTCGACGACCACATCCGCACGGTCGTCGAGGCGCTGAAGCCGATCGCCGCCGAGCTCGGCCTCCCGGCCGGCGCGTAGCCGCCGCCCGTCCCGCCGGACACGGCCGGGCGAGCCCGGCGTGACGCTCCCGTCACACAGGTGCCTGGCACCGCGCGTCCGACCGCGTCACGCTTCCGTGACCGGTGCACCGCATGGTTGGGCCGTTCGTGACGCTCTCGTCACGAACGTGCCTGGCACCGCGGGCCTGTCGGGCAGAACAGGACATGCCCGTCCCGGACATGTACCGGGTCACGAGTGTCTCGGGCGGTGCGGGCGCGGGCCTAGGCTGCGGCGGCGACGCCCTCGGCGAGGCGCTCGAGGTCGTCGTCGCTCGTCCACCAGCCGCACGAGGCGCGGACGAGGTTCCGGCCCGGCAGCTCGCGGACGATCACGTCCTCGCTCGTCGAGGCTCGCCACGAGCTCCGTCGGATCGCCCGGCGGCCGGAACGACACGAGCGTCGAGTGGCCCGGCGGGGTCACGACCTCGACGAGCGGGTCGAGCAGCTCGCGGCAGCGGGCGGCCGCCTCGGCGCTCCGCTCGTAGCGCCAGTCGGGGTGCGTTCCGAGACGCGGCGACGAGGCCCGCGAGCGTCGGCGTGCCGATCCACGCGTCGAAGCGCGCGGCACCCTCCTTCGGCGTGAACGCCCCCGAGAGCTCGTAGCCGCGCTGGGCGAGGTAGCTCGGCAGGGCGACCGCGACCCGCTCCGGGTCGCGCACGTAGAGCGCCCCGGTCGGCTCCGGTGCGCAGAGCCACTTCTGCGCCGAGACGGTGTAGAAGTCGTAGGCCGCCGCGCCGGTCTCGATCGCCCCCGCCGACTGCGCGCCGTCCACGAGCAGCGGCACGCCGCTCTCGTCGCGCAGCCGCTGCGAGGTCGAGCCGCCGCCCCGTCGTCCAGAGAACGTGCGACATCGGCGATCAGCCGCGTCCTCGGCGTCACCGCGGCCAGGATCGCGTCCTCGTCCGCCGCGGTGAGGACGACCCGCACGCCGCTCGCGTGCAGCGGGCCCGTCAGCCCGAAGTGCTCCTGGTCGGTCGTGACGACCTCGTCGTCGGAGCCGAGCCCGAGCCCGGTCGAGGACGATCTGGCAGCCGCGCGTCGTCGAGTCCGTCAGCGCGACGAGCCCCGCGTCGACGCCGAGCACGGCAGCGAAGCCGCGCCGCGCCTCCTCGCGCAGGGCGAGCACGTCCTCGATCCAGCCGGTGCCGCTCCTGCCCGTCGCTCAGGTCGCGCTCGAGCTGCGCGGTCACCGCCGCGACGGTCGAGCGGGCGAGCGGCCCGTTCGTGCCCGCGTTCAGGTACGCGATACCGCTCGAGCACCGGGAACTGCGCGCGCGCCTCGTCGAACGTCATCCGAGCACCACCTCCACCGGCGCGTGGTCGGAGACGAGCCGGCCGGCGACGCGCCGCCGCTCCTCCGGCCACGCTCCGGGCGCCGCGGCGGCGAAGCCCCGCGCGAGCACCTGGTCGATGCCCGGCGCCGGCTCGGAGAACCCGTCGGCCGACGAGATCGCGCAACGTCCGCGAGCGCTCCGGCAGGACGTTGAGGTCGCCGCAGAGGACGAGCGGCTCCCCCGGCCGCGCGAGCCCCTCGAGGAACGTCGCCGCGCGGCGCAGCTCGGCGTCGGCCAGCCGCTCGTCGGCCGCGTAGCTCGTCGCGTGCAGGTTGCCGACGAGCGCGGTGCCGCCGTCCGGCAAGCGCGACGCCGCACGGCCTGGCAGACGCGGCGCTCCTTCGCCCAGGCGAGCCGCGTCACGAGATCGAGCCCGAGCCAGCGCGCCTGCGCGTCCCGGAACCGGCGCGGGTTGAGCACGAGCGAGCTGCGTGTCGAGCACCGCGCAGCCGCCGGGCGACGAGCATGGCGTTCGCCTGGCCGGTGACCGCCGAGCGGAGCAGCCCGTGGTTCGCGCCGGTGACGAGCCGCCCGAGCGCCGCCGGCCAGCGCAGCGGCCCGAGCCGCGGCGGCGCCGCGACGGCGCCGACGGCCGCCATCCCGCTCCAGTCCTCGAGCCGGCCGAGCGCCCAGACCGGCAGCTCCTGCAGGCACACGACGTCCGGCCCGTCGGCGGCCGCGAGGCGCACCATCTCCTCGAGATAGGCCGCGCGCTCCGGCGGAACGGCGTTGCCGTGGAAGACATTCCAGGTGCGGACGAGCAGGGCCACGCGCGTAGCCTACGGAGTCGTGCACGTCCTGCTCGCCGATCCGCCCGCGTTCACGCCGACCTACGACCACGAGCTCGCGGCCGCGCTCGCGCGCGCCGGCGCCGAGGTCGATCTCGTCACGTCGCACTTCCGCTTCGGCGAGGCGCCCGCGCCCGACGGCTACGCGCGGCGGGAGCTCTTCTACCCGCTCTCGTCGCGGCTCTTCCAGCGCTCGCGTCTCCGCCTGCCGCTGAAGGCGGCCGAGCACCCGCTCGGGCTCGCCGCGCTGCGCCGCGCTCCACGCGGACGTGCTGCACCTCCAGTGGCTCGCGGCGCCGCAGCTCGACGCGAAGCTCTGGCACCCGCACCTGCCCGCCGTCTTCACCGCGCACGACCTGCTGCCGCGGCGGACCGCGAAACGGACGGAGCTGTGGCGCCGTCTGCTCGGCCGCTTCGAGCGCGTCGATCGTCCACAGCGAGCACGGCCGCGACACGCTCGCCGCGCTCGGCGTCGACGAGACGCGGCTGCGCGTCGTCCCCCACCCCGTCTTCCCGAGCGACCCGGAGCGGCGCGACGACGGCCGCACCGTCCTCTGCTTCGGCGTGATCCGGGCCGTACAAGGGGCTCGGCGACGCGATCGAGGCCGTCCGCCGGGCCGGAGACGCGCGCCTGCTCGTCGCCGGCGACCCGGTCGAGCCGATCGAGCCGTACCGGGCGGCGGCGGCCGGGCTCGACGTCGACTGGCGGCTCGGCTACCTGCCCAGGCGGAGGTCGACCGCGCGTTCGGCGAGGCGACGATCGCCGTCTTCCCGTACCGGCCCGAGCTCGACCAGAGCGGCGCGCTCCTGCGCGCGCTCGGCGCCGGCGTCCCCGCGGTCGCCTACGACGTCGGCGGCGTCGCCGAGCCGGTGCGCCGCTACGAAGCGGGCCGCGTCGTGCCAGCCGGCGACGTCGAGGCGCTCGCCGCCGCCGTCCGCGAGCTCCTCTCCGACCGCGACGCGCTCGAAGCGGCGCGCGCCGGCGCCCGCCGCGCCCGCGCCGAGCTGACCTGGGACGCGGCCGCGCAGCGCGCACCTCGACGTGTACGAGGAGATCGCGTGATCTTCCGGCGGCAGCGGTTCGCCGACGTGATCGCGCGCCAGCTCGACGTGTTCGCCGAGGACGAGGCCGACGCTCGTCGCCGAGTGCCGCGAGAAGGAGCGCGTCTACGACCGCGCCGACCGCGAGGACGCCGAGGAGGCCTACGGCGACTACGTCGACGTCGTCGAGGCGGCCACGGAGGCGCTCGCCGACATGCGCGACCGCTTCGCCCGTACGCTCGACGAGGACGCCGCCGAGGAGTACGAGGCCGCGTTCAACCGGGCCGTCCAGAAGCGCTGGCCGCCGTTCGGACTGGAGATCGAGAACCGCTGATGCCCCGGATCGAGGACTACGCGCTGATCGGCGACATGCAGACCGCGGCGCTCGTCGAGCGCGGCGGCTCGATCGACTGGCTCTGCGTCCCCCGCTTCGACTCCGGCGCCTGCTTCGCCGCGCTGCTCGGCGACGCCGAGAACGGCCGCTGGCTGCTCGCGCCGAGCGACGGGCGGCACGCGTCTCGCGCCGCTATCTCCACGACACGCTCGTCCTCGAGACGACGTGGGAGACGGACACGGGCGCCGTCCGCGTCGCTCGACTTCATGCCGCCGCGCGACCGGGCGCCCGACATCGTGCGGATCGTCGAGGGCGTGCGCGGCCGCGTCCAGATGCGCTCCGAGCTGACGATCCGCTTCGACTACGGCCACGTCGTGCCGTGGGTCCGCCGCGTCGACGACACGCGCCTCGCCGTCGCCGGCCCCGACGCGCTCTGCTTCCGCACGCCCGCGCCGACCCGCGGCGAGGAGATGCGCACCGTCTCGGAGCTGACCGTCGACGAGGGCGAGCGCATCCCGTTCGTCCTCACGTGGTTCCCGTCGCACGAGGAGCTGCCGCGCGCGATCGATCCGGAGGAGGCGCTCGCGGAGACGGAGAGCTTCTGGCGCGAGTGGAACGCCCAGCGCACGGCGTCGCTGCCGCCGGACTGGCGGGAGACCGTCCACCGCTCGCTCATGGTCCTGAAGGCGCTGACGTATGCGCCGACGGGCGGCATCGTCGCGGCGCCGACGACGTCGCTCCCCGAGTGGATCGGCGGCGTGCGCAACTGGGACTACCGCTACTGCTGGCTCCGCGACGCGACGCTGACGCTGCTCGCGCTTCTCCAGGCCGGGCACCGCGAGGAGGCGCCGGCGTGGCGGCACTGGCTCCTGCGCGCCGTCGCGGGCGACCCGGCCGACCTCCAGATCATGTACGGCGTCGCCGGCGAGCGGCGGCTGACGGAGTTCGAGCTGCCGTGGCTCGCCGGCTACGAGGGCTCGGCGCCGGTGCGCGTCGGGAACGCGGCGAGCGAGCAGCTGCAGGTCGACGTGTACGGCGAGGTTCTGGACGCGCTCTACCAGGCGCGCACGCAGGGGCTCGCGCTCGAGCAGCCGGCCTGGGAGCTGCAGACGGTGCTGCTCGAGTACCTCGAGAAGGCGTGGCGCCAGCCCGACGAGGGGATCTGGGAGATCCGCGGCGAGCGGCGCCACTTCGTCCACTCCAAGGTGATGGCGTGGGTCGCGTTCGACCGGGCCGTCCGCACGCTCGAGGTGGACGGCCTCGACGGGCCTGCCGACCGCTGGCGCGCCACGCGCGACGAGATCCACGCCGAGGTCTGCGCGCACGGCTACGACGCCGGCCGCGGCTCGTTCACGCAGTCGTACGGCTCGACCGAGCTCGACGCGAGCCTGCTGCTGATCCCGCTCGTCGGCTTCCTGCCCGCCTCGGATCCGCGCGTACGCGGCACGGTCGAGGCGATCGAGCGGGAGCTGCTCGAGGACGGCCTCGTCCTGCGCTACCGGACGCAGAAGAAGGGCGTGGACGGCCTGCCTCCCGGCGAGGGCGTCTTCCTGCCGTGCTCGTTCTGGCTCGTCGACTGCTACGAGCTGCTCGACCGCCACGACGACGCCCACGCGCTCTTCGAGCGGCTGCTCGGCCTCGCGAACGACCTCGGCCTGCTCGCGGAGGAGTACGACCCGAAGGCCGGGCGCCTGCTCGGGAACTTCCCGCAGGCGTTCACGCACCTCGCGCTCGTCAACTCCGCGTTCAACCTCGCGCCGCATCTGCCCTCGCCGATGCACAAGCGGCACGCCGGCGAAGGGCTGACGGCCGCAGCGCAGGGCCACCTGCGCACAGGCCGCCGACCGGAGCCGTCGGCCGTCCCGGACCACGTCTCGGCCTGGTCCGGAGAGGACGTGTCCGGTCGAGACACGGGTCAGCGGAAGTCGCGCAGGCCCGGCAGGCGGCGCGTCGTCGCAGCGAGCCTCCGCTCCTCCTCGCGCGCCTCGGCGGCGCGCGAGCGTGTGGTCGGCGACGTCGACGACGGCGTGCGCGACCACGCTCGCGCCGAGCGAGGAGTCGGCCTGCGCAGGTGCTCGCGGCGACGAGTCGCCTTCCGCCGCGTGCGCCTCGGCCGGATCGATGGCGCGCACGCCTCCGCCACGGCGCGACGGCGGCCGCCTCCAGGACGTGCCGTCGCGGCGAGCAGGCGCAGCGTCCCCGTGGAATCGCAGCGCATCGTCACCGAGGTCTCCGCTCCGCGCGCCGAGCGCGTCGACCGTGCGAACCGTCCGACGCTGCAGCGTGTCGCGTGCGGCAGGACCCCTGGCCGTCGTGCGCACGGCGCCGCCGGCGGCAGCGCCGTCTGGTCCTCCGTCGTCGTGGGCGCTCGCTGACGAGGGTCGCGTCGTACCCCCTGGCGAACGCGCCGTGGAGCGTCGAGCGGATGCACGCATCGGTCTGTGCCCCGACGACGACGAGCCGCCCGACGCCGAGGCCCGACAGCACGCTCTCGAGGGTGGTGTCCTCGAAGGAGTCGCCGTAGCTCTTCTCGACGAGCGGCTCGTCGTCGCCCGGAGTCAGCTCGGGGACGATCCGCCAGGCGTCGCTGTCCCGCGCGAGCCCCTCGTCGGAGTGCTGGACCCAGACGACCGGGACCTGTTCCTGCCGCGCCCTCTCGACCAGGCTGCCGACGTTCGCGACGACCGCGTCGCGCTCGTGCGCGCCCTCGACGACGCCGTTCTGCACGTCGACGACGAGGAGCGCGGTGTTCGGCCGGTTCTCGAGTGTGGTCATCCTCTCCTCCTGTTCAGGCTGGCCTCCCGTCTTCGCGCACCGTAGAGACACCGGCCGGTTCGAGACAAGCACGGCTAGCGGTGTCCGAAGTGGTGCGCGCCCGGGAGCGAGTCGTGCAGGTCGGCGCCGTCGGTCAGCTCGCGGACGAGCGG
Organism: uncultured Actinomycetes bacterium; assembly: GCA_963815005.1. GTDB lineage: Bacteria > Actinomycetota > Thermoleophilia > Gaiellales > Gaiellaceae > Palsa-739. The sequence continues at coordinate 200,165 of CAWFFI010000001.1, forward strand.
GCCGAGCGAGACGATCTCGCGCACGAGCACGTTGCGGTTGCGGTCGGCGTGCTCGTAGCGGCCGCGCACGAGCAGGAGCGGCTCGCCGCGGACGACGGCGCGGAAGCGCTCGTACACCGCCGGCGGCACGATCAGGTTCGTCTGCGCGAACTCGTCCTCGAGCAGCATGAAGACGACGCCGTTCGCGGTCGCCGGGCGCTGCCGCGCGATCACCATCCCGGCCAGGCACACCGACGCGGCCGTTGCGCTGCTCGCGGAGATCCTCGCTCGAGAGCGTCCCCGGCGGCAGGTGCGGGCGCAGCAGCTCGAGCGGGTGGACGCCGACCGACATGCTCGTCGTCCGGTAGTCGGCGAGGAGCCGCTCCCACGCCGTCGGCTCGGGCAGCTCCGGCGTCGCGGCCGTCGGCTCGAGCGGCAGGGCGAGCTGGCGCGCCGCCCCTGGGCGCCGCAGGCGCCCGCTCGGCCGGGCGTCGCCGGCTTGCCGGCGACGCTTCCGCCTTCCAGCCGGGACGCTCTGCGGCCGCGGCACGAGGCCGAGCTGCCAGAGGAGCTCGCGCCGCGCGAGCCCGAACGCGTCGCACGCGCCCGACTCGACGAGCGCCCGTAGCAGTCGTCGCGCAACGCTGCGCGTTGCGCTAGATCGCGGATCGAGGTGAACGGTCCGGTTCGGCGGCGTTCCTCGACGAGAGCCTCGGACTCTTCCTCGCCGAGCCCCTGGACGTATGCGAGCCCCACGCGCACTGCGCCGTCCTCTATGCCGCAGTGCGCCGCGCTGCGGCACACGTCGGGCGGCCGCGTCTCCACCCCGCGCCGCTGCGCGTCCCGGACGAGCGTCGCCGGCGGGTAGAAGCCCATCGGCTGCGCGTTCAGGAGCGAGGCGAGGAACTCGGCCGCGTAGTGGTGCCGCAGCCACGCCGACTGGTAGGCCAGCAGCCCGAACGCGGCCGAGTGCGACTTCGGGAAGCCGAAGCCGGAGAACGCGGTCAGCTTGTCGTAGATCGCATGCGCGAGCGTCTCGTCGACGCCCTTCCCGAGCGCGCCCGCGACGAACCGGTCGCGCCACGCCTCGAGCGCCGCGTGGCTGCGCTTGCGGCTCATCGCGCGCCGCAGCCCCTCCGCCTCGCCGACGGTGAACCCGGCGAGATGGACGGCGACGTCGAGCACCTGGTCCTGGAAGACGACGACGCCGAGCGTCTCCCGCAGCGGCTCCCGCAGCAGCTCGTGGTCGGCGGGCGGCTCGTAGGACGGGTCCTCGCGGAGCAGCCGGCGCCGCTCGATGTACGGGTGGACCGCCTTCCCCTGGATCGGCCCCGGCCGGACGAGCGCGACCTGGATCGTGATGTCGTCGAGGTTCTCCGGGCGGGTGCGCAGGATCGTCTGCATCTGCGCCCGGCTCTCGATCTGGAAGCAGCCGACGGTGTCCGCCCGCTGGATCTCCGCGAACACGTCCGGGTCGTCGAGCGGGACGCGCGAGAGGTCGATCTTCTCGCCGCGGTGGCGCGCGACGAGGTCGACGCACTCCTCGACCGCGGACAGCATCCCGAGCCCGAGCAGGTCGATCTTGAGGAAGCCGGCGTCGGCGCACGAGTCCTTGTCCCACTGGCACATCTGCCGTCCGGCCATCGCCGCGGGCTGCACCGGCACGAGCTCGACGAGCGGCCGCGTCGAGATCACCATCCCGCCCGGGTGCTGGGAGATGTGCCGCGGCAGCCCGGCGATCTCGCCGCACAGCTCGGCGAACGCGCGCCAGCGGGGCGAGCGGAGCTTCTCGCGCCCGTCCGGGAGCAGCGCCAGCTCCTCGGCGACGCGCGCCGCGTTCCAGCCGTCGGTGAGCCGCGCGAGCCGCTCCAGCTCGGCGTACGGGAGCCCGAGCGCCTTGCCGACGTCGCGGATCGCCCCGCGCGAGCGGTACGTGGCGAAGCTCGCGACGAGCGCGGCGTGCTCGCGGCCGTAGCGCTCGACGACGCGGACGATCAGCTTCTCGCGGATGTCGCGCGGGAAGTCGAGGTCGATGTCGGGGACGGAGGCGAGCTCCCGGTTGAGGAAGCGCCCGAGCGAGAGGTTCGCCGCCACCGGGTCGACGTGCGAGAGCCCGGTCAGGTAGCAGACGAGCGAGCCGACCGAGGAGCCGCGCCCGCGTCCGGGCGGCAGGACGTGGCGCATCGAGCCGGGGCCGCGCACCTCGAGCGCGACCTCGCGCGCGAGCTCGAGCACCTCCCAGTGGAGCAGGAAGAAGCCGGCGAGCCCGAGCTCGTCGATCAGCGCGAGCTCCTCCTCGAGCCGCGCGCGGACGCGCCGCTTGTGGCCGTTCAGGCCGCCGTAGCGCTCCGCGAACGCCTGCTCGCAGACGCGGCGGAGCTGCACGATCGCCGGGTCGGCGCCGCCGGAGAAGTCCGGGTAGCGGTAGCCGAGCTCCTCGGTGAGGTCGAACTCGAGCCGCTCGGCGACCTCGGCGGTGCGCTCGACCGCGTCGCGGTCGTCGGGGAACCGCTCGCGCAGGTCGTCCGGGGCGGCGAGGACGGACTCGTGGTTGCCGCGCCGCTCGCGCTCGCAGCCGTCGAGCGAGGTGCGGCAGCGGATCGCGACGAGGACGTCCTGGAGCGCGGCGCGGCGCGGGTCGTGCGCGTGCACGTCGCCCGTCGCGACCGTCCGCACCCCGAGCGTCTCCGCGAGGTCGCGGAGCGCCGCGTTCCGCCGCGCGTCGCCGCGCTCGTACGGGCGCTGGAGCTCGACGTAGAAGCGGTCGCGCCCGAACGCGCGCGCGAGCCGCGCCGCCGCGTTCGGGTCGCGCACCGCGAGCCCGTCGCGCGCGCAGCCCGACAGGCAGACGAGCCCCTCGCCCTGCTCCTCGAGCAGCCGCTGGTCGAGCCGCGGCGGCACGAGCTCCCGCCCCTCCTTCGGCCGCGTCTCCGCGTGCGCCGCCGTCAGCAGCCGGCACAGGTTCGCGTACCCGGTCGCGCTCTCGACGAGGAGCGTCACGTGCGCGCCCGCCGCTCAAGCGTCACCTCGGCGCCGGTGATCGCCCGCACGCCGAGGTTCTTCGCCGCGTGCGCGAACTCGAGCGAGCCGTAGAGGCCGTCGTGGTCGGTGAGCGCGAGCGCCGTGTAGCCGAGCTCGGCCGCGCGCGCCGCGAGCTCCTCCGGCTGCGAAGCGCCGTCGAGGAACGAGTACGCGGAGTGCGCGTGCAGCTCGACGTACGTCATGATCGGTCGCCGTGGAGGCGTTCTTCGCAGGCCCGGACGAGGGCGAGCGGCTCGACCGGGAGCTCACGAGCCTCCGCCTCCTGGGCGAGCTGCCGCACGTGGAGGCGGTCGAGGCCGCGCACGAGGCGGGCTGGCCGGGCATCGCCCCGCACGCCCACGCCGACCACACCGACTCCTTCTACGTGCTCGAGGGCGAGGTCGAGTTCTTCCTCGACGGCGCGTGGCGTCGCGGCGGCCCCGGCACGTACGTCTCGGCTCCGCCCGGCGTCGTGCACGGCTACCGCAACCCCGGCCCGGGCCGCATCCGGGTGCTGAACGTCCACGCCCCGCACGTGGGCTTCGTCGAGCAGCTGCGTCACCGGTAGCGGCACGCTCCCGTTCTAACACGAACATACGTTCGTGTGCATCGGGGCCGGCCCCGCCAGAGCGGGGCGCGCTCGCTCGGAGCCCTCGCTAGGGGTGGTGCACGAGCGACCAGAGCGGCAGCTCGTGGCGGCCGAGCGGGATGTAGTCCATCCCGTCCGGCGTGTTCAGCGAGTTCGGGCCGGTGCCGGCGATCCCGGCGTGGCCGTACTGCCAGACGATCCGGTTGCGCTTCGGGTCGACGATCACGACGCGGTCGTTGAAGTCGTCGTTGATCGCGATGTCGCCGTTCGGGAGCATGAAGGCGAGCGACGGGTGGTTGAGCTCGCCCCAGCCGGAGGTCGGCCGGTAGCGCCAGAGCACCGTCCCGTGCCGGTTCATGATCAGCGCCGCGCCCGGGCTCGTGTAGTCGGCGAGCAGGATCCGGCCGCCGGAGAGCATCTGCGGGTCGGACGGGTAGCTCACCGGCGCCTGCACGGCCCAGCGGAGCTTGCCGCTCGCGGGAGATGTCGTCCACCCACGAGCCCTGGATCTCGGAGACGAGGACGCCGCCGTCGGCGAGCGGCGTGTCGCCGTTCACGGCGCCGAACGTCCGCGGCGGGTCGTGCTGGCAGACGCCGGTCGTGCCGAGCTGGCGGACGATCCGGTGGGCCCGGATGAAGAGGACGCGGCAGTTGTACGCGTCGGCGACCGTCATCGTCCCGTCCGGGAGCACGTACGCGTCGTCGGGTGTGTTCAGGAGCCCGGGCCCGCTGCCCTTCACGCCGGGCCTGCCGTAGAGGTGCGTGACGCGGTGGGTCGCGATGTCGATCGAGAGGATCGTGTGCGAGTCCTCCTCGTTCGAGACGATCGCCTTGCCGCCGGGCTCGACGAACGTGTCGTCGTCGAAGTAGAGCTGGACGCCGCGGGCCTTGTCGCGCGCGTTCGGGAACTCCCAGAGCACCCGCTTGTGCGCGTCGACGAGCAGCATCCGGTTGTTGCCGCGGTCGGCGATGAGGAGCGCCCCCGGCAGCGGGCCGGGCGTCGTGACCGGCTGGTTCACGGGCGGCGCCGGCGTGGCCGCAGTCGTCGTCGCCGTCGTCGCTGCGACGGCGGCCGTGGGCGGGCTGCGATGCGTGAGGATGCCGACGAGGGCGACGCCGGCGATGGCGGCCACGGCGAGCAGGGGCGTACGGGAGCGCCGCCTCCGTGGCGGCCGGCGGGGCCGGGTCACGCGGGCCACCGTAACCGCCGCCGTGTGAAAACCAGATGAACTCTCGCCACCGTGGGCCGCTACGACGCGGGAGCGTTCCGAGCTCGCCGCCGAGCTCGGCCAGCCCCTCCGGCGAGGTCGACGCGTGGGCGTGCACGCGGCGCGGGATCCTCCCCGCCCGCCGGGCGGCGTAGCCCGCCTCGACGGCCTGACGCATCGCCCCCGCCATCGCGGCGGGCTCCTCGGCGCGCGAGACCGAGCTCGCGAGGAGAACGCCGTCGCAGCCGAGCTCCATCGCGAGCGCGGCGTCGGAGGCGGTGCCGATGCCCGCGTCGAGGATCACGGGCACGCCCGCTCCCTCGACGATCTGCGCGATGTTGTAGGGGTTGTCGATTCCCCGGCCGGAGCCGATCGGCGAGCCGAGCGGCATCACGGCGGCGCAGCCGACGGCCTCGAGCCGCCGGGCGAGGATCGGGTCGTCGCCCGCGTACGGGAGCACGGTGAAGCCGTCGCCGACGAGCGTCTCGGCCGCGGCGACGAGCTCGAGCGGGTCGGGATGGAGCGTGCGGTCGTCGCCGATCACCTCGAGCTTGATCCAGTCGGTGGCGAACGCCTCGCGGGCGAGCTGCGCCGTCCGGACGGCCTCGCGGGCCGTGTAGCAGCCGGCGGTGTTCGGGAGCAGGTGCAGGCCGAGCCGGTCGACCACGCCGAGCGGCGAGTCGTCGCCGGCGGCCGGGTCGATGCGCCGGAGCGCGACGGTGACGATCTCGGCGCCCGAGGCGACGAGCGCCTCCTCGAGGTCGGCGAGCGAGCGGAAGCCGCCGGTGCCCATGATCAGCCGGGAGCCCCAGGCGCGCCCGCCGAGGAGGAACGGCTCAGCCACCCTGCACCGCCCGCAGGACTTCGAGCTCCTGCCCGTCGGCGAGGACGGTGCGCTCCCAGGCGCTGCGCGGGACGACCTCGCCGTCGATCGCGACCGCGACGCCGCGGGCCGGCTCGGTCGCGAGCGTGCGGACGACGGCGTCGACGGTCGTCCCGGGCGCGAGCTCGCGCTCGGCGCCGTTCACGCGGACGTTCACCGGAGCGCTCCCTGCGCGGGAGCGAACGGCTCGGTCTCGGCCGGCGGCGCCTCGCCGGCGAGCAGCGCGGCGACGGCGTCGGCGGTGATCGGGGCGAGCAGGATGCCGTTGCGGTAGTGGCCGACGGCGACGAGCGAGCCCCTCGTCGCCCCACTCGCCGATCAGCGGGTTCCCGTCGGGCGTCGCGGGGCGCAGGCTCGCGGAGACCTCGACGAGCTCGAGCTCGGCGATCTCCGGCAGCGCACGGTACGCCTCGCGCAGCAGCTCGTGGACGCCGCCCGCGGTGACCGCCGTGTCGAAGCCGCGCTCCTCGACGGTCGCGCCGACGAGCACCTCGCCGTTGCGGCGCGGGACGACGTAGACCCATTCGCTGCGCACGAGCCGCTCGGCGGGCAGCGCGCCGTCGGGCGCACGGAGACGGACGATCTGGCCCTTCACCGGCCGGACGGGCGGCGGCTCGGCGGCGAGCCCGGCCGACGCCGACCAGGAGCCGCCGGCGAGCACGACGCGCTCGGCGCGGATCTCGTCGCCCGCGGCGGTGGCGACGCCGCGCAGGCGTCCGGCGTCGACGACTCCCCGCACGACCTCGGCGCCGCCGCGCACCTCGCCGCCCCCGGCGCGGATCGCCTCGACGAGCGCGGCCACGAGCCGCCGCGGGTCGACGTGCCCCTCGTGCGGCACGTGGAGGCCGCCGGCGCACGCGGTCGAGAGCCCCGGCTCGAGCCGCCGGCATTCGCTCGCGCCGAGCCAGGCCGAGGTGAGGCCGAGACGCTGGTGGAGGTCGAGCTCGCGGCGGACGGCGGCGACCTCGTCGCGGTCGAGCGCGACGAGGAGCGTCCCGCAGCGCTCGTAGCCGACGTCGTGCCCGGTGGCCGCCTCGAGGTCGCGCACGAACGCCGGGTAGAGCTCGCCGGAGCGGTGCGCGAGCGCGACGAACGCCTCGCGCCCGGGCTCGGTGTCCGTGTCGGGGGCGAGGATGCCGGCCGCGGTGCCCGGAGGCTCCCTGCCCGGGCTCGCCGCGCTCGAGCACGCACACGTGGAGGCCGCGCTGGGAGGCGCGCCAGGCCGAGGCGAGACCGATCAGGCCGCCGCCGACGACGACGGCGTCGAAGCTCCTCCCCGCTGCCACTGCGCCTCCTCCCTTCGCCGGCATGACCCGGATCAGGTTCAACCGGTCGGCGGCGCCGTGCGGCCGCCCTCTCAGCCCGCTGCCCGGGCTCCCGTTCCTGCGCACGATCCTAGCGAGCTAGGCTCGGCCCGTGGACGGAGACGAACGCCGCGCACGCCTCGCCCGCTCGCGCCTCTACTTCGTCGTCGAGGCGCGCCCCGGAGGCCGGGAGCCGACCGCGCTGCTCGACGCGGCGCTCCGCGGCGGCGTCGACGTCGTCCAGCTGCGCGACAAGGAGCTCGGGGACGCGGAGCTCGTGGCGGCGGCGGAGCCGTTCCGCCGCGTCTGTGCGGCGCACGGCGCCCTGTTCGTCCTCAACGACCGGCCCGACCTCGTCGACGCGTGCGGCGCGGACGGCGTCCACGTCGGCCAGGGGGACGCCCCGCTGGCGGAGGCGCGGGCGCTCGTCGGCTCGGAGCGGCTCGTCGGCGTCTCGACGCACGCGCGGGAGCAGATGCTCGCCGCGGCGGCGGGCGGCGCGGACTACATCGGCGTCGGGACGATCTTCGCCACGCCGACGAAGCCGGGGAACGCGGAGGCGGGTCTCGGGCTCGTGCAGGTCGCGGCCGAGTCGGCGAGCGTGCCGTGGTTCGCGATCGGCGGCATCGACCTCGGGAACGTGGCCGAGGTGGCGGCGGCGGGCGCGCGCGGCGCCGCGGTCGTGCGTGCGATCCGGGACGCGGACGACCCGGAGGCGGCGGCGCGTATGCTCCGCGCGGCGCTAGAGCACGGGTAGCAGCAGGTCGAGCTCGTCGAACCGGCGGTAGAGCTCGAGCTGCGGTCGCGAGGTGTCGTGGCCGCCGAGGCGGACGAGCTCGTCGAAGGTCGGTGCGATCCGCTCGTAGAGGCCGGGCGGCTCGCCGCGGAGGCGTGCGCGCAGGTAGCGGCCGCCGGGGAGCGTCCCGGCCTCGAGCCCCGGTACCGGCTCGTCGCCGTCGCGCAGCTCGACGCAGGCGCGGTAGTCGCCGGCAACGGGGTCGAACGCGCCGTAGAAGCGGCGGCCGCGGAGCGTGCCGACGGCGGTCTCGAGCTCGTCCCAGGCGCGGCGGATCTCGTCGATCCGGTCGGCGACGCGGACGAACTGCACCGGGATCTCGTCCCGCTCGACGACGGCCGGCTCGCTCATGCGCCCCGCTGGGTGTACCAGCCGCCGCCGGCGCCGTCGTGGAAGACGACGGTGTTCTCGCCGCTCTCGAGCACGACCTCGAAGTAGCGGCGGGCGACGGGCTCCTCGGTCCACCAGCGGTCGACGACGCGCCACTCCTCGCGGACGACCGCGACCGGGAGATGGTTCACCTGCCAGGGCGTCCCGTCGAAGTTCGCCTCGACCCGCGCGGGACGGGGTTGATTCAGTCGTCCCGCGGTACGAACAGCGCGCGTGCCTCGGGTATCCGAGACCATGGTGCGACCTCCACGACGGTGCAGACGGAGCCGGAGCCGGTGCTCGCGCGCACCTGGCGCAGGCCCTCGCTGAGGCGGGTGCGATCCTCGGCGCCGGCGGCGAGCAGCTCGAGCTGCTGCCCGGACGGCTCGGTGAGCTCGACGAGCTCGACGCGGAGCTCGAGGACGGGCGCCGGCAGCTCGGCGAGCCGCGGTGCGAGCGCGACCCGGATCCGGTCGGCGTCGGCGCTCGGCTCGCGCAGCGTCAGCGAGCGGCGCCACGAGCCGCCCCCTCCCGAGCCGGTGGAGACGAGCCGGGCCGAGAGCGCGACCTTGCGGACGAAGCGGTCGCGCCGCTCCGGCCGGGCGAGCGCGGTGTCGACGAGCGCGCCGAGCGCGCGCCGGAGCGTGAGCTCGTTGCCGACCGCCTCGGGGAACTCGAGCGACTCCGCCACCTCGGCCGGCGGACGGCGGCCGCGCACCCGCGCGGCCGCCCCGCCTCTCGCCAGCCCCCAGGCGCGCCGGCCGTCCGGCCCCAATCGTTCGGCGACGGCGCCTCCGGGGAGCCCGGCAAGCTGTCCCAGCTTCCGCACTCCGAGCGACTCGAGCTCCTCGTACCGCCGCCGCTCGAGCGGCAGCAGCGACAGCGGCAGCGGGGAGAGGAAGTCCTTCACCTGCTCGTCGCGGACGACGAGCAGGTGCCCGGGCTTCGCGACGGTCGCGGCCGCGAGCGCGGCGAACCGCCGCCCGGCCGCGCCGATCCGCGCGTCCCAGACCGTCCCGACGGCGGCGAGCGCCCGCTGGAGCGCCGGCTCGAGCCCGCCGTAGAGGCGCTCGACCCCGCGCGTCTCGAAGTAGGCGACGCCGGGCGCGGCCGGCTCGACCGAGAAGCCGGCGTCCTCGAGCGAGCGGACGACCTCCTCCCAGGCCAGCTCGACCGCGGCGGGATCCTGGTCGACGAGCACGAGGCGCGGGCAGGTGGCGAGCGCCTCCCCGAGCCGCATCCCGGGCCGTACCCCGGCCGCCTCGGCGGCGGCGGTGGCGGCCCCGACGAGCGGCTCCTCCCCGGCCACCGGCGCGAGCACCGCGGGACGCAGCGCCACGGACGGCATCTTCCGCAACGCCGCCTTCAGCTCGAACCCGGGGATGGAGAGACAGGCGATCACGGGAACGTATGTTCTACACCGAACACATGTTCCCTGTCAAGCGGGCGGTACGTTCCCCCTCGTGCCCTCCGCGTTCACCGCATCGCACCGCGGCGGCTCCGGCTCGCCGCTCGTCTGCCTGCACGGGTTCACGGACACGTGGCGCACCTGGGAGCTCGTGCTGCCCGCGCTCGAGCGGCGCCACGACGTGTTCGCGCCGACGCTGCCCGGCCATGCGGGCGGGCCGCCGCTCGCGCCCGGTGCCGGCCAGCCGGCGGTCGTCGACGCGCTCGAGCGGATGCTGGACGAGGCGGGGATCGCGACCGCGCACCTCGTCGGCAACTCGCTCGGCGGCTACCTCGCCCTCCTGCTCGCCGAGCGCGGCCGCGCGGAGTCGGTCGTCGCGCTCGCCCCGGGCGGCGGCTGGGCGGACGGAGACCCGGCGCTCGACGACCTCGACGGCCACTTCGCGACGCTGCAGGAGCTCGCGACCGCGGCGGCGCCGCACGCGGAGTCGATCCTCGCCACCGTGGAGGGCCGGCGCCGCGCGACGCGGTTCACGGCCGAGCGCTTCGAGCACATCCCCGCGGAGCTGCTCGCCCACCAGCTGCGCGGCGTCGCCGCCTGCGCGCCCGTCGGGCCGCTGCTCGCCGCCGCGCGCCACAGTGGCTGGAACCTCGACGCGGAGCGCATCGACTGCCCCGTGCGGATCGTCTGGGGCGCGGCGGACAGGATCCTGCCGTGGCCGTCCGCCGCCGCCCGCTACCGCGAGAGCTCCTCCCCCACGCCGACTGGGTCGTGCTCGACGGCGTCGGCCACTGCCCCCAGCTCGACGTCCCGCTCGAGACGGCCGAGCTGATCCTCGGGTTCACGGGGCGCTGACGGCACGCCCGACCTGCGCGGGCGCACCCGAGCTGCTCCGCGTCCGGACAACCGCTCCGTCCCCGAGCAGACACCGACCGTCGGACTCCACCGCGGTCCTGACGCGGCGCCGAGACCATCGGCGACAATCAGCACGCATGGACGCGGTACGGATCGACAAGTGGCTGTGGGCGGCGCGCTTCTTCAAGACGCGCGGCGCCGCGACCGAGGCCGTGCTCGGCGGCCACGTCCACGTCGGCGGCGCCCGCGTGAAGCCCGCGAAGGAGGTCCGGCCCGGCGACACGGTCGAGGTGAGCCGCGGCGGGCGCCGCTGGACCGTCGTCGTCCGCGCGCTCGCCGAGCGGCGCGGACCGGCCGAGGCGGCCGCGCGAGCTGTACGAGGAGACGCCGGAGTCGGCCGCGGCCCGCGAGCAGCACGCCGCCGAGCGCCGGCTCGCGCGGCCGCTCGGCGCCGACCTCGGCCCGCGGCCGACGAAGCAGGACCGCCGCCGCCTCGAGGCGCTCCGCCGCGGCGAGCGCCGGCGCGACGGCTGACACTTCGGCGCGGCCCGAAACGTCGAACCGGCATGCTCCCGGGGTGAGCTCTCCGCTCCAGGGCGACGCCGACGTGGCCGCCGTGGCCGGGCTCATGGCCGAGCCGACGCGGGCCGCGATCCTCCACGCGCTCCTGGACGGCGGCGCGCTCCCCTCCGGCGAGCTCGCCCGCCGCGCCGGAATCGCGGCGAGCACGGCGAGCGAGCACCTCGCCCGGCTTCTCGCCGGCGGCCTGCTCGTCTGCGAGGTCGCCGGACGCGAGCGCCGCTACCGGCTCGCCTCGCCCGCCGTCGCGGAGGCGCTCGAGCTCCTGGCCCGGCTCGCCCCGCCGCGACCCGTCCGCTCGCTGCGCGGAGCCGGACGCGAGGCCGCGCTCGCAGGCCGCACGCACGTGCTACGACCACCTCGCCGGACGGCTCGGCGTCGGCCTCACGGACGCGCTCGTCGCGAACGGCGCCCTCGTTCGCGGCGACTCCGCGTTCACGCTGACCGCCGACCGGCGAGCGAGCTGCTCGCACGGCCTCGGCGTCGACGTCGCGGCGGCGCGGGCGCAGCGGCGGAGCTTCGCCCGCTCGTGCCTCGACTGGAGCGAGCGGCGGCCCCACCTCGCCGGCTCGCTCGGCGCCGCCGTCGCGACGACGCTCCTCGACCGGCGCTGGCTCGTGCGCCGTCCGGCCGACCGCGGCCTCACCGTCACCGCCGAGGGACGCGCCGGGCTCGCCGCGCTCGGCGTCAGCGCCGACTGACGCGGACGCGCGCGGGAACACGCAGGTTCGGCGAGCGCTCGTACGCGGGCGCGTCCTCGACGACCTCCGCCGCCGCGAGCACGGCCTCGACGACGGCCGCGGCGATCGCGACCGCGTGCGCCTCGCCGGGGCAGGCGCGCGGGCCGGCGCCGTAGGGCAGCCCCGACGCCTCGAGGTCGAGGACGACCGGCTCGCCCGCCGGCCCGACGCGGCGGGTCAGGCGTACCGGTACCCCTCCTCCCCGAGCAGCGCGTTCCCGATCAGCGCGGCGGTCGCGTCGCAGGCCTGCGCGAGCAGCGCGATCCTCGCCGCGCCCTCCTCCCCGTCCCCGAAGACGGCGACGAGATGCGCGAGCGCCGCGTCCTCCGCCGGCCCCGACGCGCTGCCCGGCGGGTACGCGGCCGCGACCGCCACGGCGTCCTCGACGAGCGCCGCGTCCACGGGCCCACCGGCGAGCGCCTCGCAGAGCACCCGCACCGGGACGCGGCGCGCGAGCGACATGGCGTCGAGCTCGGCGCCGGCCTCCGCGAGCGCCGCCGCCGTGAGCCGGGCCGCCTCGGCCGCGAGCCGCTCCGGGTCGAGCCGGGCGAGCTCCGCCTCGGCGAGGGCGCGCCGCCGCCGGTGCGTCTCCCCGTTCGCGAACCGTGACACGGACGCGCGCAGCCAGGCCATCCCGGCGCGGCCCGCGGGCGCCTCGGGCACGGGCAGGGTCGAGAGCGCCTCGGCGACGGAGTCCACGCGAACGGCCACGAGGCGACGATAGAGCCCCGTCGTTGCGGCCCCGGCCGAAGCTACGCCGCGCAGAAGAGACGCCGGGCGGCGGCGTAGGCGGCCGTGTCGCCGCGCGCGTCCGCGGTCGCGCCGTTGAGCAGGAGCACGGCGACCCGCGAGCCGTCGCCGGAGACGAAGACGCTCGTCTTGAACGCCGGCGCCGCCGCCGTTGTGCTGGTACGCGACGCCGCAGGGCGTCTGCGTCGAGGACGACGCCGAGCGCGTAGTTGCTCGCGACGGCCGCCGGCGGCGTCTTCAGGGCGGCGAGCTGCGCGGGCCGCAGCAGCTTCCCCTGCATGAGCGCCGTGAGGAAGCGCGCCTCGTCGCGCGCGTCCGAGACGATCCCGCCCTCGGCGCCGACGCCGCCGTGCCAGTCGGTCGTGTCGACGAGCGTCCGGTCGGCCTGGACGGCGTAGCCGCGCGCGTGCTCGCCCGAGATCTCGCCCTGGGGGTCGTACGCGGCGCTCGACGAGCCCGAGCGGCTCGATGATCCGCTGCTCGTAGAGCCGCCCGAGCGGCTCGCCGGCGACCTTCGCGGCGATCAGCCCCGCGATCTCGTAGCCGACGTTCGCGTAGTGGTACTGCGTCCCCGGCTCGGCGAGGAGCGGCAGCGCGGCGACGAACCGGACCCAGAGCGTCGGCGGGAAGGTCAGCGCGCGGGTTCGCCTCCAGCCGTTGCCTCATTCGCTGCGAGCTCGCGCCCGCAGCGCCGGGTCGCGCGACCCGGGCGATGTAGCGGGGCGGGTCGGCGCCGATGTCGTTGCGGTCGACGAGGCCGCTCGTGTGGTTCAGCAGCTCGCGCACGGTGATCCGATCGCCGTACGGCAGGAAGCCCGGGAAGCCGGCGCGCGACGGTGTCGTCGAGCCCCATCCGTCCCTCGCCGACGAGCTGGAGGATCAGCGATCGCCGTCCAGGCCTTGCTGACGCTCTCGAGCCGCATCCGCGCGTCGACCGGCATCGGCCGGCCGGTCGCCACGTCCGCGATGCCCGGCCGCGCCGCTCCACGTCCCGTGCGGCCCGGAGACGTACGCGGTGGCGCCGGGCGCGACCCGGTCGGCGCCGGTGACGAGACCGTCGAGGACGCGCTGGAGCTCCGGGACGCGCCGGGGCGGAGGCGTCGGGAAACGCGACGAAGCGCACGGCCGCGGCCACCCCGGCGGCGAGCACGAGCCCGGCGAGGAGCCAGACGAGCCGGCGCGGGCGGTGCACGGACGGAACGGCGACGATCGACATCCGGCCCGACCATCGCGCGGAGCCGCCGCCGGCCAATCCGCGCCGACGCGGATTCCCGCTGCGGTGGCATCCTGGCGCGATGGAGCACCCCTGGATCGCCCTGCTGCGCGCCGTCAACCTCGGCCCGCGCAACCGGGTGCCGATGGCCGAGCTGCGCAGCGCTGCTCGAAGAGGCCGGCTACGGCTCCGTGCGGACGTACATCGCCAGCGGCAACGTCCTGCTCACGGCGCCGACGGACGACCGGGCGCACCTCGCGCGCGAGCTCGCACGGCTCGTCGAGGACGCGTTCGGGGTCGTCACGACCGCCGTCCTGCGCACGCCCGGCGAGCTCGCTGCCGTGCTCTCGTCGCATCCCTTCGGCGAGGACACCTCGCGGACCCATGTCTCGTTCCTCGCCGCCGAGCCCGACGCGGACGGCCTCGCCCGGCTCGCGGAGGCCGACCACGGCTCCGACCGCGTCCACGTCGCCGGCGCGGACGTCTTCCTCCACTACCCGCAGGGCGTGCAGGGCTCGACGCTCACGGCCGCGAAGCTCGAGCGGCTCCTCGGCGTCCCGGGCACAGCGCGCAACTGGCGGACGGTCACGGCGCTCGCCGACCTCTGCCCGCCCGCCTAGCATCCGCGCGCACGCCCCTCCGTGCGCGCGCTACAGCCATCCCTTCTCGACGGCGCGCTCGACCGCCTCGCTCCGGTTGCGCGCGCCGAGCTTGCGGATCGCGGCGCTCAGGTAGTTGCGGACGGTGCCTTCGGACAGGTGGAGCGCCGCGGCGATCTCCGCGCCGGTGCCGTGGCGGGCGGCGGCCGCGAGCACCTCGTGCTCGCGCGGCGTGAGCGGGCTCTCGCCGTCCGTGAGCGCCTCGGCGGCGAGCCCGGCGTCGACCGCGCGCCGCCCGGCCGCGACGGCGCGGATCGCAGCCGCGAGCTCGCCGGCGGGCGCGTCCTTGAGCAGGAAGCCGCTCGCGCCCGCCTCGAGCGCGCGCCGGAGATAGCCGGGCCGCCCGAACGTCGTCACGATCAGCGTCCGCGTCTGCGGCAGCGCCGCCGCGAGCTGCGCGGCGACCGCGATCCCGTCGAGGCCCGGCATCTCGATGTCCACGAGCGCCACGTCCGGCCGGGTCCGCCGCGCGGCCTCGAGCACGGCGTCGCCGCGCTCCACCTCGGCGACGACCTCGAGGTCGTCCTCGAGGGAGAGCAGGCTCGCGAGCGCGCCGCGGACCATCGCCTGGTCCTCCGCGATCAGGACGCGGATCACGGCGTCGCGAGCGGCACGGTCAGGCGCAGCCGGTAGCCGCCCTCGGGCCGGACGCCCGCCTCGAGCCGGCCGCGCACGCGCTCGGCCCGCTCGGCGAGCCCGGCGAGGCCGCTCCCGGCCGGGCCCGGCGCGGGCGCGCCGCCTGCCGTCGTCCTCGACCTCGACCGCGGCGGTCCCGGCGTCGGCGCGCACCCGGATCGCGCAGCTGCGCGCGCCGCTGTGGCGGACGACGTTCGTCGTCCCCTCGCGCACCGCCCAGGCGAGCACTGCCTCGACCTCGGCGGGCAGCGCGACCTCGTCCTCGACGAGCGTGCACGCGATCCCCGCCGCCCCGAGCGCCGTCCGCGCGCCCCGGAGCGCGTCGCAGAGCGCGAGGTGCCGGTACGCGTGCACGGCCTCCCGCACCTCCGCGAGCGCGTCCCGCGTCACGTCCTGCACCTCGCGCAGCTCGACGGCGGCCCGTCCCGGATCGCGCTCGAGCAGCTTCTCGGCGAGCTCGCTCTTGAGCGCGATCACCGACAGCGTGTGCCCGAGCAGGTCGTGCAGGTCCCGCGCGATCCGCAGCCGCTCCTCCGACACGGCGAGCCGCGCGAGCTCCCCGCGAGCCGCGCGCAGCTCCCGGTTCGCGCGCACCTGCCGTCCGAACGCGGCCATCAGCGACCCGATCGAGACGATCGTCAGCACGGTGACGCCCGCCGCCGACCGCGATGCCCCGGCGGCGAACGCGACGACGCCGACACCGGCGCCGGTGACGAGCGTCACGAAGACGGCATTCCGCGGGCGGAGCAGAAGCCCGGACGCGGCGGCGACGTAGACGAACAGGGCCGCGAACGAGCCGGGCGCGCCCGCGAGCAGCAGGCCCGCCGCGATCAGCGCGAGCACGGCGAGGCCCGCCGGCTGGGCGTAGCGGCCGCGGCACGCGAGCCACGGCCCCGGCGGCAGCAGCGCGACGTAGACGCCGACGAACGCGGCGAGCCCGGCCGCGAGGGCGGCCCGATGCCAGCTCCCGAGCGGCGCGTGCGCGAGACCGGCCGCCGGCCCGGCGAGGAAGAGCAGGCCGAGCACGGTGCCGACGCGCATCCGCATCCGCCGGAAGCGCACGTCCGGTTCGCCGTCGAGGCCGGTCTCGGGCGGCCGCTCGAGCCACGCGTCGATCCCCACGTCCGGATCCTAGATCCGGTTCGTGTCGCTGCGGTAGGCGCGCCGCGCGAGCGCCGTCGCGGCCACGGCCCACACGGCGACGACCGCCCACCCGGTCGTCCCCCAGCCGTGACCGCCGACGCCGATCCGGCCGGCTTCGACGAGCCAGTACGACGGCAGCGCCTCGGCGACGTCGTGGAGGACGCCGCTCGAGGCGATCGGGAACCAGACGCCGCCGAGCAGCGCGAACACCGCCGTCGTGCCGCCCATCGCCGGGCCGATCGAGTCGGCCGTGAGCAGGTGGCCGAGCAGGATCCCGAGCGCGACGAACGGGACGAGGCCGACGAGGATCATCCACGTCATGTCGAGCCAGCGTGCCCGCGGTGAGGCGGACGCCGAGGCTCGCGCCGGCCGCGTAGAGCAGCGCGATCGTCACGAGCGCCATCGCGTAGCCGGTCACGACCTTGGCCCGGAAGTACGCGCGCGGCGAGAGCGGCGTGACGCGGAGCTGCCGGTTCCAGCCGACCGAGCGCTCCCCGGCGATCCGGGCGCCCGCGGAGAGGACGGCGTTCATCGTCCCGAACGCGGCGAGGCCGACCATGAAGTACAGGGGCGCCGAGATGCCGGTGCCGCCGAGGTCGTGGACGTTCCGGTTCGGGGCGGCGATCGCGTAGTAGAGGACGAGCGGGAAGCCGAGCGAGAAGATGAAGAACCGCCGGCTGCGGAACGTGCGCACGAGCTCGAAGCGGACGTAGGCGCGCGCGTTCACGCCGCTGCCTCCTCGTCGCCGGTGTCGCCGGTGAGCTGGAGGAACGCCTGCTCGAGGCCGGCGCCGCCGATCTCGATGTCACGGGCGTCCGGGTGCGCGGAGAGGAGCGCGCGGATCGCCGCGTCGGAGTCGGTGCAGGCGAGCACGATCGCCTCGCCGCGCCGCTCGGCGCTCGTGACGCCGGGCAGCCGGCCGAGCTCGTCGAGCGCAGCGTCCGGAAGCGTGGCCCGGATCGTCCTCGTCCCGACCATCGCCTTGATCTCGGTCGTCGGGCCGTCGGCGACGACGCGACCGCGCGCCATCAGGACGGCGCGGTCGGCGTACGCGTCGGCCTCCTCGAGGTAGTGCGTCGCGAACAGGATCGTCTTGCCGCGCGACGCGAACTCGCGCATCGTCGTCCAGAAGTCGCGCCTCGCCTCCACGTCCAGCGCGACCGTCGGCTCGTCGAGGACGAGCAGCTCCGGATCGGCCACGAGCGCGATCGCGAAGCGCACGCGCTGTGTCTCGCCGCCGGAGAGCTTCTGGGTGCGCTGGCGCGCGAGCCGCGTCGTGCCGGTCAGGTCGAGCACCTCGTCGACGCCGAGCGGCGCCGGGTAGAGCGAGGCGACCATCGCCACGAGCTCGCGCACGGAGACGTCGCGGATGAGCGAGCCGGTCTGGAGCATCGCCGCCACCGCGCCGTCGGCGACCGCCCGGGCAGGCGGGCGACCGAAGACGGTGACGCTGCCCCGGTCGGGCGCGCAGCAGGCCGAGCAGCATGTCGATCGTCGTCGACTTGCCGGCCCCGTTCGGGCCGAGCAGCGCGACCGTCTCGCCGGGCGCGACCGAGACGTCGAGCTCGCGCACGGCGTGCACGGGCCCCTGCGGGGTCGCGAAGGACTTGGCGAGGCCTTCGAGCCGGATGCCGTGGACGGAGGAGCTCATCCCGCGCATCGTCGCTGCCCGCCGGGCGCTGCGGTAGGGCAGCGCGTCACGGATCGCCCGTGACGACTGTCATCGTCCCGACCCGGCGCAAGAAGCCGGTCCATAGAAAGCGCCGAGCCGGTTGCGCCTTCGTCCACCTCGCCAACCAACCTGACCGGGCCGAAGCCCTACCTGATCGCTTGGCGGGGCTTCAACCTCCAGCGCCCCGTACTCGGCAAAGGGGAAGATAGGCGACCGGTGCCGGCCGTGCAAGAGGCTCCCGACGAAAGAGTTCGCTCTTTGCGGAAATTTCGCGGAGGCGATCTCGCGCGCTCCGCGTTCGACTATGCAGGGCCTGCGCCGATCCGGGATGATCGCGCCCGTCGGGCACAGCCGGGCCGTCCAAGCCGCAAACTTGGGACGACCGGGAGTTCGCAAGCCGCGAGCCCGACCTTCCGCGCGGGGGCGGCCGCCGGTCTTTCCGGCGTTCGCCCCCGGCGCGGGCATCGAACTAGAGCGTGACCCGGGCCGCGGTGCCGACCATGCCGGCGAAGCGGGGCGCGAGCGCGATCACGCTCTCCTGCGCGCACCAGGCGATGTCGCTCTCGAGCCCGACGCGGCGGAGGTTGCGTGCGCTCTGGCTCGCGCCGAGCCCGTCGAGCGGGCCGTCGAAGCTGCGGGCGAGCCGGATCGCGGCGGCCGCCGAGTCGTGCGGGTCGCCGCCGAGGGCCTCGGCGATCCGGCCGGCGCAGTACGCGTCGTCGAGCGCGAGCTCGCCGAGCACGCCGGCGCAGAGGACGGCGACGTCCTCCCCGGTCTCGGCCGCGGCGGCGGCGACCGCCTCGAGGTTCAGGAGCGAGCCGACGTAGACGCGCTCGAACCGCTGCGCCGCCGAGACGAGCAGCCGCGTCCCGTTCGTGGTCGTGAGGACGAGCGTCGGCGCAGCAGGCTCGCCGGCGACTTCGCTGGGCGAGTTGCCGAAGTCGAAGCCCTCGATGCGTGTGGCGCCCCGCTCGCCGGCGAGCTTCGCCGGCCCCTCGGCCTCGGCGAGCGCCCGCGCCTCGTCGATCTCGGAGCAGCAGAGGACGCGCCCGTACCCGGCCGCGAGCGCCTGGGTCATCGTCGAGGTCGCGCGGAGCACGTCGACGACGATCCCGATCGGGGCAGGGGTCTGCTCTCCCGGCGTGAAAGCGACGTGGACGCGCATCGACGGAGGTTAGGCTAGTCCGCGTGGCGGCTCCAGAGACGCAGTACTGCTACCGGCACCCCGACCGTCCCACCGGGCTGTCGTGCTCGGAGTGCGGGCGCCCGATCTGCACCGAGTGCATGACGCCCGCGCCGGTCGGGCTGCGCTGCCCCGAGCACGCGGGCGGGCGGCGGCCGGCGGCGAAGGCGCTCGGCGGACGCGTCGTCGTGCGCGCGCCGCAGACCCAGCTGATGGGGAACGCAGGCGCTCGTCACGAAGACGCTGATCGCCCTGAACGTCGGATCTACCTGATCGGCGCGGTACAGGGGGCCGGGCTCGAACAACCCGGGCGGGCGGCTCTACTACAAGTTCCTGCTCTTCGGCCCGTCGGTCGCGGCCGGCGACTGGTGGCGCCTGATCACCTCGGCGTTCCTGCACGCGAGCGTCCTGCACATCGCGTTCAACATGCTCGCGCTCTGGTGGTTCGGCGGCCCGGTCGAGGAGTACCTGGGCCGCGCGCGCTTCATCGGCCTCTACTTCGCCGCGGGCCTGGCCGGCTCGGCCGGAGCGCTGCTGCAGTCGCCGACGACGCCGGTGCTCGGCGCCTCCGGCGCGATCTTCGGGATCCTCGGCGCGATGCTGATCCTCGAGTGGCAGGCGACCGGCCGCCTCGGCGGGAACGCGATGACGCTGATCGTGATCAACCTCGTGATCAGCTTCGCGATCCCGAACATCTCGTGGGGCGGCCACGTCGGCGGCCTGATCGGCGGCATCCTCGCGACGCTCGCGTACGCGCGCTGGGGCCGCGGCCACGCCGCGTACGGGCGGCTCGGCTACGGCGGGGTGATCGGCCTGATCGCCGTCGCCGGCGTCAGCATCGCGATCGCGTACTGGCAGGTCCGCGGCTACGCGTAGCCGCTCAGGAGGTACAGCCCCAGCCGTCGTGGTTGCCGTCCAGCCGGTACGGGTCGCTCCCCGTGACGCGGACAGGCTTCTTCGCGGCCGGGATGTCAGCGCAGTTGAGATCGGCGACCCTGGGCAGGCACGGCGAGTAGCCGGGCTCGCACCCCTTCCCGGGCGCGTTCCCACCCTTGGCGGAGCGGCTGAGCCGGCCGGTGTGGCAGTGGAAGCCGTAGCGGTGGTACTCGGCGTCTCCCTTGATGCGGCAGTACTGGCCGGCCGCGATGCACTTCGTTCCCCAGCTCAGGTGGACGCGCTGGCAGGTGCCGGACGCGGACGCGCCCCCGGCGCCGACGGCGAGGAACGCGACCGCGCCGCAGAGCGCACACACGAGCAAGCCTCGGGCCACCAGCCGAGGATCCCACCTTTGGGACATGTCTACAAGAGACAACGGCGGCAGGCGTCGTGGGCCGCGCGGCGAACGGTCCGCGCATGTGGCACGACCTCGTGCACATGGGGATCTCCCCCGCTGAGAAGGCGATCCGCACCGCGGCCGTCTACGGGGCGCTGCTCGTGCTGCTGCACCTGGCCGGGAAGCGCCAGCTCGCGCAGCTGAACTCGTTCGACCTCGTCGTGCTGCTGCTGCTCTCGAACGTCGTCCAGAACGCGGTGATCGGGAACGACAACTCGCTGTCGGGCGGGCTGCTCGGCGCCGCGATCCTGCTCGCGGTGAACGTCGTCGTCGTGCGCACGGCGTTCATGAGCCCGCGCTTCGGCAAGGCGCTCCAGGGACGCTCGACGACGCTGTACGCCGACGGGAAGGTCGACCGGCGGGCGCTGCGACGCGAGGCGATCACGCGCGAGGAGCTCGTCGCCGGCCTGCGCCGGCAGGGACTCGAGCTGCACGAGGTGGAGCGCGTCGTCCTCGAGCCGGAGGGCGTCCTGAACGCGACGCCGAAGGAGCGCCCCGGGATCGAGGACGTGCTCGCGAAGCTCGACGAGCTCGAACGGCGCCTGAGCCGCCTAGCGGTCCTCGGCCGTGCCCGACCGCGCTCGGGCGCGGCTCACCACCGCCCCGCTTCCGCCCGCCATCCCGTCCCCGCACGCCGTTCCCGAGCAGGAAAGCGAAGCGCCGGGCACGCGCGCGCCAGCGCGCCTGCCCAGCGCGAAGCGGTGCGACGGGAACAGGTAGCGAGCCGCCGCAGGCGGCTCGCTCACGCCGGAACACAGGCATCACGTGCTCGGCGAAGAGCTCCTGCGCCTTGATCGCCTTCCAGTGCTCGACGCCGCCGGGGTTCGTCGTGATCGCGATCTCGGTGAGCCCCTCGCAGACCTCGATCGTCTCGCGGACCCGCTCGATCACGTCGTCGGGCGTGCCCGACCCAGACGATGTCGCCGGCGATCATCTCGTCGTACGGCGTCGCGGCGAGCTTCTCCATGATCCCGGACGCGTAGAAGCCGTACCCGGCGGCGGCCAGCTGGTCGGCGGGCGGCGGCGTGAAGTCGGTGAGCGGCGAGGCGTTGCCGGCGAGGAAGCCGCGCATGTGCTTCTCCGCCTCGCGCTTCGCGAGCTCGCGGTCGTCGTCGATGTAGCAGGCGTGGATCCAGACGATGTCGGGCGTCGTGCCGTAGTCGGCGCACTTCGACCGGTACAGGTCGAGCTGGTCCTTGAGCGCCGCGTACGGGAGCAGCGGCGGGACGGCGACCGCCCAGCCGTGCTTCGCGGCGAGGTCGTACGTCTTGTCGGAGGTGCCGCCGAGGATGACCCGGAACGTGTGGCCGCTGAACGGGACGATGTGGCTCTCGTCGACGTTCCAGTAGTCGCCGTGGAAGGTGACGGTGTCCGAGTGCAGCGCCTCGATGAAGAGGTCGAGCGCCTCCTCGTAGCGGGGCCGCGACGTCTCGTCGAGCGGCAGCCCGGCGGGGAGCGGGATCCAGCCGTGGCCGCGGCCGACGCCGAACTCGTAGCGCCCGTTCGTCATGATCGAGAACTGGTGGATCATCGCCGCCAGGACGAGCGGGTTGTGGTACGGGAGGATGTGCAGCATCGACCGGAACTTGATCGAGCTCGTCCGGGCGGCGGCCATCCCGAAGAGCCCGAAGACGTTGGCCGAGGCGGAGAACTTGGGGAAGAACAGGTGCTCGACGGCGGCGTACGCGTCGTAGCCGAGCCGGTCGGCGTTCTCGATCTGCTCCAGCACCTCGCCGTAGAGCTGGGACTCGGACTTGCCGGGCCAGCTCTGGAGCTCCGAGTAGATGCTGAACTTCATGCAGGGCCTCGCTTTCGTCTGGAGGTCGACGCTAGAGCGGCTCACCGAGCCGGTGGAAGGTGCGGTCGAAGTAGAGGAGCGGCTCGCCCGGGGCCTCGGCGCCGCGGCCGACGAGCGCGCGCTCGACGGCGCCGATCACGAGCGTGTGGTCGCTGACCTCGAACGTCCGCGCGACGGAGCAGTCGAGATGCGCGAGCGCGCCGGCGATCCTCGCCGTGCCCGC
This sequence comes from uncultured Actinomycetes bacterium, assembly GCA_963815005.1. Classification (GTDB taxonomy): domain Bacteria; phylum Actinomycetota; class Thermoleophilia; order Gaiellales; family Gaiellaceae; genus Palsa-739. The sequence continues at coordinate 222,506 of CAWFFI010000001.1, forward strand.
GTCGTCGGAGTCCTCGCAGAAGACGTCCACGACCTTCGGGCCGCCGGGCACCGCTCCGAGCTCGGCGAGCTCGCGCTGGCCGGCGCCGAGGATCGAGATGCCGAACCGCCCGCTCGCGAGCAGCGGCTCGCGGCAGCTCGCGCCGTGCGCGAGCGAGATCAGGATCTGCGGCGGGCTCGTCGAGATCGAGCAGCACGAGTTGATCGTCAGCCCCGAGAGGCGCCCGCCGACCTCGACGGTCACGATCACGACCCCGGTCGCGAACGTCCGCATGGCGTACTTGAAGCTCTCGGGGTCGGCGCCGGGGCCCTCGATCGCCTCCGCGAACGTGCTGTCGGCCTCGAGCAGGCCGCGCACGAGCACCACCTCCGGGGCGACCTCGAGATCCGAGTAGTCGCTCAGCGCGCAGCCTCCTCAGGACGACCTCGACGAACGCGCCGACTCTAGGACTCGACGGGTAAAAAATCAAATATCAGACGTCTGGACCGAGGCCGGACCGCGTAGCGTCCCGGAGATGCCGGCGCCGGTGCCCCTTCCCTTCGAGCGGCTCTCCCCCGAGGAGGCGCTTCGCCGCTCCCGCGAGTTCCTCGCCCTGATGCGGGCGCGGCGCTCGGTGCGGATGTTCTCGACCGAGCCGGTGCCGCGCGAGCTCGTCGAGAACGCGGTCCGCGTCGCCGGGACGGCGCCGTCGGGCGCGCACCAGCAGCCGTGGACGTTCGTCGTCGTCTCCGACCCGGTGCTCAAGGCGCAGCTGCGCGAGGCGGCCGAGCAGGAGGAGCGGGAGTTCTACGAGCGGCGCGCGACCGCGGAGTGGCTCGAGGCGGTGGCGCCGCTCGGCACGGACGCGGTCAAGACGCACATCACCGATGCGCCGTACGTGATCGTCGTCTTCGAGCAGGCGTGGCGGCCGGGCCCGGACGGCGCGAAGGTCAAGCACTACTACGTGCGCGAGTCGGTCGGGATCGCGGTCGGGTTCCTGCTCGCGGCGATCCAGGCCTCGGGGCTCGTCGCGCTGACGCACACGCCGTCGCCGATGGGCTTCCTCCGCGAGCTGCTCGGCCGGCCCGACAACGAGCGCCCGTTCCTGCTGATCCCGGTCGGCTACCCGTCCGAGGACGCGGTCGTCCCGTCACTCGAGCGCAAGCCGCTCGAGGAGATCGCGAGTTCCTCTAGCCGGACGCCGCGTCCGGGCGAGACATGTCCTGGTGCGACACGTCCGGTGCCAGGCACCGGACGTGTCCCCACGAGACGTTGCCGCCAGCCGCGTACCGCATGGACAGAGCGGTCACAGAATGGACATGTCCGCCGAGCACGTGTCCGGTACCTGGCACCGGACACGTCCAGACGAGACGCGTCGAATTCGGCCGCTCACCCCGCCGCGCGACGTCGACAGCCCTCGGCGCGCGGAGGGAAGACCGCGCCGAGAGAGGCGAGTTTCGGGTCGGGGGAACCGCAGGTTCCCCCACCGTTCCTAGCCGCCCGCGACGACGTACTCGGCCCGGTGCGCTTCCTTGAGGACCGCCTGGGCGGCGGCGAGCCGGGCGAGCGGGACGCGGTACGGCGAGCAGCTGACGTAGTCGAGCCCGAGCCCGTGGCAGAACGCCACCGAGGCCGGGTCGCCGCCGTGCTCGCCGCAGATGCCGAGCTTGATCTCCGGCTTCGTGGCGCGGCCGCGCTCGACGCCGATCTGCATCAGGGCGCCGACGCCCTCCTGGTCGAGCGTCTCGAACGGGTTGTGCTCGATCACGCCGTCCTCGAGGTACCAGGTGAGGAACTTGCCCTCGGCGTCGTCGCGCGACATGCCGAGCGTCGTCTGGGTGAGGTCGTTCGTGCCGAACGAGAAGAAGTCCGCCACCTCGGCGATCTCGTCCGCGCGGAGCGCCGCCCGCGGCAGCTCGATCATCGTCCCGCACAGGTACTCGAGCCCGGGCGCCTCCTCGGCCATGACCTCCTCGGTGAGCACGCGCAGCCGGCGCAGCTCCTCGCGGAAGCCGACGAGCGGGTGCATGATCTCGACGAGCGGCGCGGTGCCCGAGCGCTCCTGGACGGCCTTCGCCGCGCGTGCGATCGCGCGCACCTGCATCTCGTAGACCTCGGGCCACTGGATGCCGAGCCGGCAGCCGCGCGTCCCGAGCATCGGGTTCGACTCGGTGAGCGCCTTGATCCGCTGGCGCATCCGCTCGTCGGTCGCGTCCGCGAGATCCGGGAGGAACTCGTGCAGCGGCGGGTCGAGCAGCCGGATCGTGACCGGCAGGCCCGCCATCACCTCGAAGATCCCCTCGAAGTCGGACTGCTGGAACGGGAGCAGCCGGTCGAGGGCGTCGCGGCGGCCCTCCTCGTCGGAGGCCAGGATCATCTCCTGGACGACCGGGAGCCGCTCCTCGCCGAAGAACATGTGCTCGGTGCGGCAGAGGCCGATCCCCTGCGCCCCGAACTCGCGCGCCTTCGCGGAGTCCTCGGGGTTGTCGGCGTTCGCGCGCACCTTGAGGCGGCGCACCGCGTCGGCCCATTCGAGGATGGTCTCGAGGTCCTCGTTGATCTGCGGCGGGACGAGCTCGACCTCGCCGACGATCACGCGGCCGGTGCCGCCGTCGATCGTGAGCATGTCGCCCTCGCGCAGGTCGTGGTCGCCGATCCGGAGCGTGCGGGCCTTCATGTCGATCTCGAGCCCCTCGCAGCCGGCGACGCACGGCTTGCCCATGCCGCGCGCGACGACGGCCGCGTGCGAGGTCATGCCGCCGTGCGCGGTGAGGACGCCCTTCGACTGGATCAGGCCGTGGATGTCGTCGGGGGTCGTCTCGAAGCGGACGAGGATCACCGCCTCGCCGGCCTTGCCGTGCTCCTCGGCGGTGTTCGCGTCGAGCACGATCTTCCCGCAGGCCGCGCCCGGCGAGGCGTTCAGGCCGTGCGCGGCGATCTCGAGCTCCGCCGTCGGGTCGAGCATCGGGTGGAGGAGCTGGTCGAGCTGCGCAGGGTCGATCCGGGCGATCGCCTCCTCGCGGCTGATCAGGCCCTCGCCCGTCATCTCGACGGCGGCCTTCAGCGCCGCGGCCGCGGTGCGCTTCGCGGAGCGGGTCTGCAGGAGGTACAGGTGTCCCTCCTCGACGGTGAACTCGATGTCCTGCATGTCGCGGTAGTGGTGCTCGAGCCGCGCCATCGTGTCGAGGAGCTCCGTGTACGCCTGGGGGAGCAGCTCCTCCATCTGCTCGACCGGCTGCGGCGTGCGGATGCCCGCGACGACGTCCTCGCCCTGCGCGTTGACGAGGTACTCGCCGTAGACGCCCTGCTCGCCGGTGGACGGGTCGCGGGTGAAGCAGACGCCCGTCGCCGAGGCCTCGCCCCGGTTGCCGAACACCATCTGGACGACGTTCACGGCGGTGCCGATGTCGTCCGGGATCGAGTACGTGCGCCGGTAGACCTGCGCGCGCGGGTTCTCCCACGACTGGAAGACGCCCAGCACGGCGCGGCGCAGCTGCTCGCGCGCGTCCTGCGGGAAGCCCTCGCCGGTCTCCTGCTCGTAGATGTGCCGGAACGTGTCGAGCAGCTGCGCGAGGTCGTCGGGCGTGAGGTCGACGTCCTGGCGCACGCCGCGGTCGCGCTTGAGGTCGCCGAGCGCCTGCTCGAAGCGGTTCCCGTCGATCCCGTCCACGACCTCGCCGTACATCTGGATCAGGCGCCGGTACGAGTCGCGCGCGAAGCGCGCGTTGCCGGTGGAGGCCGCGAGGCCCTCGACGGCCACGTCGGAGAGGCCGAGGTTGAGGATCGTGTCCATCATCCCGGGCATCGAGATCGCGGCGCCGGAGCGGACGGAGACGAGCAGCGGGTCGTCGGTGTCGCCGAAGCGCTTGCCCGTCTTCTCCTCGAGGCGCGCGATGTGCTCCTCGACCTCCGCGTCGAGGCCGGGGATCTCGCCGCCGCCCTGCATGAAGGCGCGGCACGCGTCGGTCGTGATCGTGAAGCCTGCGGGGACTGGGACCCCGAGCTGCGTCATCTCCGCGAGCCCGACACCCTTGCCGCCGAGCAGCTCCCGGCCGCCGTCGGCGGGCTCGTCGAAGTCGTAGACGTAGCGCGTCATGAGCGCAGATGTTGTCATACGCTCGACCATGTCCGATCAGAACAATCGTCGGCATCGGCGGTTTCCCGAACGACGCGATGCTCGAGTACGTACTCGGGCTCGCGCGAGGGGCGCCGCCTGCTCTACGTCCCCACGGCCGGGATGGAGGATCCGGGCCGGACGGTGGAGTGGCTCGAGCGCCTGCAGGGGCGCGCCGAGATGTCCGTCCTGCGCTTCAGCCCGTGGCCGCCGGAGGACCTGCGCGCGTTCACGCTCGCCCACGACCTCGTGCTCGTTCCCGGCGGGAACACGGCGAACATGCTCGCGATCTGGCGCGTCCACGGCTTCGACGCGGTGCTGCGCGAGGCCTGGGAGAGCGGCGTCGTCCTCTTCGGCTGGAGCGCCGGGATGATCTGCTGGTTCGAGGCGGGCGTGACCGACTCGTTCGGGCCGCAGCTCGCGGGAATGCGCGACGGGCTCGGGTTCCTGCCCGGCAGCGCGTGCCCGCACTACGACGGCGAGGAGCGGCGGCGGCCCGTGTACCGGCAGCTCGTCGCGGGCGGGTATCCGGCCGGGATCGCGCTCGACGACGCGGCCGCGGCCCGGTACGCGGGGACCGAGCTCGTCGAGGTGGTCGCGTCGCGCCGGCGGCGCGCGGCTACCGCGTCGGGCCGGACGGCGAGACACTGCTCGAGACGCGGCTGCTCCCGTGAGCTCGCACAACGACGACTGGGAGCGGGAGGCGCTCGGCTGGGCGGCCTGGGCGCGGCACGCCCGGGCACGACGTCTACTGGCACTTCAGCGGGCCGACGTTCTTCGAGCTCGTCCCGTCGCCGGGCCGGCGGACGCTCGAGGTCGGCTGCGGCGAGGGCCGCGTGTCGCGCGACCTGGCGGCCCGCGGCCACCGGGTCGTCGGGCTCGACGCCTCCCCCACGCTCCTGCGGCTCGCCCGCGAGGAGCACCCCGAGGGCGAGTACGTCCTCGGCGACGCGGCGGCGCTCCCGTTCGAGGACGGCACGTTCGACCTCGTGGTCGCGTTCAACTCGCTCATGGACGTGCAGGACATGCCCGGCGCCGTCGCGGAGGCGGCGCGGGTGCTCGAGCCGGGCGGCCGGATCTGCGTCTGCGTGACGCATCCGACGGCCGACGCCGGCGGTTTCGAGTCCCCCGCCCCGGACGCGCGCTTCGTGATCGACGGCGACTACTTCGCCACGCGGCGCGTCGAGGTCACCGAGGAGAAGAACGGCCTCGCGATGACGTTCCGCGGCTGGGCCTATCCGCTCGAGGCGTACGCGCGGGCGCTCGAGGACGCCGGCCTCCTCGTCGAGGCGATCCGCGAGCCGCGCTTCGCGAGCCCTGGACGGCAGCCCGTCCCGCTGGAACCGCGTGCCGATGTTCCTCCAGCTGCGCGCGGTGCGGCGGCGCTAGTCGCGGCGCCGGCGCGCCCGGAACTCGGCGAGCCAGGCGACGACGCGGAGGCCGATCCAGATCGGCGTCAGCAGGACGTAGAAGACGAAGTCCGCGACGACGAGGATCAGCCACCAGAGCGCCCAGTAGCGCAGCGGCACGCGCCCCTTCGGCAGCGGCTTCCGCCTCATGCGCGCACCTGGTCGCCGCGGCGCTCCTCGATCACGCGCAGGACGCGGTGGGCGGTCTCCTCGATCGAGAGCTCGGAGATGTCGATCACCGGGCAGCCGAGCCGCCGGTGCAGCTTCCGCGCCTCGTCGAGCTCCTCGTAGATCTCCATCAGCTCCGCGTACTGGCGGTTGCGGGCGCCGCCGCCCATCGTGCGCACGCGGGCGCGGCGGATCTCGACGAGCCGGTTCGGGTCGATCGTGAGGCCGACGATCTTGCGCTGGTCGATCTCGTGGAGCTCCTTCGGCGGCGCGATCCCCTTCACGACGGGCACGTTCGCCGCCTTGTGGCCGAGGTAGCCGAGGTAGATCGAGAGCGGCGTCTTCGAGGTGCGGGAGACGCCGACGAGGACGATGTCGGCGTCGCGGAGGCCGCGGCCGACGCCGTCGTCGAAGCGGACGGCGAACTCGATCGCCTCCATCCGCTTGAAGTAGGCGGAGTTGAGCGGCGGCCGCGACCCGGGCGTCATCTTCGCGGCCATGCCGGAGACGCGGGTGACCGCCTCGATCGGCTGACCGAGGAGGTCGCAGTAGTGGAGCTTCGCGCGGCGGCAGAGCGTCCGCATCGCGTCGCGCAGCTCCGGCTTCACGAGCGTGTAGACGACGACGGCCGGACGGCCCTTCATCCGGTTCACCGCGAGCTGGAGGTCGTCCTCGGACTCGACCCGCGGGTGGCGGATCTCGACGAACTCCTGCTCGGGGAACTGCGCCTCGAGCGCCTGGACGAGCCGCGCCGCGGTCTCACCGGTCGCGTCGGAGACCACATGCAGCTCGACGGTCGGGTTCGGCACGCGCTCAGCCTAATCCGGGTGATCAGCGCGCCGCGGCGATGGGAGCGGCGCGCGCGCCGGTCAGCCGGACGAGGTCGCGCGGGTCGAGCTCGATCTGGAGGCCGCGCCGGCCCGCGCTGACGAGGATCGTCTCGTGGTCGAGCGCGGAGGCGTCGACGTGGGTCGGGAGGCGGCGGCGCTGGCCGAGCGGGCTGATCCCGCCGGTGACGTAGCCGGTGGCGCGCTCCGCCTCGGTGCGGTCGGCGAGGCGGGAGCGCTTGCCGAGCGCGCGCAGGTCGAGCTGGGCGGCGACCGGGACGAGCGCCACCGCGAGCGCCCCGTCGATCGTGACGACGAGCGTCTTGAAGACGCGCTCGGGGTCGGCGCCGAGCTTCTCCGCGGCCTCGAGCCCGTACGACTCGGCCGCCGCGTCGTGCTCGTAGGCGTGCAGCGTGAAGCGGATCCCCGCCCGCTCGGCCGCCGCGATCGCCGGCGTGCTCGCCATCGCCGCGACTCTAGCCGCGCCCCGGCGCGGGGGACGCGTGCCCGAGAGGTCGCGTCCGGGACGGACAGGTCCTCGTGCCCCACCATCCCTAACCCCCACCCGCCCGGGGATCTCCCCGAGCGTACGCCGGCAGGTGTGACGCGGGAGTGGAATCTTCGTCGCGAAAGGCTGGAATCTCCTCGACAGGGCCGGTGAACGCGAAGGCGCACGCCGCGCTCCCGGTACCCTCCGCCGCGTGAGTGAGACCGCGCCGGCCGTGACGATGGACAAGATCGTGTCGCTCTGCCGGCGGCGCGGCTTCGTCTTCCCTTCCTCCGAGATCTACGGCGGGATCGGCTCGACGTACGACTACGGCCACTACGGCGTCCTCACGAAGAACAACATCCGCTCGCTCTGGCTGCGCGCGATGGTGCAGGAGCGCGACGACATCGTCGCCCTCGACTCCGCGGTGATCCTCAACCCGCGCGTCTGGGAGGCGTCCGGCCACGTCGCCGGCTTCAGCGACCCGCTCGTCGACTGCCGCACCTGCAAGCTCCGCTTCCGCGCCGACAGGCTCGAGGACGCGCAGTGCGGCCGCAAGCCGAGCAAGCGCCCCGGCGAAGGCCCCGACTGCGACCTCACCGAGCCGCGCCAGTTCAACCTCATGTTCGAGACGCAGGTCGGGGCGATGCAGGACGCGAGCTCGACGGCGTACCTCCGCCCCGAGACGGCGCAGGGGATCTTCGTCAACTTCAAGAACGTCCTCCAGCTCGCGCGCCGCAAGCCGCCGTTCGGGATCGCGCAGGTCGGCAAGTCGTTCCGCAACGAGATCACGCCGGGCAACTTCCTCTTCCGGATGCGCGAGTTCGAGCAGATGGAGATGGAGTTCTTCGTCCCGCCGGACGAGGCCGCGCAATGGCACGAGTACTGGATCGCCGAGCGGCACGCGCTGGTACCTCGACCTCGGCCTCCGGCCGAGCAACCTGCGCGTGCGCCCGCACGGCGCGGAGGAGCTGTCCCACTACTCGAGCGCCACGAGCGACCTCGAGTACCTCTACCCGATCGGCTGGCAGGAGCTCGAGGGGATCGCGAACCGCGGCGACTTCGACCTCACGCAGCACGCCGAGCACTCGGGGACGAAGCTCGAATACGTCGGCCCCGACGGCGAGCGCTACACGCCGTACGTGATCGAGCCGGCCGTCTCGATCGACCGGATCCTGCTCGCGTTCCTCGTCGACGGCTACGACGAGGAGGTCGTCGGCGACCGCGAGCGCACCGTGCTGCGTCTCCATCCGAAGGTGGCGCCGGTGAAGGCGGCGATTCTGCCGTTGATCCCGCGCGACGAGGGCATGTCGACCCGCGCCCGCGCCCTCTACGAGGAGCTGCGGCGGCACCATGTCGTCGAGCACGACGACAGCGGCCAGATCGGGCGGCGCTACCGGCGCCAGGACGAGATCGGCACGCCCTGGGCGTTCACGATCGACGAGCAGACGCTCTCCGACGAGACGGTGACCGTCCGCGACCGCGACTCGCTCGCGCAGGAGCGGCTGCCGATCGGCGGCGTGCGCGCGTGGCTCGACGACGCGCTCGCGCGGCCCTGGCGCTCCCCGAAGGGCGAGTGACGCGCACCCTCGTCGCCGGCGCGGTTCTCGTGGCGCTCGGCGCCGCAGGCTGCGGTGGGTCGCGAACCGTCACCGTGACGGTGACCCGGACGCGCACCGTCACGGTCACCGCGCCGACGTCGACCGGGACGACGACCGGAGCGAGCACGGCCGGTGCCTGCACGGGCGGACAGCTCGGCGGCGTCTTCACGACGATTGCCGGCAGCGCCGGAGCGGGCCAGATCAGCTACCTGCTGACGCTCACGAACACGGGCTCGGCAGCGTGCTTCGTCAGCGGCCTGCCTGTCGTCCAGCTGCTCGACAAGAACGGTAGCCCGCTCCCGACCCACGGCTCGGCCGCCCGCCCGGGCACCCAGACAGCGGCGCGCGTCGTGCTCGCCCCCCGCGCCTCGGCGACCGCGCAGGCGCGCTTCTCGCCCGACGTCCACGGCAGCGGCGAGCAGCAGACAGGCCCGTGCGAGCCGACCGCGATCACCCTTCGGGTCGACAGCGACCGGCGGTGGCACGGTCGACGTTCCCATCAAGCCGGTGACGAGCGTCTGCGAGCACGGCTCCATGCAGCTCTCGCTGTTCGCTAGCGCGGGCTGACCGAGCGCTCCAGCAGGCGCTCGCTCGAGCCGAAGCCGAGCTTCGCGTAGAGGCCGTGCATGTCGCGCGTGTGGAGCACCCAGCGGCGTCCGGCGTGCGGCCCGTTCTCGACGATCTCGCGTACGAGCTCGAGCCCGAGACCGCGGCCGCGGCACTCTTCGAGCACGTAGACGTCGGCGAGGTAGACGAAGCCGGCCGCGTCGCAGTCGACCGCGCGGGCGAACCCCACCTGGCGCCCGTCCCGGTAGAGCCCGACGACGCGGACGCTCGCGTCGATCAGCTCGTCCTGCCGCTCGCGCGGCCTTCCCTTCGCCCAGTACGACTCGCCGCCGAGATACGCGTGGATCACAGCGCGGTCGAGCCGAGCCGGGTCGTCGTCGAGCTCGAAGCCGTCGCCGAGATCCCGCGTCACGCGCTGAGCGTCCTCAGGCGGAAGCCGCCGTGGTACTCGTACGACGCCGTCACGACGCGGAGTGCGTCGCGCCGGGCACGTTCGGAGAGGCCGAGCGGCGCCGCGTCGGCGAGCGGATGCGCGAGCAGCGTCTCGATTCCGGCGACGCCGTCCGGCCCGAGCGCGAGCGCCTCCGTCTTCCCGGCGCAGACCGCGCAGACGGCGCCTCCGGCGCGCGGCGAGTAGCCGACGAGGGTCGCGTCGTCGGTGCCGCACTCGGCGCAGCTCGTCAGGTGCGGCAGGTAGCCCGAGAGCCAGAGCAGCTTCAGCTGAAACGAGAGCCCGAGCGGATCGAGCGCGGGCCGGTCGGCCGCGTGCGGCGCCTCGTCGAGGAGGTCGAGAAAGCGGGTGAGCGCCGTGAAGGCGCGCTCGTTCCGCTCCTGCTCGCTGAAGAGCCGGAGCATCGCCTCGGCGCCGATCAGGCCGACCGAGAGCCGGTAGTAGTCCTCGCGCGCCGTCCGGTGCGCCCGCACGAGCTGGACACCGGTGACCGTGTGGAGCTCGCCCGACCCCTGGTGGAGCATGAGCTCCGCGTGGGAGAGCGGCTCGAGCCGCGCCCCGAAGCGCGACGTGGTCTTGCGGACGCCCTTCGCGACCGCACCCACCCGGCCCCGGTCGAGCGTATAGAGGTGGAGGACGCGGTCGGCCTCGCCGAACCTGATCGACCGCAGCACGACCGCCTCGGTCTTGTAGGAACGCCCTCCCATCGCTCCGTCAGTCTAGGGAGGGGCGCGGGTGGCGCCTGGCCCGCTGACCGCCTGCGTAAGCTGTCTCCCGGATGGTGGCGACGACCCGGAGGCGAGGCTGGCTCGACGAGCACCGCCAGCGTCTGGCGTACCTCGCGATCGCCGCGTCGCTCGCGGCCACGTTCGCCCTGGCCACCGTCGGCGGCATCCTCCTCCACCGCGCCGCCAACACGCAGCGGCAGACGCTGCGCACCCAGACGCTCTCCACGGTCGCGTTCCAGCTCCAGAACCTGTTCGAGCAGGCCGACGCCGCGCAGGCGGTGAGCGTCTCCCTCGCCGCGCAGCACGTTCGCGCGCTGGCCGATGCCCGGGCCGCGTTCGCGAACGTCAAGACGCACGACGGCCCGGAGGCCGCCCGGCTGCAGGCCGCCTACACCGCGTATCTGCGCGACGCGACCCGGGCCTTCGGCGATGCCGGCCGGAGCGGCGGCACCTCCGCCTCGGAACGGCAGATGGTGCAGGCGTCGCAGAGCCGCCTCCAGGCCGTGATCAGCGACGAGATCGCGCGCCAGGCCCACGCGACCGACGTCACGAACCCGCGCGCACGCACCGTGCTGATCGCGACCGCCGTCTCCGCCGGACTCGTCGTCGTCCTGCTCGGCTGGCTGTTCGAGCTGGAGCGCCGCGCGGGCCGCATCGACCGCGACAATGCCGCCCGCGCCGACGAGCTCGTCCGGCTGCGAGACGACTTCGTCGCCGTCGTCTCGCACGAGCTGCGGACGCCTCTGACGTCGATCATCGGCTACCTCGAGCTGCTGATGGAGGACGACACCGACAACCTGACCGCCGATCAGCTGTCGTTCCTCTCCACGGTCCAGCGCAGCACGAACCGGCTGATCGACCTCGTCGGCGACCTGCTCCTCGTCGCGGAGGCCGAGCGTGGCCTGCTCGCGCTCGACCGGGGCGAGGTCGACCTGCGGTCGCTCGCGCTCGATGCGATCGATGCGGCCCGTCCCGCCGCCGCGGCGAAGGAGGTCGAGCTCACGCTCACCGGTGACCGAGCCGTGCTCGTCCACGGAGACGAGCGGCGCCTCGGGCAGGCCATCGACAACCTCGTCTCGAACGCGGTCAAGTTCACGCCGGACGGCGGACGGGTCACCGCCCGGATCGCGTACCGCGACGGCCAAGCGCTGTTCGAGGTCGCCGACACCGGCAAGGGCATCCCTCCGGACGAGCAGGAGCAGCTGTTCGAGCCCTTCTTCCGGTCACCGACGGCGACCGCCCGGGCCATTCCGGGAACGGGGCTCGGGCTCTCGATCACGAAGGCGATCGTCGATGCACACGGCGGCACGATCGAGGTCGAGAGCACGCCGGGCGCCGGCGCCACATTCCGGATCGGCATGCCGGCGTATCGCCCGGCCGAGGCGCTCAGCGGATGACCGGGCGGAGCGGCTCCGGCGAACGGGAACGCAATCGAGCTCGGATTCGTTACTAATCCACGATGGCGACGATCCAAATCTACACGACCCGCTGGTGCGGCTACTGCGTCCGCGCGAAGACGCTGCTCGACTCGAAGGGCCTCGCCTACGAGGAGATCCACCTCGACGACGACCCCACGTTCCGCCAGCGCCTCCTCGATCTGACGGGCGGCTGGACGGTGCCGCAGATCCTGATCGACGAGCGCCCGATCGGCGGCTACACCGAGCTGTGGCGCCTCGAGCGCGACGGCCGCCTCGACGAGCTGCTCGCCGCCTGAGAGCCTCTCAGGGGCTCGGCGGCTGGCACACCGGGCAGAACCAGGTCCCGCGCCCGGCGACTCGTGTCTTCGCGATCGGCGTGCCGCACCGGTCGCACGGCTCGCCGCCGCGCCCGTAGACGCGGAACTCGTCCTGCATCGACCCGGAGCCGCCGTCCGGCAGCGCATAGTCGCGGAGCGTCGAGCCCTGTCGCGCGATGCCGTGCTCGAGTGCGGCCCGCACGGCCCGGTGAAGTCTGCGCAGCTCGGCGGAGTCGAGGCTCTGAGCCAGACGGAGCGGGTGGATCCGCGCCCGCCAGAGCGCCTCGTCCACGTAGATGTTCCCCATCCCGGCGAGCGTGCGCTGGTCGAGGAGGGCCGCCTTCACGGGCGCCCGGCGACCGGCCAGGCGCTGGCCGAGGCGCGCCGCGGTGAAGCTCGGTTCGAGCGGCTCGTCGCCGACGCGTGCCGTGAGGTACGGATCGAGCTCGCCCGGCTCGAGCAGCTGCCACGTACCGAAGCGGCGGACGTCGCGGTAGGCGACATCCGATCCGTCGTCTAATCTGACAACAGCACGGCGGTGCGGGTCATCCTGGAGCCTCCCGCCCGCCGCGTGCCGCAGGCTCCCCGTCATCCGGAGGTGAATCAGGAGAACCCGCCCCGTTTCGAACCGGACAATCAGATACTTGCCGCGCCGCTCGACCGCGGCCACGCGCTCGCCGTCGAGCTCCGCCGCCACCTCGGCGGGCTCATACGGACGGACGAGCCGGGAGTCGCGGATCTCGACGCGCTCGAACCGCCTGCCGACGAGCACAGGCTCGAGTCGCCGGCGAACCGTCTCGACCTCGGGCAGCTCCGGCATGCTCAGTCGAGGGTGTCGAGGACGACTGGGCGGTGCTCGGGCGGCTCGTCGCCGAGCTCATAGGCCGCGAGCACGTCCTGGGCCGCCTGCGCGGCGGCGTGTCCGTCGCGGGCGTGAACCTCCGCGAGCGGCTCGCCGCGCTCGACCCGATCGCCGCGCTTGCGCGTGCAGACGACGCCGACGGCATGGTCGACCGGATCGTCCTTCTCGCGCCTGCCGGCGCCGAGATGGAGTGCCGCAAGGCCGACCGGGAGCGCTCCCAGGCGCGTGACGTAGCCGTCCCGAAGAGCGGGTACGGCCTGCACGTGCGGCGCCGCGGGCAGCAGGGAAAGGTCGGGATCTCCCCCTTGCGCACGTACCCAGCGCTCGTACGCCGCGAACGCTGACCCGTCCGCGACGGCCCGCTCCGCTCGGGCGCGCGCCTCGGCCCGGTCGAGGCCGAGGTCGGAGAGCGCGAGCAGGTGGGCGGCCGCGTCGAGCACGAGCTCGGTGAAGTCGGGCGGCCCGTCGCCGCGGACGGTGGCGACCGCCTCGCGCACCTCGAGCGCGTTCCCGACCGCGCACCCGAGCGGCTGGTCCATGTCGGTGAGGACGCACACGACCTCCCTGCCGGCGCGGCGGCCGAGCGCGATCATCGCCTCGCCGAGCTCACGGGCGGCCTCGACCGACTTCATGAAGGCGCCGTCGCCGACCTTGACGTCGAGGACGATCGCGTCCGCGCCCGAGGCGATCTTCTTCGACATGATGCTCGCCGCGATCAACGAGACGTTCTCGACGGTCGCGGTCACGTCGCGGAGCGCGTAGAGCTTCTTGTCGGCGGGCACGAGGTTCGCGCTCTGACCGACGACGGCGAGCCCGATCTCGCGCACCTGGGCGACGAACTCGTCGGTCGTCAGCTCGACGCGGTAGCCCGGGATCGACTCGAGCTTGTCGAGCGTCCCGCCGGTGTGGCCGAGCCCGCGGCCGCTCATCTTCCCGAACGGCACCCCGCAGGCGGCGACGATCGGGCCGACCGCGAGCGTCGTCTTGTCGCCGACGCCGCCGGTGGAGTGCTTGTCGACGACGCGCCGCCCGAGCGCGGCCCCGAGGTCGATCGTCTCGCCGCTCCGCACCATCGCGTCCGTGAGGACGAACGTCTCCCGCTCGGAGAGGCCCCGGAAGTAGACGGCCATGCAGAACGCGGCCAGCTGGTAGTCGGGCACCTCGCCGCGGCTGTAGGCGAGCACGAGCTCGGCGAGCTCGTCGTCGTCGAGCTCCTCGCCGTCGCGCTTGCGCTGGATCAGCTCCGCCGGCCGGATCACGGGGTGCAGACGAAGACGGCGAGACGCCGGGTCGCGACGAGCAGGCCCTCGAACTCGGGGAGGAGCTCGCACACCTCGGGGCGGGTCGCGTCGAGGTAGTCGCGGGCCGCCCCCCGATCCGGGAACGTGACCATGCCGAAGATGTCGCGACGCTCGACGTGAGAGAAGCGGCGTCGCAGAGGAGCTTCGGCGCTCTCGGCCGTGAAATCCCCGCCGGGAGCGCCGATCTCCCCGACGAGCTCCCATACCTCGGCGAGGTTGCGCTCGCTGCTCGTCGCAGCGACCAGGCGCCCTGCTGTCCGCAGCACCCGCCGCAGCTCGCTGAGGGCGCGGTCGAGGTCCGAGGCGTGGTAGAGCATCCACGCCGCGACCGCGCAGTCGAAACGTCCGCTCTCGAACGGCGGGTCGACGACGTCGCCGACGATCGCTTCGACCCCTCGCGCCGCTGTCAACTCCACCATGCGTGCGGACTGATCGAGCGCCACGACGTGCGCATCGAGCTCACGCACCATCCGCTCGGCGAGCTCGCCGCGACCGCAACCAACCTCCAGCACGTCTCGAGGGTCGCACTCGGCGACTGCGGCGAAGGTCACCGCGTACGGATCGGGACCGGTCGCAGTCTCCTGCTTGGCCATCCGCGCCGCGTACCGCCGCTCGTCGGCGTACTCGTGACGCACGGCCTCGGGATCGTCGAGCCTCACGGCGTGACGACCGGCTGCCCGGGGATGCCGCGCGACGGCGCCTTCCCGCCCAGCCAGGCGTTCACGGTGGCGCCGACGTCGGCGAACTCGCCCTCGTGGATGCGGCCGGCGGCGTTCCTCCCCTCGACGTACGCGAGCAACATCGCGTGCTCCCGCGAGTGGTCCGTCGAGGGCGTCGTCGGGTCGCAGCCGTGATCCGAGGTGACGATCAGCAGGTCGCCCGGCCGTAGCGCGTCGAGCAGGTCGGGCAGGCGGCGGTCGAAGTCCTGGAGGCAGCGATGGAAGTTCACCGGGTCGTTCCGGTGCCCCCAGAGGCTGTCCGTCTCGACGAGGTTCACGAAGACGAAACCCTCGTCGAGCTCGCGCAACAGCCGCTCCGTCTGCTGGATCCCCTCGATGTTCGACTTCGTCGGATGCGACTCGTCGATGTCGCAGCCGGCGAAGATGTCGCCGATCTTGCCGATGCCGTGCACCGTGACCCCGGCCTCGCGAAGCAGCGTGAGGTAGTTCGGCCGCCGCGGCTCGAGCGAGTAGTCGTGCCGGTTCGGCGTCCGTGTGTAGTTGTCGGGCGCCCCGGCGAAGGGTCGCGCGATCACACGCCCGACCGCGTGCTTGCCGGTGAGGAGCTCGCGCGCGATCCGGCATGCCTCGTACAGCTCCTCGAGCGGCACGGTGTCCTCGTGCGCGGCGATCTGGAAGACGGAGTCGGCCGACGTGTAGACGATCCACTTGCCGGTGCGCTGGTGCTCCTCGCCGAGCTCCTGGATGATCTCCGTCCCCGAGGCCGGCTTGTTCCCGAGGACACCGCGACCCGTGCGGTGCATGAACGGGTCGATCACGTCGTGCGGGAAGCCGTGCGGATACGTGGGAAACGCGGTCGAGGTGACAACGCCCATCAGCTCCCAGTGTCCCGTCGTCGTGTCCTTGCCCTTCGAGCGCTCGAGCAGGCGGCCCGCGACCGCGGGCGCTCCGGGCTGCGGTCGGCAGCCCTCGAGCGGCTCGACGTTTCCGAGCCCGAGCGCCTCCATGCTCGGCAGGTCGAGACCGCCGACGGCACGGGCGACGTTGCCGAGGGTGTCGGCTCCGTCGTCGCCGTAGGAGTCGGCGTCCGGCAGCGCGCCGGCACCGACGGCATCGAGCACGATGACGCACGCGCGGGCCACGACGCTATTCTAGGTCGGCGATGAGCAACGTCCTCGGACTGCTGGCGTTCTTCCTCTATATCGCGGTCGTGATCGGCGCGGCCGCGGGCGTGACGATGCTCGTGGTCAAGTTCTCGCCGGCGAAGAAGAAGCCGGACGCGACCTCGAAGACCTAGCGGCCCTACGCCGCGGCGAGCGGCAGGACGCTCTCGAGCGGCGTGAAGTCGAGGCCGTGCGCGTCGGCCACCGCCCGGTACGTGATCTTCCCGGCGAGGACGTTGACGCCGCGTCCGAGTGCGCGGTCGCGAGCGACCGCCTCGGCCAGTCCGCGCTCGGCGATCGCCTCGACATAGGGCAGCGTCGCGTTCGTGAGCGCGTGCGTCGAGGTGACGGGTACGCCACCCGGCATGTTGGCGACGCAGTAATGGACGATCCCGTCGACCTCGTAGACCGGATCCGAGTGCGTCGTCGCGTGCGCGGTCTCGATACAGCCGCCCTGGTCGATCGCGACGTCGACGACGACTGCCCCCGGCTTCATAGCGCCGAGCATCTCCCGCGTGACGAGCTTCGGGGCGCGCGCGCCGGGAATCAGCACCGCTCCGATCACGAGGTCGGCGTCGACGATCGACTCCTCCACCTGCAGGCTCGACGACATGATCAGGCTGACGCGCCCGGAGAGGATCTCGTCGAGGTGGCGCATCCGGTCGATCGAGCGCTCGAGAATCGTCACCTGGGCGCCGAGTCCGAGCGCGATGATCGCCGCGTTGTAGCCGACGATGCCGCCGCCGAGCACGAGCACCCGGCCGGGAGCGACGCCTGGCACCCCGCCGAGGAGCACGCCCCGGCCGCCGAGCGGCTTCTCCAGGAAATAGGCGCCCGCCTGCGGCGCGAGCCGGCCCGCGATCTCGCTCATCGGCGCCAGCAGCGGCAGCCGGCGGTCGTCAGTCTCGACGGTCTCGTAGGCGACCGCGGCGATTCCGCTGTCGACGAGCGCCCGTGTGAGCGGCTCGTCGGCCGCGATGTGCAGGTAGGTGAAGAGCACCAGCCCCTCGCGCAGCCGGCCGTACTCGGGCGCGATCGGCTCTTTCACCTTCAGGAGCAGCTCGGACGATTCCCACGCCTCGTCGGCCGAGACGATCCGGGCACCCGCCCGCTCGTAGTCGGCGTCGGCGAAGGAGCTGCCGTCGCCGGCGGTTGTCTCGACGACGACCTCGTGCCCGCGCTGGACGAGCTCGCGCGCGCCTGCAGGCGTCAGGGCGACACGGTACTCGTCGGTCTTGATCTCCTTGGCAACCCCGATGCGCAAAACGGGGAGACCTTAGCGTGTGGAGAGATCGTCTCGCGGTCGTAGCGAACCTGCGACGGACACGTAACCGGTTCGCCGGTATCGTCGACCTCGTGGGAGGAAGGGACGAGGACCCCGCCCTGGGTGGGGGCATGCCTCGGGACATGGCCGCAAGAGCCACGGCCGGTGGGGACAGGGCCGCTAGGGACAAGGCCGCGAGGAACGGGTGCGGAGGTAGAGCAGAAGACCCGCGAGCGTCTTCGCGTCCTCGATCTCGCCGAGACGTGCCTCCACCTCGGTGAGCGGCCAGCGGACGAGCTCCAGCTGTTCGTCCTCCTCCGGCTCGGCCTCGCCGGCGACCACCCCCTCCGCTGCATAGAGGTGCATCCGCTCCCGGCAGAAGCCGGGTGTCGTCCAGAACGCGGCCAGCTCGCGCCACGTGCCGCCGGTCAGGCCGCACTCCTCCCGTAGCTCGCGCCGCGCGGTCTCGAGCGGCTCCTCCCCCGGCTCGCGCGTCCCCGCCGGCAACTCCAGCAGCTCCCGCCGGGCCGGCTCGCGAAACTGGCGGACGAATGCGACGAACCCGTCGGCGTCCACCGCCACGATCGCGACCGCACCGGGATGCTCGACGATCTCCCGCTCGTGGTCGCCCCAGCGCTCGACCGTGACACCGAGCAGCCTGCCCGCGTACGCGGGCCGGGACGCGTCCGGCAAACGGCTCACGCGGCCAGCCGTTCCACGAGCGCCCGCTCGGCGGGACCGAACCACGGCGGCCTCCCCGCGGCGGCGTTCTCCGCCGTCCGCTCCGGTCGGCTCGTCGCGGGGATCGCCACGTCGACGCGCTCGTCGGAGAGCACCCACTTCAGCAGCGCCTGCGCCCACGTCTCGACGCCGAACGCGCGCAACGGCTCGAGCGCCGCCGCGGGCGGCTCGCCCCGTACGAGCGCACCCTCCCCGAGTGGGCGCATGACGATCACCGCGACTCCGAGCTCCGCGGCGAGCGGCAGCAGCTCGCGTTCCACCTCGCGCTCGTGCGGGTTGTACGGAAGCTGGACGACGTCGAACCGCCCGGTGCGAAGCGCGTCGGCGAGCCCGCCGAGCGCCGACGCCGCATAGTGCGTGACGCCGATCCGGTCGATCCGGCCCTCGGCGCGCTCGACCTCGAGCCACTCGAGATGCTCGCGCCACGCCACGAGGTTGTGCACCTGCTCGATCTCGACGCGCCCGTACCACTCCACCTGGCGCTGAAACTGCTCGCGGCCCTCGGCGACCGACTCGGCCCAGATCTTCGTCGCCACCGTCGCCCGCTCGCGGCGCCCGTCGAGCGCCTCCCCGAGCGACTGCTCGGAGCCGCGGTACATCGGCGACGAGTCGAACACCCGCACACCCGCGTCGAGCGCGGCGCCGACGACCGCACGGGCAAGCGCCGCGTCCCGCTCGAACGTGTTCCACGTGCCCAGCCCGACGACCGGCCCGAGACGGCGGTCCTCCACCGCGCCTACCGGCAGCGCCGCGGATAGGTGAGGTCGGCCTTCGTCGCCTTCGGGTACGGGCTCCTGCCCGGGAAGAGAACCCGCACGCGCGCGTACGCCCGTTCACCGTGGCAGACCTGCCGGCCCGACGCGACGAGGACGGCCCGGTACGAGTGCATGTGGCCGGCCGCGCAGTTCGGCGTGCAGTCGTTCGCATACGCGACGCCGGTCGCCCGGGCGGTCGGTTTGCCCCAACCCCTCCAGCGGAGCTTCCGCAGCCCGAAGTTCGCGTCGGCGCAGGCGAGCACGACCGCGGCGGGCTTCACCTGCGGCTTGCCGAGGCAGTCCGGCACAGCCCGCGGCGACGCTACGACCGCAACGGCGAGCAGAAGGGGAACGATCATGCGAGCGCCTCCTCGATCAGGGTCACGGTCACGTCGACCATCGCGTCGAGATCCGCGACGGCGATCCGCTCGTAGGGCGTGTGGATGTCGGTCATCCCGTTCGCGAGGTTCAGACAGCGACGGCCCCGCTCGTTGAAGACGTTCGCGTCGGCGCCGCCGCCCGAGAGCGCGTAGCTCACCGGGAAGCCGCGACGTTCGAGCGCAGCCGCCGCCAGCCGCACGACGTCGTCGTCGCGCTTGAAGCGGTAGCCGGTGTAGCTCTTCCGCACCGTCGTCTCGACCTCGCAGTCGGTCGCGGTCGCGGCGAACGAGAACGCGTCGAGCATCTCCTGCACCGTCTCGGCGAGCCGGCGCTCCTCCTGCGCGCGCGCTTCCGCCTGGAACGAGCACCACTCCGGGACGATGTTGCCGCCCGTGCCGCCCGTGATCGTGCCGACGTTCGCCGTCGTCTCCTCGTCGATGCGGCCGAGCCGGAGATCGGCGATCGCCTTCGCGGCGGCCTGGATCGCGGACCGGCCCTCCTCGGGCGCCATGCCCGCGTGGGCGGCGCGGCCGTGGAACGTGACCTCCATCGCCTGCGCCCACGGCGCGCCGAGGATCACCTCGCCGATCGGCCCCGCCTGGTCGTAGACGTAGCCGACCTGCGCCCGCAGCCGGTCGTGGTCGAAGGCGCCGGCGCCGAGCAGGCCGACCTCCTCCTTCGGCGTCAGCACGAGCTCGACCCCCGCGTGCGGCCGGTGCTCGGCGAGCACGCGTCGCACGCCCTCGAGCATCGCGGCGACGGCGGCCTTGTTGTCGGCGCCGAGGATCGTGCCGCCCGCGTTGCGGACGACGCCGTCCTCGACCACCGGCCGGAGCTCGCCGTCGGGCGGAACCGTGTCGAGGTGGGCGCAGAAGAAGAGCGGCGTGCCCGGCGCGGTCGGCTCGAGCCGCACGTAGAGGTTGCCGATCGTCGAGCCGACCGTCGGGCCGGCTCCGTCCTCGTCGGGCTCCAGTCCGAGCCCGCGCAGGTAGCGAAGGCAGACGTCGGCGGCGGCCCGCTCCTCGCCGGGCGGCGTCCGCAGCGCAGCCAGCTCGAGGAACAGCGCGAGGACTTCGGGCTCGGCGCGCGGCACTACGCGACGACGCGCGCCGACTCGCCGGCCCGCTCGCGCGACCGCTCGAGCGCGGCGCCGACGAAACCGCGGAAGAGCGGCGCCGGACGCGTCGGACGCGACTTGAACTCGGGATGGAACTGGCTCGCGACGAACCACGGGTGGTCGGGCAGCTCGACGATCTCGACGAGCCGGCCGTTCTGGAACGTCCCGCAGACGACGAGCCCTGCCGCGACGAGCCGCTCGCGGTACGCGTTGTTCACCTCGTAGCGGTGCCGGTGGCGCTCGTGGATCATCGCCTCGCCGTACAGCTCCCGCGCGCGCGTCCCCTCGACGACCTCGACCGCCTGCGCGCCGAGGCGCATCGTGCCGCCGAGATCCTCGATCCCCTTCTGCTCGGGCAGCAGGTCGATCACCGGGTACGGCGTCTCCGGATCCATCTCGGTCGAGTTCGCGCCCTCGAGGCCGACGACGTGGCGCGCGAACTCGGAGACGGCGACGTGCATGCCGAGGCAGATGCCGAGGTACGGGATCCGCCGCTCGCGCGCGACCTGGCAGGCGAGGATCTTGCCCTCCCAGCCGCGCGAGCCGAAGCCGCCCGGGACGAGCACGCCGTCGACGCCGTCGAGCACCTCGGCCGCCTCGTCGTACGACATGTTCTCGGCGTCGAGCCAGCGCACGCTCGATCGCGCAGCCGTTGTGCAGGCCGGCGTGCTTGAGCGCCTCGTGGACGGAGAGGTACGCGTCCTGGAGCTTCACGTACTTGCCGACGAGCGCGATCTCGACCGACTCGCGGCGGCGGTCGATCCGGTCGAGCAGCGCGTCCCAGTCGGACAGGTCGGGCTCGCCGACGTCGAGGCCGAGCTTCGTCGCAGACGAGCCGGTCGAAGCCCTCGTTCCGGAGCACCCGCGGCACCTGGTAGACGTCGGGCACGTCCGGGCACGCGATCACGGCGCCCGGGTCGACGTCGGCGAAGAGCGCGATCTTGTCGCGGATGTCGCGCGAGAGCTCCTCGTGCGAGCGGCAGACGACGACGTCGGGATGGATGCCGATGCGGCGCAGCTCGTTCACCGAGTGCTGCGTCGGCTTCGTCTTCAGCTCGCCGGCCGCCTCGATGAACGGCACGAGCGTGACGTGGACGTACATCACGTTCTCGAGCCCGACCTCGCGCCGGAACTGGCGGATCGCCTCGAGGAACGGCAGCGACTCGATGTCGCCGACGGTGCCGCCGATCTCGGAGATGACGACGTCGGCCTGCCCCGCCTCGGCCGCGCGCCGGATCCGCGACTTGATCTCGTTCGTGATGTGCGGGATCACCTGGACGGTCGCGCCGAGGAAGTCGCCCTTGCGCTCCTTGCGCAGGACGGTGTCCCAGACGGCGCCCGCGCTGTGGCTCGCGTTGCGGAGGAAGTTCTCGTCGACGAACCGCTCGTAGTGGCCGATGTCGAGGTCGGTCTCCGCCCCGTCCTCGGTCACGAAGACCTCGCCGTGCTGGAACGGGCTCATCGTCCCCGGGTCGACGTTCAGGTACGGGTCGAACTTCTGGAGCTGGACGTGGAGGCCTCGCGCCTTCAGCAGCCGCCCGAGCGAGGCGGCGACGATTCCCTTGCCGAGCGCCGAGACCACTCCCCCGGTGACGAAGACGAACTTGGGGGCCCGTGAGCTCACGGGTTTTCAGGCTAGCAGCGGCGGAAGGTCGGACACGACTCACGTCGCCTCGGCGCCCGTCTGCACGAGGTCGTAGAGGCGGCCGAGCGCGCGCGCCGGGAAGCTGCGGCGCACGCCGACGAAGAGCGGCGTCTCGACGGCGAGGATCGCCTCCGTCTTGTCCGCGTCGAGGGCGCGCAGGTCGAGCTCCGCGTCGATCCGCTCGTTCACGAGCTGGAACGCGAGCCGGTCGGGCGGCCGCGCCTCGAGGACGAGCAGCGCGCCGGCCATCTGCGGCTTGCGCAGCCAGCTCGGCTGGTTCGGCGCCGATCACCTGCCAGCGCGCGCCGGGCGCGAGGCCGCGCCGGTCGGGCTGGACGCCCGAGATCCCCGGCCACCAGTCGGCGAGGTGGTACGGCTCCGCGAGGAACGTCCACACGTCCTCGAGCGGGGCGAGCAGGATCCGGCGGGCGGCGTAGCGGGGCATCGTCGGTCAGCGCACGGTGGCGAGGAACTCCTGGCCGCCGAGCATCCGCTCCAGCTCGGCCCGCCGCTCCTCGTCGCCGAGCTGCTCGATCCGCGTGTGCGTCGGGTCGCCCGGCACCTTCTCGACGCGGAAGTGGCGGTCGGCGAGCGCCGCGATCTGCGGCAGGTGCGTGATCGTGATCACCTGCGCCCGCGTCGCGAGCCGCTGCAGGACGCGACCGACGGCGTTCGCCGTCTCGCCGCCGATGCCGGCGTCGATCTCGTCGAAGACGAGCGTCTCGCCGCCCGCGACCGCCGCGAGCGCGAGCGCGATGCGGGAGAGCTCGCCGCCCGACGCGGTCTCGGCGACCGGCGCGAACGGCATCCCGGCGTTCGGCCGGACGAGGAAGACGGCCTCGTCGGCGCCGGTCGGGCCGGGCTCGTCGCGCTCGCGGAGCTCGCAGACGAACTCGCCCTCCCCCATGCCGACGTCGTGCAGCTCGGCGGCGACGGCGTCGGCGAACGCGGGTGCGGCCGCATTCCGCTCGGCGCGCAGGTCGAGCGCGAGCTCGTGCACGCGCGCCTCGGCGGCGGCGAGCGCCTGCGCGGCGGCCGCGGCCGGGTCGGCGCCCTCCTCGAGCGCCTCGAGCTCGGCGCGGGCCTCGGCGGCGCGCGCGAGCAGCTCCTCGGTGCTGGCGCAGCGGAAGCGGCGTCGCGCCTCGGCGACGCGGTCGAGCCCCGCCTCGAGCTGCTCGAGCCGGCCGGGCTCGGCCTCGAGCGAGGCGAGGAACGCGTGCAGGTCGGACGCCGTCTCGCGCAGCCGCAACTCGGCCTCGCGCAGCTCGTCGCCGGCCGCGCGAAGCTCCGGCGCGAGCCGCTCGAGAGGCGCCACGGCCCGCTCGGCGAGCGCGACGAGGTCGGTCGCGCCCTCGCCCTCGTCGGGTGCCAGCGCAGCGGCCGCCGCGGCGGCGCCTTCGGCGAGCTCCGCGACGTGGCGGAGCCGCTCGCGCTCCTCGCGCAGCCGCTCCTCGTCGCCCGGCTCCATGCCCGCCGTGTCCTCGACGAGCGCGCGCAGCTCGGCGAGCCGCGCCTCGGCGAGCGCGGCGTTCGCGGTCAGCTCCTCGTGGCGGCGGCGCGCGGCGACGAGCTCGCGCCAGGCCGTGCGCGCGTCGGCGCGGCGGCGCAGCTGCTCCTCGCCGCAGAAGCGGTCGAGCACCTCCAGCTGGTAGGACGGCTTCGCGAGCCGCCGCTGCTCGAACTGCCCCGACATCGCGACCGCGCCCTCGACCGCGGCGGCGACGTCCTCGCGCGCGGCCGCGCGGCCCCACGCGTACGCGCGCGTGCGCCCGTCCGCGAAGACGCGGCGCGAGACGAGGAGCGCGTCCTCGTCGGAGGGCCGCAGCTCGCCGAGCGCCTCGAGCTCGTCGGGCAGGTCGAGCTCGGCCTCGACGTAGGCCTCCTCGCCGGCCGGGCCGACGAACGCGTCGTCGCCTTTCGTGCCGAGCAGGAGCCCGACCGCCTGGGCGAGGATCGTCTTGCCCGCGCCGGTCTCGCCCGTGATCGCGTTCAGGCCGGGCGCGAGCTCCAGCTCGGCCTCGCGGATCAGGACGAGGTTCTCGATGCGCAGGCGGCGAAGCACCCCGTCCGAGTGTAGACGAGCCGACCGGACGCCGTCCATTGCCGTTCCGGACGCTGTCCGGAGGGGCGGTGAAGGTCTCGCGGTAGCGCCCGAAGAACGTCGTCTCCGGCAGCGTCGCGAGCAGGCTGCGCCCCGGCCCGAGCCGGATCGCGAGCCGGCCGTCCGGCGGGATGTCGGCCTCCCGGTGGCCGTCGATCAGCACCGCCGCGCCGACGTCCGCGGTCGTGTTGCGGACGGAGAGCTCCGCTCCGCGCGGCAGCACGAGCGGGCGCGCATGAAGGGAGTGCGGCGCGATGAACGTCACCGTCATCGCGTCGAGGCCGCGCATGAGCACCGGGCCGCCGTTCGAGAGGTTGTACGCGGTCGAGCCGGACGGGGTCGCGCAGATCATCCCGTCGCACGGCACGGTGCCGAGATCCTCGGCGCCGACCGCCCACGAGAGCTCGACCATGCGCCCGAGCGTCGAGCTCGTCGCGACGACGTCGTTGACCGCGACGAACGTCGCGCCGTCGAGGCGGGCCTCGAGCGTCGGCAGCTCGAGCACGGCGTACTCGCCGGCGAAGACGCGGCGGAGGTCGCGCTCGAGGTCGCCGGGCGGGATCGCGGCGAGGAAGCCGACGCGGCCGAAGTTGACGCCGATCACCGGCACGGCGCTGCCGAGCAGCCGCGCGAGCGTGCGCAGGATCGTCCCGTCGCCGCCGAGCGCGACGGCGAGGTCGGCCTCGCGCGGCTCGTCGACGACCCGGACGCCGGCGCCCTCCGCCACGCGCGCGGACCCGCTCCACGGCCTCGTTCACGTCGACGCGGCCGTGCGCGACGACGGCGACGGTGCTAACCGGCAGCGGCGACTGCTGCGTCGATTCGCTCGTCGAGGTCATCGGGAAGCGTCGGGTGGTCGGCCTGCGTCAGGTGGAGGAAGAACTCCCGGTTTCCCTTCGGGCCCGGGAGACCGGAGTCTACGACGCCGGAGACCGTCGCCCCCCAGCCAGGCGCGGCGGCGGCGACCTCGCGCAGCACGCGGGCGCGCACGGCCGGGTCGCGGACGACGCCGCCCTTGCCCACGTCGGCGCGGCCGGCCTCGAACTGCGGCTTGACGAGGACGAGCGCCTGCCAGCCGGGAGCGGCCAGGCGGAGCGCCGGCGGCAGTGCGATCCGGACGGAGATGAACGAGACGTCGCAGACGACGAGCCGGGGCGCGAACGGGAGCTCGGTCAGCGCGCGCGCGTTCGTCCGTTCGAGGACGGTGACGCGCGGGTCGTCGCGCAGGCGCGGGTGGAGCTGCCCGTAGCCGACGTCGACGGCGATCACGCGCGCGGCGCCGCGCTGGAGCAGGACGTCGCGTGAAGCCGCCGGTGGAGGCGCCGAGGTCGAGGCAGTCGAGCCCGGCCGGGTCGACGCCGAGCGCGTCGAGCCCGTGCTCGAGCTTCTCGCCGCCGCGGGAGACGTAGGCGGGGCCGCGCTCGACCGTGAGCTCGGCCGCCTCGTCCACCTGCTGGCCGGGCTTCTCGTAGCCCGGCACCTGGCCCGGCCATCACGAGCGCCTGCGCCTGCGCCCGCGACTCGGCGAGCCCGCGCTCGACGAGGAGGACGTCGAGACGCTTCTTCATCGAGCGACACAGACGTACGTCGAATAGACGCCGCGCCGGTGGGATGCGTCGCGGATCTCGAAGCCCGCGTGCTCGAGGAGCGGCTCGAGCAACCAGGAGAAGGTGCTGTGCTCGGTGCGGACGTGCTCTTCGAGCTCGGCACGCGTCCAGCCCTCGGTCGGCGTGGCCGCGCCGCCGGCGAGCCAGGCTTCGATCCGCTCCTCCGCCTCCACCGGCTCGAAGGAGTAGGCGAGGTCGCGGAGGATGAAGACGCCGCCCGGCGCAAGGAGATCCCGGATCCGGCGGAGCGCGAGCGCCTTCCAGAAGTCCGGCAGGTGGTGCAGAGCGTGTCGCGAGTGGACGAGCTGCGGCCGCTCGCCCCGATGCGCGTACGTGAGGAAGCCGGCCTCGACCGATTCGACGTTGGCGATCCCGGCCGCGGCGGCGCGATCGCCGAGCAGGGCGAGCATCGTCGGAGACGGGATCGACGGCGACGACGCGTCGGCAGTGCGGTGCTGCAGCGAGCGCCAGCAGCCCGGTTCCGGCGCCGAGGTCGACGAGCGTCGTCTCCGGCCCGAGGCCGTGAGCGCGCAGCAGCTCTAGCTCGTCGGCTGGGTCGAGACCCGACTTCAGCTCGTAGGCTGCGACATACGCGGAGTCGAGGTGCTCTGGCCCCGCCGAGGCGCGCTCGTCGAGCCACCAGGCCGGATCGCTCATGTCCGGGATCGTCTCATGCGAGCCGCCGCGGGCCACCCGGGACATGTCCCGGTGTCAGACACGCACACGGGGGCGTGTCGTCTTCGCCACGGGCGTGTGACGGCCCCGGCCCCGGCCGCGCCCGCTCAGCCGTCCGCGACGACCGCGCGCTCCGGCGCCGAGAAGCCGTTCTTCTTGTGCGTCCCGTCGCAGAACGGCTTCGTCGCCGAGCCTCCGCACCGGCAGAGCGCGATCGACTTCCGGTCGCTCACGTCGTACTCGTTGCCGTCGGCGTCGATGACCCGCACCGGCCCCTGGACGATGTACGGCCCGCTCTCCATGGGCCGAATCGTGACCTCGCTCATATGCCCCCATCTCGTTGCTTGACCACGCAGAACCTAGTCGGACCCGGCCTTGCTCCGTCGAGCTCGCTCGATCCCCCAGGTTCCCGCGAACGTCTCACCCGGCTCGAGCCGGAGCAGGCGCTCGCCGGTGCGGAACGCATGCGGCGGGCACGTCATCGGCTCGACCGCCAGCCCGCGCCGCGCCGACGTCCGGCAGGTCGCCGGTGAAGAGCTGCACGTACGGCCACGCGGCGTCCGCCCACACCGTCACGTCGCCGACCCGGATCCGCCAGCCGCCGGGCCGGTGCTCGCAGTCGTCGTGCCACACGCGCCGCCGACCGGCGCGCCGTCGAGCGAGGAGGTCGTCGACGCGGCCGGTCGGCGCGGCGAGGTACGGATGGTGGCCGGCCCCGAACGGGCACGCGCGCGCGCCGACGTTCTCGGCGGTCGTCCGCACGGTGAGCCCGCGCTCGCCCGAGCCGGTACTCGACCTCCAGCCGCAGCGAGAACGGATAGCCGGGTTGCGGGTGGAGGACGTGCTCCGAGCACGATGCGGTCGGGCTCCCGCTCGACGGCGCGCCAGCGTCGCCCAGCGGACGAGGCCGTGGATCGCGTTGCCGGCCGCCGGCTCGGTCAGCGGCGAGCTGCTGCTGCTCGCCGTCGAACGCGTAGCGGCCCTCCGCGATCCGGTTCGGCCACGGCGCGAGCACCTGCCGCGCGCGGCCCGGCACAGCTCGTCCGGCCCGTAGCCGAGCAGGACGTCCGTCGCCAGCGCTACGCAGCCCGCCGCCGACCTCGACCACGACGACGCGCTCGCCGTCCCGGACGAGCTCGTGCTGCTCGCCGGACGGAGCGATCACGCCGTGCGGACGGCGAGGTCGTCGACGATCGACCGCAGCACCGAGGTGTCCGCGTCCGACCTCGGCGAGCCGCGCCCGCGCCCGGTCGGCCGCCTCGTCCGCGAGCCGCCGCGCCCCGTCGATGCCGTGCCGCTCGACGTAGCCGTCGCCGTCGAGGATGTCGTCCACGATCTGGAACAGGAGCCCGAGCTCGTCGCCGAACGCGCGCCACGGCCCCTGCTCGGCCGCCGGCACCCCGGCCGCCCAGAGCGCGAGCCCGACCGCGGCCGCGAACAGGCACCCCGTCTTCAGCTTGTGCAGCGTCACCTCGTCGTCGGTGCCGGTGATGTCGAGCCACTGGCCGCCGATCATCCCGAGCGTCGCCTCGGCGAGCTCGCGCGCGACGTGCGTCGTCTCGTAGCCGGCGACGAGCCGGAACGCCTCCGCGTGGAGCGCGTCGCCGGCGAGGATCCCGACCGCCTCGCCGTACTGCTTCCACGTCGACGGATGCCCGCGCCGCTCCTCGTCGTCGTCGAGCGCCGGCAGGTCGTCGTGGACGAGCGAGAACGTGTGGATCAGCTCGAGCGCGAGCGCCGCCGGCAGCGCCGCCTCCGGCTCCGCCCCGGCCGCCTCGGCGGTCGCGAGGCAGATCACCGGCCGCACGCGCTTGCCGCCGACCTCGAGCGAGTAGCGCACCGACTCCGCCTGGCCCTGCAGCTGCGGCCACAGCTCGAGCCGCGCGAGCCCCTCCTCGGCGAGCGCGCGCAGCTCGTCAGGACTGCGCATCGGCCTCCGCCGCCCGCTTCGCCCGGTCGAGCTCCTCCTCGACGGACTTCGCCAGCTCGGACAGCTCCGTGAGGAGCTCGAGCGCCCGGTCGGGCGAGCCGCCCTCGCCCTGCGGAGATCTGCTCCAGCTCGCCGCGCGCCGCCTCGAGCCGCGCCAGCAGCTCCTCCGCCCGCCGAGCGAGTCTTCAGTGCTCATGCAGCCTCCTCCTTCACGATCCTGCCGAGAATCCCGTTCACGAGCCTGCCCGCGTCGTCGGATGCATACCGCTTCGCGAGCGTGATCGCCTCGTCGAGGACGACCTCGCGCGGAATGTCGCCCGCGCCGAGCTCCTCGAGCGCGACCCGGAGCACGTTCCGCTCGACCGCGCCGAGCCGGTCGGCCGTCCACTCGTCGGAGGCGGCGGTGATCCGCGCGTCGAGCTCGGGCGCGTGCGCGGCGACCGCGTCGGCGAGCTGCCGCGTGTACTCGTCGACGTCGCCCTCGAAGAGCGAGCCGAGCGGCCGCCCGGTCACGTCCCACTGGAAGAGCATGAAGACCGCGGCGCGGCGCGCCTCGCGGCGGCTGATCGGAGCCTGCGGCGTCACCGGTCCAGCTCCTCGACGGACACGTCGACCGCGTCGACGACGAACCCGCACATGCCCGCGAGCGCCTCGGCGACCCGCTCCTGCACGGCCCGCGCCACCTCGGGGAGCACGCGCCCGTAGGCGACGCCGAGCTCGAGGTCGGCGCGGACATGGCCGCGGTCGACGGCGAGCTCGAGGCGGCGGCGCCCCTTGCGCAGGCGCGCGCCCTCGACCGACTCGACCGCCTGGGCGACGATCTGCTGGAGCGCCGCGTCGCGTGATCGCGACGCTGCCGCGAGGGCCGCCGGCGAGCTCGCTCGTCATGCGCCCGTCCCGTTGAGCGCGGGCAGCCGGGCGCCCGCCTCCTCGAGGAACGACGTCGAGTAGACGCCGCTGCGGAACTCCTCGCTCGCGATGATCTCGAGCGCCGCCTCGCGCGTCGTCGGCACGCCCCGCACCTCGAGCTCGCCGAGCGCGCGCAGCGCCCGCTCGATCGCCGCCTCGCGCGTGTCGTCGGTGACGATCAC
The DNA here is from genome assembly GCA_963815005.1 of uncultured Actinomycetes bacterium. GTDB lineage: Bacteria > Actinomycetota > Thermoleophilia > Gaiellales > Gaiellaceae > Palsa-739. The sequence continues at coordinate 251,885 of CAWFFI010000001.1, forward strand.
CTTCGCGAGCAGCGAGTCGTACGCCGCCGGGATCCTCGAGCCGTCGGCGACGAACGTGTCGACGCGGACGCCCGGCCCGAGCGGCGGCCGGAAGCGCTCGATCGTCCCCGGCGCCGGCGCGAAGCCGCGCGAGGGATCCTCGGCGTTGATCCGGATCTCGATCGCATGCCCGGCGCGCGGCGCCCGGCCCGTCAGCGCGAGCGGCTGCCCGGCCGCGATCTCGCACCTGCATGCGCACGAGGTCGAGGCGCGTCACCGCCTCGCTGACCGGGTGCTCGACCTGGAGGCGCGTGTTCAGCTCGATGAACGAGAACGAGCCGTCCGGGCCGACGAGGAACTCGAACGTGCCCGCGTTGCGGTAGTCGATGTGGCGGCAGGCGCGCTCGGCGGCGGACTCCATCTCCTCGCGGAGCGCCGCGTCGAGCGCCGGCGACGGCGACTCCTCGATCAGCTTCTGGTGGCGCCGCTGGATCGAGCACTCGCGCTCGCCGCACGTGAGGACGCCGCCGTGGTGGTCGCAGATCACCTGGATCTCGACGTGCCGCGCCGGCGTGATCGCCTTCTCGACGTAGAGCGTGCCGTCGCCGAACGCCGCGTGCGCCTCGGCGGAGGCGCGCTCGTAGAGGTCGTGCAGCTCCGCCGGCGCGGAGACGAGCCGCATCCCGCGCCCGCCGCCGCCGGCCGCCGCCTTGAGCAGCACCGGGTAGCCGAGCTCGTCGGCGGCCGCGCGGGCCTCGGCGAGGCTCGCCGCCCCCTCGGTGCCCGGGACGAGCGGGACGCCGGCGGCGCGCATCTCCTGCTTCGCGAGCGCCTTGTCGCCCATCCGCTCCATCACGTGCGCCGACGGGCCGATGAAGACGAGGTCGTTCGCGTCGCACATGCGCACGAACTCGGCGTTCTCGGCGAGGAAGCCGTAGCCGGGATGGACGGCCTCGCAGCCCGTGGTCGCCGCGGCGGCGACGATCGAGGGGATGTTCAGGTAGCTCTGGGCCGCGGGCGGCGGCCCGATGCGGACGGCGCGGTCGGCGAGCCGGGTGTGGAGGGCGTCCTCGTCGGCGGTCGAGTAGACGGCGACCGCCTCGACGCCGAGCTCGTGCAGGGCGCGGATGATGCGGACGGCGATCTCGCCGCGGTTCGCCACGAGGACGCGCGAGAACATGGGTTACACCGCGTCGAGCGGCCGGCCGGCGAGCGGTTCGAGCTCGAACAGCACCTGACCGAACTCGACCGGGTCGGCGTTCTCGACGTGGATCGAGCGGACGACGGCCTCGAACTCGGCCTTCACCTCGTTCATCAGCTTCATCGCCTCGAGGATGCAGAGCGTCTGGCCGGGGGCGATCACGTCGCCCTCCTCGACGAACGACGGCGCTCCCGGCTGCGGCGCCCGGTAGAACGTCCCGACCATCGGCGACTCGACCCGGACGAGCCCGTTCGCGGGCGGCCGCGCGGGCGCCTCGCCGGGCTCCGGGAGAGCGAGCGGCGCACCGGACGCGACGGCGGCGACCGGCACGTCCGGCACCGCGCGCACCGAGACGCGCATCCCCTCCTCCTCGATCGTCACCTCGCCGATCCCGGACTCCTGGACGATCGCGACGAGCTCGCGCACCCGCTCGGCGCGCGACTGGTCGATGCCGGAGAGGCCGTCCTCGTCGCGGCGGCCGCGGCCGCGGATGCCGCGCAGCAGCCGTTCGGCGTCGTCGCCGAAGAGGCCGAGCAGGAGCAGCTCCTCCTCGCTCGAGGCGACGCCGTCGGCCTGCTCGCGCAGCTCGTCGAGCGGCGGTGCGGCGTCGTCGGCGGTCTCGGGGTCGGCGGTGAGCGTGATCGCGCGGACGAGCGCCGGGTCGATCGGCGCGGGCGGCGTGCCGAAGCGGCCGCTGACGAGCGCGCGCAGCTCGTCGACGACGGTGAGGTAGCGGCTCGCGGCGAGGACGTTCAGGAGCGCCTGCGAGGCGAGGACCTGGCCGATCGGCGCGCCGAGCGGCGGCCAGCCCGTCTCGGCCCGGATCAGGTCGAGCTCGGCGAGCACCTCGTCGAGCCGGTCGCCCGCGTCCTCGGACTTCAGGGTCGCGTAGAGGTTCGCGACGAGGCTCGTCGGCACGTCGTGCTGCGCGGCGCGGACGGCGACGCGCGGCGCGAGCGGCGTGACCGGCGTGTCGCCGATGTGCTCGTCCACGAGGTCGGAGGCCTGCCAGAGCACGTCCACGTCGACGCCCGGGTCGAGCCCGATCCCGGCGAGCGCCTCGGAGAGCGCCTCGCCGGAGACGCGGTGGAGCGTGAGCGCGAGCGGATAGATCGCGCAGGCGATCAGCTCCGCGCCGGCGCGGGCGGCCGCGAGCGCGGCGGCGAGCGCGCTGCCGCCGGCGCCCTGGATGTAGACGCCGACGGGCAGGCCGCTCGCCTCGCCGAGCGCGGTCACGAGCGCCTCGGCGGTGTGCGGCTGGAGCGAGCCGGTCGGGTCGTGGAGCAGGACGCGCACGGCGCCGAGCTCGGGCAGCAGCCGGGCCCGCTCGATCAGCGTCTCGATCTCGCCGGTGCGGCCGGGGCTGTAGACGAGGCCCGCCTCGAAGTCGCGCTCGGCCGCGACGACGGCCTCGGCGGCCTCGCGCAGGTTCGAGACGTCGTTCAGCGGGTCGTGGAGACGGAAGACGTCGATCCCGTTCGCGGCGGCGGAGGCGACGAACCGGCGCGCGAAGTCGGCGTCGACGGGGCGCGAGCCGACGAGGAAGCGGCCGCGGAGCGCGAGCCCGAGCGGCGTCTTCACGCGCGCCTTCAGCGCGCGGATCCGCTCCCAGGGGCTCTCGACGCCGCGCCGGACGGCCGTGTCGAAGCAGCCGCCGCCGGAGACCTCGAGGTAGCTGAAACCGGCGCCGTCGAGGATCTCCGCGAGCCGGAGCTGCTCCGAGGTGGGAACCCGCCCTGCGAGCGGCTCCTGGCCGAGCAGGCGGATCGTGGTGTCGGCGAGCATCGGCACGAGGCGGAGCCTACCGCGAGTCGGCGCAGCGTCTCACGGGGAGCGCTACGCCCGGGAGATGTAGCGCTTCTCGCGCGGGTCGACCTTGAGCCGGTCGCCCACGTTCACGAAGAGCGGCACCTGGACGACGGCGCCCGTCTCGAGCGTCGCCGGCTTCGTCACGTTCGAGACGGTGTCGCCCTTCACGCCCGGCTCGGTCTCGACGACGGCGAGCTCGACCGACGACGGCAGCTGCAGGGTCGACGGCGTCCCGTTCGACGACCATCACCTGCACGATCGCGTTCGGCTGCATGAACGCGAGCTCGTCCTCGACGTCCGCATGCGAGAGCGCGAACTGCTCGAACGACTCCTGGTCCATGAAGTGCACGTCGGAGCCGTCGTCGTAGAGGTACTGGACGTTCTTCACCTCGGTGTGGACGCGCGGGAACTTCTCGCCGGCGCGGAAGGTGCGGTCGACGGTGGCGCCCGCCTCGAGGCTCTTCAGCTTCGTGCGCACGAACGCGCCGCCCTTGCCCGGCTTCACGTGCTGGAAGTCGACGATCCGCCACACCTTGCCGTCGAGCTCGATGTGCATCCCGTTCTTGAAGCTGTTCGTGTCGACTGTCTCGGCCATCGGCGCAGAAGGGTAGCGGGCCGCTAGGAGACGACGACCAGTTCCGTGCGGAACCCGGTCAGGTTCTCGCTCCCGTCCTCGGTGACGACGACGTCGTCCTCGGTGCGGACGCCGAAGCGGCCGCCGACGTAGACGCCCGGCTCGACCGTGACGACGTTGCCCGCGACGAGCGTGTCGGTGCTCTCCGTGGAGAGGCGCGGGCTCTCGTGCACGTCGAGGCCGAGCCCGTGCCCGAGCCCGTGCCCGAACGTGCCCGCGAACGGGCTGTCGTCGATCACGCGCCGCGCGGCCGCGTCCACGTCGCGCCCGGACGCACCGGCCCGGATCGCGTCGAGCCCGGCCTGCTGCGCCGCGAGCACGACGTCGTAGGCCTCGCGCATCTCGCCCGCGAGCTCGCCGGTCGCGAACGTGCGCGTGTAGTCGGACGAGTACCCGTCGACCCGGCAGCCGGTGTCGATGACGACGAGCTCGCCGGCGCCGATCGTGCGGTCGCCGGCGCGCGCGTGCGGCTGCGAGCCGGTCGGCCCCGAGCCGACGATCGACACGAACGCGAGGTCCTCGGCGCCCTCCTCGTGGAAGAGCCGCGCGATGTCCCAGGAGACGTCGAGCTCGGCTGCGGCCGACGAACCGCACCTCGGTCGCGAGCCGCTCGAACATCCGGTCGGTGATCGCGCAGGCGCGCCGGAGCGCGTCGAGCTCGGCCGCGTCCTTGACGGCGCGGAGGCGCTCGACGAGGCCGACCCGCGGGACGAGCTCGACCTTGCCGGCCGCGAGCGCCTCGTAGAGCGCGTACGGGAGCACGGCGGCCTCGAAGCCGACGTGGCCGGTGAGCTCGGCGGCGAGCCAGCCGATCAGGTCGCGCTTCGTCTGCACGACCTCGATGTCGGCGACGGTGGCGCGCGCGGCCTCGATGTAGCGGAAGTCGGTGAAGAGCCGGACGCGCTCGGGCTCGACGAGGAGCGCCGCGTTCGAGCTCTCGAAGCCCGCGAGGTAGCGCACGTTGACCGGGTTCGTGACGAGCAGCGGCTCCTCGAGCGAGGCGCCGAGGCGGTCGAGACGGTCGGTCATTGCTGCTCCTTGAGGTATTGGAGGGCCAGCTTGTAGCCGTCGGGCCCGTGCCCGACGAACCGCGCCGCGACGATGTCGCTGATCACCGAGACCCGCCGCCACTCGTCGCGCTCGTCGACGTTCGAGAGGTGCACCTCGACGACCGGGGCCGTCAGCGGCTCGAGCGCGTCGTGGATCGACCACGCGTAGTGCGTCCACGCCGCCGGGTTGACGACGACGCCGTCGACGGTGTCGTAGGCGTCGTGGCACCAGTGGATGAACTCGCCCTCGCTGTTCGTCTGCCGGCACTGCACGGTCAGCTCGAGCTCGCGCCCCCACTCGTAGATCCGGCTCTCGAGCTCGGCGATCGAGAGCCCCCCGTACACGGTGGGGTCGCGCCGGCCGAGCATGTTGAGGTTGACGCCGTTGAGGACGAGCACCCGCACGAAGGCGACTCTATCCGGCGATCAGCTCGTCGAGCGCGCGCCGCGCGTCGGCCGGGTCGACGGTCACGTCGATGCGCGGGCCGTCGTCGCCGAGCAGGACGAGGCGGAGCTCGCCGCCGACCGCCTTCTTGTCGCGGTGCATCGCCTCCCACGCGCGCTCCCGGTCGACGCGCACCTTGCGCGGGTGGAGCACCTCCTCGACCGGCGCCGTGTCCCGCCCGGAGAGGCGCAGCGCCGCGAGCAGGCCGAGCGCGACCGCGTGGCCGTGCGTCACGTCCTGGTACTGCGCGGCCGTCTCGAGCGCGTGCGCGAACGTGTGCCCGAGGTTGAGGATCTTCCGCTCCGCGTCGTCGTGCGGGTCGCGCAGGCAGACGGCGGCCTTGAAGGCGGCGCAGCGGCGGACGAGCTCGGCGTCGGGCAGCTCCCAGAGCGGCTCGCCGGCGAGCAGGCCGGTCTTCACGACCTCGGCCATCCCCTCGAGCCGCTGCGCCTCCGGCAGCGTCGTCAGGAGGCCCGGATCGATCACCGTCCGCTCGGGCCAGTGGAACGCGCCGACGAGGTTCTTGCCCTGCGGCAGGTCGATCGCGGTCTTGCCGCCGATCGCGGCGTCGACCTGGGCGACGAGGCTCGTCGCGACCGGGACCCACGCGATCCCGCGCAGGTACGCGGCGGCGGCGAAGCCGGCGGCGTCGGTGGTGCAGCCGCCGCCGAGCGCGACGATCGTCCCGCGGCGGTCGAGGCGGAGCTCCTGCCAGAGCCGGTCGAGCGCGGCGAGCGTCTTCGCCTCCTCGCCGGGCGGCAGCTCGTGCGTCTCGGCGAGCCGGGCGCCGAGCGCGAGCTGCGCGTCCATGCCGTGGATGCCGGCGACGTGCGGGTCGGAGACGAGCGCGACCGGGCCGTCGCCGGGGACGAGCTCGCCGAGCCGCTCGAGCGCGCCGCGGCCGACGTGGACGCCGGCGGCGGCGAGGATCGCGTCGTCGGCGTCGCGGGCGACGACGTCGGCGACCTCGCGGTAGACGGGTGAGCGCTGGTCGTAGAGCGCGAGGAAGGCGGCCCGCTCCTGCGCGAGCGGCCGGTCGCTGCCCTGCACGCGCTGCCAGGCCGTGTCCGCGTCGACGTCGAGGAGGACGGTGACGGCGTGCTCGCGGAGGGCGGCACGGACGGGCGCGCGCGTGACGGCGCCGCCGCCGAGCGCGAGCACGGCCGGGCGCGGGTCGCGCAGCGCGGAGACGGTCGCGGCCGCCTCGCGGACGCGGAACGCCTCCTCGCCCTCGGCGGCGAAGAAGCTCGCGATCGAGGTGTTCAGGGAGAGCTCGACCTCACGGTCGACGTCCCGGAACGGGAGCCCGGTGCGGCGCGCGACCTCCTCGCCGAGCGTCGTCTTGCCGGCCCCCATGAACCCGACCAGCGCGACATGTCTCCTCGGGACGGTCATGCCCGCTTCGGCCATGCCCCGGTGTCAGACACACACACGAAAGCGTGACGTTCTATCCACAGGCCCCGTGCGGCCGGCCGAGCCGTCCGCGCCGCCCCGGAGGCGCGCCCGCTCGCCCGTTGCGCCGGGTCTGGACATGTCCCGGTGTCGGACACGGTCACGAGAGCGTCACGGGAGTCGCGGCGACCAGTCGAGCCGCTCCAGGTACGCCCGCCAGGCGGCGACGAAGTCGCCGAGCGCGTCGCCGCCGAACTTCTCCTTCGCGGCGCGGGCGAGCTCCCACGCGACCGCCGCCTCCGCGACGACCGCGAGCGCCTCGACCGCCGAGACGTCGCTCCGCTCGACGAGCGCCGTCGCCGGCTCGCCGGTCGCCAGATCGACGGAGGCGAGCGGCTTCATCAGCGTCGGCAGCGGCTTCATCGCCGCCCGGACGACGACCTCCTCGCCGTTCGAGATCCCGCCCTCGACCCCGCCGGCGCGGTTCGTCTGCCGATACAGCCCCCGCTCGTCCCGGTAGATCTCGTCGTGCGCCTCCGAGCCGCGCAGCCCGGCGAGCCCGAAGCCGTCGCCGACCTCGACGCCCTTCACCGCCTGGATCCCCATCAGCGCCGCCGCGAGCCGCGCGTCGAGCCGGTCCTCGCGCCGCGCGTACGAACCGAGCCCCGGAGGAACACCGGTCGCGCGCACCTCGACGGTGCCGCCGAGCGTGTCGCGGTCGCGCCGCGCCTCGTCGACCGTCGCCGGATCCGCCCCTGCCTCGGGCAGCGCGACGCCCGCGACGGCGATCCCGATCTCCGCGAGCAGCGCCTTCGCGACCGCGCCGGCCGCCACGTGGACGGCCGTGTGCCGCGCGGAGGCCCGCTCGAGCGCGTCGCGCACGTCGGGGAGCCCGTACTTCTGTACCCCGGGGAGATCCGCGTGCCCGGGCCGCGGCAGCGTCACCGGCTTCGTGCCCTTGCCCTCCGGCTCGCCCTCGGGCGGCCACGGGTTCATCCCCCACGTCCAGTTGCGGTGATCCCGGTTGCGGACGGCGAGCGCGAGCGGCGTCCCGAGCGTCCGCCCCTGTCGCAGCCCCGCGAGCACCTCGACCTCGTCCGTCTCGATCTGCTGGCGCGGCGAGCGCCCGTAGCCCTGCTGCCGCCGCCGCAGGTCGGCGTCGATCGCCGCGCGGTCGAGCACGAGCCCCGCGGGCAGCCCGGAGAGGATCGCCACGAGCGCAGGCCCGTGCGACTCGCCTGCCGTTGCCAGATCGAGCGTCATCGCAGGAGAGCCTAGTCTCGGACGGCCCGACGCATGACATCGACCGGCGCCGCCACCCCGGTCCAGATCTCGAAGCTGGCCGCGCCCTGCCGGACGAGCGCCTCCGGCCCGTCCACGACCTCGCAGCCCGCCGCGCGCGCCGCCGCGACGAGCGCCGTCTCCCCCGCCCCGTACGCGAGCTCGACGACCACCTGCCCCGCGTGCGGCTCGACGAGCAGCTCGTCGCGCACCGGCGTCGCGTTCACGATCAGGTCGCAGCCCTCCGCGCTCGGCGGCCAGACGCCGCGCCGCGAGAACTGACGCACCTCGCCGCGCAGCCCCGGCAGGAGCGCCTCGGCCGCGCCGCCCGCGCCGATCAGGCACGCGCACGCCGACGCGATCCCCGCGACGATCTCCTTGTCGGTGTTGAACCCGACGATGCGCGCGCCGTCGAACACGAGCGTGTTCACCGCCGGCCCCTCCGCCTCGTCGCAGAGCGCCGCCGCCGCGCGCTTGTGCGGGATCGTCACGTTCGCGCCCGCCCAGCCCTCGGCCGCGAGCCGGCGCACCTCCCGCTCGAAGTCCTCCGGGAGCACGTCGAGAGCCGAGTACTCCCAGTCGAGCCCGGCCGCGGCGAACGCAGCGTTCTGCATCCGCGGCGAGAGCGAGTGCGAGACGGGATGGCCGAGCAGGGCGACGCGCCTAATAGCCATACGCCTTCTCGTGGTTCACGAAGTCCTGGAAGCTCGACGTGAAGTAGTGGTGCCGGTGGTCCGGCATGCGCACGAAGTAGAGGTAGTCGGTCTGCGCCGGGTGCGCGGCGGCCCGGATCGACGCGAGCCCCGGGTTCGCGATCGGCGTCGGCGGCAGGCCGAGGAACTTGCGCGTGTTGTACGGGTTGTCGCTCGCGAGCTCGGACTCCGTCAGCGACTGCGTCGGCGGGACGTTCAGGCCGTAGCGGATCGTCGCGTCGATCCCGAGCGGCATCCGCGCGCGCAGCCGGTTGTAGATCACCGAGGCGATCTTCGCCCGCTCGGCGGGCACCTGCGCCTCCCGCTCGACCATCGACGCGATCACGAGCACGTCGTACGGCGTCAGGTTCTTCGAGCGCGCGTAGGCGAGGTTCACGGTCTTCCAGTTCGCGTGGAACGCGGCGAGCTGCGCCTTCACGAGCTGCGCGGACGTCGTCTTGGCGAGGAAGTCGTACGTGGCCGGGAAGAGGAAGCCCTCGAGCGGCCGCTTCGCCGAGCCGAACCCGGCGATCCGCCGCGGCCCCGTGACGGCGAGGTACGTCTTCCGCGACAGCTTCGCGTGGACGCCGCGCTCGGCGTGGGCGATCTTCGCCACCACCTGCACGCGGTCGGCCATCTGCGCGCGCGTGAAGCCCTCGGGGAAGACGACCCGGAACGGCTTCGGCTGCGACGCACGACCGCGGCGGTCGTGCTCGGTGAGCGGGCTCGTCGTCCCGACGCCGAGCCCGAAGGCAACCGCCAGCCCGACCACGAGCAGGGCGACGAGGCCGCCGACGGCGAGCAGGCGCCTGCGGTGGTGGCGTCGCGACCCGGCCCGCGGCCGGTCCGGTCTCAGGCCGGGGTCACGCTCGACCACGCGAGGTAGCTGGAGAGCAGGTGCGCCGCTGCACGTGCGTCCTCCGGCGCGGCCGACGGCGTCTGCTGGGCGAGGTCGGTCGTGAAGCGCTCGTCGAAGAGCAGAACCGGCACGTCGAGGACGCCGCGGAGCGCCTCGACGAAGCGCTCGGTCACGCGCGCCTGCTCGCCGCGCGCGCCGCGGAGCGTCAGCGGCAGCCCGACCACGACCTGGTCGGCCTCCTGCTCGCCGACGAGGCGCGCGAGCTCCGCGAGCCCCTGCTCGCTGCCCGCCCGCTCGACGACGCCGAGCGGCCGCGCGATCACCCCGGTCGGGTCGGAGACGGCGACGCCGGTCCGCGCCGACCCGAAGTCGAGCGCCATCGTCTTCACGCGAGCGCGTCCTCGACGGCCTTCTTGCCCGCGGCGAGCGCGTCGCCGACGCCGTCCGGGTTCTTGCCGCCGGCCTCCGCGAGCGTCGGCTTGCCGCCACCGCCGCCGCCGATGTGCCGGCCGAGGTCGCGGACGAGCGCCGACGCGTCGAGGCCGTGCCCGACGAGCGACTCGGCGAAGTTGATCACGAGGTAGGCGCGGCCCTCGTCGACGGAGCCGACGATCACGCCGTCCGCGCGCTCCTGCTGCCGGATCCGGTCGGAGAGGTCGCGCAGCGGCCCGCCCTTGAGCGCGCGCGCCTCGACGAGGAGGACGCCGTTGACCCGGTCGACGACCTCGAAGTCCGACGCGGCCTCGGCGCGCGGCTTCCGCGCCTCCTTGCGGACGTGCTCGAGCTCGACGCGCAGCTCGTCCGCCTCGCGCGAGCGCTCGTGGAGGTACGCGAACGCCTCGCCCGGCGGTGACCGCCTCGATCCGGCGCGCGCCCGAGCCGACGGAGCTCTCGGAGAGGATCGCGAACGGCCCGATCTCCGCCGTCGAGCGCACATGGGTGCCGCCGCACAGCTCGACCGACCAGCCGCCGACGTCGACGACGCGGACGATGTCGCCGTACTTCTCGCCGAAGAGCATCATCGCCCCGAGCGTCCGCGCCTCCTCGATCGGCGTCTCGTAGGTGCGCACGGGCAGGTTCTGGAAGATCCGCTCGTTCACGAGCTGCTCGACGCGCGTCCGCTCCTCCGGGGTCAGCGCCTGCGGGTGCGTGAAGTCGAAGCGGAGCTTGTCCGGACGCACCGCGGAGCCGGCCTGCTTCACGTGGTCGCCGAGCACCTCGCGCAGCACCTGGTGGAGGACGTGCGTGCCGGTGTGGTTCGCCTGCGTCGGATGCCGCCGCGACCCAGGGCACGACCGCGTGCACCCGCTCGCCCGCCGAGAACCCGTTCGCCCTCGAAGAGGAGCGCCTGGTCGCCGTCGAAGCGGTAGGCCTCGCGCAGCTCGGCGCGTGTCCCGTCCTCGCGCTCGATCCAGCCGGCGTCGGTGACCTGGCCGCCGCCCGCGGGATAGAACGGCGACTCGCGCAGCTTCGCGAGGAAGAGGCCGTCGCCGAGCTCCTCGAGCGCGCCCACCTGCGTGTGCACCTCGGTCTGCTCGTAGCCGACGAACTCGGTGCGGAACCCGGCCGCGGTGACGAACTCGGCCGCGCGCTGCGCGTTCCCGCCCGCGACGCCGGCGCGCGAGATCTCGCGGTGCTCGGCCATCAGCCGCGTGTACTCCTCGTCGTTCACCTCGAGGCCGCGCTCGCGCGCGAGCTCCTGCGTCAGCTCGATCGGGAACCCGTACGTCGCCTGGAGCGTGAACGCGTCGTCGCCGGTGATCCGGCCGCCGGCGGCCGCCTCGTCGAAGAGCTTCATGCCGCGCTCGAGCGTCTCGCCGAAGCGCTCCTCCTCGGCGGCGAGGATCCGCCGGATCTCGTCCGCGTGCTCGACGAGCTCCGGGTAGGCCTCCCCCATCTGCTCGATCACCGTGCCGGCGAGGCCGGGCAGGAACGGCGCCTGCATGCCGATCCGCAGCCCGTGCTGCGCGGCGCGGCGGATGATCCGGCGCAGGACGTAGCCGCGCCCCTCGTTCGACGGCGTGACGCCCTCGGCGACGATGAACGTCATGCCGCGCCCGTGGTCGGCGAGGACGCGGTGCGCCTTCGTCGCGTCGGGCGAGTCGCCGTACGCGACGCCGGAGCTCGCGGCGATCCAGCGCCATGATCTTCTGGTACCCGTCGGTGTCGTAGACGGACGGCACCTGCTGGACGATCCGCGCCGTCCGCTCGAGCCCGAGGCCCGTGTCGATGTTCTGCTCCGGCAGGTCGGTGAGCGTCCCGTCCGGGTGCAGCTCGTAGGCCATGAAGACGAGGTTCCAGAACTCGAGGAAGCGCTCGCAGCGGGAGCAGCCGGGCAGGCAGCCCTCGGCGCAGCCGGTCTCCTCGCCCCAGTCGTAGTAGATCTCCGAGTCGGGGCCGCACGGGCCGGGGCCGCCGACCGACCAGAAGTTCTCGGACGAGGGCAGCGGCACGATCCGCTCCGGCGGCATCCCGATCTTCTCCCAGAGGTCGATCGCCTCCTGGTCGGGGCCGAGCTTCAGCTCGGGGTCGCCGGCGTGGACGGAGACCCAGATCCGGTCCCAGTCGAGCCCGAGCCGCTCGCGGACGAACTCGGTCGCGATACGCGATCGGCGCCCTCCTTGAAGTACTGCCCGAACGAGAAGTTGCCGATCATCTCGAAGAAGGTCAGGTGGTACGTGTCGAGCCCGACCTCGTCGATGTCGGGCGTGCGGAAGCACTTCTGCGCGGTCGTCGTCAGCGGCGCCGGGCGGCGTCTCGCGGCCGAGGAAGAACGGCATCTGCGGCTGCATCCCGGCGGTCGTGTAGGAGCGTCGAGCGGTCGTCCGTCGCGCGGGATCAGCGAGTAGGACGGGCAGCGCAGGTGGCCCTTCTCCTCGAAGAAGGCGAGGAAGCCCTCGCGGATCTCGGCGGTCGTGCGCATCGGCGGGCATTGTAGGCGTGCCGTCACGGTGTGCTCTTGGGGTCGGCAGACGGGCCGTGTAGCCTCGTCGCCGTGTCGATCGACGTGCTGGAGCCCGTCGTCCGTTCCCGGCGGCGGCGTCGGCGATACCGCCTGCGGCGCCTCGTCCCGGTGGCGGTGATCGCGCTGGCCGCCTTCGGGGGCGGCATCCTGCTGGGCGCGCGGGGCTCCGGCTCGACCGCGCAGGCCTCGTCGGCCGACCCGCCGGCCGCCGCCGCAGCGACCCCCGCGGCCGCGGCTCCACGACTCCGAGCGCGCCGAAGACGAAGCCGCTGCCTGCCGTCGCGCCGCTCCTGCACGGCCCGCCGACCCTCGCCGGCCGTCTGAACGCGCCGCTCGCGGCCGCCTCGGCGATCGTCGTCGACGCGGACACGGGCCAGGTGCTCTGGACGAAGAACGCCCACACGCGGCGGCCGGTCGCCTCGACGACGAAGATCATGACCGCGCTCCTCGCGCTGCGGGTGCTGAAGCCGACCGATCTCGTCCGGGTCGACCCGTCGGTGACGCGGGTGCCGCTGGTCCGCGAGGGGCTGCGCGCGAACGAGATCGTCCCCGCCTGGAAGCTCTTCGACGCGATGCTCCTCTACTCGGGCAACGACGACGCGCTCGCCCTCGCGATCGCCGCGGGCGGCACCCGGCAGGCGTTCCTGAAGGACATGAACGCCGAGGCGAAGCGGCTCCACCTCGACGGACACGCACTTCACGAGCCCGAGCGGCGTGATCGACAAGGGCAACTACTCGACCGCGTACGACCTCGCCGCGCTCACCCGCTACGCGCTCCGCAACCCGCGCTTCCGGAAGATCGTCCGCACGAAGATCGTCCACGTGAAGTGGGCCGCGCCGACCTACTCGAAGATCTACATCAACAACAACTCGCTGCTGAAGCTCTATCCGGGCGCGAACGGCGTCAAGACGGGCTTCACGCACGCGGCCGGCTGGTGCCTCGTCTCGTCGGCCACCCGCCACGGGCGCACCCTGATCGCGGTCGTCCTCAACTCGGGCGACATGTACAACGACTCGAAGAAGCTGCTCGACCTCGGCTTCCGCAACCCCGCGTAGCGGGAGCTTCGGTCAGGCGTCGCGGCCCGCGTCGGCGAGCTCGTCCGTGAGCTCCTCCTCGCGGCGGGCGGCAGCTTCCTTGCCTGCCTGGACCGCGTGGCGCCAGTCGCGGCGCGCCTTGAAGTCGGCGGCGCCGTAGCCGACCCCGGCGGCGAAGCCCGAGACCTTCTGCACCGGCCGCGTCACGGCCATGCTGACCGCGCGGACGGCGGTGTCGACGCTGTCGGCGGCGTCGACGGCGCTGTCGGTGATCTTGTCGACCTTGTCGAGCTGCCCGTTGACGCGGTCGACGCTGCCGCCGACCTTGTTGATCACGGGCAGGAGCTCCGTCTCCGCTCCCTTGATCAGGGAGGACAGGCGGCCGACGGTGCCGGCGAGGCGCACGAGCAGATACGCGAAGGCGAGACCGACGGCGAGGAGGAAGATCGCGAGCGCGAGCCGCCACACATCCCCCACGTTGACTGCGGCGACGAGCATCCCGCCTCCGATCCTACTGGTCGGAGGCAGACGAGACGAGACCGCACCCGACGACGGCGTCGCCGTCGTAGAGGACGGCCGCCTGGCCGCGGGCGACGCCGTAGGCCGGCTCGTCGAGCGAGAGCTCGAACCCGCCGCGGCGCGCGGTCACGGTCGCCGTCGCGGCGGGCGAGCGGTACCGGAGCTTCGCCTCGACGCGCTCGACGTCGGCGTAGAGCCGTCCGCGCGCGGCGACGCGGCGGCGGGCGAGCGCCTCGCGCGGCCCGACGACGACGGCGTTCGCGGACGGGCGCGAGCCGAGCACGTAGAGCGGCGTTCCGGCGGCGACGCCGATCCCCTTGCGCTGGCCCGGCGTGAACCGCCAGTAGCCGTCGTGGCGACCGAGCTCGCGGCCGTCCTGGTCGAGGATCGGCCCGGGCCGGGCCTCGACGCCGTTGCGGCCGAGAAACGCGCGATAGTCGTCGCCGGCGAGGAAGCAGGCCTCCTGGCTCTCGGCGCGCCGTGCGACCGCGAGGCCGGCGCGCTCGGCCTCGGCGCGGGTCGTCTCCTTGTCGTGGTCGCCGAGCGGGAACCAGAGCCGGTCGAGCTTGGCGGGGTCGAGCCGGGCGAGCATGTACGACTGGTCCTTCGCCGGGTCTGCGCCGCGGGCGAGCAGAAGCCGGCCCCGGTAGGCGAAGCGATCCGGGCGTAGTGGCCCGGTCGCTAGCCTTTGCGCAGCCGGCCCGGCGCGCAAAGGCGAGCAGCTCGGCGAAGCGGAAGCCGCCGTTGCACTGCAGGCACGGGTTCGGGGTCTCGCCGCGCGCGTAGCCGCGGACGAACGGCGTCACGACGGCACGCCGGAACTCCTCGCGCAGGTCGAGGGTGACGTGCGGGACGCCGAGCCGGTGGCACGTCTCGCGCGCCGCGATCACGGACTCCGGCGAGCAGCAGGCGCGCTCGGCGTCGGGCCCGGCGGGGTCGAGCCAGAGCCGCAGCGTGACGCCGACGGCGTTCGGCAGCGCCCGCAGGAGGGCGACGGCGCTGTCGACGCCGCCGCTCATCGCGACCGCCGTGCGTCCGGGGCTCCGCCGGGCCCTGAAGACGGGCCCGAGCGCGTTCGCGAGCGCGTCGACGGCGAGCGTCTCGCCGCCGACCGCGGCCGCCTCGAGCAGCGTCAGCCCCTTCAGCGGCCGGTCGAGCCCGGGCGCGTCCGCCTCGACGACGCGGTCGCCGTCGACGAGCAGCCGCACCGCAGCCCACTCCCCGTCCCGGGTCGAGTCGCCGAAGACCTCCACCATGGGAACCACGGTAGACGAAGCGAGTGCGCCGCGCCCGACCGGCGGGACGGCGATGGCAGTCAACGACGCCGGGGCGCCGCGACCGACCTGCGCGGGCGCGGCTCGAGACGCCTGTCCCCTGAGCCGCGGGCCGGCGACGCCGGCTCACGCTCTGCGAGCAGAAAAGCGAAGCGGTGCGAAGCAGCAAGAGGAAGGGGCCGCGAAGCGGCCCCTTCCGTTCTCCACCCTGCCGATCAGACCGGGCTATGTGAACCTGGCGTAACCAGGTGGGTGCCGCGCCTGCCTTCGACCGCGAACGGTTCCGGCTGGGACACGTGCTCCCTTTATGTAGGCGTTGGTTCTACATTGAGGCCCGGCCCGACGCACAGCGTCGAGTCGCTGGACTCTAGCCGCGACCGGCTACCCGGCGAAGCGCCAGCGGATCGTGCCCGCTCCGTGCAGCCCGAGCTTCGCGGCGAGCGCAGGCGTCAGGCCGAGCTCGCTGCGGCGCCTTCGGGCCGCGGTCGACGACGGGTGCAGTGACGCGCACGCCGTCGAGCTCGAGCTCGATGCGGATGCCGCAGGGCAGGATCGGGTGCGCGACGCCGAGCGTCGTCGGCGCGGACGGTGACGCCGCACGCCGTCTTCCGGGCGCCGTTTCGCGCCGGCTCCGGCGCGGCCACGGCCGTGTACCACGTGCGCGGCGGCGAGGACGATCGTCGGCATCGTGGTGCCGGGTGGCGGTGTGCCAGTGTGGCCGTGACGGCGATCGCCGTCACGAGGAGCGCGAGCGAGGCCGAGTCCGCCGGCACGCATGCCGACGGCTCCGGTCACCGGACGCCTACGAGGTCACCGAAGCTCTCGCGGACGAGGCCGTCGAAGTCGAGGGGAAGCTCGCCGCTCGGGTCGGCGAAGTCGCGGAGGTAGAGGAGCAGGTAGTTCCGCTCCTCGTCGACGGCCGGGTCGGCGCCGGCGTTCGCCTTCACGAGCTCTTCGAGCTGCCAGAGGTTCCAGCGCCGCGGGGCGGCGCTGACGCCGATCGGGACGACGGAGGTCGGCTTCCGGCTCCGGGTCCGGCTCGGGCTCCGGTTCGGGCGCAGGTCCGGGGCGGCCGCGAGCGGCGGCTGCGCCGGTTCGGGCTCCGGGTCGGGCTCGGGTTCGCGGCCACCGGTTCGGGCTCGGCTCCGGCTCCGGCTCCGGCTCCGGCTCCGGCTCGGCGCGGACGGCTCGGGCGGCGGCTCGGTCTCGGCGGCGGGCTCGGGCTCCTCGCGCGGGACGACGCGCACGTGGTCGGGCGCCGCCGCGGGAGCGGGCTCGACGGCGACCGCCGGCTCCGCCGCGGCCGGAGCCTGCGGCCGCGACTCGCCGGTGCGCGAGGCGCGCGCCGCGGCGTCCGGCCCGGGTCGCGGCTCTCGATGATCTCGACCGCGAGCACGAGCAGGTAGGCGAGCGCGCTCCCGCCGATGATCGTGATCGCCCCGAAGCCGGCCACGGCGACGACGATCGGCACGGCGATCAGGAAGGCGGCCTCGACGAGCGTTCTGGGGCCGAAACGGGTCAGCATCGACGCAGGCTAGGCGGACGGTGCAGGAGGCTCCCCGGCGTCTTCGTCGGGCTCTGTGTCCTGCGTCGGGCTCGTCGACCTCGGGCGTCGCGGAGTCCGCGGCGGGCTCCTCGGCAGGTGTCGCGGCAGGCGCCGCGGGGGGCTCGCCGGGGCGGGGCCGGCGAGCGCCGCGGCCGGCGGCATCTCCGGCGCCGGCTTGGCGACCTGCTGGGCAGCCTGGACGATCGCGCTCGCGACCTCGGCGATCGCCTCGTCGCCGAGCCCGGCGGCCGAGAGGAGCTGCTCCGCGGCGTGCTGGGCGCGGCCGAGCACCGGAGGAGGCCTGTGCGCGCGCCCACTCGAGCGTCTGCTCGACCTCGGCGCGGACGGAGTTCGTCAGCTCGGTCGCCTGGTGGCGCGCCTGCTCGAGCAGGCGGTCGCCCTTCGCCTCGGCCTCCTGCAGCTCGCGGGTCGCGTCGGCGTGCGCCTTCGCGAGCACCTCGCGCGCCTCGTTCCGGGCGCCGTTCAGCATCTCGGCGCGTTGCCGCTCGCTCTCCTGGCGGTAGCGCTCGACCTCCGCCTCGCGCTCCTGCGCGTCCTGCATGCGGCCGCTGACGACCTCCTGCGTGCGGGCGACCTGCACGGCGGAGGCGTTCTGGGCGTCGCGCTCGATCGTGTCGGCGAACTCGGCTGCGGCGCGGATCAGGTGGAGCGAGTCCATCCGGACGGCATGCCCGGTGCCCTCGACGGCGGCGCCGCTGCCGGGACGGGTGCCTGCGACCTGGAGCACGCGGAGCTGCGCCTGGAGCTGCGCCGTCTGCCGCCGGAAGGCATCGAACGCCGCCCGCACGGCCTCAGCGTCGAGACCGTCGCCTGCGCGCGGGATGTCCTCGATACGCGGCACCGCCGTGAGCGACGGTGCCGGCGCCGGACCCGGACCCTCGGTTGCCATGTGTGCCTACGCCTCTCTGTCTACGCCAAAAGGTCTGTTCATGCCGAAGAGCTACGCGAAAGCACGCACGCGCGTCCGCGAAGTATGCCCTGTGGATCGGCGGACGCCCACTCAAGCTTGATCCGGATCGACGATCGAGCGGATCCCGAGCTCGCGCAGCGCCTGCTCCGGGTACGGCGTCGGCGCTCCCGTGAGCGGGTCGGAGCCGCTCGAGACCTTCGGGAACGCGATCACCTGGCGGATGTCGGGCTCGCCCGCCATCAGGGCGACGAAGCGGTCGATGCCCATCGCGAAGCCGCCGTGCGGCGGCGCCCCCATCGCGAGCGCGTCGAGCAGGAAGCCGAACTTCGCGCGCTGCTCCTCCTCGCCGAGCCCCATCGTGCGGAACACCGCCTGCTGGATGTCGGCCCGGTGGATCCGGATCGAGCCGGAACCGAGCTCCCACCCGTTCCAGATCAGGTCGTAGTGCTGGCCGACCACGCTGCCGGGATCGCTCTCGATCCGGTCCTCGCTGCCGGCGACCGCCGCGGTGAACGGGTGGTGCATGAACGTCCAGCCGCTCCGGTCCTCGTCGCGCTCGAAGAGCGGGAAGTCGACGATCCAGTGGAACGCGTCGACGCTCGGATCGGCGAGCTCGAGCTCGCGGCCGAGGTGCGCGCGCAGGCCGCCGAGGACGCGGGCGACGGTCTCCTCGTCCCCGGCCGCGAAGAGCGCGGTCGAGCCCGGAGCGGGCTTCAGCGCGGCGAGCTCCGCCTCGGAGAGGAACTTCGCGATCGGCGAGCGCAGCTCGCCCGGACTCGTCGGCGACGAGGTACGCGAGCCCCTTCGCGCCCCACTCCTTCGCGATCTCCTCGAGGCGGCCGAGCTCGGCGCGCGAGAACGCGCGCGGCGCGACGAGGTAGCGGACGACCGGCGCGTTCCCGAAGACGCCGAAGCCGGAGCCGCGCGTCACCTCGGTCGCGTCCTCGATCTCGAGCCCGAAGCGGAGGTCGGGCTTGTCGGAGCCGTACCGCGCCATCGCCTCGGCGTAGGAGAGGCGCGGGAACGGCCGCGCCGGCGGCGTCCGGCCGACCGCCTCGAACGACGCGACGACGGCACGCCTCGAGCACGCCGAGCACGTCCTCGCGGTCGACGAACGCCATCTCGAGGTCGAGCTGGCGGAACTCGAACTGGCGGTCGGCGCGGAGATCCTCGTCCCGCCAGCACGTGGCGATCTGGTAGTAGCGGTCGAGCCCGCCGATCATGCAGAGCTGCTTGAAGAGCTGCGGCGACTGCGCGAGCGCGAAGAACCGGCCGGGCTGGAGGCGGACGGGCACGACGAAGTCGCGGGCGCCCTCCGGCGTCCCCTTCGTCATGCTCGGCGTCCAGACGTCGATGAACTCGAGCTCGTCCATGGTGCGCCGGATCGCGGCGATCACCGTGTGGTTCAGGCGCAGGTTCCGCTGCATGCGCTCGGTGCGCATGTCGAGCCAGCGGTAGCGGAGGCGCAGCACCTCGTCGACGTTCTCCTCGTCGAGCTGGAACGGGAGCGGCTCGGAGCGGGACAGGATCCGCAGCGTGTCCACCTGCACCTCGATCTCGCCGGTCGGCAGGTTCGGGTTCACGGCCTCGGCGGCGCGCAGGACGACCTCGCCCTCCGCCTGCAGGACGAACTCGTTCCGGATCTCGTGCGCGGTCTCGACCGCGGCGGGCGCCCGCTCCGGGTTGAGGACGAGCTGCACCTTGCCGGTGTGGTCGCGGAGGTCGACGAAGACGAGGCCGCCGTGGTCGCGGCGGGTGTCCGTCCAGCCGGCGAGCGTCACGCGCCGGCCCGCGTCGGCGGCGGTGAGAACACCGCAGGTTGTGTCGCGCCAGGAGCTCATGCGGTCAGCCTTTCCAGCAGGTCGCCGCGGGGGACCTCGACGTCCTGTTCGCCGCGGCGGCGGAGCACGACGGTAGCCGAGCCGAGGATCACCGTGTCGCGGGCGCCGGAGCGCTGCGCCTGGGTGAGCTGGCCCTTGAGCGAGCGGCCGGCGTAGTCGGTGTCGGCGGCGAGCCCGGCGCGCGCGCAGCTCGGCGAGAAGCGCGAGCGCGTCGGCGCGGGAGCCTCCGTCGAGCGCGACGAACACGTCGATCGCGGCCGGGTCGGCCTCGATGCCCTCGAGCTCGAGCGAGAGCACGAGCCGCTCGATCCCGGCACCGAAGCCGACGCCGGGGGTCGGCGGGCCGCCGATCTCCTCGATCAGGCCGTCGTAGCGGCCGCCGGCGGAGATCGTCGAGGCCTGGGTCGACTCGTCGGGGCCGACGAACTCCCAGGTCGTGCGGCTGTAGTAGTCGAGCCCGCGCACGAGCGTCGGCACGAGCGTGTACGCGACGCCGTAGCGCGTCGAGGGTAGACTGCGGACGGCGGCGAAGTGCTCGGCGCACGCGTCGCAGAGGGAGTCGCCGATCTTCGGCGCGTCGGCGAGCGCCGCGCGCAGCGCCGGGTTCTTCACGTCGAAGACGCGCAGCGGGCTCGTCGCGCGCTTCTGGCGCGCCTCGTCGTCGAGGACGTCGTCGTGGGCGTCGAGCCAGGCGTTCAGCCGCTCGAGGTACGCGGGCCGGCATTCGCGGTCGCCGATCGAGTTGAGCTGGAGCTCGTAGCTGGCGCAGGCCGAGGTTGCGCAGGAGCGTGTCGTAGAGGTGGATCACCTCGGCGTCCACGGCCGGATCGGCGGAGCCGATGTTCTCGACGGAGAGCTGGTGGTGCTCGCGGTAGCGCCCGCGCTGGGGCTTGTCGTACCGGTACATCGTCGCGAGCGTGTAGAGCTTCACCGGCTGCGGCTCCCGCTGCATCCCGTGCTCGAGGTAGGCGCGGCAGATCGGCGCCGTGCCCTCGGGACGGAGCGCGAGCGTGCGGCCGCTCCGGTCCTCGAAGACGTACATCTCCTTCTGCACGATGTCCGAGCCCTGCCCGGACGTCCGCTGGAAGAGGTCGACGTCCTCGAAGACGGGCGTCTGGATGCGCCGGTACCCGTAGAGCGCGCACAGGCGCTCCATCTCCCCCGTCACCTTCTGCCAGAGCGGCTGCTCGGCCGGGAGGATGTCGTGCGTGCCCCGCGGCGCCTCGATCTTCCGCGCCTTCGTGCCGCTCATGCGCGCAGCTCCGCGAGGTACGGGTTGCGCGCGAGCTCCTCGCCGAGCGTCGTCTGCGGGCCGTGGCCCGGGTAGACGACGGTCTCCGGCGGGTAGCGGTCGAGCAGCGTGCGGACCGAGTCGAGCAGCGTGTCCCAGTCGGCGCCGGGCAGGTCGACGCGGCCGACCGAGCCGGCGAAGAGCAGGTCGCCGCTGAAGAGGGAGCCGTCGACGTGGAAGCCGACGTGCGCCGGCGAGTGGCCCGGGATCGCGACGCATTCGAAGCTCGAGGCCCGCGAGCTCGATCGTCTCGCCGCCCGCGAGCAGGTGGTCGGGCGTGTACGGGCGGCCGGGCGCGCCGGTGGGCGCGAACTCCGGGTAGCGCTCGAGCAGGTCGCGCTCGCCCTCCGGCATCCACACGGGCGCGCCGGTGCCCTCGGCGAGGTCGGCGACACCGCCGATGTGGTCGAAGTGGCCGTGCGTGACGAGGATTCCCGCGCACGCGGCGCCGGCCCGCGCGAGCTCGAGCCGCAGCTCGGCGGCGTTCCCGCCCGGGTCGATCACGGCCGCCTGCGCCGCCCCGCGCTCGCTGCGGACGACGTAGCAGTTGGTCTGGATCGGGCCCAGCGCGTAGCGGTCGACGACGATGCTCATCGCCGGGCGAGTGTATCGGGGGTCTGCACGCCCTCTGCCGGCGGGCGTCAGCGCTTCCAGAAGGGCTTCTTGCCCTTCTCGGCGGCCGGGACCGGCTGGCCGGTCTTCGTCAGGTAGCGCCGGTAGGCGAACCGGTCGACCGCGTACGTGAACGGCACGAAGAGGACGGTGTAGAGCGCGGCGAGCCCGAGGGCGGAGACCCAGTTGGCGCCGCTCTTGCGGCCGGTGAAGTAGAAGAGCGCGAAGACGACCGCGCCGAGCATCAGCGCGCGGCGACCGGCCCGTTCCCACGAGGGCGGTTGCGGCGCCCGCCCGCGCGTCGCCGCCGCCTTGCCCTTCGCGGGCTTCGCGACCGCCTTCTCGGCGCGCCGACCGAAGCGCTCCTTCGGCTGCTCCGACTCCTCCTCGTCGACCTCGACCTCGTTCCCGTCGGAGTCGACGTAGACCGTCTCGTACTCGTGGCGCTTGAGCTTTGCCTCGCGGCGCCGTTGCTTCCTCGTCGGCATGAGGGGCTAGCCTAGCTCGGCCGCTTCGCCCGCGAGCACGACCCGTGCGACGAGGTCGCCGCCGAGGTGGTAGGCGAGGTAGCGCCAGTCCGGCGCGTCGAGGAGGACGACGTCGGCCCGGTAGCCGGGTGCGAGCCGCCCGATCTCGTCCGCGCGACCGAGCACGTGCGCGGCGTTGACGGTGCAGGCGGCGAGCGCCTCCGCAGGCGAGAGCTGCAGCTGCGTCGCCGCGAGCGAGCAGCAGAGCGGCAGGCTCTCGCAGAAGGCGCTGCCCGGGTTGAAGTCGGTGGCGACGGCGACCGCTGCGCCCGCGTCGACGAGTGCGCGGCCCGGCGGCAGCGAGCGGCCGAGGAAGAGCGCGCTCGCGGGCAGGAGGACACCGACGACGTCGCCTGCCGCGAGCGTGCGCACGCCGTCGGCGCCGGTCGCCTCGAGGTGGTCGACGGAGCGGGCGCCGAGCTCGAGCGCGAGCGCGATCGCCCCCTGCTCGGTGAACTGGTCGCCGTGCAGCCGCAGCGCGAGCCCGGCCTCCCGGCACGCCACGAGGTACCGCCGCGCCTGCATCGCGTCGAAGGCCCCCCGCTCGAGGAACACGTCGGCCGCCTCGGCGAGCGTCGCCGCCTCGGGGAGCACGTCGGCGAGCGCGAAGTCGAGGTACGCGTCGGCGTCGCCGTCGAACTCGGGTGGGACGGCGTGCGCGCCGAGCCAGGTCGGCACCCCGCCTGCCGCCCGGATCGCCCGCAGCGAGGCGAGCTCGGTCTCGCGGTCGAGCCCGTAGCCGGACTTCGCCTCGAACGTCGTCGTGCCGTGGCGGAGCATCCAGCCCCGGTGCCGCTCGACCGCCTCGCGCAGGCCGTCCTCGCCCGCCGCCCTCGTCGCGCGGACGGTCGAGAGGATCCCTCCGCCCTGGGCGTGCAGCTCCTCGTAGCCCGCGCCCGCCGCCCGGAGCGAGAACTCCTCGACGCGGTCGCCGCCGAAGGCCGCGTGCGTGTGACAGTCGACGAGCCCCGGGATCGCGCAGAGGCCGCTGCCGTCCAGCTCGACGACGTCGCCGTCGAGGGGGGCAGGTCGCGCATCCGCCCCACCGCCTCGATCGTGGCGCCGGCGCAGAGGACGTAGCCGTCCTCGACGACGTCGACCGCGCCGAGCGCCGCCCCGCGCAGCGGCGCAGCGCGACCCGCCGGAGTCGCGACCTGTGCGAGGTCGCGGACGAGCAGCCGCGGGCCCTGAGCGGCCGTCACGCGCGGTCGGGCAGCGACGGCAGCCGGATCCCGCCCTGCTCGGCGGCCTCGATCGCCTCGGGGTAGCCGGCGTCGGCGTGGCGCATCACGCCGGTGCCGGGATCGGTCGTGAGCACGCGCTCGAGCCGCTCGGCCGCCGCGTCGGTGCCGTCGGCGACGACGACCATGCCCGCATGGATCGCGTTGCCGATGCCGACGCCGCCGCCGTGGTGCACGCTGACCCAGGTCGCTCCCGCGGCGACGTTGACGAGCGCGTTGAGGATCGGCCAGTCCGCGATCGCGTCCGAGCCGTCGCGCATCGCCTCCGTCTCGCGGTATGGCGAGGCGACCGAGCCGGCGTCGAGGTGGTCGCGGCCGATCACGACCGGCGCCGTCACCGCCCCGCTCCGCACGAGCTCGTTCATCGCGAGCCCCGCCTTCGCGCGGTCGCCGTAGCCGAGCCAGCAGATCCGTGCGGGCAGCCCCTGGAATGCCACCCGCCCGGCTGCAAGGTCGAGCCACCGCTGGAGGAGCGGATCGTCCGGGAAGAGCTCCCGGAGCGTCTCGTCGATCGTCTCGATGTCGGCCGGGTCCCCGGACAGCGCCGCCCAGCGAAACGGCCCGATGCCGCGACAGAAGAGCGGCCGGATATAGGCCGGGACGAAGCCCGGGTATGAGAAGGCCTCCGCTACGCCGCCGTCTCGGGCCTCACCTCGCAGGTTGTTGCCATAATCGAAAACATACGCGCCGCGCCGGACGTACTCGAGCATCCCCTCGACGTGGCGCACGATCGACGCGCGCGCGAGCCGCAGGTACTCGTCCGGATCGGACGAGCGGAGCTCCGCCGCCTCCTCGACCGAGTGCCCCTGCGGGCACATAGCCGTTGAGCGGGTCGTGAGCGGCGGTCTGGTCGGTGACGAAGTCGAAGTGCTCGCCGCGCGCCGCGAGCTCCGGCACGACGTCGGCGGCGTTCCCGAGCAGCCCGACCGAGAGCGCCCGCCCCTCGGCGGCGGCGGCGCGGATCCGGGCGAGCGCGTCGTCGAGCGACTCGGTCGCCTCGTCGAGGTAGCGCGTCGCGAGCCGCCGCTCGATCCGGCTCGGGTCGACCTCGACGCAGAGGATCGCCGCCCCGGCCATCGTCCCCGCGAGCGGCTGCGCGCCGCCCATGCCGCCGAGACCCGCGGTGAGGATCGTGCGGCCGGCGAGGTCGGGCGTGTCGAAGTGCTTCTCGCCGGCGGCCGCGAACGTCTGGAAGGTGCCCTGGAGGATGCCCTGCGTGCCGATGTAGATCCACGAGCCGGCGGTCATCTGGCCGAACATCGTCAGCCCCTCCGCCTCGAGTCGCCGGAACTCGTCCCACGTCGCCCACTTCGGGACGAGCAGCGAGTTCGCGATCAGGACGCGCGGCGCGGTCTCCTGCGTCGTGAAGATCCCGACGGGCTTGCCGCTCTGCACGAGCAGTGTCTCGTCCGGGCCCGAGCTCGAGGAGCGACGCGACGATCGCCCGCAACGCCTCGTGGCTCCGCGCCGCGCGGCCCGAGCCGCCGTAGACGATCAACTCCTCCGGATGCTCCGCGACCTCCGCGTCGAGGTTGTTGAGCAGCATCCGCAGCGGCGCCTCCGTCGACCACTGGCGCGCGTTCAGCTCGCGTCCCGCGCGGCGCCCGGATCCGCGACAGGTCGCCGCAGAGCGCCTCCACCCGCGCCGCGAGCAGCTCGGTCGCGCTCACCGCAGCTCGCCCACCTCGTGCTCGACGGCGGCGACGAGCGACCCGTCGCGGATCGCCGTCGCCACCGCCTCGATGTCCGGCGCGAGCGACCGGTCGTCGCGCAGCCGCGGCGAGAGCTCGCGCACCGCCGCCCGGGCCGCCCGCACCCCGGCACCGGGCTCGAGCGGGGCCAGGAACTCGACCGCCTGCGCGCCCGCGAGCAGCTCGATCGCCAGCGCCCGCTCGCAGTTCGCGAGCACCTGCCACGCCTTCAGACCGGCCGCGTTCCCCATCGAGACGTGGTCTTCCTGGCCGGCGCTCGTCGGGATCGAGTCCACCGACGCAGGATGGCACAGCACCTTGTTCTCCGAGACGAGCGACGCGGCCACGTACTGCGGGATCATGAAGCCGCTGTTCAGCCCACCCTCGGCGGTCAGGAACGCGGGCAAGCCGTCGGAGAGGTTCGGGTTCACGAGCCGCTCGACGCGCCGCTCCGAGATGCTCGCGAGCTCCGACACGGCCATCGCGAGCGCGTCGAGCGCGAACGCGAGCGGCTGGCCGTGGAAGTTCCCGTTCGAGACGAGCATGTCGTCGGGGACAAGGACGAGCGGGTTGTCGGTGGCCGCGTTCAGCTCGACCGAGACCGTGTAGTCCACGTAGTCGAGGAGGTCGCGCGAAGCGCCGTGCACCTGGGGCGCGCAGCGCAGCGAGTACGCGTCCTGCACCTTGGCGCACCAGCGGTGCGACTCGATGATCGCCGAGCCTTCGAGCAGGCGGAGGACGTTCGCGGCCGCGTCGGCCTGGCCGCGGAGCGGCCGCAGCGCCTGGATCTGGGGCAGAAACGACGTGCGCGAGCCCTGGAGCGACTCGACGGACAGCGCGCACGCGAGGTCGGCCGCCCGCGCGAGCCGCCGCGCGCGGACGAGCCCGAGCGCGGCGAACGACGCCATGAACTGCGTCCCGTTGATCAGCGACAGCCCTTCCTTCGCCTCGAGGACGATCGGCTCCAGCCCGACGCGTACGAGCGCCTCGCCGCCGGGTAGCCGCTCGCCCGCGACGAACGCCTCGCCCTCGCCGACGAGCGGCAGCGCGAGGTGCGCGAGCGGCGCGAGATCGCCCGAGGCGCCGACCGAGCCGCGGCTCGGGACGACCGGCAGCAGGCCGCGGCCGAGGCATTCGAGCAGCAGCTCGGCCGTCTGGACGCGGGCGCCCGAGGTGCCCTTCGCGAGCGTGTTGGCGCGCAGGAGCATCGCGGCACGGACGATCTCGTCGTCGTAGGGGTCGCCGACGCCGCACGCGTGCGAGCGGAGCAGCCGCAGCTGGAGCTCGCCGGTCAGCTCCTCGGGGATCGAGCGGTTGACGAAGCGCCCGAACCCGGTGTTGACGCCGTAGGTGTGCTCCTGGGAGCCGTGGGCCGCGCGCTCGACGAGCTCGCGGGCGGCGCGCATCTTCGCGCGGGCCGCGTCCGTGAGGCCGGCGACCGCGGAGCCGTCGACGGCGACCGCCCAGACGTCGGCGACGCTGAGGTCGTCCCCGGTGAGGCCGATCGCCGTGCGCTGGGGCACGGCGCGAGTCTAGATGCGCGGCGGGCATCGCCACGCGTTCGAGCCGCGCGCGTGTCTCCGCCTCCACGTGCCCCCGAGGGGTGCGTGGACCCCCTGCTGGGAGCGTACGCAGGCACCGGTGACGCGGGGGTCGCAGCTCTGTGACGACTCCCCGTCGTGGCGGCCGGCCGCCGCAGCTACCTTCCGCTCGCCGGTGCGACATCTCGACCCTCTCGTCCGCGTCCGCGTGCTCTTCGGCCTGGTCGGTGTGGCCGAGTCGGCGATCGTCCCGTTCCTGCCGCTGCTGCTCCGAGACCGCGGGCTCGGCCCGCAGGCGATCGGCGCCGTCCTCGCGCTCTTCTCGGCCGTCGCGTTCGCGGCCGGGCCGGTCTGGGGCTACGTGGCCGACCGAGCACTCGGCTACGAGCGGACGCTCATCCTCGCGATGCTCGGCACCGCCGCCGGCGCCGTCGCGCTGTCGTTCGCGCACACGGTCGCCGCGATCGCCGTCGCAGGCTCGGTCACGTGGGCGCTCCGCTCGCCGAACGCGGCCGTCGCCGACTCGATCGCGCTCGCCCGCCTCGGGCCTGCCCGGCGCGGCTCCTACGGGGGCGTCCGCCTGTGGATGAGTCTCGGCTTCGCGGCCGGCGCGCTCGTCTGGGGCGGGCTCGTGGAGACGATCGGGATCGATCTCGTCGCGCCGCTCTACGCCGGCCTCACCGCCCTCAACGCGTTCGGGCTCCTGATCACGTTCCGCAAGCGCCGCCTGTGGCGGCGGACGGCGATCGTCCGCAAGCCGCGCGCCGCGCTGCGCATCCCGGTGGCGGCCGTGCCGGCGCTCGCGCTCTTCCTCGTCGCGGCCTTCCTGACGAACGTCGCCTACAACGCGACGTACAACTTCGCCGCGGTGCAGATCGCGGCGCTCGGCGGCGGCGCCGTGTTCGTCGGACTCGCCGCCGGCCTCCAGGCGGGCGCCGAGGCGCCGAGCATGGCCTGGACGCGCTCGCTCGCCCGCCGGCTCCGCCCCGGCACGGTCTTCGCGGCCGGAGCCGCGATCTACGTCGGCGTCTACGCGATCTGGGCGGTCGCCGCGAGCCCCATGACGCTCGCGCTGCTCCGGCTCGTCTCCGGCGTCGGCTTCGGGCTCACCTACGTCGGCACCGTCCTCGTCACGGACGAGCTCGTGCCGCCGGAGCTGCGGGCGACGGGCCAGGCCGCGACGAAGGCGATCGCGTTCGGGCTCGCCCCGGTGGCGGGCTCGCTCGGCGGCGGCCTCGTGTACGGCTACTTCGGCTCGACGCCGTTCTTCCTGACCGCCGCAGCCGTCACCGCCGCCGCGGCGGTCATCGCCCGCTGGTCGGACTCGCCCGCCCGGACCCGGCGGCGGCCGGGGCTCCAGGGCGCCTGAGCAGCCCGGCTCACGCCCGTCTCATCGCGCGTCGGCAGGGTCGCGACATGGTGGCCGCGTCGTTCCGTCGCCACCCCGCCGGGGTCGCGCCGCGGTCGTGGTGCTCGCAGCCGCGGCCGCGTTCGGCGCCGCCTGGGCGGCGACGCCGTCGGTTGCCGGGCTCGACCGCACCGTCGCGCTGCGCGCCGGGACGGGCGCGGCCACGGCGGGCGAGGTGGCGCCGATCATGCGCGAGGCCGTCGTCGCGACCGAGGACGAGCGCTTCTACCAGCACCGCGGCGTCGACCTCGTCGGCGTGCTCCGCGCGCTCCCCTACGACGTCACGCACCTCTCGCTCGCGCAGGGTGCGAGCACGATCACGGAGCAGCTGGCCAAGCTCGCGTACCTCGGCGGCAACGACCACACGCCGTGGCGGAAGCTCGAGGACGTCGCGCTCGCCGTGAAGATCGAGGACCGGTACACGAAGGAGCAGATCCTCTCCGCGTACCTCGCGACCGCGTACTTCGACGGCGGCAGCGACGGCGTCGCCGCGGCGAGCCGGCGCTTCTTCGGGATCCCGCCGGCGCGGCTCGACCTCGCGCAGGCGAGCCTGCTCGCCGGCCTCGTGCAGGCGCCGTCCGCGTACGACCCGGTCTCGCATCCCGCCGCTGCCCGCGCCCGCCAGGTCGAGGTGCTCCGCGCGCTCGTCCGCAACGGCTACGCGACGACCGCGGAGGCCCGCCAGGCGCTGGCGCTGCCGCTCCGGGCGGGTACCGCGACGCTGCCGCCGGTCGCCGGCGTCCGCCTCGCCCCGGACCCGCGTTCGTCTGGTGGCAGCTCGCCGCCGGCGCGGCCGCGTTCCTGGCCGGCGCCGTGTTGCTCCTGCTCCGCCGGCGGCTCCGGCTCGAGCTGCGCGGCGGGACGCTGCTGCTCCGGCTCGCCGCGCTCGCGGCGCTCGTCGCGGGC
Organism: uncultured Actinomycetes bacterium; assembly: GCA_963815005.1. Lineage (GTDB taxonomy): Bacteria > Actinomycetota > Thermoleophilia > Gaiellales > Gaiellaceae > Palsa-739. The sequence goes on from CAWFFI010000001.1 coordinate 280,554, forward strand.
GCCGCCGTCGTCGTCCGCTCGTTCCGGGTCGCCTAACCGTCGAGCAGCCGCAGCTCGAGCACGCGCGAGGCGTCGAAGCCGTCGAGCCGCAGCAGCGACCCGGCCGCGGCGACGGCCGCGCCCGCCGGCATGAGACCGACGAGCTCGGAGCCGGCGACTCGGGCGCCGCGCGCGCTCGCCTCCCGTTCGATCGCAGCGACGATCTCGTGCAGCGCGGCCGCCTGCCAGTCCTCGACGTTCATGCTCACCTGGACGCGGCCCGCGCGGGGCAGCTCGAGCCCGAGGGCGCGGACGCCCGGGAAGCCGCCGTCACGTTCCCGCACGACCCGGGCGATCGCCTGCGCCGTCGCGAGATCGGCGCCGGCGAGGTCGACGTTGAAGGCGACGAGCGGCCGCCGCGAGCCGACGATCACGCCGCCGGCCGCGTCGTCGAGCCGGCCGGGGCCGAAGTCGGGCGCGAGCTCGCCCGCGTCGATGCGCCGCTGCAGCTCGGCCGGGCCGCCGCGCCGGAAGAACGCAGGCCCGCGCCCGGGCGCGAGGTCGCCGTAGAGGAACACCGGCAGCCCGAGCTCCTCCCCCACGCGCCGCCCGAGCTCGAGCGCCGCGGCGCGCGCCCGGTCGGCGTCCTCGGGACGTACCGGCACGACCGGGACGACGTCGGCGGCGCCGATGCGCGGGTGCGCGCCCTCGTGGCGGCGCAGGTCGATGCGTCCGCGCGCGCAGTCGATCCCGGCGAGGAGCGCGGCGACGAGCTCGTCCGCCTCGCCGGCGAGCGTGAAGACGGAGCGGTTGTGATCCTCGTCGGAGTGGACGTCGAGGAGCGAGGCGTGCGCGGCGAGCGCGGCGCCGATCGCGTCGATCACGGCCGCGGTCGCGACCCTCGGAGAAGTTCGGCACGGCTTCGAGCGGCAGGCGCACGCGGGGATCGTACGCAGGACTGCGACGGCACCTGCAGAAACGCGCGGCATGGCGAATCTCGGCAGCCCGGACTTCGACCAGCGCCGCGACCACGACGGCTTCCGCGCCAACCGGGCCCGGCTCGGCCACCAGCTCGGCACCGAGCGGCTCGGCGCGAGCCTCTGGGAGATCGAGCCCGGCCAGGCCGCCTACCCGTACCACTTCCACCTCGCCGAGGAGGAGCTCGTGCTCGTCGTCGCCGGCCGGCCGAGCCTGCGCACGCCGGACGGCTGGCGCGACCTCGCCGAGGGCGACCTCGTCTCGTTCCCGCGCGGCGAGCGCGGCGCCCACCAGATCGTCAACCGCACCGACGCGCCCGTCCGGTTCCTCGCCCTCAGCACGAACGGCGAGCCCGACGTCGTCCTCTACCCCGACTCGGGCAAGCTCGGCGCGGCCGAACGAGGGCCGAAGGGGAGCGGCGTGCTCGCGTTCTTCCGGCTGGCCGACGCCGTCGACTACTACGACGGCGAGCAGCCGCCGACGCCGACGTCTAGGCCGGGTCGCGGACGACGCGCGCGCAGTCCTCGCAGACCGCGGGCGGCACGAGGCCGAGGCGCATCCCGAGGAAGAACGCCTTGCAGCCGACGCAGAGGCCGAAGCCGGACTCGAGCGAGGCGAACACCGCGATCGCCCCGACGAGGACGAACGCCGCCGTGTGGTCGCCGGCGCCGTAGTAGAGGAGCGTCGCCGTGAGCGTGAACGCCGCACCGATCGCCTGCGCGAACCGCTTCGCCGGGCCCGGCGAGTAGCGCGCCCGCACCGGCAGCCGCGGCGTCACGACGCGCGTGGCCAACAGGCCGAGCGGACTCAGCGTCGGCCCGGTCAGCACGCGCGCGACGAAGCCGTACGCGAGCACGGGGATCAGCCAGCCCTGCTGGAATGCGAGCGTGAGCACCGCCAGCGACGCCACCCCACCTGCGACGAGGCGCGCCGAGGTCTCGTTGACCGGGTTCGGGAAGGAGAAGACGCTCCGCATTTCTTCAAAAAGGATAGCGAGGTGACCATGCCTGCGTCGCGCTGTCGCACGGTTTCCTCGCTCCAGCGCGCGACGGCCGGCTGCCGGCTGTGCGCCGAGGCGGGGTTCCCGCTCGAGTCGCTGCCCGTCCGGGCGCCGTACGCAGGCCAGCGCGCATATCTATTCGGTCAGGCGCCGGGCATCGTCGAGGGCGAGGAGCGGCTGCCCTGGCGCGGCCGCGCGGGCCGGGCGCTGCGCCGCTGGCTCGAGCTCGAGGAGGACGAGTTCTACGCGACCTTCTACTGCGCCTCGGTGACGCGCTGCTATCCGGGCCGGGCGCCGTCCGGCCGCGGCGACCGGACGCCGTCGCCGCGCGAGCAGGAGCTGTGCGAGACCTGGCGCGACCGGGAGCTCGAGCTGCTGCGGCCCCGCCTCGTCGTCACCGTCGGCGGGCTCGCGCTGCGCAGCATGCTCGGCGAGCCGCAGCTCACCCCGTGTGTCGGCGAGCGGTTCGAGCGCGACGGCGCGGTCGTCGTCCCGCTCCCGCATCCCTCGGGCGCGAGCGGCTGGCCGCACGTGCCGGGGAACCGGGAGCGGCTCGCCCGTGCGCTCGGACTCGTGCGCACGACGAGCTCGCGCGGCTCGGTTCCTGATCGCGACTGCGAGCGCTCGTGTCCGTTTCGGCCACGTCCCGGTGTCTGACACCGTCACGGAAGCGTCACGGAACGAACGCACCGAGATGCAGGGACTTCAACAGCGTGCCTGTCTCTTGCGGCCATGTCCCGGTGTCTGACACCGGCCGGCTCGCCGACCGGACGCAACCCGGCGCCTCGCGGCTACGCTCGGAAGCTGTGAGCGCCGTCGCGTACCGGCACACGTTCGTCCGCCTGCTCGGGTTCCTGAAGCCGTACCGGGTCGGCCTCGCCGTCTCGATCGTGCTCGCCGTCGGCTCGCAGGCGGCGCAGATCGCGCTCGTCTGGGTGACCGGCCGCGACGTGATCGACAACGCCCTCGTCCACCGCGACACGCACAAGCTGTGGCTCTACGTCGGCGCGATCGTCGTGCTCGGCGCCGTCCGCGCCGTCCTGATGGCCGGCCGCCGGCTGCTCTCGGGCCGCCAGGCGCTCGAGGTGGAGATGGACATGCGCAACGGCCTCTACGCGCACCTCGTCCGGCTCTCGTACGGCTTCTACGACCGCCACCAGACCGGCCAGCTGATGTCGCGCGCGACCGTCGACCTGCAGGGCGTCCGCTTCTTCCTCGGCTACGGGCTGATCTTCTTCTTCCAGAACGCGCTCACCGTCCTCTCGGTCGCGGTCGTCCTCTTCTTCTTCGAGTGGAAGCTCGCGCTGATCGTGCTCGCCGTGACGCCGCTGCTCGTCGCGCTCGCGTACCGCTACAGCCACGTCGCCCACCCGACGCTGCGCGAGGTGCAGCAGCGCCTCGCCGACGTGGCGACGGTGGCCGAGGAGAACATCGTCGGCGTCCACGTCGTCAAGGCGTTCGCGCAGGAGCAGGCCGAGGAGTCGAAGTTCCGCCGCCGCTCCGAGTCCGTGTTCGGCCAGACGCTGCGCGCGAACCGGCAGCGCGCGATGTACGTGCCGCTGATCTCGTTCCTGCCGATGCTCGCCCAGGCGGCGGTGCTGCTGATCGGCGCGCGGATGGTCGTCCACGGCTCGCTCACGCCCGGCGGCTTCGTCGCGTTCAACCTCTACCTCGCGATGCTCGTGACGCCGCTCCGCTCGCTCGGCATGTGGGTCGGCCAGGCGCAGCGGGCGACCGCCTCGGGCGAGCGGATCTTCCAGGTGATGGACGAGCCGACGGAGATCGCCGACCGCGCGCGGCGCGCGCGATCTAGCCGCCGGAACAGGGCACGATCCGCTTCGAGAGACGTCTCGTTCGAGTACCTGCCGGGCCGCCCCGTGCTCGAGGAGATCGACCTCGACATTCCCGCCGGAACGACCGTCGCGCTGATCGGGCACACCGGCTCGGGCAAGACGACGCTCACCTCGCTCGTGCCGCGCTTCTACGACGCGACCGCCGGCCGCGTGCTCGTGGACGGCGCCGACGTCCGCGACGTCTCGCTCGTCTCGCTGCGCCGCGCGATCGGCGTGATCGCGCAGGACCCGTTCCTCTTCTCGGCGACGCGTGCGCGAGAACATCGCCTTCGGCCGCGCCGACCTCTCCGACGAGGACGTCGAGCGGGTCGCGCGCGCCGCGCAGGCGCACGAGTTCATCGAGCGGCTGCCGAAGGGCTACGAGACGCTGATCGGCGAGCGCGGGATCACGCTCTCGGGCGGACAGCGGCAGCGGGTCGCGATCGCGCGGGCGCTCGCCGTCGACCCGCGCATCCTCATCCTCGACGACGCGACCGCGTCGGTCGACGCGACGACCGAGGCGAGGATCCGCGAGGGCCTGCGCGAGGCGATGCGCGACCGGACGACCCTGATCGTCGCGCACCGGCTCTCCACGATCGCGCTCGCCGACGAGATCGTCGTCCTCGACGAAGGCCGCGTCGCCGCCCGCGGCACGCCACGAGGAGCTCGCCCGCACGAGCCCCGTCTACCGCGAGATCCGCGAGCACGGCCTGCTCGAGCGCCAGTTCACCGAGGCGGTCGAGGCGCGCGCCGGCGTGGAGGAGGTCGCGTGAGGGTCCATCAGGCGGGAGTCGCATCTGACGCAGCGAGCGCGGCGCGGAGGTCCAGGACTGGTCGTGGCGGCAGACGCGGCGGCGGATCGGGACGCTCTGGCGCCTGACGACGCCGTACCGGCTGCGCACGGGCCTGTCCGTCTTCTCGCTCCTGACCGCGACCGCAACCGCGCTCGCGCCGCCGTACCTCGCGAAGCTCGCCCTCGACGACGCCGTCCACGGCGACGCCGGCAGGCGGCTCTGGCTGATCGTCGGCGTCTTCGTCGCCGCCGGCCTCGCCGGCTGGGGCATGACCTACGTGGAGACGTACTTCACCGGCTGGGTCGGGGAGCGGATCCTCGCCGACCTGCGCACCGGCCTCTTCGAGCACCTGCAGCGGCTCTCGCTCGGCTTCTACGAGCGCACGAAGGCGGGCGTGATCATCAGCCGGCTGACGAACGACGTCGAGGCGATCGACCAGCTCGTCACCGACGGCGTGACGACGCTCGTCCAGAGCTCGCTCACGCTCACCGGCACCGCGATCCTGCTGTTCGTCCTCGACTGGCGGCTCGCGCTCGCGACCTGCGCGGTGATCCCGCTGATGAGCCTCGCGACCGCGGTCTTCCGGACGCGCTCCTCGCGCGCGTACGCGGCCGTGCGGGAACGGCTCGGCCTCGTCACCGCGACGCTCGCCGAGGACATCGCCGGCATGCGCGTCCTCCAGTCGTTCACGCGCGAGGACGCCGCGAAGCAGAACTTCCGCGAGGTCGCCGAGCGCTACCGCGAGTCGAACATGCAGACCGTCCTCCTGAACGGGATCTACTTCCCGTTCGTCGACCTGCTCTCGACGGTCGCGCTCGCGGTCGTCCTCGGCTACGGCGGCCACCTCTACTTCGCGGGCTCGATCTCGCTCGGGACGCTGTTCGCGTTCATGCTCTACGTCCAGAACTTCTTCGACCCCGTCCAGCAGCTGTCGCAGCTCTACAACTCGTTCCTCTCCGCGGCGGCCGCGCTCGACAAGATCCTCGGCGTCCTCGACGAGACGCCCGAGGTCGAGGACCGGCCCGGGGCGCTCGACCTCGCCCGGATCGACGGCCACGTCCGCTTCGAGGGCGTCCGCTTCTCGTACGGGCGCGGCGAGGAGGTGCTGCACGGGCTCGACCTCGACGTGCCCGCCGGGACGACGGTGGCGCTCGTCGGGCACACCGGCGCCGGCAAGTCGACGATCGCGAAGCTGCTCGCGCGCTTCTACGAGCCGACGCACGGCCGCATCACCGTCGACGGGGCCGACCTGAACGACGTGCGGCAGCGCTCGCTGCGGGCGCAGCTCGGCGTCGTGCCGCAGGAGGGGTTCCTGTTCGCCGGCACCGTCGCCGAGAACATCGCGTTCGGCCGGCCGGACGCGTCCCCGGAGGAGATCGTCCGCGCCGCCCAGACCGTCGGCGCGCACGAGTTCGTGCTCCGGCTCGAGGACGGCTACGAGACGCAGCTCGGCGAGCGCGGGTCGCGGCTCTCGCTCGGGCAGCGCCAGCTCGTCGCGTTCGCGCGGGCGCTCCTGGCCGACCCGCGGATCCTCGTCCTCGACGAGGCGACCTCGTCGGTCGACATCGGCACCGAGCAGAAGATCGAGGAGGCGCTCCGGGTGCTGCTCGCCGACCGGACGGCGTTCATCATCGCGCACCGCCTCTCGACGATCCGCGACGCCGACCTGATCGTCGTCCTCGAGCACGGCCGGATCGTCGAGCAGGGCTCCCACGAGGAGCTCCTCGCCGCCCGCGGCCTCTACACGAGCCTGTACGGCGACTGGGCCGCCGCCTAGATTCGTAGAGTGCGGCGCGTGATCTCGGCTGTTCTCTCCGACGCGCTCGCCATCTACCGGCGCCTGTTCCGGCGCTCCGTCCTCGTCGCGGGCGCGGTGTTCGTCGTCGTCGGCCTGGCGAGCGCGCTCGCCGACCGCAGCGGGAGGACGGGCGCGCTCCTCGTCTCGCTCGTGCTCAGCCTCGTCGGCGGCCTGCTCGTGCAGGGCGCGCTCGTCGAGGCCGTCCGCGACCTCCACGAGCGACGCCCGCTCGCGGACGTCCGCACCTACACGAACCGCAGCCGCGGCCGGCTCGGCACGCTCGTCGGCGCCTCGCTCCTGTACGGGCTCGGCGTCGCGGTCGGCCTGCTCGCGTTCGTCGTGCCCGGCCTGATCCTCGTCGCGCGCTGGGCGCTCGTCGTGCCGCTCGTGATGATCGAGGGCCGCGGCGTCCGCGAGGCGTTCGGACGCTCGTCGCAGCTCGTCACCGGCCAGACGGGACGCGTGCTCGCGCTCGTCGTCGTGGCGAACGTGATCACGGGCGTCGGCGGGGTCGCGATCACGGAGATCTTCCGCTTCCTGCCCCGGTTCGGCGCCACCTGGGCCGGCACGGCGGTCGCGGGCGCGCTCACCGTCCCGTACGAGGCGCAGGTGCTGACCGTCCTCTACTACCGGCTCACCGAGCCGGGCCGGCGCCGTCCTGCCCGCGTAGACTCCGGCTCGTGGCCGACGAGCACGACGAGATCGACGAGGAGCTCGCGGAGCCGATCCCCGCGGAGGCCGAGGAGGAGGCTCGCCTCTCTCCCACCGAGGCGGTCGCGCGGATGCGGATCCGCGTTCCGACGCGCGGCAACCGCACGCTGCGCACGCTGATCGAGCGCGTGAACGCGGACGACCAGCTCAAGGCCTGGTGGCACGTCTCGAACGTGAACGCGGTCGCCCGGATGGAGATCAACGACCACTCCTGGGTGCACATCCAGATCGTCACGAACATCGCGCTCAAGCTGCTGCGCCAGCTCACGAAGCACGGCGTCGAGCCGGCGATGGTGCACGACTACGGGCTGACGAGCGACGAGGCGGAGATCGTCGTGACGCTGGCGGCGCTGCTGCACGACACGGGCATGTCGATCCACCGGCACGGCCACGAGGACTTCTCGCTCTTCCTCGCCGAGCCGAAGCTGCGCGAGCTGCTCGACGGCCTCTACGACGAGCCCGACCGCACGGTGATCGTCTCCGAGGTGCTGCAGGCGATCATCAGCCACCGCGCCGACGGTCAGCCGTTCACGCTCGAGGCGGGGATCATCCGGGTCGCGGACGCGCTCGACATGGCGAAGGGCCGCTCGCGGATCCCGTTCGAGAAGGGCCGCGTCTCGATGCACTCGCTCTCGGCGGCCGCGATCGAGGACGTGACGATCACCGACGGCGAGGAGCGCCCGATCCGGATCGAGATCCTGATGAACAACAGCTCCGGGATCTTCCAGGTGGACGGCCTGCTGAAGGCGAAGCTGCGCGGCTCCGGCCTCGAGCCGTACGTCGAGGTGGTCGCCCACATCGACACGGAGACCGAGCGGCGCCTCGTGCCGATGTACCGCATCGAGATCTGAGGCGCTGCCGCTACAGGCCCGCCGAGCGGCCGATCACCCGGAAACGGCGCGGCTAAAATGCGCGTCGACCCGTTGCGGGGTCGTCTAATGGTAGGACGCCTGACTCTGGATCAGGAAGTTGGGGTTCGAGTCCCTGCCCCGCAGTTACGCTTAGCGACCCGGCTCTGCCGGGTCGCTCGCTTCACGGGGGAAACCGTGTTTCCCCCGTCGGCGCCCTTCTTACCTCGGAGGCCCGGCATCGCGAGCCGCGCCCGCGCAGGTCGGTCGCGGCGGCATGACTCGGTAGTCGATCCACGGCCGACTCGTGTATTTCCCGATGCGCGGGAACGCCTCGGCGCGAGCCTTGTCGTAGGCTCTCCGTGATGCCAGACCTCGCCTCGCAGCCGTCGGACACGCGGGATCCGCTCCTCGGCGCGGCGCGTCGCGGCGCACGCCAGTGCGGTCGCGCGGCTCGAGCGGGAGCTCGCGCGCTCCGAGCTGAAGCGCAAGAGCGCCTCCATGGGCGCCGGCGCGGGCGTCGCCGTCGCCGCGGTCGTCCTGCTGCCGTTCGCGCTCGCGGCCGGGCTCGCCGCGGCCGCCGCGGCGCTCGCGCTCGTCGTCGCCCTCTGGCTCGCGCTCCTGATCGTGTTCGCGGCCACGCTCCTGCTCGTGCTCGTCCTCGTCGGCCGTCTCGGTCGGCCTCTTCCGCCGCGGCGCGCCGCTGAAGCCGGAGCAGGCGCTCGAGGAGGCACGCCTCACGAAGCAGCTCCTGAGGAGAACCCATGCCGAGTGACCGCCGCACCGACGCGGAGATCCGCCGGGAGATCGCGGCCGAGCGGGAACAGCTCGCCGAGGCGCTCGCCGACCTGCGCGCGGGTACGGGCGACAGGCGCAGGCTCGCCGGGCTCGCCGGCGGCGTGCTCGCCGCCGTGGCGCTCGTCCGGGCCGTGCGCCGCCGGAGCACGTAGCCGCCGAGCCCGCGACTTGACGTGCGCCCGTGGCGTGCAACCATGGGACCAGGTCGTTCGAGCAGGGCGGAAGCATGGTTCAGCCCGTCGCCGGTCCTCGTTTCAGGCCGGGTCAGCGGATCGTCGTGACGCGCAGCGGTCACAGCGCCGTCGCCGACTCGCTCGCCGAGATCCTCCAGGTGGTCGCCGCCGAGACCGCCGAGGTCTACCGCGTGCGCTGGCTCCACGGCCACGAGACGTACTTCGTGCCGGGCCCCGAGGCGCACGACCGGCGGCAGCGCGACGTCGGACCACCGCCCGGCGTTCGCCGACCGCCGTCGCAGCTGAGGGCGGACGCTAGAGCGTGATCCGCCGCGCGAGCGAGGCGAGCGCGTGCTGCTCGATCTGGCGGACCCGCTCGGGCGCCAGCTGCAGCTCGTGGGCGATCTGCTCGAGCGTGTGCGGCTCGCAGTCGAGGCCGAAATGGCTGACCACGATCTCGCGCTCGCGCGGGCGCAGCTCGGCGACCGCCGAGCGGATCGCGGCGTCGCGTGCGGCCTGCTCGGTCTCGTCGGACGGGTCGCGCGCGGTCGCGTCGGCGACGAGCTCGAGGAGCTGCGCGCCGCCCTCCTCGCCGCCCACCGTCTCGTTGAGCGACGCCGGAGCGATCGGCGCCAGCTCGGCGCTCTCGACCGCCGCGCGGTCGTAGCCCGTCGCGTCCGCGATCTCGGCGATCGTCGCCGGGCGGCCGAGACCGGCCTGGAGCGTGGCGGCTGCACGGCGCGTCGCGAGCTGCTTCGCCACGAGCCGGCTCGGCAGCCGGATCGTGCGCGAGTCGTTCGTGAGCGCCCGCCGGATCGCCTGCCGGATCCACCAGGCGGCGTAGGTCGAGAAGCGGCGGCCGCGCCGCCAGTCGAAGCGGTCGACCGCCTGGATCAGCCCGACGGTTCCCTCCTGCACGAGGTCGGGGAACGCGAGGCCGAGTCCCTGGTAGCGGCGCGCCATCGCGACGACGAGCCGCAGGTTCGCCTCGATCAGCGCGGCGCGCGCCCGCTCGTCACCCTCGGCCACGAGCCGGGCCAGATCCCGTTCCTCGTCCGGCCGCAGCACGCGTTGCGGACGCCAGCCCCGAAGTAGCAGCGCAGGCGTCTCAGGTGCCTGCCGCCGTCTTCGACGTGGCGCAGAGGCGACTCCCTGCGTCGTTACCGCCGACAACCGTGCCTCCTTTGCGACCATGCTCGCCGGTGGGGGCTCGGGCGTCATCCGCGTCCCCGCCGAAGGCCCCTGCGGCCATCTACGGAGCACCGGAACCCGCGGCTGACAGACTGTGCGCGTGCACCGGCGCAGGCTCGTTCCGCTCGGTCTCGCGGTCACCGCCCTGCTCGTGCTCGCCGCGGTCGCGACCCGTGGGCGACCGCTCGGCGGCGGCGGCTCGGGCCAGGGGCCGACGGCCGGCTTCTTCGACTACGTCTTCACGACGATCGTCCTCGTCGCGGCCGGCGTCGCCCTCGTCGCACTCTGGACGCTCGTGGTCGCGAGGCCCGCCAGGAGCCCGCTTCCCTCGAGCCGGCCGCCGCTACCTCAGCTCGACGCTCGCCGTCGTCGGCGCGGCGGCGATCGCGTGGCTTCTCTTCCACAGCGGCTTCGAGAAGGCGCTGCGCCGGCTCGAGCAGCACCCCCCGCCGGCCCAGCAGGGACGGTCGGCGAAGCCGCTCCCGACCGTCTCGCCGCAAGGGCGGCGCGGCGCCCGGCTGCGCTGGGACGAGGTCGCGGTCGTGCTCGCCCTGCTCGCCGCCGCGGGCGTCGCCGCGGCCGCGTCCCGCTCGCGCCTGCGGCCGCGGAGCCGCGGCGGTGGCGCGCGTCGCAGCAGGCGGTGTCGCTCGCCCTCGACGAGTCGCTCGACGACCTCCGCGCCGAGCCGGATCTCCGCAAGGCGATCATCGCCGCGTATGCGCGGATGGAGCGCGCCCTCGCCGGGGCCGGCCTGCCGCGGCGCCCGGCGGAGGCGCCGCTCGAGTACCTCGAGCGCGCGCTGCTCGAGCTGGAGACGAGCGCCGGCGCGGTGCGCCGCCTCACCGACCTGTTCGAATGGGCAAAGTTCAGCCAGCATGAGCCGGAGCCGCAGATGAGGGACGACGCGATCGACGCCCTCGTCGCCGTACGCGACGAGCTGCGCGCGCCGGCGCCCACGGTGGCCGCGTGAGGGAAGGACGGAGGATCGCCGGCGCCGTCCTCGTCGCGACCCTCGCGCTCGTCGATCGCTGCTCGGCGTCCGGCCGCTCCCCGCCGAGCGGATCGTCGCCGCCTACGTGATCGTGCTCGCCGCGATCGCGCTCGCCTCGCTCACCCGCGTGGCGGGCCGGCCGGACGAGCGGCACGCGGCGTCCCGCCTGGAGCACGCGCTGCGCGAGCGCGTCGAGCGGCCGCAGCGCCCGCCGGAGCTGATCCGCATCGAGCGCGAGCTGCTGCTCGGCGTCTCGAGCGCGGGCCACCTGCACCGCCGCCTGCTCCCGATCCTGCGCGACGCCGCGGCGACCCGCCTCGCCGCGAACCACGACGTCGAGCTCGACCGGCGGCCCGAGCGGGCGCGCGCGCTGCTCGGCGACGAGGCGTGGGAGCTGCTGCGCCCCGACCGGCCCGAGCCCGAGGACCGCATCGCACCCGGGCTGCCGCTCGCCCGGATCGGCGCGCTCGTCGACACGCTGGAGCGGCTGTGATGGAGCTCGGCGAGCTCCGCGACCCGGTCGGCGGCGATCCTCGACGAGGTCGAGAAGGCCGTCGTCGGCAAGCGCGACGCGCTCGAGCTCGTCCTGCTCGCGCTCCTCTCCGACGGGCACGTCCTGCTCGAGGACTACCCGGGCCTCGCGAAGACGCTGCTCGCGCGCTCGTTCGCCCAGGCGAGCTCGCTCCGGTTCTCGCGCATCCAGTTCACGCCCGACCTGATGCCCTCCGACGTGACGGGCTCCTCGATCTTCAACCAGCGCAGCGGCCGAGTTCGAGTTCCGGCCCGGGCCGATCTTCGCGAACCTCCTCCTCGCCGACGAGATCAACCGCGCCCCGCCGAAGACGCAGGCGGCGCTGCTCGAGGCGATGCAGGAGCGCCAGGTGACGATGGAGAACGACACGCACCCGCTCGAGGCGCCGTTCCTCGTGCTCGCGACGCAGAACCCGATCGAGTACGAGGGCACGTACCCGCTGCCCGAGGCGCAGCTCGACCGCTTCCTCGTGCGCCTGCGGATCGGCTACCCGGCGCGCGAGCACGAGATCGAGATGCTGTCGCGGCGGCTCGACCGCGGCGTCGACGAGGTGGAGCTCGAGCCGGTCGTGGACGCGCCGTCGCTCGTCGCGATGCAGAACGCGCTCGAGCAGGTGCACGTGTCCCCGTCGATCGAGGGCTACGTCGTCGACGTCGTCGCGGCGACCCGCAGCCTCGCGCCGCCTCGCGGTGGGTGCGAGCCCGCGCGGCAGCCTCGCGCTCCTGAAGCTGTCGCGGGCGAAGGCGGCGCTCGCGGGGCGCGACTTCGTGATCCCGGAGGACGTGAAGGCGGTCGCGGTGCCGGCGCTCGCCCACCGGCTGACGCTGCGGCCGGAGCTGTGGGTGCAGCGGGTCCGCGGCGAGGACGTCGTGCTCGAAGCGCTCGAGTCGGTGCCGACGCCGCCCGCGGAAGACACCGCCGGCGGATGACCCACCGCGTCTCGCCGCGGCTCGCCGGGTACGCCGGCCTCGCGGCGGCCGGACTCCTCGCCGGGCTCGCGCTCGGCCGGATCGAGCTCGTCGCGCTCGCCGCGCCGTTCGCGCTCGCCGCGGCGGTGGGCGCCGCGCTCGGTCGCGAGCCGAGCGATCGAGGCGCGCGTTCGCGGTCGACCGCGAGCGGGCGCTCGAGGGCGACGAGGCCGTCGCGACGCTCGAGCTCGCCGCCGCGGACGGCGCCGACCGGGTCGACGTGCTGCTGCAGCTCCCGGGCGAGCTCTCGGCCGTCGGGCCGAACCCGCGCGCGGTCGCGCTCGCCGCCGGCGAGCCGCGCACGCTCGAGACGCCGCGTCCGCTGCGACCGCTGGGGCGCGTTCGGGCTCTCGGCGCCGCTCTTGCGCGTGCGCGACGCGCTCGGCTTCCACGCCTGGGAGCTCCAGCCCGAGGGCCGCGAGCCGCTGCGCGTCTATCCGTCGGTCGAGACGCTGCACGCGCTGCTGCCGCCGTTCGAGACGCAGGTGTTCGTCGGCAACCAGGTCTCGCGGACGAAGGGCGAGGGGATCGAGTTCGCGGACGTGCGCGAGTGGGCGCCGGGCGACCGCGTCCGGCGGATCAACTGGCGCGCGAGCGCGCGGCGCGGCGACCTCTGGGTGAACGAGCAGCATCCGGAGCGGAACACCGACGTCGTCCTCTTCCTCGACACGTTCGCCGAGGTGCGCCACGACGGCCGCGGCACCCACGACCTCGCGGTGCGCGCGGCGGCCTCGCTCGCGCACCGGTACCTGCGCCGGAAGGACCGGGTCGGGCTCGTGAGCTTCGGCGGCTACCTCTCGTGGCTCGTGCCCGCGTCGGGGACGCTCCAGCTCTACAAGATCGTCGACTCGCTGCTGCAGACGGACATCGTCCTCAGCTTCGCGGCGAAGAACGTCGACGTGCTGCCGCCGCGGACGCTGCCGCCGAAGGCGCTCGTCCTGGCGCTGACGCCGCTACTCGACGCCCGCTCGGCGGCGGCGCTCCTCGACCTGCGGGCGCGCGGCTTCGACCTCGTCGTCGTCGAGGTCTCCCCCGTCCCGTTCGTACAGCCGGGCACCGACGAGCTCGCCCGGCTCGCGTACCGGCTGTGGCGGCTGTCGCGCGAGACGCTCCGGGCCCGGTACGAGCGGGCGGGCGTGCCGGTGGTCGAGTGGCGCGAGGGTGTCCCGTTGAACGCCCCGCTGGAGGAGGTGGCGGCATTCAGGCGCTTCGCCAGGCCCGTGCGCGTCTAGCGCTGGCGCTCGGCGTCGGCGCTCGCGTACGCGGCGGTGCTCGCGTACGCGGCGTCGCGGACGGGCGCGCTCGCGGGGCTCGTGCTGACGATCGGCGGGATCGGCGCGCTCGCGCTCGCGGTCGTGCTCGTGCGGGCGCTGGACGAGCTGCTGCCGTGGGCGCTCGTGCCGCTCGGGGGCGCGTACGGGATCTCGCTCGTCGCCGGCGGGCACGCCGTCGACCAGGGCGCGCCACTCGTCGCGGTCGGACTGCTCGCTCTGCGGCGAGCTCGCCGCCTGGTCGCTCGACGAGCGCTGGAAGATCGCCGCGGAGGACGCCGTCGTGCGCCGGCGGGCGCTCGCTCTCGGCGCGCTCGTTCTCGCGGGGCTCGCGGCCTCGACGATCGTGGTGGCGATCGCCGACGCGCCGGCCGGGAGCGGCCTCCCGTGGACGGTCGTCGGCGCCGCAGCCGCCGTCGGTGCGGTCGGGATCGGCGTCTTCGCGGCCCGGCGCGGCGCGTGACCGCCTGACGCCCGCGCGCGACGGCTCGCTACACTACGCGCCGTTCTACCGGGCGCATTCGTCTAGTGGCCTAGGACACCGCCCTCTCACGGCGGCGGCACGGGTTCGAATCCCGTATGCGCCTTTCTGAGTCACAAACTCTCCCGCATTTGGCTCAACCATGCGGGACGTTTGTGACATGCGGGTCGCGGATGTGCATCGCGTGCAGACCCCGGTGCAGACCTCGAGCGAGCCTCATCCGGCGCTCCTTTTGGTCGCGTGAGAGGACCTATGTCGCGTGAGAGGACGCTCGCGGACGCGGCTGCTTCCGCACAGGCGGCACTAGCGTCTGCGTGAACGATCCGGCGCCGCCTGGCGTATACCTTGGTGATGAGCGTCGAGCTTTCGTACCTGGCCGAGCGCTTGGCGCGACCGGAGGGGCAGAGGCACGAAGGGTTCGTTCCGGACGCGCGTGGGCGCTTCGAGCGGATCGTGCAGCGCCATCACCTGCGTCTGCGCCGCGTTGCGGCCGGGATGCTCGACGACCCGGCGCGCGTCGACGACGTGCTCCAGGAGGCGTACCTAAAGGCGTATCGGCGGTTGCCGCGGCGCTTCGCGAACGAGGCGCACGAGGCGACCTGGCTCACGCGCGTCGTCTTCCGCTGCTGCCTCGACGAGCTGCGGCGCGCCCGGCGCCGGCCCGAGGCGCCGACAGCCGACGTGGAGCCGCTCCACGCGCAGGCCGAGGAGCGTTACGAGCGGCTCGACGTCGACCGCGCCTTCGCGCGGCTCTCGGCGCAGGACCGCGGCGTCTTGCTGCTCGTCGAACTGCTCGGCCTCGATTACGAGTCGGCGGCGAGCGTGCTCGGCATCCGGCGCGGCACGGTCGCGTCGCGGCTCAACCACGCGCGGGCGCGCTTCCGGGAGGCGCTCGTCGCTGAAGGGGTGCGCGATGCCTGAGACCGACCTGCGCGAACGGCTACGCGAGCTTTCGGTGCCACCGGAGCCGCCGCGCTTCTTCGACGAACTGCGCGGGCGGTTGCAGGAGCAGGACCGCCGGAGCGCGCGGCGCTGGCGCTGGACCGCGAGCCGCGCTCGCGGTGGTCGCGGTCGTCGCCGCGCCGGCCGCGGTTGTCGCCTCGCTCCGCGGCGGCGGCGCCACCGTCGACCGGACCGTCTCCTGCACGACGCAGGTAATGGGCGGCGTGCACGGCTTCTGGCTGAACGCGTTTCCGAAGTCGCCGGTCTTCCACTACTCGGTGGTCGACCTCGGGACCGGAGGGGCGACGCAGCTGGTCTGGCTCGACACCCGCTTCAAGGGGTTCAACCTGACCGGCTCGAGTTGCCGCAACGTCCGCGTGAACGTCCCGCTCGCGCGCGCGGGCCTGCCGCTGGAAGGAACGTATGCGGCGGGCGACTACGGCGGCTTCAACGGCCGCTGTCTCCTGCCCGGGCGCGTCCTGGTTCGCGTGAGGCTGCACCTCGACTCCTCCGGCAAGCCGCAGTCCGCGCTGCTCGCGGTGCGCATGGCCCGGAAGCACCGGCCGGTCGCGTTCGTGCAGTGGTCGCCGAAACACGTGACCGCTTACATCTCCCGCACCTGCACGAGCTAGTCTCGGCGCGTGGCGGCCTTCCTCGGACGACGCCTGCTGCTCGGGATGCTCGTGCTCGCGGCGCTCTCACTCGGGAGCTTCTGCTTCTTCGCCTGGCAGCAGCAGACGCCGGGCGCGCCGCACCCATCGCTCCTCTCGCAGTACTGGACGTGGGTGCGCGGCCTCCGGGTGGGCGAAGCCTTGACGTGCTGACCCGGCCGGCGCCGTCGCGGCTGAACTTCTCGCTCCAGACGACGATGCTCGACGCGCTCGGGCACACGGCCGTGCTCCTCGGGCTCACGCTCGTCCTTGGCGTCCTGCTCGGCACCGGCTTCGCGCTCGCGGCCGCGAGCGGCGCGGCTCCACCTTCGACCTGCTGCTGCGCGCCGTCTCCTACCTCGCCTGGGCGGTGCCGGCGTTCCTGCTCGCGCTGCTCGTCCAGCTGCTCGTCTTCAAGACGGGCGGCTCGCGCGGGATCGGGCCCTTTCCGCTCGCGGGGTGGCCGGGCTCGTGCCCGACCGGCGTCGGCGTGAACGCCGGCCTCCTCACGCCCTGCCCCTCGGCGGGCACCGGTGTCCGGTACGTGCTGAACGTCGCGCGCTACGTGACGCTGCCGGCGTTGACGCTCGCGATCGGGTTCGTCGGGCTGCACGCGCCGTTACCTGCGCTCCGCGCTTCTCGGCGAGCTTGCGCGGCCGTATGTCACGACTGCCCGCTCAAAGGGCTTGCCGGAGCGGCGCGTGCTCGTCCGCCACGCGCTACGGGCATCGCTCGTCACCTTCGTGGGTGCGCTGCTCGCCGACCTCGGCGCCATCCTCGGCTCCGCGATGGCAGTGGACTACCTCTTCAAGCTAACGGGCTCGGGACGGTGTTCGTGAGCGAGTTCCCGGTCGACTTCGGCAGCATCGACACGTACTCGATCGAGCCGCTGCTGCTTCTCACGGCGCTGCTCGTGCACGCGTCGTCACTTCTCGCCGACGTGACCATCTTCTCGCTCGACCCGCGGGTTCGGCCCGGGCGATGAGCGCGGTGGAGGCGCGCACCGAGCAGCTGACCGCCGGCGAGTAGCCGCTCGTCCGCCGCGGCTACTGGCGCATGGCGGCCCGGCGGCTCGTCCGGCAACACTGACGCTCGCCGCCTTCACGGCGCTCCTCGCGCTCTTCCTGGTAGGTGCGCTCGCGCCGGTGCTCGCGCCGCACGGCTGGAACTGGATCGACCTCGCGTCGCGCTGGCACAACCACGGACCAACGCTCGCGGGCGGACATCTGCTGGGCACCGACGACA
Organism: uncultured Actinomycetes bacterium; assembly: GCA_963815005.1. Taxonomy (GTDB): domain Bacteria; phylum Actinomycetota; class Thermoleophilia; order Gaiellales; family Gaiellaceae; genus Palsa-739. Next base: position 297,736 of record CAWFFI010000001.1, read on the forward strand.
TCGGCCGCGACACGCTCGACCGGACGCTCTGGGGGCTCCACTACTCCGAGCAGACGGCCGTCGTCGGCGGCCTTGTCGCGGCGCTGCTCGGTCTCACCGCAGGCAGCCTCGCCGGGCTACGCGGCGGCTGGCTCGACGCGCTCCTGATGCGGCTCGCCGACCTCGTCACCGGCTTCCCCGTGCTCGTGATCCTGATCGCCGCGTTCGTCTGGCTCCGTCCGGTCACCGTCTGGAGGCGACGGCGGTCTTCTCGCTGGCGATGTGGCCGTTCGCCGCGCGCGTGTTCCGCGCGCGCGTGGCCTCGCTCGCGGTGGAGGAATACGTGGAGGCCGCCCGCGCGCTCGGCGCCTCGAACCGCCGCATCCTGCTCCGCCACGTGCTTCCGAACGCCGCGGGCGTGCTCGTGATCAGCGCCACCGCGCTCGTCGGGCAGATCGTGCTCGTCGAGGCGACGGCCGAATTCTTCGGCTACGGCGTCCGCTCCATCGCGCGGCCGACGCTCGGCAACCTGATCGGCGAGGCCACCATGAACGGCATCGGCCCGTACGACCCGCTCGGCTGGTGGACGTGGGTGACGCCAATGGTCGCGCTCGTCCTCGCCCTCTGCTGCATCAACCTCCTCGGCGACGGCCTCGACACGGCGCTCGAACGAGCTCGGCGGACATAGCGGCTTTCCCGCAGCCTCCGGCTGAGGACGGCCCTTTCCGCTCCATCGCCGCGGCGGGTCATCGCCGCTGGGCCTTTGGCTCAGGCTCTCCGCTGGAGAACTGCGCGCACGGTCGACGGCCACCACTTCTCGCCGCCGTGGGAGGTCGGGATGCGCTGGATGTTGAGGTCGTCGGCGATCCGGCGGAGGGTCCGACCCTTGCCGCGTTCGTCACGAATGCGCTTCGCCACCTCGGGTGGGACGGTGGGTCTGCGTCCCCGCGTCGCCGGCTGGAGCCGCAGCCGTGCCGTCCGTCGCCGCTCGACGGCCAGTCGCTCGAGCTCGTCGACGGGGATCAGGCTGGTGACCCAGGGAGCTCGATCGTCTCGAGGTAGGGGAGCAGACGGCCGAGGGTGGAGCGGCTGACGCCGAGCGCCTGCGCGGCCTGGCTGCGGGTGTAGGCGAGTCGTTCAACGTGGCTGGCCTCGCGCACGACCATCCGCGACGGCGGCGGGAGGCCGCCGGCGGCCCATCGACTCGTCCGCTCGCTTCTTGGGTCGGCTGGAGGTGGCGGCGAGCCTTGTCGACGCGGCGTTGCTGGCGGCGGCGCGACATGGCGTACAAGCGTACACGAATGGTGGGACGGTTTTGCACCTGGGTGCATCTGTGTCTCGCTGGCTATCGAGGCTGATAGTTGCTGTACGCCAGGAGTCGAGCCAGGCGGCCGGGCTAGCGTTCGATGCTGAGGCCGCGGCTGCGCTCGCGGCCGAGCTCGATCGCGCGCTGCATCCGCTGCAGCGGCAGCCGGTCCTGCTCGCGCGCCATGACGGCGAGCATGCGGGCATGGTCGTCGACCGAGGCGACCCGCGGCCACAGCCCCTTGCCGAGCGGCTGCTGGCGAGCGCGGCGGCGCAGATCGTCATAGCCGTGGGTCCCCGCCGGCTCGGGCACCAGCTTCAGCTCGCCTGCATCCGTGGCGAGCTCGAGCACGGGCCGGCCGACCAGATCGCGCTCCGCCCGCGCCTGCTTGCCGTCCCTGGTCTGGGCGTCGAGGTCCTCGAGGGCGAGCTCGAGCCGGCGCAAACTCTCTTCGTGCAGCGAGGGGCAGATGTCGAGGCCGTCGGTCACCTCGCCGGAGCCGTGCAGCACCCGCCCCAGCGCCCCGATCACGACGTAGGAGACCCGATGCCGCTCCAGCGCCTCCAGCAGCGCATACGGGGTCGAAGCGGTCCGCCTGCTCGGCCATCACGCCCGCCGCCGCCGCTCCTCGAGCATCGCAAGCAGCCGCTCCTGCGGCGTCTTGCGCATCTCCTCTCGCAACCGAGCATCCTCGCTCGCATCCGGCGGCTGGTAGAGCACCAACTGCAGATCGAGGTCGAAGCCGCAGGCCTGCAGCACCTCCCGCAGCGTCTCCAGGCTCGGCGTCACCACGTCGCGCTCCCAGCGAGCGATCTGCGCCCGATCCTTCCCCGAGCGCTCCGCCAACTCCACCTGCGACAACCCCGCCCGCGTCCGCGCCTGCCGCATCAACGTCCCACTCGTCACACCCAGATCCTACCGACGTCTCTGCGCAAACGCGCTCCGCTGACTGATCTGATACATTCCATCGATGGCGCGGAACGTCGACGCGCACCAGCTGGAGCTCGCGGTCCAACGGCCGGAGACGTCGCCACCGGCGAAAGGCGAGGAGCAAAGCCGACAGCTCGAGCAGGACACCGCAGCTCGTCGTCACCCTGCCGCCGCGGAGCTGCTCTGGACGCCGGGCGCGCTCCTCAACCGCACGCATCTCAGGGAGCTCGGACTCGAACGCCGCGCCGTGGACGCCGTCTTCCGCGCCTTGCCCGTCGTCGCCCTGCCCGGCTACTCGCGACCGCTGATCCGCGCGGAGGAGTACCTCGAGCTTGTCGAGCACCACACGTTCCGCGACGATCGGGTGCGCCCGATGAGATCGAACAGTGGCTAGCGCCTGGATCACGACGCGGCCGACTGCCGGTCGGCGCAGCCGCTACCGCGTCTATGTACCGGCTCGGCGGTCGCGAGAGCATGCCGCGCTACGCCGGCTCGTTCGCGACCAGCGCGAGGCGCTCGCACCGAAGGCGTGGGTGATGGGCGAGCTCGCGGCGCTGCGCGTCCCCGACCTCCGCCTCGTCGACGAGCGTCCGGCCTCCGCCATGCTCGCCGAGATTGCGGAGCGCTGGCAGGCCTCCCGGGTCGACGTCGCAGCGGGCACGCTCCAGACCTATCGCGTCGCCCTCGGACGCGTCCTGCCGAGAATCGGAGATCGACCGATCGACGAGCTCGACGCGCAGACCGTTGCCGACCTCGTGGCGGAGCTCCACGAGCTCGGCCTCAAGAAGCAGACGATCCGCAAGACGGTCAGCGTCCTGGCGATGGTTCTCGACCATGCGCGCGTGCAGCCGAATCCCGCCCGCGATCGCCTGACGGTCAAGCTGCCGCGGGAAAAGCGCCGGCACGTTCAGCCGCCGACGGCGGAGCAGGTCGGGGCGCGGTTCTTCCGGCCCGCTGGCGCTACCGGCTCCCCACGCTGCACCACGACGCCACCGGGATGCGCGAGCTGGAAGCTCGAGGCTCTCACCTGGGGCGACGTCGACGAGCCGCGCGGCCGCTGGCGGATCGCGACGAGCAAGACTGGGCGACCGCGCTGGGTGAGCCCGCCACCGCTAATGCTGGGCGCCGTCCTCGAGCTCTGTCCGCGCGAGGACCGCCATCCGGATCGCCGAGTCTTCGAGCAGGTGACAAGCGAGCGTCTCCGTACGGCCCTGACACGTGCGTGCACAGCCGCGGGTGTTCCTGCGTTCTCGCCGCACGACCTCCGACATCGGCGCGTATCGTTGCTCCACCTCGGCGGGATGCCGTGGGCACGGATCGGCGAGCTCGTCGGCCACGACGACCTGGTGACCACGGCGCGGACATACACGCACGTCGTCGCGGACGAGCGCGAGCTCGACTACGCGGAACTGCTCACCTGACCCAAGAGCGATTCACCTCGTCGCGAACCAGGCGGCGTTCCTCTGGTGAAGTCGGCGCAACCTGCGGACGGGCTTCTGGTCGCTCAACTGCTCAACTACGAGACTCCGCGCCGCTCCAGGAAGGCCCTCGTGTCCTTCAGCAACATCAGCAGGTGCAGGGGATCGGTTGGAGACACCTGGAATCCGTACTGCAGATACCACGCCTTCGCAGTGTCGTGTTTCGCATGGACGAGCAACACGCGGGCACCGATCGATTCGGCGGCGTCGAGACAACGCAGCATGACGTCCTGGAGTAGCGACCGGCCGAGGCCGGCGCGCCGATGCTGCCGATCGACAGCGAGCCGAGCGAGGAGAACCGCCGGCACCGGCCGCGTTCGCGGCTGGCCTTTGAGCGCGCGCTCGGTTGCAGCCTCGGGCGCGACCTGCGCGGCCGCCAGCGCGTAGTAGCCGACGACCGTCTCGCCGTCCGCGAGCGTGATCACGAAAACGCGCGCCGATCCGGACGCGTGCGCACCGCGCGCGTGCCGCTTGAGCCAGTCGTCGAGCGCCGGCTCGCCGCAATCGAAGTCCTCGAGGCGGTGGCGCTTCTCCAGCGGCTCGGGCGGCCGGTAGGCCAACGGCTACGTGTTGCTGAAGACGCTCGGCTCGGAGAAGAGCTTCTCGAGCCCGGGGTTGTCACGCGGCGGGCAGTCGAGCAGCTCGACGAACTTCTCCCACTGCTCCGGGGGGAGCGCAAACGCCGTCCGGTCCGCCAGCAAACGCTCCGCCTCGAGCACGGCGGCGTCGACGACGAAGTCGGTCAGCGTCCGCTGTGACGTGGCCGCCGCCTGCCGCACGAGGCGGTCAGTCTCCGGCTCTACCCGGAAGTCCCAGCGCTCCTTCACCCTTGCCATGCCTCGATTGTACACACAGCTTCCGTACGAGTGCGAGGACGTACACTCGGGCGACGGCGACTGCACCGCGTCACTCGACGGTCGAGGAGCTCCGCTCCGGGCTCGCTCGAGCCCTGGACGCGTTGGCGGGCGTGACCCGCGGGCAGAGGCCATCGAAGCTCGAGCGCGACTCGCCGAACTGCGCGAGCGCGTCGAGTATCTCGAGGACAGCCTGGCCGCGTTCGAGCGCGAGCCGAACGAGACGACGCCGAGCTTCCGCCCACGCGAGCGACGTGTGACCGCCGGCTCTGACGCAACCGGCGTCTACGAGTAGCGGCGCCTGACCTCTTCGAACGAAACCGTAGGGACCCGGCGCGGCGATCGGCCTCGACCTCGGCGATCGCGGCCTCCTCCTCAGGTGTGACCGGTTCGTCGTCGATCGGCGCCGCCTCGAGGTACTGGAGGAACGGATCCTTGCCGACCTCGTCCACGGCTCTCAGCGTACCCCCGGACACGCCAGGAGAGCCCGCGAAGGCGCGAACGGTGCAGACCCCGGTGCAGACCTCGCGCGAAAAAACAGCCTATTTGCAGGCAGCTTCGAATCCCGTATGCGCCTTCACGGCCCGTGTGGTTGACCGCCTTCGGCTCAACCATGCGGGCCGTTTCGTGTCGGGGATGCCGGGTTTGCACGTCCCGTGCATGCCCCGGTGGTACGCGGAGAGAGGCCGGCTCGATGGCCCGCTCGTAACGGGAGTAGGATCCCGCGCATGAGTCTTACGTCATCGCTCTTCAAGCTCGCCCGCCTCAGCGCGACGGGCCGCGCCGCCCGCAAGGGCCCGTCTGCGCTTGCGAAGCGCCAGGTCCGCCGTGCCGTCGGCCGTTCGTGGGGCCGTTCCGGCATCCCGCGCTGGCCGCGCTAGAACCCCGGCTCGGCGAAGGTTTTCTTCATCGTTGGTGCCGCTCGCCGGCTACTCGGCCGTGGCCGGCGGCAGCCCGAACTCCGCCTCGAACTGCGCCCAGGCGTCTTCCGCCGCCGCGAGCGCAGTCCAGCCGTGCCCCGCTGCAGCCACACCCGCCAGCGCGCTCTCCCGCGCGTACGGCGCGACCCAGCCGACACGGGCCTTCGTCTCGGCGTCCTTGCCGGGGTTGATCGGCCCGAGCATGACGTAGCTGACCCCCGAGAAGAGTCGCCGGATCTCCTCGATGCGCATCTCGTCGTCGCGTGCCAACCACCGGAGTATCGCGCACCGAGCCGTCGCTGCGGTACCCGGCCTGGACGCGCGCGACGGTGACGATCTCCTCGCTCCTGTCCGTGAGCAAGCCCCGGTGCCAGTCGCCGAACTGCTCCTCCACGGCGAACCCGGCCTCGTCCAGAAACACGCCGAGCCCATCGGGCGCAAGAAACCGCAGCAGCCCCTGCTCGGTGTAGCCGTCCGCCCACCAGCGGCCCGACAGCGTCTCGCTGACGCGGACGACGTCGCCGGTCACGTCGTGCACCTCGTAGGAGACGGTCACTGCGTCGCCGTCGGGGTTCCACACCTCGTAGGAGCCGTTCCACCCCTCCCACGCCCGTGCCTGCGGATGGCGAGTCTCGAACGCGAAGCGGCCACCGTCGACGAGGGCGGCCCGGATCGCGCGCAACGACCGGCGCAGCTCCTCGTCGGCGGCGAGCACCTGGAACGCATGGCCGGTCATCACGGCGAGGTCGAACTCCCGGCTCCAGGCCGCCGACGCGGCGTCGCCGAGCACCCACTCGACGCCGGCCCGGGTGCGCGCCTGCCCGAGCATCCCCGGATCGGGATCGAGCCCGCACAGACGTCCGCTGTGTCCGGCCTCGCGTGCCCGCTTCAGCAGCGCGCCGGTGCCGCAGCCGACGTCGAGCACGCGCTCGGCGCCCAGGACGAGCTCGAGGTAGAAGTCGTCGCTCGGCCCCCACGGGTTCAGGACGTCGTACCAGGCGGCCGGGTCGTCCCACGTCGTCACGGCGACAGGCTACGTCAGGGCCGGGAGCGCTCCCGCCGGTTCGGCGGCGCACAATGACGCCCATGTCCGCCCGCCTCGAGCCGTATTGCTGGCCGGTGAAGCCGTTCCACCGCGCCCACCCGTGCGCGCGTACCTCAACGACCCGCGGATCTCCGGCAGCTCGCGCGCGTTCCATTTCGGGATCGACGTCTCCGCGCCCGACGGCACCGCGGTCTACGCCGTGGAGGCCGGCACCGTCCACCTCGAGGGCGGCCGCTCGCTCTCCGTCCTCACCGCGGGCGGCCGCGACTTCGGCTACTGGCACGTCGTGCCGGCCGTCGCGCACCTCGAGCGCGTCGCGCAGCACCAGCTGCTCGGGCACGTCGAGGCGCCCTGGGCACACGTCCACTTCGCCGAGCGCTAGCGCAAGCTCTACCGGAACCCGCTCCGCGCCGGCGCGCTCACGCCGTGGACCGACTCGACCTCGCCGCGCATCGCCGGCATCCACCTCAGCCGCCGCGGCCGGGAGCTCTCGCCCGACCGGGTCCTCGGCCCCGTCGACGTGATCGTCGAGGCCTACGACGTGCCGCCGCTGAAGGTGCCCGCCCCGTGGACGAACATGCCGGTCACCCCCGCGCTGCTGCGCTGGCGCGTCCGCCGCGGCGGCACCGTCGTCCGCCCCTGGCACGCGCCGGTCGACTTCCGCCGGACGATGCTCGACCGCAAGCTCTTCCCGACGATCTACGCGCCCGGCACGCGCCAGAACCACCCGAACAAGCCGGGCGTCTACCGCTTCTACCTCGCGCACACCTGGAGCACGCGGACGCTCCCCGACGGCCGCTACCACCTCGACGTGCAGGCCGCCGACGTCTCCGGCAACAAGGCGACCGCGACGCTCCCGGTCACGCTCGCGAACGAGCTCTAGCCCGCGTGGCCTCGCCGGCGATCTCCGCCCTCCCCGGACTCCCCACCGAACGTGCTCGACGGCCAGTGAGTGAGCGACCAGTCCCTGTCCGGATCCGTTGTCTGCCCCACTTCGATCAGATGACCGTCGGGGTCGCGGATGTAGCAACGGATCTCCGACTGGTGCTGCTTCGGCGGCGTCAGGAACTGCGCGCCCCTGGCACTCCAGTCGGCGTACACCGCCTCGATGTCTTCGACCCGGATATTGAGGAAGCTGCTCACCCGATCGGGATCGCGCGGCGTCTCCAGGGTGACCGCAGGCTTGTCATCGGTCGGCCTCCCCGACATTGATGATGATCCAGCTGTTGGACAGCTCGGCATAGGTCGGCTCTCCGGAGAAGACCACCTGCCACCGAGTACGTCGGTGTAGAAGCGCCGAGACCGCTCGACATCGTCCGCTCGTCCCGAGTGATAGGGGACGGCCGACGCACCGGGCAAGTCGTCTGCAAACCGGAAGCTCACCGGCCGCAAACGGAGTTGGCCGGCCACCGGTCGCTCACGATTTCACCGGTCTCGACGAGCGTGACGACCGACTGCCTGCGAAAACCTCGCGCGGGGCGGCGTCGTCTGCTCGGTGGGCAACCGTCATCCGGGGCCCGGCGTAGCCTCACGCGCAGTTGGCCGCGAAGCCGCATCACGTGCCGCCGCATCACCTCCACGGCGCCTTCGGCGAGGACACCTTCGGGCGCTTCGCCGAGAAGACCGCGCGCTTCTTCGGGACGCCCAAGTACATCGGCGGCCAGACGCTGATCGTGATCGCGTGGATCGTGCTCAACTCGATCGCGCTGATCCACCACTGGGACCCGAACCCGTTCATCATGCTCAACCTGATCTTCTCGACCCAGGCCGCGTACGCCGCGCCGCTGATCCTGCTCGCCCAGACGCGCCAGGCCGACCGCGACAAGGTCGAGGCCGAGCGGGTCGACGCGCGCCACACGGAGCTCGAGACGTCGATGAAGGGCGAGACGGACAAGCTGCTCGACCTGCTCCAGTCGAACACGACGCTGACGTCGCAGGACAAGGAGCTGACCGAGCAGGTCGCCGCGCTCACGCGCGAGATCCACGCGCTGCTGACGAAGAACGCGCCGCCGGCGGCCTGAGGGCGGCTACGCGGCCGAGAGCTCGGCGGCGAGCGGCGCCGTGTCGAGCGGATCGAAGCCGAGCCGCGCCGCGATCTCCTCGCTCGTCGGCCGCGTGCCCTCGGCGAAGAGGTCGCGCAGGAAGTCGCCGGTGCGCCCGTCGCGCCACCAGTCCTCCCCGACCTCGCGCACGAGGTACGCCTTCAGCTGGGCCGAGCGGATCCACGCGCGGAGGTAGTCCGCCGAGTAGAAGCCGGAGTCCATGTCGGAGACGTAGCTGCGCGGGTCGTAGCGGATCCCGGTCGCCTCGGTCAGCCGCTCGGCGTAGTCGCGCGGCGAGCTTCCCCGCTCCTGCGCGAACGCGTCCCAGAACCCGAGCTCGTAGCGGAGCTTCGCCGTGTAGCGGCGGTAGAGGAGCGCCTCGAGGAAGACGGTCGCCTCGGCGTTCTCGGCCGCCTGCGCGTCGGAGAGGCCGAAGTGGAGCGCGTGCCAGCCCGGCTCCCGCGTCACCGCCTCGAAGATGTACGAGTAGATCTCGGTCAGCGCGTGGTCGCGCGAGATCTTCCGGAACGTGTACGGGAGCCTGGGGTCGACGCCGGCGTAGTGGAGCGCGTGGCCGGCCTCGTGCATGAACGCCTGGTAGTCGTGGAGGCCGCCCTGGGCGCGCGTGATCAGGTGGACGACCTCGGGCGGATCGGAGGCGATCACGCAGGCGCGCGGGTTCTTCTGCGGGCGATCCTCGAGGTCGAGCCGGATGTTCGGGATCGCGGTCAGGTCGAAGCCGAGCGCGTTCGCGCTCGCGAGGCAGACCGGGACGGCGCGCTCCCGCGTATACGTCGCCTCGAGCGGCGAGAGGCGGCGCATGTACGCGGAGTGCGCGCTCGTCGGCTGCTCGTCGCGATCCGGGCCGAGCAGCCGCTCGAACCAGCGGTCGCGCAGGCGCCCGTACGCGCCGGCGGTCTCGTCGGCGGCGGCGACGAGCGCCTGCTCGAGCCGCCGCAGGGAGATCGCCCTTCTCCTCCTCGTTGCGCGCCACCGGATCGGGCTCGCCCGAGATCTCGGCGTCGAGGTCCTCCCACGCCGTGATCAGCTCCAGGCGGTCGGGGTTCAGCCGCGCCGACGCGGTCCGCTCGAGCTCGCCGAGCTCCTCGCGGTCGGCGTAGGCCTCGAGCACGGCGAGCCGCGCCTGCGCGGTGCGCAGCGTGATCTCCTCGCCGCGGAACTCGACGCGCGTGCCGAGGATCGCGTTCTCGAGGGCGTCGGCCCGCTCGGCCAGCTGGGCCGAGATGAGCCCGCCCTCGCAGGTCTTGCGCAGCCGGTACAGCCGCTCGCGCTCGTCGCCCGAGGCCGCGGCCTCCTCCGCGCGCAGCGCCTCGATCTGCCCGGCGCGAGAAGAGGTACGCGTAGCGGGCGACGATCGCGGCCTGCTCGGAGACGTCCTTCTCGCCGACGCGCACGGCGCGGGACTCCTCGGAGCGCTCGAACGAGTAGCGCCTGAGCTCCGCCTCGAACTCCGAGGCGGAACGGATCTCGACCGCGGACATCGGCGCAGCCTAGCGAGCGTCTCCGACGAGACGTCGCACCGTCGCCGCGAGATCCTCGATCGCGAACGGCTTCGACAGCACGGCGTCGGCGCCCGACCGCGCCGCGGAGGCCGCGTCGGTCGACCCGGTCACGAGCGCGACCGGCACCGGCGGCGTCCGGGCGTGCAGCTCGGCGATCAGCGCGCCGCTCTGCTCGGAGCCGAGGTGCAGGTCGAGGAGCACGACGTCGACGGCGCCTGCGGCGAGCGCGGCGCGGGCCTCGGCAACGGACGCCGCCTCGACGACCGCGTACCCGTCCAGCTCGAGATTGACGCGACAGAGGAGCCGGATCGCCGGCTCGTCGTCGACGACGAGCACCGTCGGCTCGAGTCCGGTCACGCCGTCCGTCGAGCCGCCTCGAGGCGGCGCGAGCGTCGTCTCGCGCCCGAGCAGCTCGATGCTCTCGAACAGACCCGGCGACACGCGGGAGCCGGTGACGGCGACCCGGATCGGCTGGAACGCCTGGCGCGGCTTCAGCTCCAGCCGCTCGGCGACGCCGCGCAGCGACGCCTCGATCGCCTCCGCCGTGAACGGCTCGAGCGCGGCGAGCGCCTCGTGCGCCGCCGCGAGCATCGGGCCGCCGCCGTCGAGCTCGGCCGGATCCGGCTCCACGTCGTGGAAGAGGAAGCCCGCGAAGCCGGGGAACTCGGCGAGGCGGCCGATCTTCTCCTGCACGAGCGGGGCCGCCTCGGCGGACGAGCTCGGCGTCCCAGTCGTAGCCCTGCTCGCCGAGCCAGAGCACGAGCGCGTGCACGAACTCGTCCTCGGGCAGCGCGCGGATGTACATCCCGTTCAGCCAGTCGAGCTTCGCGTAGTCGAACTGGGCCGGGCTCGGGCTCACCCGCTCGAGCGCGAACCGCTCGACGAGCTCGTCGCGGCTCATGATCGTCGTCTCGCCGTCGGGCGCCCAGCCGAGCAGCGCGAGGAAGTTGACGAGCGCCGCGGGCAGGTAGCCGTCCTTGCGGAACTCCTCCGCCGAGACGGCGCCGTGCCGCTTCGAGAGCTTCTTCCCGTCCGTCCCGAACACGTTCGGCACGTGCGCGTAGACCGGCACCTCGCCGCCGACGGCGCGGATGACGTTGATCTGCTTCGGCGTGTTCGAGATGTGGTCCTCGCCGCGGATCACGTGCGTGATCCCGTCCCAGACGTCCTCGAGCGGCGAGGCGAAGTTGTAGGTCGGCCGCCCGTCCGAGCGGAGGATGACGACGTCCTCGATCGTCTCGTTCGCGACCTCGACGCGGCCGCGGACGACGTCGTCCCACGCGGTCACGCCCTCGTCGGGCATGCGGAACCGGATCGCGCCCTCGTCCTCGTACGCCTTGCCCTCGGCGACGAGCCGCTCGGCGGCGCGCGCGGCAGTCGTCCATCCGGTCGAGCTGGAACGTGTGCGGGCCGTCCCAGTCGAGCCCGAGCCAGCGCAGCGACTCCTGGATCTGGTCGACCGCCTCGGCGACCTCGCGGCTCGTGTCGGTGTTCTCGATCCGGAGCCGAAACTCGCCGCCGTGCTGGCGGGCGTAGAGCCAGTTGAAGAGGGCCGTGCGGGCGGTGCCGATGTGCAGGAAGCCGGTCGGGCTCGGGGCGATGCGGACGCGGACGGGCATCGGCCGCATGGTACGCGGCCCCCGGCTCGGCCTACCGGTTGCGCCGCTCGGGAGGTCGGCGCGGCCTCAGCCGGCGGCCGGCCATCGCGTCCATGCCGGCGCGAAGCTCCTTGATCCCGAGCTTCGAGTGCTTGACGGCGACGGCGCGATACGAGAAGAGCGAGTCGCCGAACGTCCACGTGAACACGGGCGTCCCGTCGGCGGTGTACTCGCCGACGACCGGGTCGCCGCCCCACGAGATCAGCCAGTCGCCGTCGGCGAGAGGCCGCGCCGAGCCGCAGCAGGCCGAGTTCGTCACGGCGGGGTCGGTGATCTGGCCGAGGAACGTCGCGGTGCGCGCGACGGGGTCGATCGCGTAGTGGACGGCCCGCGGCGGCCGGCCGAGGAAGGTGCCGTCGTCGAAGACCGTCACCGTCCCGTCCGGCTGCAGGCGCACGTCGTGCTGGCCGCCGAGCGGCAGGTTGCCGTACGGGTCGCCGACGACGGTCAGGCTCTCGGGCGTCTGCGTCCCGCCGAGCTTCCAGAGGATGTTCCCGGTGGCGCGGTCGATCGCGTAGATCCCGTCCGTCTGGCGGAGCGAGAGCAGCACCTCGTCCTTGCCGAGCGAGACCGCGTTCGCGTGGAAGAAGTCGTACGTCTGCTGCCCCCCGAGCGTGACCGGCGCGCTGATGATCGTCTGGTACCAGCGCGCCGACTCGGTGAGGTCGACGTGGCCGTCCGTCGACCACCACCAGACGAGCTTCCCGGTCGGCGAGACCTCCTCGATCCTGCCCTCGAGCACCGTTCCGTCGGCCGGCCCGCCGTACGGCGTCAGGTCGACGTGCTGCTTCGGGTCGTAGACGAGGTAGACGTAGTCGCCGTTCGGCGCCCGCTGGAGCTCGTGGTCGTCGATCGCGCCGTCGGGCGAGACGATGCGCCGCACGAGCGTGCCGTCGAGGTTGCGCACCTGGTAGGCCTGCAGCGAGGCGAGGAAGGTGGCGAAGGCGATCGTCGGCCCGGGCAGCAGCTTCGCGTCGAGCGGCGGCCCGTCCGCCTTGTACCACCAGACCGGGACGCCGTGGCCGTCGAAGATCGCCACGTAGTCGGCCCGCGTCTTGCCGAGCGAGAGCGACGGCGTGACGATGTACCACTTGTCGGTCGTCGCCGTGCGGGTCTCCGTCCACGTCGGGAAGTCGGCCGGCAGGCAGCGGATGTGGTAATCGACCGTGCCGGCGCCGTTCCGGCCCTCGACGACCGCCGCCTGCCCCTCCTTCAGCGTCACCGACGCGCGCGCGCCGCGCGTGCCGTCGATGAACGGCGCCGTGCCGGCGGCGGCCCACGTGGCGATCCGCACCGGGGTCGCCGGGTCGCAGCGGACGACGTAGTCGTGCACGTCCGGCGAGTAGGCCGGGTAGAGCGTCGGGTTCGCCGTCAGCCGGACGAGCGTCGGCGCCCCGTGGCTCGCCGCGCTCGCGGCAGGGGCGCTCGCGCCGAGCAGCGCGCCCGCGAAGATGAGGCTGAGGGCGAGCGCTGCAGACCGCATCGAGGCGCCCATCTTCGCGCGTCGGCGGCTCCCCGGCAAGACGGAACCGTTGCCTGTAGCGTCGGCGGCATGCTGATCGGCGCCCACGTCTCCTCCTCGGGAGGCATCCACACGGCGATCGACCGGGCCGAGGCGATCGGCTGCGAGTCGGTGCAGATCTTCACGCAGAGCCCGCGGATGTGGCGGCCGACGAACCACGACCCGGCGACGTTCGAGCGGTTCCGGGAGCGGCGGGAGGAGGCCGGGATCGGCGGCGTCGTCTGCCACGCGCTCTACCTCTGCAATCTCGCGGCACCCGACGACGCGATCTACGAGAAGTCGGTCGCCGCGATGCGCAACACGATGGAGGTCGCCTGCGCGATCGGCGCGGACGGGGTCGTCTTCCACGTCGGCTCGCACCTCGGCAGCGGCTTCGAGCACGGGCTCGAGCGCGTGCTGCCCGCGATGGAGCAGGTGCTCGAGCTCACCTCCGAGACGACGTGGCTCCTGATGGAGAACTCCGCCGGGGCGGGCGGGACGATCGGCCGCTCGATCGAGGAGCTCGCGACGCTGCACGAGCGGCTCGACCGGCACCCGCGGCTCGGCATCTGCCTCGACTCGTGCCACCTCTACGTGTCCGGCGTGGACGTGTCCGACCCGGCCGTGCTCGACGCGTGCCTCGACGAGGTGGACGCGTCGATCGGGCTCGACCGGCTGCGCGCGCTCCACGTGAACGACTCGGCGGCTCCGCTCGGCTCGAACCGCGACCGGCACGCGAACATCCTCGAAGGGCTGCTCGGCGAGCAGCTCGGCGTCTTCCTCGGCAATCCGCGGCTGCAGGGGCTGCCCGCCGTGCTCGAGACGGCCGGGCCCGAGGGCCGCGGCCCGGACGCGGACGAGATCCGCCGGACGAAGGAGCTCCACGCGCGCTGGGCGAAGCCCGCGCGCAAGCCTCGCAGCCGGAAGACCTGACCGTTCCGGACACGTCCGGTGCCTGGCACCGGACGTGTACGTTCGAGCCATGTCCGGGCGGTACCGGTGGATCGTCCTCGCGGCCGGGACGCTCGCGCAGTCGAGCTTCGCGGCGGTCAGCGTCGGCATCCCCGCGCTCGCGCCGGCGCTCCGCTCGCACTACGGGCTGACGCTCGGCGAGACCGGCGTCGTGCTCGGCGCGGTCGGGATCGGCATGCTCCCGACGCTCCTGCCCTGGGGCCTCCTCGCCGACCGGATCGGCGAGCGCGCCGTGATCGTCGTCGGGCTCGCCGGCTCGGCCGGGGCGCTCGCCGGCGTCGCCGAGACGCACACGTACGGCGCCGCGGTCGGGTTCCTCGTCCTCGCCGGCGCCCTCGGCGCGAGCGTGAACGCCGCGAGCGGACGCGCCGTCATGGGCTGGTTCGGCGAGGCGGAGCGCGGGCTCGCGCTCGGGATCCGGCAGACCGCGATCCCGATCGGCGGCGCGATCTCGGCCGCCGCCCTGCCGTGGCTCGCCTCGTCCGGCGACACCGGGCCCGCCTTCCTCGCCCTCGCCGCCGGCTGCCTCGCCGGCGCGGTCGTCGCGGGCGCGCTGATGCGCGACGCGCCACGCCACGGCCACCGGCACACGACCGCGCTCCCCGGCCCGCTCCGCGACCCGACGATGTGGCGGCTCGCCGGCGGCTCGGCCCTCTACCTCGTCTCCCAGATCGCGATCACGGGCTACGTCGTCCTCTTCCTGCACGAGCACCGCGGCCTCTCGGCGCACGCCGCCGCGGCCGTCCTCGCGGGGACGAACGTCGCTCGCCATCGGCGCCCGCATCGGCGCCGGCCGCTGGTCGGATCGCCTCGGCGCGCGCGTCCGGCCGATCCGCTGGATCGGTGCCGTGCTCAGCCTCGCGATGCTGCTCGTCGCCGGCCTCGTCGACGCGCCGCTCGCCGTGCTCGTGCCGGCGCTCCTGCTCGCCGGCGTGCTCAGCCTCTCCTGGAACGGGCTCTCGTTCACCGCCGCCGCGGAGACGCGCGGGCCTCGAGCGCAGCGGCGCCGCGCTCGGCTTCCAGCAGACGCTCCTCGCCGTCCTCGGCGCGGGCGTCCCGCCGGCGTTCGCCGCCCTCGTCGGCGCGACGAGCTGGCGGACGGCGTTCGCGCTCGCGGCGGCCGGCCCGCTGCTCGGCCTGCTCGCCCTCCGCGGTGTGCCCGAGCCTAGGCGTCGTCGAGACGCGCGAACACCCGGAACGTCGGCGCTTCCGCCGGCAGCTCGTTGAACTCCGGGTTCACGCACCCGAGCTCGGGCGCGCGGTGGTCGAAGCACGTGTTCACCTCGGCGCGGCACATCGGCAGCGGCCCGCGCAGCGCGCGCACCGCGCCGAAGCCGGCCCGGCCCCGCTCCGCCGCCCGCAGCATGTCGAGGTCGATCTCGCAGGCGAACACCTTCTGCAGGCAGCCCATGAACGTGTGCCCGTGCTCCTCGTACGCGTAGACGAAGGGGCACGACCGCTCGAGGCAGGCGGACGGATAGACGACCTTGTCGCAGTGGACCTCGCAGCGCCGGCACTCGACCTCGTCCTGGGGCCGAAGCGGCAGCGGAAGCCGCGTCTGGCGCTGCGAGTTGCTCATCGGATCCCATTGTCCGTGAGGCCGGACTCCCCCCGCAAGACTTGATTTCTGCGCTGTTTTCAGCTTGCGCAAACGGAGTGACGACTCAGGAGAGGCGTCGAACCGCCGTCAGCACGTCCATCTGGGTGAACGCGCGGAAGTCCGGCTCGGGTCCGACACCGGCCTCGTCGGCGGCGAACCAGAGCGCCTGGCAGGTCGCCAGCCCGAGCGCCGCCGCGCCGCCGACGTCCTCGCGCAGGCGGTCGCCGACCATGAGCGCACGCTCCGGCTCGACGCCGACGAGCGCGAGCGCCCGCTCGAAGATCGCCGCGTGCGGCTTGCGCCAGCCGACCTCCGAGGAGAAGACGGCGGCGTCGAGGCGCTCCGCGACGCCGAGCTCGGCGAGGTCGCGGTGCAGCAACCACGGCGGGTCGACCGCGTTCGAGACGAGCGCGAGCCGCAGGCCGCGCTCGCGCAGCGTCTCGAGGAGCGCGTGCGTCGTCGCCGCGAGCTGCCGCGCCGGCGCCCAGGCGCGGTGCTCGGCGTCGAGGAAGCGCTCCAGCCCGGCGTCGTCCACCTCGAGGCCGAGGTCGCCGAGCAGGCTCCGCACGACGCCCGCGTAGTCGACCTCCTCCAGCTGCCCGGGCGCGAGCAGCGCCGGCAGGTAGGCCTCGCGGAACCGGGCCGTCAGCGCCGCGTCGGGCTCGAGCCCCGATCGCGGCGAGACCGGCGTCGTGCCCCGCCTCGAGGAGCGCCGGCTCGAAGTCCCAGCGCATGAGCGTGTCGCCCCAGTCGAAGAGAACCGCCTCGCAACATCCGCGGTTAGGCTAGTCGCGCCGTGGGCCGCAGGATCCTCTGGGCGTCGCTCGCCCTCGCACCCGCCACGGTGGCCGTGGACAAGCTGGCGAGCCCGGACAAGGTCGTCCTCTTCCTCCTCTCGGCCGCCTCGCTGATCCCGCTCGCGTGGCTGATCGGCGAGTCGACCGAGCACGCGGCCGAGCACACGGGCCCCGGGATCGGCGGCTTCCTGAACGCGAGCTTCGGGAACGCGCCGGAGCTGATCATCGCGCTGATCGCCGTTGCCGGGAACCTGCCGGAGGTCGTGCGCGGCTCGCTCGCGGGGAGCGTCGTCTCGAACCTCCTCCTCGTCTACGGCGTCACCCAGATCGCCGGCCCCGACGACGAGCCGATCGACCGCCGCTCGCTGTTCGCCCAGGTCGCGCTCGTCGGCGTCGCCGTGCTCGCGTTCGTCGTGCCGGTGTGGCTCGGCTACCGCGGCGCGCCGGACCGGCACACCGCGGTCGTCGCCTCGATCCCGTTCGCGGCCGTGCTCCTGCTCGTCTACCTCGCCGTCGTCGGCCGGAACCTCCGCCGCCACCGGGCGAGCGAGCGCGCCGAGCCCGAGCTCGGCGCCTGGCCGCTCGCCGCCTCGCTCGGCGTGCTCGCCGTCGCGACCGCGGCGACGGCGTTCGTCAGCGAGGTGCTCGTGCACTCGCTCGACGCGTTCGCGCACGCGGTCGGGCTGAGCCAGTTCTTCATCGCCGTCGTGATCGTCGCGATCGTCGGCAACGCGGCCGAGCACGGCGGCGCCATCGTGATCGCGCGTGCCGGGAAGATGCGGCTCGCAACGGAGATCGCGATCTCGTCGAGCGCCCAGGTCGCGCTCCTCGTCGTTCCCGCCGTGATGCTCCTCTCGCTCTTCTTCGCCCATCCGCTCGCGCTCGCGTTCCGCTGGATCGAGCTCGCGACGATGGCCGGTTCGGTGCTGCTCGTCGGGGCGATGGTCGCCGACGGCCGTTCCCGCCGCTGGGAGGGCGCCGTGCTCGTCCTCGCCTACGCCGCCGTCGTCGTCGCGTTCTTCCTCGCCGGCGACCGCTGAGCAGACCGGACTCCGGCAGCGCTCCGGGGCGAATCCGGGCAATCCCGGATCGCCGAGGCCACCCTCTCGCCCCGCGCCCTCTGCCGCCGCCGCGCGAGCGTCGACCCCGTGGGGCTCGGCGGCGCGGTCGAGTGGGCGCGGTGACCCGGCGTGACGAACGTCACTGCGAGATCGTGACGCGCTGCTCTATCGCAGCCGCCGTCCGCGCAGGCAGCATGGTGGGACGAGCGCCGTTTCCGTCCGGCTTCGATCCGGGAACGGTCCGGGTGATCCCGGAGGGCGGAAGGGCGACCCTTCGTCTACGGTGGCTCACATGTCAACGACCGAGCAAATACCCCCTGCCGCCGGCCCCGACGGGCGTCGCCGTCGCGGCACGCGGACTGACGCGCCGCTACGGCGACGGAGCGACCGCCGTCGACGCGCTCCGCGGCGTCGACATCGACGTCAAGACCGGCGAGCTCGTCGCCGTGATGGGCCCTTCCGGCTCCGGCAAGTCGACGCTGATGCACATCCTCGCCGGCCTCGACAAGCCCACCGAGGGCACCGTCACGATCGACGGGACCGACATCACGACCCTCGGCGACTCGAAGCTCACGCACCTGCGCCGCGAGCACATCGGCTTCGTCTTCCAGTTCTTCAACCTGCTGCCGATGCTCGACGCGGAGGAGAACGTCGTCCTGCCGCTCTCGATCGCCGGCGAGAAGCCCGAGAAGGCGTGGCTCGAGGAGCTGCTCGGCAAGATGGGTCTCGCTCGACCGGCGCCGGCACCGGCCGTCGGAGCTCTCCGGCGGCCAGCAGCAGCGCGTCGCGATCGCCCGCGCGCTCGTCTCGAAGCCGACGATCCTCTTCGCGGACGAGCCGACCGGCAACCTCGACTCGAAGACCGGCGGCGAGATCCTCGACCTGATGCGCGACTCGGTCGACTCCTACGGGCAGACGACGGTGATGGTCACCCACGAGGCGCGTGCCGCCTCGATCGCCGACCGGATCCTCTTCCTCGCCGACGGGCTGATCGTGAAGGAGCTGCGCGACACGACCGCCGCGCACGTGATCGAGATCATGGGCGAGCTCCACTCGTGATCCTCGTCGCGCTCAAGGGCCTGGCGGGACGCAAGCTGCGGGCGGCGCTGACGGCGGTCGCGATCGTGCTCGGCGTCGCGATGATCAGCGGCACGTACGTGCTGACGGACACGATCAAGTCCGCGTTCAGCACCGTCTTCACGCAGGTCTACAAGAACACGGACGCCGTGATCACCGGCAAGAGCGCGATCGGCAAGGACAACAACAACGGCGCGCTGCCGCCGTCGTTCCCCGAGTCGCTGCTCGCCAAGGTGCAGAACCTGCCCGGCGTCGCGGACGGCGAACGGCGGGGTCTCCGACTACGCGTACCTCGTCGGCCGCGACGGCAAGGTGATCTCCGGCCACGGCGCGCCGCCGCTCGCGTTCGGCGTCCACCCGGACGGCACGCAGCGGTTCAACCCGCTCGAGGTCGTCTCCGGCACGTGGCCGCGCGGCGCGAACGAGATCGCGATCGACGCGAACACGGCGTCGAAGGACGGCTACAAGGTCGGCGACACGATCGGCGCGATCGCGCGCGGTCCCGTGCAGCGGTACACGATCACCGGGATCGTGAAGATCGGCGGCGTCTCCTCGCTCGGCGGCGCGACGATGGCGATCTTCGACTTCTCGGATCGCGCAGGAGCTCTTCCACAAGCAGGGCAAGCTCGACTCGATCTCGATCGCGGCGAAGCCGGGCGTGACAGCCGTCGCAGCTCGTGAGCGAGATCAAGCCGCTGCTGCCGGCGACGGCGCAGGTGCGCACCGGCCAGGCGGAGGCGCAGCAGGCGACGAAGGACACGAACGGCTTCCTCAGCATCATCCAGGACTTCCTGCTCGCGTTCGCCGGCGTCGCCCTCTTCGTCGGGATCTTCGTGATCGCGAACACGCTCTCGATCACGATCGCCCAGCGGACGCGCGAGCTCGCGACGCTGCGCACGCTCGGGGCGACGCGCCGGCAGGTGCTCTCCTCGGTGCTCGTCGAGGCGTTCGTGATCGGCCTGCTCGCGTCGGTGACCGGCCTCTTCGCCGGGCTCGGGCTCGCGAAGGGCCTCAACTCGGTGTTCGTCTCGTTCGGGATCGACCTGCCGCAGGCGGGGACGGTGTTCGCGACGCGGACGATCGTCGTCTCGCTCGTCGTCGGCGTCTTCATCACGGTGCTCGCCGCGCTGCGACCCGGCCGTCCGGGCGACGCGCGTCCCGCCGATCTCCGCGGTGCGCGAGGGCGCGGTGCTGCCGCCGGGCCGCTTCGCCCGGTTCGGCCCGCACGCGGCCGTGCTGACGATCGGCGGCTGCGGTGGCGCTGATGCTCGATCGGGCTGTTCGTCGGCGGCCTCTCGACGACGAACCGGCTGCTCGCGATCGGGATCGGCGCCGGCGCGGTGTTCCTCGGCGTGGCGATGCTCGCGAAGACGCTCGTGCCGCCGCTCGCGAACGTGCTCGGCTGGCCGGCGACGCGCCTCGGCGGCGCGGCCGGCTCGCTCGCGCGCGGCAACGCGATGCGCAACCCGACGCGGACGGCCTCCACGGCGTCGGCGCTGATGATCGGCCTCGCGCTCGTGACGCTCGTCTCGGTGCTCGCGGCCGGTCTGAAGACGACGTTCTCGAACTCCGTCGACGCGCTCTTCAAGGCCGACTACGCGCTGACCGCGACCGACAACTTCTCGCCGATCTCGATCGCCTCGGCCGACGCGCTCCGCAAGGTCCCCGGCGTCCAGGTCGTCTCGGGCGTCCGCGCCGGCGAGGGCCGCGCGTTCGGCTCGCGGATGACGCGTCACCGGCGTCGCCGGCGACATCTCGAAGGTGATCTCGCGTCGACTGGGCCGTCGGCTCGCAGGCCGTGCCGTCGCAGCTCGGGCGCAACGGCGCCTTCGTCTCCAAGGACTACGCGAAGGCGGAGCACCTGTCCGTCGGCGACCCGATCTCGGTGGAGACCCCGACCGGGAAGACGATGCACCTCGTCCTGAAGGGCATCTACGCGCCGCCGAAGGGCGGCTCCCCGTACGGCGACGTGACGATCTCGACGCGGCTCTTCGACGCGAACTACGCGAACCCGCAGAACGTCTACACGTTCGTGAACGTGGCGGGCGGGGCGACGGCCGCGAACACGGCGAAGCTGACGGCGGCGCTGAAGCCGTTCCCGGAGGCGAAGATCGCGACGGAGAGCGAGTTCAAGCACAACCAGGAGCAGGGCATCGACACGCTCCTGAACCTCCTCTACGTCCTGCTCTCGCTCTCGATCGTCGTGAGCCTGTTCGGGATCGTGAACACGCTCGTGCTGACCGTGTTCGAGCGGACGCGCGAGATGGGGATGCTGCGCGCGGTCGGGATGACGCGCCGGCAGCTGCGGCGGATGATCCGCCACGAGAGCATCATCACCGCGCTGATCGGGGCGACGCTCGCGATCCCGCTCGGGATCGTGCTCGCGCTCATGGTCGGGAAGGCGATCGACTACCCGGCGTTCACGATCCCGTGGGGGACGCTCGTCGTGTTCGTGATCGCGGCCGTGATCGCGGGGATCCTCGCGGCGATCTTCCCGGCGCGGCGCGCGGCGAAGCTGAACGTGCTCCAGGCGCTCCAGTACGAGTGAGGCGAGCCGGGCCGGCTACGCGAAGCCGCGCGGCTCGCGCGTGACCGGGTAGCCGGCCCAGATCAGCCGCACGACGGCACCGCTCGCGTCGCGCTCGATCCGCAGCGCCTCGCCGTGCTCGGGCCCGGAGACCGTGCGCCAGCGGTCGTCCGCCTCGCGCGCGAAGTGCGACGACGGCTTCCAGTCGGGGATGCCGTCGAAGCGGCCCTCGAGCCGGCCCTCGCGCCAGCGGAAGACGATCTGGCTGCCCTCGACGAACCAGATCCCGAGCAGCGGCACGACGTCGGCGGGCGGCTCGTCCTCGACCCGCCAGGGCTCGGGCACGACCGGCCACGCCTCGATCGTGCGGCCGATCAGCTTCAGCGCCAGCTCCTCGACCGCAGCCGTGCTCGAGTTCGTCAGCACCGCGGCGCCGACCTTGTCGCGCGCCGAGACGTAGACGCCCGCGATGAAGCCGGGCATCGAGCCGCCGTGCCCGGCGAGGATCCGCTCGCCGTCGCGACGCAGGCCGAGCCCGAGCCCGTAGCCGCCCGTCCAGCGCTCGTGGTCGTCGATCGTCTGCACGGTGCGCATCTCCTCGACCGAGGCGCGGGAGAGCACCGACTCGTCCGGATCGGCGAGGAACGCCGCCCAGCGGCAGAGGTCGCCGACGGTGCCCCAGAGCTGCCCGGCGGAGATCCAGCCGCCGGTCTCGACGGGCGCCTCGGCCCACGCCGCTTCGAGGTACGGCTGGACGAGGTACCCGGTGGCCGCAGGCGGCTCCGGCTCGAAGGTGATCCGCGCGAGGCCGAGCGGTGCGAGCAGCCGCTCGCGCACGTAGTCGGCGTACGGCAGCCCCGAGGCGCGCTCGACGACGATCCCGAGCAGCGCGAACGCGAGGTTGGAGTAGTGGAAGCGCGCGCCCGGGAGCGAGCACGCTGCTCCGCCTCGGCGAGCGTGGCGACGAGCTCCTCCGCCGGCGCGAACCGGAGCGAGAGCCACGCGTCGTCCTGCGTCTCGCGCTGGAGGCCGGAGGTGTGCGAGAGGAGCCGCCGCAGCGTCGGCCGGTGCGCGGCGCCCTCGACGTGCCGGTCGAGCGTGTCCTCGAGGTCGAGCGCGCCGGCGTCGCGGAGCTGGAGGATCGCCGCCGCGGTGAAGGTCTTCGTGATCGAGCCGACGCGGTACTGCGTGTCCGGGGTCGCGTCGACCCCCGCGCCGGTGTCCGCCGCGCCGACCGCGGTCTCCCAGACCGTCTCGCCGCCGCGCACGACGGCCGCCGCGATGCTCGGCAGCCGCTTCTCGTGCTGCTCGACCCGGACGAGGCGGTCGAGGTCGGCGGCGAGCAGGTCAGGCGCCGGCACGGACCGGGACTCCGAGGGCGCGCGGGATCAGCTCCGCGGCCCGGTCGATCGCGTCGTCGTCGACGTCGAGGTGCGTGAGCGCACGCAGGAGCGTCGGGTGGATCGTGTCCGAGAGGCGCACGCCCTCCCGCTCGAGCCGCGCGAGCGCCTCGTCGGCCGTGAGCGCGAGCGGGCCGACGTCGATCTGGACGAAGTTCGACTCGACCTGCTCGAGGTCGACCGCGAGCCCGGCCGCGGCGAGCGCCTCGGCGAGCCGCCGGCGCGCGGGCATGGTCGTCGGCGATCCGCGCGACATGGTGCTCGAGCGCGTAGACGCCGGCCGCGGCGACGATGCCGGCCTGCCGCATCGCGCCGCCGAAGAGGTGCTTCGCGCGGCGGGCGGCGGCCATCAGCTCCGCCGAGCCCGCGACGAGCGCGCCGAGCGGGCAGCCGAGCCCCTTCGAGAGGCAGAGCGTGACGACGTCGACGCGGCTCCCGATCTCCGCCGTCGGGACGCCGAGCGCCGTGGCGGCGTTGACGATGCGGGCGCCGTCGAGGTGGACGCGCAGGTCGAGCTCGCGGGCGGTCTCGACGACGGCGTCGATCTCGGCGAGCGTCCACACGCGGCCGCCCGAGGAGTTGTGGGTGTTCTCGATCGAGACGACGCGCGTGCGCGGCATGTGCGTCGCGGTGTAGCGGCGGACGGCGCCGCGGATCTGCTCGGGCGCGATCCGGCCACGGTGCCCGGGCAGGCCGCGCATGACGAGCCCGCTGAAGACGGCCGGGCCGCCCTGCTCGTAGAGGAGGACGTGCGAGGTCTCCTCGGCGAGCAGCTCGTCGCCCGGCTCGGAGAGGATCCGCAGCGCGATCTGGTTCGCCATCGTCGCCGTCGGCAGGAAGACCGCCTCCTCCTGGCCGAGGAACGCGGCGGCGCGCCGCTCGAGCTCGTTGACGGTCGGGTCCTCGCGCTCCTGCTCGTCGCCGACCTCCGCGTTCGCGATCGCCGCGCGCATCGCCTGCGTCGGCCGCGTGGTCGTGTCGGAGCGGAGGTCGATCACGGCCGGGCACGCTACCCACTCGGCGCCTGGGAAGATGCAGTCATGCGCTACGGCCTCTCGCTCGCGTCGATCCGCGCCTTCGCCGACGTCCGGAACGTCGTCCGGGCCGCGGTGGTCGCCGAGGAGGCCGGCTGGGAGGCGTTCTTCGTCTGGGACCACCTGCGCTGGGCGGCGACCGGCGAGGGCTCGGCCGACCCGTGGGTCGCGCTCGGCGCGTGCGCGCAGGCGACGAGCCGCATCCAGCTCGGAACGGCGGTGACCCCGCTGCCCCGGCGGCGGCCGCAGATGGTCGCCCAGCAGCTCGCGTCGCTCTCGCTCCTCTCCGGCGGCCGCGTGATCTTCGGCGCCGGGATCGGCGGCAAGCCGGACGAGTTCACCCGCTTCGGCGACCCCGGCGACGACCGCACGCGCGGCGGCGATGCTCGACGAGGGGCTCGAGCTCGTGGACGCGCTCCTGTCGGGCCGGCGGGTCGAGCACCGCGGCGAGCACTACCGTCGCCGACGGCGTCACGCTCGCGCCCGTGCCGGTACGGCCGGTGCCGTTCTGGATCGGCGGCAACTCGCGGCCGGCGCTGCGCCGGGCGGAGCGCTGGGGCGGCTGGATCGCCGACGGCTCCGACGAGGAACGCAACGTCCTCTCGCCCGAGGAGGTCGGCGGCGAAGCTCGCGCCCGTGCGCGTCGAGGAGGTCGCGTTCATCGGCTTCGCCGGGCAGGCCGACCTCGCCTCCTACGCGGCGGCCGGGGTGACGTGGTGGATCGAGAACGTCTCCGACCGAGCGCGGCGGCGTCGCCGGCGTCCTCGAGCTGCTCGCCGAAGGCCCGCCCGGCGAGACCCTGCTCACCTGATCGCCGCTACCGTGACCCCGTGGATCTGACGCTTCTCGAGACGGCGCTGCGCGAGCGCGGCGAGCCCGCCTACCGCGCCGGCCAGGTGTGGGAGTGGACGGCGCGCGGCGCGGCCGGCTACGAGGCGATGACGAACCTGCCGAAGGCGCTCCGCGACGGCGCTGGCGGAGCGCGGTTCCGTTCTCGACGCTCGACGTGGAGGTCGAGCGCGAGTCGAGCCGACGGGACGGTGAAGACGCTCTTCCGCACGGCGGACGGCCACCCGGTCGAGGCGGTGCTGATGCGCTACCGCGACGGGCGCCGCTCGCTCTGCCTGTCCTCCCAGTCGGGCTGCCCGCTCACGTGCACGTTCTGCGCCACCGGGGCGATGGCGTTCGGGCGGAACCTGACCGCGTCGGAGATCCTCGACCAGGCGCTCCACTTCCGGCGGCGCACCGAGGTGGACCACGCCGTGTTCATGGGGATGGGCGAGCCGATGCTGAACCTCGACGAGGTGCTCGCCGCGGCGCGGCGGCTGCCGGCGATCGGGATCACGCACCGGCGGACGACGATCTCGACGGTCGGCTGGATCCCCGGCCTGAAGCGCTTCGTGCGCGAGGTGGACGAGCCGATCCGGCTCGCGCTCTCGCTGCACGCGGCCGACGGCACGCTCCGCTCGGAGCTGATGCCGGTCAACGACCGCTATCCGCTCACCGAGGTGCTCGCGCTCTGCCACGAGCACGCGGAGCGGACGAACCGGCGCGTCTTCGTCGAGTACGTGATGCTCGCCGGCGTCAACGACTCGCCCGAGCAGGCGCGCGCGCTCGCGAACCTCCTCGGCCGCGACCACTTCAAGGTGAACCTGATCCCGTACAACCCGATTGCTGGAAGCGCAGGCGGCGAAGCCGCCGGCGCCCGGCAGGAAGACCGGCCGCGCAAGGCGGCCGGGGGCGGGCGCTTCGACGGGTCGTCGCGCGACCGGATCGGCGCGTTCAAGGCGCTGCTCGACCGCGCCCACGTCCCGGCGACGGTGCGCCTCACGCGCGGCCGGGACATCGAGGCCGCGTGCGGCCAGCTCGCCGCGGCGCCGAAGTCGCGCCGGCGCGCCCCGTTCCCGCGCCGTGACCCGGCCCGCCTTCGAGCGCGACCGCCACGTCGCGGAGCTGCTCGATCCGCGCAACGGCTTCGAGCGCACGACGGTTGCGGTCGAGACACGCCGCGACCCCCTGACCGGCCAGAGCTGCCGGATCCTGCCCGCGGGCAGCTTCCCGCCGCCCGCGCGGCACGACCTCGACGAGCTCGCCGCACGGACGCGCGAGAGCTGCCCGTTCTGCGGCTCCCGCGTCGAGGAGGTGACGCCGCGCTTCCCGCCCGAGGTGTGGCCGGAGGGCCGGATCCGCCACGGCGAGGCGGTGCTCTTCCCGAACCTCGTCCCGTACGCGAAGTGGAGCGCGGTCTCGATCTACTCGCCGGAGCGGCACCTGCTGCCGCTCGACGCGCTCACCCCCGAGCTGCTCGCCGGCAACCTCGCGACGCAGGTCGCCTTCGCCCGCGCCGTCGTCGCGCACGATCCGGCCTCGAGGTGGGTCTCGGTCAACGCGAACCATCTGCCGCCGTCGGGGAGCTCGATCTTCCACCCGCACCTCCAGGGGAGCGCGCATCCCGCACCGACGACGATGCAGCGGCTGCTCGCCGATGTCCCGGCTGCGGACGTGCGCGCCTACGTCGACGCGGAGCGGGAGCTGGGCGAGCGGTTCGTCGCCTCGCGCGGCGGCGTCGACTGGCTCGCGGCCTTCGCGCCGATCGGCCCGGCCGAGCTGCGCGCGTATGTCGCCGGCGCCTCCTCGCCGGAGGAGCTCGACGAGCCCACCGTCGCCGAGCTCGCGCGCGGCATCTCGGCAGCGCTCGGTGTCTACGCGGAGCTCGGCTTCGAGAGCTTCAACCTCGCGCTCTACGGAATGCCTGCCGGCGGTGTGCTGAGCCTCCGGATCGTGGCGCGCGCGCTACTACGGCCCGGCGGAGCGCTCCGACGCGATGTGGAGCGAGCGCCTCCACTGGGAGGCGGCGACGGACATCGCGCCGGAGCGCGTCGCCGAGCTCGCGCGGGCGCGTTCCGGACAGCGTGATCGCCTACAGCGAGGCGACCACCTTGCGCGCGAAGGCCTCCGTCTTCGCGAGGGGCGCGAACGCGAGGATCGTCACCTCGACATTGCCCTTGAGCACATAGAGCGACGTGTGGTTCGGCCCGCCCGCGGTGTTGTAGAAGGCCTGCGTGCCGAGGCCGCCGACGCTCTTCGCGTACGACGCCGCGAACTTCCTGTCCGTCGCGAACTGCTTCGCGCCGGACGACCGGAACGACAGCTGAACCGCCTGGGGGTTCGAGCCGGTGCCGTACCAGCAGAGCGTCAGACCCGGGTTCCCGGGCGTCGTCACCTTCTGGCCGGCGCCGACCGGGATCCCGAGCGCCGCCTTCGCCGCCGCCGCCGACACGAGCCCGCACGAGGGCGCGTGCGTCGTTGCCCCTACCGCCGCTGGCACGAGCATCAGCGCGCCGATCGCTACCGCTACCGCAGGACCTCGCATGATCACGTCCTTCCCGTCCGTCGTTGTCTGTTGCTCATGCCTCACCCGAGCTTGAGCGCCGCGATGAGCGAGTTCGCCATCGCCTCGTACGCGCCGAGCGACCCGAAGCCGCTGAGCGTGATCGTGGTGTAGTGGACCCACACCTGGAGCGCCGACACGGTCACCCCGTTGTCTTCCGACGTGTAGCCGTACGCGTCCGTGCCGACCCCGCTGACCGGCGACCAGGCACCGAAGCCGAACGTCGCGACGGCGTAGTCGAGCACGGCCTGCGGCTGCTCGTAGTCGAGCTGGATCTCGGCGCCGGCGAACGGCGCCCCGTTCGTCTGCGTGATCTCCGCGTCGACGTACGCGCAGTCGAGATCGGGGATGAGCGTCCCCCCGGTGTCGTAGGAGCCCGCGTTCGAGACCCCCGCGGCGCTCTGCGGACCCTGCTCCGACCGGCCGGCGATACCCGACACGACCGAGGCGGACGGCATCTGGGCGCAGCGGACGGCCGGGTTGAACAGGGCGAGCACGTGGTCGAGCTGCCCGAGACACGTCAGCTCCTGGACGCTGCCGCTGCCGCCGCCGCCGAGGTAGCTCGGCGTCAGGCGCTGCTTCAGGTCGATCCCGGTGGCCTGCGCGCTCGCCAGCGCCTTCTGCGCCAACGCCTCGTCGCCGAGCTCGAATGCGCCCTGCGCGATCGCGAACCAGTCGCCGACCGTCGAGACGCCGGAGTTGTCGCCCCACGACGCGAAGGCTGCCCCCGCCGCCGCCAGAGCCGCGCCGTCGCCGGCGGTGTCGCCGGCGAGCTCCGCGGTCCGCGCCGCGGCGAGCAGGTCGCCGAGGCCTGGGATGCCGCCCGCGCCCGTTTGGATCTTCTGGTCGAGGCCGTCGCAGCCGGTCGCGGCCGTGCTCCGTACGGCCGACTGGGTTCGGTTCGTCCGCACGGCGACGAGGAGTGCAAGCAGCCGCTTGTGCGCGAGCGACCGGTTCGTCCGGTAGAGGGCCTTGAGCGCAGCCAGCTTGGTACGCACGGCTGCGCTCGGAGCTGCGGCGCACACGTTGAAGGAGGCGCCGAGCACCGGAGCGAGCAGCGACTGCACGCTGCCGGTGCTCTGGTTGAGCGGCAGGACCGCCGACCGGTTGCACGACGGCGCGCGCCCGGGAGAGCGCACGGATGCCACGCTCGTGCCCGCGAGCACGGAGCAGGCGACGACTGCGGCGAAGACTGCGCACATGCCCAACCGTCCGGTCTTTGTCGATCCGGTCACACGCCCTCTCTCCCTAGAAGTTCGAGACCCCGCCGCCCTTTGGAGGCAGAGAGTGTAGGCAGTAATCGGGCCGCCGGCAATCCGGTTTACCGATCCCGGAAACCGGTCTCTACAACGGAGTGTGCGGCCGTTTTCTAGCTCGTGTCGTTCTCGAGCCAGCGCCCGACGACACGCGACATGAACTCGGGCTGCAGCTCGAACCCGAGCGACTCGTACAGCGTCCGTGCGTGGTCGGTCTGGAGGATCACGTGCTGGCCGGGGACGGCGTCGAGCAGCCGCCGGACGAGCGTGCTCGCGATCCCTCGGCGCCGGTAGGGCGAGGCCGTCCACACGTCGAGCAGGTACGCGTTGCAGACGCCGTCGGAGAGGAGCCTGGCCGTCCCGACGACGCGGTCGCCTTCACGCGCGAACGCGACGTGCTGCGACCGCTCGAACGACCGGCGCAGCGCCTCGGGCGACCGGCCGTTGTCGAAGTCGTCCGCGGCGAGGTCGGCCTTCAGGCGCGCCCAGTCGATCCCTTCCGCAGAGCTGTCTGTCCGGATCGGCACGCGCGGGAGCTAGTCGGCCGCGACCGGCGCGGCATCGGCCTCCGCGCCCGCAGGCGACTCGAACCCGTACTTCACGACCGGCCGCTTCGCGGCGCGCACCTCGTCGAGCCGCCGCACCGGCCGCGAGTGCGGCGCCTCCTTCAGGAGCTGCGGATCCTCGGCCGCCTCGCGCGGCGATCGCGAGCATCGCGTCGCAGAAGGCGTCGAGCGTCTCCTTCGACTCCGTCTCGGTCGGCTCGATCATCAGCGCCTCCGGGACGATCAGCGGGAAGTAGATCGTCGGCGGGTGGAAGCCGTAGTCCATGAGCCGCTTGGCGACGTCGAGCGCGGTCACGCCGTGCTCGCGCTTGAGGCGCGCGCGCCGAGAGCACGAACTCGTGCATGCAGAGCCGGTCGAACGGCAGGTCGTAGGCGTCCTTCAGCCGCGCGAGCACGTAGTTCGCGTTCAGCACCGCGGCCTCGACATCTCGCGCAGCCGCGGCCCGTACATGCGCATGAACGCGTACGAGCGGACGAAGACGCCGAACGGCCCGGTGAAGCCGCGCACCTTGCCGATCGTCTGCGGCCGGTCGTAGTCGAGGCCGAAGCTGCCGTCGTCGCGGCGGATCGACCGCCGGCACCGGCAGGAACGGCTCGAGGATCGTCGCGCACCGCGACCGGGCCGCCGCCGGGGCCGCCGCCGCCGTGCGGCTGCGAGAACGTCTTGTGCAGGTTGATGTGGACGACGTCGAAGCCCATGTCGCCCGGCCGCGAGATCCCGCAGACGGCGTTGAGGTTCGCGCCGTCGTAGTACATGAGCGCGCCGGCGCCGTGGAAGATCCGCTCGATCTCGTCGATGTTCTCGTCGAAGAGGCCGAGCGTCGACGGGTTGGTGAGCATCAGCGCGGCGGTGTGCTCGTCCGACCTTGCCGCGCAGGTCCTCGACGTCGATGTTGCCGCGCGCGTCGGTCTGGACCGGCGTCAGCTCGAAGCCGGCCATCGTCACGCGAGGCCGGGTTCGTGCCGTGCGCGGTGTCGGGGATCACGACCTTGCGCCGCTGCGCGGCCTCGCCGCGGTCGGTGAAGTAGGCGCGGATGAGCATCAGGCCCGGTCAGCTCGCCCTGCGAGCCGGCCGCCGGCTGGAGCGTGACGGCGTGCGAGCCCGGTCACCTCGAGCAGGATCTCCTGCAGGCGCTACATGAGCTCGAGCGCGCCCTGGGCGCCGTCCTCCTCCTGGTGCGGGTGCAGGCTCGCGGAAGCCGGGCAGCGCCGACGAGCCGCTCGTTGATCGCGCGGGTTGTACTTCATCGTGCAGGAGCCGAGCGGGTAGAAGCCGGTGTCGACGCCGAAGTTGCGCGTCGAGAGCTCGGTGAAGTGGCGGACGAGCTCGAGCTCGGCGCACCTCGGGCAGGCGCGGCGGCGCGCTGCGGCGCGAGCTACGGCCGGCACCTCGGCCGCGGGCAGGCCCTCGTGCTGCGGAACCGACGACGCCGCGGCGGCCGGACAGCGACTTCTCGTAGATGAGCTTCACGGCGCCACCTCGAGAGCACCGTCGGCGAGCCGGTCGATCTCGGCCGGCGTCCGCTGCTCGGTGACGGCGACGAGCAGGACGTTCTCCATGCCCGGGTAGTCGCGGCCGAGCGGGTAGCCCGGGATGGACGCCCGAGCGCGCGCGCGTGGCGCGACGACTCGCGCGCGCCCGTCCGACCCGGACGGCGAACTCCTTGAAGGTTGCCTGTTCGAAACAGCAGCCGAGCCCGGCGCGGCCTGCAGCCGCTGCCGCGAGCTCGGCCAGGCCGAGGCAGGGCTCCCCCACGCTCCCGCAGCCCCTGCGGCCCAGCCAGCAGAGGTAGACGAGCCCGGCGAGCGCGAGCAGGGTCTGGTTGGTGCTGATGTTGGACGTGGCCTTCTCGCGACGGATGTGCTGCTCGCGGGTCTGGAGCGTCAGCACGTAGCCCGCGCGCCCCGGCGTCGTCCGTCTAGCCGACGATCCGCCGGGCATCCGGCGGATGAGCTCCCTGGCCGCATGAACCCGTAGTGGGGGCCGCCGTAGCGACGGTAGTTTCCAGCCGACTGGCCCTCGCCGATCGCGATCGCGCAGCCGTAGCTGCCGGGCGCTCGAGCACGCCGAGCGAGAGCGGGTCGACGTGCGCGACGGGCAGCGCCCCGGCCGTTCGCGCGGCGGGAGCTCCGTGCGGCCGAGGCAGCCGAAGAAGTTCGGCTGCTGGACGATCACGGCCGCGGCGTCCGGCGCCGCACGCAGCGCGTCCGGGTCGGTCGTGCCGCCGCGTGCGCGCACGTCGACCACCTCGAGCCCGAGCCGGCGCGTACGTCGCACGACTGGGCACTGCGGGCGAGACGCCCGCGACGAGAGCCTCGTCCGTCGGTCGCGTGCCGCGCTAGCAGGCCTCGACGTGCCGGTCGCCGCCGTCGTAGACCGAGGCGTTGGCGCGTCCACCGGTAGCCCGCAGACGGCGGTCTGGTACTCGAAGATCGCCTGCACGTGCCCTGGCTCATCTCGCCTGTACGGGGGTGTAGCGTTCAGCAGCTCGCCGCGCTGTGAGTACCGCGTTTTTTTTTTTTTTTTTTTTTTTTTTTTTTTTTTAGCCGTGCGTTCCCGTCGTTCTCGAGCCAGCGGCCGACGACGCGCGACATGAACTCCGGTTGCGGCTCGAACCCGAGCGACGCGTACAGCGCCCGCGCGTGGTCGGTCTGGAGGATTACGTGCTGGCCCGGCACCGCGGCGAGAAGCCGCTCGATCGATCGCCGTCGCGATCCCCTGCCGCCGGTACGGCGACGCCGTCCACACGTCGATCGAGGTACGCGTTGCAGACACCGTCGGAGAGGAGCCGGGCCGTCCCGACCACGCGGTCGCCGTCGCGCGCGAACGCGACGTGCTGCGACTGCTCGAACGACCGCCGCAGCGCCGCCGGCGAGCGGCCGTTGTCGAAGTCGTCCGCGGCGAGGTCGGCCTTCAGGCGCGCCCAGTCGATCTCCTCGAGCGAGCTGTCTGTCCGGATCGTCACGCGCGGAGCTACCGTCGGCCGCGACCGAGCGCGGCCTCGGCCTCAGCCCCCGGATGCGACTCGAACCCGTACTTCACGACCGGCCGCTTCGCGGCGCGCACCTCGTCGAGCCGCCGTACCGGCCGCGAGTGCGGCGCCTCCTTCAGGAGCTGCGGATCCTCGGCCGCCTCGCGGGCGATCGCGAGCATCGCGTCGCAGAACGCGTCGAGCGTCTCCTTCGACTCCGTCTCGGTCGGCTCGATCATCAGCGCCTCCGGGACGATCAGCGGGAAGTAGATCGTCGGCGGGTGGAAGCCGTAGTCCATCAGCCGCTTCGCGACGTCGAGCGCGGTCACGCCGTGGTCGCGCTTGAGCGAGCGCGCCGAGAGGACGAACTCGTGCATGCAGAGCCGGTCGAACGACAGGTCGTAGGCGTCCTTCAGCCGCGCGAGCACGTAGTTCGCGTTCAGCACCGCGGTCGTCGACATCTCGCGCAGCCGCGGCCCGTACATGCGCATGTACGCGTACGAGCGGACGAAGACGCCGAACGGCCCGGTGAAGCCGCGCACCTTGCCGATCGTCTGCGGCCGGTCGTAGTCGAGGCCGAAGCTCCCGTCGTCGCGGCGGATCACCGCGGGCACCGGCAGGAACGGCTCCAGGATGTCGCGCACCGCGATCGGGCCGCCGCCGGGGCCGCCGCCGCCGTGCGGCTGCGAGAACGTCTTGTGCAGGTTGATGTGGACGACGTCGAAGCCCATGTCGCCCGGCCGCGAGATCCCGCAGACGGCGTTCAGGTTCGCGCCGTCGTAGTACATGAGCGCGCCGGCGCCGTGGAAGATCCGCTCGATCTCCTCGATGTTCTCGTCGAAGAGCCCGAGCGTGGACGGGTTCGTGAGCATCAGCGCGGCGGTGTGCTCGTCGACCTTGCCGCGCAGGTCCTCGACGTCGATGTTGCCGCGCGCGTCGGTCTGGACCGGGGTCAGCTCGAACCCCGCCATCGTCACGGAGGCCGGGTTCGTCCCGTGCGCGGTGTCGGGGATCACGACCTTGCGCCGCTGCTCTGCCTCGCCGCGGTCGGCGTGGTAGGCGCGGATCAGCATCAGGCCCGTGAGCTCGCCCTGCGAGCCGGCGGCCGGCTGGAGCGAGACGGCGTGCAGCCCCGTCACCTCGAGCAGGATCTCCTGCAGGCGCCACTCCAGCTCGAGCGCGCCCTGGGCGCCGTCCTCCTCCTGGTGCGGGTGCAGGCTCGCGAACCCGGGCAGCGTCACGAGCCGCTCGTTGATCCGCGGGTTGTACTTCATCGTGCAGGAGCCGAGCGGGTAGAAGCCCGTGTCGACGCCGAAGTTGCGCGTCGAGAGCTCGGTGAAGTGGCGCATCAGCTCGAACTCGGGCACCTCCGGCAGCCGCGGCGGCTCGCTCCGGCGGAGCTCCGCCGGCACCTCGGCCGCGGGCAGACCCTCGGGGCGCGGAACCGACGACGCCCGCCGGCCGGGCTGCGACTTCTCGTAGATCAGCTTCACCGCGCCACCTCCGCGAGCACGTCGGCGAGCCGGTCGATCTCGGCCGGCGTCCGCTGCTCGGTCACGGCGACGAGCAGGACGTCGTCCAGGCCCGCGTAGTCGCGGCCGAGCGCGTAGCCCGGGTGGACGCCGAGCTCGCGCGCGTCGCGGATCACGTCGCGCGCGTTCCGTCCGACCCGCACGGCAAACTCCTTGAACGTTGCCTGTTCAGGAAACAGCAGCTCGAGCCCGGCGCGCTCCTGGAGGCGCTGCTTCGCGAGGGCGGCGAGCCCGAGGCAGGTCTCCCCCACGTCCCGGAGCCCCTGCGGCCCCAGCCACGTGAGGTAGACGAGCCCGCCGAGCGCGAGGAGCGTCTGGTTCGTCGTGATGTTGGAGGTGGCCTTCTCGCGACGGATGTGCTGCTCGCGGGTCTGCAGGGTGAGGACATAGCCGCGCTCGCCCGCGGCGTCTACCGTCTCGCCGACGATCCGTCCGGGCATGCGCCGGATGAAGTCCTGGCGGGCCGCGAGGAACCCGTAGTGCGGGCCGCCGTACGAGGGGAAGTTTCCCGCCGCCTGTCCCTCGCCGAGCGCGATCGCGCACCCGTAGCGGCCGGGCGCCTCGAGCACGCCGAGGGAGAGCGGGTCGACGTGCGCCACCGGCAGCGCCCCGGCCTCGTTCGCCGCCGCCGCGAGCTCGGGAGCCGGCTCGAGGCAGCCGAAGAAGTTCGGCTGCTGGAAGATCACGGCCGCCGCGTCCGCGGCCGCCGCGCGCAGCTCGTCCGGGTCGGTCGTGCCGCCTCGGTGGGGCACCTCGACGACCTCGAGGCCGAAGCCGGGCGCGTACGTCTTCACGACCTGGCGCACCTGCGGGTTCGTCGCCTCGGTGACGACGATCTTCGTCCGCCCGGTCGCGTGCTTCGCGACGTAGCAGGCGTCGGCGGTGACCGTCTCGCCGTCGTAGCCGGACGCGTTCGAGACGTCCATCCCGGTCAGCTCGCAGATCGCGGTCTGGTACTCGAAGATCGACTGGAGCACGCCCTGGCTCATCTCGGGCTGGTACGGGCGTGTACGCGGTCAGGAACTCGCCGCGCTGCAGGACGGCGTCGACGACGGCCGGGACGTAGTGGTCGTAGATGCCCGCGCCGAGGAACGACAGCTCGCGCGTCGTGTCGACGTTGCGCGCCGCCAGCTCGCCGAGGTGCGCCGACAGCTCCTGCTCGGAGAGCGCGCGGCTCGAGCGCGAGCTCGCGGTCGAGCCGCATCGCCGGCCGGGATGTCGCGGAACAGCTCCTCGACCGACGAGACGCCGATCGTCCGGAGCATCTCGTCCCGGTCGGCGTCGGTCAGCGCGAGGTACGGGTGCGTCACCGAGCTCGCTCCAGGCGCCGGCAGGGCCGGCGCCCCCGCGCCCGCGTGAGCTCGGTCGACGTTCGTTCACTGGTCGGCCAGGACCTGCTGGTACGCCGCGACGTCGAGCAGCGCGTCGACCTCGGACGGGTCGGACAGGCGGATCCGGATCAGCCAGCCGTTGCCGTACGGGTCCTCGTTGACGGTCTCGGGCGCGTCGGTCACCTGCTCGTTCACCTCGAGCACCTCGCCCGAGAGCGGCGCGATCAGGTCGGAGACCGCCTTGACGGACTCGATCTCGCCGTACGAGGAGTCCTTGGCGATCGCCGCGCCGACGGCGGGCGGCTCGAAGTGGACGAGCTCGCCGAGCGAGTCGGTGGCGAACCAGGTGATCCCGAGCACCGCCTCGTCGCCCTCGATGCGCGCCCAGTCGTGCTCCGGGTGGTACTTCAGATCGGCGGGATAGCTCTCCGCTGCGGCCAACTCAGTCCTCCTCTTTCCGATCGGACACGGTGTAGATCGGCTTGCGCACGATCCGGCCCGCGCGCGGCTTGCCGCGCACGTCGATCGTCAGCGCGGTGTCCGGCGACGCCGCGGCGGCCGGAACGTAGCCCATGCCGATGCCGACGTCGAGCATCGGCGAGTGCGACCCGGAGGTCACCTCGCCGCCGCCTGCGATCGGCATCCCCTGGCGGGGAATCGCGCGCTCGGTCATCACGAAGGCGACGAGCTTCCGCTCGGGGCCCGCCTCGCGGATCCGGCGCAGCTCCGCGACGCCGGTGAACTCCTTCGCGAGCGCGCACGTCCAGCCGAGACCCGCCGAGATCGCATCCGTCTCGGGCGAGATGTCGTTGCCGTGCAGCGGGTAGCAGACCTCGAGGCGCAGCGTGTCGCGCGCGCCGAGCCCGCACGGGACGACGCCGCGCGCGAGCACGGCGTCCCAGAGCCGGACCGCGTCCGCGGCCGGGACAGAGCAGCTCGCAGCCGTCCTCGCCGGTGTAGCCGGTGCGGTTGACCATCACCTCGACGCCGTCGACCTCGGCCTGCTCGAACGTGAACGGCGTGCCGGCGCCGAGCCCGAGCCGCTCCAGCGCGCGCGGCCCCTGCACGGCGAGCAGCGCGTACTCGTCGGAGACGTCGCGAACGTCCGAGCCGGTGAGCTCGCGCTCCTTCAGCCAGGCGTAGTCGGCGTCACGGTTGGACGCGTTGACGACGAGCAGGTAGCGGAAGTCGCCGAGGCGGTACGCGATCAGGTCGTCGACGATCCCGCCGCGCTCGTTCGTGAGCAGCGTGTACTGCGCCTCGCCCGCGCCGATCCGGTCGAGGTCGTTCGAGAGCAGTCCCTGCAGCAGCTCGTGCGCGCGCGGCCCCTCGACCTCGATCTCGCCCATGT
This sequence comes from uncultured Actinomycetes bacterium, assembly GCA_963815005.1. Lineage (GTDB taxonomy): Bacteria > Actinomycetota > Thermoleophilia > Gaiellales > Gaiellaceae > Palsa-739. The sequence continues at coordinate 333,840 of CAWFFI010000001.1, forward strand.
GCGAGACGTCGAAGACGCCGGCGTCGGTGCGCACCGCCCGGTGCTCCTGGATCACGCCCTCGTACTGGACGGGCATCTCCCACCCGGCGAACGGCACCATCCGCGCGCCGAGAGCGACGTGGCGTTCGTAGAGCGGGGTGCGCTGGAGCGTCTGCGCCATGTGCAGCCACGATCCTAGTGGCTCGCCGGTCGACAGGAGTCCGTGATATTCCGCGACGGCCGGCGCGAAGCCGCCCGCGATCCCGGACGAGTCAGTCGCGCGGATCCGCGGCTCGCGGCGCTACTCGTCGCGCAGGAACGAGGGCACGTCGAGCGCCTCGTCCGGCATCTCGAAGCCGCCGCCCGGGATCGGCGCGCGACGGGATCGGCGCCTCGCTGCCGGCCTCGCGGCGCCGGCGCCGGCGCTGGCCGCCGAAGCCGGTGGCGATCACGGTGACGCGGACGTCGTCGCCCATCGCGTCGTCGATCACGGCGCCGAAGATGATGTTCGCGTTCTGGTCGGCGGCGCTCGTCACGACCTCGGCCGCCTCGTTCACCTCGAAGAGGCCGATCTCGGGCCCGCCGGTGATGTTGAGCAGGATGCCGGTCGCGCCCTCGATCGAGGCCTCGAGGAGCGGCGACGAGACGGCGACGCGCGCGGCCTCGGCGGCGCGGTTCTCGCCCGCGGCGATCCCGATCCCCATCAGCGCCGAGCCGGCGTCGCGCATGATCGTCCGCACGTCGGCGAAGTCGAGGTTGACGAGGCCGGGCACGGTGATCAGGTCGGTGATCCCCTGGACGCCCTGCCGGAGGATGTCGTCCGCCATCCGGAACGCGTCGACGACCGACGTCCGCTTCTCGACCACCTGCAGCAGCCGGTCGTTCTCGATCACGATCAGCGTGTCGACGCGGTCGCGCAGGTTCTCGATCCCCTGCTCGGCCTGCTGGAGGCGCTTGCGCCCCTCGAACACGAACGGCCGCGTCACGACGCCGACGGTCAGTGCCTGCAGCTCGCGCCCGAGCTCGGCGACGATCGGCGCGCCACCGGTGCCGGTGCCGCCGCCCTCGCCGGCGGTGACGAAGATCATGTCGGCGCCCTTCAGCGCCTCCTTCAGCTCGTCGCGGCTCTCCTGCGCGGCGGCGAGGCCGACCGCCGGGTCGGCGCCCGCGCCGAGCCCGCGCGTGGCCTTCGAGCCGATGTGGATCTTCACGTCGGCGTCGCACATCATCAGCGCCTGCGCGTCGGTGTTGACGGCGATGAACTCGACGCCCGAGAGGCCGGCATCGACCATGCGGTTGACGGCGTTCGTGCCGCCCCCGCCGACGCCGACGACCTTGATCACCGCGAGGTAGTTGCCCGACTGGTCGCGCATGCTCATGAGCTCGACACCTGAACCTTCAGTGGAGGATTGGGGCTGAAAATGCCGATTCGCGGCGCAGGGTACGTGCGGCCGAACTCGCTGTCAATCAGAGGTCGACGGTTCAAACCCTCAACCTCTACCTGAGACTTGAGGGTTAGCGCCGGCGACGGGCCTGCCGGGGAGGCTGACGTCGAGGTACGTCTCCCCGCCGGGCAACAGGGGAAGGGCCTGCCGCGCGACGGCGAGCTTGAGCCGGAGGTCGGTCGGATCGCCGAGGCGCAGCTCGAGTCCGGAGCGCAGCAGGAAGACGAGCGTGCCGTGCGCGAACGAGGCGGTGCGCACGTGCTCGGGGAACCGTGCCGCGACTCCGAGCGCCTGCGCGGCGACTCCGCCCCGCTCCGGCGGCAGGAAGACGCCCGGCTCGACCTGGAGCGCGGTCGGCACCCAGATCCGCGGCAGCGCCGCGTCGGCGCCGCTCGGTACGCGCGTCACGACCCGCCCTCGTGCGGACACGAGCCATGAGCCCGTCCCGCGCCGGAGCACCGCGACCGGCCGCTCGGGGACGACGGTCACGCGCAGCGTGTTCGGGAACGACGCGGTCGTAGGTCGCGCTCACGACGGTCGGCAGCGCCTCGACGCGACGCATCAGCTCCGCCCCGTCGAGCCCGAGCAGCGTCGTGCCGACGAACGGGGCGAGCACCCGTCGAACCTGCGCCTGGATCGGGGGAGGCGCTCCGTCGACGGCGATCATCCGGACGGCGAAGATCGACGTCTCGCGGGCGGCGAGATACGCACCGCCGGCGAGGACGAGCAACGCGACGCCGGCGAGCGACCGAGCGCCGCGAGGGCGCGAGCCGGGCGCGCAGGCCGTGCCCGGTCCGGGACGCGCGCCGCCCCCGCGGGAGCGCGACTGCGGCCGCGCGGGAACGCGGTTGCTGCGAAGGGCGCTTTGCGGCCACCGCCTTCGTTTCGCCACGCAGGCGACCGCTCCTACCGCAATCGCGCGCCGCGGCCGTCCGTCGCTCCACATGCCCCCAAGGGGTGCGAGGACCCCCTGCTGTGACCGTACCGGGGAAACCGTGCCGCCGGCGCTCGCAGGTTCGTGACGCGAAGCTCGCGCCCGGGCGAACCTCAGAGCGACGGCAGCTCGAGCGGGCCGAGGAACTCCACCTCGTGCTGGAGCTCGACGCCGTAACTGCTCGCGTGCGCGACGGCGGGCCTCCGCCATCAGCGCGATCGCATCCGCGGTGCGGGCGCCGCCTGCGTTCTCGATGAAGTTCGCGTGCTTGGGCGAGATCTGCGCGCCACCGATCCGGTGACCCTTCAGCCCGCACGCCTCGAGCATCCGGCCCGCGGAGAGCTCGTGCTCCGGGTTCTTGAACACGCTGCCGAACGTCCGCCGGTTCGTCGGCTGTGCCGCCTTGCGGCGCGCGTTCAGCTCGCGCACCTCCGCCTTGATCTCGTCGCTCGGGCGCGGATGGAGCCGCAGCTCGGCCCGGACGACGACCTGGCCGTGGCGCAGCTCGGAGTGGCGGTACGAGAGCCCGAGCTCGGCCGGCGTGAGCCAGCCGGCCCCGTCGGCGGTGACGACGAGCGCGCGCTCGAGCACCTGCGAGAAGTCGCCGCCGTACGCGCCGCCGTTCATCCACACGCCGCCGCCGATCGTGCCGGGGATCGCACAGGCGAACTCGAACCCGCCCAGACCGGCCGCCCGGGCACGGTGCAGGCACACCGCGTTCGCGGCCCCTCCCCCGGCGCGCAGCACGTCGCCTTCGATCTCGGCCGCCGCCAGCTCGCCGGCGAGCTTCAGCACGAGGGCGTCGACACCGTCGTCGGCGACGAGCAGGTTCGAGCCGAGCCCGACCGTCGCGACCGCGAGCCCGCGCGCGGCCGCCCAGCCGAGCAGCTCCTCGACCTCGGCCACCGTCGTCGGCCGCGCGAACGCCTGCGCCGGCCCGCCGGTGCCGAGCGTCGTGAAGCGCGAGAGCTCGACGTCCTCTTCGATGCTCACCGGAGGAGCTCCAGGATCGGTCCGCCGGCGGCGTCCACGTCGCCCGCCCCGAGCGTCAGGATCGTGTCGCCGGGACGCGCCCACGCGGACACGAGCCGCGCGCCCTGCTCGACCGACGGCGTCCAGCCGATCCGCATCCCGGGCCGCTCCTGCGCGAGCGCGTCGACGATCAGCTTGCCGCTCACGCCCGCGATCGGCTCCTCCCGCGCCGCGTACACGTCGGTGACGCAGACCCCGTCGGCCCGGGCGAGCGCCGCTCCGAACGCGTGCGCGAGATAGCAGCGTCCGCGAGTAGAGATGCGGCTGGAAGAGCGCGAGCAGCCGGCCCTCGCCCCGCGCCGCCGCCAGGTCGGCGGCGAGCTCGGCGGGATGGTGCGCGTAGCTGTCGAGCACGCGTCACGCCGCCGGCCTCGCCCTTGCGCTCGAGCCGCCGGCCGGCGCCGCGGAACTCGACGATCGCCCGCTCCGCGTCGGCGCGCGCGACGCCGGCGAGCTCGAGCGCCGCGAGCGCCGCCGCCGCGTTGCGCCGGTTGTGCTCGCCCGGCACTGCGAGCTCGAGCGCCACCGGCTCGAGCTCCTCGCCGCGAACGACCTGCGGCACGTGCGCGAGCCACTCCTCGAAGAGCGCCGCGACCTCGGCGCGCGAGCCGAACGTCGTGTGATGGTCGAGATCGACGTTGAGCAGAACGGCGATCTGCGGCCGCAGCGCAGCGACCGAGCGGTCGGACTCGTCGCCCTCGACCACGAGCCACCCCTCCCCGGCGGCCGCGTTGCCGCCGAGCTGCGGCACCTCGCCGCCGATCAGATAGGCGGGATCGAGCCCGAGCCGGTCGAGACAGAACGCGATCATCGCGCTCGTCGTCGTCTTCCCATGCGCGCCCGCGACGACGATCGAGCGGCGCAGCGCCACGAGCTCCGCGAGCAGGTCGGCGCGCGGCCGTCCGTCCACGCGGCCGGCGAACGCCGTCGAGACGAACACCTCCGCGCCCGCCGGCGGCACCGGACGGCTCCGGCGAGATCGTCACCTCGATCCCTTCGAGGTGCGCCAGGTACGGGGTCTCGACCCGGTCCCACCCGGACACCTCGGCGCCCCACGCACGGGCGACGAGCGCGTACGCGCTCATGCCGGCGCCGCCGATCCCGGCGATCCAGAGGCGCCTACCGGCGAGCGGCTGCGAGG
>CAWFFI010000002.1:0-241188 GCA_963815005.1 uncultured Actinomycetes bacterium
CGGGATCGACGTCGAGGCCCGCGCCGCGAACTGGCGGCGCTGGCGGGCGAGCCGGCCGCCCACGACGCGGTGTTCGTCGCCGAGGTGGAGGACGCGGGTCTCGTCGGCTTCGCGTCGGTCGGCTCCTGCCGCGACGGGCCGGACACCCCGGGCGGCGAGCTGTACGCGCTCTACGTGCTGCCGGAGGAATGGGGGAGCGGCGCCGGCACGGCGCTGCTCGCGGCCGGGCCGGGCGTTACGCGGCGCCGGTCCGGCGGCGACCCTGTGGGTGCTCGAGGACAATCCGCGGGCGCGCCGGTTCTACGAGCGCGAAGGGTGGCGCCCCGACGGCGGCCGCCGCACGGGCGAGCACCTCGGCGTCGAGACGATCGAAGTGCGCTACCGCATCGCTCTAACCCGGGAGGGGGATAAGTTGAGCGACGTGGAGGCGGCGGGGTTAGGCGCAGCCAGACGGCGATGCCGCCGACCGCGAGCACGGCCGCGGCGACGCCGAGCCACGTGTTCAGGGCGGCGCAGACCGCGATCGCGATCGCGCCGCCGATCACGACCAGCAGAAAGCGGAACGCCTCCGCCTCGGAGCGAGAGCGGGTTGCGCATCGGCCGGGTCGCTCCCGCTCGTCAGAGGACGTAGACCGTCAGGAACACGACGATCCACATCACGTCGACGAAGTGCCAGTAGATCCCGGCCAGCTCGACGCCGTGGTGGTTCTCCGGCGAGAAGTGCCCGCGGAAGGCCCGGATCGTCATGAACAGCAGGATCGAGAGGCCGACGAACACGTGCGCCCCGTGCAGGCCCGTGAGGCAGTAGAAGATCGTCGCGAACCCGCCGTCCTTCGGCGCGAACCCGACGCGCGAGTACTCGAGGCCCTGCGTGATCAGGAACGTGAGGCCCATCAGGAACGTGAGCAGGAGCCCCGCCCGCATCCCGAAGACGTCGCCGCGCTTGATCGACTGGAGCGACCAGTGCATCGTGAAGCTCGAGGTCACGAGGATGCAGGTGTTGACGAGCGCGACGAACACCGGCAGGTGGAACGGCGGCGTCGGCCAGGGCGTTCCGGCGACCACCCGGACGAAGAAGTACGCCGTGAAGAACGCGCCGAAGAGCATGATCTCCGACCCGATGAAGAGGAACATCCCGAGCACGCTCGGGTGCACGCGCGAGCTGTAGTGCGGCGCGGGCGGCCCGTGGTGCTCGTCGTCGTGCGCCAGATCCTCGGCGTGCGAGTACGTCGTCACGCCTCCACCTCCACCTTCGCCTCGACCGGGACGACCACGTGCTCGACCGGAACCTTCGCCTCGCCGCGGAGCCGGTCGACGAGATCCTTGCGCAGCCAGCCGGAGCTGAGCGGCTCGAACGTCGAGACGATGATCTCGTCGACGCGCTCGTCGTGGACGGCCTCCATCGCGGCGCTGAACGGATCCGGATGCGCCACCTGGCCGTGGACGTCGATCCCCTCGCCGCGCAGCTGCGTCAGCGCGCGCTTCAGCCGCCGCTCCGCCTCCGGGTGGGCGCCGAGGCTCGGATCGGTCTGCGGCGCGATGATCAGGAAGCTCGACGGCGACAGCTCGGCGCGCGCGCGGATCGTGTCCAGCAGCGGCTCGCCGAGGATCGTCTCGTTCGCGATCACGAGCACGTTCACCTCGTTCGGGCCGCGCACGTGCGCGACGAGGTGCTCGACCGGCAGGTCGCCCGACTGCGCGGCGGACGCGGTCGACGACGTTCCGGCGCAGCCAGCCCGACTTCTCCTCGGGGTGCGTCGAGACGAGGACGGCGTCCACGGGCGGCTCGAGCGTCGCGAGCGCGTCGCGGACGGCATCCACCGGGTCGCCCTCGACGACGTAGCCCTCCGCCGGCACGCCCGCCGTGCGCAGGTACTCGAGCGCCCGCTCGAGGCGCCGGTGCGCCGAGGCGCGGCGGGTGTCGGAGTAGACGACGTAGCCGCGGCGCGGCTGGTTCACCGGGCAGACGACCGTCACGTGCAGGCCGTCGCCGCGGTTGCGGAGCGCGTCGAGGAGGGTCTTCTCGCCGACGGTCTCGTTCGCGACGAGGAGCAGGTGCGTCCCGGACTCGCTCACACGCCCACCTCCTCGAGCGTCTTCGTCTTCGACGGCGAGAGGATCGCGTGCTGGGCTCCCGGGACGCCGAACTCGTACGGCGAGCCGACGACCTGCGGCAGCTCGTCGAAGTTGAAGATCGGCGGCGGCGAGGTGACCTGCCACTCGAGCGTCATCGCGCGCCACGGGTTGTCGCCCGCCGGCTCGCCGTTCCGCCAGCTCGTGATCATGTTGTAGAGGAACACGAGCGTCGAGGCGCCGAGCGCGAACGACGCGATCGAGATGAACATGTTCAGACCGGCGAACTTCGGCGCGTAGTCGGCGACGCGGCGCGGCATCCCCTCGGTGCCGAGGATGTGCATCGGGAAGAACGTCAGGTTGAAGCCGACGAACGTCAGCCAGAAGTGGAGCTTCCCGAGCCGCTCGTTGTACATGCGGCCGGTCATCTTCGGGAACCAGTAGTACATCCCGGCGAAGATCGTGAAGACGGAGCCGCCGAAGAGCACGTAGTGGATGTGCGCGACGATGAAGTACGTGTCGCTGACGTGGATGTCGATCGGGACGGCGCCGAGCATGACCCCGGAGAGGCCGCCGATCACGAACATCGAGAGGAAGCCGAGCGCGAACAGCATCGGCGTCTTGAAGTGGAGCTTCCCCTCCCACATCGTCGCGAGCCAGCTGAACACCTTGATCCCCGTCGGCACCGCGATCAGGAGCGTCGTGACCATCATCGGCACGCGCAGCCACGAGGCCATGCCGCTGACGAACATGTGGTGCGCCCAGACCGAGAAGCCGAGGACGACGATCGCCATCAGCGAGAGCGCCATCAGCCGGTAGCCGAAGATCGGTTTCCGGCTGAACACGGAGATGACCTCGCTCATGATCCCGAAGCCGGGCAGCACCATGATGTAGACGGCCGGGTGCGAGTAGAACCAGAAGATGTGCTGGTACCCGAGCGGGTAGCCGCCGTTCGAGGCGTCGAAGAACGCGGTGTGCATCACGTGGTCGAACATCGAGAAGAACTGCGACCCGGCGATGAACGGCGTCGCGATCACGACGAGCAGCGACGTGGTGAAGTTCGCCCAGACCAGCAGCGGCATCCGCCAGAAGGTCATCCCCGGCGCGCGCATCGTGATGATCGTGACCAGGAAGTTGAGCGCGGTCATGATCGACGACGCGCCGGCCCACTGGACGCCCTGGTTGAAGAAGACGGCGCCGAGCGGCTGGTGCGTGGAGCAGAGCGGCACGTAGCCCGTCCAGCCGCACGCGAACGCGCCGCCGGGGACGAGGAACGAGCCGAGCATCATGATCCCGGCGATCGGCAGCAGCCAGAACGAGAGCGCGTTCAGGCGCGGGAAGGCCATGTCCGGCGCGCCGAGCATCAGCGGCACGACGAAGTTCGCGAGCCCCGCGAAGGCCGGGATCACGAACAGGAAGATCATCAGCGACGCGTGCACGGAGAAGAGCCCGTTGAACGTCTGCGCGTCGAAGAACTGCATCCCCGGCCGCGCCAGCTCGGCGCGCACGAGCAGCGCGAGCATGCCGCCGGCGAGGAAGAAGAAGATCGTCGTGACGAGGTACTGCATCCCGATCACCTTGTGATCGGTGTTGACGCGGAAGTAGTCCTTCCAGCTCCGCGCGCCGTGACCCGAGTGATCCTCGGGCCGCGTCGGGCGGCCGGTCGCGTAGTACGCCCAGTAGTCGAAGCAGCCGATGCCGGCGAGGAAGCCGAGCGGGGACGCCACGAGGAGGCCCACGAGGACGTCGGGCGCGGTGTCGAGGATCGGATGCCAGCCGCCCCACCAGCGGAGGACGGTGACGATCCCGAGTCCGAGCGCGCCGAACCCGGGCGCCATCCAGGCGGCGCGGATCCAGCCTGCCCCGAGGAGCAGCCGCCGGGCGCGTCCGTGCGGCGCCGGCGTGTGGGTGTGAGTCTCGTGGTGAACGGTCGTTGCGGTCACGTGCGTCGACTCACCCCTTCTTGCTCGAGCTGACGAGGTAGGAGACGAGCGCGTCGAGCTGCTGCGGCGAGAGCGCGCTCCCAAACGTTGCCGGCATGACGTGATCCGGGTAGCCCGGCGCGACATAGGCGCTCGGGTCGGTGATCGACTGCTTCACGAACGCCGCGAGCGGCTGCCCGGCCTGCTGCGCCTCCTGGGCCAGCTTGTCGAGGTCGGGGCCGACCTTCCCGGTGGCGCCGGCCGCCGTGAGCGTGTGGCACGCGGCGCAGCCGTTGTTCGTGAAGACGGCGTTCCCGGCCGTCGACGGGTTCGACGAGCTCGTCGCCTTCGTCTGGCTCGCGATCCACTTCTGGAAGGCGGCGGGCTCCATCACGACCGCGGTCGAGCGCATGAGCGCGTGGCCGAGACCGCACAGCTCGGTGCAGATGACCGGGTAGGTGCCGAGGCGGTCGGGCGTGATGTGGAGCGTCGTCGTCAGGCCCGGCACGGTGTCCTGCTTCTGCCCGAACTCGGGCACCCAGAACGAGTGGATCACGTCCTTCGTGTTCAGCGTCAGCAGCACCGAGCGACCCTTCGGCAGCCGCAGCGTCGCCGAGGTCAGGTTGCCCGAGTCGGGGTACGAGAAGCTCCACGCGAACTGCTGGGCGGTGACGTTCACGTGCAGGACGTCGGAGCCCTGGGCGTCGTTCTGGGCGAGCACGACGGCGCTCACGATCCCGATCGCCGTCACGAGCAGCGTCGGGATGATCGTCCACACGATCTCGAGCTTCGTGTGCCCGTGGATCGGCGGCCCGTCCGACTCGTCGTCGGGGGCGGCGCGGAAGCGGACGATCGTGTACAGCAGGACGGCGGCGACGATCGCGAAGACGAAGATGCAGATCCCGATCACGAACCAGATCACGAAGTCGATCCGGCCGGCCTCGCGGGACGCAGGCGTCGGCAGCCACGGCAAGAAGACCGCGACTGCGGTGGCAACACCCCCGGCAACCACGCCGATTGCCACGAGCGACAGGACGGAGCCCCTGCGCATCCGAGCCGGAGCCTAGTCGAAACGGCATCCAGGCGTTACCCCCAACCGGCGGGCCGAAAACGGCACAGCCGGTCGCGCGCCGACAGCTCTCCGCGCTAGGGTGCCGCATGGCGTTCGCGGGGATCGTCGTCCTCGGGTACCTGCTCGGGTCGTGCCCGTGGGGGTACTGGCTCGTCAAGCTCTTCCGGCACCAGGACATCCGCGAGATCGGCTCCGGCAACATCGGCGCGAGCAACGTCTTCCGCAGCGCCGGCATCTCGCTCGGCGTGCCCGTGATCGCGCTCGACATCCTCAAGGGGTTCGTGCCGGCGCTGCTCGGCGTCATCTACGTCTCGCACGTGTGCGGGATCGTCGCCGGCGGCGCCGCGATGGCCGGGCACTGGCGGCCGCTGTTCCTGCGCTTCGCGAAGGGCGGGAAGATGATCGCCACGGCCGGCGGCACGTTCCTCGCGCTCGCGCCGCTCGCCGCCGGCAGCGGCGTCGTGCTCTGGATCGCCGTGTGGACGATCTTCGGCTTCCCCTCGATCGCGTCGATCGTGGCGACGCTCTTCATGCCGTTCGCGTCGTGGGCGTACGGGTATCCGCGCCCGGTGATCGCGTTCGGGGCCGCGACGTTCGTCGCCGCCGTCTACCTGCACCGAGCGAACATCGACCGGCTGCTGCACGGCAAGGAGAGCCGGTCCCGGGTCGCGCTCCTGCCGCGGCTGCGCTCCGTCCTGCGGTGATCGAGACCGACCGGCTCGCCCTGCGCGCGCTCGTCCCGCGCGGGCTGACCCGGCCCGAGAACGACGAACGCCCCGGTCGTGGCCGGGGCGCCGTCGGCTCTCGGTACAGCGGAGGGTTACGTCGACGACGCTATCCCGCTCCGCCGGCGGCAGGGGCGGACGGCTGGTGACGGTCCGGTGACGAAGACGGATCGGGCGGGCCGCGGATCTATCGTGACCGGCGTGACCACCGTTTCCGAGCCGTTCGAGGCGTTGCGCGCGCTGCTCCGGACGCAGCTCGCCGCGATCCGCGAGCGAGGAGCCGGGCACGCGGCTCGGCGAGGACCCGGAATGCCTGCACCGGATGCGCGTCGCCGTCCGCCGCTCGCGGGCGCTCCTGCGGGCCGGCCGCGACCTCGTCGCCGGCGACACGGGCGGACTCTCGGAGGAGCTCTGCTGGCTCGGCGGCGTCCTCGGCGAGGTGCGCGACCTCGACGTCCTGCTCGAGCACCTGCACGCGGAGGCGGCGGCGCTCGGGGAGCCCGACGCCGCGGCGGCGGAGCGGCTGCTCGCCGGGCTCGAGCGCGACCGAGAGCGCGCCCGCGCGGAGCTGCTCGCCGCGCTCGACGGCGACCGCTATCGCGCGCTCCTGGAGCGCTTCGAGGCGGAGCTCTCGCGGCTCGAGCCGGCGCCGGCGGGAGTCTCGCTCGAGCGTCTCGTCCGGCGCGAGGCGAAGAAGCTGCGGGCCGCGGCGGCGGCGCTGGCGCCCGAGCCGCCGGACGAGGAGCTGCACGCGCTGCGCAAGCTCGGCAAGCGGACCCGCTACGCGGCGGAGCTCGCCGGGCAGCGGGCCGTCGTGCGCGAGGCGAAGCGGCTGCAGGACGTGCTCGGCTCCCACCAGGACGCCGTCGTCGCCGAGGAGCGGCTGCGGGCGCTCGCCGCCGCCGCCGCACCGGCGGAGGCGCTCGCCGCGGGCCGCCTCGCCGAGCGCGAGCGCGTCCGCCGCGCCGAGGCGCGCGCCGGCTGGCCCGAGGTGTGGCGCCGGCTGGAGCGGACGCTGCGGTGACCGTCGTCCGCGCGGCCGGCGGCGTCGTCCGGCGGGACGGCCGCGTCCTGCTCGTGCACCGCCCGCGCTACGACGACTGGACGTTCCCGAAGGGCAAGGCCGACGACGGCGAGACGGACGAGGACTGCGCGCTGCGCGAGGTCGAGGAGGAGACCGGTCTCCGCTGCGAGCTCGGGCCGGAGCTCGCACCGACCCAGTACACCGACGCGCGCGGCCGGCCGAAGCGGGTGCGCTGGTGGCGGATGGAGCCGGTGGACGACCGGGGCTTCGTGCCGAACGACGAGGTGGACGAGCTGCGCTGGGCCTCCCCGGCGGAGGCCGCCGCGCTCCTCAGCTACGGGCGCGATCTCGAGCTGCTGACGGAGGGCGTGAGCGCCGTCCTGCTGCGGCACGCGAAGGCCGGCGACCGCGACGCCTGGCACGGCGACGACGCGGCCCGGGCGCTGGACGAGCGCGGCCTCCTGCAGGCGCAGGCGCTCGTCGGCCTGCTGGCCTCGGACGGCCCCCGCCGGATCGTCTCGAGCCCTTACGTGCGCTGCGTCGAGACGGTCGAGCCGCTCGCGGCCGCGCTCGGGGTCGCGGTCGAGCTCGACGACCGGCTGGCCGAGGGTGCCGGACGCGCCGCGGCGCTCGCGCTCCTGGTCGAGCTCGGCGCGGGCGTCGCCTGCACGCACGGCGACGTCGTCGAGGAGATCCTCGGCTTCGGCTTGAAGAAGGGCGCCGGAGTGCTCGTCGACCTCGTCGGCGGCGAGCCGGTCGTCGCCCGCGTGATCCCGGCGCCGTAGAGCAGCTAGGCCGCGAGCGCCGCGGCCGACGCGAGGACGGCGCCCTCGCGGATGCCGCCGTCGCAGACCTGCAACGGGACGCCGAGCCGCCGCTGCACCTCCGCGAGCAGGACGAGCCCGCCCGGGAGGATGTGCGCCCGCGCCCGGTCGACGCCGAAGCGGCGGGCGATCGCCCGCGGGGACTTCGACTCCGACGAGCCGCAGCGCCTCCGCGAGCTCCGCCTCGCCGAGCGACGCGCCGACGAGGCGGCGGGCGGCCCGGGCGCTGCCGCCGACGGCGAGCGCCGCCTGCACCGGCGGCGGCTCCATCTCGGCGAACGCGGCCCGTCGCCTCGGCGTGCGCCGCGGCGAGCTCGGCGGGCGTGACGCGCTCGCCGGCGACGACGCGCGCGGTCAGCCGGACGGAGCCGAGCTCGACCGACCGGACCCAGGCGGGGCTCCTCGTGCGGGGCGCCGACCGCGACCTCGGTCGAGGCGCCGCCGACGTCGCAGACGGCGATCCGCCCCGGCAGGGCGACGGGCGAGGTCGCGACCGCGCCCGCGTAGGCGAACCGGCCCTCCTCCTCGGTCGTGAGCACCCGCACCGGGTACCGGGCCGCGCGCGTGAGCGCGGCGAGGAGCTCGTCGGCGTTCCGGCTCTGGCGGCCGGGCGCGGTGAGGAAGACGTCGAGCGTGTCGACGCCGTGGTCGCGCGCGATCCCGGTGAGCCGCCGCACCGCCTTCGCGGCCTGCGCGACGTGCACGTCGGAGACGAAGCCGTAGCGCTCGATCTCCTCGCCGAGCGGCAGCCGCACCTTCTCCTTGTCGACCGGCACGACGTCGCCCCGCTCGACGCGCGCGACGAGCAGGCGGATCGTGTTCGAGCCGACGTCCAGGACCCCCACGGACATGCCCACCCATCGTAGGTCCCGCGCCGGAGGGCGCACCGACCGCGCCGGTGACGGTCCGGAGACGATCCGGTGAAGACGCCGCAGGCGCTCTCACCGCGAGCGCGCGGGCGACGCCCGTCGCCGCGCGCGGCGCATCAGGACGGACTGGGCCGAACGAGGCCGCTCCTCCTTCCCCGGCCTGGACGCGCTCCCACGTGCCGTCCGGCCTGCAGCTCCCAGGAGGACGTCGTGTCGGCGAGCAGCGCGTCGAGGCTGGCCGCGAGCTCGGCCCGGAGCGCGGGCTCCTCGACCGGCGTGAGCACCTCGACGCGGTGGTCGAGGTTCCGCGGCATCAGGTCGGCGCTGCCCATCAGGAGCGTCGTCCGGGCGTCGGCCTCGAGCTCGAACAGCCGGCTGTGCTCGAGGAAGCGGCCGAGCACGCTGCGGACGCGGATCCCCTCGGAGAGGCCGGGCACGCCCGGCCGCAGCGAGCAGACGCCACGGCAGAGGATGTCCACCTTCGCGCCCGCCTGGGCCGCCGCGTAGAGCTCGTCGATGATCTCGACGTGCGTGAGGCCGTTCACCTTGAAGCGGATGCGCGCCTTGCGCCCGGCGCGCGCCGCGTCCGCGACGCGGCGGATCTCCTCGACGAGCCGCTGCCGGAGCGTGAACGGGGCGACGAGCAGCTTGCGGAAGTGCGCGGGCCGGCCGAAGCCGGTGAGGTAGTTGAAGAGGTCGGCGACGTCGGCGGCGATCGCCTCGTCGGCGGTGAAGAGCCCGAAGTCCTCGTACGTGCGCGCCGTGACCGTGTTGTAGTTGCCGGTGCCGAGGTGGACGTAGCGGCGCAGGCCCTCCGGCTCCCGGCGCACGACGAGCGTCGTCTTCGCGTGGATCTTCAGGGCCGGGAACCCGTAGACGACGTGGACGCCCGCCTGCTCGAGCGCGCGCGACCACTCGATGTTCCGCCGCTCGTCGCCGCGGGCCTTGATCTCGACGAGGCAGACGCTCTGCTTGCCGCGTTCGGAGGCGGTCGATCAGCGCCGGCACGAGCGGCGTGTCGTCGGAGGTCCGGTACACGGTCGACTTGATCGCGATCACGCTCGGATCGGTGGCGCTCGCGTCGAGGAACGACTCGAAGCTCGCCGCGAACGAGTCGTACGGGTGGTGGACGAGCACGTCGCCGGAGCGGATCGCGGCGAACTGCTCCTCCGCGTCCGACGCCCGCGAGCGGCGGCCGCGCGACCGGCACCCAGGCCTCCTCCTTCAGGTCGGGCCGGTCGAGCGCGGTCAGCTCCATCGCGTCGGCGAGGTCGAGCGTGCCGGTCACCGGGTACACGAGGTCGTCCGCGGCCCGCAGCCCGATCTGCAGCCGCCGCCGCATCGCCTCCGACATCGACGCCGAGACCTCGACGCGCGTCAGCTCGCCGAAGCGCGCACGCCGCAGCTCGAGCTCGACCGCCTCGAGCAGGTCGTCGGCCTCGTCGGAGACCTCGAGGTCGGCGTCGCGCGTGACCCGGAACAGCGACCGCTCGAGGATCTCCATGCCCGGGAAGAGCGCCGGCAGGAAGTGGACGAGCACCTGCTCGAGCGGGACGAGCTTCCCGGCCGCGCCGACCGGCAGGAAGCGCGGCAGCCCCTCGGGCACCTTGACGCGGGCGAACCGCTCCTCGCCGGTCTCCGGGTCGCGGACGAACACCGCGAGGCTGATCGAGAGCGCGGAGATGTACGGGAACGGCTGGCCCGGCCCGACGGCGAGCGGCGTCAGCACCGGGAAGACCTCGCCCTCCCAGCGCGACGTGCAGCTCCTCCGTCTCGGCGGCGTCCAGGTCGCTCGACGCGGGCGACGACGACACCCTCCGCGGCGAGCGCCGGGCCGAGCTCCTTGCGTCCAGATCCGCGACTGGAGCGCGCTCAGCTCGAGCACCCGCTCGCGGGCCTCGGCGAGCGCCTGGCGCGGCGTGCGGCCGTCCGGGGAGCGCACGGTGACACCGGCCGCGGCCTGGCCCGTGAGGCCGGCGACGCGGACCATGAAGAACTCGTCGAGCATCGAGGAGAAGATCGAGCAGAACTTGACCCGCTCCAGCAGCGGCAGCGCCGGGTCGGCGGCGAGCTCGAGCACGCGCGCGTCGTAGTCGAGGAACGACAGCTCGCGGTTCAGCAGCCGGTCGGCGGCGGCGGCGGGCCGCCGCTTGCTACGGACGGAGGCCATGGCGTCTCACCCTAGTCCGCGCCTGCTGCGCGCGGTGGTGACGGTCCGGTGACGGCCTACGAGGCAGCGAAGTACAGCGCCGCGGCGCCGCCCGCCAGGAAGCAGTAGACGGCGAACGGCGACAGCGTTCGCGTCTCGAACCAGCGCATCAGGAACCGGACGGCGAGGTACGCGGTGACCGCGGCGCAGACCGCGCCGAGCGCCGCCGGCCCGCGCACGCCGTTCCCCTGCGAGCCGGCGAGCTCCGGCAGCTTGAGGAGGCCGGCGGCGCCGATGATCGGCGTCGCGAGCAGGAACGCGAACCGGGCCGCGTCCTTGTGCGAGAGCCCGACGAGCAGGCCGCCGCCCATCGTCGCGCCCGAGCGGGAGAAGCCGGGGATCAGCGCGAGCGCCTGCGCCGCCCCGACGAGCGCCGAGTCGCGCCAGCTCACCGTCGCGGCGATGCGCGCGTCGTCGTCGTCGGCCGTCACCGGCGCGCGCCGGCGCAGCAGCTCGGCGCCGAAGAGGAGGAGCCCGTTCAGGCAGAGGAAGATCGCGGCCGACTGCGGCGAGGCGAAGAGCTTCCGCAGCGGATGCTCGAGCGTCAGCCCGAGGATCCCGGCCGGGATCGTGCCGACGACGAGCAGCCAGCCGAGCCGCGCGTCGCCGTCGTCCGGCGCGATGCCGCGGTCGCGCAGCGAGCGGCCGAGGCCGGTGAGGATCCGCCACCAGTCGCGCCGGAAGAACCAGAGCAGGACGAGCGCGGTCGCGATGTGCGTCGCGACGAGGAACGAGAGGAAATACGGGTCGCCCTGGTGGATGTTCCAGCCGACGAGCTTCGGGAGGATGACGCTGTGGCCGAGGCTCGAGATGGGGAAGAGCTCGGAGACGCCCTGGAGCAGGCCGAGCATCGCCCCCTGGAAGTAGCTGATCGGCGCGGTCGCCAGCAGCAGCACGAGCTAGGCGGTCTTCTTCGGGCCCGTGTTGAACCAGGCGAACGCGAGGCAGGCGAGCCCGACGAGGAACGCCGCGATGCCGTGCTTCGCGTGGTGGTGCGAGGAGCCGGCCGCGTGCCCGGGGAAGAACGACGGCAGCGAGCCGGCCGGCTCGATCCAGTAGACGACCGCGATCGCGATCAGCGCGACGCCGACGACGACGGCGAGCGCGGCGAGGAGTCTGCGGTTGGCCACGGGCCGATTCTCGGCGGGCCGTCGCGCGCCGTGGGAAGACGACGTGTGTCGAGGCGGTAACGGAGTTGTGACGCGTCAGTCGGGGTCGACCGCGAGCGCGAACCCGAGGGCCGGCAGCGCGACGAGCACCGCCCACCACTGGAGCGTCAGCACGCTCGCGCCCGTCCCCGCGACCGCGAGCGGCGGCCGCGCACCTGCGCAGGGTCGGCATGTCGCGAGCTTCGCCCGGCCGGGGCACGGCCGTGGGTTACGGGGCGGTGACGGCCGCGGGGCTAGGCGGTGACGCTACGACGCGGGGTGCGAGGCGTCCGTGAACTCGCGGAACTCGGCCGTGAGCAGATAGGCGGTCTGCTCGCCGATGTCGACGGCGCGGTCGCCGATCCGCTCGATCGTGCGGGCGACGACGACCATCCGCAGGCCCCATTCGCGCAGCGCCTCCTCGGCCATCACGTCGACGAGCCGCTCGACGAAGCGGCGGTTCGCGCGGTCGATCAGCTCGTCGAGCTCGACGAGGCTCTCGGCTTCGGCGAGGTCGCGGTTCGCGAACGAGTCGAGCGCCACGCGGACCATCTCCTCGGCCCGCTCGCCCATCTCGACGAGCACCTCGACGAGGGCCGGGTCGGGGTCGGCGTCGGCGACGAGCTTCGAGAGCTTCGCGACGGTGACGCACCCGTCGGCGCTCCGCTCGAGCAGGAGGTTGATGTGGAGGATCGCGAGCAGGAGCCGCAGGTCGCGGGCGACCGGGGTGTGGAGCGCGAGCAGCGACTGGACGGCGCTCTCGATCGAGACGAAGAGCTTGTCGACCTCGTCGTCGAAGGCGATCACCTCGTCCGCGAGCTCCGAGTCGCGCTCCTCGAGGGCCCGGATCGCGCCGCGGAGGGCGGTCAGGACGCGCTGCCCCTCCTCCTGGAGCTGCGCCTCCATGCGATCCAGCCCTTCGTCGATCGTCATTGCGGCAGCGTACACGCCCATTCCAGGCCGTTCCCAGCCCGATTCACCATTTCGTAACCAGGACGCAACAACCGTGTATCCCACGCCGGCGGCCGTCGCGTTCCTACGGTGGCGGCGACACCCCGAAGGAGGAGAGACCCACATGCCGAAGTCCGGCAATTTCATTCGCAGGATCGCCCCGCTCGCAGCGGTCGCGCTCGTCGCGGTGCTCGCGGCGACGACCGCACAGGCCGCTCCGGCGAAGCACAGCGCCACCGCCATCCAGGGAGCCGGCTCCTCGCTCGTGGCGCCGCTGCTCGCGCTCTGGGGCCCGGGCTACGCAGTCCGCGGCCGGCACCGAGGTCAGCTACGCGTCGATCGGCAGCGGCGGCGGCATCGCCGCGATCACCGCCCGCACGGTCGACTTCGGCGCCAGCGACGCGCCGCTCTCGCCCGACCAGGCCGCCGCCTGCAAGGGCTGCGTCCAGATCCCGTGGGCGCTCTCGGCCACCGTCCCGACCTACAACATCCCCGGCGTCAAGAGCGCCGAGCTGCACCTGTCGGGCCCCGTGCTCGCCAACATCTTCCTGGGCAAGATCACGAACTGGAACGACCCGGCGATCAAGAAGCTGAACAAGGGCCTCGCCCTGCCCGACCTGAAGATCACGGTCGCCCACCGCAGCGACGGCAGCGGCGACACGTTCGCCTTCACCGACTACCTCTCGAAGGTCAGCCCGGCATGGAAGGCGCAGGTCGGCAACAACACCGCGGTCAGCTGGCCCGTCGGCGTCGGCGGCAAGGGCAACGACGGCGTCGCCGCGGTGATCGCGTCGACCCCGGGCGCGATCGGCTACATCTCGGTCGCCTACGTGCTCAAGAACCACCTCAACTGGACGCGGATGCTGAACGCGTCCGGCAAGTACACGCTGCCGAGCGTGCCGAGCATCGCGGCGGCCGCGGGCACGGTCACGAAGGTCCCGGCCGACAACCGCATGTCGATCGTCAACCCGCCGAAGGCGAAGAAGTACGCGAACGCGTGGCCGCTCTCGACCTTCACGTACGTCATCCTCCCGGCGAAGACCGCGAAGGCCGCGGACCTGCGGAAGTTCATCTTCTGGGCGCTCACCGCCGGGCAGGGGCGGAAGTTCACGGCGCCGCTCGTCTTCGCCCCGATCCCGAAGGTCGTGCTCGTCGCGGCGGAGAAGACGCTGAAGCAGATCCAGCCGTAGGAGAAGATGGGGTCTCGACGACGCCGTGACCTCTCTCGACGTATCCCCCGACTCGACCCGCCGTCCCTTCACGGGGCGGCGGGTCCATGTCGGCGACCTGCTGCTCCAGGGCGTCGCCGGCCTCGCCGCGCTCGCCGTCCTGGTGCTCGTCGTCGCCGTCGCCTGGAAGGTGGTCGACGGCTCCCGGCTCTCGATCTCCACGTTCGGGCTCGGCTTCGTCGGCCACATCGCGTGGAATCCCGTGCCGGGCCGCGAGGTCTACGGCGCGGCGAGCTTCCTCTTCGGCACGGCGGTGACGTCGCTCTCGGCGCTGCTGCTCGCCGCGCCGCTCGCGCTCGGCATCGCGCTCTTCCTCACCGAGCTCGCCCCGGGCGGGCTCCGCGGCCCCGTGACCGCGCTCGTCGAGACGCTCGCGGCGATCCCGAGCGTCGTGATCGGGCTCTGGGGCATCCTCGTGCTCGGCCCGATCCTGAGCAGGGACGTCGAGCCGTGGCTGCACTCGGCGTTCGGGTTCATCCCGATCTTCGGCGCGCCCTCGGCGGCCGGCTCGAGCATCTTCACCGCGATCGTCGTGCTGACGATCATGATCCTGCCGATCGTCTCGAGCATCAGCCGGGAGCTCTTCCTCGGCGTGCCGCCCGAGCTGAAGGAGGGGGCGCTCGCGCTCGGCACGACCCGCTGGGAGATGGTGCGCGGCGTGATGTTCCCGTACGCGCGCGGCGGCATCGCCGCGGCGCTCATCCTCGGGCTCGGCCGCGCCGTCGGCGAGGCGATCGCCGTCACGCAGGTGATCGGCGGCGGCGTCTTCATCCACTGGAACCTCTTCGACGGCGGCGACACGCTCGCGAGCAAGATCGCGGCCGAGTACCAGGGCGCGACCTCGAACCTCCAGATCTCGTCGCTCGTCTACCTCGCGCTGATCCTGCTCGTCTTCTCGCTGCTCGTGAACCTGTTCGCGCAGTGGATCGTGCGCCGGGTGGCGCGGAAGCAGGGCACCGGCGCGGCCCGGGGAGCCGTCTGATGAGCTCGCACGGGATCACGCCCACCGGCATCCGGGCCGACCGGCTGCCCCGGCGGCGCGCGGTCAACCGCCTCATGGAGCTGCTGGCCTGGCTGGCCGCGGCGATCGCGGTCGCGATCCTCGGCGTCGTCGTCTGGTCGGTCGCGCGCCGGGGCGCGGGCCAGCTCAACCTCGACCTGCTGACGAAGACGCCGGTCGCGTTCAGCCTCACGCCGGTGAAGCAGGGGCTCGCGAACGCGTTCGCCGGCTCGCTCGTGCTCGTGGGGCTCGCGACCGTGATGGCGCTGCCGGTCGGGATCCTCGTCGCGGTCTACCTGAACGAGTTCGCCCGGCCCGCGGTCCGGTCCGGCGTCGGGCTCGCGCTCGACGTGCTGAACGGGATCCCGACGATCGTGATCGGCATCTTCGTCTTCGGCCTGATCGTCGTCGGCCGCGGCCAGAGCGGCTTCGCCGGCGCGTTCGCGCTCGCGATCCTGATGCTGCCGCTCGTCGCCCGCTCGACGCTCGAGGTGCTCGCGCTCGTGCCGAGCTCGCTGCGCGCGGCGAGCCTCGCCCTCGGCGTGCCGCGCTGGCGGACGACGCTGAGCATCGTCCTGCCGCAGACGATCGGCGGGATCCTCACCGGCACGACGCTCGCGGTCGCCCGCATCGCCGGCGAGACGGCGCCGCTCCTCTTCACCTCCTCGATCGTCGGCAACAACGTCAGCTGGGACCCGCACCAGGCGCTCCAGACGATCCCGGTCGCGATCTTCGAGCTGTCCGAGAATCCCGACCCGACGCAGCACGCCCGCGCCTGGGCCGCCGCCCTCGTGCTGCTGATCTTCATCCTCGTCGCGAGTCTCGGCGCCCGCTGGCTCGCGACGCGCGGCCGGCGCCGGCTCGCCGCCTCCCGATGACGAAGGAGCACGACACGATGTCGATTACGATCGAACCCACCGTGAAGGTCGAGACGAGACGACAGCCGCTACCGCCGCGCGACCGGCTCGAGCGGGTCTTCCACATCGAGAACCTGACCGCGACCTACGGCGCGAAGCCCGCGGTGAAGGACGTCTCGCTCGAGGTCTACCGCAACCTCGTCACGGCGATCATCGGCCCGTCCGGCTGCGGCAAGAGCACGTTCATCCGCTGCCTCAACCGGATGAACGACCTGATCCCGAACTTCCGCCAGACCGGGACGATCCGCTACCACGGCCAGGACATCTGCGAGGCGGGCATCGACCCCGTCGCGGTGCGGCGGACGATCGGCATGGTCTTCCAGCGGCCGAACCCGTTCCCGAAGTCGATCCACGACAACGTCGCCTGGGGCCTCAAGGTGCTCGGGCTGAAGGACAACCTCGAGGATCGCGTCGAGCGGGCGCTCACCCAGGCGGCGCTCTGGGACGAGGTCAAGGACCGGCTGAAGGCGAGCGCGCTCTCGCTCTCCGGCGGCCAGCAGCAGCGGCTCTGCATCGCGCGCGCGATCGCCGTCGAGCCGGACGTCGTCCTCATGGACGAGCCGGCCTCGGCGCTCGACCCGATCGCGACGCAGGCGATCGAGCAGCTGATGCACGACCTGAAGGGCGAGTACTCGTTCGTGATCGTCACGCACAACATGCAGCAGGCCGCGCGCGTCGCCGACATGACCGCGTTCTTCTCGATCTCGAAGGGCGAGGAGGGCGAGCGCTACGGCGAGCTGATCGAGTACGACGCGACCGAGAAGATCTTCACCGCCCCCTCGGACAAGCGCACCGAGGATTACGTCACGGGTCGCTTCGGCTGATTCAGCTGCTCTGCGGCTGAGTCGACCTGCTTCGCACGCTCCGCAGCGAGGCTCGCTCCGTTCCCGTCGCACCGCTTCGCTTTCCTGCTCGGGAACGACGCTCGACGCCGGGCGTCCGCGCACTGGCCGAGCGATTCGGGCCGCGCCCGCGCTGGTCGGTCGCGGCACCGGCGCCACCGACTTCGTAACAGTCTGTTACTTGCTTGCAGAGGCGCCAGGCGCGAGCCAGGATCGGGTCGGTGAGCTTCTCGACGAGGCGGACGAGCACCGCGATCACCGGGCGCAGGAGCTTCGTGACGACGATCGCGGCGGCGAAGCCGACGAGGACGCCCGCGGCCACGTCGCCCGGGTAGTGGGCGCCGATGAACAGGCGGCCGACCCCGATCACGAGGGCGGCGAGCAGGAAGAGCGCGCCGGCGAGCGGGTCGAACATGAGCACCGCGAACGCGATCGCGAACGAGGCGCTCGAGTGGTCGCTCGGGAACGACGCGTCGGTCGAGTTCGACCACGGGTGCGCGATCGTGTGCGTCACGTACGGCCGGTCGCGATGCCAGATCAGCGAGGCGATCGCGCGGTTGACCGCGAGGGCCAGAGCCGCCGACCCGAGCGCCGCGGTGGCGGCGAGCTTCCACTTGCGGCTGCCGCCCGGTCGGGCGAAGAGCCAGAGCGCCACGGTGACGATCACCATGAACGGGATGCTCACCGTCTCGATCGCGTGGAAGAGCGTCCCCACCCAGTGGTGGTGGAGGGAGACTCCGTAGATCGCGTGGTAGAGGCGCCAGTCCAAGGCCAGAAGACTAGCCGGGGAAGCGGGCGACGATCTCGAGTCCGTGGCCGGGGGCGCCGCTCGCCTCGACGGTGCCGCCGGCGGAGGTGACGATGTGCTTCACGATCGCGAGCCCGAGACCGGTGCCGCGGCTCGAGCGCGCCTGGTCGGCGCGGTAGAAGCGCTCGAACAGGCGCGGCAGGTCGGCCTCCGAGACGCCCTTGCCGTCGTCGGCCACCGACAGCACCTTCGCCGGGCCCTCCCGCGTGATCGAGACGGTGCAGGTCGTCCCGATGCCGGCGTAGCGGATCGCGTTCGCGACGAGGTTCTCGAGCACGACCCGCAGCATCCGCGGCCGCAGCGGCAGCTCGATCTCGGCGCCGCCCGCGACGACGAGCTCCACCTGGGCCCGCTCCGCGCGGCCGGCGAAGTGCCGGACGACCTCCTCGGCCACCGGCAGGGCGCTCGTCTGCCCGAGCGACACGACCTCGCGGCCCGTCTCGAGCTCGCCGAGGAAGAGGACGTCGTCGATCAGCTCGCGCGCCTGGTGCACCTCCTGGCGGGCCTGCTCGACGAGCGCGTCGACGTCGGACTCCGGCAGCGTCGCGCTCTCGAGCAGCACGAGCAGCCGGGCGAGCGGCGTCCGCAGCTCGTGCGAGACTGCGGCGGTGAAGCCGGCCCGCAGCTCCTGGTAGGCCGAGAGCTCCGGCACCTCCTCGAGAAAGAGGACGAGCGGCTGCGACCGGCCCGGCGAGCTGCTCCTCGCCGACCCGGCGGCCCGGGGTCGCGTCGCCGAGCGCCGCCGCCGCGGCCGGGCTCGCCGCCACGAGCCGGCGCTCGCGGTCGAGCACGAGAACGGCGTCCTCGACGCCCGCGAGGAGCGCTTCGGCCCGTGCTGCGAGCTCTCCGTTCACCACAGGTTCACCACTCGTTCACCCTCCGACCACCCGACCGGTACGACGCTCGTTCGATAATGACACCGATGCCCAAGGTGCTGATCGTCGAGGACGACGAGGTGATCGCGCAGGGGATGGCGCGTCACCTGCAGGCGGCCGGCTTCGACCCGGTCTGGGTCGGCAACGGCGACCAGGGGCTCGCCCGCCTCCGCTACGAGCAGCCCGACGTCTGCGTGCTCGACCTGATGCTCCCCGGCCTCGACGGCTGGAAGCTGATCGAGACCGCCCGCGGCGAGGGGATCGGCACGCCGATCGTCGTCGTCTCCGCGCGCGGCACCGAGCACGACCGCGTGCACGCGCTCGAGATCGGCGCCGACGACTACCTCGTGAAGCCGTTCTCGATGAAGGAGCTCGTCGCCCGCGTCCGCGCCGCCTCGCGCCGCGCGATCCGCCGGGACGAGGTTCCCCGCGGCGAGCCGATCGAGATCGAGGAGCTCGTGATCGACCCGCGCGAGGTGCAGGCGTTCGTCGACGGCGAGGACGCCGGCCTGACGCCGACCGAGTTCCGCCTGCTCTACCAGCTCGCGCTCGACCAGGGACGCGTCACCACCCGCGACGAGCTGCTCCAGAAGCTGTGGGGCCGCCGCGAGGCGCACCGCGACCGCACCGTCGACGTCTTCGTCCGCCGCCTGCGCGAGAAGATCGACAAGCGCGCCTCGACGCACACGTTCGTCCAGACCCGCTACGGCGTCGGCTACAAGCTCGAGCCGGTGCCGAAGCGCTCCGGCGGCACCGGCTGAGCGCACCAGCTCCGCCACCGGGCGTTCACCACCGTGACGCCCACGCAGCCTGCGCTTCGCCGCACGATGCGGGAGATGCGCTTCGCGATCGTCGCCCACCGGAGAACGGAGACGAACGAGGCTCTCGTGGCCGCGGCAGCAGCCTCGGGCATCGAGGCCGCCGTCCTCGCTCCGCGCGACGCGCTGCGGCAGCTCGAGCCGGGCGACGTCGCGCTCGGCCGGCTCGACGTCCGCGAGTCGCTCGACGGGATCGAGAGCGGCACGACCGAGCTGCAGCGGCTCGCCGACATGGGGGTGTCGGTGCTGAACCCGCCCGTTGCGCTCGCCGCCGCGCACGACAAGCTCGTGACCGCGCGCGTCCTGCGCCAGTGCGGGCTGCCGCACCCGCACACCTGGCTGATCGCCGACGGGCTGCCGTCGCCCGCACCGGAGCTGCCGCTCGTGCTCAAGCCGCGCTTCGGCAGCTGGGGCCGCGACGTCGAGCTCTGCCGCACGCAGGGGGAGCTGGACGACGCGCTCGCGCGGGCCGCGTACCGGGGCTGGTTCCGCGAGCACGGCGCGCTCGCGCAGGAGCTCGTGCCGCCGCAGGGCTGGGACCTGCGGGTCGTCGTCGCCGGCGGCCGGGTCGTCGGCGCCGCGCGCCGGATCTCTGCGCCAGGGGAGTGGCGCACGAACGTCGCGCTCGGCGGCCGCAGCGTCCCCGCCTCGGCGCCACCGCTCGCCCGCAGGCTCGCGCTCGCCGCGGCCGCCGCGATCCGGGCCGACCTCGTCGGCGTCGACCTGCTCCCGACCCGGCGCGGCTACGTCGTCTCGGAGCTCAACGGTGCGGTCGACCTCCGCCGCTCGTACTCGCTCGCCGGCGACGTGTTCGCCGAGGCGGTCTTCCAGCTCCTGCGCACCGTCCACGACGGCCGCGCGACCGCAGCGGCCGCGGTGTAGCTAGGGCTCGTCATAGGCCTCGGGCCGGAGCCCGGTCTCGACCTGCCGGCGGCCGCCGGACTCGTAGACGAGGTCGACGGTCTCGTGCTTGCGATAGGAGCCGGCGATGCCGAGCCACATCGACGTCCAGCGCCAGAAGCCGAGCCTGCCCTCCTGCGCGAGCGGGCGCGGGAAGACGAGCGACCGGCCGATGCGCTCGAAGTCCGTGCCCGGCAGCTGGCGGACGCCGTTGACGTAGACCTCGAAGGAGTCGGGGACGTGCTGCGGCACTTCGACACGCGTGCGTTCGCTCACGCCCATAGAATGCCCGCTCGGTGCGACGGAAGCTGCCGGTTCTCACGCTCGTCCTCCTCGCCGTTCTCGCGACGGCGGGGGCCGCCGCGGCCGCCAACGGCGGTTTCACGCCGCAGACCCCGCACTCGCCGAACGCGAAGAGCATCAACCACGCGTACGAGCTGATCTTCATCCTCACCGCGGCGGTCTTCGTCATCGTCGAGACGCTGCTCGTCGTCTTCATCTGGAAGTACCGCAGCCGCGGGCGCGGGCGCGACGTCGAGGGCCCGCAGGTGCACGGCCACACGCGGCTCGAGCTGCTCTGGACGGCCGGCCCCGTCCTGATCCTCGCCGTGATCGCCACGTTCATCTTCGTCAAGCTGCCCGGGATCGCGAACGTGCCCGCTGCGAGCGCCGGCGACCGCGTGAACATCACCGTCGAGGCGCACCAGTTCTACTGGCAGTTCGACTACCCGAACGGGGCGAAGTCGATCAACGACCTGCACGTTCCCGTCGGCCAGGTCGTCTACCTGACGATCAAGTCGGCCGACGTCGACCACAGCTGGTGGATCCCGGCAGCTCGGCGGCAAGACGGACGCGATCCCCGGCCGGACGAACCACACGTGGTTCAAGGTCGACAAGACCGGCACGTTCCAGGGGCAGTGCGCCGAGTTCTGCGGGATCTTCCACGAGGCGATGGCCGCCCGCGTGATCGCGACGTCGAGCGCCGACTACGCGAGCTACATCGACACGGTGGCCGGCGCCGACCTCGGCCGCGCCGAGTTCCAGGGCGTCTGCGCGACCTGTCACGGGATGCAGGGCCAGGGCGGCTACGGGCCCGCGATCGCGGCGAACCCGATCCTGACGCAGCCGCAGAGCCTCGCGCCGCTCCTCCACAACGGCGGCCGCGTGCTCATGCCCGCCGTGGGCAACGACTGGACGGACGCCCAGATCAAGGCGCTCATCGACTACGTCGGCAAGCACGTCTACAAGGGAGCGACGAGTGGCGGTTAGATCCGAAGCCGTGTATCCCGTGAGCTGGAAGCAGGGCCGGGTCGCGAGCTGGCTCGTCACCGTCGACCACAAGCGGATCGGCGATCCTCTACATCGTCACCGCGCTCGTGATGTTCGCGGGCGGCGGGCTGATGGCGCTCCTGATGCGGGCCCAGCTCGCGACGCCGAACGAGCAGTTCGTGACGAAGAACACCTACGACGAGCTGATGACCATGCACGGCACGGTGATGATCTTCCTCGTCGTCGTGCCGATCATGGCCGGCTTCGGCAACTTCCTCGTGCCGCTGATGATCGGCGCCCGCGACATGGCGTTCCCGCGCCTGAACGCGTTCTCGTACTGGACGTACCTGCTCGGCTGCATCGTGCTCTGGATGAGCTGGTTCGCGGCGAGCGGCCCGGCGCGCGCCGGCTGGACCGCGTACACGCCGCTCTCGGAGGCCGCGTTCTCGCCCGGCCACGGCCAGGACTACTGGATCCTCAGCCTGCACATCCTCTCGATCTCGTCGCTCGCGGGCGCGATCAACTTCATCGTCACGATCCACAACATGCGCACGCGCGGGATGACGTGGATGCGGATCCCGCTCTTCGTCTGGGCGATGGAGACGTACGCGATCCTGCTCGTCGCGGTGCTGCCGGCGCTCTCCGCGGGGCTGACGCTGCTGCTGCTCGACCGCCAGGCGGGGACGCACTTCTTCCTGCCCGCGACAGGGCGGCAACGTGATCCTCTACCAGCACGTCTTCTGGTTCTTCGGGCACCCCGAGGTCTACATCATGGTGCTGCCCGCGATGGGGATGATCTCGGAGATCCTGCCCGTCTTCGCGCGCAAGCCGATCTTCGGCTACAAGGCGATCGCGTTCTCGACGATCGGCATCGCGTTCTTCTCGATGCTCGTGTGGGCGCACCACATGTTCGCGGTCGGGATGCCGATCGGCCTCGACTCGTTCTTCATGATCTCGTCGATGATCATCGCGGTGCCGACCGGCATCAAGATCTTCAACTGGCTCGCGACCACGTGGCGCGGCAACCTGATCTTCGACACGCCGATGCTCTTCGCGCTCGGCTTCATCGCGCTCTTCACGATGGGCGGCCTCTCGGGGATCTTCCTCGCCGCGTTCCCGGTCGACTGGCAGGTGACCGACACCTACTACGTCGTCGCGCACTTCCACTACGTGCTCTTCGGCGGCACGATGTTCGGGATCTTCGCCGGCCTCTTCTACTGGTGGCCGAAGATGTTCGGCCGGCTGCTCGACGAGCGGCTCGGGAAGATCCAGTTCTGGACGATGTTCGTCGGCTTCAACCTCACGTTCATGCCGATGCACATGCTCGGGCTGCTCGGGATGCCGCGCCGGATCTGGACGTACCACCACGGCGGCCTCTGGGAGACGTACAACCTGATCTCGACGATCGGCTCCGGGATCATGTCGATCGGCCTGCTCGTCTTCGTCGCGAACGTCTGGATCGCGCACGGGCTGCGCCGCGGCGTCCGCGCCGGCAACGACCCGTGGCTCGCCGACACGCTCGAGTGGTACGCGGCCTCGCCGCCGATCCCGCACAACTTCGACTCCGTCCCGTACGTGACGAGCGCCCGGCCGCTGCGCGACCTGCGCCGCCGGCTCGCGCAGGAGCTGCCATGACGGGGGTCGCGCCCGGGCCCTGGCTGCGCCTGACGGCGCTCGCCGCCGCCGCGGGGACGCTCGTCGCCGTCGTCTCGGGCGCCGCCCACCTCGGCACGGCGCACCGGCTGCTCGCCGCGCTCGTGGCGCCGCCGCTCGCCGCGCTCGTCGTCTCGGCCTGGACGGCCCACCGGCCGCTCGTGCCGGCCGCGCTCGCCGCGTCCGCGCTCGTCGCCGCGGCGGCCGCCGTGCCCGGCAGCGGCCTCCACGCGGTCTTCGCGGCGGCGGCCCTCGCGGCGCTCCTCGTCGTCGCGGTGCAGGCGTTCCGCGGCGAGCGGGTGCCGTGGGGCGCGTGGCGGGACTACGTCGCGCTGACGAAGCCGCGGATCATGTCGCTGCTGCTCGTCACCGGCTTCTTCGGGATGATCGCCGGCGCGCGCGGCTGGCCGGGCACCGGCCGGGCCGGCGGCGGCGATGCTCGGGCTCGCGCTCGCCTGCGGCGGCGCCTCGGCGCTGAACCACGTGCTCGACCGCGACATCGACCCGCTGATGGGCGAGCGGACGAAGGCGCGGCCGGTCGCGTCGGGCCGGGTCGCCCCGAGCCGCGCGCTCGAGTTCGGGCTCGCGCTCTCGGCGTTCTCGTTCGTGCTGCTCGCGAGCACCGTGAACCTCCTGACGGCGTTCCTGGCGCTCGCCGGCAACCTCTTCTACGTCGTCGTCTACACGCGCTTCCTCAAGCGGACGACGTCGCAGAACATCGTCATCGGCGGCGCCGCCGGAGCCGTGCCGCCGCTCGTCGGCTGGGCGGCGGCGACCGGCCACCTCGGCATCCCGGCGCTGCTGCTCTTCGCGATCGTCTTCGTCTGGACGCCGCCGCACTTCTGGGCGCTCGCGCTCCTGATCAAGGACAACTACCGGGCGGCGAACGTGCCGATGCTGCCGGTCGTGCGCGGCGACCGCGCGACGGCCCGCCAGATCGTCCTCTACTCGCTCGTCCTCGTCGCCGTGACGCTCCTGCCGTGGGCCTGGGGCGGCGCCGGCCTGCTCTACGTCGCGTGCGCGCTCGCGCTCGGCGCCGTCTTCGTCGGCTTCGCCGAGCGGCTGCGCCGCGACCTGAAGCCGCGCAGCGCCGCGCTGCTCTTCCACTACTCGCTCCTGTACCTCGCGCTGCTCTACGCGGCGCTCGCCCTCGACGCGGTGGTGTAGGGACCGATGAACCCGGATCTCGCCCGCAGGAACGCCAGGCTCGGCTGGCTGCTGTTCGCCCTCTTCTGGGTGTTCTTCGCCGCGACGATCGGCGTCGCGTTCCTGTACCTCGCGTTCGACTAGCTTCCCGCTTCGAGCCCTCAGTCGTTGAGGCTGATGGTGGGGACGGGCTCGGGGAGCCGGCTTTCCCCCTCGAGGGGCACGATCGCCGTTCCGACGGCGAAGAACTCGATCACGTGCGAGCCCCAGCCGTGCGAGCGCTCTTGCAGCTGCACGCCGACGATCCCTTCGGCTCTGGAGCTCCTCCGCTTCCTTCTGCATCCGCTCCATCGCGAGCTCGCGAGCGTCGTAGAGCGCCTGGGTGAAGTTCGGCATCTCGACGTTCTGGCCCATCTGACGCATCGAGGCCATCATCCCCTGGTGGGCGACGTGGTAGACGCACGAGCCCATCACGAGGCCGACCGGCCGATGGCCCGAGGCGAGCAGCGTCCAGAAGTCCTGACCGGAGAGGTCGCTCGTGAACGGCCGCCCGTTCGGGGCGCGATGCAGCTCGCCGTCGTGGTGCTTGACCGCGGTGCCGATCGCGATGAACTCGGCGAGATGCTGCCCCCATTCGTACCGTCCGATGTCGAGCCGGACGCCGACGACGCCGTCCGCGCCGAGCTGGTCGGCTTCTTCTTCCATGCGCGTCATCGCGAGCTCGCGCGCCTCGTACATCGCCTGCGAGAGGACAGCCATCTCCATCGACTGCTTCCAGCTCGACTGCTGGTAGCCGATGTGGTAGATCGAGCTGCCGATGACGAGGCCGAGCGGGTCGAAGCCGGCCTGCTTGACGAGCAGGAACTCGTTCACCGAGAGATCGGAGGTGAAGAAGCCGCCCTTCATCTGGGCGAGGCGCTCCCGGCCGTGCTCGGGCACTCCTTCGGTCGAGGTCGGGTCGTAGCTCATCGAGTTCCTCCTAGAAGGTGCGGGGGGTGCGTGTCCCTGCTCAGGTCGAGCCGTGGTGCCACCGCGAGCTCGCGGCCGTCGCTCGTGCGCGGGCCGATCGCGGTGCCGAGGACGTGAAAGGTGACGAGGAGATCTCGTCGGGGCGATCCGCCGCCGACTTCTCGCTCCTCGACGTGATGGGAGATGGAGACGCCGACGACGCCGGCGGCGGCTCTGCCGGCGAGCTTCGGCCGTCATGCGGCCGAGCGCGGTCTCGCGTGCGTCGTAGATGCCGCGGGTGAAGTCCTTCAGCTCCTGGTTTGCCCAGCTCGCGGAGAAGCCGGACTGCGCCTGCTGGGTCGACCAGCCGGCGACGAGGTAGTGGACGGTGGATGCGCCGACGACGCCGACCGGCCGGTAGCCGCTCTGCCAGAGCTTCCAGTAGTCCTGCCCCGAGAGGTCGGTGAGCGTCGGCCGCTCGGCGCGCTCGGCGCCGGCGCTGCGCACCGCGGTCCCGACGGCGACGTACTCGATCGCGCCGGCGGCCCAGTCGTGGCGACCGACGGTGAGCCGCACGCCGACGACGGCGTCTGCGCCGACGAGCGCCGCCTCCTGCTCGAGCCGGGCAAAGGCGCGTAGTCGTGCGGTGTTCCATGCTTCCGAGACGACCGTCAGCTCCTGCGAGATCGCGCCCACCCGCAGGCCCCAAGCGCTGGGCTGCTGCTGCCAGCCGACGTGGTAGATGGAGCTGCCCATCACCTGGGCGAGCGGCCGTAGCCCGATCTCGCGCATGAGCGCGAACTCGTCGACGGACAGGTCGGAGGTGTAGAGGCCGCCGACGTCGCCGATCTCGCCGAGACGCTGCTGCGCGCGCAGCGGCAGCTCGCCGCGCTCGAGCGCAGCGAGTGAGGCTGCCTGTTCGGCCTGGGCCGATTGCCGTTCCTCGCGGTTGTCGCCGCTGCCGCGGCGGAAGAAGGGCATCGCCGTCAGCCCTGCAGCAGCCGTTCGAGTGCCAGTCGCGACTGGTCGCTCGCCTCGGCTTCGCCGGCGAGGTCGCGGACGAGCGCAGCCAGCCACTCGTCGAGCGGCAGCGTCTCGCTCTTGAGCACGACGCCGCGCACCGCTTTCGCGCAGCGGGTCTCGAGCGCCCCGTTCTGCGCGACCGCGCTGTAGCGGTTGTCTCCGAGCGCGAGCTCGATACGGGCTACGCGTTTCTCCTTCGAGAAGCGCCGCAGCGGTCGGCGCTGGACGGCGACGCGTCCGGGCAGCGCCTGGGCGAGCTTGTCCGCGAGCACCTCGACGAACGTCTCCAGGTCGGTGCTCGAGGCGCGAAGCGATGCCGCGAGCAACTCGAAGCCGCCCTCGCCGTCGGAGTCGCGATCCCGAAGCTCGATCGAGTCGGCCACTTCCGAAGCCTAGGCGAAGCCGCCTGAACAGATCCGGAACTGTCGCCGGTTGCGATTCGCTAGCTCCCGTTGCTCCGCGGCGAGCTCGCGCGGTCGGTGAGCTCCGCGGCCCGGTCGGCGACGTCGAGTGCGCGCCCGGCCTCGCCGGCGGCGCGGAGCATGCGGCTCCAGTTGCGCGAGACGACGCTCGCCTCCCGGAAGCGCCCGGCCTTCTCCAGTGCCGCGGTCGCCGCGTGGAACGAGACCTCCGCGGCTGCGACGTCCCCGGCAGCGGCGCGGCTGCACCGCGGCGGCGTAGGCGGCCACCCCGCGGCCCGCGGCGTCGTCCTCGAGCCGGCTCTCGGCCTCCTCGGCCAGGAGCAGCGCCCGCGCCGGATCGCCCTCGGCGTCCACGATCGCCTCGAGCGCCTGCAGCAGGCCGAGCTCGCCGTCGCTCGCGTCGCCCTCCGGCAGCAGCGCCGCGGCCCCGGTGACGAGGAGCCGCGCCTCGATCCGTCTTGCCGTCCCAGACGAGCGCCTGCGCGCAGGCGAGGTGCGCGCGCCCGAGCGCCAGCCCGTCCGCCTTCGACGCGAGCAGCAGCTCGGCGCGCCGGAGCTCCCTGACCGCCGTCCGGTGCCGGCCGGCGTCCCAGGCCGCCCGGGCGAGCGCGGCAGCGGTGCGAGCACGGTCGTCAGGCCCGATCGCCTGGACCGCCGCCGCAACCTGCTCGAGCTGCGCGTGCGCTCCGGCGAGGTCGCCGCTCTCGGCCGCGAGCTCGACCATGCACGCGAGCAGGAGCACGCGCGCCGTCGCGTCGTCGGGCCCCGGGTCGGCGAGCGCGGCGAGCGCGCGCTCGACGGTCGCGAAGGCCTCCGCCCGGCGGCCGAGCGCGAGCCGGGCGCGCGCCAGGCCGGCATGGGCGTCCGGGTAGCCGGCCGGCGCGGCGATGGGCGAGGCGACGGCCTCCTCGAGCCGCTGTGCGGCGGCCACGTGATCTCCGGCCTCGAGGGCCGCGAGCCCGAGGGCGAGCTGCGTCCGGAAGACGAGGTCGGCGTCGCCGCCGGCATGTGCGTCCTCGAGCAGCGCGAGCAGCTCCTCGCCGGACGCCGTGCGCGCCGCCGCCGAGCCATGGTCGCGAGAGTCGCCGCGGTGAGGCGCAGCTCCAGCCGGTCGGCGGGCGTCAGGTCGACGCCCGACTCCAGGTGCTCCGGCGTGACGCCGAGCCTGCGGGCGATCGCCCGGATCGCCCGCACCGACGGCCTGCGGGTCGCCGCCTCGAGTCGCGAGACGTAGGCGTAGCTCACGCCGCTGCCCGCCGCCAGCTCGCGCTGGGAGAGGTCGCGCTCCAGGCGGAGCCGCCGCAGGCGGTCGGCGAACGTGTCGCCGGGGTCCGACAGCCGGAACGGCGCCGTCGGCGAGCCGTGGTCCTCTCGTGGCTGGAGCAGGGGTTTCTCCTTCGGTTGCGCGGCCCGGCGCGTGCGCGGCCGTCGACATTTGTGTTCGGCCCGAAGGATGGTCCGGAGACCGCCGTTGCGGGAAGACCCGCACCGGTGCGGGTTGACAACAGGCGCTAGATCGCGGCGGGTGCGAGCGCGCCGGCCTCGAGCGCCTCGAGCACGATCGCCGCCACCTCTTCGTGGCGGTCGAGATCCCTGAGCGTCGACACCCACGCGTGCAGGAGCTGCGGAACGAACCGCTTCTCGATCGACATCAGCTCGTAGGCCGTGCGGAACGCCTGCAGCGCCTCCTCGTGCTCCCCGAGGGCGACGAGACCCTCGGCGAGCGCCCAGTAGGCGCGGCCCCGGGCGGGCGCGTCCTGCTCCAGCGCCTCGATCGCCTCGCCTGCGAGTCGCGTCGCTGCGTCGCCGTCGCCGCGACGCGCCGCGACGAAGGCCTCCACCCGGCGGCAGGCTCCGAGGTCCTGCGCGTCCGCGTCGGAGCCGACGAGGCGCTTCGCGTCTCCGAGCGCATCCGCGGCCGCGTCCACGTCGCCGACGAGCAGGCCGATGTCGGCCACGAGGAGGTGCATCCGCAGCAGGTCCGGCGTGTCCTCGGTCGCCTCGAGCAGCGCGATCGCGCGCTGGGCGTAGGCGCGGCCCTGCTCCCAGTCGCTCGCCGCCCACGCGAGCCGGGCGCGCGAGTAGTAGAAGCGGACGCGCGTCATCGTGTCCTCCACGCCGTCGGCGACGGGGAGGGCCGACGCGAGCACGTTCTTCGCGCGGCGGAGGTCGCCGGCGTCGGCGAGCGCATAGCTCAGGTAGGTCGAGAAGCGCACGAAGACGACGGCGTTCACGGCCGCGTCGCCGCCGAGATCGTCCAGGCACGACTCGAACAGGGCGACGGACTCCTCGGCCCGGCCGAGCGCCGCGAGCGAGCGGCCGAGGCAGAGGTAGACCTCCGGTTCGGCGCCGGGCGACACGTGGCCGTCGTCGACGAGGCGCGCGAGCTCCCTGCACCGCGACCTCGTTCTCGCCCGCGTCGGAGGCCGAGCAGCCGATGAGCATGCGGCATCGCCGTGCGATGCCGAAGTCGCCTTCCGCGACCGCCTGCGCGTGCAGCGTGCGGAGCTCGTCCACGACGGTCGGGCGATCGTCCGCGGTGCCCAGGCGCAGGGCCAGCTCGGCGTCGTCCAGGCGCGCCTGCCGCTGCTGGGCTGCGCTGCCGGCCTCGCCGTGCCGCAGGTAGTCGACGCTCACGCCGAGGTTGCGCGCGACCGTCCGCAGGAATGCTCCGTGGCAGTGCGCTGGCCGCGCTCGACCCGCGAGATGTGCGCGTGGTCGGCGCCCGGCCCCTCGATCTCGCGCTGGGACTTCCCTCGCTCGAGCCGCAGGCGCCGGACGCGCTGCCCGATCGTCTCAGGCCGGTGTCCCGTCATCAACCTCGAAGCCTTGCCGGAGCGATGCCGATAGTCAAGCCCCCGGTTGGAGGTTGTCGGTGTTCTCGGAACCGGATTTCGCCGATGTCCTCCCGCCGGGAGAGAATGACAACACGACGGTGGTGTCATTCGCAGCACGGGAGGAGGTGACGAAGTTGAGGTATCGGATCACCTTGCTGGTGGGAATGGTCGGGCTCGCAGTCATGCTCGCGTCGGTGCTCGGAGGAGAGTTCTGGGGGACCTGAGCCCCGGCCTGCTCGGGGCGGGGTCGAGGCTCCGCCCCGAGCGCTCCTTCCTCGGTCGCGCAGTAGAGTCGGCGCCGTGACGGCGCTCGAGGGGATCTGGCTGGCCCGACCGGAGCAGCCGGCCGAGGGGCGCGCCCGTCGCGGTGAAGGATCTGCTCGACACGGCCGGCCTCGAGACGACGTACGGCTCGGCGATCTTCGCCGGGCACGTGCCCACGGTGAGCGCCGAGGCGGTGACGCGCCTCGAGGCGGCGGGCTACGCGGTCGCCGGCAAGACGAACCTGCACGAGTTCGCGTACGGGATCTCGTCGCAGAACGAGCACTTCGGGACGGTGCCGAACCCGCGCCACCCGGGGCGGCTCGCGGGCGGGTCGAGCGGCGGCTCCGCCGCGGCGATCGCGGCCGGCGAGGTCGAGCTCGCGCTCGGCACCGACTCCGGCGGCTCGATCCGGATCCCGGCCGCCTGGTGCGGCGTCGTCGGCTTCAAGCCGAGCTACGGGCTCGTGCCGGCCGACGGCTGCTTCCCGCTCGCGCCGAGCTACGACCACG
This sequence comes from uncultured Actinomycetes bacterium, assembly GCA_963815005.1. GTDB lineage: Bacteria > Actinomycetota > Thermoleophilia > Gaiellales > Gaiellaceae > Palsa-739. The sequence continues at coordinate 30,278 of CAWFFI010000002.1, forward strand.
TCGGTCCGCTCGCGTCGTCGGTGGACGGCTGCGCCGAGCTGATGCGGGCGCTCGTCCCGGGCTTCGAGGAGCCTCCGCTCGAGTCGCTCGCCGAGCTCAGGGTCGGCGTTGCGTGGCTCGAAGGGGCCGATCCGCTCGTGCGCGCCCGCGTCGAGGCGGCGGCGGCGCTCTTCCCGGATCGCCGTCCGGTCGACTTCCCGCTGCCGCCGCCGGCCGAGTACGCGCTCTTCTCGCGCGAGGTCGCCGACGTCCACCGCGGCCTCTATCCCGAGTACGCCGACGACTACGGCGAGACCGTGCGCTGGAAGCTCGAGCGTTGCTTCGCCGTCACCGACGCCGACGTGGCGGCGGCGCTGCGGGCGCGTGAGGAGTACCGCGAGCGCTGCGCCGAGGCGCTCGACGGGCTCGACCTGCTCGTGACGCCGACGGTCGAGTTCGTGCCGCCGCCGGCCGATCACGACGAGCGCGAGTTCCGCGGGCGCGGCGTCCGGCTGACGTATCCGCTCGACTCGCTCGGCTGGCCGGCGCTCGCGCTTCCGTGCGGCGCCGCCGAGGAGGGGCTGCCCGCGTCGGTGCAGCTCGCCGCCCGCGCCGGGGAGGACGGGCGTGTCCTCGCTGCCGGGCGAGCGCTCGCGTCCCTCGTTCGAGGGACGGCCGCCCCCTAGCCGATGCCGAAGACGAGGGGTGACGATGCGTGTCATCCCGCTCGCGATACTTCTCTGCGCAGCCCTCGTTCTCGGAGGAGCTGCGGCCGCCGCGCGCACCGGGTCCGCGAGCGGCCCGACCGGCCTGCACGCGTTCCTCCTGCGGGCCGACGAGGCGCACGAGACGACCTTCTCCCAGACGCCGTCCTTCGCCTGGAATCCGGTGCCCGGCGCGCTGCGCTACGAGTTCCAGCTCTCGCTGTCGAACACGTTCCGCGACAACGGGGTCATCTTCGCCGACCTGAACGTCGCCTCCCCGGTCGAGGCGCCCGGGATCACGCTGCCGTGGATCAGCGGCGACCCGCACTCGCTCTACGCGCGCGTCCGGGCGGTCACGACCGACCGGCGCCACGCCGTGGAGCACCCGCTTCGGCTTCGACATGGCGCCGCCGCCGCCGCCGACCCCGCTGGCGAGCTATCCGGGCCTGCTGCGCTGGACGCCGGTCGAGGGGGCGGTCGCCTACCAGGTGTGGCTCGTCGACGCGAACAAGATCGTCACCGTGACGTCGAACGTCCTCGACGAGCGCGAGTTCTACACGCTCCACCACGACGCGAAGTGGATCGGCACCGTGCACTGGCGGATCCGCGCCGTCCGCAACGACATCCTCTTCGGCACCACCGACAGCGCCACGAGCCGGTACAACAAGATCCCGGCCGTCCAGTACGGCGCGTGGAGCGCGGTGTACAGCTCGACGAACCCGGGTTGGGCGGGCGGCAAGATCGCGCTGCTCGGGACGGTCTCCGACGTCTTCTCGGACGGCAGCCCGACCTCGCCGGCGCACAAGCTGATGCCGGCGTTCCTCTGGTCGGGCGACCAGACGAACGCGGGCGCCACGGCCGAGTTCTTCCGTGTCTACGTCTTCACCGACCGCGCGTGCCTCAATCCGGTCTTCGTCGGCTCGGTCGTCGGCGGGCCCACGTACGCGCCGCGGCCGTACGGGTCGCTCGAGCTGCCGAGCTCGCCGGCCGGGATCATCACCGCCCGCAGCGCCTATCTCGCCGACGGGAAGGAGCCGCAGAGCCTGATGGCCGACGGCACCGAGTTGACCCCGAACGAGGATCAGCCTCCCGTCGTGCCGCAGACGTCGGTGCCCGGGGCGCCGGGTGCGTCGACCGGCGCGGGCTCGGGCACCGTCGCGCTGCCCGTGCCGAGCGGCTCGGCTCCCCGTCCGGCACGCTCACGGGCATCAACGGCCCCGGCGCGCCGGTCGACCTCTGGGACACGGGTTGGCCCGCCGGCGGCTACTACTGGACGGTCGTGCCCGTGGCGGCCGTCGCTCCCGGCGCGAACACCACCGTCGTCGCGCCTCCCGGTGCGCTCGCCGGCTCCTCGACGCTGCCGGTCGGCTCCTCGACCGGCTTCGCGCCCGGCGACACGCTGACGCTCGGCACCGGCTCCTCCGCGGAGACGGTGACCGTCGGCTCGGTCGCCGACGGCAAGCTCACGCTCGCCGGGACGCTGGCGTTCGCCCACGCGCCGGGCGAGACGGTCGCCCGCTCGGGCGGCACGCTCGTCTACCGCGACCTCGAGCTGCCGCAGGACGTCTGCGCGTCCGGCCGCGTCGGCCGGTTCGGCAAGTCGAGCGCGCCGGCGCTCACCTCGGGGGGCGGCCTCTTCGCGACGGGCCTCTCCTCGAAGGGCCGGCTCACCTCCGCGCTCCACACGACGGCCTTCTACGGGCAGCCGCTCGTCTCGTGGATCCCTGCGCTCGGCGCGGAGGCCTACGAGGTGCAGTGGAGCAAGACGCGCTACCCGTTCCGGCCCGAGACGGCTCCGGGCTCGCAGGACAAGGGCTTCCTGACGGCGACGACCGCGGCCGTGCTGCCGGTCGGGCCGGGCACGTGGTGGTACCGGGTGCGCGGCTACGACTTCTCGCTCCCGACCGGCGTCCAGCAGATGTCCTGGTCGCCGCTCGCGAAGCTCGTCGTCGCGAAGCCGAAGTTCCGCGTCGCGGCGCCGCCGAAGGCGAAGCACACCTTCAAGGTGGTCGGCAGCTCCAAGTGACCGGGTAGGCTCGGCGCGTGGACGCAGACCTCGCCTTCGCGCTCGCGCTCGCCGATCTCGCCGACTCGCTCTCGCTGCCGCGCTTCCGCGCGCTCGACCTGCGGGTCGAGACGAAGCCCGACCTGTCGCCGGTCACCGACGCCGACCGCGCGGTGGAGCGTGCGCTGCGCGAGCGGATCGCCGCGGAACGGCCGGGCGAGGGCGTCTTCGGGGAGGAGGAGGGCGACTCCGGCGGCGCCGTGCGCTGGATTCTCGACCCGATCGACGGCACCCGGAACTTCTCGCGCGGGATCCCGGTCTGGGCGACGCTGATCGCGCTCGAGCGGGACGGGACGGTCGTCTGCGGGGTCGTCTCGGCGCCGGCGCTCGGGCATCGCTGGTGGGGCGCCCGCGGCGAGGGCGCGTTCCGTGACGGCGAGCGCGCGCACGTGTCGGAGGTCGCCGGGCTCGCGGACGCGTCGGTCTCGTGCTCGCTCGCCCGCGACCTCGCCGCGGTCGAGCCGGCGGTCTGGCACGCGCGCGGCCTCGGCGATTTCTGGCAGCACACGCTCGTCGCCGAGGGCTCGGTCGACGCGGCGGTCGACGCGGGGATCGCGCTGTGGGACTACGCCGCGCTCGTGCCGATCGTCGAGGAGGCGGGCGGCCGGATCACGGGCCTCGACGGCGCCCCGCCGCGACCGGGCGAGCAGGTCGTCGCCTCGAACGGGGTCGTGCACGACGAGCTCCTCACCCTGCTCGGCCGGACACCTCCAGCCAAGTAACACGTTGTCACTAGCGGCGCGGGAACCCGCTCTGTGACCGGCATCGGCGCTCTCCCGCGCAAGTAACACGTTGTCACTAGCGACCGGGAGCGGGCGGACGTACGGGTCGACGGTTGCGTAGTTGCGCAGGTTCGCAAGTAAGTGCTAGGCTCGCTCGCGATGCGGCACCCGCCGAAGCGAACCGGATCGACGCGTTTCGCCGCCGCGCGGAGCTCTGCCGCGTCCTCACCGACCCGAAGCGCCTGCTCATCCTCGACGCGCTCCGGGACGGGGAGCGCTCCGTCGGCGAGCTCGCCGACGCGCTCGGCTGCACGCTCCCGAACACGAGCCAGCACCTCGCCCAGCTCCGCGCCGCCGGCCTCGTCGCCGGCCGCCGCGAGGGCACGACCGTCCACTACCGCCTCGCCGAGCCGCGCATCTTGCAGGCGTGCGACGTCGTCGGCGCCATCGTCGGCGAGGCGCCCACCGTCCACTACCGCCTCGCCGAGCCGCGCATCCTGCAGGCGTGCGACGTCGTCGGCGCCATCGTCGGCGAGGCGACCGCCACCGAACCTCCCAGGAGAACCGCATGAGCCGTTCCGGCGCCCCCGCCGCCCGTGCCGCCCAGCAGGCCCGCGCGCACCGCGTCCTCGTCTTCACGACGCCGACCTGCCCCTGGTGCACGCGCGCCAAGGCGTACCTGCGCGAGCGCCACGTCCCGTTCCGCGAGGTCGACGTCGCCCGCGACGCCGCCGCCGCCCGCGACCTCGTCCGCCGCACCGGCCAGACCGGCGTGCCCGTCGTCGAGATCGACGGCAAGCCGATCGTCGGCTTCGACAAGTCCCAGATCGACCGCCTGCTCGGCCTCGCGGCCTAGCCCTCGAAAGGAGAGACCACCCATGTTCGACGACGTCCAGCCCCTCGGCAGCCGTGTCCTCGTCCGGATCCTCGAGGAGGAGACCGTCACGAGAAGCGGCCTCGTCCTGCCCGACACCGCCAAGGAGAAGCCGCAGCGCGGCGAGGTGGTCGCGATCGGCGACGACGAGGACCTGATCAAGGTCGAGCCCGGCGACACCGTCCTCTACCCGAAGTACACCGGCACCGAGCTCTCGCTCGAGGGCGACGAGCACCTGATCCTCGAGGCGACCGACCTGCTCGCGATCCTGCGCCCGCCGCGGTTCCGGCCGAACAGACTGTTCAAGGTTCGGGCCGAGGGAAGCCCGTGGCGCGCCCGACCTGCGCGGGCGCGCCCACTTCCGCCACGCCGTCGGGTGGCCGTCTACTCCGGACGCCGTTCCCGAGCAGAAAAGCGGCGGTGCGAAGGGGACAGAGCTAGCCGCCGCCGGCGGCTCGCTACAACGGTACGATCACCGCAGCCTCGTACACCGGGTCGCGCGTGAACCGGTCGAGCTCCTCCGAGAGCACGTCGCTCGGCGTCGGCGGGTCGCCGGGCGGGAACGGGGCCGGCTCGCCGTCGAGATCGATTCCCTCCAGACGCTCCGCCTCGACGTGCTCGAGGCGGATGTCGTCGCGGTCGAGCCGCGAGCGGAGCCAGCCGAGCGAGAAGCCACGCCTGCGCGGCCGTCCCGTGGACCCGGATCGTCCCGACGTCGGCGATCCCGGGCCAGAGCGAGGCGAGGAGCGTCCGCCACCGCGACGTCCGCTCCCAGGCGATGTCGGAGGTCGCCGTGCGCGGGAAGAGCTCGGCGAGGCGCGTGTACGCGTGCGGCAGGTCGTCCCACTCGGTCGAGTCGACGACGAACCGGTCGGTGACGCCGACGAGCTGGTCGAGCTCCGGCGCGCCCCACGGCGGCTCGCCGCGCCAGCGCAGGAAGACGGGCAGGTCGGAGATGAGCAGCGGCTGGACGACGCTCGCCGGCGCCTTCGCGCGCGGCCCGTGCAGATGCAGCTCCACCACCTCGGAGCACACGTTGCGCTCGACGTCGGGCACCGAGAAGGTCAGCAGCGACACCTCCGCGTCGATCCGGTCGAGGCCCGAGTCCGGCTCCGGGACGATCAGGACGGTCCGCGACGGGTGCCGCTCCGCCATCCCGGCGAGCGCGGCCCGCGCCCGCTCGAGCCACGGCTCCGGCACCCAGGCGAGATGCGTCATCACGCTCGTGCGGAGGTTCGGCGGCGACACCCGGCCGGCGACGACTCGGCGCGCAGCCGCCCGAGCGCGGCGTCCACGTCGGCGAGCCGGACGCCCTCGCCGTTCCAGCTCTCGGTCTCGACCGGGCGCGCTCAGCTCAGTTCCTCCGCCACGAGCGGCCGTCGCGGTGGAGCAGGTCGTCGCCGCTCGGCGGGCCCCAGCTGCCGGCGGCGTAGTTCGGGAAGCCGGGCCGGTCGCGCTGCCACGTCGCGATCATCGCGTCGACGAGCAGCCACTGCTCCTCGACCTCGTCGCCGCGCGTGAAGAGCGTCGAGTCGCCGAGCATCGTGTCGAGGATCAGCCGCTCGTACGCCTCCGGCATCGCCGTCCGGAACGCGCCGCCGTAGAGGAAGTCCATGTGCACGGTCCGGATCGTCATCCCCTGCCCGGGCACCTTCGCGCCGATCGCGAGCGAGACGCCCTCGTCCGGCTGCACGTGGACGAGCAGGACGTTCGGGCGCAGGCCCTCCGCGGCCGTCTCCTCGAACGGCGGGTGCGGCGCCCGCTTGAACTGGATCGCGATCGTCGTCTCGCGCCGCGCGAGCCGCTTGCCCATGCGGACGTAGAACGGCGTGTCCGCCCAGCGCCAGTTGTCGACGTAGAGCTTCGCGGCGACGAACGTCTCGGTCATCGAGTCGGTCGCGACGCCCGTCTCCTCGCGGTAGGCGGGCACCTCGACGCCCTCGATGAAGCCGCGCCCGTACTGGCCGCGCACGACCGACTTCGGGCCGGGCGTGTGCAGCGCGCGCAGCACCTTCACCTTCTCGTTGCGCACCGACTCGGCGGTGAAGTCGCTCGGCGGCTCCATCGCCGTCAGCGCGAGCAGCTGGAGCAGATGGTTCTGGAAGATGTCGCGGATCGCGCCCGCCGACTCGTAGTAGCCGGCGCGGCCCTCGATCCCGATCGACTCGGCGACGGTGATCTGGACGTGGTCGATGAACTGGCGGTTCCAGATCGGCTCGAAGATGCCGTTCGAGAACCGCAGCGCCAGCATGTTCTGGACGGTCTCCTTGCCGAGGTAGTGGTCGATCCGGAAGATCTCCTCCTCGGCGAAGTACTCGAGCAGCACGGCCGTCAGCTCGCGCGCCGAGGCGAGGTCGTGGCCGAACGGCTTCTCGACGATCAGCCGCGTCCAGCCGCGCGCGTCGCGCCGCTTGCCGAGCGCCTCGACGATCGTGGGGAACGCGGGCGGCGGGACGGCGAGGTAGAAGACGCGGTTGCCGCCGAGGTCGTGCTCGGCGTCCTCCCGCTCGAGCAGGCCGTGCAGGTCGTCCTCGCCGGTGGCGTCGGCGAAGTCGGTGGAGACGTAGTGGAGCGAGGCGGCGAGCTCGTCCCAGACGTCCTGGCGGAACGCGTCGCGGGCGTGCTGCGAGACCGCGGCCTTCATCTCCTCGCGGAACGAGTCGTCGGAGCCCTCGGTGCGCGCGACGCCGATCACGGAGAAGCGCGGCGGCAGCAGCCGGCGGAGCGCGAGCGCGTAGAGCGCCGGCATCAGCTTCTTGTGCGTCAGGTCGCCCGAGGCGCCGAAGATGACGAGCGCGCACGGGTCGGGCGTCCGCCGCAGCGACAGGCCCTCGAGGAGCGGGTTCGGCTGGGCGGTCTCGTCGGGCGGGGTCATCAGCTCGGCGTCTCCGTCCCGGCGGCCTTGATCGCGTGGCCGCCGAACTCGTTGCGGAGCGCCGCGGACACCTTCGCCGCGAAGTTCGTCTCGTCGCGGGACGCGAAGCGCGCGAAGAGCGCCGCGCTGATCACCGGCGCCGGCACGTTCTCGGCGATCGCCTCGTGGATCGTCCAGCGGCCCTCGCCCGAGTCCTCGACGAACGGGGCGATGTCGCCGAGCTCGTTGCCGTGCGACTCGAACGCCGAGTGCAGCAGCTCGAGCAGCCACGAGCGGATGACCGAGCCGTAGCGCCAGATCCCCGAGATCGCGTGCAGGTCGAGGTCGAACTCGGAGTGCTCCATGATCTCGAAGCCCTCGGCGTAGGCCTGCATGAGGCCGTACTCGATCCCGTTGTGGACCATCTTCACGAAGTGGCCCGCGCCCGCGGCGCCGACGTGCGCGTAGCCGTCGTCGGGCGCGAGCGCCGTGAAGACCGGCTCGAGGCGCTGCACCGGCTCGGCCTCGCCGCCGACCATCAGGCAGAAGCCGACCTCGAGGCCCCAGACCCCGCCCGAGACGCCCGCGTCGACGAAGTGGATCCCGTGCGCGGCGGCTTCGGTGTGGCGCCGTTGCGAGTCGCGGAAGTTCGAGTTGCCGCCGTCGACGATCGTGTCGCCCGGCTCGGCGAGCGTCAGCAGCTCGGCGAAGACGTCCTCGGTCACCTTCCCGGACGGCACCATCATCCAGAAGGCGCGCGGCGCGTCGAGCTGGCCCTTCAGCTCCGCGAGCGAGGCCGCGGTGCGCGACTCGACCACCGGGTCGTACGTCTTCACGTCGTGGCCGTGCTCGCGCAGGCGGCCGGTCATCCCGTTGCCCATCCGGCCGAGGCCGATCATCCCGAGCTGCATTCCGTGTCCCCCTCTAGAGGTCGTCGGCGTGAACGCGCGCGACGCGGCGGCCGCGCTCCTTCAGCGATTCGAGGTCTCCTTCCGCCTGCGCACGGATCAGGCGCCTGAAGCCGAGCTTCGCGCCGGGGATCGGCAACTCCTCTCCCGGGTCGTCCACGACCTGGAGATAGAGGCCGGTGTTCGGGCCGCCCTTGTGCAGCTGGCCCGTCGAGTGGAGGTACCGCGGCCCGTAGCCGTGCGTGACGACGAGGCCGCGTCCGCCGGCGGAGGCCGTCGACGAGGTCGGCGATCCGGCGGTCGTTCGCCTCGTTCGGGGCGAGGAACGCCTGGACGCAGACGTAGTCGCCGGGCCGCGCCTGCGCGACGAGCTCGTCGATCGAGCCCTCCGGCGGGAGCTCCGGCTCGCGTCCGGTCGCGAGCACCTCGTTCGTCTTGTCCTTCGCCGCCTGGACGTCGGGCTGGTCGAACGGGTTGATCTCGAGATACGTGGCGGCGACCGCGACCGCGAACTCCCAGCGGAAGAACTCGTGGCCGAGCGCGTAGGGGTCGGGCAGCTCCGGGCGGACGGCCTGGCGGTCGGGCCCGTCGGGCGACTCGCCCGGCGCGGGCACGAGCCCCTTGCCCTGCTTGCCGGTCGACTCGGCGATCAGCTGCTCGGCCCAGAGGCCGAAGCCCTCGCCGGTCTCCTCGATGCAGATCTTGTCGCGGCCCTCGCGCCAGCCCTCGCCGAAGCGGCGGCCGAGCTCGTAGCCGGGATTGTCGGCGTCGCGGTAGCACGCGGCGGCCGTCTCCTCGGCGGCGGCCAGGAGCCGGTCGACGTCGATCCCCATCAGCGCGGCCGGCACGATCCCGAACGCGGAGAGCGCCGAGTAGCGCCCGCCGATCGTCGGCTCGCCCGCGAACGCGCGCCGGAAGCCGCGCTGCTTCGCGAGCTCCTCCAGCGCAGAGCCGGGGTCGGTGACCGCGACGAAGTGCGCACCGTTCCGGCGGGACTTCTCCCAGAAGTAGTCGGCGTGCGAGCGCGTCTCGAGCGTCGTGCCGGACTTCGAGGAGACGACGAAGAGCGTCCGCTCCAGGTCGAGCGAGGCCTCGAGGTCGCGGATCGCCTGCGGATGCGTCGTGTCGAGCACGTGGAACGAGGTGACGCCGAACGTGCGGCGCAGCACCTCGGGGGCGAGGCTCGAGCCGCCCATCCCGAGCAGGACGACCGCCTCGAGCTCCTCGTCGGCGACCTCGCCGGCGAACGCGGTGAGCTCGGCGACCCGCTCGCGCATGCGGCGCGGCTCGTCGAGCCAGCCGAGCCAGCGGGCCTCGTCGGCGCCCGTCCAGACGGTCGGGTCGCGTTCCCAGATGCCTGCGATGAGCTCGCTGCGCTCGCTCATCGCTAGGAGCCCGCGACCAGTTCTCCGCGCTTCGCGCGCACGCCGTCGAGCAGCTCCGCGAACGAGTCGGCGAACTTCTGGACGCCCTCGGCCTCGAGGGTCAGCGTCACGTCGTCGTAGTCGACGCCGACCGCGGCGAGCTCCGCCAGCAGCGCGTGCGCCTTCTTCGACGCCCTTCGTCACGGTGTCGCCGCGGACCTCGCCGTGGTCCTGGAAGGCGCGGACCGTCTCCTCGGGCATCGTGTTCACCGTGTGCGGGCCGATCAGCTCCTCGACGTAGAGGACGTCGCGGTAGGCCGGGTTCTTCGTCGAGGTGGACGCCCACAGACAGCGCTGCGTGAACGCGCCCTTGCCGGCGAGGAACTCCCAGCGTGGGCCCGAGAAGGCGGCGAGGAAGTGCTCGTAGGCGAGCTTCGCGTTCGCGACGGCGAGCTTGCCGCGCAGGGCGAGGGCCTGCTCGGTGCCGACCGCCTCGAGCCGCTTGTCGGCCTCGGTGTCGACGCGGGAGACGAAGAAGCTCGCGACGGAGCGCACCTTCGCCGGGTCGCCGCCGGAGGCGACGAGCCGCTCGAGCCCGCGCAGGTACGCCTCGACGACCTCGCGGTAGCGCTCGAGCGAGAAGATCAGCGTCACGTTGATGCTCTTGCCGTGCGCGATGCACTCCTCGATCGCGCCGAGGCCGGGCCGCGTGGCGGGGATCTTCACGTGGAGGTTCGGCCGGTCGATCCACGCGTGCAGGCGCATCGCCTCGGCGAACGTGCCCTCGGCGTCGTAGGCGAGCGTCGGGTCGACCTCGAGCGAGACGTACCCGTCCTCCGGGTTCGCCTCGTGCACCGGGGCGAGCGTGTCGAGCGCCGCCTCGATGTCGCGGACGGCGAGCGCGAGGAAGATCTCCTTCGCGTCGGTCTCGTGGGCCAGCAGCTCGCGCAGCTGTGCGTCGTAGGCGTCGCCGTGGGAGATCGCCTTCTGGAAGATCGTCGGGTTCGACGTCACCCCGACGACGGCGTCGTCGTCCATCATCCGCCGGAGCTCGCCGGAGGCGAGCATCTCGCGCGACAGCGAGTCGATCCACACCGACTGTCCGCGCGCGCTCAGCTCGTGCAGTCTCGATTCAGCCACTGAGCATCCCTCTCTCCATCGCTGCCACCTTTTCCAATCGTGCGACGTAGCGGTCGCCGCCGTCGAAGCTGCGCGCCGAGGAAGGCGCGGACGAGGTCGGCCGCGAGGCTCGGGCCGATCACCTCGGAGCCGAGGCAGAGGACGTTCATGTCGTCGTGCTCGACGCCCTGGTGGGCGGAGTAGACGTCGTGGCAGATCGCGGCGCGGATGCCGGCGATCTTCGAGGCCGCGACCGAGGCGCCGACGCCGGAGCCGCAGACGAGGACGCCCCGCTCGGCGAGGCCGCCCTTGAGCGCGGCGCCGAGCTCGGCCGCCTTGTCCGGGTAGTCGATCCGCACCGCGTCGGTGTCGGTGCCGAGGTCGACGACGCCGTGCCCGTCCGCGTGCAGGGTCTCGAGGATCCGCTCCCGCAGGTGGACGCCCCGGTGGTCGAACGCGACGGCGACGTTCACGAGGCCGTGACCCTCTCGTGACGAAGCCGTGACGCTCTCGCGTGTGTGTCTGACACCGGGACGTGGCTCATGAGGACACGCGCTCGCGGAGGGCGAGGGCCCGCGCGACGACGGCGTCGGCGGTGTAGCCGAAGTGCTCGAGCACCGTCCCGCCCGGGGCGGAGGCGCCGAAATGCTCGATCGAGATCGAGTCGCCGTCGTCGCCGACCCAGCGCTTCCAGCCGAGCTCGACGCCGGCCTCGACGGAAAGCCGAGCCTTCACGTCGGGCGGCAGCACCTCGTCGCGGTAGGCGCGCGGCTGCGCCTCGAAGAGCTCCCAGCACGGCATCGAGACGACGCGCGCGTGCACACCCTGCGCGGCGAGCTGCTGCGCGCCCTCGAGCGCGATGTGCACCTCGGAGCCGGTGGCGAGCAGGAGCAGGTCGGGCGTCCCGTTCGCGCCCTCGCTCTCCCAGAGCACGTACGCGCCGCGCGCCGCGCCCTCGGCCGGCGCGACGACGCTCCGGTCGAGCGTCGGCACCTTCTGCCGGGTCAGGGCGAGCGCGACCGGCCCGTCCTCGCGCTCGAGCGCGACCTTCCACGCCTGCACGGTCTCGTTCGCGTCCGCCGGCCGGACGAACCAGAGGTTCGGGATCGCGCGCAGCGCCGCGTAGTGCTCGACCGGCTGGTGCGTCGGCCCGTCCTCGCCGAGCGCGACCGAGTCGTGCGTCCACGCCCACACGACCGGCAGCGACGAGAGCGCCGAGATGCGCACGGCCGGCCGCATGTAGTCGGAGAAGATCAGGAACGTCGAGCCGTACGGCTTGACCATGCCGCCGTGGAGCGCGATCCCGTTCACGATCGAGCCCATCGCGTTCTCGCGGATCCCGAACGCGACGTTGCGGCCCGCATGCGTCGGCGAGAAGACGCCGCCGCCCTTGAACTCGGTCTTCGTCGACTCGACGAGGTCGGCGGCGCCGCCGATCATCGTCGGCGTGTGGTGCTTGAACGCCTCCATCACCTTCGCGCCGGCGTCGCGCGTCGCCATGTCCTCGCCCGCCGCGAACTCGGGCAGCGCCTCGACCCAGCCGGGGCGCGGCCGGCCCGTGTGCACCTGGTCCCAGTCCTCGCGCAGCGCCGGGTACTTGGCCGACCAGGCGGCGAGCTTCCCCTGCCAGGCGGTCTCGAGCTCGATCCCGCGCGCGGTGCCGTTCATGTGCTCGCGCACGTCGTCGGGGACGACGAACGTCGCGTCCGGATCCCAGCCGAGCGCCTCCTTCGTCGCGCGCACCTCGGCCTCGCCGAGCGGTGCGCCGTGCGACTTCGCGGTGTCGACCGCGTGCGGCGCGCCGTAGGCGATGTGCGAGTGGACGACGATCAGCGACGGCCGCGCGGTCTCCGCCTGGGCGCTCGCGATCGCTGCGCGCAGCGAGGTCGAGATCGTTCGCGTCGTCGACGTGCTGGACGTGCCAGCCCTGCGCCTCGAGCCGCGCGCCGCTGGTCCTCGGCGGTGAACGAGATCGAGGTGGTGCCGTCGATCGTGATCCGGTTGTCGTCGTAGAAGTAGACGAGCTTGCCGAGCCCGAGCTGGCCGGCGATCGAGGCCGCCTCGTTCGAGACGCCCTCCATCAGGTCGCCGTCCGAGCAGATCGCGTAGACGCGGTGGTCGACGATCTCGTCGTAGGGCCGGTTGTAGCGCTCGGCGAGGTAGCGCTCGGCGATCGCGAAGCCGACGCCGTTCGCGAAGCCCTGCCCGAGCGGCCCGGTCGTCGCCTCGATCCCGGCGGTGTGGTGCACCTCGGGGTGGCCGGGCGTGAGCGACTCCCACTGGCGGAAGCGCTTCAGCTCCGCGAGCGGGAGGTCGTAGCCCGCGAGATGGAGCGCCGAGTACTGGAGGACGCACGCGTGGCCGGCCGAGAGGACGAACCGGTCGCGGTCGGCCCAGTGCGGGTTCGCCGGGTTGTGGTTCATGACCTCCGTGTAGAGGAGGTACGCGAGCGGCGCGAGCGCCATGGCGGTGCCCGGATGCCCCGCGTTCGCCTGCTGCACCGCGTCCATCGCGAGCGTCCGGATGGTGTCGACCGAGCGCCGTTCGATCTCACTGTTCGCCACGAAGCACCTCGTAGAGTCGCTGCTGCCGTTCCCGAGCCCAACGATAAGCGCCAGCCCTGTCCTCGCGGGGACCGAATGCCTCCCCAAGGGGCGCGGGTGCCGCCTGGTGACCGTCTCGCTCCAGGGCTGCGACCGCCGCGCCGCGGAGCGAGGCCTCCTCGACGCCCGAGACGAGCACGGGCCGCGCGAGCGCGTCGGCCATGATCTGGATCCACGCCGGGTCGCGCAGGAGCCCGCCGCCGGTGGCGACGATCTCCTCGGCCTCGGGCAGCAGGTCGGCGATCGCGGCGAAGCGGAACGCGACGCCCTCGAGCGCCGCCTGGCGCAGGTCGAGCGGCGTCGTCGCGAACGTCAGGCCGGCTGACCGAGCCCTTCGCCTCGGGGTTCCAGCCGGTCGAGCGCTCGCCGCCGAGGAAGGGGAGGAACGTGAGACCGTGGTCCGACGGGTCGCGGCCGGCGAGCTCGCCCCGGGCCGGCGCGAGCGTCCGCTCGAGCCAGGCGTAGAGGTTGCCGCCGTCGGAGAGCGCGCCGCCCTCGACGACGCGGCGCTCGTCCAGCCGGTAGAGGAAGAGGCCCGGCCGCGGCCGCGGGCGCTCGGTCTCGTAGACGAGCCGCAGCGCGCCGGAGGTGCCGACCATGAGCGCGGCGCGGCGAGCCGGTGCAGCCGGCGCCGAGGTTCGAGCAGGCGGCGTCGAGCCAGACGGGCTGGTCGGCGATCGCGGCAGCCGCTCGGCGTCGAGGCCGAGCACGGCGAGGAGCTCGGCGTCCCAGTCGTTCGTCGCCAGGTCGAGCAGGCCGGTCGCGGAGGCCATCGAGAGGCTCGTCTCGGCGCCGCCGCGGAGATAGTCGGTGAACGAGACGAAGCGGGCGGCCCCGCGGAAGAGGTCGGGCTCGGTCTGCGCGAGCCAGGCGAGCTTCGCGGGCCAGAACGACGGGTGGAGGTACGCGCCGGTGCGCGCGTGCACCTCGCCGGGGTCGAGGCGGCGGCGCAGCGACTCGGCCGCGCCGGCGCTGCGCGTGTCGCGCCAGCCGAGGATCGGCGTCAGCGCCTTCCCGCGGCGGTCGACCGCGACGAGGCTGTGCGCGAAGCACGACGTCGCGTCCGGCTCGGCGCCGCCGAGGACCGACCGGACGAGCGCGGCCACCTCGGCGGCGTCGGTCGTGTCGTAGCGCTCCTGCCGGAGCTCGCCGGCCGGCTCGGCGCGCTCGTCGAAGCGCTGCGCGCGTACCGACGAGGAGCCGACGTCGAGGGCGAGACGGTCATGCGAGCTCGTCCAGCAGCCGGGCCGTCCGCTCGCGCGCGAGGACGACGCGCGGCAGGTCGGGGCAGAGCGCGAGCGTGTCGAGCACGAGCCGGCGGCCCTCGCGCAGGGAGCCGTCCGCCAGCACCTCGTCGATCCGCTCCGCGAGCCGGTCGGGCTTGACCGCGAGCGGCGCGACGAGCTGGGGCAGCCGCTTCCAGCTCGGCTCCCAGGCGCGATTGAGCGCGAAGACGATGCGCAGGACGTTCTGCATGTCGTCGGCGAGCATGGCGGTGCGCGCGAGGCGGCCGCCCGGCCGCAGGTGCGCGCGGACGCCGAGCGGATGCTCGAGCCATTCCTCGCTCGCCGCGAGGACGATCTTCTCGACGAGCGCCTCGGGGTAGCCGGCGAGCCGCTCCTGCCAGCGCCCGATCGCCCCGTGCGTGCGCAGCGCGACGCCGTGCGCGACCGCCTCCGCCCAGCGGAAGCGGGTGTGGTCGAGCATCTCGCCCGCGAGGATCCCCTCGAGCCGGCCCTCGGCGCGCGCGTGCGTCCAGCCGGCCATCTCGAGGACGGCGCCCTCGTAGAGGGCCGTGTACCACGCGAGCGTCCCGCCTTCGAAATAGTCCGCCTGGTACACCTCGACGCCGGGCACGTCGAGGCTCGGCGGCACCTCGCGGGCGACGAGCAGCAGCTCGATGTCCGACAGCGAGTCGGCGTCGCCGCGTGACACGGAGCCGGTCAGGAGCACCTCGTCGAACGCCGCCGGGAGCGCCGCTGCGAAGCGCTCGGCGACCGCGCGCAGCTCGGCGCTTCGCTCGGTGGCCACGCCTCGAATCTACTCTTGGACGGTCATGGCAGTCGTGATCGCCTCCAACCTGCGCAAGGAGCTCGCCGGCTCCGTCCTCTTCGACGGGGTCTCGTTCTCCGTCGAGCGGCGCGACCGGGTCGCGCTCTCCGGGCCGAACGGCGCCGGCAAGACGACGCTGCTCCGCGTCCTCGCCGGCGAGACCGAGCGGCACGGCGGCGAGCTCGCCTTCGCGAAGGGAACGCGGATGGCGCTGCACGACCAGCGGCCGCCGATCGAGCGCGACGTGACGCTGCGCGAGTACGTGCTCTCCGGCGCGCGCGACCTCGTCGCGCTCGAGCAGGAGCTCACACGGCTCGAGCAGGCGATGGCGGGCGGCACGCACGACCAGGCGACGATGAACCGCTACGCGACGGCGCAGGCGCGGCTCGAGCACGCCGGCGGCTACGGCTGGCGCGACCACGCCACCTCGGTCGTGCGCGGGCTCGGCTTCGCCGACGAGCACCTCGACCGGCCGCTGCGGACGTTCTCCGGCGGCGAGCTGACGCGCGCGTCGCTCGCCCGCGCGCTCGGCGGCGATCCCGATCTGCTCCTGCTCGACGAGCCGACGAACCATCTCGACGTGGCGAGCCTCGAGTGGCTCGAGCGCGAGCTCCAGACGCTCGACGCGGCCGTGATCCTCGTCGCGCACGACCGCTGGTTCCTCGAGGCGGTGACGACGGCGACGCTCGAGGTCGTCGCCGGCAAGGCGACGTTCTTCCCCGGCCCGTGGCACGCCTGGCGGCGCGAGAAGGCGGCGCGGATGCTGCACGCGCAGAAGGAGGTCGATCGCGTCGCGGGCGACATCGAGCGGCTCGAGCGCTTCGTCGAGCGGTTCCGCGCCAAGAAGGACAAGGCGAAGCAGGCGCAGGCGAAGGTGACTCAGATCGAGCGGCTGAAGAAGGAGCGGTCGGCGGCCGCGCAGGAGGTCGAGCTGCTCTCGCGGCGGAAGCGCACGCTCGGATTCGAGTTCCTGAAGCCGGCGCGCAGCGGCCGGACGGTGGTCGAGGTGGACGGGCTCGAAGTCGCGGATCGGCGAGCGCGTGCTGCTGCGCGACGCCTCGTTCGCGCTCGAGCGGGGCGAGCACGTCGCCCTCGTCGGGCCGAACGGCTCCGGCAAGACGACGCTGCTCGAGACGCTGCTCGGTCGGCGCGAGGCGGCCGCGGGAAAGCTCCGGCTCGGCCACGGCGTCGAGCCCGCGTACTTCTCCCAGCAGGAGGCCGAGCTCGACACGCGCGGCTCGGTGCTCCAGTGCGTGCAGTCGATGACGGGGCTCTCGCGGCCGGACGCGCAGTCGCTGCTCGGGAAGTTCCTCTTCTCCGGCTGGGACGAGCACGAGAAGCCGGTCGCGGTGCTCTCGGGCGGCGAGCGGCGGCGGCTCGCGCTCGCGGTCACGGTCGCGTCCGGCGCGAACTTCCTCGTGCTCGACGAGCCGACGAACCATCTCGACCTGGAGAGCCGCGAGGCGCTCGAGGCGGCGCTCGACGCGTTCCCGGGCACGCTGCTGCTCGTCTCCCACGACCGCGCCCTGCTCGACGGGATCGCGGAGCGGACGCTCGCGATCGAGGACGGCGGGCTGCATGCCTACGACGGCGGCTGGGCGGAGATGCTGCGCCGGCGCGAGGAGCGGGCCGCGCGCCGGGCCGCGCCGGAGCCGAAGGCGGAGAAGGCCGCCAAGCCGAAGCACGAAGCCCGCGGCGAAGACGAAGCCGCGGCGCACCGAGCTGGAGCGGATCGAAGCCGAGATCGCCGCCCGCGAGGCGGAGGTCGCCGGGCTCGAGGAGAAGCTCGCCGACGACTGGTCGAACGTCGACGTCCTGGCAGCGCACAAGCGCAGCCGCGACGCGCTCACGGCGCTCCTCGAGCGCTGGGAGCAGCTGTTCGAGCAGGCGCAGGTGTAGCCTGCGCCGCCGGTGTCCGTACCGTCTCGCACGGCCATGTCCGGTGCCAGGCACCGGACATGGCGCGAGAAGACATGTCCGCTCGGTGAGCCCGCTCTAGAAGCGGCGTCAACGACATGGACCTGGCGTCTTCGGACACGTCCGGTGCCTGGCACCGGACGTGTCTCGAGAGGCCATGGCTGCTAGAGCCGCTTCTCGTAGCAGCGGCTGATCGCCTGGCCGGCGTACGGGCCGTAGCAGGGGATCGGCTCGTAGCCGGACGAGACGTAGAGGCCGATGGCCTCCCGTTGCTGCTCGCCCGTCTCGAGGACGAGGCCCTCGTAGCCGAGCCGCACAGCCTCCGCCTCAGCGCGACGAGCAGCTGCCGCCCGAGACCGCGGCCGCGCGCCTCGGGGCGGACGTACATCCGCTTCAGCTCTCCGCGCGTCTCGTCGAAGCGGGCCACGCCGCCGCCCGCCACCGCCGTCCCGTCCTCGTCGCGGACCACGAGGAAGACGCCGTCCGGCTCCTCGAACATCGGGCCCACCCGCACCGGGCCGATGTCGCCGCGGCCGTCGATTCCGCGCAGCTCCTCCTGCTGGGCGCGCGCGAGCGCCTGCACCTCCGGCGAGTCGAACGGCCGGCTCGATCACGACCCAGCGGCGCCCCCGGCGCGCGTGGCGTCGGCTTGCCGACGACGCTGCCAGCCCAGAAGCGCTCGAACGCCGAGTCCAGCGGAACCGCGGTCACCTCTTTCCAGAGGCCGTCCTCGAAGCGGATCACGAACGCCTGGTCGACGTCGAGGTCGATCCCGTTGCGCGTCCCCCAGGCCCGGTAGACCGCGAGACCCCACTCGTCGTTCGCGAGGACGGTGTGGAGCGCGGCTCCGGTACGTCTCGCCGGTCTCCGTGCCGGTGCGGCGCAGGAACTCGACCACCTCGCGGCGGCCCCGGTACTCGCCGCTCATCACGGTGTTGCCGGGCACGCGCCACACGATCTCGCGGGAGAGGCCCGCCGAGATCGCCTTCGCGTCCTTGCCGAACGCCGCGAACACCCGCCGCGTCAGCGCCGCGTTCGGGTGCTCCGGGCTCACTCGCCGCCTCCGAGCGTCGCGACGACCGCCTCGGCGATCACGCGCAGCGGCCGCCCCGACGCCTGGCTCGCCTTGCGCAGCCGCCCGAACGCGTCCGCCTCCGAGAGCTTCTCCTTCTCCATCAGGAGGCCCTTCGCCTGTTCGATCACCTTGCGCGCGGCGAGCGCCTCCGAGAGGGACTCCGCCTCCTCGCGCAGCGCCTGCAGCTCCTCGTGGCGGGCGCGCGCCGCGTGGATCGCGGGCAGGAGGTCCTGCTCGCGGAACGGCTTCACGAGGTAGCCGAAGACGCCCGCCTCGACCGCCCGCGCGACGAGCTCCTCCTGCCCGTACGCGGTCAGCATCACGATCGGGATCGGGCGCTCGTCGAGGATCTTGCGGGCCGCGTCGATCCCGTCGAGCCGCGGCATCTTCACGTCCAGGATCGCGAGGTCGGGCTGCTCGGAGCGGGCGAGCTCGACCGCCTCCTCGCCGTCGCGCGCCTCGGCGCAGACCTCGAAGCCCGCGCGCACGAGCAGGTCGCGCAGGTCGAGCCGGATGATCGTCTCGTCTTCGGCGATGAGGATCTTCATGGCGACAGTCTCGCGTTTCGGACGGAGCTCGGTGTCTTCATGCGAGCGTGCGCAGGATCTGGCGCGGCTCGGGCCAGTGCAGGAGCTCGATCGCCTCGCCGGGCGCGCACCAGCGGTACTCGTCGTGCTCGTGGTCGAGCTGCGGCTCCCAGCCCGCCGGCGCGTCGACGAGGAACGTGCGCACCTGGATCTCCTCGGTGCCGGGCGGGAAGCGGTCGCGGTAGGAGGGATCCTCGTCGACGGAGTACGCGTACGCGCCCGCGATCTCGACCGGCTCCGCGACGAGCCCGGTCTCCTCGTGCAGCTCGCGCGCGGCCGCCTCCGGGTAGTCCTCGCCCTCCTCGAGCGCGCCGGCGACCGAGTGCCAGTACGCGCCGCCGCGCGGCGCGCGGTGCAGGACGAGGAACTCCGCCCCCCGCCGCACGAACACGAACGCCTCCTCGGGACGTCTCACGCCGGGAAGACCACCTCGGCGCGCGTGCCGGCCGCGCTGCGGAGCTCGAACGTCCCGCGGAGCTCGTCCGCGACGAGGGCCCGGACGATCGACAGGCCCGTCCCCGGCGCCACCTCGGCGGCGCCGTCGCCCTCGTCGGCGATCGTGAGCAGGACGTCGTCGCCGCGGCGGGAGAGCTCGATCGTGACCGTGCCGGCGCCGTGCTCGAGCGCGTTCTGGAGCAGCTCGCTGAAGACGAGCGCGAGCGCCGTCGCCCGGTTCCCCGCGAGCGACACGGGCTCGAGGTGCGCCTCGACCGAACGGCCGCCGCCTCCCTCCGAGTGGCTCAGCCCCTGCACGAGCATCGACCGCAGCCGGTCGATCAGCTCGGACAGCACGACGTCCTCCTCGCGCTGCTCGGTCAGCGCCTCGTGCACCGCGGCGATCGCGAGGATCCGGTTGACCGAGTGCTCGAGCGCCTCCTGCGGGTCGACGGAGTCGGCGCGCGCCTGGAGACGCAGCAGCGACGCCACCGTCTGCAGGTTGTTCTTGACGCGGTGATGGATCTCCTGGGCGAGCACGCCGCGCATCACGGCCCGGCCGTGCTCGAGCGCGACCGCGGCGTGGTGGGCGATCGCCTCCAGCAGCGCCCGCTCGTCGTCGGTGAACGGCGAGTCGCGGTCGGCGACGAGCTCGCCGATCTGGCGCCGCTTCCAGCGCAGCGGCGTGCGGACGGCGTGGGTTCCCGGGCGGCCCTCCGGCCAGGCGATCCGCCCGTCCTCGAGGACGAGCGCGGCGCCCGTCGCCTGGACTGCGTCCATCGTCGTCTTCACGATCGCCTCGAGCGACTCCTCGAGGTAGAGCGACTCGGACACCGCCTCGGAGATCCGCGCGAGCGCCTCGAGCTCGACCACGCGGCGTTGTGCCTGCGCGTAGAGCTGGGCGTGGACGATCGACTGCGCGACCTGGCCGGCGATCGCCTCGAGCAGCTCGATCTCGCCGGCGCTGAACGCGCGCGGCAGCAGCGTGCGGACGTTCAGCGCGCCGGCGAGCTTCTCGCGGGCGAGGATCGGGACGGCGAGGATCGACTCGTACTGCGACTCGCGCGAGATTCGGGAACGCCTTGAAGCGCGGGTCGAGATGCGCCTTCGCCGGGATCATCACCGGCGACCGCTCGGCGGCCGCGCTGCCGGTGATCCCCTCGCCGGGCCGCATGCGCGGGCGGCGGCTCATCTCGTCGATCGGCGTCCCGTGCGTCGCGCGCAGGACGAGCTCGCCGCTGCGCTCGTCGAAGAGGTAGACGAAGCACGCGTCCGCCTCGAGCGCGTCCGCGACCTTGGTCGCGACGAGGTGGAGCACCTCCTCCAGGTCGAGCGTCGAGTTGACGGCGGCGATCGTCTCGGTGAGAAGCCGGAGGTGCCGCTCGCTCGTGTCCACGCCCCGTATCGTAGGAGCGGCATGACCCTGACCCACGTGCTGTTGTCCTTCCACCTGCTCGGCGCGGTCTGCTTCCTCGCCGGCGCGGCCGTGGCCGCGGTGTTCCAGGTGGCGGCGCTGCGGCGCGAGCGGCCGAGCGAGATCGCCGCGCTCCTCGGGCGGACGCGGCTCGGCGTCGCGCTCGTCGGAACCGGCGCGCTGCTCACGCTCGCGTTCGGGATCGCGCTCGCCGAGCACAAGGGCTACGGCCTCTCGCCGGCGTGGATCCAGGCCTCGCTCGGGCTGTGGGTCGCGAGCATGGCGCTCGGCGGCGCCGGCGGCCGCACCGCCCGGCACGCGCGCACCCTCGCGGCGCGGCTCGCGGGCGAGGGCGACGAGCCGAGCGCGGAGCTCCGCGCGCTCGTCGGCGACCGTGTCGCGCTCGGGGCGAGCTTCCTCTCCGGCGGGCTGCTCGTCGCGATCCTCGTGCTGATGGTCTGGCAGCCGGCGTAGCCCGCGCCCCGAGGTTTACGAAATCCTTACCGGATCCGGGGAGGTTCCTTTCAGACGGGCCGTAACGTTGTGCCCTAGATGAGTGCCGTCGCGATCGATCTCCGCCGTACCGCCGGGTACACCGTCTCCGACCGGCACGGCCGCCTCGTCGGCAAGGTCGAGTGCCCGATGTACGGCACGACGCCCGACGTCCCGGACGCGCTCTCCGTCAAGTCCGGCCTCTTCTCCCGCCGCCGCCGCCTCGTCCCGGCCGACACGATCGACCAGATCGACGGCTCGAGCGGCGTGATCGGCCTCCGCGTCGACATCGACGCGATCCGCAGCTTCCTCTAGCTCGCGAGTGCTCGCGACGCGCGCGTCGCGAGCTGGGAGACGGAACTCCGCGCACGGGAGACGCGGTCTCCCATGCGCTCCGTGCTGTTTCGGTGGTCGGATGGTCTCGACGAGATGTCGCGGCCGTCGCGGCGCCGCAGGCCTTCGGCGTGCGACGCCGCTGGTTCGCGTCGTCGTAACGTCGCCTGCGGCTCTCGTTACGTCGACGCTTGGACCGAGGTCGGCTCCGTAGCGGGCCCAGACCGGGCCGGAGCGTAAGCCGTGCCGCAGGCCGGCTTACGCGGAGGCCGACCCAGCTGCTCCCGGTCCTGCGCCGCAGGCGCACGATCGGGCGCGACTCCCGTCAGCCTTCGAACCGACACCAGAAAGGCTCTTCCGGCACGGAGCGAGCGGCAGACCGCGCTCTGCCGCTCGCGGAGTTCCGCTTCCCGGTTCGCGAAGCGCAGCTTCGCGAACCGAAACCCGCGGAGGCCGACCCAGCCGCCCCGGTCCTGCCCGCAAGGGCACGGGCGGGCGCGACCCCCGTCAGCCCTCGAACCCACACCGGAAAGGCTCTCCGGCACGGAGCGAGCGGCAGACCGCGCTCTGCCGCTCGCGCAGTTCCGTTTCACAGCGCGCGGGTGCGCAGCACCCGCGCGCTAGAGAACGGCGAGGTACTTGTCCATCTCCCACTGGGAGAGCTGGACGCGGTACTCGTCCCACTCCTTCCGCTTCAGCTCGACGTAGCGGCCGAAGATGTGCGGCCCGAGCGCCTTCTGCATCAGCGCCGACTGGGAGAGCTCGTCGATCGCCTCGCCGAGCGTCTCCGGCAGCGAGATGATCCCGCGCTCGCGCCGCTGCTCCGGCGTCAGGTGGTAGAGGTTCGTCTCCATCGGGTCGGGCAGCTCGTAGCCCTGCTCGATCCCCTCGAGGCCCGCGTGCAGCAGGCGTGGCGAAGAGCAGGTACGGGTTGCAGGCCGGATCGGGACAGCGGATCTCCGCGCGCGTCGCCTGCTCGGAGCCCGGCTTGTAGAGCGGGATCCGGATCAGGGCCGAGCGGTTGCGCTGCGACCAGGCGACGTAGACCGGCGCCTCGAAGCCCGGGACGAGCCGCTTGTACGAGTTGACCCACTGCGCGAAGACCGCCGACAGCTCGCGCGCGTGGCGCAGCTGGCCGGCGATGAACGCCTTGCCCTCGGCCGAGAGGTTCCACTTGTCCGACCCGTCGAAGAAGCGGTTGCGGCCGGCCGTGAAGAGCGACTGGTGCGTGTGCATCCCGGAGCCGTTCTCGCCGAACAGCGGCTTCGGCATGAAGGTCGCGTGGAAGCCGTGCTGCTTCGCGACCTCCTTCACGATCAGGCGGTACGTGAGCATGTAGTCCGCCATGTCGAGCGCATTCGCGAAGCGGATGTCGATCTCGTGCTGCGACGGGCCGACCTCGTGATGGTGGTACTCGACCGGGATCCCCATCTGCTCGAGCGCGCGGATCGTGTCGCGGCGGATGCCGGTGGCGGCGTCCAGCGTCGTCTGCGCGAAGTAGCCGCCCTCGTCGAGCGTCTCCGTGCCCTTCTCGTCCTTGAAGAGGAAGTACTCCGCCTCCGGGCCGACGTTGAACGTGTCGAAGCCCATCGCCTGCATCCGCTCGAGCGCGCGGCGCAGCACGTGGCGCGGGTCGCCGTCGTACGGCTTGCCGTCCGGCGTGACGACGTCGCAGATCATCCGGCCGGTCTTGCCGTCCGGCAGGACGCGGAACGTGGCCGGATCGGGGATCGCGACCATGTCCGACTCCTCGATCGCGTTGAAGCCCGTGATCGACGAGCCGTCGAAGCCCATCCCGTCGTCGAGAGCGCCCTCCACCTCGCTCGTGGTGATCGAGAAGCTCTTCAGGTGCCCCTCGAGGTCGGTGAACCAGAGCAGCACGTCGTCGATTGCCTGCTCCTTGATCGCCGCCAGCACGGCCTTGCGTGCCTCCGGGGCGGACGTGGCGCGGTTCTCGCTCTGCACCTGCGACATGGGAGTTCCTCCTCGAAAACGAGAAAGCCCCGGCGCCGAGCGGGTCGGCGGCCGAGGCCTCGGTAACCCTCGATCGACCTGGCCAGCATACACCGCCGCCGAGCTACATTCGCGCCATGATCGAGGCTGCGCTCGCCCGTCTCGCGTCCGCCGTCTCGCGTCGCCGGCGGGCCGTGATCGCCGTCTGGCTCGCCCTGCTCGCGGGCGGCGCCTGGTTCTCGCTCCACCAGAGCGACCACCTCTCCGGCGGCGGCTGGGAGGTGCCGGGCAGCGCGTCGCTGCAGGTCTCCGCGATGCTCGACACGTTCCCCGGCGTCACGCCGCCGACGTTCACGCTGCTCGTCACCGGCTCGACGGCCGCGGCGGTGCAGCAGCGGCTCGCGGAGGTCGCGCCGGCGCTCCGTCGCGACCCGCGGCTCCGTCCCGGCGAGCCCCGCCTGGCGGAGGCCGGCCGCGCGGCGTTCGTGCCCGTCGGCTACACGGGCGCCACCTCGAACGCGATCGACGAGGCCTCGCGCCTCCGCGCCGAGCTCGTGCAGACGAGCGACACCGTGCAGACGCGCGTCCTCGGCGAGCCGGCCGTCTGGTCGGACTTCCAGTCCGTCTCCAAGCAGCAGCTCGCCCGCGGCGAGGAGATCGGCTTCCCGCTGATCCTGCTGATCCTGCTCGCGGCCTTCGGCACCGTCGCCGCCGCGGTCGCGCCGCTCGCGCTCGGCTTCGTCGCCGTCTTCCTCACGGGCGCCGTCATCTACGGGCTCTCGCGCTCGTTCGAGATCTCCGTCTACGTGACGAACATGGCCTCGATGATCGGGATCGGCGTCGCCGTCGACTACTCCCTGTTCATCGTCAGCCGCTTCCGGAGCGAGCTGCGCGGGGGCGCCTCGTCCGAGCACGCGCTCCGGCGCGCGCTCGCGAGCTCCGGCACCGCCGTCGTGTTCAGCGGCGCCACGGTCGCCGTCGCGCTCGGCGGGCTCTTCGCGATCGACGTGAACGGGATCCGCTCGATGGCGGTCGGCGCGATCGTCGTCGTCTGCATCTCGGTGCTCGCCTCGGCGACGCTGCTGCCGGCGCTCCTGGCCGCCGCCGGCGGGCGCGTCGACCGCTTCCGGCTGCGGCTGCCGTGGCGCACGGGCGAGGAGGGCGGCGCGCGCTTCTGGACCGCCTGGGCGCACGCCGTGATGCGCCGTCCCGTCGTCGCGCTCGTCGCCGGGGTCGCCGTCATGCTCGCGGTCGCCTCGCCGCTCTTCGGGATGACGACGTTCAACCGCGGCCTCGACGAGCTCCCGCGCAACTCCGAGGTGCGCGCCGCGACCGAGCGCGCGATGGAGATCGTCGGGCCCGGCTACAGCTCGCCCGTGCACGTCGTCGTCCCCGGGACGGCGGCGGGGCTGGCGCCGCGGCTCGCCGCGATCCCGGGCGTCGTCTCGGTGACGCCGCCGGTGCCGAGCACGGACGGCCGCCACTCGCTCGTCGACGTGCGCCTCGCGGTGCAGCCCGAGTCGACGCCGGCGCGCCGGCTCGTCAGCCGGATCGAGGCGGTCGCCGGCCCGGACGCGCTCGTCGGCGGCTCGACGGTCTTCGACCGCGACGTCGAGCGGGCGATCTTCGGCGGCATCTGGAAGATGCTCGTCTTCATCCTCGCCGCCTCGTACCTCGTGCTCGCGATCCTGCTCCGCAGCGTCGTCCTGCCGCTCAAGGCGGTGCTGATGAACCTGCTCAGCGTCGGCGCCGCGTACGGCGTCCTCGTCGCGATCTTCCAGTGGGGCTGGCTCGGTTGGCTCGGCTACGGCGCGCCGGGCTACATCGTCACGATCGTTCCTGCGCTCGTGCTCGCCGTCACGTTCGGGCTCTCGATGGACTACGAGGTCTTCCTGCTGACGCGGATCCGCGAGCGCTGGCTCGAGCACGGCGACAACGAACGCGCCGTCGCGGAAGGGCTCGTCGGCTCGGCGCGGATCATCACGAGCGCCGCCGCGGTGATGGTGGCGGTCTTCGCCGCGTTCGCGGTCGCCGGGGCGCCCGCCCTGAAGGAGCTCGGCGTCGGCCTCGCGGCCGCGATCCTCCTCGACGCGACGCTCGTCCGGCTCGTGATCGTCCCCGCGGCGATGCGCCTGCTGGGTCAGTGGAACTGGTGGCTGCCGGGCGCGGCTCGCTGTCCGCGCCCGCTGCCGCCCGCGCCGACCGGGCACTAACCTTCCGGCCGATGCGGATCCTCGTCTCCGGCGGCGCCGGCTTCATCGGCTCCCACTTCGTCAAGCGGCTGCTCGCCGCGGGCGAGGAGGTCGTCGTCCTCGACAAGCTCACGTACTCCGGCAACCGCGCGAACCTGCCGGCCGAGCGTCGAGCTCCACGTGGGCGACATCGCCGAGCCGGCCGACGTCGAGGCGGCCGCGCGCGGCTGCGACGCGATCGTCAACTTCGCGGCCGAGACGCACGTCGACCGGTCGATCCTCCAGGCGGAGGACTTCGGCCGCGCCGAGTTCCGCGGCACCCAGGTGCTGCTCGAGCACCTGCGCGAGACCGGGATCCGGCTCGTCCAGGTCTCGACCGACGAGGTCTACGGCGACCTCGAGGCGGGCGGCTCCTCGAGCGAGGCCGACGCGCTGCGCCCCTCGAGCCCGTACAGCGCCGCGAAGGCCGCCGGCGACCTGCTCGTCTCCGCCTACGCGCGCACGTTCGGCGTGAACGCGTCGGTGACGCGCGGCTCGAACACGTACGGGCCGAACCAGTACCCGGAGAAGTTCATCCCGCTCTTCGCCACGAACGCGCTCGACGGCGAGCCGCTGCCGCTCTACGGCGACGGCCGCCAGGTGCGCGACTGGCTCCACGTCTCCGACCACTGCGCCGGGATCGAGCTCGTCCTGCGCGAGGGCGCGCCCGGCGAGGTCTACAACGTCGGCGGCGGCGACGAGCGCGAGAACATCGAGGTCGCCGAGCGGATCGTCGAGCTCGCCGGGGCCGACCGCTCGCTCCTGCGCAGCGTCCCCGAC
Source organism: uncultured Actinomycetes bacterium (assembly GCA_963815005.1). Classification (GTDB taxonomy): domain Bacteria; phylum Actinomycetota; class Thermoleophilia; order Gaiellales; family Gaiellaceae; genus Palsa-739. Next base: position 56,739 of record CAWFFI010000002.1, read on the forward strand.
CGGCCCGGCCACGACCGCCGCTACTCGCTCGAGACGGCGAAGCTCCGCGGCCTCGGCTGGGCGCCGGCGGTCGCCTTCGCGGACGGCCTGCGCGAGACCGTCGACTGGTACCGCGCCAACCGCGCCTGGTGGGAGCCGATCAAGTCCGGCGAGTACCGCGCCTACTACGAGCGCCAGTACGCCGACCGGCTCGCCGGCTCGACCGAGATCTAGAGCCGCGCAGCCGTAAAGCCCTGGTAAAGAATGACTTTCGCGCTCGGGCGCGAAGGGGAAGCTGCCGATATCCGTTGCTAGCTTGGCTCCGCTCCGCGGGACCGCTGGAGCGGATCGACGTGCCCTCCCCCATGCTGCGCCGCCTTCTCGTCCCCGCCCTCCTCGCCGCCCTCGCCGGGGCCACCGCCGCGTCCGCGGCGAACTCGGTGCCGGCGCAGACCGCCACAGCCGGTCGCGGCCGCCGCCCGCTACACCGCGCCGGCCGGCTCGGGCGCGCTCTTCCTCTTCTCCGGGCACGGCTGGGGCCACGGCGTCGGCATGAGCCAGTGGGGCGCCTACGGCTTCGCCCAGCACGGCGCCACCTACGACCAGATCCTCGCGCACTACTACCCGGGCACGACGCTCGGGCAGGCGCCGCTGCAGACCGTGCGCGTCCTGCTCGCCGAGCGCAAGAAGAAGCTGACCGTCGCCTCCGACGTGCCGTTCACGGTCGTCGACGGGACGGGCGCCTCGCACACGCTCGCGGCCGGCAAGGTCACGTTCGGGGCGGATCTCTCGCTGCCGGTGGACGGGCAGCCCGCGCCGGTGCCGCTGACGCCGCCGCTCACGTTCCAGCCCGGCGACGGCGCGCCGCTGAAGCTCGGCCGCCTCTACCGCGGCCAGATCCTCGTCGACGTCGTCGACGGCAAGCTGCGCGCGGTCAACGTCGTCTCGCTCGAGGACTACCTCGACGGCGTCGTGCCGGCGGAGATGCCGTCCTCCTGGCTGCCGGAGGCGCTGAAGGCGCAGGCGGTGGCGGCCCGCTCGTACGCGATGGCGACGCGGCAGGTGGCGGCCCCGTTCGACCTCTACGGCGACTCGCGCAGCCAGATGTACCTCGGCGTCAGCCAGGAGTCGCCCGCCGCGACGGCCGCGGTGCAGGCCACGCAGGGCCAGGTGCTGCTGTACGGCGACCAGGTCGCGGCGACGTACTTCTCCTCGAGCTCCGGCGGCCAGACGGAGTCGAGCGCCGACGTCTGGGGCGGCGTTCGCGCAGCCGTACCTCGTCTCCGTCGACGACCCGTACGACACGATCTCGCCGTACCACGACTGGGGCCCCGTGCCCGTGACGGCCCTGAAGATCGCGCAGTCGCTGAAGGTGCCCGGGACGATCATGGACGTGACGACGACGCCGAACCCCGCCGGGCGCGTCGCGACGCTCGACGTCCTCTCCCAGCGGCGCACCGACCCGGCGCCGGTCGCCGACCCGATCCAGGCGACGCTCGCCCGCACGAAGCTCGGCCTCCGCTCGACGTGGTTCGACGTCGGCGTCCTCTCGCTCACGCGGCCCGCGCCCGTGGCGCCGGTCGTCTACGGCGGAACCGTCCAGCTCGACGGCCTCGTCCGGGGCGTCGACGGGGTCTCGCTCGAGCAGCGCACCTCGAAGAGCGCGTGGGCGCCGGTCGCGCCGATCGTCCCCGGCCGCCGACGGGACGCTGCAGCTCAGCGAGCAGCCGACGATCACGACCGACTACCGGCTCGCGACCTCGACGGCCGCCGCCGCGTACGTGCGCGTCCGCGTCACGCCGAGCGTGACGCTCGCCGCGCCGCAGACCGCCACCGTGGTCGCCGGCACCGAGCAGCCCGTGCTGCCGGGCGCGCCGGTCCTCGTCCAGCAGCAGAATCCCGACGGCTCGTCCGGGTGGACGACGATCGCCCGCGGCACCGTCGACGACTCCGGCGCGTTCTCCGTGCCGGTGCAGCTCGGCCCGGGCACGGTCCGGGCGGTCGTCGCTCCAGGCCACGGATATTGGCCGGGTGCGTCGGCTGCGGTTACCGTGACTGGTTGATGAAGGTCGCAATCGTGGGGGCGGTCGCTGCGGCGCTCGTCGCCGCGGTCCCGGCGGCTGCGTTCACGCCGGGCGACCCGCTGTTCCCGCGCCAGTGGTACCTGACCGAGGACCACGCCTTCGACGCCTGGCCGACGCCGCCCGACCGCGCTCGCGCCCGTCAAGGTCGGCATCGTCGACTCCGGCATCGACGGCTCGCTCCCCGACTTCGCCGGGCAGATCGTCGCCGCGCGCAGCTTCGTCGGCGGCGACCCGCTCGTCGACACCGAGGGGCACGGCACGCTCGTCGCCGGCGAGATCGCGGCGAAGCTCGACACCACCGGGATCACCGGCCTCGCCTACAGCGCGCAGCTCGTGATCGCGAAGGTCGTCCGCTCCGACGGCACGATCCCGATCCAGGCGGAGGCGAACGCGATCCGCTGGGTCGCCGACCAGGGGGCGAGGGTGATCAACCTCAGCCTCGGCGGCGCCCGCGACCCGGGACACCCGGCGCGCGACTACTACTCGCAGGTCGAGGCGGACGCGGTCGCCTACGCGTACTCGAAGGGCGCCGTGATCGTCGCCGCCGTCGGCAACTCCGACGAGGCGTACGCGACGCCGTGGCCGTACGCGAGCTACCCGGCCGCGCTGCCGCACGTGATCGGGGTCAGCGCGCTCACCCGCACGGGCGGCGTGCCCGACTACTCCGACCGCGACCCGATCTTCAACGACATCGCCGCGCCCGGCAGCGACATCTTCTCGACGTTCCCGCTCGCGCTCACCCAGCTGCGGCCGACCTGCCAGCTCCAGGGCTTCACCGACTGCGCCGGCGACGAGTACCGGCACGCGGAGGGGACGTCGTTCGCCGCGCCGCAGGTGGCCGCGGCGGCGGCGGTGCTGCTCGCGGTGCGCCCCGAGCTCACGAACAGCCAGGTGGGGTCGCTGCTCGAGCACTCGGCCGACGACGTGAACGCGGCGAGCGGCTGCCGGCAATGCCCGCTCGGCCGCGACCCCTACAGCGGCTGGGGCAGCCTCGACGTCGCGAAGGCGGTCGAGGTCCTGCTCGCCGGCGGCCCGCTGCCCGCGCCCGACGCCTACGAGACGAACGACGGGGCGGGCAGCCAGGCGTACACGCTGTGGGGCAAGACGCGGGCGATCGACGCGACCCTCGACTACTACGACGACCCGGTCGACGTCTACCGCGTCGCGCTCACGAAGGGCGAGCGGCTCGTCACGCGCATCAGCGCGACCTGGACGGGCGCGAACGTCGGCCTGGAGCTCTGGCAGCCCGGGACGCAGAGCATCGCGGAGACGCCGGCGAACGAGCGCCTCCGGGTCGCCCAGTCGGTCGCGCCCGCGCGCCGACGCAGCGGCTCGTCTACCGGGCGACGCGGAGCGGCTGGTTCTACGTCGAGGCGAAGGTCGACTCGCCCGGGTCGGGCCCCTACGCGCTCTCGCTCGCCAAGACGGTGCCGCCGCCGAAGCCGAAGCGCGAAGCCGGCCCCGCTGCCGGTGCCGACCCCGTAGCTACTGGTTCTCGAGCAGCTCGTCCTCGGCGACCTGGCGGATGACGCGCGCCGGGTTGCCGACCACGAGCATCCGTGCCGGGACGTCCTTCGTCACGACGGCGCCGGCGCCGACGAACGCCTCCTCGCCGATCTCGACGGCGGGGCAGAGGATCGCGCCGCCGCCGACGCGCGCGCCGCGCCGGATCGTCGGGCCTTCGATCAGCTCGTGGCGGCGCTCGGTGCGGCCCATGAAGTTGTCGTTCGTCGTCACGACGCACGGCGCGATGAAGACGTTGTCCTCGAGCGTCGAGTACGCGGTGATGTACGCGTCCGCCTGGATCTTCGTCAGCGCGCCGATCGTCGTGTCGTTCTCGACGAGCGAGCCGCGCCCGATCACGACGTCGTCGCCGACGGTGACGCGCTCGCGGACGCACGACTGGTCGCCGAGGATCACGCGCGCGCCGATCCGGGAGCCGGCGAAGACGATCGCGCCGGTGGAGACGATCGTCCCGTCGCCGATCACGGTCGGCTCAGCGCCTTCCGCTGCGCCGTCGAGCGGGGCGAGAGCGACGGCTGCTTGCCGACGACCGCGCCCTCGAGCACCTTCACGCCCTCGCCGAGCACCGTGCCCGGGTAGACGATCGCGCTCGGATGGACCTCGGCGCTCATCGCCGCAGCGACTCCGTGAGCCGGTCGAGCGCGCGCACGACGCGGGCGCCGTCCTCGGCCACCTTGCGCCGGTCGCCCTCGCCGGCGACGAGCTCGAGGAACACCTTGCACTCGAGCTTCAGCGGCTCGGTGGTCGGGATCTTCGGCACGTAGATGTCGCCGGAGCGCGTCTGCCACTCGCCGTAGCTGTCGGTGCGCTTCCACGGCGCCTTCTCGTACACGGTCACCTTGCGCTCGAGCTCCATGTCGTCGAAGACGACCATCTTCTCGCGGCCGACGACGGTCATCTTCCGCATCTTGTGCGGGTCGAGCCACGACAGGTGCATGTGCGCGATCTTCCCGCTCGGGAAGCGCAGGTAGCAGAAGACGACGTCCTCGACACCCTCGGTGAGGAAGTCGCGGCCGTGCGCGACGCACTCGTCCGGCTCCTCGTCGAGCAGGTAGAGGATCACGGACAGGTCGTGGACGCCGAGCGACCAGAGCGCGTTCTCGTTCGTGCGCACGATGCCGAGGTTCTGGCGGTTCCCGTAGACGCAGAGCACCTCGCCGAGCTCGCCCGCGTCGAGCAGCTCCTTCAGCTTGCGGACGCCCGGGTGGTAGAGCAGCAGGTGGCCGGGCATCAGCGTCAGGTCGCGCTCGGCGGCGAGCGCGACGAGCTCGTCGATCTCGGAGCCGCGCATCGCGGGCGGCTTCTCGACGAGGACGTGCTTGCCGGCCTCGAGCGCCTTCTTCGCGAGCGCGTAGTGCGTCGGCACCGGCGTCGCGACGACGACCGCGTCGATCGCGTCGTCGGCGAGCAGCTCGTCGAGGTCCGAGTGCATGCGCGCCGCCGGGTAGCGCGCCGCGAACTGCGCGCGCAGCTCCGGGTCGAGGTCGCAGAGCGCGTCGAGCGCCCCCAGCTCGTCGAAGTTGCGCGCGAGGTTCGGGCCCCAGTAGCCGAGCCCGACGACGCCGACGCGCGCCGGCGCCGTCGGCGGTCAAAGCTTGAAGACCTTCTCCGAAGCCGTGCCCTTCGCGCCGGTCGCGTTCCGCAGGTCGACGACGAGGCTCGCGTCGTCCACGAGCTGCGCGTAGTCGATCGAGGAGTGGTCGGTGACGATCACGACGGCGTCGTAGGCGGCCGGCTCGTACGGCACCGACTCGAGGTCGACGCCGTGCTCGACGAACCGCGGCACGTGCGGGTCGTGGTAGGAGACGTCGGCGCCCGCCGACTGGAGCAGGGAGATGATCTTCACCGCCGGCGACTCGCGCATGTCGCCGATGTCCGGCTTGTAGGCGACGCCGAGCACGAGGATCCTCGAGCCCTTCATCGCCTTCTGCTTGGCGTGGTTCAGGGCCTGCGAGACGAGCGACCGGCAGAAGTACGGCATCGTCTCGTTGATCTTCCCGGCGAGCTCGATGAACTCGGTCGTGAACCCGTACTCGCGCGCCTTCCAGGTGAGGTAGAAGGGGTCGATCGGGATGCAGTGGCCGCCGAGGCCGGGGCCGGGGCTGAAGCGCATGAAGCCGAACGGCTTCGTCGCGGCCGCGTCGACGACCTCCCAGATGTCGATCCCCATCCGGTCGCACAGCTGGGCGAGCTCGTTGACGAGCGCGATGTTGACCGAGCGGAAGATGTTCTCGAGCAGCTTCGTCAGCTCGGCCGCCTCGGGCGTCGAGACCTCGTGCACCGTGTCGATCGCCTTGCGGTAGACCTCGGCGGCGCGGCGCGTGCACTCCGGCGTCATCCCGCCGAGGATCTTCGGCGTCGTCTTCGTCGTCCAGTCGACGCGGCCCGGGTCGACGCGCTCCGGCGACATCGCGAGATGGAAGCCCTCGCCGACCTTGAGCCCCGAGCCCTGCTCGAGGATCGGCAGGAGCACCTCGCGCGTCGTGCCGGGCCAGGTCGTCGACTCGAGCACGACGGTCTGGCCCTCGCGCAGGACGCCGGCGATGCCGCGCGTCGCCGCCTCGACGATCGTCAGGTCGGGCTCGCGCTGGCGGGAGAGCGGCGTCGGCAGGGCGATCAGGATCGCCTCGGCGTCGCGCATCTCCGCGTAGTCGGTCGTCGCGTGGATGAGGCCCTGCTCGACGAGCGGTGCGAGCCGCTCGTTCTCGATGTCCTCGATGTGGCTCTCGCCGCGATTCAGCCCGTCGACGATCGCGGGCGTGACGTCGACGACGAGGACGCTGCACCCGCCTTCGGCGAACGTGACCGCGAGCGGGAGACCGACATACCCTGCACCGACGATCGCGACGTCGTAGCTCATGTCGCAAGGCTAGCGCGAAGTGCGGCCGCGACCTTGGAAGAAGCGTCGCCGTCGCCGTACAGCTGCGGCCGCTCCGCCGGCATCCGCGCCGTCGCGACCGCCGCCGCGAGCGCCTCGGGGTCGTCGTCGACGAGCACGTTCGCGCCCGCGACGACGGTGTCCACCCACTCCGTCGAGGGCCGCGCGGTGACGCAGGGGACGCCGTACCAGTACGCCTCCTTCTGCAGCCCGCCCGAGTCGGTGACGAGCACGCGCGCCTGCGAGGCGAGCGCCGCCATGTCGAGATAGCCGAGCGGCTCGACGAGCGTGACGTTCTGCCGGCGAGAGCTCGGCAGCACGCTACGCGCGTTCGCGGGTGCGCCGGGAAGACGACCGGCTCGGGGATGCGGCCGAGCCCGTCGACGATCCGCGCCAGCCGCTCGGGGCGGACGTTCGCCTCGCGGTGGATCGTGGCGCCGACGTAGCCGCCGGGCTCCAGGCCGAGCCGCTCGAGGATCCGCGAGCGCTCGCGGGCGATCGGCGCGAACCGGAGGCAGGCGTCGGCCATCACGTCGCCGACGACCTCGATCCGGCCCGGGACGCCCTCGTCCTCGAGCGTCGCGCGCGAGCGCTCGTCCGGGCAGAGCAGCAGCGAGGCGATCCGGTCGACCGCGATCCGGTTCCGCTCCTCCGGCATCGACAGGTCGCCGCTGCGCAGCCCCGCCTCGACATGGGCGACCGGCACGCCGGCGGCGACCGCCGCCTCGGCGCCCGCCAGCGTCGAGTTCGTGTCGCCGTAGACGAGCGTCCAGTCGGGGCGCTCGCGCTCGAGCGCGGCGAGGATCCCCGGGCGCATCGCCTCCGGGTCGGCGGTGTGGAGGTCGAGCCGGTAGCTCGGCTCCGGGAGCCCGAGCTCCGCGAAGAACACCTCCGACAGCTCGCGATCCCAGTGCTGGCCCGTGTGCAGCATCACCTCGTCGAGCCCCGCCTCGCGCAGCGCGACGGAGAGCGGCCCGGACTTGACGAACTGCGGGCGGTTGCCGACGACCGAGAAGATCTTCACCGCTGCGCCAGCCTACGCGAGGCGCCGTTACACTGGCCCCGCTCAATGCTCGTTGCCTCGGGCCGTTAGCTCAATTGGCAGAGCAGGGGACTCTTAATCCCAAGGTTGGAGGTTCGATTCCTCCACGGCCCACTCCGAGAGCCGGCGCAGCCGGCTCTCGCTCGTTCTGCGTCTTCCGCTTCGCCCGCTGCGCTTGGGCAGCGCGCGCTTCGCGCGCGGTGCCCGGCGCTGTGCTTTCCGCTCGCTCGGCAAGCGAGCCGGCTCCGCCGGCTCGCGCCGCTCGGGGGCCATGGCGTCACGAGCCGCGCCCGCGCAGGTCGGGCGCGGCGACGGGTGGGGACCGGCCGAAGAGCTCGTGCCGGTTGAGGCACCCGTGTGCAAGTCTGGAGTCGTGAACACGACGACCAGACCGACCGGCATCGGGGTCGTGGCCGTTGTCGCCGTGGCCCTCGCCGCCGCCGGCTGCGGCGGGTCGAAGAGCACCGGAACAACTCCCTCGTCGGGCCGCGGCGGCGTCCTCGTCGGCGCAGGCTCGACGCTCGTCGCGCCCCTCGTCGGCGCATGGCAGAACGCCTACCAGCGCACGCGGGGTGTCGAGATCACCTACGGCGCGATCGGCTCGGGCGGCGGGATCGCACAGATCACGGCCCGTACCGTCGACTTCGCGGGCAGCGACGCGCCGCTCACCTCCGACCAGAAGGCGGCATGCAAGGGCTGCGTCATGATCCCGTGGGCGCTCGCCGCGACCACGGTCGCGTACGACCTCCCCGGCGTCTCCGGCCACGTGAGGCTCACCGGCCCGGTGCTCGCCGACATCTACCTCGGTCGGGTCACCACCTGGAACGACCCGCGGATCGCGACGCTGAATCCGGGTGCCCATCTGCCGTCGAAGGCGATCGTCGTCGTCCGCCGCAGCGACCCGAGCGGCGACACGTTCGCGTTCACGGACTACCTCTCACGCGTCAGCTCCGCCTGGAAGACACAGGTGGGCGGTGCGTCAACGGCGGTGAACTGGCCGACCGGGACCGGCGCGAAGGGCAATGCGGGTGTCGCCGGCGTGATCAGCCAGACCCCGGGCGCGATCGGCTACGTCGCGATCGCCCAGACGATCGCCTCGCACCTGGGCTACGCGCTGATCCAGAACCGCGCGGGCAACTATCCCGTCCCGGGGCCGAAGACGATCGCCGCGGCCGCGGCCGCCGCGACGATCCGGCCCGACAACAGCACCTCCCTCGTGAACCCGCCGGCCGCTGCGCCGAACGCGTACCCGATCTCGACGTTCACGTACGCGATCGTCGCGAAGGACTCGTCGAAGCTCGCTGCGCTGAAGGCGTTCCTGGACTACGCCGTCGGCGGCGGCCAGCAGTTCGCCTCGGCGCTCTCCTTCGCGCCGCTGCCGAAGGCCGTCGTCGTCGAGGACGAGTCGATCATCAAGGGTCTGCTAGCCGCCGTCAGGCGGGCGTCCGCCCGTGCAGCTCCGACCGCTCGCGCAGCCGCCGGGCGAGCGCGGGCGTGAGCGCGCCCGGCTCGAGCCGCCAGCGCCAGTTCCCCTCCGCCGTGCCGGGCCGGTTCATCCGGGCCTCGCTGCCGAGCCCGAGCACGTCCTGCGCCGGGACGATCGCGAGGCAGGCGCGCGAGGCGAGCGCGACCTCGATCAGGCCCCAGTGCGGCTCGTCGGGGTCGAGCCCCGTCGCGGCGCGCTGCCGCGGCCGCAGGTCGTGGAACCAGCCGACGGTCGTGTCGGTGTCGTGCGTGGACGTGTAGACGACCTGGTTCTCGCGGTGGTTCTCGGGCCGGTGCGGGCTCGCCGGGTTCTTCCCGAACGCCCAGAGGAGGACGGCCATGCCCGGCAGGCCGAGCTCGTCCCGCAGCCGGTACACGGGCGGCGTGATCACGCCGAGGTCCTCGGCGATCACCGCCGGCTCGCCGAGGGCCGCCTCGACCGCCCGGAAGAGCTCCGCGCCCGGGCCGCGCCGCCAGTGCCCGTGCTTCGCGGTCTTGTGGTGCGCCGGGATCGCCCAGTACGAGACGAAGCCGCGGAAGTGGTCGACGCGGCAGACGTCGACGAGCTCGAACGTGCGCCGGAAACGCTCGATCCACCAGCGGTACCCGGTCGCGCGGTGGGCGGGCCAGTCGTAGAGCGGGTTGCCCCAGCGCTGGCCGAAGGCGCTGAGCGCGTCCGGCGGCGCACCCGCGACCTCGCCGGTCGCGAAGAGCTCGGGATGGCCCGCGACGTCGGCGCCGTCGTCGGAGACGTAGATCGGCACGTCGCCGATCAGACCGACCCCTCGGCTCCGCGCGTACGCGCGCAGGGCGCTCCACTCGCGCTCGAAGCGGACCTGGTCGGCGATCGCGCCCGCGCCCGCGAACGACGCCCACTCGCCGATCCAGGCCGGATGGCGCGCGACGAAGTCCTCGATCTCGGCGGCCGTCACCCGCGCCTCCGGCTATGCGAGCAGCTGCGGCGAGGCCGCGAACGCGGACGCGGCGCGGTACGGGGAGCCGAACTCGTCCGGCGGGCCGAGCGGCAGCATCTGCCACCACGACTGCCCCGCAGCGGCGAGCCAGTCGACGAAGCGGTAGGCGTCCCGGTCGAGCCTCCCCGACGCGAGCGAGGTCGGATGAAGCAAGATGCCGGATGAGCGCGCCAGCTGCACCGCGGCCAGCGTACGGCGCTGTGCCGACGGCGCGCCGGCGAGTCGCCGTCAACGCCAGATCGCGAGCCCAGTGTCGCTACCCAGGACGAACGGACCACCACCCCGCATCCAGATCCAGCAGGTGACGCCCCAGCTCGACTGCGGGCGCTACCCGGTCAAGCGCGTCGTCGGCGACGCCGTCGAGGTGGGCGCGCGGATCTTCCGCGACGGGCACGACCAGCTCGGCGCGGCCGTCCGCTACCGGCCGCCCGGTGCGACGCGCTGGCAGGAGGCGCCGCTCGAGCCGGCCGGCAACGACCGCTGGACGGGCGCGTTCCCGGTCGACGCCCCCGGCACGTGGAGCTTCAAGGTCGAGGCGTGGGTCGACCGCGTCGCCTCGTTCCAGGAGGAGCTGCGGCGCAAGGTCGCAGGCGGCCAGGCCGACCTCTCGGGCGAGCTGTCGGAGGGCGCCGTCCTGCTCGGGCGCGCCGTCGCTCACCGTGGAAGAGGCGCTCGCCGAGCCGGCCGGCGACCGCTCCGAGAAGACGTCGTCGGACGGTCTACGAGGTGGACGTCGACCGCGTCCTCGCCCGCTTCGGCTCCTGGTACGAGCTCTTCCCCCGGTCGTGGGGCGGCTTCGAGGGCGTCCGCGCGCAGCTGCCGCGGCTCGCCGAGCTCGGCTTCGACGTCGTCTACCTGCCGCCGATCCACCCGATCGGGCACACGAACCGCAAGGGCCGGAACAACGCCGTCGCCGCGAAGCCGGGCGACGTCGGCAGCCCGTGGGCGATCGGCTCCGAGCTCGGCGGCCACGACGCGATCGACCCGGGCCTCGGCACCGACGCGGAGTTCCGCCGGCTCGTCGCCGACGCGAAGGCGCTCGGGATCGAGATCGCGCTCGACTTCGCGATCCAGTGCTCGCCCGACCATCCGTGGCTGCGCGAGCACCCCGAGTGGTTCTACCGCCGGCCCGACGGGACGCTGAAGTACGCCGAGAACCCGCCGAAGCGCTACCAGGACATCTACAACGTCAACTTCGACTGCGAGGACTGGCGCGGCCTCTGGCAGGCGCTCCTCGACGTCGTGCGCCACTGGGTCGACCGCGGCGTCACCGTCTTCCGCGTCGACAACCCGCACACGAAGCCGGTCGCGTTCTGGGAGTGGCTGATCGACGAGGTGCGCGGCGGCGCATCCCGAGGTGATCTTCCTCGCGGAGGCGTTCACGCGGCCCGCCGCGATGACGACGCTCGCGAAGGCGGGGTTCGCGCAGAGCTACACGTACTTCACCTGGAAGAACACGCGCTGGGAGCTGCTCGAGTTCGCGGGCCAGCTCCTCGACTGGGCGGAGTTCTACCGGCCGAACTGCTTCGCGAACACGCCGGACATCCTGCACGAGTACCTCCAGCGCGGCGGCCGGCCCGCGTTCGAGGCGCGGCTCGTGCTCGCGGCGACGCTCTCGCCGACGTACGGCATCTACTCCGGCTTCGAGCACTGCGAGACGACGCCCGTGCGCGCCGGCTCCGAGGAGTACCTCGACTCGGAGAAGTACGAGGTGAAGAAGCGCGCGCTCGACGGGCCGCTGCTGCCGCTCGCCGCCGCCCTGAACCGGGCGCGGCGCGAGAACGAGGCGCTCCAGCACCTCGGCGACGTGACGTTCCTCGAGACCGAGAACGAGCAGCTGTTCGCCTACCTGAAGCGCCGCGGCGACGATACGGTCGTCTGCGTGGTGAACCTCGATCCCACCGCCGCCCAGGAGGGCGTCTGCATCGTCCCGGTCGCGACGGGCGTCCCGCCCGCGTACCCGGTGCGCGACCTGCTCGCCGAGGCGACGTACACGTGGCGCGTCGGCCGCAACTACGTGAAGCTCGCCCCCGGCCAGAGCCATGTCCTGAGGATCGGCGGATGACCGGGACACGTCTGTTGCGGCCATGTCCAGGGACCTGGTCCCGGGACATGTCCGCCGGCGCCATGTCTCCGCGAGCCACGTCCCGGGACCAGGTCGCGGGACGTGGCCGGAGGGGCCATGTCTGAGCAGTGGTTCGAGCGGGATCCGCTGTGGTTCAAGCGGGCCGTCTTCTACGAGATCCACATCCGCGGCTTCTTCGACGGGAACGACGACGGCGCCGGCGACTTCCGCGGCCTGATCGACAAGCTCGACTACCTCGAGTGGCTCGGCGTCGACTGCATCTGGCTGCTGCCGATGTACGAGTCGCCGCTCCGCGACGGCGGCTACGACATCGCCGACTTCTTCCGCATCCACCCGGACTACGGCACGGTGGACGACTTCCGCGAGTTCGTCGAGCAGGCGCACCAGCGGGGGATGCGCGTGATCGCCGACCTCGTCATGAACCACACCTCCTCCGACCACCCGTGGTTCCAGGAGTCGCGCGCCGACCCGACCGGCCCGAAGGGCGACTGGTACGTCTGGTCGGACACCGACGAGCCGTACGCCGACGCGCGGATCATCTTCGTCGACACCGAGACCTCGAACTGGACGTTCGACCCGGTGCGCGGCCAGTACTACTGGCACCGCTTCTTCCACCACCAGCCCGACCTGAACTTCGACAACCCCGAGGTGCAGGAGGCGATGCTCGAGGTGCTGCGCTTCTGGCTCGACCTCGGCCTCGACGGCTTCCGGCTCGACGCCGTCCCGTACCTCTTCGAGCGCGAGGGGACGATCTGCGAGAACCTCGACGAGACGCACGCCTACCTCGCGCGCGTCCGCGCCGAGGTCGACGAGCGCTACCCGGACCGCGTCCTCCTGGCCGAGGCGAACCAGTGGCCGGAGGACGTCGTCGAGTACTTCGGCGGCGAGGACGGGGACGAGTGCCACATGGCCTTCCACTTCCCGGTGATGCCGCGCATGTTCATGTCGCTGCGCCGCGAGGACGCCTCGCCGATCTACGAGATCCTCGAGCGCACCCCCGCGATCCCGGGGAACGCGCAGTGGGGCCTCTTCCTGCGCAACCACGACGAGCTGACGCTCGAGATGGTCACCGACGAGGAGCGCGACTACATGTACGAGGAGTACGCGAAGGATCCGCGGATGAAGCTCAACGTCGGGATCCGCCGCCGCCTCGCGCCGCTCCTCGACAACGGCCGCGACGAGACCGAGCTCCTGCACGCGATGCTCTTCTCGCTGCCGGGCTCGCCGATCCTCTACTACGGCGACGAGATCGGGATGGGCGACAACGTCTACATCGGCGACCGCGACGGCGTCCGCACGCCGATGCAGTGGTCGGGCGACCGGAACGCCGGCTTCTCGCGCGCCGACTGGGCGCAGCTCTACCTCCAGCCGCTGATGGACCCGGTCTACGGCTTCCAGGCCGTGAACGTCGAGGCGCAGCTGCGGACGCCGACCTCGCTGCTGCGGTGGCTCCACCGCTTCATCGCGCTGCGGAAGGAGCATCCCGTGTTCGGGCTCGGCACCTACGAGCCGCTCCGCCCCGAGAACGCGCGGATCTTCGCGCACATCCGCCGCTGGGAGGAGGACATCCTGCTCTGCGTCCACAACGTCGCGCGGTCGGCGCAGGCCGTGCAGCTCGACCTCTCGGAGTACGCGGGTATGGTCCCCGTGGAGATGCTGGGCCAGACGGCCTTCCCGCCGATCGGGGAGCTGCCGTACCTCCTGACGCTCGCGCCGCGCGGGTTCTTCTGGTTCCAGCTCAGGCAGGGGGAGCAGGCCGGATGAACACGTTCGACCCGAGCACGCTGATCGACCACGTGACCGAGCAGCGGTGGTACGGCGCGAAGTCGCGCGCCGTCGCCGAGGCCGAGGTGCGCGAGTCGGTCGTCGTGCGCACGGCCGAGCCGCAGCTCGCGCTCGCGCTCGTCCAGCTGCGCTACGAGACCGGCGCCCACGACCTCTACCAGCTCCTCTACCTGCTCAGCGAGGGCGAGCTCGGCCTGGACGCGCTCGGCGAGAACCCGGGCCTCGCGCGCGAGCTCGTGAGCGCGATGCGCGCCGGGGCTGACGCTCCAGGGCGCCGAAGGGATCGTCGAGTTCCACGCGGCGGAGGGCTCCGAGGGGCTCGGGCTCGGGCGCGAGCTCGGCGAGGCGCGCTCCGTCGGCAGCGAGCAGTCGAACACGTCGATCGTCTTCGACGAGGCGCTGATCCTGAAGGTCTTCCGCCGGCTCGAGCCGGGGCATCAACCCGGAGCTCGAGCTGCTGCGGTTCCTCGAGCGAGCGCGGCTTCGCGAACCATCCGGCGCTCGGCGGCTGGTACGAGTACTCGGGCGGGCAGCTCGCGGCGACGCTCGGGATCCTCCAGGAGTACGTGGCCGGCGCGGTCGACGGCTGGGACCTCGCGCTCGACGAGATCGCCGACGCGCCGGAGCGCTTCCTCGACCGGCTGCGCCGCCTCGGCGAGGTGACCGGGCGAGATGCACACGCGTGCTCGGCTCGGATCCATCCGACCCGGCGTTCGCGCCGGAGGAGCCGAGCGTCGAGTCGCTCGGGCTGCTGACGGCGACCGTCGACGAGGAGATCGGGCGCGTGTTCCTCGACGCTGCCGGAGGACGACGAGCGGATCGCGCCGATCCTCGGGCGCGGCGAGGACGTGCGCGAGCAGCTGCGCCTGCTCGCGACCGCCGGCTCGATCGGGCGCCAGATCCGGACGCACGGCGACTACCACCTCGGCCAGACGCTCTGGGACGGCAGCGACTGGGTGATCCTCGACTTCGAGGGCGAGCCGGCGCGCTCCGCTCGTCGAGCGGCGCCGGAAGCGCTCGCCGCTGCGCGACGTCGCCGGGATGCTCCGCTCGTTCGCGTACGTCACCACCGCGTCCCGGCTCGCGCGCGGCGTCGAGCCGCCCGCGGACTGGGAGGAGCGCGCTCGCGGCCGGTTCCTCGAGGGGTATCTCGAGACCGTCGACCCGACGCTCCTGCCCGCCGGCCAGGCGGCCTTCGACCGGCTGCTCACCGTGTTCGAGCTCGAGAAGGCCGTCTACGAGCTCCGCTACGAGCTCGACAACCGGCCGGACTGGGTCGGGATCCCGGTCGCGGGCATCTAGCGGCTGATCGAGCAGGCGACGGAATCGGCGTGACCGACCTCGGCGCCAACCCGCACGGGGTGCTCGGGGCGCACGAGACGAAGAAGGGGGTCGTGGTGCGCGCGTACCGGCCGGGGGCGCAGGCGGTGCGCGTCCTGCCGGCGGGGGCGAAGGCGAAGCCGGTCGAGGCGGAGCTGAAGGACCCGGACGGGCTCTGGGAGGCGCTGCTGCCGAAGGCGACGCTGCCGCTCGCCTACGAGCTCGAGGTCGCCTATCCGGACGGGAACACGGTCACGCTGCGCGACCCGTACGCGTTCCTGCCGACGCTCGGCGAGCTCGACCTGCACCTCGCGCATGGAGGGCCGCCACGAGCACCTGTACGAGCGGCTCGGCGCGCACGTGCGCGAGCTCGACGGCGTCGCGGGCACGGCGTTCGCGGTCTGGGCGCCGAACGCGCGCTCGGTCGCCGTCGTCGGCGACTTCAACCTCTGGGACGGGCGGCTGCATCCCGATGCGCTCGCTCGGCGCGTCCGGGATCTGGGAGCTCTTCGTGCCCGGGGGTCGAGAGCGGCGCGCGCTACAAGTTCGAGCTCCACACCCAGGCGGGCGCGCTGCGGCTGAAGGCCGACCCGGTCGCGTTCCACACCGAGGTGCCGCCGCAGACCGCGTCGGTCGTCTGGGAGTCGACGCACCGCTGGCAGGACGAGGAGTGGCTCGAGCGGCGGCGCGCCGTCCGAGCCGCTGCGCGGGCCGATGTCGATCTACGAGGTCCATCTCGGCTCCTGGCGGCGGAACCCGCTCGAGGGCGACCGGCCGCTCACCTACGCGGAGCTCGCCGACGAGCTCGGCGACTACGTCTCCGATCTCGGGTTCACGCACGTCGAGCTGCTGCCGGTGATGGAGCACCCGTTCTCCGGCTCCTGGGGCTACCAGGTGACGGGCTACTACGCGCCGACCTCGCGCTTCGGCACGCCGGACGACTTCCGCGCGTTCGTCGACCGGCTGCACGCGCGCGGGATCGGCGTGATCCTCGACTGGGTGCCCGCCCACTTCCCGCGCGACGACTGGGCGCTCGCGACCTTCGACGGCACGCACCTGTACGAGCACGCCGACCCGCGCCGCGGCGCGCATCCCGACTGGGGCACCCTCGTCTTCAACCTCGGCCGCAGCGAGGTGCGGAACTTCCTGCTCGCGAACGCGCTCTACTGGCTGCGCGAGCACCACGCCGACGGGATCCGCGTCGACGCCGTCGCCTCGATGCTCTACCTCGACTACTCGCGCAAGGCGGGCGAGTGGGTGCCGAACGAGTTCGGCGGCCGGGAGGACCTCGACGCGGTCTCGTTCCTGAAGGAGCTGAACGAGGCGCTCTTCGCGCGCGAGCCGGGCGTGATCTCGGCGGCGGAGGAGTCGACCGCGTGGCCGGGCGTGTCGCGGCCGACCTACGTCGGCGGGCTCGGCTTCGGCTTCAAGTGGAACATGGGCTGGATGCACGACACGCTCGAGTACTTCCAGCGCGAGCCCGTGCACCGGCGCTACCACCACCACACGCTGACGTTCTCGCTCCTCTACGCGTTCAGCGAGAACTTCGTGCTGCCGCTCTCCCACGACGAGGTCGTGCACGGGAAGCGGTCGCTGCTCGACAAGATGCCCGGCGACCGCTGGCAGAAGTTCGCGAACCTGCGTGCCCTGTACGCGTACATGTGGGCGCACCCCGGCAAGAAGCTCCTCTTCATGGGCGGCGAGCTCGCCGAGTGGGAGGAGTGGGACGCGGAGGGCTCGCTGCACTGGAACCTGCTCGAATACGCCGAGCACCAGGGAGTCCAGTCGCTCGTGCGCGACCTGAACCGGCTCTACCGCGAGACACCGGCGCTGTGGGAGGTCGACTTCGACCCGTCCGGCTTCCGCTGGCTCGAGGCGAACGACGCCGCGAACAACGTCGTCGCGTTCGCCCGGCTCGGCGCGGACGGCTCGGCGCCGCTCGTCTGCGTCCTGAACCTGTCGCCGGTGCCGCGCGAGGCCTACCGGGTCGGGATGCCGCAGGCGGGCCGCTGGCGCGAGGTGCTGAACACCGACTCGTCGTTCTACGGCGGCAGCGGGGTCGGCAACCTCGGCGCCGTCGAGGCCGAGCCGGTCCCGTGGCACGACCAGCCGTTCTCGGCCGAGCTGACCGTGCCGCCGCTCGGCGCGGTCTGGCTGCTGCCCGAGTAGTCGCGCGCGATCCCGCGCAGCGTGTGCGGCTCAGCGGCCGGGGGGTGGAGCGGCGGCGATGCGCTGCTCGAAGCGCAGGGTCACGAGCTCGCCGGCGTGGCGGACGTGGCCGAGCATCAGGTCGTGCGCCGCCTGCCGGTCGCGGGCGCCGATCGCCTCGAGGATCGACTGGTGCTGCCTGACGTTCTCCTCCAGCAGCGTCGTGCTCTCGCTGACGACGATGCGGCTGAGGTCGCGGGGGAAGTTCCGGTGGAGCTGCGTCAGCATCTCGACGAGCACGTCGTTTCCGGCGGCCTCCTGGACGACCTGATGGAACTGGTCGTTCGCCCGCCCCCAGCGCGAGGCCTCCGCGTCGCCGACATCGGCGCCGGGCCGGCTGCGGAGCGCGACCGTCCGCTGCAGCGAGGCGGAGAACTGCCGGGTCGCGTCGCCGAGGGCCTCGAGCTGGCTGTGGCTGATGCGCTCGGCCGCGAGCCCGGCCGCGAGCGCCTCGAGCGTCGCGCGGACCTCGTAGGCGTCGCGGATCTCGCGCGGCGACAGTCCCCGCACGTGGGCGCCGCGGTTCGGGTGCAGCTCGACGAGTCCGCCCGCGTGGAGCGTCCGGAGCGCCTCGCGGATCGGTGTGCGGCTGACGCCGAACTCCGCGGCGAGCGCCTCCTGGCGAAGCCTCGTCCCGGCAGGGAGGTCGCCGCTCAGCACGCGTGCGCGCAGCTGCGCCGCGAGCTGGTCGACCAGCGCTCGGCGGTCGTTCTCCGACTCCGTCAGCGGCGGCACGGTCGCGCCTCCGAATCGATCCCGCGCGGGGCGCCGGGGCCGGTCGCCGGCGGCTTCCGGCCACGGCGAAGCGCGCCGAATGGCGCGCGGAACGGCGTCGTCGCCGGGGTGCCGCTCGGTTCGCATCGCGTCGCCGACGTTACCAGCGATGTATCCATTTGACTATGGAGTGGATCCAAGTAAAGTGGCGCTCTTCTTCTGTCCCTCGAGTCCGTTCCCTCTCTCAGGAAGGACGTCTGCGATGAACCGCATGTCCCGCGTCCGCGCCGCCCTCGTGGTGGGAGCGGCGCTCGCGATGCTGACCGCAACCGCCGGGGTTGCGTGGGGCGCCGCCCAGGCGAAGCCGCCGCAGTACAAGAGCGGCGGCACGCTGACCGTCGGCCTCACGCAGGGCGAGCCCGACGCCCTCGACCCGACGCTCGCCCGCACCTACTCCGGCCGTGAGGTCTTCCTCACGTTCTGCGAGAAGCTCTACGACCTCGGCCCGAAGGCGAACATCGTCCCGCAGCTCGCCTCGGCGATGCCGACGGTGTCGAAGGACAAGCTGACCGTGACGATCCCGCTGCGCACGGGGATCAAGTTCAACGACGGCACGCGCCTTCAACGCGGCCGCGGTCGTGACGACGCTGAACCGCGACCTCACGCTGAAGGGCTCGGTTCGCGCCAGCGAGCTCGCCCCGGTCGCCTCGGTGAACGCGTCCGGCCCGGCCAAGGTCGTCATCCACCTGAAGACGCCGTACGCGCCGCTGCTCGCCCAGCTCAGCGACCGCGCGGGGATGATCATGTCGCCGACGCAGCTCGCGAAGCTCGGCGACAAGTTCGCCACCGACCCGGTCTGCGTCGGGCCGTTCATGTACCAGAACCGCGTCGCCGGCGACAGCATCACGGTCGTCAAGTCGCCGTACTACTACGACAAGCAGGACGTCCACCTCTCGAAGATCGTCTACAAGGTCGAGAACGACGCGGCCGCCGCGGCCGCCGCGCTCAAGGCCGGCGACATCCAGGCCCTCGACGGCGTCGACCCGACGCAGCTGCCCGGGATCCTGGCCGACTCGTCGCTCCGGGTTCGGAGCGTCGTCGCCGGGCTCGGCTACCAGGGCATCACGATCAACCTCGGCAACAAGAACGGCATCGGCAAGCCGTACTCGACCGTCAACACCGACCTGGCGAAGAGCGCGAAGCTCCGCCAGGCGTTCGAGATGGCGATCGACCGCGAACGCGCTCAACAAGGTCGTCTTCGGCGGCACGGTGCTGCCCGGCTGCACGGCGATCTCGCCCTCGAGCGCGTGGTACGACAAGAGCATCAAGTGCACGCCGTACAACGCGGCCCAGGCGAAGGCTCTCGTCGCCGCGTCGGGCATCTCGAACCCGACCGTGCACCTGATGGTGCCGACCGGCACCGTCGCGCTCCGCCAGGCGCAGTTCGTGCAGGCGGAGGAGGCAGGCGGTCGGGATCCACGTCGATCATCGACTCGACCGACTTCGTCACGTCGCTCTCGAACGGCCGACGCGGGCAAGTTCGACGCCTTCCAGATCGGCTGGTCGGGCCGCGTCGACCCGGACGGCAACATCTACGGGTTCGTCGCCACGACGGGCACGCTGAACGACAGCGGGTACTCGAACGCGAAGGTCGACCAGCTCCTGAACGACGCGCGCACGGCTCGTCGAGCACGACGGCGCGTCAGGCCGACTACAAGGCCGCGATCAGCTGATCATGATCGAACGACCGGCCGCTGATCTACCTGTACCACCAGGTCGGACGCGCCGCCTCCTCGAAGCAGGTGGCGGGCATCACGATGTATCCGGACACCCTGATCCGGGTGGCCTTCGCCGGATACACGAAGTAGGACGACGTAGGACGTCACGACGATGGGCGGCTTCCTCATCCGGAAGGCGGGAGCCGCCCTCGTCGTCCTCGTCGCGGCGAGCATCCTCGTCTTCCTCGGCGTCCGGGCGATCCCGGGCGACCCGGCGATCGCGCTCGGCGCCGAGAACCGCGACCCGGCCGTGCTGGCGGCGATCCGGCACAAGTACATGCTCGACCGGCCCCTGCCCGTGCAGTACGTGCACTGGATCTGGCTCGCGGTCCAGGGCGACCTCGGCATGGATCAGCGCGAGCTGCCCGTCGCGCGCACGATCGTCCAGCGGCTGCCGATCACCCTCGAGCTGACGCTCCTGAGCATGCTCGTCGCGACGCTCGTGGGGATCCCGGCGGGGGTGATCGCCGCGGTCCGGCGCGGCAAACCCAGCGACTACGGGGCCACCGCCGTCGCGCTGATCGGGCTGTCCGTGCCGCACTTCTGGCTCGGGCTGCTGATGATCGTCTGGTTCGCCGTCGACCTGCACTGGCTGCCGGCGGGCGGCTACGTGACGATGCACCATCCGCTCGCGAACCTCGAGCACATGCTGATGCCGGCGCTCGTCCTCGGCGCCGGCTTCTCCGCGGTCTGATGCGCCAGATGCGCTCGTCGATGCTCACGTCGCTCGGCGCCGACTACGTGCGGACGGCGCGCGCGAAGGGGCTCAGCGAGTGGTCGGTCGTCGGCCGCCACGCATTGCGCAACAGCCTCATCACGGTGACGACGGTGATGGGCCTCCAGCTCGGCGCGCTGATCTCGGGCGCCGTGATCACCGAGACGATCTTCGCGCTCCCCGGCTTCGGGCAGCTGACGATCCTGGCGGTCGACCAGCGCGACTACACGCTGATCCAGGGCGTCGTGCTCGTCGTCGCCGCCGGCTACGTCGTCGCGAACCTGCTCGTCGACGTCGTCTACTCGCTCCTCAACCCGCGGATCCGCGTCACGTGAGCGCCGCCGCCGATCCGGGCGCGGTCCCGCTCGTCAGCCCGCGCCGGCGCCGCCTCCGTCTGCTGCGGAAGCGCTTCCTGCGCCGGCCGATGGCGGTCGCCGGGCTGCTCGTCGTCCTCTTCTTCGTCGTGGTCGCCGTCTTCGCCCCCTGGCTCGCGCCCGACGGGTACGGCGCGACCGACTTCAACGCGCTGCTCGCGCATTCCTCGACGAAGCACCTGCTCGGGACCGACGAGCTCGGCCGCGACGAGCTCTCGCGGCTCATCTGGAGCGCCCGCGCCTCGATGCAGGTCGGGTTCTTCTCGACGGTGCTCGCCATGGTCGTCGCCGTCCCGATCGGGATGGTCGCCGGCTACTACCGCGGCTGGGTCGACCCCGTCATCGCGCGGGTCACCGACGTCCTGCTCGCGTTCCCGTTCCTCATCCTCGCCGTCGGGCTCGCCGCGATCCTCGGCCCCTCGCTCATGAACGCGACGCTCGCGCTCGGGATCGGCTCGATTCCCGGCTTCATCCGGATCGCGCGCGGCGAGACGCTGGCGCTGCGCGAGGAGGACTACGTCCCGGCCGCGGTCGTGAACGGTGCCGGCGACGGGACGATCATCTTCCGGCACATCCTCCCGAACATGACGAGCACGCTGCTCGTCCAGGCGACGGTGACGATCCCCGGCGCGATCGTCGGCGAGGCGGTGCTCTCGTTCCTCGGCCTCGGCGTCCAGCCGCCGACGCCGTCCTGGGGCGTGATGCTCCAGGACGCGCAGTCGTACCTCTCGCAGGCTCCGCGCCTCGCGGTGTACCCCGGGCTCGCGATCGTGCTCGCCGCGCTCGCGTTCAACGTGCTCGGCGACGGCCTGCGCGACATCCTCGACCCGCGCACGACCCGCTGATGGCGGAGCCGCTGCTCGAGGTGACCGACCTCTCGGTCCGCTTCGACACGGACGACGGGCAGGTGCACGCGGTCGACCGGCTGTCCTTCGCGCTCGCGGCCGGCGAGGTGCTCGGGATCGTCGGCGAGTCCGGCTGCGGCAAGAGCGTCACCTGCATGTCGCTGCTCGGCCTGCTCCCCGAGACGGCGACCGTCGAGCGGCCGCGTCGAGTTCGGCGGCGTCGACCTGCTCGGGCTCTCGCCGCGGCGGCTGCGCCAGGTGCGCGGGCGCCAGATCTCGTACGTGTTCCAGGAGCCGATGACGTCGCTCAACCCGGTCTTCACCGTCGGGCGCCAGATCGGCGAGGTCCTGCACCGCCACCTCGGGCTCTCGCGGGGCGCGGCGCGCGCGCGGACGATCGAGCTCCTGGAGCTCGTCCGGATCCCCGCGCCGGAGCGGCGGGTGGACGAGTATCCGCACCAGCTCTCGGGCGGGATGCGGCAGCGGGTGATGATCGCGATGGCGCTCGCCTGCGACCCGCAGATCCTGATCGCCGACGAGCCGACGACGGCGCTCGACGTCACGATCCAGGCCGGGCATCCTCGACCTGATGCGCGAGGTGCGCGAGCGGCTCGGGACGGCGATCGTCCTGATCACGCACAACCTCGGCGTCATCGCCGACATCGCCGACCGGGTGGTCGTGATGTACGCGGGCCGCAAGGCCGAGGAGGCCCCGGTGCTCGAGCTGTTCGCGCACCCGCAGCACCCGTACACGATCGGCCTGCTCGGGGCGATCCCGCGGCCGGCGGAGGTGCGGCCCGAGCAGGCTCCAGGAGATCCCCGGGCGCGTGCCGTCGCTCGCGGAGCTGCCGGACCGGTGCGCGTTCGCGGACCGCTGCCCGCGCGCGGACGCGGCCTGCGAGCACGTCCCGCCGCTGCACGTCGCGCGTCCCGAGCACCTCGTGGCCTGTGTCCATCCCGGCGCGCGAGGTGCCCGCGTGAGCAGCAGCGGGCGGAGCGCCGGTGCTCGAGGTCGAGGGCCTCGTGAAGCACTTCACCGTCGGCGGGCGCCTCACCGGCGGCGGCGCGACGGTGCACGCCGTGGACGGCGTCTCGTTCACGCTCGGCGAGGGCGAGATGCTCGGCCTCGTCGGCGAGTCCGGCAGCGGCAAGTCGACGGTCGCGAACTGCATCGTGCGCTCGTCGAGCCGACGGCCGGCTCGATCCGCCTCCAGGGGCGCGACATCACGCATCTCTCGCGCCGGGAGCTGCGGCCGCTGCGGCGCTCGCTGCACATGGTCTTCCAGGACCCGTACTCCTCGCTCAACCCGCGCATGACCGTCGGCGCGATCGTGGCCGAGCCGCTCCGGCTGCACCGGCTCGCCGAGGGCAGCGAGCGCGAGCGTCGCGTCGTCGAGATGTTCGACCGCGTCGGCCTGCGCGCCGAGGTGCGCCACCGCTACCCGCACGAGCTCTCGGGCGGGCAGCGCCAGCGCGTCGGGCTCGCGCGCTCGCTCGTCCTCCAGCCGAGCGTCCTCGTGGCCGACGAGCCCGTGTCGGCGCTCGACGTGTCGGTGCAGGCGTCGATCCTGAACCTCCTCCGCGACCTGCAGCGGGACATGGGCTTCTCGTGCCTCTTCATCACGCACGACCTCGCGACCGTCGAGTTCCTCTGCGACCGCGTGGCGGTGATGTACCTCGGCCAGATCGTCGAGACGGCGTCGTGGACGGAGCTGTTCCGGAACCCGCAGCATCCCTACACGCAGGCGCTCCTCTCCGCCGCGGTCGTCCCGGACCCCGTCGCGCAGCGCGAGCGGCAGCGGGTCGTGCTCGAGGGCGACATCCCGAGCCCGGTGTCGCCGCCGTCGGGCTGCCGCTTCCGCACCCGCTGCCCGCTGCACGAGCTGTCCGCGCCCGCCTCCGACACGGAGCAGCCGCTGCTGCGCGAGTTCGCGCCGGGGCACGAAGTCGCCTGCCATCTCGTCGCGGCGGGGAAGCCGGCACCGCGGATCGCCGACTCCGGCGGCGATAGGGTGGCGAGCGGATGAGCTTCACGACGCGTCCAGAGCTGCGCGGCACCTTCGGGATGGTCGCCTCCACGCACTGGCTCGCCTCCGCGGCCGGGATGGCCGTGCTCGAGCAGGGCGGCAACGCGTTCGACGCGGCCGTCGCGACCGGGCTCACGCTCCAGGTCGTCGAGCCGCACCTGAACGGCCCCGGCGGCGACCTGCCGGCGCTGCTCTGGCCCGCGGGCCGCGAGCGAGCCGCTCGTCCTCTCCGCGCAGGGGCCGGCGCCGCGGGCGGCGACGATCGGGCGCTACCGCGACGAGCTCGGGCTGACGCTCGTCCCCGGCACCGGGCCGCTCTCGGCGGTCGTGCCCGGCGCCTTCGGCGGCTGGCTGGCGATGCTGCGCGAGCACGGGACGCTGCACGCTGCGCGACGTCCTCCGCTTCGCGATCGGCTACGCCGAGGACGGCTACCCGATGCTCGCGCAGATCGTCTCCGCGATCCGCAACGTCGAGCAGCTCTTCCGCGACGACTGGACGACCTCCGCCGAGATCTACCTGCCGCTCGTCGAGCCCGGGGCGCTGCACCGGAACCGGACGCTCGCGGCGACGTACCGGCGGATCCTCGAGGAGGCCGAGGCCGCCTCCGGCGACCGCGAGACCCAGATCGAGGCGGCGCACGAGCTCTGGTACCGCGGCTTCGTCGCCGAGGCGATGGTCCGCTTCCAGGAGCGCGCGTTCCTCGACAGCTCGGGCGAGCGGCACGCCGGGCCTGCTCACCGCGGACGACCTGGGCGACTGGCGCCCGGCCTGGGAGCGGCCGCTCGCGGTCGACTACCACGGCCACACCGTCTACAAGGCGGGCCCGTGGAGCCAGGCGCCCGTCTTCCTCCAGCAGCTCCGCCTGCTCGAGGGCTTCGACCTCGCCGCGATGGGCCACGCGAGCGCCGAGTACGTCCACACGGTCACCGAGTGCGCGAAGCTCGCGTTCGCGGACCGCGAGGCCTGGTACGGCGACCCGGACTTCGTCGACGTGCCGATGGAGACGCTGCTCTCGCGCGCGTACGCGGACGAGCGGCGCGCGCTCGTCGGCGAGACGGCGGCCGCGGAGCTTCGCCCCGGCGCGCCCGACGGACGCGAGCCGCGCCTCGCCGGGCCGGTCGGGGACGCGCCGCTCGCGCCCGGGGTCGGCGAGCCGACGCGCGGCGACACCGTCCACCTCGACGTCGTCGACCGCTGGGGCAACATGGTCGCGGCCACCCCGAGCGGCGGCTGGCTCTGGGGCGCGCCCGTGATCCCCGAGCTCGGCTTCTGCCTCGGCACGCGCGCGCAGATGTTCTGGCTCGAGGAGGGCCTGCCGAACTCGCTCGAGCCGGGCAAGCGGCCGCGAACGACGCTCACGCCGAGCCTCGCCGCCCGCGACGGCCAGCCGTACCTCGCGTTCGGCACGCCCGGGCGGCGACCAGCAGGACCAGTGGACGCTCCAGGTCTTCCTCGCCCACGTCCACTTCGGCCTGGATCTGCAGGCCGCGATCGACGCGCCGTGCCACCACACCGAGGCGTTCCCGTCGAGCTTCTACCCGCGCGAGACGCGCCCGCGGCACGTCGCCGTCGAGGACCGCGTCGGCGAGGAGACGGTCGCGGGCCTGCGCGCCCGCGGCCACGAGGTCGAGGTGATGGGCCCGTGGACGCTCGGCCGCGTCAGCGCCGTCGCCCGGGAGCCCGGACGGCATCCTCAAGGCCGGCGCGAACCCGCGCGGCATGCAGGGCTACGCCGCGGGGCGGTAGGCGCGCGGGAACCTGCGGTTCCCGCGCGGGGAAACGGAACTGCGCGAGCGGGAGAGCGCGGTCTCCCGCTCGCTCCGTGCTGATTTGCTCTCGATGCTCTGGACGGGATGGCTGCCCCGGCGCGGGCGCGCGCGGCCTCCGGCCGGGCGCGCCCGCTGGTTCGCCTCGTCCTAACGCGCCTGCGGCTGCGTTAGCCCGAGGCCTGAACGGTTGAGAGCTACGCAGCCGCCTCGGGCCGCAGGCTAAGCCGCGCGCAGCCGGCTTAGCCGGAGGCCGAACCAGCGGCTGGTCCTGGCGTAGCCACGACCGGCCGCGCCGGGGCAGGCGCCTCGTCCAGAGCATCGACAGCCGAAACAGCACGCAGCAGTGCCGGAGACCGCGCTCTCCGGCTGCGCGCAGTTCCTGCTCCCCGTAGGCGAACCGGAGGTTCGCCTACGATTGCGCAGATGCGCATTCTCGTCACGGGCTCTTCGGGGCAGATCGGCACGAATCTCGTCGCTGCGGCTCCTCGCCGACGGGCACGACGTCTTCGGCGTCGACAAGCGGCCGAACGCGTGGACGGACGCGTTCCCGTACCTGCTCCAGGACCTGTCGATGCAGCATGCGGAGCTCGACTTCCCCGCCGCCGACGCCGTCGTCCACCTCGCCGCGCACGCGAAGGTGCACGAGCTCGTGCTGCATCCGAAGCGGGCGCTCGAGAACGCGATCATCACGTTCAACGTGCTCGAGTACGCGCGGCAGCGGCGGCTGCCGGTCGTCTACGCGTCGAGCCGCGAGGTCTACGGGGACGTGCACCGCTTCGACGAGTACGTCGAGGCGAGCGCCGACTTCGCGTTCACCGAGTCGACGTACTCCGCCTCGAAGATCGCCGGCGAGGCGTTCGTCTACTCGTACGCGCGCTGCTACGGGCTGCCCTACCTCGTCTTCCGCTTCTCCAACGTCTACGGCCGCTACGACAACGACCTGCACCGGATGGTGCGCGTGCTGCCGCTCTTCACGCACCGGCTGCGGCGCGGCGAGCCGATCACGATCTACGGCGGCGAGGAGAAGACGCTCGACTTCACGTACGTCGACGACTGCGTCGACGGGATCGCGCGCGGCGTCGAGGCGCTCGTCTCCGGGCGCGTCGTCAACGAGACCGTCAACCTCGCCTACGGGCAGGGGAACACGCTCGTCCACGCGGCGAACCTGATCGCGGCCGAGCTCGGGGTCGAGCCGCAGGCGACGATCGCCCCGTCGCTCCTCGGCGAGGTCACGCACTACGTCGCGCACCTCGAGAAGGCGCGCACCCTGCTCGGCTACGAGCCGCAGGTGCCGCTCGAGGAAGGCATCGCGCGGATGGTCGCGTGGTTCCTCGAGCACCGCGCCGCGCACCCCGAGGAGGAGGAGATGGCGCTCGCGGACGCCGACTCGTCCCAGCTCGGGACGAAGACGTACGCCGCCTGAGCGGCCCGCCGTCGGGCAAGCTCTCGTGCTGATGGACGTCTGGCCAGGCAAGCCGTTCCCGCTCGGCGCGACCTGGGACGGCGCGGGGACGAACTTCGCGCTCTTCTCCGAGAACGCCGAGCGCGTCGAGCTGTGCCTCTTCGACGACGACGACCGCGAGACGCGGGTCGAGCTCGCCGACGTGACCGCGCACGTCTTCCACGCCTACGTCCCGGGCATCGTCCCGGGCACGCGGTACGGCTACCGCGTCCATGGCCCGTACGCGCCGCACGAGGGCCACCGCTTCAACCCGCACAAGCTGCTGATCGACCCCTACGCGAAGGCGATCGAGGGGCCGGTGCTCTGGGAGCGCGGCAACACGCTCCCGTACGTGCCGGGCCCGCACGCGGACGTCGACCTCGAGGCCGACGACGAGGACGACGCCGACGCGATCCCCAAGTCGGTCGTGATCGACCCGGCCTTCGAGTGGGAGGACGACGCCCCGCCGGACACGGCCTGGCACGACACCGTCATCTACGAGGTGCACGTGAAGGGGTTCACGAAGCTGCACGCCGAGGTGCACGACGAGCTGCGCGGCACGTACGCGGGGCTCGCGTCGGAGCCGGCCCTCCGCTACCTCCGGGAGCTCGGCGTCACCGCCGTCGAGCTCCTGCCGATCCACCACATCGCCGACGAGGACTTCCTGCACGGGCTCGGGCTCTCGAACTACTGGGGCTACGCGTCGATCGGCTACCTCGCGCCGCACGCGCTCTACGCGGCGACCGGCACGCGCGGCGAGCAGGTGCGGGAGTTCAAGGGGATGGTCAAGGCGCTCCACCGGGCCGGGATCGAGGTGATCCTCGACGTCGTCTACAACCACACCGCCGAGGGCAACCACCTCGGGCCGATGCTCTCGTTCCGCGGCGTCGACAACAAGAGCTACTACCGGCTCGTGCCCGGCGACGCGCGGCACTACATGGACTTCACGGGCACGGGCAACTCGCTCAACCCGATGCAGCCGTCGGTGCTGCGGCTGATCATGGACTCGCTCCGCTACTTCGTGACCGAGTGCCACGTGGACGGGTTCCGCTTCGACCTCGCCTCGGCGCTCGCGCGCGAGCTCTACGACGTCGACCGGCTCTCGACGTTCTTCGACACGATCCACCAGGATCCGGTGCTCTCGCAGGTGAAGCTGATCGCCGAGCCGTGGGACGTCGGGCCGGGCGGCTACCAGGTCGGCAACTTCCCCGTCCTCTGGGCGGAGTGGAACGGCATGTACCGCGACGCGGTGCGCGACTTCTGGCGTGGGCTCG
Organism: uncultured Actinomycetes bacterium; assembly: GCA_963815005.1. Lineage (GTDB taxonomy): Bacteria > Actinomycetota > Thermoleophilia > Gaiellales > Gaiellaceae > Palsa-739. Next base: position 85,042 of record CAWFFI010000002.1, read on the forward strand.
GCAACGTCGGCGAGTTCGCGCGGCGGTTCACCGGCTCGAGCGACCTCTACGGCGACGACGGGCGCGACCCGTTCGCGTCGATCAACTTCGTCACCGCCCACGACGGCTTCACGCTGCGCGACCTCGTCTCCTACAACGAGAAGCACAACGCCGCGAACGGCGAGGAGGGGCGGGACGGCACCGACGACAACCGCTCGTGGAACCACGGCGAGGAGGGGCCGACCGACGACCCGGCGATCGCTGGCGCTGCGGGCGCGGCAGCAGCGGAACTTCCTGGCGACGCTCTTCCTCTCGCAGGGCGTGCCGATGCTGCTCGGCGGCGACGAGCTCGGGCGGACGCAGCACGGCAACAACAACGCGTGGTGCCAGGACAACGAGCTCTCCTGGTTCGACTGGGCCGGCGCGGATCCGGAGCTGCTCGAGTTCGCGCGGCGGCTGATCCGGCTGCGGCGCGAGCACCCGGTGTTCCGGCGCGCGTCGTTTCTCACCGGCGTCTCGCCGCGGGGCTCGGGGCTGCCGGACGTCTGGTGGTTCCGTCCCGACGGCCGGCGGATGACGCAGCGCGAGTGGCAGGACCCGGAGACGCGGACGCTCGGCGCGTTCCTGAACGGGAGCGAGATCCTGATGCGCACCGAGCGGGGGGAGGAGATCGTCGACGACTCGTTCCTGCTCCTCTTCAACGCCCATTTCGACGCGGTCGAGTTCACGCTGCCGACGCGCCGGTTCGGGCTGCGCTGGGAGGTCGAGCTCGCGACCGGGGAGGCGCCGTACGGCCCGGTCGTCGATGCCCGCGCGCAGGTGCGCGTCCAGGAGCATTCGCTGACGCTCCTGCGCCGCGCGGCGTGACGCTCTTCGTGACGAAGCGTCCAGGCTTTCGTTCGCACGTCCGACACCGGGCCATGGCCGGATCGGACACCGACGTGGCGCCGTGGCCACGTTTCCCCTGCATGGAGCGGGATCCCGACGTCCGTGACGGATTCGTTGCGGTGTCCGACACCAGGACATGTCCCGGAGGGACGCGGCGGCTCCGGGACTCGCTCGGACCCGGTAGGTTCGGGCGGTGCGGATCTACTTCGCCGGGCCGCTGTTCACGCCGTACGAGCGCGGGTTCATCGACGAGTGCGCCGCCCGGCTGCGCGGCGAGGGGCACGACGTCTTCGTCCCGCACGAGCACGAGCTCGCCCTCGACGCGCACGAGCCCGGCGACGATCTTCGCGAAGGACTGGGACGGGCTCGCCGGCGCCGACGCGGTCGTCGCGCTCCTCGACGGGCCGATGGTGGACGACGGCACCGCCTGCGAGATCGGCATCTTCCACGGCCTCGCCCGCTCCGACCCCTCGAAGAAGGCGGTCGTCGGCCTCCTCACCGACATGCGCGGCACGCGCGGCGGCGGCCACGAGGTGAACCTCTTCCTGCGCGGCTGCATCGAGGCGGGCGGCGGCTCGATCGTCGAGACGATCGACGAGACCGTCGAGCTGCTCAGACGCTGGCAGTCGGCGTAGGCGCGCCGGCGCCGGTGCGCGCCTCGAGCAGCACCTCGGAGATGTCCCGGAAGGACATCGTCCCCTCGGCGGCCTTCGTCAGGTTCACGAGGCAGAGCGGGCACATCGTCACCGCCTCCGGGCCGACCGCGCGCAGCTCCGCGACCCGCTTCTGCGCGGTCGCGAGCGCCTTCTCCGGGTAGAGCGACTCGGCCGGGCCGCCGCAGCACCACGTCAGCTTCCCCGCGTGCGTCGGCTCGAGCACCGTGAACCCCGCGCCGGCGAGCAGCTCCCGCGGCTCGGCGACGACGTCCTCGTAGCGGGCGAAGACGCACGAGTCGTGCAGGACGACCTCGCCGCCGTCCGCCGCCGCGGCGTGTCCGTTCCGCCCGGCGAGCACCTCGAGATAGCTCTGCACCTCGACGTCGTAGCCCTCGACGAGCTGCGGGTAGACGCTCCGGAGCATGTTCGTCGTGTGCGGGTCGATCGTGATCACGCGCCGGACGCCGTGCTTGCGGAACAGCTCGTGGACGCGCCGCGCATGGACGCGCACGAGCTCGTCGAGCCCGAGATCCCACGCGAGCGCGCCCGAGTACAGGTCGTCCTCGTACAGGCAGCCGAACTCGACGCCCGCGTCGCGCAGGAGCTGCACGACCGCGCGCGGCACGCGCTCGTACTCCTCGCGCTCGCGCTTCGACGGGTGCGCCATGAAGGCCGAGACGTTCACGAACCGGTTGATGCGCCGCCCGACGCCGGTGAGCCGCGCGAGCGGCGAGTCGCCGAGCCGCTGCTCCGCCCGCACGAGCCCCTCGATCGAGGGGATCAGCTGGTACATCTGGCCGGTGTAGAGGACGGTCTCGCCGCCGCGCGCCAGGCCGAGCCCCTGCGTCCACCGGGTCGCGCGCCCGGAGGAGAGAGGCAGCACCGACCCGCGCAGGCGCAGGTTGTCGGCCAGGATCCCGATCACGTCTCCGGTGGGCAGTGCCACGTCAGGCCTCCAGTCCGAAGACGGTGCGGTTGAGGTGGTGGCGCAGGGTGCGCACGTTCTCGGTGATGTGCACGCCGGCCGGGCAGCTCTCCTCGCAGAGCCGGCAGAGCAGGCACGAGTAGACGGTCTCCGTCTCCGCGAGGACGCGCTCCTCGAGCCCGAGCTCGACGTAGCGGAAGAGGCGCCGGGGCAGCACGTCGAGCCCGAGCGGGCACACCGCGGTGCAGACGCCGCAGTTCATGCACGCCTCGGCGTCGAACTCGCCCGCGGCGCGCAGCGCGTCGGCGAAGTCCCGGCTGACGACGGCGGGGGCGACGGCGCTCACGACCCGTTCCTCCGGACGGCCTGGAAGCGGTAGTAGCCCTCGCCGGTCACCTCGGGCAGCTCGGCGAGCCAGCCGTACTTCCGCATCCCCATCACCCAGTACATGACCTCGTTCTCGGGGCTGCCGATCGCCTCGGCGATCTCCGGCACCGTGTGCGGCCCGTCGGCGAGCGCGTCGAGGATCGCCCCGCGCTGCAGCGGCTCCTCGCGCACGATCTCGCGCACGTCGCGGCTCATGCCGCCACCTCGGCGACGAGCCCGTCGATCATCGCGCGCACCTGGTCGTCGGCGTAGCCGAGCAGGTCGATCGCGTTCTCCGGGCAGACCGGCGCGCAGGCGCCGCAGCCCTTGCAGCCGGCCGCGTCGACGTGGGCGACCTTCCGCCCGTCCAGCTCGATCTCGGAGATCGCGGCGAACGGGCACGCCGTGAGGCACTCGCCGCAGGCGGTGCACCCGTCGACGTGGACGATCGCGACCTGCGGGTCGAGCTCCGCGGAGCCGAGCTTCAGCATCGCGGCGCTCTGGGCGACCGCGGCGAGCCCGGAGGTGACGCTCTCGGCCGAGGTCTTCGGCCCCTGGCAGGCGCCGGCGATCAGGACGCCGTCGACGACCGTCTCGACCGGGCGCAGCTTCGGATGGATCTCGTTGAAGAACCCGTCCTTGCCGACCGGCAGCTTGAGCGTCGAGATCAGCTCCTCGTTCGCCCGCGGCACCATCCCCGTGACGAGGACGAGGAGGTCGACGGGGATCGTCACCTCCTCGCCCGCCGTCAGCAGGTCGCGCACGGTGACCTTCAGCCCCTCGGCATCGGAAGCCACATCGGGCGGGTCGTCGTCCGCGAAGCGGAGATAGAGGGAGCCGCGCTTGCGCGACTCGGTGAAGGAGAGCTCGTGCTCGCCGTACGCGCGCAGCTCGCGGTAGAGGTGGTACTGGCGCACGCTCTCGTCGCGGGCCGCCACCTGGAGCGAGGCGTGGATCGCGGCCGGGCAGCAGTAGCGCGAGCAGTACGAGTTGCCGCCGCCGCCGCGGCTGCCGACGCAGTAGACGTAGCCGATGCTGCGCACCGGCTTGCCGTCGACCTCCAGCGGGCCCTCGCCCGCGTCGAGGAGCTCCTTGAACTGCGGCAGCGTCACGACGCCGTCGATCCCGTAGCCGTACTCGCCCGCCTCCGGCTCGTACGTCGTCGAAGCCGGTGGTGACGACGATCGAGCCGACGTCGACCGCGATCGTCTCCGGGCCCGTGTCGCCCTGGACGCGGATCTCCGCGCGGTAGTTGCCGAAGCTGCCGGACTTGCCGACGAGCTCGGCGCTCGTCAGGACGGTCACGTCGGGGCGCGCCCGCACCGACTCGACGAGCCGGTCGATCAGCTCGCGGCCGTTCTTGCCGTTCGGGTACATGTCGCCGAAGCGCCCGACCCAGCCGCCGAGCTCGGCCTCCCGCTCGACGAGGAAGACGCCGAGCCCGATCTCCGCGAGCCCGAGCGCGGCGCGCAGGCCGGCGATGCCGCCGCCGACGACGAGCGCGCGCTGCGAGGTCTCGACCACGAGCGGCTCGAGCGGCGAGGTCAGCCGCGTCCGGTTGATCCCGGCGCGGACGAGCCGGATCGCCTTCTCGGTCGCGCCCTCGTGGTCGTCGGTGTGCGTCCACGAGCACTGCTCGCGGATGTTCACCTGGGTGTACTGGTACGGGTTCAGGCCGCCGCGCTTCGCGGCCGCCTGGAAGGTGAGCGTGTGCAGCTTCGGCGAGCAGGAGGCGACGACGAGCCCGTCGAGCTCCTTGCCCTCGATGTCGGCGATGATCTCGGACTGCGTCGCGTCCGAGCACGTGAACATCGTGTGGCGCGCGACCTCCACGCCGGGCTCCGACTCGACCGCGGCGATCACGCGCTCGACGTCGACGTAGTCGGAGATGTTGCCGCCGCAGTGGCAGACGTAGACGCCGATGCGCCGGGTCGGGAGCGAGCTCTCGCTCATGCGGTCACCTTCGCCCGCTCGAGGTGCGCGGCGGCCTGGGCGACGGCGGCGCCGGCGTGCAGGATCGACTCGGGGATGTCCTTCGCGCCCGAGGCGGCGCCGGCGACGAAGACGCCGGGGATGCTCGTCGCGCCCGGGTTCAGGTCCTCCTCCGGCTCGTCGACGTAGTCGAACGCGTCGAGCGCGAGCTCCTCGCCCGTGAAGAGCGCCTTCGCCTCGAGGTTCGGCTGGACGCCGACCGCGAGCACGACGAGGTCGTACTCCGTCTCGGCGATCACGTTGCCGTTGTCCATGTCCTCGTAGCGGAGGATCAGGTTGCCGCCGTCGGCCTCGGCGATCGAGGCGACGCGGCCCTTCACGAACTGCGCGCCCATCGCCTTCGCCTGCTCGAAGAACTCGTCGTAGCCCTTGCCCGGGCGCGCGGATGTCGATGTAGTGGACGGTCACGTCCGCGAGCGGCAGCGCGCCCATGATCAGCTGGTTCTGCTTGATCGAGTACATGCAGCAGAACTTCGAGCAGAGCGGGTTGCCGACGGTCTCGTCGCGCGAGCCCGTGCACATCACGTACGCGATCCGGTCGGGCACCTTGCCGTCGGACGGGCGCAGCACCGTGTTGTACGGGCGCGTCGGCGCGAGCAGGCGCTCCATCTGGACGCCCGTGATCACGTTCTGGAAGCGGCCGTAGCCGTACTGCGGCTTCGCGTCGGCCGGGAAGAGCCGGTAGCCGGTCGAGACGACGACCGAGCCGACGCCGACCTCGACGTGCTCCTCGCGCTGGTCGAGCGCGATCGCGTCGGCGGGGCAGACGTTGACGCACTCGTGGCACTCGGAGCAGACGCCGCAGTCGAGGCAGCGGGCCGCGCCGCCGCGCGCCTCCGCCTCGGTCAGGCCGGGCTCGAGCTCGGCGAAGTCGGTCGGCGCGCCGGTGAGCATGGCGGCCGTCACGAGCGGCTCGCGGCGGCTGTGGCTGCGCTGGCGCGCGAGCACGTCGGCGTGCTCGACGACGGGGAGCCGCTCGTCGAACGGGAGCTCGGTGAGGCTCTCGCCCTGCAGGAAGCGGTCGATCATGAACGCGGCCCGGCGGCCGGAGCCGACGGCGGTCGTGATCAGCGTCGGCCCCGAGACGACGTCGCCGGCGGCGAAGAGCCACGGCTCGCCGGTCTGGAGCGTGACGGGGTCGGCCTCGACCGACCGCTCGCGGCGCATGCCGATCGCGACGATCGCCGTGTCGCAGGCGAGCTCGTCGGTCTCGTCCTCGTCGTAGGCCGGGTTGAAGCGGCCGTCGGCGTCGAAGACGGCGGTGCAGCGCTTCAGCTCGACCGCGGTCACGCCGCCCTCGCCGCCGGAAGCCGCGGATGCCCCAGGAGTCGTGCAGGACGATGCCCTCGGCGAGCGCCTCCTCGACCTCGAACTCGTGCGCGGGCAGCTCCGCGCGCGACTCGAGGCTGACCTGGTGCACGGCCGCGGCGCCGAGGCGGCGCACGCTGCGGGCGGCGTCGATCGCGACGTTGCCGCCGCCGATCACGACCACCGTCTTGCCGGCGAGGTCGGGCGCTTCGTCGAGCTTCACGCTGCGGAGGAAGTCGAGCGCCGGCAGCACGCCGCCGAGCTCCTCGCCCGGGACGTTCAGGCGCGCCGAGACGGGGGTGCCGGTCGCGAGCAGCACGGCGTCGAAGCCGTCCGCCCGGAGCGTGCCGAGGTCCTCGACGCGCGTGTTCGTCTCGATCTCGACGCCGATCGCGGTCACGTTCGCGACGTCGCGCTCGACGACCTCGGCGGGAAGGCGGTAGCTCGGGATCGAGAGGCGGAGCGCGCCGCCCGGCTCCGGTGCCGCCTCGAAGATCTTCACGCGGTAGCCCTTGCGGCCCAGCTGCCACGCGGCGGTGAGGCCGGCAGGCCCCGAGCCGACGATCGCGACGCTCTTGCCGGTCGGCTCGCCGGGCTCGACACCCGGGCCGGCGCCGGTCGCGTCGTGCGTGTCGCCGACGAAGCGCTTGATCCGGCGGATCGGCAGCGTGCCCTCGAGGTCGCCGCGCGTGCAGCTCTCCTCGCACGGCGCGTAGCAGGCGCGGCCGAGGCTGCCGACGAGCGGCGTCGTCTCGAGCACGAGCTGGAACGCCTTCTCGTACTCGCCGCTGCGCACGAGCGAGACGTAGCCGTGCGCCTTGATCCCGGCCGGGCAGGCATACGAGCACGGCGAGGTGCCGGCGCGCTCGACGAGCGCCTTCTGCGGCACCGCCTGCGGGAACGGGATGTACGCGGCGCGGCGGGCGACGAGCTCGCCGTTGAACTGGTCCGGCACCGACACCGTGCACGCGGTCTCGCACTGGCGGCACCCGGTGCAGAGGCTCGTGTCGACGAAGCGCGGCTTCTGCTTGATCTTGACGGTGAAGCGGCCGCCGTCGTCGCGGAGGATCCCCTCGACCTCGGAGTCGGTCAGCACCGTCAGGTTCGGGTGATGCGCCGTCGCCGCCATCTTCGGCGTCGAGATGCAGCTCGCGCAGTCGAGCGTGGGGAAGACCTTGCTGAGCAGGATCATCTTGCCGCCGACCGACGGCTCCTTCTCGACGACGAGCACGCGGTAGCCCATCGCGCCGAGCTTCAGCGCCGACTCCATGCCGCCGATGCCGCTGCCGACGACGAGCGCGTCGTACTCCGCGCGGCCGTTGCCGTTGCTGCCGTTCGTCGCGCTCATGCCCGCTCCGCCGGCCCGAGCGGGAGCAGGGCCTCGTAGAAGTCGCGCACGTGCTTCGTGAACGGCGCCGCGCAGACGGAGCAGATCGCCGCCATCCGCAGCCGCTGCCCGTCGTAGCCGTGCTCCTGGATCAGCGCCTGCGCCTCGCCGGAGATCCGCGCCGAGCGGGCGGAGCAGTCGGAGAGGTAGGCGCACTCGTCGCCGTCGGAGGCGATGAAGACGCCGTCGAAGCCGCTCTCGAGCGCGTGCAGGATCCAGCCGGGCCGGATCCCGCTCGTGCACGGGACGCTGATCGTCAGCACGCTCGGCGGGTAGTGCATGTGCGAGCTGCCCGCGAGGTCGATGCCGGGATCGGAGATGTTGTTCGTCGAGAAGACGAGGATCTTCGGAGCGAACGTCTCCGGTCCCGGCGTGCCGAAGGAGCGACAGGCGCGATCGCGGCCGTCGTCCTCGCCTCACTTCGCCCGGCGGACGAACACGCGCTCGTAGCCGTCCGCGGAGACGTGGCCGAGGAACTCGTGGCCGACCTTGCCGGACCAGGCCTGGACGTCGGCCTTCGTCTGCGCGTCGGTCGACCAGAGCTCGAGCAGGTTGCCGACGGCGATCGTGCCCATGGCCTTCTTCGCCTCGAGCAGCGGGCCCGGGCAGGCCGCGCCGCGCGCGTCGACGACCGTGTCGGCCGTGAGCCCGGCGAGGTCGGTCTCGGTGAGCAGGGTGGTCATGACTTCTCCTCCTGATCGACGAGCTAGTAGACGAGCGTGCTGGTCGCGGACGTGATCTCGGCGACGAAGCGGGCCGCGGCGCAGATCTCCGCGCCCTCGACGAGCTCCTCCTCGATCCCGCGGCTCTTCACGCAGGGCGAGCAGACGAGCAGCGTCCCGCCGAACTCGCGCACCGAGTCGAGCAGCCCCGCGAGGGGTGCGAACTCCGGTGCCGTCACCGTCTCGGCCACGCCCTTCTGGACGAGCCGGCAGCCGTCGCCCTGGAAGCCCATGACGACGTCGACGTCGGACGCGACGGCCGCGCCGGCCATCACGAACGGGAGGGTCGCGAGCTCCGGCTCGTCGGGGCCGTGCGTGACCATGATCACGAGCTTCTCCTGATCGGACATCTCTTCGTTCCTCTCTTCTCAGCCGGCCTTGCGGATCAGGAAGACGAAGACGCCGTCCTCCTCGTGCCACTCGAGCAGCTCGTTGCCGGTCGTGTCGGTCCAGGCCGGGACGTCGGTGATCGCGCCGCGGTCGGTCGCCAGCAGCTTCAGCACGCCGCCGTCGCCGAGCTCCTTCATCGCCTTCGCCGTCTTCACGATCGGCATCGGGCAGAGCAGTCCGCGCGCGTCGAGCTCCGAATCGATGTGGGTCGTTGCCATTGCTCCTCCTACACGAACAGGGTCACGTGGGCGTTGCGGGCGTCGGCGAGGTACGTCGCCGCGCCGCCGAACTCGACGCCGTCGATGAAGTCGTCCTGCGTGTAGCCGAAGACGTCCATCGTCATCTGGCAGGCGACGAGGCGGACCTCGAGGTCGCGGGCCGACTCGAGCAGCTCGGCGATGGTCGCCACGTTCTTGCCGGCGAACATCGACTTCATCATGTGCGTCGCCATCGGGCCCATCCCCGGCAGCCCCGTGACGAAGTTCGGCATCGGCACCGGCATCGGCATCGCCGGGTTGCCGATCGGCGAGACCTTGAGCTTCCGCTCGAAGTCCTTGTGGACGATGTTCAGCCCGTAGAAGGTGAAGAAGATCGACGCGTCCATCCCCGACGCGGCCGCGGTCGTCGCGAGGATCAGCGGCGGGTAGGCCCAGTCGAGGGTGCCCTTCGAGGCGATGAACGACGCGCTGCGGGCCGCCTTGTCGCGCTTCGCCGCGCGCTCGATCTCCTCCTGGACGATGTGCCGGACGGCTTCCTCGGACAGTCCGGTCGTGGACATCGAGCTCCTGCTCGCCGAGCATGTGCAGCCTCCTTCTTGCCGCATTGCTTCGAGTCCAGATTGCCCCGGCCGGGAGGCCTCCCATCGGGAGGTGCGGCGCCGACCGCGTGCGGACAACTACGGGACTAAGCGGTTACGTAGTTGTCCGACGCGACGATCGGGTCCAACGCCGAGGGGTCGCCGCCCGGCCGGCCCGAGGGTCGCTCCGACCAAGGAGGAACCACCATGGAACGGAAGGTGCTGTGGCCGGTGCTCGTGATCGGGCTCGCGCTCGTGATCGCGCCGCTCGCGCTCGGGATGCCGGGGAAGACGGCGGCGGGCGCGCGCATGATGAGCGACTTCCAGCCGCTGATGCAGGCGGCGAGCGTGCAGAAGACGGCGGACTACTACAACAACGTCTTCGTGCCGCTCGGGAAGGTCGCGCCCGCGTTCAACGACCAGACCGTCGCGAAGTTCCAGGGCTACGGGAAGGGGTTCAGCGGCATGCTGACGGACGGGCAGAAGCTCGTCCCGACGCTCGCGCAGGCGCTGCACATGACGCCGGCGCAGGTGCAGTCGATGCTCGTGCAGCAGTTCCCGAGCATGTCGGCGCTGCTCGCGGCGCTGCCGACGATGCAGAAGGACTTCGCCTCGCTCGTCGGCCTGATGTCGGCGAACACGGCGATCTTCGCCCAGGTGCCCGCCGGGCTCGACTGGTATCAGCCGCTCGTCACGACGATGCAGGGCAACGTCGCCGACTTCCAGTCGGTGAACAGCCTGCCGTCGTTCCGGCTCTTCACGTGGTTCTTCGTGATCCCGGGCGCGCTGCTCGCGCTGCTCGCCGGCTGGGGCCTCTGGGGCGACCGGCTGGCGCACGTGCGCCTGCACGGCGCCCATCCGACTCCGGCCTGACGGCCTGAGGACCGCGCCGCGGCGCGGGGCGGGGCAGCGACTCCCCCCGCCCCCGCCGCGTCGCGTACCCTGACGCAATGGCGCTGCCGCATCCGCTCTCCGACGATCTCGCGGAGCTGATCGCGCGTCGCTTCCGCCTCCTGAGCGAGCCGATGCGGATCAAGCTGCTCGACCGGCTGCGGACGGGCGAGGCCTCGGTCCAGGAGCTCGCCGACGCGGTCGGCTCGACGCAGCAGAACGTCTCGAAGCATCTCGGCGTCCTCGCCGACTCGGGCATCGTCTCGCGCCGCAAGGAGCGCAACTACGTCTACTACCGGGTCGTCGACGACGGCATCTGGCAGCTCTGCAACGACGTGTGCGGCAGCGTCGAGCGCCAGATCGACGAGATGAAGGCCGCCCTGCACGGCCGCACCTAGCTAGGAGATCGTCGCGCGCGCGATCTCGTAGACGACGCTGCGGTTGCCGCTGCCGTCGAGTATCCGTTCGCCGCCGGCTCGGCCCCGAGCTTCTCGACTCGGCTCGCTGCTCGCGACCGGGCGTTGTACGGTTGCGAACGAGGAAGCCCGACGCTCTGCCCGAACCCGCCCCGTCCTCCGGCGAGCAGCCGTTGCCTGGCGCCACTGGCCTCTCTACACGGCCGCCTTCGCCGCCCAGAGCGTCGTCGACCTCGTGCAGACCGTCCTCTACGAGCGGACCGCGCACGGCCTGGCCGTGCGGCCGCTGCTCGGAGTGCTCGGTGTCGTGTACTCGTTCGACGCGCTGCTGACGCCGGTGGCGCTGCTCGCGGCGCGCAGCGGCGGTTACGCGTTCCTCGCCCTCCTGCCGTTCACGGGCGTTCTGTATCTGCTCGGGATCGAGCGGCGCAGCAGGCTCGACGCGCAGAGCGAGGCCGACCGGCTCGATGCGCTCGCCCATCTCGACGACCTGACCCGCGCGCCGAACCGGCGCAGCTTCGACCAGCGGCTCGTCGCCGAGCAGGCGCGGGCCGGCCGCTCCGGAAGCAGCCTGAGCGTCTGCCTCCTCGACCTCGACCGCTTCAAGCGCTACAACGACCGGCTCGGGCACCCGGCCGGCGACGACCTGCTCCGGCGGGTCGCGGCCGCCTGGGCCGGCACGTCCCGATCGCCTCGTTCGTCCGGCGGTCGAGAGGACGAGGAGGCCGCCGCCGGAGGCGAGCTGGTCAGGAGAAGACGTCGCGGAACACGCTCTCCCGGTACCGGTCCGGCACCGGATGCTGCTCCCAGATCGCGGGGTCGGCGGCGACTGCGAAGAGCGCGGCGACGTCGGCCGCCCGGAGCGGCCTCAGCTCGACGAGGTCGCCCTGCAGGTGAGGTTGCGCATCGAACCCCGTCGAGCCGTCGTCGCGTGCCGCTTCCTCGCGGCGGCGGAGTCGTCCGGCCGTCAGCCGTCGTGGCCGCCGCCGATGGCGATGAAGTGCAGCCACGGCTGGGCGTAACGGATCGTCGCGAGCGCGAGGATGAGGCCGGCGACGAGCGCGCCGGCGAGCAGGAAGCGGCGGAGGCCCGAGCCGCCGACGGCGGGCTCCCGCGAGCGCCGCTGCGACCGGCGCGACCGCCAGTCGCCGGCGGCGAGCGCCGGGACGCGCGGCAGGTAGGCGAGCACGTGGATGCCGGTCGCGACGAGCCAGACCACGAAGCTCGCCTTGTGCAGGCCGAGCACGATCCCGCCGGCGGGGCCGACGACGAGCAGCGCGACCCCGGTGGCGAAGACGCCGACGGTCGAGGCGACGACGACCGGTGCGAGCAGGCGCAGAGGCAGCATCGGCGCGCCCTTCTCCCGGTAGGCGCGGGAGCCCGTGTAGTAGCGGGTCATCCGCCAGCCGGTGCTGCCGAGCTTCAGCGCCACCGGCGGGATCAGGAGCATCCCGATGAAGACGTGCGCCGAGAAGAGCGGGCGCAGCATCAGGATCGTCACGCCCTCGGCGGCGAGCAGCGCGAAGAGCATCGCCGCGGCGCCGGCGGTGAGCCGCTCGTTGCCGGCCGGGCCGCCGGTCGCGTCGGCGCGCGCCGTGCGGGTGCGCGCCTTGCGGCGCGCGACGGTGACGTCGAGATCCACGGGCCGAAGTGGAGCAGCGGCGGATGAAGTCCCAATGAGACGGACGTTCATCGCTCTTTCAGAGACGCGGAGCGACAATGGGCACATGCGTGTGCTCGTGGTCGAGGACGAGACGAAGCTGGCGGGCCTGCTCGCGCGCGGATTGCGCGAGGAGGGCTACTCCGTCGACCTCGCCGATCGCGGCGAGGAGGCGCTCTGGATGGCGAACGCCGTCTCCTACGACGCGATCGTCCTCGACGTGATGCTGCCCGGGCTCGACGGGTTCGCGGTCTGCCGGCGCCTCCGCGACGGCGGCGTCTGGAGCCCGGTGCTGATGCTGACCGCGCGCGACGCCGTCGACGACCGCGTCGCCGGGCTCGACGCCGGCGCCGACGACTACCTGCCGAAGCCGTTCTCGTTCGAGGAGCTGCTGGCCCGGATGCGCGCGCTCACCCGCCGCGCGCCGGTCGAGCGGCCGACGGTGCTCGAGGTCGACGACCTGCGGCTCGACCCGGCCGCCCACCGCGCCTGGCGCGGCGACACCGAGCTCGACCTCTCGGCGAAGGAGTTCGCGCTGCTCGAGCTGTTCATGCGCCGCCCCGGCGCGGTGCTCTCGCGGGCGCAGCTCCTCGACGGCGCCTGGGACATCGCGTTCGAGAGCCGGTCGAACGTGATCGACGTCTACATCCGCTACCTGCGCGAGAAGATCGACCGGCCGTTCGGCTGCGACTCGATCGAGACCGTGCGCGGCGTCGGCTACCGGCTGCGGGCGACCACGTGAACCGGCTGCCGATCCGTGTGCGGCTGACGCTCGCGTTCGCCGCGGCGATGGCGGTCGTGCTCGCGGGGGTCGGCCTCTTCGTCTACCACCGCGTCGGCGGGGAGCTGCTCGCCTCCGTCGACCAGGCGCTCCGCTCGCAGGCGCACGAGGCGGCCGCGCACGCCCACGACGAGCACGGGCTCGTCGACCCGGACGTGAGCGGCGGCACGACGCTCGCCCAGCTGCTCGACACGAACGGGCACGTGCTCCGCTCGACGACGCTCGGGCTCGCGCCGCTGCTCTCGCCGCAGGACGCGGCCAGGGTCGCGGGCGGCGGCCGCGTCCAGCGCTCGGTCAAGCTCAAGGCTCCGAAGGGCGAGTGGCGGCTGCTCGCGATCCCGGCCACGGGCGGCGGCGCCGTCGCGGTGGCTGCGGCCGCTCACCGCGCGGGGCGAGTCGCTCGACCATCTGCGTCACGAGCTGATCCTCATCCTCCCGCTCGCGCTGCTCGTGACTGCGCTCGCGGGATACGGGCTCGCCGCCGGGGCGTTGCGTCCGGTCGAGGCGATGCGCCGCCGGGCGACCGCGGTCACCGCCGCGCGGCCGGGACGCCTGCCGGTGCCGCCGGCGCGCGACGAGATCTCCCGGCTCGCGGTCACGCTCAACGACATGCTCGAGCGGCTGCAGCTGTCGTTCGAGCACGAGCGGCGCTTCGTCGCCGACGCGAGCCACGAGCTGCGGACGCCGCTCGCGCTGCTCCGGGCCGAGCTCGAGCTGGCCCTGCGGCGGCCACGCTCCCACGACGAGCTCGAGGAGGCGGTGCGCTCGGCCGCCGAGGAGACGGAGCGGCTCTCCCGGCTCGCCGAGGATCTGCTCCTGATCGCGCGGGCCGACCAGGGCGCGCTGCCCGTCCGGCCCGAGCGCGTGCCCGCCGCCGAGGTGCTCGCGACCGTCGCCGCCCGGTTCGAGACGCGGGCGCGCGAGCACGGGCGCGAGGTGCGCTACGAGGAGACCGACGTCGTTCTCGACGCCGACCCGGTGCGGGTGGAGCAGGCGCTCGGGAACCTCGTCGACAACGCGCTCGCCTACGGGGCGGGGCCGGTGGTGCTCTACGCGGCCGACGCGGACGGGCTCGTCGGCCTCCACGTCGTCGACGAGGGCGGGGGCTTCCCGGACGGGTTCGTCGAGCGGGCGTTCGACCGGTTCAGCCGCGCCGACGAGGCGCGCGGCCGCGGCGGCACGGGCCTCGGGCTCTCGATCGTCGATCTGGTCGCGCGCGCCCACGGCGGCTCGGCGGGCGCCCAGAACCGGCCCGGCGGCGGCGCCGACGTCTGGATCGCCGTCCCGTCCGCCGGCACCGTCGTGGAGCGCGTGCCCGAGCCCCGCCGGCCGGCGCGCGCGTAGCCGGGTACCGGACGGCGCCTGTCCGTTCCGGCCATGTCCGGGCGAGGCGCGATAGCGGTGGTCCGGTCGTTCATCGCCGTCTCATCGCCCGCTGCTGGACTTACGGCGTGGCATTCCGCCGACATGGGGCTGTCGAGGCACGTGACGCCGCGCTTCGGCGCCTGCGTCGGCTGACGACGCTGGCCGTCGCGGCCGGCGCCGCGCTCGCGGCCGTCTTCGCCGGGCTCGCGGCGAGCGCCGTCCCCGGCCGCAAGTCGGCCCGGACGACGCCGCCCCCGCCCGCGCGCCCGCTGAGCCTCCGCCTGCCGGCGCAGCACCGTCGCCGCGTCGTCCACCCACCGTGGCGAGCGCACCGGCCGAGGGCGACGACGCGGCGCCCGCCTCCACGCCCGCGCCGACGCCCGCGCCGACGCCTGCCCCGACGCCCGCGCCTGCGCCGTCGTGCCGGCGCCGACCCCGAGCCCGCCGGTCGTCGTCTCCGGAGGCTCGTGACCGCCGTCGCGTCGTTCGCCGCGCTCGGGACGACCGCCGTCGTCGCCGCCGCCGAGGCCGAGGCGCTGCCGGCCGCGCAGGCGGCGCTCGAGCGGGAGCTCCACGCCGTCGACCTCGCGTGCAGCCGCTTCCGGGACGACAGCGAGCTCGCCGCCGTGAACCGCGGCGGCGGGCCGGCCGATCCGCGTCGGCCCGCTGCTGCTCGAGGCGCTCCGCGTCGCGCTCGCCGCCGCGGCCGCGACGGACGGCCTCGTCGACCCGACGGTCGGCCGGACGCTGCGCCTCGCCGGCTACGACCGCACGTTCCGCCTCGTCGCCGCCCGCGACCCGGACGGCTTCGAGCTGCGCTTCGACCGCGTTCCCGGCTGGCGGGTCGTCGAGCTGGACGAGGAGCGCTCGCTCGTCCGGGTGCCGCCGGGAACCGAGCTCGACCTCGGCGCGACCGCGAAGGCGCTCGCCGCCGACCGCGGCGCCGCCGCCGCCCACGCGGCCGCCGGCTGCGGCGTGCTCGTCTCGCTCGGCGGCGACGTCGCCGTGGCCGGAGACGCACCGGCGGGCGGCTGGCCGGTGCGGATCGCCGACGACCACGCCGCGCCGCTCGACACCCCCGGGCCTACGGTCGCGCTCGCCGTCGGCGGGCTCGCGAGCTCCGGCACCGCCGTCCGCCGCTGGCGTGCCGGCGGCACCGAGCTCCATCACGTCGTCGACCCGCGCACGGGCCGCCCCGCGGTGACGCCGTGGCGGACGGTCACCGTCGCCGCCGCGACCTGCGTCGACGCGAACGTCGCGGGCACCGCCTCGGTCGTGCTCGGCGACGCCGCACCGGCCTGGCTCGAGGAGCGGCGCCTGCCCGCCCGGCTCGCGCCCGCCGCCGGCGAGCCTGTCTGCGTCGCCGGCTGGCCCGCGGAGGCCGCATGAACCTGCTCGCCTCCACCACGCTCGCGGCCGCCTCCACGCGCGCCCTCTGGTACGCGACCCGCGGCACCGGCGTCGTCGCCCTGCTCCTGCTCACCGCCGTCGTCCTGCTCGGCGTCGCCGGTGTCGTGCGCTGGCGCACGCGAGGCGCTGCCGCGCTTCCTCGTCCAGGGCCTGCACCGGAACCTGACGCTGCTCGCGGTCGTGTTCGTCTTCGCGCACGTCGTCACGACGATCGCCGACGGCTTCGCGCCGATCGGGCTCCAGGACGCGATCTTCCCGTTCCTCTCGCCGTACCGGCCGATCTGGCTCGGGCTCGGCACCGTCGCGTTCGACCTCCTGCTCGCGCTCACGATCACGAGCCTGGTGCGCGCACGGCTCGGGCTGAAGACGTGGCGCGCCGTGCACTGGCTCGCGTACGCCTCGTGGCCGATCGCGCTCGTCCACTCGTTCGGCACCGGCAGCGACGCACGCGTCGGCTGGATGGCGCTCCTCGGCTTCGGCTGCGCCGGCCTCGTCGCGCTCGCCGCGCTCGCCCGGGTCGTGGCGGCGCGCGACGCGGCGCCCGTGCCGCGCGCGCGTCGGCGCGGGAGCGGCCGTCGTCGTCCCGCTCGTGCTCTTCCTCTGGTACAGCGGCGGCCCCGGCGCCGCCGGCTGGGCCTCGCGCGCGGGCACGCCGTCGACGCTGCTCGGCGCGCGCGCCGCGGCGCTGCCGCAGGTGCCGTTCACCGGGGCCGTGCGCGGCACGATCGCCCAGTCGGCGCGGCCGTGCCGGCGTCGTCACGGTCACGATCGCGCTCGCGTCGGGGCAGAAGCGCGTGAGCGTCCAGCTGCAAGGCGCGCCGCTCAGCGGCGGCGGCGTGCAGGCGAGCGCCAGCGCCGTCTCGCTCGGGACGACCGCCGTGCCGCAGCTCTACGTCGGCCGGATCGACTCGCTCGCCGGCTCCCGGCTCCACGCCGTCCTCGCCGACGCGACCGGCCAGCGGCTCGGGCTCACGCTCTCGCTCAAGATCGACCGCGCCCACGGCAGCGTCGCCGGGACGATGCACGGCACCGAGGTGCGCGGATGAGCCAGACGGCCGCCGAGCCGCGCCGGACCCGGCCGAGCGCGCCCGCGGGCGTGCCGCGCCTGCTCGCCGGGCTGCGCAGCGACGGGCGGCCGACGACGCTCGACGAGCACCTGCGCCGCCTCGGCCACGCGCCCGGGCTGCGCGGCCGCCACGACGGCCGCAGGCTGATCGAGCTCGTCGGCGCGGCGGGCCTGCGCGGCCGCGGCGGCGCCGGCTTCCCGACGGCGCGCAAGCTCGAGGCGGTCGCCGGCGGCCGCGGCCGGGCGATCGTCGTCGCGAACGGCGCCGAGGGCGAGCCGCCGAGCGGCAAGGACAAGGTCCTGCTCGCGTACGTGCCGCACCTCGTCCTCGACGGTGCCGTGCTCGCCGCCCGCGCGGTCGGAGCGAGCGAGGCGGTGATCGCGGTCGGACGCGCCTCCCGTGACGCCGTCGCGCACGCGATCGGCGAGCGGCGCCGCGCCGGCGTCGACGGCGGCGTGAAGCTGCGTCCGATCGTCATCCCCGACCGGTTCGTCGCGGGCGAGGAGTCGGCGCTCGTGCGGTTCCTGAACGGCGGCCCGGCGCTGCCCCAGTCCACGCCGCCGCGGCCGTTCGAGCGCGGCGTCGGCGGCGCGCCCACGCTCGTCTCCAACGTCGAGACGCTCGCCAACATCGCGCTCGTCGCCCGCTTCGGGCCCGACTGGTTCCGCAGCGTCGGCACGGCCGACGAGCCGGGCTCGGCGCTCGTCACGCTCTCCGGCGCCGTCCGCGACGCCGGCGTCTACGAGGTTCCCCTCGGCACCCCGCTCCGCGACCTCGTCGCCCAGGCCGGCGGCCCCACCGGCGAGCTCTCGGCGCTCCTCGTCGGCGGCTACTTCGGGACGTGGATCCCGGCGGCGGAGGCGCTCGCGGCGCCGCTCTCCACAGCCGGGCTCGCGCCGTTCGGCGCCGCGCCGGGCGCCCGCGCGATCGTCGCGCTCCCGGCCGACGCGTGCGGGCTGCGCGAGACGGCGCGGGTCGCGCGCTGGCTCGCCGCCGAGAGCGCGGGCCAGTGCGGGCCGTGCGTCTTCGGGCTCGCCGCGGTCGCCGACGATCTCGAGCAGATGACCGGGCGCGGCACCGCCGACGAGGCGCACCGGCGGCTCGAGCGGCGCCTGCCGCTGATCGAGCGGCGCGGCGCCTGCCACCATCCGGACGGCGCCGCCGCGCTTCGTCGCGAGCGCGCTGCGCGTGTTCGCGCGCGAGGTCGACCTGCACGCCCGGCACGGACGCTGCTCCGGCCGCACCGAGCGGCCCGTGCTGCGCCTGCCGTCGCGCCGCCCCGAGGCGGTCCGGTGAGCGAGCGTCTCCGCGTCGACCCGATCGCGTGCGACGGGCACGGCCTCTGCGCCGAGCTCGTGCCGGAGCTGATCCGCCTCGACGAGTGGGGCTTCCCGATCCTCTCGCCGCGAACCGGTGCCGCCGCGGCTCGCGCGGCACGTCAAGCGGGCGATCGCGGTCTGCCCCGTCCTCGCGCTCCGGCTCGAGCGGCTGGAGGCCGGCCGGGGCGCGCCCGGCGCCTCCAACGCGGAGGGCCGCGAAGGCGCCGGGCGGAAGTCGCCACCGACCGAGGAGGGTCGAGTGCTGCGACCACAGAGAACCAGCCGGAGATGAGTCTGAGCTAAGACTGCGGCGTGCCGTCGCCGGTCGCCGCGGCCGGGCCGCCGTTCAGGCGCAGGCGCAGCAGCGCGCCGCCGCCGGGTGCCGCCTCGGCGACCGCGGTGCCGCCGTGCGCCTCGGCCACCTCGCGCACGATCGAGAGCCCGAGGCCCGAGCCGGGCATCGAGCGCGCCGCGGGCGAGCGGTAGAAGCGGTCGAAGACGTGCGGCAGGTCGTCGGCGGCGATCCCGGGCCCGTAGTCGCGCACGCGCAGCTCGCCGCCGCCGAGCCGCACCTCGACCGGCTTGCCCTCGCCGCTCCACTTGCCCGCGTTCTCGAGCAGGTTCCACACCGCCCGCTGGAGCCGCTCCGGGTAGCCGTCGACCACCGTCGGCGTGACGTCGAGGCGCCACTCCACCTGCGGGTAGAGCGACCGGGCCCGCTCGACCGCGTCCTCGACGAGCTCGTCGAGCTGGACCCGCTCGCGCTCGAGCCGGGGATCCTCGCCCCGCGCGAGCTCGAGCAGGTCGGCGATCAGCGCGCGCATCTCGTGCGACTCGCGCTGGAGGTCGGCGAGCAGCCGCTCGCGGTCGGCAGGCGGCAGCTTGTCGCCCTGGCGCAGCACCTCGATGTTCGTCTGGAGGCTCGTCAGCGGCGTGCGCAGCTCGTGCGAGGCGTCCGCGACGAAGCGGCGCTGCGTCTCGAGCGACCCCTCGAGCGCGGCGAGCATCGTGTTGAACGAGGTGCCGAGCCGCGACAGCTCGTCCCGACCCGACACGGGCACGCGCTCGCTCGGGTCGCCCGTCTCCGCGATCCGCTCGGCCGCCCGGGTGAGCCGGCGCACCGGCAGGAGCGCCGCGCTCGAGACGAGCCAGCCGCCGCCGGCGCCGACCGCGAGTCCGCCCGCGACGACGAGCAGCAGGATCAGGCGCAGCCTGGCGAGCGCGTGCGCGACGTCGGCGGTGCGCCCCACGAACTGGAGCGCGACGCCGTCCGTGTAGTGCACGGCGAACACGCGCAGCTGACGCCCCCGACGGTGGCGTTCGTGTAGAAGGCTCGGTGCGTCCCGGCGGCGACGGCGAGCGTGTCCTTCGTCACCGGAACTTTCGCGTTCTCGGTGCGCGTGAGCTGGGTGCGCCCGTCCGCCGCGACGGCCTGCATGTACATGCTCGCCGTCCGCGGGCCGCCGCTCGGGAGCTGGAACGGCTGGGCGAAGTCGTGCTCGAAGACGCGGAGGCAGCGCCGGGTTCTGCTGCACCTGCGATCCACTGCTGGGCGAGCGACTGGTCGAGGTTCTGCCACAGCTGCTGCCGCATCACGACGTAGACGACGCCGGAGGCGGTCGCCACGGTCGCGGCCACTGCGAGCGCGGCGAGGAGCGCCAGCCGCAGGCGGAAGGTCACGGTTCCCGCAGCACGTAGCCGGTGCCGCGCACGGTGTGGATCAGGCGCTGCTCCTCGCCGGCCTCCGTCTTCCGCCGCAGGTAGCCGACGTAGACGTCGAGCGCGTTCGAGGTGTGGCTGAAGTCGTAGCCCCAGACGCGCTCGTAGATGAGCGACCGCGGCAGCACCTGGCGCGGGATTGCGCATGAAGAGCTCGAGCAGATGCGCCTCGGTCGTCGTCAGCTCGAAGCGGCGGCCGGCGCGGCGCGCGTCCATCGAGCCGAGATCGAGCGTCAGGTCGGCGAACCGGAGCACCTCGCCCGGCTCCTCGGGGAGCGCGCGGCGCAGGATCGCGCGCAGGCGGGCGAGCAGCTCCTCGAGCTCGAACGGCTTCGGCAGGTAGTCGTCGGCGCCGGCGTCGAGCCCCTCGACCCGGTCGCCGACGGCGTCGCGCGCGGTCAGCATCAGGATCGGGACGCGGTTGCCGCCGCGGCGCAGCCGCCGGGTGACGTCGAGGCCGTCGAGGCCGGGCATCATCACGTCGAGAACGAGCGCGTCGGGGGTGCGCGCGTCGACGGCCGCGAGCGCGGTGTCGCCGTCGGCGGCGAGCTCCACCTCGTAGCCGGCGATCTGGAGCGCGCGCTCCAGCGCTTCGCGCACGGCGCGGTCGTCGTCTACAACGAGCACGAGCATCACTGCTAAGTGTGCCCCGCGACGTGAGACGGCGCTAAGAGCCGGCTGCCGCGCGACCGTTTTCCACAACATCCACAGTTTCCACACCCGGTGCGGTGCTTCGGCATGCCGAAGCACCGTCACGAGAGCGCGCCGTGAGTGCGACGCGGTCGTAAAACGTGAGCGGCACTCTCATGCGATCCTCAGTTTCCGCTGGTCTCATGGGACTTCCATGACCGAGGCGAGCTTCCTGGCCGAGCGTACGTCGGCGCCCGCTGCGGGTGCGTCTGCGCGTGCGCTGCGGCGCGGTGCCGGGCTGACCGTCGTCTGGACGATCGTGCTCGGCAACGCCGCCGGCATCGTCTGGCTCTGGGCCCACGGCGGCAACATCCACCCGAAGACGACCGGCGACGTGCTCACGAGCATCGCCCGGATCACCGGGCTCCTGAGCGCGTACATGGCGCTGATCCAGGTCGTCCTGCTCGCGCGGCTGCCCGTGCTCGAGCGGCTCGTCGGCCTCGACCGCCTCACCGTCTGGCACCGCTGGAACGGCCACGCCACCTTCGACCTCGTGATCGCGCACGTCGTCTTCAGCGTCTGGGGCTACGCGCTCCTCGACCACTACCCGCTCGGCAAGGAGATCTCGACCATGCTCGGCGGCGGGATCTACCCGGGGATGATCACCGCCACCGTCGGCACCGGCCTGTTCGTCGCCGTCGTCGGCACCTCGTACGTGATCGTGCGGCGGCGGCTCCGCTACGAGTGGTGGTACGCCGTGCACCTGCTCGTCTACGCGGCGATCGCGCTCGCCTGGTTCCACCAGATCCCGACCGGCAACGAGCTGGTGCTCGACACGACCGCCGCCGACTACTGGCGCGCTCTCTACGTCGCCACGCTCGCGGTGCTCGTCGTCTTCCGGCTCGTCGCGCCCGCGGTCTTCTTCGCGCGGCACCGGCTGCGCGTGGCCGAGGTCGTGGCGGAGGGGCCGGGGGTCGTGTCGATCCGGATCGAGGGTCGCCGGCTCGAGCAGCTCCGCGCGCGGCCGGGGCAGTTCTTCGTCTGGCGCTTCCTCACGCGCGGCCGCTGGTGGAAGGCGCACCCGTTCTCGCTCTCGGCCGCGCCGGACGGGCGCTCGCTCCGGATCACCGTCAAGGCGCTCGGCGACGACACCGCCGCGTTCGGCTCGATCCCGGTCGGGACGCGCGTCGTCGCCGAGGGGCCGTTCGGGCTCTTCACCGCCGACCGGCGCCGGCGCGAGAAGGTGCTGCTGATCGCGGGCGGCATCGGCGTCACGCCCGTGCGGGCGCTGATGGAGGAGTTGCGCGGCGACGTCACCGTCCTCTATCGCGTCGTCGCCGAGAGCGACCTCGTCCTCGGCGACGAGCTCGCCGAGCTCGCGGCGCGCCAGGGCTTCGCGCTCCACCCCGTCGTCGGCGACCACCGTGACGAGGACGCGCGCGACCTCCTCACGGCGCCGCACCTGCGGGAGCTCGTCCCCGACGTCGCCGAGCGCGACGTCTACCTCTGCGGGCCGCCCGGCCTCGTCGACCTCGTCCTCGGCGAGGTGCGCCGCGCCGGCGTTCCCCGCCGCCACGTCCACGTCGAACGCTTCGCCCTCTAGAACAAGGAGTCATACCCAGCATGCGCAGAGTCCTGACCGCGGTCGCAGGTGCGGCCACCCTCTTCCTCCCGATCGCCAACGCGGTCGCCGCCGGCATCCAGAAGGCGAAGCCGAAGCACAAGACGGCGACGAAGCACGCGAAGGCGACGAAGCCGAAGAAGCACGCCGTCACCGTGACGAAGACGGTGACCGGCGACCTGGGCAGCGCCGGCCAGTGGGGCGAAGTCCAGGTGACCCTCGTCGTGAAGAAGACGACGACGACCGTCGGCAAGAAGAAGCACGTCAAGCGGACGGTCACCGGCCTGAAGGTGCCCGTGTTCCCGGATCACACCGACCGCTCGGTCTTCATCAACCAGCAGGCGATCCCGATGCTCGAGCAGGAGGAGCTCCAGGCGCACTACACGACGAACATCTACATGATCGGCGGCGCCACCTACACGAGCCAGGGCTTCCTCCAGTCGCTCCAGTCCGCGCTCCTGAAGGTCCAGAACGCGTAGTGAGCGGACCTGCCCGGCCTCCGGCGCGTCGAGCACGTGATGGGGATGCCCATCATCGTCGACGTCCGCGACGAGGAGGTCGACGAGGAGGCGCTCGACGAGGCGTTCGCGTGGTTCCGCCGCGTGGACGGGCTCTTCAGCACCTACCGGGACGACACGGAGATCATGCGCCTCGCGCGCGGCGAGCTCGCGCTCGCGGACGCCGATCCCGACGTGCAGGAGGTGCTCGCCCGCTGCGAGGAGCTGCGGGCCGAGACGGGCGGCTACTTCGACGCGCGCGCCGCGGGCCCGCACGCGCTCGACCCGTCCGGGCTCGTCAAGGGCTGGTCGGTCGACCGGGCGGCCCGGATCCTCGACGTGTGGGGCCTGCGCAACTACGCGATCAACGCGGGCGGCGACATGCGCCTGCGCGGCCGCGCGGTGCCGGCGTGGAGCTGGCCCGTCGGCATCCAGCATCCGCGGCTCCGCGACGCCGTGGCGCGGGTGATCGAGACGACCGACCTCGCGCTCGCCACCTCGGGCGAGTACGAGCGCGGCGGGCACGTGCTCGACCCGCACACCCGCCGCGCGCCCGAGGGGATCCTCTCGGTGACGATCACCGGCCCCGACCTCGGCACCGCCGACGCGTACGCGACGGCCGCGTTCGCGATGGGCACGCCGCGGGTGCTCCACTGGACGGCGCGTCTCGACGGCTACGAGGCGCTGACGATCCTCGCCGACGGCCGCGTGCTCTCGACGCCGGGCTTTCCGCCCGACCGGAGCCCTAGCCCTTTGGCTGCGGCCTGACGACGCCCCAGGTCGAGATCGCGCCCGTGGGCGTGAACTTGAAGATGCCCGCCATCTTGTCGGAGATGCTGATCCCGTAGCGGTTCGGCACCGGCTTCGTCGCCGTCGCGAACCAGCAGCTCACCTTGACGCCGCGGTAGATGGCCCCGACCGACTTCGAGGTCACGTTCAGCACCTGGCAGCCGAGGATCTGCCCGTTCGCGGCGGGGAGGCCGAAGCCCTCGCCGACCTTCACCTTGTACGTCGTGCGCGCCGCGCCGACGGCGGCCGGCAGCCGCTTCTTGAAGATCTTCTGCGAGGTGCCGTCCGCCTTGATCCGGTTGAGGACGGCGGTGTCGTCGATCGCGAGGCCGACGCCGTAGCTGCCGACGAGGGGCGCGTTCTTCTTGCCCCAGATCACGCACGCGATCCCGTCCTTGCCGCTCGAGGTGATCGCGAAGCAGGCGACGCGCGTGTTCACGACGTCGACCGCGTCGCCGATCTTGAGCCGGATCAGGCTCGGGTTGCCGGCGCTCGCGGAGCCGGCGAGCGCGGTGAGCGCCGCGGCCGCGAGCACTGCCGGGAGGGTCCGCCGCATGGGGCTACCGTCCGCCGCGCCGGGCGGCTCCACATCCGGGGAGATACGGATCGGCGGGACTTGCGCAGCGCACTAACGCGATATATCGTGTTGGCACGAACCAATACGCGAATCGATGGAGGACACGATGTCCGCATACGCACTGCCCGGCCCGGTGCTGCCGCGGCCGCTCCCGCGCCGACTGGCTGCACGCGATGACGGGACACGGTCACGGCCGCGGCCGGCACCGCCACGGCGGCCCGCCCTTCGGCGGCGGCTTCCCGTTCGGCCCGTTCTTCGGCGGCCCCGGCGGCGGCGGCTCCCGCCGCGGCCCGCGCGCCCGCCGCGGCGACATCCGCACGGCGGCGCTGCTGCTGCTCGCCGAGGAGCCGCGCAACGGCTACCAGCTGATGCAGGAGCTCGAGGAGCGCTCCGGCGGCGTCTGGCGCCCGAGCCCCGGCTCCGTGTACCCGGCGCTCTCGCAGCTCGAGGACGAGGGGCTCGTCCGGGCCGAGGAGCAGGATGGCCGTCGCGTGTTCACGCTCACCGACGCCGGCCGTGCCGCCGTCGCCGAGCGGCCCGCCGACGCTCCCGCACCGTGGGACGAGCTGAGCGGCGCCGTCGGCGACGACGTCGCCGGGCTCGCCGGCGAGATCCGCGGCGCCCTGATGGCCGCCGGCCAGATCGGCCGCATCGGCAATCCCGAGCAGGTCGCGGCGGCGCAGAAGATCCTCGCCGACGCGCGCCGCGCGCTCTACCGGCTCCTCGCCGAGGACGAGCCCACGGCGACGAGGCGTGACCTCGGCCGAGTAGCGGCTCAGCGTCCGAGCGCGGCCGCGATCGCGGCGACGTGCTCGGGCGTCGAGCCGCAGCAGCCGCCGACGATCCGCACGCCGCGCTCGACGTAGCCCTGCACGTGGGCGGCGAGGTCGGCGGGGCCGGCGTCGTAGACGACCGCGTCGCCGACGACGCGCGGGATGCCCGCGTTCGGCTTCACCCAGAGCGGGACGGACGGCGCCGCGGCGAGCAGCTCGTCCACGAGCAGGTCGGTGTCGGCGAGCGAGCGGCCGCAGTTCGCGCCGAGCGCGGCCACGCCGAGCGGCTCGACGGCGGCGACCATCTCGGCGACGCCGAGGCCCATCATCGTGCGCGTCCCCTGGTCGAAGCTGAACGAGGCGACGAGCGGCAGGTCGCTCGCGCCGCGCGCGCCTTCGAGCGCCCAGAGCGCCTCGTCGAGCGCGAAGAACGTCTCGAGCACGAGCACGTCGACGCCGCCCGCCGCGAGCGCGGCCGCCTGCTCGGCGTACGCCTCGACCGCGACGTCGCGGGTGAGGAGCCCGTACGGCTCGACGAGCTGGCCGGTGGGGCCGAGCGACCCGGCGACGAGCCGGTCGGCGCCGGCGGCCTCGCGCGCGAGCTCGGCGGCGCGCCGGTTCACCTCGACGGCGCGGCCGGCGAGCGGCCCGTCGGCGAGCCGCGGCGTCGTGGCGCCGAACGTGCACGTGAGGACGAGATCGGAGCCTGCCTCGACGAAGCGGCGGTGGAGCTCGACGACCTTGTCGGGCGCGTCGAAGACCCACTCCTCGGGCGCGACGCCGGGCGCGATCCCCATCGCCTGGTAGTTCGTGCCGGTCGCCCCGTCGGCGAGCAGGACGGTGCGCTCGGCCAGCAGCTCCGTGAAGGACGGCATCGAGGCAGGGTACGCGCCGCGGCGGCGGGGCTGCTTCCATGGTGCGATGCGCTCGTACCGGCTCGCGCTCCTGCTCGCCACGACGGCCGCCGGCGCTGCCTTCGCGCTCCCGGCCGTGCCGCCGCCCCGCCGCCGCTCGCCGCCGTGCACACGTGGGCGTTCGGGATCGGCGACGGCACGCTCACGGGCGACGTCCGCTCGCGCTTCGCCGGCTACGACCTCGTCGTCCTCGACGGCGAGATCGCGACCGCCGCGCAGGTCGCCGCCCTCCACCGCGACGGCACGGTCGTCCTCGCGTACCTCGACGCCGGCACGATCGAGCCGTACCGCAGCTGGTACCCGGCCGCGAAGCGCTACCGCCTCGGCTACTGGCCGGAGTGGAAGGAGTGGTACGCGAACGTGCGCGCCCCCGGCTACCGCGCGCTCCTCACGCGCGTCGCCCGCACGCTGCTCGCGAAGGGCTTCGACGGCCTCTTCCTCGACAACGTCGACATGGTCGAGACGCACCCGCGGCAGGCCGCCGGCATGAAGACGCTCGTCGCCGCGCTGTCGCGGCTCGCCCACGCCGGGCACGGCTACCTCTTCGCCCAGAACGGCGAGGACACGATCGGCCCGCTCGTCCGCTACCTCGACGGCTGGAACCGCGAGGACGTCAGCCGGACGTTCGCGGGCGGCCGCTACGTGCCGGTCTCACGCGCCGGCCGCACCGAGGCGGCCGCCGCGCTCCGCCGGCTGCGCGCGGCCGGGCTGCTCGTGCTCGCGACCGACTACACGGCCGCGGGCGACGCCGCCGCCGCGCGGGCGGCCGTCCGCACCGCGTGCCGGGCCGGCGCGCTCCCGTTCGTGAGCGACCTCGAGCTGACCCGCGTCCCGCAGCCGCCGCCGCGCTGCTAGAGCGACCGCTCGCGCAGCACGACCTCGAAGCCGTACCCCTGCGCCCGCGCCGCCTCTTCGACCGCCTCCCGGACGGCGCCGTAGTCGAGGAAGTAGTCGAAGCGTCGCCCGAGGTAGCGCGACCGCTCGGCGACCGTGCCCTCGCGCTCCTTCCCGTGCAGGTCGTCGTCTCGGCCTTCGCCGTGAGCCCGCCGACGAGCCCGCGCGAGCTCTCCTTCAGCCGCTCGTGGAAGCGCACGGTCCGCGCCTCGTCGTCGATCCGGAGCGCCGCCCGGTAGACGAGCCGCTCGCGCGAGAGCAGCGTCCTGCGCTCGGCGACGACCGCCTCGAGCGCGAACCGGCCGTCCTGCCCGCGCTCGAAGCGGGCGGGGAGGCCCGGGTCGAGACCGAGGATGTCGTCGCCGAGGCTCATCAGAAGTTCGCCCGCGACCCGTGCCGCTGGTCGCCGACGACCTGCGGGTCGGCGTCGAAGAAGCGCCACCCCTGCTTGGCCACGAAGTTGTAGAGCGTGAGCGCCCCGATCGAGAGCGTGCCGCCGGTCGAGTGGCACTTCGCGAGCGCGTTCTTCGCGGTCGCCGGAATCTGCCGGTCGCAGAGCGTGCGCATGTCGGCGAGGAACTTCTCGTCGATGCGCGGCCGCGACCACGAGTGGAAGTCCGTGTAGCTGCGGTTGATCGGGTCCCAGACGGTGTAGCCGCCGTACGCGGCGTCGTGGAGGTCGCACGCCGTCTTGAAGTCCACCTCGTAGGAGTGCAGGAGCGAGTCCTGGTAGCTGTGCGTGTTGCCGAAGTAGTTCTGGATCTTCACGAGCGTGTCCCAGCCGCCCCCGCCGCAGCCGTTCGACACCTTCGCGAGCGGCACGACCGACGAGATCCACTTGCAGCTCACCTTGCCCTTGTTGCCGGCCGCGTCGACGCCGTTCACGCAGAAGTACATCGGGCCGAGCGCGCCCGCCGGCAGCGTCGTGTCCCACCACCACGTCGAGCCGTTCGCGGGCCCCCAGCCGCTCGTCGTCCGCCCGACGAGCGCGCCGCCGGAGAAGAGCGCGATCTGCACGCGCGCCTTGCCGCTGTCGTCGCGGACCGCGAACCGGAGCCGCACCGGCCCGCCGGCCTTCGCCACGGGCGCGTCGAGGCCCTTCGTGAGCGCCTGCACGCGCGGCGGCGAGGTGTCCTTCTTCTTCGCCGTGGCGGGCTTCGGCTTGGTCTTCGGCTTCGCGGCCGTCGTCGTCGGCTTCGGCTTCGGCTTCGCGGTGGTGGTCGGCTTCGGCGTGGGCTTCGCCGTCGTCGTCGTGACCGGCGGCTTCTTCTTCGTCGTGGTCGGCGGCGGCGCGGTGCGCGAGAGCGTTCCGCAGAACGCGTAGCCGCAGCCGCCGATCGTGAGCGTGTTCCCGCTGAGCGCGACGGTGACCGTCTCGGGGCCGCGCGTCGAGCTCGTGCAGGTGCCGTTCTCGTTCTCCGTCCAGAGGTACTGCGCGTCGTAGCTCGAGCCGCCCTTCGGCGAGTAGTGGCTGAGGACGGTGCCGCTCGCGATCGGGCAGCCGATGATCGTCCACGACTCGGCGGCGACGACCGAGAACCCGCCGTCGAGGCTGCCGCTGACCGTGAGCCGGTGCCCGCCGCCGCTCCACGCGCCGGCGATCGGCGGCGCGGCGCGCGTGGCGCCGAGGAGCCCGTCGGCCGAGACGAGCCCGAGCCCGCCCACGACAAGGATCAAGAGGAACCGCAGCGCCGCCGTCATCTCGACCGCCCTCTCGTCGTTTGGGGCGAGACTCCGACGAAAGCGGGGTGTGAACGTCGGGGTTTGCCCCGATCGGATCGGCGCGGCTCAGCCCGGCGCTGCGGAACGCGCCGGGTCACGGCGAGCCCGGTGCAGGACGAGGCCGCAGCCGAGCCCGATCGCGATCGCGAGCAGGTGGCCGAAGCCGGTGAACGTCGTCGACACGAGGACCGCGAGGACGCCGAAGCCGACGAGCGCGACGAGCGCCGCCACGCGCAGCCGCCGCTTCGAGCAGGACGGCGAGGCAGCCGGCGGCGGCGAAGAAGGCGTAGCTCGGGCCGACGTCGCGGGCGTTCGCGACGCTGTGCTCGACCGCGTCCGCGCGGAGCGCGAGCCAGAGCCCGCCGGCGGTGAGGAGCGTGGCGCCGATGTGGCCGGCGGCGAGCACGCCGATCGTCCGCCCGCTGCCGAGCATGCGCTCGAGCGGCGCCACGATCACGAGCACGAGCGGCACCCACAGCACGAGCTGCCAGGTCGTGTCGAGCCAGAACGCGCTCGCGACGAGGACGCGGATCGGATCGTGCGCGAGCTGGTGGAGGTTCGTGCTCCGCTCGAGCAGGAGCTGGTTGGCGATGCGCGCGCTCGAGGTCTGGAGCACCCAGGTCGTGATCAGGAGGATGAACAGGTAGACGCCGCTCACCGGCGCCGAGCGCAGGTACGCGAGCGCGGCCGGCCGCGTCTCCCGCCAGCGGCGGCCGGCCCCCGTCCGCGCGAGGCGGTTGCCGCCGACGAGCAGCCGGTCGAGGCCGAGCAGCACGACGATGAGCGCGAGCGGGCCCACGCCTCAGCAGCCGCCCGGCGGGCCGAAGGCGCCCACGCCGCTCGCCGGCGCGTAGACGGTGCCGGGCTCGTCGTACTCGGCGAGATGGACGACGTACCACTGGCCCCGCCACGAGATCAGCGAGTAGAGCCCGAACGAGCCGGATCCGGCCGTGCTCCCGGTAGACGAGCCGCGAGCCGGGCGCGTGCCAGTAGCCGATCCGGTTGTAGCAGTCGCCCGGCTCGATCCAGGCCCACTCCGTCGGCACCCGCACCGAGACGAGGCGCGCGCCGGCCGCGCCGGGGCCGAGCAGCGCGTGCGCCGCGTGGATGTCGGCCCGGAAGCCGGCGAGCAGGCGGTCGCGGAAGTCGGCGGACGGGTTCGCGATCTGCTTGACCTGGAGGTACGCCGACCGCGGGAAGAACGCGGGCCGCGCCGCCGCCGGCGAGTCGTGCACGATCCCGCGCCAGAGCGCGGCCATCCGCGTCCGGAACTCCGGCGTGCGCGCCGAGGGGAGCGCGTCGCGTCTGGGGCAGCCGGCCCGGGTCGCCGCGGGCCGACGCGGCGCCGTGCGCCGTCTGGCTCCCGGTGAGCGCGAGGGCCGCGGCTGCGGCCGCGACCGGGATGAGCCGACCTGTCGTCAATGGCGCTCCCGTCAGCGGAACGGGACGTACGGCCCGCCGCCGGCGCGAGTGTAGACGGCGAAGAAGTCGCGCGTGTCGGGCCGGAGGTAGCGGCCCGCGGTCTGCTGCGTGTTCGGGACGAGCTTGAACGGGCTGCGGCCGCCCGGCGCGCCGTACGCGATGAACGACGGCCACTCCGGGTTGATGTCGAGCTCGAGGGCCCGCACGGCGCCGACGCTCACCATCAGCGCGGCGAGCGAGGCGGGCGTCTGTCCGTCGGCGGCGGCGTAGACGAGGTCGCCGCGGGCGGTGATCCCGAGGGCCGAGCGCCACACGGCGGTGCCGCCGCCGAGCGTCCGCCCCCAGAGCCCGCTCGCGGCGGCGCTGCGCGACGGCCGGCCGGCCCAGACGAGCGGGTAGAGGTTCTGCCGCGCGAGCACGAGCGCGTGCGCGGGCGTCCGGCCGCCCCAGTCGAGGATCGCGACCCGGCCGTCGCGGTACTCGACGAGCGTCGCGAGCCCGGCGCGGAGCGGCAGGTCGACTCGGCCGTTGACGAGGAAGCCGCCGGCGTTGGAGGCGGCCTTGAAGCCGCCGTTGAAGGTCGCGAGCAGGCGGCCGCGCTGGCCCGGCGGCACCTCGGCGGGCCCGCGCGGCGACGCGGCCGGAGGCTCCTGCGAGCCCGGGTAGAGCGCGAGCTGCGTCCGCGCCTGGTCGATCCACGCCACGTAGGCGGTCGAGCCGTTCGCGCTGCGCGTGGCGAGCTGGATCGGGCTCGCGCCGGCGACGCGGAAGCTGCCGGGCCGCCAGGGCCCCGGCGGCAGGATCTGGCGGGCGGCGCCGGAGGCGGGCGTGCGCGGCGGCGCGGCGTCCGGGTGGGCCGAGGCGACGGGCACGGCGGCGAGCGCGAGCACGCCCAGCGCCGCGGTTGCCGCTCGTCGCGTCAGGGGCCTCATCTCTCCGGAAGGGTGGCGCGGCGACCTGAGGGTTCGATGAGCCGAGCGTTACGGCGGGTGGTACCCGGGGAAGCTCTCACGAACCTCATACGTTCGCCTTATCCCCTTCTCACCGGTGCCGGAGATGCTTGCGGCGAAAACCGACGACGAAGGAGTCCCGATGAGCACCGCCACCCTCACCCGCAGCGATCCCCCACAGTCCTTCCTGGACGAGGAGCTCGAGACCGAGCTCGCCCACATCCGCGACCTCGTGCGCCTGCGCATCCTGCTCGCGGCCCACGGCGCGACCGCGGCCGAGCTGGACGGCTACGACGGCGTGATCGCCGGCGCCCGCGCCGAGCTGGCCGAGTCCGCGAAGCACGCCTCGGCGAGGTACGCGACCGCCGCCTAGAGTCTCTCCCGTGCAACGGTCGGGCGCGGAGATCCTGCTCGAGGCGCTCGCCGGCGAGGGCGTCCGCCACGTGTTCGGGAACCCCGGCACGACGGAGCTGCCGCTCGTCGACGCGCTCTCCGGCCGCGACGACCCGCAGTACGTGCTCGCGCTGCAGGAGGCGACCGCCGTCGGGATGGCCGACGCGTACGCGCGCCTCACCGGCCGGCCGAGCTTCGTGAACCTGCACACCGTCGCCGGGCTCGCGAACGGGCTCGGCAACCTCACGAACGCCGCCGCCGCCGGGACGCCGATGGTCGTCACCGCGGGCCAGCAGGACCGGCGCCACCTGATCGCGGAGCCGCTCC
The DNA here is from genome assembly GCA_963815005.1 of uncultured Actinomycetes bacterium. Classification (GTDB taxonomy): domain Bacteria; phylum Actinomycetota; class Thermoleophilia; order Gaiellales; family Gaiellaceae; genus Palsa-739. The sequence goes on from CAWFFI010000002.1 coordinate 116,588, forward strand.
TGTCGGGCGACCTCGTCGGGCTCGCCCGCTCGCTCGTGAAGTGGTCGCACGAGGTGCGCACGCTCGGCGAGCTCGGCACGACGATCCGGCGCGCGTTCCGGCTCGCGGCCGCGCCGCCCACCGGCCCGGTCTTCCTCGGCATCCCGATGGACGTGCTCGAGGAGGCCGGCGAGGCGCTGCTGCCGGCGCGCTCGGAGGTCGACGACGCCCCGACCGGCGGCTCGCTCGGCGAGCTCGCCGACCTGCTCGCGGGCGCCGAGCGGCCCGGCCTCGTGGTCGGGAACGAGCTCGCCCGCTCGGACGGCCTCGCCGCCGCGGTCGAGCTCGCGGAGGCGCTCGGCGCGCCCGTGCACGGCCAGCCGCTTGAACAGCCTGCTCGTCTTCCCGTCGGCGCATCCGCTCTGGCGCGGGCCGCTGCCGATGGAGGCGCCCGGGATCGCCGCCGCGCTCGCCGCCTACGACCGGGTGCTCGTGCTCGGCGCGGACGCGTTCCTCGTCTACCCGTACGCGCCGGGACAGCCGGTGCCCGAGGGCGTCGAGCTGCTCCAGGTCCACCCGGATCCGGCCCGGCTCGGGCGCACGCACGCCGTGCGCCTCGGCGTGCTCGGCGACCCGGCCCGCTGCGCGGCCGAGCTCGTGCGCCTCCTCGCCGGCCGCATCCCCGCCGAGCGGCGGCAGCGCGCGCTCGACGAGGGTGACGCGTGGCGCGGCGAGGCGGTCGCGCGGCTCGCCGCCCAGGTGATCGAGGGCCGCGGGACGACGCCGCTCGGCCCGGCCGCCGCGGTGCAGGCGGTCGTCTCGCGGCTGCCGGCGGACGCGATCCTCGTCGACGAGGCGATCACGGCGAGCCTCTTCGCGCGGGCGCTCCACCAGGGCGCCGACCCGGCGAGCTACCTCTGGAGCGGCGCGGGCGCGCTCGGCTGGGGCGTCCCGGCGGCGCTCGGCGCGAAGCTCGCCGCCCCGGAGCGGCCGGTCGTCTGCCTCGTCGGCGACGGCTCGTTCATGTACGCGCCGCAGGCGCTCTGGACGGCGGCCCGCTACGGCCTGAACGTCACCGATCGTCGTGCTCGACAACCGCGAGTACCGGATCCTCAAGCACGGCCTCGACCGGATGGAGGGCGCCTCCGCCGCCTCGGGCAGCTACGTCGGCCTCGACCTCGGCGACCCGGGCATCGACTTCGTCGCGCTCGCGGCCGCGCAGGGGATCGCGGCCCGCCGCGTCGAGGACGCGGACGCGCTCGAGCAGGCCGTCGGCGAGGCGCTCGCGGCGGGCGGGCCGCAGCTGCTGCACGTCCCGATCTCCGGGCACGCGGGCCGCTGAGAGTGCTCAGGCCGGTCTCGGTGGTCGTACGGCACGAGCTGGTAGCCGCCGTTGGCGAGCTTGTAGATGAAGAACGAGCCGTTGAGGAGGTCGCCGTGCTGGTCGAAGGCGATCTTGCGGCCGATGACCGAGTGGGCGAACGACACCTTCCCGATCGCGGCGAGCATGTTCGTCCGTGTGACCGGCTTCCCCGCCTTGCAGAGTGAGCCGGCGGCCACCATCAGCACTTCCGCGGCCACGTAGGACGGCGGGCCGAACTCGCCGGTGTAGTTCTTGCCGTAGGCGGCCTCGTACTCCTTCGTGACGCCGGCGTCGGGCGCGTAGGTGTGGGCGTTGACCGAGAAGCTCGAGACGAAGTCGGTGCCGCCGTCGAACGTCGTCGCGAAGGTCGGGGTCGTCCTCCCCTGGGCGTGCAGCTGCTGGACGAAGAGCTTGATGTTGGCCGGCAGCTGCCAGGTGAGGAAGATCAGGTCGTTGGCGGCCGTCTTGGCCACGAGACTCGAGAAGTCCGTCGCCGTCTGCGAGACGGACTCGCGATCGACGGTGACTCCCGCCTTCTGGAGAACGGCGCCGGCGCTGTCGGCGAGACCGGTGCTGAAGCTCGACTGATCGTCGACGATCATCACGTGCTTCGCGTGCAGGTGCTGGACGATGAAGTTCGCCGCGGTCGGGCCCTGCTCGTCGTCGCGCGCGACGACTCGGAAGAAGTTGTGGAAGCTGCTGCCGACGGTGAGCGCGGTCTGTGTCGCCGACGGCGACACCATCGCCATGTGCGCGCGGCTGAGGATCGGCATGGCGACCGCGACGTTCTGGCTCGCGGCCGGCCCGACGGTGGCGACGATCTTCGCGTTCGACGCGAACTGCTGGGCGACGGTGGAGGACTCCGCCGCGCTGAGCTGGGTGTCGCCCTCGACGAGGGTGAAGTGCGTGTGGTGCCGCCTGTTCCAGTTGGCGACGGAGAGACGGGCCCAGTTGACGATCTCGTTCCCGACGACTGCCGCCGGGCCGGTGATCGGTGCGATCACGCCCAACGTCGCCCCGCACGAGATCGGCTTCGGCTTGGCCTGGGGCGTTGCCGCCTGCGTGGACGCGGCCACGGTTGCAGCGCCGGCGGCCAGAACGACGAGTAGCGCCACACGCTTCATCGGGAGACCCCTTCCTGGGACTCGGCGACGGCAGTCCGTCGATTCTTTCCCGCCGTGAGCGTCGAGTCAATGTGCGCCGCGGCAACACGTAGGATCGGCACGAATGGCGGCCGACCTGCGCTCGTTCCTCGGGCTTCTCGAAGAACGAGGCCTCCTGGTTCGGATCGAGCGTGAGGTCGATCGCGCGACCGAGGCCGCCCGGCTGATGCGCCAGCTCGAGCTGCGCGGGCTCGCCGGCCTCTTCACCGACATCGCCGGCGCGGACGCGTCGCTCGTCTACAACCTGATCGGGACGCGCGCCGCGCTGGCCCTGGCGCTCGGCGTCGAGCCGGCCGAGGTGCGGGGTCGCTTCCGTCATGCGCTCGAGCACCGACTCGCTCCCGTCGTCGTCGACGACGCGCCGGCACAGGAGGTCGTCGCTCGAGGAGACGACGCGGATCTCCGTCGGTTGCCGCTCGTCACCCACTCGGTGAAGGACGCCGGCCCCTACGTGACGGCGGGCGCGGTGATCGCGCACGACCCGCTCACCGGTCTCCGCAACGTCTCGGTCAACCGGATGATGCTCGTCGGCGAGCGGGAGACGGGGATCCGGATGATGCCGCCGCAGCAGCTCGGCGTGATCCAGGCGCGCGCGGAGGAGCGCGGCCTCGACCTGCCGGTCGCGATCGCGATCGGCCTCCATCCGCTGGACACGCTCGCCGCCGGAACGAGCCTCCCGCCCGGCGAGGACGAGCTCGCGCTGGCCGGCGGTCTCCGCGGGGAGCCGCTGCGAGTGGCGCGCGCCGTGACGGTCGATCTCGAGGTTCCCGCGGACGCCGAGATCGTGATCGAAGGGGTGATACCCGCCGGCGTGCGGGAGCCGGAGGGCCCGTTCGGCGACTTCCTCCAGTTCTACGTCCCCCAGATGGACAACCACCGCGTCCACGTGACCGCGATCACGCACCGGCGCAACCCCGTCTTCCAGACGATGGTCGCGGGGTCCAGGGAGGACGTGAACCTGCTCGGCCTCAGCCGCGAGACCGACGTCGTCGCGGCGGTCGAGCGGACCGGCGCCGACCTCGTCGACGCGCACCTCGGCCCGACGATCCTCGGCTGCACCGTCGCCATCGACCAGCGCTACCCGGGCGAGGCGAGGAACGTCGGGCTGGCCGCCCTGGGCGCGTACCAGTGGCTGAAGTACTGCATCGTCGTCGACCACGACGTCGACGTGCACGACCTCGACGACGTCTGGTGGGCGGTGACGACGCGGAGCAGCCCCGAGCAGGCGGTGATGATCGCCGCGGGTGCTCCTGCGTTCCCGCGCGACGCGCACGGGATCCACGGCTCGCGAGCCGTGATCGACGCGACGATCCCGTTCGGCGCCTGGGATCACTACGAGCGGCGGGTGCCGCCCGGAGGCGCGCCGTTGCTTCTGGAGGAGTGGCTCCACTGATCCGGCAGCGGGAACGTTCGGCGTTGGTCGTCGTGGACATGGAGGACGACTTCGTGCACGGGCCGCTGGCAGTTCCCGGAGGCGTCGACCTCGCGCACCGGCTCGCGCCGCTCGTGAAGGCCGCCCGCGCCTCCGGACTCCTCGTCGTGTTCGTGACGCAGGCGCTCCGCCCGGGGCGTGAGGACATGGGGCGGCTCGAGCGATTCGAGCAGGTGCGGACGGGAGCGGCCCTCCGCGAGGGGAGCAGCGGGGTCGGAGTCGTCGCGGAGATCGAGCCCGACCCGAGTGACAGCTATGTCGTCAAGCGGCGCTTCAGCGCCTTCCTCGGCAGCGACCTCGACCTGCTGCTGCGCAGCCGCGGGATCGACCAGGTGATCGTCTGCGGTCTCTCGGCCCACATCTGCTGCGACACGACGGTGCGCGACGCCTTCCAGCTCGGCTACGACCCGCTGTACGTCGTCGACGGGGTGGCCATGGGCGACCTGCCCGACGCCGGCTGGGGGAGCATCCCCGCCGACGAGGCGCAACGCGTGGTCGCGACGATCCTCGCCCACCGCTTCGCCACCCTCTGCACCGTCGAGGATCTCCTGGGCGAGCTCGCCGCATGAGGTTCGGCCTGCGGCTCATCCAGTGGCTCGGCGAGCCTCGCCGCCTGGTCGAGCTGGCCGTGCTCGCCGAGCAGGAGGGCTTCGACCAGGTCTGGTTCCCGCACGACCCCTTCATGCTCCAGACGTGGGCGCTGACCTCGGCCGTCGCGGCGCGGACGGAACGGATCGGCGTCGCGAGCATCGGCACGAATCCGTACACGACCGATCCGGCCGAGATCGCGGCGTACCTGGCGACCCTCGACCTGCTCTCGGGAGGCCGGGCCACGATCGGGATCGGCCTGCACACCGACACGATGGTCGGCTGGACGGGCCACGACGCCGGCGACCGCATCGAGCGGACGCGGGCCGCCGTCGAGATCGTCCGCCGGCTCCTGCGCGGGGAGACGGTCGCGGGTGACGTCGGCCCGTACCACTGGAGCGAGGAGTGCTTCCTCCGTTTCGAGCCGCTCCGGCCCGATGTGCCGATCTACGTCGCCGGCTACGGTCACGACTACCTCGAGCTGAGCGGCGAGATCGGGGACGGGAGCCTCCCGATGATCACGCCGCCCGAGTCGGCGCCGGCGATGGCCGCGCCCATCCTCGACGGGGCTCGGCGCGCCGGCCGGGAGCCGGGCGCGGTGGACGTGGCCGGCTGCGCCTGGCTCTCGATCTCCGAGCAGGCGAGTGCCGCCGCCGACACGTTGCGGCCGATGGCCGCCTACTTCGGGCCGTACCTCGAGGAGCACGCGCTCGCGACCGTGGGTCTCTCGCGCGCCGACTTCGCCCCGCTGAAGGCGCTCGTCGACGCGGGCGACCTGGCGGCGGCGGCGGCGGGCGTCACCGAGGAGATGCTGCGCCTCGCGATCGTCGGGACTCCGCGGGACGTCGTCGCCCGGATCGAGGGTCTCGCCGCCGCCGGCATCACGCAGGTGAACCTCGGCGGGCCGCTCGGGCCCGATCCCGAAGAGGCGATCCGGCTCGTCGGCAGGCACGTCATTCCCCACTTCCGCGAGGATCGGACGCCGCCGCTCTAGCGCCGGTCGACGACCCGGACGGCCTTGCCCTCGCTGCGGGGCACCGTGCCGGGCTCGAGCACGTCGGCGCGGACGCGGATGCCGAGGTGCTCGCGCAGCACGCGCTCGACGGCCGTGCGCAGGGTCGCGGGATCGACGTCCGGGCCGGCGGGCTCGCACTGGATCGTCAGCTCGTCCATCGCGCCCTGGCGATCCACGACGAGCTGGTAGTGCGGGGCGGACTCGGGAACCGAGAGGAGCGCGTGCTCGACGTTCGACGGGTACACGTTGACGCCCCGGACGGAGATCATGTCGTCGCGCCGGCCGCGCAGGCCCCGGATCCGCGCCGTCGTCCGGCCGCAGCGGCACGGCGCCGAGGTGAGCGAGCCGATGTCGCCGGTGCGGTAGCGCAGGAACGGCATCGCCTCCTTCGCGAGCGTCGTGAAGACGAGCTCGCCCTCCTCGTCCTCGCCCAGCGCCGCGCCCGACTCGGGATCGACGACCTCGACGAGGAAGTGGTCCTCGTGCACGTGCAGGCCGTCGCGCGCCTCGAGGCACTCCGCCGCGACGCCCGGCCCGCACATCTCGGAGAGCCCGTAGAAGTTCACGGCCCGCAGCCCCGGCAGCGCCGACTCGATCTGCGCGCGCAGCCCGTCCGTCCACGGCTCGCCGCCGAACAGGCCGAGCTCGAGCTTCAGCGAGCCGGGATCGATGCCCGCGTCGTGCACCGCCTGGGCGATCACGATCGCGTACGACGGCGTCGAGACGAGCACCTGGGCGCCGAGGTCGTGCAGCAGCAGCGCCTGGCGCGCCGTCATCCCGCCCGAGACCGGGATCACCGGCGCGCCGATCCGCTCGGCGCCCTGGTGGAAGCCGTGGCCGCCGGTGAAGAGCCCGTACGTGTTCGCGTTGTGCACGAGCATCCCGGGCCGGACGCCGGCGAGCGTCATGCAGCGGGCCATCAGCTCGGTCCAGGCGTCGAGGTCGGCGGCCGTGTACCCGACGACCGTCGGCTTGCCGTACGTCCCGCTCGACGCGTGCACGCGGGCGAGCTCCGCGACCGGGACGCGCAGCAGGCCGAACGGATAGCCGTCGCGCAGGTCGGCCTTGCCGCTGAACGGCTGCTCCGCGACGGCGTCGAGCTCGACGCCGAACGTCGCCCGCAGGCGCGCCCGCTGGAGCTCGCGCAGCTCCGCCCGCGGCAGCCGCTCCGCGGGATCCCAGATCACGGGCTCAGAGGCGGCGCTCGTGGGCGTTCCAGTGCTGTTCGAGGTTGCGCACGAGCGCGGGACTGAGGTGGCAGTAGACCTGCTCGCGGCAGAACATGGCCATGTACTGCCGGAAGGTCTCGAGCGGCTCCTGGCCGACCCGCAGCGCGCGCCGGTTGCCCGCGGCGTTCACGAGCCCCGAGCTCGTCAGCGCCTCGACGCGCGCGGCGACGGCGGCATCCATCTCCTCGGACGACTCGACCACCTCGTCGCAGAGGAGGTCGCCGTGCGGCGTCCCCGCCTCGAACTCGAGCCCCGAGAGGATCGCCTGCCGCGCGAGCCGGTCGCCGACCGACCGCGGCAGCCGCAGGTTGGAGGCGCCCGGGAGGATCCCCTCCTTGCGCGCCGGGAGGTAGAGCCGCGTGCCCCGGGTCGCGATCACGTGGTCGACCGTGTGCAGGATCTGGCACGCGCCGCCGATCGCGAACGTCTCGACCGCGGCCACCCAGAGCTTCTCGGTCGTCTCCTCCGGCTCGCCGGGCCGGTGCTCCTCGGCGCTCAGCCCGCGGAAGAGCTTGTTCACGTAGCCGAGGTCGCGCGTGACGAAGAAGAGGTAGTCGAGGCGGCCGTGGTAGAGGTGCGTGAGGTTGAGCCCGGCGCCGAAGATGCGGCGGCCGGCGTAGCGCGGGTGGCTGACGACCGCGCCGCGGATGACGCCCACCTCCACCTCGGGGTCGAGCAGCGCGAGGTCGACCGCGGTCTCGGTCGCCGGCAGCGTGTCGCAGTCCTCCGCGTTCAGGTGGCGGTCGTTCCGGATCTCGAGGTAGGCCGCCCGGCCGCGCCGCTCGAGGACCGTGCCGCCGAGATCGGCGACGCCGGTGGCGCGGAAGTCGTCGAGGCGCTCGAGCGCCGCCTCCGTCGGGCGCAGCATCGACCAGACGAGGTGCGCCCCGCAGCGCGGCGACGCGAGCACGAACGAGAGGAAGAGGCCCTGCGCGACCTCGACGCCCTCCTTCTCGGGCAGGGCCCGCGTCCGCTCGGCCGCGACCTGCGCGCGCGTCGGCACGAGCCCGGGGAAGCGCTCGGCCGCCGCGTAGACGAGCTCCTCGTCCCGCACCGCCCGGCCCAGGTCGCCGGTCAGCGCGGCGTAGACGGCCTCGGCGTGGGCGCGCAGGAACCGCGAGCGCGCGGCGTCGAGCTCGGCCCGGAGGACGGCCGCCGCCTCGGCCTCGGCGTCGTTCCGCTCCGGGGCGCGCGGGCAGCCGCGCGAGCAGCTCCTCGCCGCGGACGAGGTGCGCGCACGCGGCGGCGCTCGCCGCCTCGAAGGAGGCCGTCTGCTCCGGCTCGGTCGCGCGCCACGCGGCGACGTCCGCGGACGGGAGTCCTGCTGCTGCGAGGACGGCGTCGGTCTCAGGCATCGGCGAGGAGGAACTCTGCCGCACGCTCGCCGATCATGATCGACGGAGCGTTCGTGTTCCCGGTCGTGACGGCCGGCATGACCGACGCGTCGGCGACCCGCAGGCCGTCGACGCCGTGCACCCGGAGCCGGGGGTCGACGACGGCGGCCGGGCCGGTGCCCATCGCGCACGTGCCGACCTGGTGGTGGTAGGTGATCGCGGTCCGGCGCACGTACGCGCGCACGGCGTCCGGGGTGTCGACCGCCGGGCCGGGGTAGCGCTCCTCGGCGCCCCACTCGCGGAGCGCGTCCGCGGCGCCGATCCGCCGGCACAGGTCGACGGCCGCGGCGAGGCTCTCGAGGTCGGCGTCGCAGGCGAGGATGTTCGGGTCGAGGGCGACCGGGTCCTCCGGCGCCGGCCCGGTGAGGCGCAGCGTGCCGCGGCTCGCCGGCCGCACCATCCCGCCCATCAGCGTGAAGCCGTTCTCGATCCCCTCCATCCACGGCTCGACCATCGGCACCATGAAGTGGATCGGCTGGATGTCGGGCGCGGGCAGCCCGGGCCGCGAGCGCCAGAAGAGGTGCGTCTGGCAGGCGGGCAGGCCGGGCGAGGGCGGGCCGACCTCGCGCTCCGCGCTGAAGATCACGGGCGAGAGCAGGTGGTCGTGCAGGTTCTCGCCGACGCCGGGCAGGTCGGCGACGACGTCGATCCCGAGCGGGCGCAGGTGGTCGGCGGGGCCGATCCCCGAGAGCAGGAGGAGCTGCGCCGACCCGATCGTCCCGCCGCAGACGACGACCTGCCCGGCCTCGGCGCGCTCGACCCGGCCGTCCCGCGACCACTCGACGCCGACGCACCGGCGTGCCGTCGAACAGCAGGCGCCGTGCGAGCGCGCCGGTGACCACCTCGAGGTTCGGGTCGGCCTCGACGGGGCGGAGGTACGCCGCCGCGGTGCTGTGGCGGACGCCGTCCTCGATGCTGAACTGCATGAACGAGACGCCGTCCTGCGAGGCGCCGTTGTAGTCCGGGTTGAGCGGGATCCCGCACTCCTGGGCCGCCGCCGCGAGCGAGGCGTGGATCGCGTCCGGCTCGAACGACGTGAGCACGCTCACGGTGCCGGGGCCGCCGGGCTCGCGCCGCTCGATGCGCTCGTAGACGGGGCGGACGTCGTCCCACGACCAGCCGTCGGCGCCGAGCTCCGCCCACGTGTCGAAGTCCTGCCGGGGCGCCGCGCACCCAGATCATCGCGTTGAGGCAGCTCGAGCCGCCGAGCACGCGGCCGCGCGGCCACGCGAGCCGGCGCCCGTCCGCGTGCGCCTGGGGCACGGTCTCGTAGGCCCAGTCGACCTCGGACTGCCAGAGCTCGTGGAGCCGCCCGGGATCGTGGATCGCGGGGTTCTCGTCGCGTCCGCCGGCCTCGAGCAGGAGGACGCGGGCGCCGCCGTCCACGAGCCGGCGCGCGACGACGGCACCGGCCGACCCGGCGCCGACGACGACGACGTCCGCGCTGCGATCGCTCACGGCGCCGCCGCCCGGTCCTCGACCGGCACCCTCGATGTTCCGCAGCTGACCGGCATGGCGCGCAGGCGCAGAGCCTACGACGGTCGCTGCGCGAGCGCCAGCCGGGGGCCGGTTACCGGCTCAGGGCTGCCCGATCGTCGCGCGCTGCCGGATCAGCAGCGAGTGGGGCGGCGCGAGGTCGACGCCGTCGGGGTCGTTGAGGTAGCCGGGCGCGCGTCCGGGCTTGCCCGTGTGCCCGTACTGCCAGACGATCTTGTTCGTGTGCGGGTCGATCACGATCACGCGGTCGTTGTCGTCGTCGTTGACGAGGATGTCGCCGTTCGGGAGCGGCTCGGCGAGGGAGGGATGGTTGAGCTGCGGCTCGCCGGGCCGGGGCTCGTACCGCCACACGAGGCGTCCGCTGCGGTCGAAGGTCTCGACGCTGCCCGGGCTGGTGTAGTCGACGCTCAGGTAGAGGCCGGGCCGTACCTCGTTGGAGTCGGAGGGGTAGCTGAAGCCCGGGGGATGCCACGAGCGGACGACCTTCCCGGCGAGCGTCAGCTCGTCGACCCAGTTGCCGTTGATCTCGGTGACGAGGAAGTGGCCGTTGCGCATCGGGAAGGCGCCGTTCGGGCTGCCCCAGTGCTGCGGCGGGGCGTGGTAGCAGCCCTGGGTGGTGTCGCCGTAGACCCGGTGCGGCCGGTGCTGGCCGAGCTTGATCAGCAGCAGGCGGCAGTTCTTGATGTCGGCGGTGAGGATCCAGCCGCCCGGAAGGAGCATCGCGTCGTCGGGGTTCCAGAGGTGGTTCGGGCCGCTGCCGGGGACGCCGGGAGTGCCGTAGCGGTAGACGATCCGGCGCTTGCGCGAGGTCGATCACGCTGATCGCGAAGTCGTCCTCCTGGGTGGCGACGATCCGCGTGCCGTCGGGGCTGAAGAAGGCGTCGTCGGGAACCTTGAAGCTCTCGCCGGGCCGGAGGTCGCCGGGCCGCGGGAACTCCCAGACGATCTCGCCCTGCGGGTTGACGATCAGGAGCCGGTTGTTGGCGCGGTCGGCGATCAGCACCGGGCCGGGGAGCACGGACGGGTCCGAGCCGGGCGCGAGGTGCGGGCCGTCAGCGGGCGGAAGAGCGTGCCCGCGGCCGGGGCGGCCTTCGGTGCCGGCGCCGGTGTCGGCGCGGCCGGCCGCGCCGGGACGGCTGTCTTCTGCGGTGGCGCCGAACGCGGCCCAGCCGACCCCTGCGAGCAGCGCCGCGGCGACGAGAAGGAGCAGCGCGATCCGCCGCCGCCTCCTCGCGATGCGGGCGCGCGCGGACGCCCGGTCGTGCCGCGCCGCGGCCGCACCGCTCCGATTAGACACAGACCCCCGGTTCCGCACCCGTCAGACGATGGTAGCCGCGGCGGTTGGCGGGATCCGGGAGAACCGTCCACCGGGCGAGCGCGTGCCTCGGCCTGGTCTAGAAGAGGATGCGGATCGCGGTCTCGGGGGAGCAGCCTCGGCGGAGCAGGTCGACCGCGCGGTGGAGGTCGATGTCGCGCCGACGGCTCAACACCAGGGCATCCCGGGCGGGTAGCCCGCTCGCTGAAGCTCGTCGGAGCGCCAGCGACGCACCGGATCGTGCTCGGTGACCTTGTCTGCGAGCGCGGCCGGGGACATCCGCTCAGATCCTCCGCCTCCTCGGCCGAGGCGGATGCTCCCACGTGCCGCCCCTGCACATCGGACAGCTCTCGGGTGCCATCCGGACGACCACGCCGTAACCGCAGGCGGAGCACCGAAGCTCGAAGCCCGCCTGCTCGACGAGTTCGGCCGCGTCTCCCGCCGGCGCGAGCCTGATGGGGGAACGGAGGTGGAGCCTCGGCAGAGTCGCTGCTTCCATGGCGGGATGCTCCTCCGATTCCTCGCGCAGGTCATGCGCGAAACTACGCGACCTCGTGCGGGGAACCACGTCTCGCGGCGTCTCGCGAGTCCGCATCGACTGCCAGGCTCGCCTCTCGGATGGGCGACGGAAGCTCGCTCCGGCACGCACGCGATCCGGGTCGAGTTGCTCCACGAGAACGGCACGTGCGCGACAGCCGCGCCTCCTCTCCCAGCCGGTGCGGATCACGACCTCGGCGCGGAGATAGAGCTCGGCTGGAGAGCCGCTACTCCGACGCGCCGCGAGTCGCTACTGACGAACAGGCCCGTCTGGTTTCCAGCGTGCGGCCGTCGACGGTCTGGGTCGCGCCTGTCATGTTCACGTAGACGGCGCCGTGCTGGAACGTGCGCTTCCAGAGCCCCGACGGCGAGCTTTCGCGGCGCCGCGGTCGGGAACCCGAGCCAGTGGCGCGTGCCGTTGTGGGTGTAGTCGGCAATCGACGGCCGCGATCGCATCGTCGAGTCCCACCAGCCGGACTGCGTGTACGGCCAGTAGTAGAAGCCGCCGATCGTGGCCACTGCGAGCGAGTACTCGTTGATCTGCGTGCTGGTCGCGTTGCAGTTGTTCAGCATCAGGTAGCGCTGCTTGCCGTCGAGCTTCTTGCCGGCGAGGAAGCGCTGCGCCGCGTGATCAGCTCGTCGACTCCCGACGCTTTGTAGAGGCCGGGGTACTTGTCGGCGCACTCCCGCATCCCGGCGCTGGAGATACCGGGCAGCAGCCAGCCGTTGGCGACTCCGCCCTTGTAGGCGCCCGGGTTGGACGCGAACGAGGACGAGGTCGTTGCCGCCGATGACCATCCCCGGAAGGTCGCGGGCCAGCCGGTCGTGCCGTGCGACGAAGTTCGCGTCCCAGGTCGCCTGGTTGCGCGGACGCGGTCGCCGCGCCGACGGCGTTCGGGTCGAGCGGCGTGCCGGCGAAGGCGTAGGCCTGGTCCGACCAGAAGTCGTTGTCCCCCCAGCACGCCCATCACGCCGGGGTGCCGCCGGCTGAGCGCGCCGTTCCGTCTCGCCCAGTAGGCGGCCACGTCGGCCGACCACAGTGCCGTGTCGGTCGAGAGCAGGTTCAGCACGTTCACCGTGCCCATCTCGGTGGACGCTGCCGTCGGTGTTGTGCAGCCAGTCGCTGCTCCGGAAGGGGCGGATGGCTCCGGTCGCAGGCCGGCCGAGCGGGCTCGTGATCTGGTCGTACTGGCCGTAGGTGGCGGCGAAGAGCTGGTCCGGGCCCGCCGGCTGGATCATGCCGAGCAGGCTCCGGTTGCGCGCGTGCGCCCCGTCGAGGCGCGCGGCGCAGTTGCCGGAGGCGACGACCCAGTCGAACGCCGCCAGCTTCGCGGCGGCGACGCTGCAGCCGGGGCGATACGCCGCGATCTTGGGGAAGCCCTCGCGGCTGGTCCTCGTAGAAGACGTAGCCCGGTCGCTGCAGGTGGGGCGCGGCGTACGCGCGCGACCCGGCCCGGGCCGACCGTGACGGCGAGGGCAGTGAGCACGAGCACCAGCAGCGACCGGCCTGGCCGCCGCGGCCTGCCGGAATGCGATGCGATCTCCATCGTCGGGTGGTACTCCCTTCGAGCTTCGGAGGCCGGAGCCCACCGTAGCGGCGCCTCCCGGGGCGGGTTCGATCCGCCCGCGCCTACCGCGGCCCGCGGCGCAGCCATCGCGGGCACGTGCTCGTCAGCGAGGAACACGGTTGCCAGGCGCCAGATCATGCTGCGGCTTCGGCGGTCCAGCGTCCGAGCGTTCCTCTGCAGCAACTCGTGGACACGGCGCCGGTCGAGTACGTCCCAGGAGGTGTGTCCACCGTCACTCTCCACGGCAAGCCGCAGGTGCGCGGCGACCTCCGGAAGCAGGTCGGGCCCCGGATACCCCCAGAGCGACCGGCGCAGCTCGCGGCGCAGCTTCGCCACGGTGCGCGCGCGGCCTGCGCTCATGCCGTGGTCGCGCTGCCGTCGGTGCGCGAGCGACTCCACGTCGAATGGGGATCTTGAGCAGCGCGGGAGCCAGCCGTCCGAGCAGCTGGAGATGGAAGAGCTCCTGCCGCCGTTGCTCAGGCGTGAAGCCGACCTCCTGTGAGATCAGGCGCCGGCTCCACAACGGATTGGCGAGATCGTGGACGTATTCGCTGACTCCCTGGGAGACGGCGATCCAGTGCGGCATGCGCTGGTCGAGATAGAAGAGGTCGAGGAGCATCGACGCCGGCACTCCCGTCGCCAGTTGCCGCTCGACCCAGTCGGCGACGAGTGCGCGGTAGAGCGCCTTGCCGTCCCGGGAGAGCAGTGGCCGGGGCACCGACGGCATCCCTCGCGAGAGCAGGCGGTCGGTCAGAGCGGCGGCGTCTTCTCCCTCGGCGACGCCGTAGTAGGCCCGGGCGACCTCCCCGCAATGGCCTGTCTGCACGATCTCGATCGGCTCCTCCCCGGCGCTGAGGGGGCGTGCGAACGCTGCCTGGACGGCCAGTTCGAGCGAGATCGCTCCCGGCGAGAGCAGGCCGAGGAGGGCTCCGATCTGGCCGGAGGAACCGACATGACAGGCTCGACGATCTCGAGGCCGACCCCCGCCGCCTCGCACAGCACACGCGCGAGGACGATGTCCTTCGTCTCCGGGTAGCCGGGCGCGCCGGGAATCGCCATCGTGCGCGGCGACACGTCGATCCCCGCCGCGACTGCCGCGGCGAGCACGAGACGAGAATCGCGACCGCCGCTCAAGGAGACATGCGCCGGGCGGCCGGGCCAGTCGGAGAGAGCGCGGACGACCGCGACGAGCCGCCGCGACGCGATCTCGACGTCGAACCGGTCGTCGAGCAACGGCAGCCAGTCGATCGTGCTCGGCCCCCGGCGGGCGCCGTCCGCCGCGGCGAAGCGCTGCACGCCGGCGGGCAGGCGGTCGACCTCCTCCCAGCGCGGCGCGCCGTCGATCGCCGCGCCGCCGGCGAAGAAGCCGGCCAGCACCGAGACCCTGGAACAAGAGGAGCCTCCGGTGCCGACGAGGCGGCGGATCAGCTCCGGACTGTTGCTGAAGAACAGCTCGCCTTTGCCTCCCCCGTAGATCGGGTAGGAGCCGAGGAGATCGGAGCACACCTCCAGCTCGCCCTCCTCGTCGTCGTATCGGACGGCGGCCCAGCGTCCGTCGATCCGATCGATCCGCTCCGGTGGCGGGTCGGAGGTAGAACTCGGGCGCGAGCGCCGCGCGGCCGTCCGCCTCGAACTCGTCGGTCCAGACGAACGGCCGTCCGGTGAAGGCGGCGGCCCGGTCGTCGTGGACGACGACGTAGCGGACTCCGCCCACCTGCTCGGGAGCATGGGACGCGGTCGCGAGGGCGAAGCGTCCGCTCGGCGCGTCCCAGGACGTGCGTGCCGGGCCATGAAGGAAGGGAATCTCCGCGAGGAGCGTGTCGATGGCGGCGGCCAGCCGCTGTCGGTCCGCGCGGCCATGCGGCGACAGCTGCATCAGGAAGAGGTTCACGGAGCTAGAAGCTAGCTCTCGGGCTGAACGAGCACCCCTGACAAACGTCGTGATCGTGCAACCCGGAAGGAGCCTGTCTCCGATACTGATCGGCGACTGGGCGCCGCGAGGCGACGGCCGCTCAGCCGCCTGCGAGCTTCACGTCGTACCCGGTCGCGCGGAGGCGGGCCGCGACCTTGTCGCGGTGGTCGCCCTGGATCTCGACGGCGCCGTCCTTGCTGGAGCCGCCTGCACCGCAGAGGCGCTTCAGGTCGGCCGCCACCGCCTGCGTGTCGCCCGGTGGGAGTCCGCGGACGAGCGTGACGGTCTTGCCGCGGCGGCCGCCCGTCTGACGCGACACGCGCACGACGCCGTCGGTGTGCGGCTGTCGCTGCTGTGGCGGCGGTTCGCGTCGTTCGGTGTCCCGGTCGCGCTGGTCGCCGTCGTCGGTCGAGTAGACGAGTCGGCTGTTCGCCACGCGGGCGATCGTAGTCGGCGTCCGTTGCCGGCGGCACCCGGGGTCGCGCAGCCCGCCGCGCCGACCATGAGGGAAACGATCGGAGCCGGGACGCGAATCACTCGACCGGATTCTTCGTGTCAATCCCCATTGTGAGGGACGCGCCTCTCGCCGCTCGTGCCGATGACGTGGGTACGGGGTCTGACCGCTGCAAGGGAGCCGCAGCCCGGGCAGCGAGCGCAGCTCTCAGCTCCAAGAGCCGCCCCTCCCGAACGGCCCGGCTTTCCGGCCGGGCCGTTCCGTCTTCTGGACGCGGAGGCGCGCGGGACACCCGAGCGCCTGCGCGATCACGTCCTGCTCGAGGCGCCCGAGTCTCCGACGGAGAGCGTCCCGGCAGGGGCAGTCGTGGTCTGCCGCGCTAGGTGGCGACCTTGAACTGGGTGAGCAGCAGGTTGAGCTCGTCGGCGGTGCCGGCCAGCTCCTGGGCGGAGGCGGCGATCTGCTGCGGCGGACGCGCTCGTCTCCTGCGTGGAGGCCGACACCTGCTCGGTCGACGAGCGAGGACTGCTCGGCGACCGCGGCGACCTCGTCGGTGGCCGCCGTGATCTCGGCGACCGGCGCGCCAGCAACGCCGGCGATGGCCGGCTCGATGCGCTCGAAGCGCCGGCGCGCCGCCGCGAGCACGTCGGCGCCCTCGTCCGAGCGCCGGGCGCGCCTCCTCGACGACGGTCACGGCCCGGTCGGATGTCGCCCTGGACCTCGCCGATCAGGTCCCGGATCGAGCCCGCCGCGCGCTGCCGACTCCTCGGCGAGCTTGCGCACCTCGTCGGCGACGACGGCGAAGCCCTTGCCCTGCTCGCCGGCCCGGGCGGCCTCGATCGCGGCGTTGAGGGCCAGCAGGTTGGTCTGCTCGGAGATCGCGGTGATCGCCGCCACGATGCCGCCGATCTCCTCGGACTTGCGCGCCAGCGAGCGGATCGCCTCGGTCGCGTCGGCCGTCGAGGCCCGCACCGCGCTCATGGCCGACGCTGGCCTGGGCGGAGGCGCCGGCGCCCTCGCCGGCGATCGTGCGCGGCCTCGCGGCGGCCGCGGTCGCCGTGCGGCGGGCGGCGTCCTGGGCCTGCTCGACCACGCGGACCTGGCGCTCGGCCCCGCCGGCGACCTCGGTGATCGCCGTGGCGATCTCCCCGACCGCGCGGCCCGACTCGTCGGAGCTGTTGGCCATCTGCTGCGAGGACGAGCCCATCGTCGTCGCCGCGCGGGACACGCGGGAGACCATCTCGCGCAGGTTGACGATCATCAGCTGGAACGTGAGCCCGAACTCGTCGTTCTCGGAGGCGAGCTCCACCTCGACAGTCAGGTCGCCCTCGGCGAGCCGCTTCGCGATGGCGGCCGAATGGCGCAGGTACTCGCTCATCCCCTGCATCGCGATCGCGTTGTCGCCGATCTCATCGATCCGTGTGGGCGGGATGCACGGCGCGAGAGGTCGACGGAGGGGACGCCCGCGTGCCATGACGGTCACGTTGCCGAGACGCCGGCCGGTGATGCGGGCGAACCGGAACGCGGCCACTCCCCCGAGCACGAGCGCCAGCGCCAGAATCGCCAGCCGTGCCGTACGGTCCGGCGCGAAGGCCGAGGCGACGAGCGGCAGCAGGAGGAATCCCGCCAGCGCCGTGATCTTCGCCCCTACCGTGAACCGCACAGCTCTCAGTCGATGCCCGTCGTAGTTCGCTGCCATGACCGTTGGAACCTCGCTTGTCGCTCGAGAGAAGTCGGTGCTCGCGAGTCCGCGAGCGCTCATCCACGGAACATCGACTGCCTGAGCAAGCGACCGAATACAGGACTCTACGTCAAAGATCCCCGCTCCAGCCCCAGCCGCGTTCGACGGCGCCGAGCTCCGGAGCGAGCGCTGGGCCAAGCGCAGCGGGCGAAGCGGGAGACGATGCTCCTCGCCACGACTCGAACCTGCGACCTCTGCACGCCGGCACCGGCGGCGCTCGCACGCAAGCGCTGACGCTCACGGAGCAACCGGCAACAGGAAACGGGGACCACGGCCGCGTTGCGACGGCGAGGCCGAGCGGCTCGCGAGGATCCTGGCGCACGTCGTACCGGCGATCGCTTCTCGATCAGCTGTCCCAGCCGCCGCGGCTCGCTTGACCGGCGGCGAGGCGATGGTCCGGTCGACCGAGGGGTTACACCGGTCAACAGAGGCGGCACGATGGCGACATCGCCGAACAAGTTCCTGGATTCCTGTTGAAGATCACCTACGACACCGCCGCTGCAACGGGCGTTCGAGGCCGACTCGACCGAGGTTATGGACGAGGCGGGGCTCTCGCCCGACGAGCAGACGATCATCCGGACGCGCGATCTCGAGCCGCGGCAGGCGGCGTTCATGCACTGGACCCCGTACCACTTTCCGGGAATATCGGCGGTAACGTCCAGATCCCGTTTCCGGACCTCCGACGACCGACGGCTACGGGGACGAGCGCCGAGCGCCAGGGGAGCCTGACCGTCGTCGGTCCGGGAATGAGCGGTCTCTGCGCACACGACGTTGCAGGCGCGTGCGGCGATCGAAGCGGGCCGGGGATGTCCTCTACCTCGCCGCCGAGCCGATGGCGCACCTCTGTTCGTCGAACGGCGTCAACACGCGCGCCCGGTAGCTCCACGAGCTGCTACGGCGCGACCAAGCATCGCGGCAGGAGACCTACGACGAGGTCGTGGAGGAGCGTCCTCGCGCCGGTCGAGGTCCGGCCTACGAGGTCTACGCGGTCTTCGACGGGCACCCGGTGCATCTTCGTCTACTCCTCCCGACCGGGCGATCGCGATCGCGCACGAGCGAGGGCTACCCGGCGAGGATGCTGCCTGCCCGTTTCGGCGCTCGACTGCCTCGTCGCCGATGTGGGCATCGACCCGGCTGTGCCTCGGGTTTCGTGTCGTACGAGGCGACGGGGTTCCTGCTCCACCGGCGCGTGCCCGAGTCGACTGCGACGCTCGTCCTCTGCCAGGCCGCCTTCATGGGGGAGCGATTCGCGGCGCCCGACGGACACGGCTCGCGGCTTGGTGTGCTCGTGGACTACCTGTGCCGGTTCTACCCGCCGGAGCACGAGACCATCGTCTACAAGGCCTCGCTCGCCCCAGTAGTCGATCCGATCGTCAAGCGGGTCGCGCTCGGCGAGCTTCGGCAGGACGTCCTCCCGTTGGCGTCGAGCCCTCGTCATCCCCGCTCTTTCCGCACCCGAGGTCGACCGCGAGATGTTCAACCGCCTGCAGCTCGCGCGCGACCCGGTCGTTCGCTGAACCGGGTTTCCGCTAGCCCCCGCCGTGGCCGGCGAGCCTCGCCGCTGCGCTGGCGCGCTCGACGGACGCCGCGGCGCGTGCGACGAGCGCGGTCGCGCCCTTCGCCTCGTACAGCGCCACGGCCTCTGCCGCAGCAGCATGGGCCTCGTCGGGGCGACCGTGAGCGCGCGAGGGCCTCGCTCAACCCGAGGTGGAGGTCCCCGCACAGGACAAGGGCGTCGGCCTCCACGAGAAGCGCGATCGCCTCCCGCGCTCGCGCCTCCGCACCCGCACCGTCGCCGCTACGGGCGAGCAGTCGTGCCGTCGTCCTCTGCCGGAGCGCGCGCAGATGAAAGTCGTCGTCGTCGATCGCTCCCGCGGAGGCGAGGCAGGCTTCTGCCTCGGCGTCGCGACCGAGGGCGCAGAGAACTTCGGCCAGCCACGCAGCCACATGGGACCGCGTTGCCCCGCTCACCGACCCGCTCCAGCGTCTCGAGCGCCCGCCGAGCCAGCGGCTCGGCGACCGAGGCGTTCCCCGCGGCAAGCTCCGAGGCCGTGACATAGCACCCTTCTGCCACGGCGTGGAAGAGATGCTGCCCAAGCTCGTCGAGCTGACTCGCGGCCACTGAGAACAGCCGGTGCGCCTCGTCGATCCGGCCGCGCAGCGCCTCCAGCGTGCCCAGGTAGACGAGGAGCTGGGCTTCCGCCAGGCGGTCGCCGCGCTCCGCGTCGAGCATCACGCCGAGACGCTCGAGCGCTTCATCGACCGGCGTCGGACCGAGGACGAGCGTGAGCGCGAAACCCAAGTTGCGCCTGCCTGCGCACGATCCGGTCGCCTGCCCGCTCGGCCTCGTCGCGCGCACGGAGGAACAGCTCGGCCGCTCGATCGCATTCCAGGTGGTTCAGCCGGTAGAGCCCGAGGAGTCGCAGGGCCTTCGCGACCGCTACGAGATCGTCGCGCGCCGCCGGGTCGTCCAGGAAGCGAGTCGCCGCCTGCGCCCACGCTCCGGCGCTGCCGCCTGCAGCGGAGAGCTCTCGCAGGAATGCGAGCTCGAGCTCCGCGTGGGCGCGGGTGGCTCTGGTGCCCGGTCGCGCCGGCCCGTGCCGCGGCTCTCGGCGTGCGCCTCGCGGGCGTCGTCGAGAGCGCCGATCCGTCCCAGCACGTCGCCGAGGTCGATGAGGAGCCGGAGCCGTCGCGGGTCGTCGGATTGAAGCAGGGCAGCGGCGCGCCGAAGCAGGTTGGCAGCGGCGGGGAGGTCGCCGCGTTCGTAGGCGCGGCGACCCGCGCCGGCCAGCATCGACCGGCGCGCTCGGCGAGCGCGCATGCCTCGTCGTCGACGGCTGCCGAGCTCGTCGCGGAGCCGGAACGCCTGCTCGAGATGGAAGGCCAGGATCTCCTCCAGCTCGGCGAGCCGCGCACCCGCCGCCCGTTCCAGCCACACGGCGAAGCGCTCGTGCAGCATGGCCCGGCGCGACTTCGGCAGCGACGCATAGGCAGCCTCGCGCACCAGTGCGTGGCGGAAGCGGAAGGCTTCGCCGCTGCCGAACTGTGGTGCGGCCGGGCGGAGGAGGTTCCTTGCGCACGAGCGCGGCGAGCACCGCCTTCTGCACGTCGGCGACGAGCTCCGACGCGAGCGCGCCGAGCGCGTCGGCGTGGAAGATCTCACCCTCGACGGCGCCGCACTCGAGGGCGAGCCGCTCGGGCTCGGGCAGGCGCTCGAGCCGGGCGGCGAGCAGCGCCTCCACCGTCGGCGGCAGCGATAACTCGCCATCTCCGCCGAGCTGGCGGCCTTCCTCGACCAGCAGCGTCAGGAGCTCTTCGACGAAGAGCGGGTGGCCGCCCGCGGTCTCGACGAGCTGCGACCGCGTGCCCGCGTCGAGCTCGGCGCCGCCGGGGAGGCGCTCGAGCAGGAGTGCGCTCTCGCGCTCGGCGAGCGGCGCGAGCGAGATGGTGGTCGCGTTCGCCTTGCCGCCGCCCCAGGCCGGCCGCGCCTCGAGCAGCTCCGGCCGCGCGAGGCAGGCGAGCAGGATCGGCGCGCCGCGTGAGCGGTCCGCGAACCCCTCGAGCAGGTCGAGCAAGGTCGGCTCGGCGTAGTGAAGGTCGTCGACGACGACGACAAGCGGACGCTCGGCGGCGATCGCCTCGAGCAGGCGTCGCATCGCCCAGGCGATCTCGTCCCCCCCGGCCTGATCGCCGAGCCCGAGCAGGCCGGCGAGCCGGTCGGCGACCGCCTCGCCGTCCGGTCCCGGGACGAGGGCCGCGAGCCGCTCCCTGACGTCCGCGGGGTCGTCGTCGCCGATGCCCGCCGCCTGGCGGACGATCTCGACCACGGGCCAGTACGTGATCCCGTCGCCGTAGGCGAGGCAGGCGCCGGTGAGCACCGTCGCCTCCCCCTCGACGGTCCTCAGGAGCTCGGCGACGAGCCGCGACTTGCCGATCCCACCCTCGCCGCAGACCGTGAACAGGTGGCAGAGCGATGAGCGCAGGGCGTGCGCGAACGCCGTGTCGAGCAGGAGCAGCTCGCGCTCGCGGTCGACGAGCGGCGTGTCGAGGCGGCGCCGCAGGGCCGGTGCGGAGGGTCGACGCGCACGAGCCGCAGCGCGTCCCCGCCGGCCGGATCGCACGCGACGGCGTCGCGGACGAGCGCCCGGGTCGCGGGGGCGAGCAGGATCTCGCCCGGGCCGGCGCGGCGCGCGAGCTCGCGTGCCGCTTGCAGGGGCGCACCTGCGACCACCGTTCCGGCGATCACGACACCGGTAGCGACTCCTGCCCGTACGGCGAAGGCGTCGTCGATCGCGGACAGCGCGGCGCGCGCCTCGTCAGCCGCGCGGACTGCGCGGAGGGCGTCATCCTCATGGAGCGCCGGGACGCCGAACACTGCCAGCACGTCGGCTCCCGCCGCCTCCTGGACGGTGCCTCCGTGGCGCTCGACAGCCCGCCGCACGGCGGCTGTCGCGCGTTGCTCGAGCGCGCGCAGCACCTCCGGATCGCGGCCGGCGGGCGCCTCGACCGCCACCAGTGTGGCCGTCACGCTCTTGCGCACGTCCCTGGGCGGTGTCGCAGGCCGCCGGAGTCACCGCGGGCGGTGCGGGCCGGTCGGTATCGAGCTCGAAGGCTCGGCGTCCTGGAGCAGGATCCGCTGATGGAGACGCTGCAATTGCTGGCCAGGCTCGATCCCGAGCTCGTCGACGAGCAGTCGCCGCGTCTGCTGATAGACCTCGAGCGCGTTCGCCTGGCGGCCGCAGCGGTACAGCGCGAGCATCAACATCGCCCGCACTCCCTCGCGCAGTGGCTGCTCGCGCGCAAGCGCCTCGAGCTCCGGGACGACTGTCTCGTGCAGACCAGTCTCGAGCTCGGCCTCGATCCGCCGCTGGTGGAGCGCGTCAGCCGGAGCTCCTCCAGCCGCGCGATCTCCACTTGCGCGAACGCATCGTTCTCGATGCCCGCGAACGGCCGCCCGCGCCAGAGCGAGAGTGCCGAACGCAGGAGCTCGGCCCGCTCCTCCGCAGGTGCCGCCTGGGATCTGCGCACGAGCTCCTCCACGCGGTCGAGGTCGAGCCTCCCCGGGCGCGAGGCGGAGGAGATAGCTCGAACCCGCGGTCTCGATCCGCTCCGCTCCCAGCAGCCGCCGCAGCGTGGTCACCTGGTTTTGCAGCGCAGCAGCCGCGGTCGACGGCGGCCGCTCTCCCCACAACGCGTCGATCAGCCGGTCGGTCGACCGACCCGCTCGTTGGCATGCAGCACGAAGAAGGCGAGCAGACCCTGCGTTGCTTCCCGGCACGCGGCTACGACGACCCGCCCCTCCACGACGACCTGGAGTGGGCCAAGGATCCGTAAGCTCCATGGGCCATCCCGCCGGACGCTACCAGCGCGATCATCAGCCTTTCAGACGTCCGCGACTGCAGGGCACCGGATCCTCGAGGCTCCAACGCAGTCTGCTCCTGACGACGTTCTGGAAGCAGCACTCACCACCTGCGCGAACGGCGATCTTCCCGTCCGTCGCTTCCCGGGTGGCAGGACCACGAGAATCGATGCTCCCAGCCGGTCATAACCCGAACCACGCTGTTCTCCCGGTCCGGACGCTCAGGCTCGCAAAGGCGCGCGAGTAGCACGTGGTGCTGAATCGCGCGGGCCCAGGCGGCATGACTCTCGCCGCAGGGCCGTAGATCGCAGCGCTACGACGCGTCAGGGCGGGGTAGCTCTTGCGCGATCTCCCACGTGTAGCCGCCTGGGTCGGCGAAGGTCATCGTGCGCATGCCCCAGTCACGGTCCGCCGGGCCGCTGATCGGCGTCACTCCGTGTTGCTCCAACTCAGTCCGCACCGCATCCACGTCCGAGACGATGATGGCGAACTGCCCGACCCCGTTCTGGGCCAGGTCGAATACCTCGCTCGACGGGGCGTCCTCGTGAGCCGGGCCGTGCTGCAAGAAGAGGTAGGTGTCCTTGAACCGGAACATCGCCGTGCTCTCGTCTTCGTGCTGCAGCGGCAGTCCGAAGACCTGCCGGTAGAACGCCGATGAGCGCTCCAGGTCGCCCACGATCAGATTGATGGCGGCGATCTGCTTTTCCCATACAGCCATCTCGTTCTCCCCTCCTGCTCACGTGTGCACCGTCGCTGGTCATTCTGACCGCTCGGCGACACGCGACTCATCGGTCGAGCGGCCATGACCGCCGAAGCGATGCCGAAGCGACGCGGGCGGCGGGTGAAGATGCCCCCGGCAAGAATCGAACTTGCGCACACGGTTTAGGAAACCGATGCTCTATCCACTGAGCTACGGGGGCGCGGGGGCAGTGTAGAGCGGCTTCGGGTCCAGCGGCGGCCACGATGCCGAGCTCCTCGCGCCGCGGCAGACTGGGTGGGAAAGGAGGAGGCCATGGCCTTCACGAGCGAGGAAGCACGCCGCATCGGCGAGCAGATCGGCATCGACTGGGCGAGCGCCCCGTTCGACGTCGAGGAGTTCCGTGCCGGCATGGACGTCGAGCTCGAGCACGGGCTCCACGACCTGCTCACGGACGTCACCGGAGACGACCCGGTCGTCACCGGCAAGATCGCGCTCGCGCACCTGAACGAGTTCCCCGACTACTACACCCGCCTCGAGAAGATGGAGGAGCAAGCGAAGCGCGAGCTCGGGCTCTAGCCCCCGGTCGCGTCAGTCTTGCCGGTCGATCCGGGCGAGGAGCCCGGTCAGGCGCTCCGCGGTCACCTCGCGGTGCGTCTCCGGCATCAGCTCGAGACCGAGCGCGAGCTGCTCGCGGCCAGCGAGACGATGACGGATCGCCTCCGCGGCGAACTCCAGATCGTGCGGCCGTCCCGCAGCGAGCTTCGCGAGCACGAGATCGTGGATCTCCATGCACCAGGCAACCGCCGCCGGTTGCCGTCCCAGCGGCGGCAGCTCGACCCGCACGAGCCGCTCCTCCCAACGGGCCGGCGCCGTCGGCGTCTCCGGCCCGACGCCGTGCGCGTAGTAGCCGTAGCTGCCGTCGAACCGTGAACCGTCGCCGATCGCGCCGTCGATCTCCGCGGCTCGCTCCGGCGCCGACAGGGGATAGACGTCGAGCTCTCGCGACACCAGCAGCGTGTCCGGCAGGGCAGCGAACTGGCCGTGCGCGGCCTGGCTGCCGATGACGACGATCTCGTCCCCGACGATCGCCGCCGCGGCGCGGACGACGTGCTCGAACTCGTCGCGCCTCACGCCGAGGCTCGCCGCTCGACGGCTTCGACGAGCAGCCGCCGCTCGTGCTCGTTGAGCACACCGGCGAACGGCGACGTCTGACGCAGCTCCCGTGCCCGAGGCGTGTCGGCCGAGATCGCCTTCGCGATGCGCGAGGGCGGCTGCGCCAGGATGCGCTCCCATTCCTCTGCCCAGCTCGGATCGATGCGGCCGGCCCTCCGCCAGCCCGCGAGTCGGCGGCGGGCCTCATCGGCGAGCCGGTCGTCGAGCCGCTCGGCGACGAGCCGGTGGTAGGCGAGGGCATGCAGCTCGGCGGTGCGATGGGTGCGGTGCCGCGGGGGCAGGAGCCTGTCGATGTCGACCGCCTCGTCGGCGGCGTGTCGCCGGGCGCGGAGCACAACCGCCAGCGGGCGGCTCGAGTCGCCCGCATCGAGGCGCTCGGCCTCCTCGAGGAGCTCGAGTAGCTCGGCGAGCGGAAGCTCGCGCCGTCCCTCGGGCGTGAGTACCGAGGCGATCTCCCCCTTGTCGAGCCACCGCTTGAGCGCGGTCTGGCTCACGCCGAGCAGTCGCGCGGCGGTCGCCGCACGCACCGTCGGGCCGACCGAGCGTTCGATGAACTCGCGTGCGGCCGCAACCTCCGAGCGGTGTTGCAGCCCGGCGTCTCGCTCCGCCTGGCGGAGCCGGAGGATGTGGGCGATCGCCTCTGCTGGCTCGATACGGCTCGGCATCGAGGAGAACGGTAGCATTAAGTTGAGTATTGACACGAGAATACGCAACAAATGATATTGAGGAATGAGCATTCTTTCCTGAATAACAGTGGAACCTGGACGGCGCTTCCCGGATGCCCTCGGCGCAGCCTCCGCCGGCCCCGGCAGAATCGGCCGGTGGAGATCGGCGTCTACACCTTCGGCGACGTGCGCGGCGACGAGGGGCCGGCGCGGCGGCTCGCCGAGCTGCTCGAGGAGGCGCGCCTCGCCGACGAGGTCGGGCTCGACGTCTTCGGCGTCGGCGAGCACCACCGGCCCGACTACACGGTCTCGACGCCTGCGGTCGTGCTCGCAGCGATCGCCGCCCAGACGAAGCGGATCCGGCTGACGAGCGCGGTCACCGTCCTCAGCTCCGACGACCCCGTCCGCGTCTTCCAGGACTTCGCGACGCTCGACCTCCTCTCCGGCGGTCGCGCCGAGATCATGGCCGGGCGCGGCTCCTTCGTCGAGTCGTTCCCGCTCTTCGGCTACGACCTGCGCGACTACGACGAGCTCTTCGCCGAGAAGCTCGAGCTGCTGCTCGCCCTCCGCGACGCCGAGCAAATCACCTGGCACGGCCGCCACCGGGCGCCGCTCGAGGACCAGCCGGTCTATCCGCGCCCGCTCCAGGAGCCGTTGCCGGTCTGGCTCGCCGTCGGCGGCAACCCCGAGTCGGCCGCCCGCGCGGGCCTGCTCGGTCTGCCGATGGCGCTCGCGATCATCGGCGGCCAACCGGAGCGGTTCGTCCCCTTCGCCGAGCTGCACCGGCACGCTGCCGCGCAGGCGGGCCACGAGGCGCCCGCGCTCAGCATCAACTCGCACACCTATGTCGCCGACACGACGGAGCGGGCGGCCGAGGAGTTCTTCCCCGCCTACGCGACGATGATGAACGCGATCGGGCGCGAGCGCGGCTGGTCGCCGCTCCAGCGGCCCGACTTCGACGCGCTCCGCACCCGGCGCGGCGCGCTCGTCGTCGGCAGCCCGGACGAGGTCGTCGAGAAGATCCTCTTCCAGCACGAGCTCTTCGGGCACGACCGCTTCCTCGCCCAGATCAGCGTCGGCGACCTCCCGCACGACCGCGTCCTGCGCGCGATCGAGCTGCTCGGCACCGAGGTCGCGCCCGCCGTCCGCGCGGAGGTCGGATGAGCGACACCGCCTATGCGGGACGGACGGCCTGGGCGCGCAGCCTGCAGACGCCGCTGCGCGAGTTCCTGCGCACGGAGACCGGCAGCGCGTGCGTGCTGCTCGCGGCGACGGTCGCCGCGCTCGCGTGGGCGAACGTCGACGCCGCCTCCTACGACCGCGTCTGGGCGACCCGGTTCGAGCTCCGGCTCGGCGGGCACGCGCTCGGGCTCGACCTGCGCCACTGGGTGAACAGCGGTCTGATGGCGCTCTTCTTCCTCGTCGTCGGCCTCGAGGCGCGGCGCGAGTTCGACCTCGGCGAGCTGCGCGACCGGCGCCGCCTCGCGCTGCCGCTCCTGGCCGGGCTCGGCGGGATGGTGCTGCCGGTCGCGATCTTCCTCGCGTTCAACGCCGGCAAGCCGTCGGCGCACGGCTGGGGCGCGGCGATGTCGACCGACACCGCGTTCGCGCTCGGGATGCTCGCGCTGCTCGGGCGGCGGCTGCCCGACCGGCTGCGCGCGTTCCTGCTCACCGTCGCGGTCGTCGACGACCTCGTCGCGCTCGCCGTGATCGCGTTCGCCTACTCGGGCCACCTCGCGGTCCGGCCGCTGCTCGCGACCGCCGGGATCTTCGCTGCGATCCTCGCCGTCCGCGCCGCCGGCATCCGCTCGGGGCTCGTCTACGCGGCCCTCGGCGCGGCGGCGTGGGTCGCGCTCGAGCGCTCCGGCGTCGACCCGGTCGTCGTCGGTCTCGCGCTCGGGCTCATGACCTACGCCTATGCGGCGCCGCGCGGCGACCTCGAGCGCGCAACCGACCTCTTCCGGCTCTTCCGCGAGCAGCCGACGCCGGAGCTCGCCCGCTCGGCGCAGATCGGCGTCGCCTCGGCGATCTCGCCGAACGAGCGGCTGCTCGGGCTCTGGCACCCGTGGACGAGCTACGCGATCGTGCCGCTCTTCGCGCTCGCGAACGCGGGGATCGCGCTCTCCGGCAGCTTCCTCGCCCACGCGTACACGACGCCGGTGACGCTCGGGATCCTCGTCGGCTACCTCGCCGGCAAGCCGGTCGCGATCGTCGGCGTGGCCGCGCTCGTCACCCGGCTCAGCGGCGGCCGCCTGCGTCCCCCGGTCGGCTGGGCCGCGGTCGCGGGCGGCGGCGCCGTCGCGGGGATCGGGTTCACCGTCTCGCTCCTGATCGCCGACCTCGCCTTCACCGGCCCCCAGCTCGAGGAGGCGAAGGTCGGCGTCCTCTCGGCGGCGCTCGTGCGCGTCGCTCGCGACCTGGCTCGTCTTCCGGGCGACCGAGCTGCTGCCGAAGCGGCTGCGGATCCGCGCGCTGCTCGGCACCGCCGAGACGATCGTCGACCTCGCCGACTCGGTCGACCCCGAGCGCGACCACGTGCGCGGCCCCGAGCAGCGCGCCCGTGACGCTCGTCGAGTACGGCGACTTCGAGTGCCCGTACTGCGGCCGGGCGGAGACCGTGATCCGCGAGCTGCTGGCCGACTTCGGCGACGTGCGCTACGTGTGGCGGCACCTGCCGCTCACCGACGTCCACCCGCACGCGCAGCTCGCCGCCGAGGCGGCCGAGGCGGCGGCGCTCCAGGGCGCGTTCTGGGAGATGCACGACCTGCTCTTCGACCACCAGGACGCGCTGCGGCTGCCCGACCTGATCGGCTACGCGGAGGAGCTCGGCCTCGACGCGGAACGCTTCGCCGGCGACCTCGAGCGCCGGGTCGGCGCGGGACACGTCGCCGGCGACGTCGACTCGCGCGGATCTGAGCGGCGTCTCCGGGACGCCGACGTTCTTCGTCAACGGCCGCCGCCACTACGGCGCCTACGACATCGCCACGCTCACCGAGGCGGTCCGGGTCGCGCGGGCGCGGGCCGCGGTCGCCGGATAGAGCCATCGAAGCCGGGCGGGCAGGCACTGCGCACGGATGTCATGCGCGCGGAGACAGGAGAGCCGCGACCGGCGTGGTTCGTGATCAGCGCCGCATCAGCAGGTCGGTGCGCGGCGGCGTGTAGCCGGCGGCGACGAGCGCGCCGAACGCGTCGAGCCGCCGGCCCGAGGCGACGTCGAGCCCCGGATCGGATGCGCCGCCGCGGAGCAGGGCGTCCTTCACCGCCGCGGGAGCGAGCGTCGGCTTCCAGCTCAGCAGCAGTCCCGCCACGCCGGCGACGAGCGGCGCCGAGAGCGAGGTGCCGAGGACGGCCGTCGAGACGCCGCCGGTCGCGAGCAGCACGCTCGGGTTGCCGGGCGCGGCGATGTCCACCCAGCCGCCGTGATCCGACCAGGGGAAGAGCGTCCCCGCGGAGTCGGTGGCGGCGACCCGGATCGCCTCGGACGCCCCCGCGGCCGGATAGGCGGGGGCGTCCGAGGCGAGGTTGCCGGCGGCGATCACGACCAACGCGCCGTGGTCGGTCGCGTAGGCGATCGCGGCGTCGAGCACCGGGTCGTCCTGCGTGCCGGCGAGGGAGAGGTTGATGATCCGGGCGCCGTGGTCGGCCGCCCACGTGACGCCCTCCGCCACGGTGGAGGTGAGCCCCTGCCCCTGCGCGTCGAGGACGCGCACCGGCATCACGCTGCAGCGCCCGCAGGCGCCCGCGATCCCGATGCCGTTGTCGATGCGCGCCGCGGCGACGCTCGCCACCTCGGTGCCGTGCCCGTTCGGGTCGGTCGTGTCGCCGCCGAGGAAGTCGTGTCCCGGCACGAGCGCCGAGGCGAGGTCGGGTATCGGATCGACGCCCGTGTCGACGACGGCGATCGTGATCGACGGGTCGCCGAGGGTCACGTTCCACGCCTGCTCGAGACCGCTGAGGCGTGCCGGAGTGCGCGCGAGCGAGTACGCCGGGTCGGCCGGGACGAGTGCCGCTCGCACGGTCGCGTCCGGCTCGGCCGCGGCGACCGACGGGCTGCGGTCGAGCGCCGCGAGCGCGGCCGTGCGGTTGCGCGCCCGGCCCGCGAGCCAGCCCGTGCGGCCGACGCGATGCACGCCGAGGACCCCGGCCCGCCGAAGCAGGCGCTCCGCTGCGGCGTGCGGGGTCCCCGGCGCGAGCGCTACGACCACCCCTGGCATCGCCGCCCTCGCCGGCGAGGCGAGTGCGAGAGCCGCCGCGAGAGCGAGCGCGGCGACGAGCAGGGCGGTGCGTGCCGTTGCGTCCATGCGTGGCCGGATCCGTCCGTGGATCCGGACTCGTTATCGGCGGCGCGGCGCGGGAATGGAGGGATGCGGGCGGGGCGACGTGGCTCCGCTGCCCCGCGCGGCGAAGCGTTGTCAAAGGTCGACCGATGCGACCTCGATAATCGGCTGCATGGGGCAAGCATCCCTCGGCGGTGCGGCGGCCGCGGCGGCACCACCTCCGATCGTGACCCGGCAGGGCCTCGTGATCGCGCGACCCGAGCGCCGGGTGGCTGATCGCCGTGGCCTACGTCGTGCTGGGCGCCGCCCTGACCGTCGGCTCGCTCCGCGTCGTTCCGTTCTCGCTCGGGTGGAGGGACGCACTGTTCGGCGCCTTCCTGCTCGCGGCCGCGGCGGTCGGGTCGAGCGTGCGCGTGCGGATCAACGAGTACGTGCTCCTGAGCGCTCCCTCGACCGTGTTCGTCGTCGTCGCCGCCGTGCTGCTCGGGCCGGTCGCCGCTGCGGTCGTCGGCGGCGTGGCCGGGGCCTGCTTGATCCCGTCGCCGCGTCCGGCGACGACCTTCTACATCGGGCTCGGCACGCTCGAGGGTGCCGCCGCCGGGCTCGCCGCGCACGCCGTCCTCCCGGGCGCGGCGTGGACGGGCCTCGGGCGTCTCGGCCGCTGTCGCGGGCTGCGCGGCCGCGACGTGGATCGGCGGCCAGGCGCGTCATGTATCGCGTCCGGCGGATGCCGCGGCGCGCGGTCGTGAGCCTTCGTCGGCACGGCGGGGGACGGCGATCGTCGCGATCGCGTTCGCGCCTGCCTTGATCGCCCTCCACGGCCAAGGGAGTACGGCCGGCGCGGTCGTCCTCGGGGTCGCGCTGATCGCCATCTTCGCCGCCGGTGCGAAGTATCGCGAGCGGCTCCTGCGGCTCAAGGCGGACGTGGAGCGGCTGTCGCGCATCGACTCGCTCACCGGAGTCGCGAATCGGCGCGCCTTCGACGAGCGGCTCGAGTTCGAGCTCGATCGCGCCGCGCGCACCGGCGTCTGCGCTCGCCGTCATCCTCGTCGACCTCGACCGGTTCAAGGACGTGAACGACCGGCACGGGCACCCCGACGGCGACACCGTGCTGACGGAGGTCGCGCAGTGTCTCGCGGGCCGCCTGCGCCTCGACGACCTGCTCGCGCGGATCGGCGGCGACGAGCTCGGCGTGATCGCCTCGGGTCTCTCCGGGGCGGCGCTCGAGGCGCTCGCGGGCACGATCTGCGGGCTCGTCGCCGGGTGCGTCGTCGGGCCCGACGCGATCCAGGTCACCGCCTCGGTCGGTGCGGCCGCTCGGACCGGGCCGGTCACCGCCGAGGAGCTCGTCCGCGCCGCCGACGACGCGCTCTACGAGGCGAAGGCGCGCGGCCGCGCCCAGGCCGTGATCGGCTAGCCGGCGGCGCCCCGTCGGGCGGGTTCGTCCCGGTACAGTCCGGCCGTGGCCGGGTTCGACCTCCGCGAGCTGCTGGCCTCGCGCCGGGGCGAGGATCTCGACCTGTGGGCGCGCACGATCAACCCGCAGTTCGTTCGCGTCCTGCGCACGATCGACTTCGACCGGACGTGGGCGCGCGCCGAGGGGGCCTACCTCTGGGACGACGACGGCAACCGCTACCTCGACATGCTCGGGGGCTTCGGGATGTACAACGTCGGCCGCAACAACCCGCGGATCCGGGCCGCGCTCGGCGAGGCGCTCGAGCTCGAGACGCCCGGGATGCTCGCGATGGGCGTCACCGCGCTGCCGGGGCTGCTCGCCGAGGCGCTGCTCGCGCGCGCGGGCGGCCGGCTCGAGCGCTGCCTGTTCACGAGCTCCGGCACCGAGGCGGTCGAGGCGGCGCTGAAGCTCGGGCGGGCCGCGACGGGGCGGGAGCGCGTGATCTCGGTCGACCACGGCTTCCACGGGCTCACGCTCGGGTCGCTGTCGGCGAACGGGAACCCGGAGTTCACGGCCCGGTTCGGGCCGCTGCTGCCCGGGTTCGCGCGCGTCCCGTTCGGCGACCTCGAGGCGCTCGAGGCGGAGCTGCGGCGCGAGGACGTGGCGATCTTCCTCGTAGAGCCGATCCAGGGGAAGGGCGTCCACCTGCCGCCGGCCGGGTACCTCGAGGGGGCGCAGGAGCTGTGCCGCCGCTACGGGACGCTCTTCTGCGTCGACGAGGTGCAGACCGGGTTCGGGCGGACCGGGAAGATGTTCGCGTACGAGCACTGGGGGCTCGAGCCGGATCTCGTCCCGGTGGCGAAGTCGCTGTCGGGCGGGTACGTGCCGGTCGGGGCGCTCCTGATGGCGCGCGGCGTGCACGAGGCCGTGTTCGACTCGATGGAGAACGCGGTGTCGCACGGGTCGACGTTCGCGCCGAACGAGCTCGCCATGGCGGCGGGGCTCGCGACGCTGCACGAGCTGGACGAGCGGGGGCTCGTCGAGGCCAGCGCGCGGCTCGGCGGGCGGCTGCTCGAGCTGACGCGGCCGCTCGTGGAGGAGTTCGAGGTGGTGAAGGAGGTGCGCGGGCTCGGCCTGATGTGGGCGATCGAGTTCGGCGAGCCGCACGCGGGGCGGACGGCGTGGCGGCTGATCGAGCGGATGCAGCCCGGGTTGTTCGCGCAGCTCGTCGTCCAGCCGCTGTTCTCGAAGCACCGGATCTTGAGCCAGGTCGCCGGGCACCGGATGGCGGTGCTGAAGGTGCTGCCGCCGCTCGTCGTCTCCGACGAGGACGTCGAGGGGTTCGTCGACGCGCTGCGGGCGACCGTGCGGCGCGCGCGGCGGATGCCGAGCGCGATGACCCGGTTCGCGCTGACGGCGGCCGGGATCCGCTAGGCGGCGGCGCATGGGGCGAGCCCCCCTCGTCGGCGCTGCGGCCGCGGCGGCACCAAGGCCGTTCGTGACCCGGCAGGGCCTCGTGATCCGCGACCCGAGCGCCGGGTGGCTGATCGCCGCGGCCTACGTCGTGCTGGGCGCCGCCCTGACCGTCGGCTCGCTCCGCGTCGTCCCGTCTGCTCGGTGGAGCGACGCGCTGTTCGGCGCGTTCCTGCTCGGGCTGCGGCGGTCGGGTCGAGCGTGCGCGTGCGGGTCAACGAGTACGTCCTCCTCAGCGCTCCCTCGACCGTGTTCGTCGTCGTCGCCGCCGGCTGCCGGCCGGTTGCCGGCGGTCGACGGCGACGTGGCGGGGCCTGCTCGACCCGTCGCCTGGGCAGGCGACGACCTTCTACAGGGGCTGGGCACGCTCGAGGGCGCCGCCGCCGGGCTCGCCGCGCACGCCGTCCTCCCGGGCGCGGCCTGGACGAACCTGGGCGTCTCGGCCGCAGTCGCAGGCTGTGCGGCCGCGACGTGGATCGCCGGCCAGGCCGTCATGTATCGCATTCGACAGTTGCCACGGCGCGCGGTCGTGAGCTTCGTCGGCACGGCGGGGGACGGGATCGTCGCGGTCGCGTTCGCGCCGGCCCTGCTCGCCCTCCACGACCAGGGGAGCCCGGGCGGCGCGGTCGTTCTCGGGGTCGCGCTGATCGCGATCTTTTCCGCCGGCGCGAGGTACCGCGAGCGCCTCCTGCGGCTCAAGGCGGACGTGGAGCGGCTGTCGCGCACCGACTCGCTCACCGGTGTCGCGAACCGGCGCGCGTTCACGAGCGGATCGAGTTCGAACTTCGTCGCGCCGCGCGCACCGGCTCTGCGCTCGCCGTCATCCTCGTCGACTACCGGTTCAAGGACGTGAACGACGAAACGGGCACCCCGCCGGCGACACCGTGCTGACCGGGGTCGCGCAGTGTCTCGCGGGCCGGCTGCGCCTCGACGACCTGCTCGCGCGGATCGGCGGCGACGAGTTCGGCGGCGATCGTCTCGGGGCTCTCCGGGACGGCGCTCGCGGCGCTCGCGGACACGCTCTGCCGGCTCGTCGCCGCGTGCGCCGTCGGGGTCGACGGGATCCACGTCACCGCCTCGTCGGTGCGGCCGCTCGGACCGGGTCGGTCACCGCCGAGGAGATCGTCCGCGCCGCCGACGACGCGCTCTACGAGGCGAAAGCGCGCGGCCGCGCCCAGGCCGTCGTGGCGTAGCCGACCGGGGCGCCGTCGGGCCGATTCGCCGCGGTACAGTCCGGCCGTGGCCGGGTTCGACCTCCGCGAGCTCCTGGCCTCGCGCCGGGGCGAGGATCTCGACCTGTGGGCGCGCACGATCAACCCGCAGTTCGTCCGTGTGCTGCGCACGATCGACTTCGACCGGACCTGGGCGCGCGCCGGGGGCCTACCTTGGGACGACGACGGCAACCGCTACCTCACATGCTCGGCGGCTTCGGGATGTACAACGTCGGCCGCAACAACCCGCGCATCCGAGCGGCGCTCGGCGAGGCGCTCGACCTCGAGACGCCCGGGATGCTCGCGATGGGCGTCACGCGCGCTGCCGGGGCTGCTCGCCGAGGCGCTGCTCGCGCGCGCGGGCGGCCGGCTCGAGCGCTGCTGTTCACGAGCCCGGGACCGAGGCGGTCGAGGCGGCGCTGAAGCTCGGGCGGGCCGCGACCGGGCGGGAGCGCGTCATCTCGGTCGACCACGGCTTCCACGGGCTCACGCTCGGGTCGCTGTCGGCGAACGGGAATCCGGAGTTCACGGCGCGGTTCGGGCCGCTGCTGCCCGGGTTCGCGCGCGTCCCGTTCGGCGACCTCGACGCGCTCGAGGCGGAGCTGCGCGCGCGAGGACGTCGCGATCTTCCTCGTCGAGCCGATCCAGGGGAAGGGCGTCCACCTGCCGCCGCCGGGCTACCTCGAGGGCGCGCAGGAGCTGTGCCGCCGCTACGGGACGCTGTTCTGCGTCGACGAGGTGCAGACCGGGTTCGGGCGGACCGGGAAGATGTTCGCGTTCGAGCACTGGGGGCTCGAGCCGGATCTCGTCCCGGTCGGCGAAGTCGCTGTCGGGCGGGTACGTGCCGGTCGGGGCGCTCCTGATGGCGCGCGGCGTGCACGAGGCCGTGTTCGACTCGATGGAGAACGCGGTGTCGCACGGGTCGACGTTCGCGCCGAACGAGCTCGCGATGGCGGCCGGGCTGGCGACGCTGCACGAGCTGGACGAGCAGGGGCTCGTCGAGCGGCGAGCGCGCGGCTCGGCGGGCGGCTGCTCGAGCTGACGCGGCCGCTCGTGGAGGAGTTCGAGGTGGTGAAGGAGGTGCGCGGGCTCGGGCTGATGTGGGCGATCGAGTTCGGCGAGCCGCACGCGGGGCGGACGGCGTGGCGGATGATCGAGCGGATGCAGCCCGGGCTGTTCGCGCAGCTCGTCGTCGAGCCGCTGTTCTCGAAGCACCGGATCCTGAGCCAGGTGGCCGGCCACCGGATGGCGGTGCTGAAGGTGCTGCCGCCGCTCGTCGTCTCCGACGAGGACGTCGAGGGGTTCGTCGACGCGCTGCGGGCGACGGTGCGGCGTGCGCGGCGGATGCCGAGCGCGATGACCCGGTTCGCGCTGACGGCGGCCGGGATCCGCTAGGCGGCCAGGGCGCCGGCGGCGCCCGGGAGCTCGACGAAGAGGCGGAGCTCGGCGCGGGCTCGGGCGAGGTCGGAGCCGAAGATGCGCAGGACGCTCGACGCGTCGGTGAGCCCACCGTCGTCGTCGAGGCCGAGTGCCGCGCGGTAGCTCGAGTCGGGCCATTCGAGCGGCGAGCGGCACGCGCCGGCTTCGACGGGGTTGCGCGCGAAGAAGCGGAAGGCGTTCAGGAAGTGCGTCGCGGTCTCGATCCGCACGGCGCCGAAGCGGCGGCGCTGGAGCGGGCCGTGGCGGCCGTGCCGCCGGTTGAAGGCGCGGGTGTATTCGCGGCCGAGCATGTGCATGCCGGCCGAGAGCGAGTTGTCGGCGACCGCGACGATCAGGTGGGCGTGCGTCGTCATCTAGCAGTGGGAGACGATCGTCCACTCGGCATCGGACGCGGACGATCGTGCGCGCGAGCGTCGCCCGCCAGATCAGCTTGTCGGCGCCGTCGAGGAAGTACGCACCGGGCTCGATGGCGTTCACGGTGACGTGGAAGAGGCCGGGGTCGCTGTCGCGGAGCGGTCGAGCCATGCCCCGAGGCTGCCGCGTGCGTGCCCGGCGCGCAAGTGTCCTTTACGAAGTTGCGAGCCTCTTTTTCATTCGTGCCTGGCACCGGGCGGCCGGGCCGTCACGGTCTCGTGACGGTTCGGCCGGATGGCGAGCCGGGACGTGATGGTTTCGTCACGATGGTGCCTGGACTTCGCGCCCGGCGCGGCCGAGGCGCGCGCCCGGATCTGGCGGGGCGGGTCAGGTCGGCTTGCAGGCGCCCGGCTTCGGGCCGCGCCCGGCGCCGAGCCGGACGGGTAGGTCGCCGTGCAGGTGTGCTTGCCGTCGGAGACGGTGACGCTGATCGTCCCCACCTGGACGTCGGTCTTCGGGCAGCTTCCGGGGTGTGGGAAGTCCAGCGCGCAGGGGCCCGTCGCCGAACGTGCCGCAGCCGTTCGTGTTCTGCCAGCGGTAGGTCAGCGGATCCCCTCCGGGTCGCTGGCGCTCACCCGGTACACCGTGTAGCGGACGGTCACGGGCTTCACCGGCAGGCAGCCGAGCGGGCAGTCGGTCGGTGCCTTCGGCGGCGGAAGCTTCTGAACTCGCGCTGATCGGGCTCACCGTCGGCGGCTCGTTCGCGGGCGCCGCCGGTGCCGGTGCCGGTGCGGTCGTCGGTGCGGTCGTCGTCGCCGCCGCTCCGGCCGCGGTCGTGGCGGGAGTCGCCGACGCGTGCGACTTGCCGCTGCCGCCGAGGGTGATCGCGAGCACGGCGACGACCGCCGCCACCGCCGCCACGCCCCCGGCGACGACCGTCTTGGGGCCGCCGGGGATCCGCGGCTGTGCCGCCGGCGCCGGCTCGGCAGGCTGCCAGGTCGATGGGTCGCCGGGGCCGAGCTCGACGATCGGCTGGAGGTCGGGGATCACGGACTCGACGCCAGCGTCCGGGCCGGCCGACGCCCCGCCTTCGACGAAGGGCTGCAGATCGGGAGTCACGGGATCGACCTGCCGCTCGAGCGCAAGCTCCCGCTCCGTTCGCTCGAGCTTCTCGAGCGCATCCTTCTTCGCGGCGAGGTCGTGCCTCGTCTGCTCGATCTGCTCCGTGAGCTTCTCGCCGGGCTGAGGCTCCTCGCCGAGCCTTCCCTCCAGGAGCGCCTGCTCCAGACTCCCCTGCTCGTCCGCACCGCTCGAACGCCTTCCGCCGGTCCGTGTCGGCCGCGAGCCGCCGCTCGTCGTCGGCGATCCCTTGCTCGAGCCGGCGTCTCTGCGCCGCGAGATCGTCGCCCGGTCGCGCCCCGTCCTGGTGGATCTGGTCGAGGACGCTGTCGACCGGCTCCTGCGGCGGGCCTGCGTCGCCGGCAGGCGCCTGCGCAG
This sequence comes from uncultured Actinomycetes bacterium, assembly GCA_963815005.1. Taxonomy (GTDB): domain Bacteria; phylum Actinomycetota; class Thermoleophilia; order Gaiellales; family Gaiellaceae; genus Palsa-739. The sequence goes on from CAWFFI010000002.1 coordinate 153,320, forward strand.
CCGGCGCTTCTTCCGTGGTGGGGCCACCGGGGCCACCGTCCTCGGAGAGATCGGTCTCGACGACGGGCTGGAGGTCGGGGACGACCGACTCGATCTGCGGCGGCTCAGGCGCCGGCGGCTCGGACGCCGGCGGCTCGCTGTCGAGCGGCGTCAGGCTCGCCCCGGCAAGCGGGGTGATCTCGGGGTTGCGGAGATCCTCCTCCGCGTCGAGCTGGGAGACCCAGCTCACGTCCTCGCCGGCGGGCCGCCGGGGCTGCCCGTCCTGCGGCTGTTCTCCCTCGGCCGCCCCTCGGGGCCGCCCGGCCCCGTCGAACCTGCTGCGCCTGCCAACGCCGCCTCCCCATCGGACACCGATGTAGCGCCCGACTACCGTGCCGAGTGGTGCGCCTCAAGCGCAGGCGGCGGCGAAGATCTCCAGGGCGCGGTCGACCTGCGCGTCCGTGACGACGAGCGGAGGCGACATGCGGATCGCGGCGTCGCCCGCCGAGAGGACGAGCAGGCCGCGCCGGAAGCACGCCTGCTCGACCGCGGCGGCCGTGTCGTGGTCGGCGAGCTCGACGCCGACCATCAGGCCCGCTCCGCGCACGTCGCGGATCGCCGGCGTCCTCGCCGCCAGCTCGCGCAGGCCCGCCATGAGGCGGGCGCCGACCGTCTCCGCCCGCGCCGCGAGGCCGCCCTGCACGAGGTCGAGCGTCGCGAGCGCCGCCGCGCACGCCACCGGGTTGCCGCCGTACGTCGAGCCGTGCGAGCCCGGCGTCCACGTCGCGACCTCCTCGCGCGCGAGCATCGCGCCGAGCGGCATCCCGCTCGCGATCCCCTTCCCCGCCACGACGATGTCGGGCACGACGCCCTCCCGCTCGATCGCCCACATCCGGCCGGTGCGGCCGAACCCGCTCTGCACCTCGTCGGCGACGAGCAGGATCCCGTGCCGGTCGCAGAGCTCCCGCAGCGCCGCGAGCCAGCCCGGCGGCGGGACGACGTAGCCGCCCTCGCCCTGGATCGGCTCGACCACGATCGCCGCCACCTCGCCCGGCTCCACGAGCCGCTCGAACAGCACGCCCTCGAGATAGTCCAGCGTCGGGAAATCCCACCCGGACTCGCCGAGGTTCGGCCGGAACGAGTCCGCGTACGGCGCGTGCAGCACGCCGGGCAGGAGCGGCCCGAAGCGCGCCCGGTAGCGGGCCTTGCTCGCCGTCAGCGAGACGCTGCCGTACGTCCGGCCGTGGAACGCGCCGAAGAACGCGACGACGTACTGCCGCCCCGTGTGCCAGCGCGCGAGCTTCACCGCCGCCTCGACCGCCTCGGTACCGGAGTTCGACAGGAAGACACGCGCCGGCGCCCCGCCGGGAAACGACCGCCGCGAGCCGCTCGCACAGCTCGACGTAGCTCGGCAGGTAGAAGTCCGCGCCGCAGTAGTGCAGGAGCTCGCCCGCCTGTGCCCGGATCGCCTCGACCACCGCGGGATGCGCGTGGCCGGTCGAGGTGACGGCGATCCCCGCGTTGAAGTCGAGGAAGAGATTCCCGTCGACGTCCTCGACCACGCAGCCCGCCCCGCGCGCCGGCGCGAGCGGATAGGCGCGCGGCAGCGACGGGCTCGTCACCCGCCCGTCGCGCTCGATGAGCGCCCGCGCCTTCGGGCCGGGCAGCTCGGTCAGGAGCCGCGGGGCGTCGGCCAGCGCCAGGTCCGGAACGGCTGCGCTCACGAGACCACCGTCCGGCTCTGCTCGCGCATGAACTGCTGCACGTAGTACGGGCCGAGGCCGCCCTTGCCGGAGAGCCCGCTCGACTTCCAGCCCGGGAACGACTGGATCCCCGGCCACGCGCCCGTCGTCGCGCCCGCGCGCCGGTTGACGTAGACGACGCCCGCCTCGATCTCGTCCAGGAACCGCTCCACCTCGGCGGGCTCCTCGCTGAAGACGCCGGCGGTGAGCCCGTACGGCACCGAGTTCGCGACCGCGAGCGCCTCGTCGAGGTCGCGCACCGAGACGACCGTGAGGAACGGGAGGAAGAGCTCGTCGCGCGCGAGCCGGTGCTCGCCGGAGAGGCCGACCGCCACCGTCGGCGCGACGTACCAGCCGCCGCCGCCGAGCACCTCGCCGCCCGCCGCGACCGCGCCGTCGCGCCGCGCCTCGGCGACTGCCGCCTCGAACCGCGCCACCGCCGCCGCGTTCGCGACCGGCCCGGTCTGCGCCGCGCGATCCCGACGGGTCGCCGACGCGGTAGGCCGCCGCGATCGCGGCGAGCCGCTCGACGAGCTCGTCGTGCACCTCCGCGGCCACGAGCGCGCGCGAGCAGGCGCTGCACTTCTGGCCCGAGAAGCCGAACGCCGCCCGGGCGATCCCCTCCGCCGCCTTGTCGAGGTCGGCGGCCGCGGTCACGATCGCCGGGTTCTTGCCGCCCATCTCGGCGAGCACCGGGCGCGGGTACGGCCCGGCGGCGAGCTGCCGGCCGAGCGAGCGCCCGACCTCGGCGGAGCCGGTGAACGCGATCCCGTCCACGTCGCCGCCGGCGAGCGCGACTGCCCGGTCTCCGCGCCGCCGTGGACGAGGCCGAAGACGCCCTCCGGCAGGCCCGCGTCGAGGTAGGCGCGCGCAAGCGCGTCGCCCGAGCGCGGCGCCTCCTCGGACGGCTTGAGGACGACCGTGTTGCCGGCGGCGAGCGCCGCCGAGCTCATGCCCGCCGCGAGCGCGACGGGGAAGTTGAACGGCGCGATCACGCCGAAGACGCCGTACGGGCGCAGCACGCTCCGGTTCCGCTCCTCGGGCACGAGCTGTCCGAGCTCGTGGACGAAGCCGCCGTGCTCCTCCATCTGGCCGCAGTACGTCTCGATCAGGTCGACCGCCTCCTCGACCTCGGCGATCGACTCGGTGCGCACCTTCCCGATCTCCATGCTCATCGCGGCCGCGATCTCGATCCGGCGCTCGCCGATCAGCCGGGCGGCGCCGCGGAGCAGCTCGCACCGCTCCTCGAAGGGGAGCCGCCGCCAGGCGGGCGCCGCGGCCCGGGCACGGGCGAGCGCGTCCGCGACGACCCCGGCGCCCTCGCGGGCGCGGCTCGCGACCGCGTCGGTGCGCGAAGGGTCCTCGCGCTCGATCGGCTCGCCCGCGTCGACGCTCTCGCCGCCGATCAGGTGCGGCAGCGGCGCCGCCTCGGAGGCGCGCACCTCCGCGAGCGCGCTCTCGAACGCCTCGTCGACCTCTGCGCTCGTGCCGGTCGTGTATGTCAGTCGCGTCGCCATCGCCTCTCCTTCACGGGTGCCGCGATCCTAGTGCGACGTAGGATCGCCGCGTGCTGCGCATCGTTCGAGTCGAGGGATCCGCCGCCGAGCGCGGCCGCGACGATCGGGCGGGAGCTCGGCGACCAGATCGCGCGCAGCCTCGCCTTCTACCGCGACTGGCTCGCGCGTCGCGACGTCGGCGCGGCCGAGCTGGCGCGCCTCGTCGCTCCCGTACCGCGCCGCCGCCGCCGCGCTCCCGGAGGAGACGGCGCTCCTCGAGGGGATCGCCGCCGGCGCCGAGGTGTCGCCCGACGAGCTCTGGACCGTGAACGCGTTCGAGGAGCTCGAGCCGGCGTTCGAGCGGTGCTCGACGTTCACGGCGGTCGCGCCGGGCGCGACGATCCTCGCCCACAACGAGCAGTGGCTCGCCGGCGACGCGGGCAACCTCGCGGTCGTCGTCGAGGTGTGCGAGGACGGCTCCTGGATCGCCTCGCCGACCGTCGCCTGCTGCCTGCCCGCCGTCGGGCTCACCTCCGCCGGGCTCGCGCAGGGCATCGACTCGCTGTCGGCGCCCGACGACCGGGTCGGCGTGCCGCGCGTGCTCGTCTCGCGCCACGCGCTCGCGGCCACCTCCATCGCCGACGCGGCCGCGCGCGCCGCGCTACCCGGCCGCGCGGGCGGCTACGCGCACGTGCTCGCGGGCCGCGGCGGCGAGACGCTCACCGTCGAGACGACCGCGACGCGCAGCGCCGTCCTGCCCGGGCCGGGCGCGCACACGAACCACTACCTCGATCCGGGCCTCGTCCCGCACGGCGACGCGCCGAGCGAGGGCAGCGCCGCCCGCTACGCGCGGCTCGCCGAGCTCCTGCGCGAGCGGCCGCCCGCGACGCCCGGAGGAGGCGATGGAGCTCCTGCGCGACCACGGCTCGCGGCCCCAGGCGATCTGCGAGCACGGCGGCGGCCACGACGACGAGGCGTCCGTCGTCCTGTTCTCGCATGGTCTGCGAGCTCGAGCGCGGGCGCCTGTGGGTCGCGCCCGGCAACCCCTGCGAGACGCCCTACGAGGAGGTCGACCTGGCCGACCTCGTGGCAGGCCGCTGAGCGATGCGGCTCCCGGTCGTCTGGAGCGACGACTGCCTCCGCCACGATCCGGACGGCGAGGTGTTCGTCGGCGTGCACACGCCCGCGGTCGAGGTCGCCGCGCGCGTCGAGCGGATCCGCGAGGCGCTCGAGGCCGCCGGGGCGCGTGTCGTTTCCGCCGAGCGGCACGGCGACGAGGCGCTGCTCGCCGTCCACGACGCCGCGCTCGTCGAGTACCTGCGGGACGCGTGGGCGGAGTGGGAGCGCTCGGGCCTCCGCGACGACCCCGGCCAGAACCGCGTCGTGCCGTACAACTTCTCGCGTCGGGGCAGCGGCCCGCGGCGCGAGCCGGTCGCGATCTGGGCGCGGGCCGGCTGGTACGCCTACGACACGATGACCCCGATCGGGCCGGGGACGTGGGAGGCGGCCCGCGCCGCCGTCGACTGCGCGCTGACCGCGGTCGACCTCGTCGCCGCCGGCGAGCCGGCCGCCTACGCGTGCGTCCGGCCGCCCGGCCACCACGCGGGCCGCGACTCCTTCGGCGGCGCCTGCTACCTGAACAACGCCGCCGTCGCCGCCGCGGCGCTGCGCGAGCGGCTCGGCGGCCCCGTCGCGGTCGTCGACATCGACGCGCACCACGCGAACGGCACCCAGGAGCTCTTCTACGACCGCGCCGACGTCGTCGTCGCCTCCGTCCACGTCGATCCCGGCGCCGGCTGGTTCCCGCACGTCCTCGGCTTCGCGGACGAGACCGGCAGCGGAGCCGGACTCGGCGCGAACCTGAACCTGCCGCTCGCCCCGGGCGCCGGCGACGACGAGTGGCTCGCCGCCGTCGCCGAGGCGGCCGACCGCGCCGCGAGGCGCGCGCGGCCTCGTCGTCTCGCTCGGCGTCGACGCCGCCGCCGGCGACCCGGAGAGCCCGCTCCGCGTCAGCCCGGCGGGCTACCGCGAGGCGGGACGGATCCTCGGCGCGCTCGGGCTGCCGACGGTGCTCGTCCAGGAGGGCGGCTACGACCTCGCCACGATCGGGCCGCTCGTGCGCGAGACGCTCGACGGCTTCGAGTCGGGCCGCGGCTGAGAACCCCGTCTCACGCGTCTGCCGGACACCCCTTGTAACGGCTATACATTGTTGTATCGTCTGCCGTCATGACGGCGGCGGCCACCCGGTTCGGCGCGCCGCTGCCGGACGGAGGAACGATCGGTGTCCCCGCACCCGCGAGCGGCTACTTCAACCGCTCGGACGTCCTCCGGGGCGTCGAGTGGTGGGAGACGCGCGGCTACCGGGTGAAGCTCGGCGAGCACGTCTTCGACCGCAACGACTACAACGCCGGCCTCCCCGAGGACCGGGCGGCGGACGTGATGGCGATGTTCCTCGACCCCGAGGTCGACGTCGTCCAGAGCTACCAGGGCGGCTACGGGTCGATGCAGACGATCCCGTACCTCGACTTCGACGCGATCGCCGAGCACCCGAAGCCGTTCGTCGGCTACTCGGACATCACCGCCCTCCACGTCGCGCTCCGCCAGCGCTCCGGGCTCGGCACCTTCTACGGCTACGGGCTCGCAGGGATGGGCGACAAGGACTCGACCGACTTCAGCCGCAATCGATTGCTCGACGTCCTGCGCGGCGGCGGCGCCGGCGAGGTGCCGCGCGACCCCGACGACCCGTACGTCCGCGCGATCAGCGGCGGCACGGTCACGGCGCCGCTCGTCGGCGGCTGCCTCTGGCTGCTGCTCCAGACGATGGGCACGCCGTGGGAGGTCTCGCTCGACGGCTGCATCTTCTTCTTCGAGGACGTCGACGCGCCCGCCTGGTACGTGGACGGGATGCTGACCCAGCTGCACCAGGCCGGGAAGCTCGACGGCGTCGTCGGCGTCGTCGTCGGCGACATGCACGACTGCGACTGGAACGAGCGCCGGCCCGAATGGCCGCGCACGAAGTCGATCGAGGACGTGCTCGAGCTCCATCTCGAGCCGCTCGGCGTCCCCGTCCTCTACAAGCTCCCGCTCGGCCACGGCAAGCATCTCGCCGCGCTGCCGCTCGGCGTCACCGCGACGCTCGACGCCGACGCGCGGTCACTGACGATCGAACAGCCCGGAGTCACCAAGGAGGGAACATGAGGGGAAGCCAACGAGGTCGCCGCCTGCTCGTCACGGCGGCCGTCGTCGCGCTCGTCGCGGCGGCCGCAGGATCCGTAGGAGGGAGTGCCGCCGCCGCCCCGGCCGCCGCGAAGGCCGGCGGCAGCGGAATCCTGCGGATCGGCACGACCACGTACATCGACTCGCTGAACCCGTTCAAGTTCATCGAGTCGCAGGCCTACAACGCCATGATCATGATCTACCCGCAGCTCGTGCAGTACACGTACGGGCCGAAGGGCTACGCGATCCAGGGCGACTGGGCGAAGTCGTGGACGACGTCCAAGGACGGCAAGACGTGGACGTTCAAGCTCCGCTCCGGCACGAAGTGGTCGGACGGCAAGCCGATGACCGCCGCCGACGCCGCCTGGACGATCAACACGATCGTCAAGTACGCGAACGGCGCGGCCGCGGTCGCGGCGCCCGCCCTCGGGCACGTGAAGAAGGCGGCGGCGCCGAACCCGACGACGCTGACGATCACCTACTCGGCGCCGGTCGGGAACGTGCTCGCCCAGCTCGAGCAGCTCTTCATCGTCCCGCAGCACGTCTACCAGCAGTACGCGTCGACGCCGAAGGGCAAGGGGCTCGACGACGTTCCATCCCGAGCTGAAGCTGCCGATGGTCACCGGCGGCGCGTACACGATCAAGTCGTACGCGAAGAAGGGCACGACCGTCTTCATCCCGGACAAGAACTACTGGGGGCCGCCGTCGCACGCCGACGCGATCGCGCTCACGTACTACACGAACGCCGACTCGATGATCGCCGACCTCAAGCAGGGGAACCTCGACTGGGTCGACCAGGTGCCGTTCAACGCGATCAAGGTCGTCTCGCAGACGAAGGGCGTCGCGCTCGACAAGACGCCGGGCTCGGAGACGACGAACGTCACGTGGAACTCGAACCCGCGCAAGCTCAAGAACCGCGAGCTGCTCGACCCGCGCGTGAAGAAGGCGATCTCGATGTGCATCAACCGGAAGCAGATCCTGAACGTCGTCTTCCAGGGGCACGCGTCGCTCGTCGAGAGCCTCGTCGGTCACGTCTCGCCGCTCGAGAACCCGAACCTCGGCCCGCTCCCCTACGACTGCAAGGCCGGGAACGCGGCGCTCGACAAGCTCGGCTACAAGAAGGGCGCGAACGGGATCCGCATCGCCCCGGCGACGAAGGGCAAGTACGCCCAGCCCGCGCACCCGATGACCTACCAGATCGTCACCCCGACCTCGACGGACTTCAACATCAACCGCGAGTACCAGATCGTGGCCGAGGGCTTCAAGGCGGCCGGCGTCCAGGTGACGCAGCAGGTCGGCGGCGACTCGACCGCGACGTACGCGATCGAGACCGACGCGAAGTGCGACCCGGCGAAGAACCAGGGCTACAGCAAGTTCGACATCGCGATGTGGGACTGGGCCGGCTACGTCGACCCGGACTTCATGCTCTCCGTCGTGACGAAGGACCAGTGGTGCTCCTGGAGCGACACCGGCTACGACAACCCCGCCTACGACAAGCTCTACGTCCAGCAGGGCGAGACGGTGAACCCGGCGAAGCGCAAGCAGATCGTCTGGAAGATGCAGCAGATGATCTACGACGCGATGCCGTACACGCAGCTCGCGAACGAGGAGCTGATCGACGCCCACTCGACGAAGTGGACGGGCTTCCACATCGAGCTGAACGCGTACTCGAAGGGCTACTACACGAGCCCGCGCAAGGCCGGCTAGGGCTGGATTGACGGGGACGGTCGACGGCATCGACGTGCGACGTCGGGGCGGGCGGGCGTCGCGATCCATCGTTCGGCGGGCCGAGGACAGTACGAGTCTACAGGCTCGCCGGACTGGAGCGTGGCACGCGCCGTCGCCTTTCGCGGACCCGGCTTACGTCGTCAAGAGGCTGCTCTTCGCCGTCGCGACCGTCTTCGTCGCGATCACGCTGAACTTCGTCCTCTTCCGGGCGATCTCGGGCGACGCCGTCTCGGCGCTGCGCTGCCGCCAGTGCACGCCCGCGTTCAAGGCGTACGAGCGGCGGCAGCTCGGCCTCGACCAGTCGAAGTGGAAGCAGTACTGGCTCTACCTCGACAACCTCGCCCACGGCGACCTCGGCAGCTCGCTCCGCACGCAGGAGCCGGTCACGACCTCGCTCTGGCCGCCGCTCGAGAACACGATGCCGATGGTCGCGCTCGGCACGCTGTTCTCGATCGTCTTCGGCGTGCTGACGGGGGTGATCTCCGCGTGGCGGCGGGGCACGGCCGTCGACAAGGTCGGGCTCTGGGGCAGCCTCAGCTTCTACTCGATGCCGCCGCAGTGGCTCGGCCTGATCGTCGTGCTGTTCGTCGCGGGTGCGATCGGTCTGCCGACCTCGGGGATCAGCGACCCGACCCTCGGGATCCTCGGCAACGCCTCGACGTGGCAGATCGTCGTCGACCACCTGAAGCACATGATCCTGCCGGCCTCGACGCTCGGGCTCGTGCTCTACGGGGAGTACACGCTGATCGTGCGCTCGGCGATGCTCGAGACGCTCGGCGAGGACTACGTGCTGACCGCGCGCGCGAAGGGCCTCTCCAACTGGGCGACCGTCTGGAAGCACGGGCTGCGCAACGCGATGCTGCCGATCATCACGCTCGTCGCGCTCTCGCTCGGCTTCATCATCGGCGGCTCGATCACGATCGAGTACGTCTTCTCGTATCCGGGCATCGGGCTCGAGATCGTCGAGGCGATCGACCAGCGCGACTACCCGATCCTGCAGGGCGCGTTCCTGCTGCTGACGTTCTCGGTGATCTTCTTCAACCTCGTCGCCGACCTCCTGTACTTCAAGCTCGATCCGCGGGTGACCGAATGAGCGTGGCCGGGACGATCGTGCCGCCGCAGCGGCCGAGCCGGGTGCGGCGGATCCTCACGAGCCCCGCGCTCGCGAACAGGCAGGCGGTCGCCGGCCTCGCGATCCTCGGCGTGTTCGTGCTCGTCGCGCTCGTCGGCCCGCTCTTCATCCACGGCGACGTGAAGCAGAAGGTGGGGCCCGTCTTCGCGCCGCCGAGCTCGCGATTCTGGCTCGGCACCGACGGCGGCGGCGCCGACATGGTGAACCTGCTCGTGATGGGCGCCCGCGTGTCGCTGCTCGTCGGCTTCGCCGCCGCCGCCGTCTCGGCGCTGATCGGCGGCCTCGTCGGGCTCCTCAGCGGCTTCTTCGGCGGCAAGACCGACATCGTGCTGATGCGGATCACGGACTACGTCCTCGTGATCCCCGACATCCCGCTGATGATCATCACCGCCGCGCTCTTCGGGCGCAGCCTGACGAACATCATCCTGATCATCGGCGTCATCTACTGGACGTCGACGGCGCGCCTCCTGCGCGCGCAGACGAAGAGCGTGCGCGAGCGGGTCTACGTGCAGCGGGCGCGCGCGCTCGGGGCGGGCAACTCGCGGCTGATCCTCAAGCACGTGCTGCCGCAGGTGACGCCGCTCCTGATCGCGAACACGGTGCTCCTCGTCGCCTACGCCGTCTTCGCCGAGACGTTCATCACGTTCCTCGGCCTCGGCGACCCGAGCATGGTCTCGTGGGGGCGCCTGATCGAGAACGCGTTCACCGACGACGCGATCCTCAACAACGCGTGGTGGGCGATCGTCCCGCCGGGGGTCGCGGTGACGATCGTCGTCCTCGCCTGCACGATGACCGGCCAGGCGATGGAGGACGCGCTGAACCCGCGCCTGCGCTCCGGGCACCTGTCCGTCCGCCGCTTCCGGCTGCGGCCGGTGCCGCCGAAGGAGCCGTCGTGAGCGCGGCGCCGCTGCTCCAGGTCGAGGATCTCCACGTCTGGTTCGACCTGCCGCACAAGCGCGAGCTCCACGCCGTCCAGGACGTCTCGTTCTCGGTCGACCGGGGCCAGCGGCTCGGGCTCGTCGGCGAGTCCGGGAGCGGCAAGACGACGACGATCCTCGCGCTGATGGGGTTGCTGCCGCCGACGGCGAGCGCCGCGGGCCGCGTCCTGCTCGACGGCGAGAACGTCCTCGAGCGCGGCGAGCGGACGGTGGCGCCGCACCGCTGGCGCGACGTGGCGATGGTCTTCCAGGGGGCGATGAACGCGTTCAACCCGGTGCAGCGCGTCGGCGACCAGATCGTCGAGCCGATGGAGCTGCACGGCGTCGCGAGCGGCGCCCACGCGCGCCGGCGCGCCGGCGAGCTGCTCGAGCAGGTCGGCATCCCGGCGGCGCGCGCGTCGAGCTTCCCGCACGAGTTCTCCGGCGGGATGCGCCAGCGCGCGGCGATCGCGATGGCGCTCGCGTGCGAGCCGAAGCTCCTGCTCGCCGACGAGCCGACGACCGCGCTCGACGTGATGGTGCAGGCGCAGATCCTCCAGCTCCTGATCGCGCTCGCGGACGACCTCGGGCTCGCGCTCGTGCTCGTCACGCACGACCTGCCCGTCGTCGCGCAGACGTGCACCGACGCCGCCGTCATGTACGCGGGCGAGATCGTCGAGCAGGGGCCGATGGACGCGCTCTACCACGACCCGCAGCACCCGTACACGCGCCTGCTCTTCGCGGCGACGCCGGATCTCGAGTCGCGGGACGTCGTCGTCTCGATCCCGGGCTCGCCGCCGCGGCTCGACGCGCCGATCGCCGGCTGTCCGTTCCGGCCGCGCTGCGACCGGGCGGTCGCGGCGTGCGTCTCGCGAGCGGCCCGGAGCTGCGGCGGGTCGGCGACGGGCACGAGGCGGCCTGCCACGTCGCCGGGGGTGTGGTCGCGTGAGCGCCGGCGGGGCGGGGCCGCTGCTCGAGGTCGAGGATCTCGTCGTCCGCTACCCGGTCGAGCGCGGGCTCGCCGGCGCGCTGCTGCGCCGGCCGAAGCAGCACGTGCACGCGGTCTCGGGCGTCTCGTTCTCGGTCTCGAGCGGCGAGATGGTGGCGCTCGTCGGCGAGTCGGGCTGCGGCAAGACGACGACGGCGCAGGCCGTGCTGCGGCTCGTGGAGTCCGACTCCGGCCTCGTGCGCTTCGACGGGATCGACGTCACGGCGCTCGGGGCGCGCGACCTGCGGCGGCTGCGGCGGCGGATGCAGATCATCTACCAGGATCCGTACGAGTCGCTCGACCCGCGCTTCCGGGTCGAGGCGACGGTCGCGGAGCCGCTCGTCATCCACCGGGAGGGGACGCGCGACGAGCGGCGCGAGAAGGTGGAGCAGGCGCTCGAGCTCGCCGGGCTGACGCCGCCCGAGCTGTACGTCGACCGCTTCCCGCACGAGCTCTCGGGCGGGCAGCGCCAGCGCGTCGCGATCGCGGCGAGCCTCGCGCTCGGGCCGGAGCTGCTCGTCGCCGACGAGCCGGTCTCGATGCTCGACGTGTCCGTGCGGGCCGGGATCCTGACGATCCTCGACGAGCTGCGCGACCGCGGCCTCGCGGTGCTGATGATCACGCACGACCTCTCCACCGCGGCCCGGTTCGCCGACCGGATCTGCGTCATGTACCTCGGCCGGATCGTCGAGGAGGGGCCGGCCGAGCAGGTGGTCGAGGATCCGCAGCATCCGTACACGAAGGCGCTGCTCTCGGTCGTGCCGCGCCGCGACCCGCGCCGGCGCGTCGAGCCGCAGATCCTGCGCGGCGAGACGCCGAACCCGATCGAGGTTCCGAGCGGCTGCCGCTTCCATCCGCGCTGCCCCGTCGCGATCGCCGAGTGCACGGTGACCGACCCGGAGCTGCGCGCCCCGGCGGGCGCGACCGGCGCCGGCCACCGCGCCGCGTGCATCCTCGCGGGCCGCTGAGCTGCCGGCCTCCGCGCAAGCCACGGCTTCTCCGGACACGTCCGGTGCCTGGCACCGGACGTGGCTCGGCGGGACATGTCCCGCGCGGAGCCAGGCCAGGCTCAGGCGCGGACGCGGACGACGTCGCCCGCGATCTCGACCGGGTAGACCGCGGCCCGGAGCGCGTCGTCGTCCAGGCACGCGCCCGTCTCCAGGTCGAACTCCCAGCCGTGCCACGGGCAGCGCAGGACGCGGGTGCCGGCGAGCGCGTAGGCGCCCGGCGTGCCCGCCTCGCGGTCGCGTACCCGGCCGAGACAGAGCGGCGCGCCGCAGTGCGGGCACCGGTTGCGGACGCCGTGCGCGGTCCCGCTCGCCGCGTCCCAGAGGACGCCGACCTCCCGGCCGCCGACGCGCGCGACGAGCCGCCCGCGCTCGCGCAGCTCCGCGAGCGTCCCGACCTCGACCCAGGCGCCCGCGTCACGCCGCGGCGAGCCCGAGCCGGGCGCCGTAGAACGCGGCCGCGTTCGCGTGCAGCACCTGCTCCCGCCACGCCTCCGGCAGCCGGCGCAGCATGAACGCGGGATCGTCGAAGTCCCAGTGCGGGTAGTCCGAGGCGAAGAGGAGCGTCTCCGGCGCGCCGACCGCCTCGAGCATCTCGAAGAGCAGGTCGTCGCGCCCGTCGGTGTGCTCGAGCGGCTGCGTCGTGAACCGGATGTGCTCGCGTGCGACCTCGCTCGGCCGCCGGTCGAGCCACGGCACCTCGCCGCGCAGCGCCCGCCAGTTCGTGTCGAGCCGCCAGAGGATCCCGGGCAGCCAGGCGACGCCGCCCTCGAGCAGCACGACCTTCAGCCCCGGCAGCCGCTCGAACGTGCCGTGGCAGAGGAGCGAGACGAGGTGCGCCATCTGCGAGCACGCCGACCCGAGCGTGTGCCACTCGATGTAGAACGCGCCCGGCCCGGCGCCGCCCGGCGACGCGGCGATGCCCATCCCCTCGCCGCCGGTGTGGATCGCGACCGGCAGGCCGCACTCGGCCGCCGCCTCGAACAGCGGCAGGTAGCGCGGCTCGCCGTACGGCCGCTCCGAGCCGCCGCAGAGGAGCACCTGCACGAAGCGCTCGTCCTCGGCGCAGCGGCGGATCTCGGCCGCGGCGGCGAGCGGATCCTGGGCGGGGCAGATGATCGAGGCGCGCAGCCGCGCGTCGGCGGGCAGCCAGCGCTCGCGCAGCCAGTCGTTGTGCGCCCGCGCGAGCGCGGCGGCGCGGTACGGGCTCGGCATCAGCGAGACGAGGATCGCGTCGTCGGCGTTCAGGACGCCGATCTCGGCGCCGGTCGCGTCGAGCAGGTCGCGCGCGACGGTCTCCGGGTCGGCGCCCGGCACGCGGCCCGGCTCGACGACGTCCTCGCGGTACCACGACGTCGGGTGCGCCCACGAGTAGCCGGGCAGCCCGTAGTAGGTCTGGCCGCGGAACCAGTCGCGCTGCGCCGCCTCGACGTGGGCGATCAGCTCCTCGGGGTCGCCGATCTGCGGGTGGACGTCGCAGTCGATCATCGCGCGACCCTACCCTCAGACGTGGTCGCGCGGGAAGCGGTGCTCCCACGTGCGCGCGAAGACCTCGACGCCGTTCTCGGTCGCCCGCAGCTCGCTGCGCACGTGGAACGCCTCCGCGTCGGCGCGCATCGACGCGGCCACCTCGGCCCGGCCGCTCCAGTCGCCGCGCGCGATCCCGCTCGCCGCCGTGAACGCCACCTCCGCCGAGAGCGGATCGCCCTCGACGATCGAGTACGCGACCGAGTTCGCGTCCTCGGAGACGAGGTCGATGCCGACGAAGCGGACGGTGCCGCCGACGTCGTAGTCGAAGCGCTGCTCGAGCCGGCCCGTCGCGTAGTCGCGGCGCAGCGAGCGGCCGTCCGGCGCGGCCTCCTGCTGCTCCGTCTCGAGCGGCGGCGTGTGCTCGGGCTCGGCGAACGCGGGCAGGCTCGGCGTCCTCGGGCCGCGGCGGGCGCACCGGCAGCTCGAGCGTGCCGCCGTGGAGCGTCAGCGTCACCGGCTCCGGCGAGGGCCACGCCCAGGGCCAGTACGTCGAGGAGACGGCGACGCGCAGCCGGTGGCCGGCCGGGATCTCGTACCCGATCGAGTCGAGCTCGACCCGGACGCGGGTGCGGCGGCCGGGCTCGAGCGGCTCCGGCCGGGAGTGAGAGTCGCGGTGCGCGAGGTTCAGGAGCCCGCGCGTCACGAGCGCGGAGGTGCCGTCGGGGAAGACGTCGCAGAGCCGGACGCAGACGAGCGCGAGCGGCCGGTCGGCGGCGAGGTCGAGCTCGACCGCCGGGAAGCCGAGCAGCTCGACCGGCGCCTCGAGCGGCTCGAGGTCGAAGCAGGCCGAGAGCGCGTCGTCGCGGCGCTGGTCGCCGGCGAGGTCGGCCGACTGCCCCTCGGCGCACCAGACGCCCGGCCTCCGTCCCCAGCGTCTGCGCCGGCCGGTGCACGACCGGCTCGGCGACCGGCAGCTCCAGCGCGCGCCGCTCGATCCGCGGCGACGGCCACGCCTCCTCGCCGGCCCAGCGCCCCGGCCGCACGTCGTAGCTCGGCTGCGGCACGCACCGACTCCTGCACGTAGGCGCGCAGCATCGGCTCGTCCATGATCCCGGTCTCGCGGCCCTTCAGCCACTGGTCCCACCAGCGCACGCACTCCTGGAGCCAGCCGATGCTCGGCCCCGGCGCGGCGTCGTCGGGGAACGCGTGCGCCCACGGGCCGACGAGCCCCTTGCGCGGCACGTCGAGGCCGGCGAGCAGGCGGAAGACGGCGTTCGTGTAGCCGTCCACCCAGCCGCCGACGGCGTACACCGGCACCTCGATCGCGCGCGTAGTCCTCGCACACCGAGCCGTGCCGCCAGTACGCGTCGCGGCGCTGGTGCGAGAGCCAGGGCTCGATCGGCGGCGGCGTCCGCTCGAGCCGGTCGAGCCAGACCTCGCGCCACGTGTCCGGGAGGAGCAGCGGGTCGGGCGGCCGCGCGTTCCACGTCAGCATCGACGAGGCCCAGTGGAGCATGTCGGTCGCGAGGACGCAGCCGCCGCGGTAGTGGACGTCGTCGGCGTACCGGTCGTCGGTCGAGCAGAGCGTCATGATCGCGCCCAGCGCGGGCGGCCGGAGCGCCGCCACCTGGAGCGCGTTGAAGCCGCCCCACGAGATGCCGGTCATCCCGACCGCGCCGGAGCACCACGGCTGCGCCGCGAGCCAGGCGATCACCTCGAGCGCGTCGGCCTGCTCCTGCGCGGTGTACTCGTCCTCGAGGATCCCGTCCGACTCGCCCGTGCCGCGGATGTCGACGCGCACCGACGCGTAGCCGTGCCCGGCGACGTACGGCTGGCGGACGGCGTCGCGCGCGACGGTGCCGTCGTGCTTGCGGTAGGGGAGGTACTCGAGGATCGCGGGCACCGGGTCGGCCTCGGCGTCCTCCGGGAGCCAGATCCTCGCGGCGAGGCGCGTCCCGTCGCCGAGCTCGATCCACGTGTGCTCGATCTCGCGGACGGGCCGCGGCAAGCGGCTCCATTCGACCACGCCCACGGCGCGATCCTACGGCTACTGGCCGCGCGGCTCCCAGCGGAACTTGAAGACCGCGACGACGAGCCCGCCGGCGCCCCAGGCCGCGAGCACCAGGATCGCCTCCGGCTGCGACCAGAACGCGTGCCCGTGCAGGTAGATCGCGTTGACGAGGTCGATGAAGTACTTGAGCGGCAGCACGTCCCCGATCGCGCGCAGGAACGCGGGGTAGTGGCGGGTCGGCCCGAACGAGCCGGTCAGGAACGCCATCGGCAGCAGGATGAAGTTCACGACCGCCGACGAGCCCTCGCCCGACCGGATCAGCGACGCGGCCGCCACGCCGATCGCCGCGAACGCCGCCGAGCCGAGCACGACGGCGAGGACGAGCGAGCCGATCGCCGACGGGAACGGCGTCCCGTAGAGCACGCGGCCGAGCAGGAAGAGCGCGATCGTCTGCAGGACGAAGACGAAGAGCGTCGACGCGAGCAGCGCCGCGATGTACGTCGCCGCCGGCAGCGGCGTGCCGCGGAGCCGCTTCAGGATCGAGTTCTCGCGCCGCAGGACGAGCTGGATCGCGAGGCCGGCGAACGCCGTGTTCGCGCAGCCGTAGCCGATGAGGCCGGCCAGCAGCGCGTGCGACGCGGGGACGCCGTAGATCGTGCCGCTGTACACCGACCCGAGCAGCAGGAAGAGCAGCAGCGGGAAGAGGAAGATGAAGAGCGCCGCCTCGCGGCTCCGCCAGAAGACGAGCTGCTCCGCGCGCAGCTGGTGGAGGAACAGGCGCAGCCGGGGCGACGTCTCGCGCGTGCCGGCGGGGGCGGCCTGGGCGCTCACGAGGCCACCTCGGCCTCGACCGGGCCTCCGACCTCGGCCGGCTCGTCGGTCAGCGCGAGATAGACCTCCTCGAGGGTCGGCCGCCGCACCTCGAGCCCGTCGAGCTCCTCGCCGCGCTCCACTGCCGCGCCGGTCAGCTCCGCGAGCACGCGCGTCGGCTCGCTCGTCCGCACGAGCACGTCCTCGCCGTCCTGGCGGTAGCGGATCTCGACCTCGAGCTCGGTGTTCGTCAGCTCCGCCGGCGTGCCGACCCGGGCGATCAGGCCGTCGCGGAGCACGGCGACGCGGTCGGCGAGCTGCTCGGCCTCGTCGAGGTAGTGCGTCGTCAGGAGCACGGTCTTGCCGAGCTGCCGCAGCGAGCGGATCATCTCCCACGCGGCGCGCCGGGCCTGGGGGTCGAAGCCGGTCGTCGGCTCGTCGAGGAAGACGAGGTCGGGGTCGCCGACGAGCGCGAGGCCGAGGTCGAGCCGCCGCTTCTGCCCGCCGGAGAGCGTCTTCACGCGCGCGTCCGCCTTCTCGCCGAGCCCGACGAGCTCGATCACCTCGCCCACGTCGCGCGGGCGCCGGTAGTAGCCGGCGAACATCGCGTGCGTCTCGCGGACGGTGAGGCTCGGCCAGAGCTGCGAGGCCTGGAGGACGACGCCGATCCGCTCGCGGAAGTCCCGCCCGGGCCGCTGCGGGTCGTGGCCGAGGACGGAGACCTCGCCCGCGTCGCGCGTCCGGTAGCCCTCGAGGATCTCGACGGTCGTCGTCTTGCCGGCCCCGTTCGGGCCGAGCAGGCCGAAGACCTCGCCCTCCTCGATCTCGAAGTCGATCCCGCGCACCGCCTCGAGCGTGCCGTACGCCTTGCGCAGGCCGCGGACCTCGATCGCCCTCACGCGGCGTGCTCCGCGTCGAGCTCGACGACGGCGTGGCCGCAGGGCGGGAACGCCGGCTCCGGGCCGCCGCCGAGCGCCGCGACCGCGCGGCCGCAGTCCGGCTGGTGCCCGACGAGGAGGACGGTGTCGCCGCGCCCGCGCGCCGCATCCTGGAGGTCGCCCGTCGTCGCGCCGGGCGCGAGCCGCTCGTCGACGATCGGCTCGCCGAGCCCGAGCGCCGCGGCCGTCTCGCGGGCGCGCAGCAGCGGGCTCGTGACGACCGCGTCCGGGACGAGGCCCTCGCCGCGCAGACGCTCCGCGAGCGCGCGCGCCTGGTCGCGGCCGGACGGGGTGAGCGGGCGCAGCTCGTCGGGCTCGCCCCGGGCCGCTTCGGCGTGGCGGACGATCAGGAGGCGCATCGGATTCCAGGATAGTCGGCGTCGGCAGCCGACCCGCCGGGGTACGGTTGCGTCGTGTCGCGCCTGAACGGCCTCGCCGGCCCGGCGGCGGGGGTGGCCGCCTTCGCGGTGACCGCCGGGCTCGCGTTCGACGGGGGTGGATTCCAGCCGGTCTCCTGGGGCCGCTGGCTCGTCGCGCTCGCGGCGCTGACGCTGCTCCTGCTCCTGCTCGCGGCGGGTGGGCGGCCGGGGCCGCTCGCCGCCGGGCTCGCTGGTCGCGCTCGCGCTGCTGACCGCGTGGACGGCGGCCTCGTGGCTCTGGTCGGAGTCGCCGCCGCGTGCGCTCGAGGAGGCGCAGCGCACGGCGCTCTACCTCGCGCGGGGCGGCGGCGGTCGTCGCGGCGGGGCGGCGCGTGCCGCTCGCGTGGCTGCTCGGCGGCGTCGGCGCGGGAGTCGTGCCCGCCGCCGGCTGGAACCTCGCGCTGCGCCTCGCGCCGGACTGGACGGGGCGCGGCACGGTCCGCACCGACCTCGGGCAGCTCGCCGACCCGGTCGGGTACGCGAACGCGCTCGCCCTGCTCGGCGTCGTCGGGTTGCTGCTGCTGTTCGGGCTCGCGGTGTCCGAGGCGCCCGGGCCGCTCCGGGCGGCGGCGGCCGCTCTGCTCGTGCCGGTCGCGGCCGACGTCGCCGTGCTCGACTCGAGCGGCGCGGTGGCCGCGCTCGCGGCGGCGCTCGTCGTCTGGCTGCTCGCGACGGCCGGGCCGCGGCGAGGCCGCCGTGCGGATGCTCGCGCTCCTGTCGGTGCCGCTCGTCGCGGCGGTCGCCGTCCACCGGACGACGGGCGTCGTCTCGCCCCGGCCGTGGGACCTGCTCGCCGCGGCGCCCGCCGGGCACCGGCTGCTGCTCGCCCTCGCGCTCCTGACGGCCGCCCAGGTCGCCGGGGCGGTCTTCCTGCTGCCGCGCCTCGCCCGGGTCGCGGGCGATGCGCCCGTTCCCGCGCGGGCGGCCGTCGCCGCCGCGCTCCTGCTCGCGGTCGCCGCCGCCGCGCGCCGCCCCGTTCGCGCTGCGCGGACACGAGCGCGGCCAGTACTGGCGCGCCGCCGTCCACGAGGTGCGCGCCGACCCGCTGCTCGGCTCGGGCGCCGGCACGTACGTCAACTGGTGGCTGCGCACGCGCGACACGACGCTCTCGACCGTGGAGGCGCACTCGCTCTACCTCGAGACGCTCGGCGAGCTCGGCCCGCTCGGGCTCGCCGCTGCTCCTCGCCGCGCTCGCGCTCCCGCTCGCCGCCGCGCTCCGCCTGCGCCGGACGGCGTGGGGGCCGCCGCTCCTCGCCGCGCTCGTCGCCTACGACGTCCACGCCGCCGTCGACTTCGACTGGGAGCTCGCGGCGGCCACGCTGCCGGTGTTCGTGCTCGGCGCGGCGGCCGCCGTCCACGTGCGGCCCGGCGCGGCGCCGCTTCCCCGTCGCGTCCGCTTCGCCTGCGTGGCGGCGGCCGTCGTCTTCGCCGCCGCCGCGATCCTCGGGCTCGCCGGCAGCGCGCCGCTCGCGTCGGCCCACGACGCGCAGGCGGCGGGCCGGTACGCGACGGCGGCTGCGGACGCGCGCCGCGCGCTCGACTACGCGCCCTGGTCGGCCGAGGCGTGGCGGGTGATCGCCCGCTCCCGGCTTGCGACGGGCGACCGCGCGGGGGCGCGCCTGGCGTTCCGGGAGGCCGTCCGGCTCGACCCGAACGAGTGGCAGACGTGGGCGTCGCTCGCGGCCGTCTCGAGCGGGGAGGAGCGCCGCTCCGCCGAGGCGAAGGCGACGCTCCTCAACCCGCTCGGTCTGCCCGAGCCGCTAGCCGGCGGTCGTGACCTGGACGAGGCGGCGCGTCGAGGTGCCGCCGAGCACGTCCTGGCCCTGGACGCGGGCCCGCACGAAGACGACGAGGGCGTGGCCGCGGCGGAGCGGCAGCTGCTTCGTCGGCGTGATGCTCACGTTCGCCCAGCCGTCGGTGCCGGTCTGCACCTCGGTGGCATTGGTGATCCAGGAGTAGGGCAGCCCGAGCGCGTACACGAGGGCGCCGCTGACGGAGTGGCCGTTCGCGTCGGAGACGTGGAACCGGGCGAGGAACGTTGCGCGGCTCGTCAGCCGGCTCGGCTGGAACTGCACGCCGTCGATGATCAGCCGGTCGGGAAGGGCGACCGACGCCGCGGGGATGGACGTCTTGCCGCCGCCGATCGAGACCACGCCGGTCGAGCCGGAGCTCGAGACGGCGGCGGTCTGGGCGGACGTCGCCGAGGCCGTCCCCTGGGCGTTGTGGGCGGTCACGATGACGCGCAGGGTGTGGCTCAGATCGGCGGTGCTCTGAGCTGATACGACGTCGCGGTGGCGCCGCCGATCGCGGCGCAGTTGTTACCCGCCGTGTCGCAGCGCTCCCACTGGAAGGTGTACGTCGGCGCCGACTGGTAGATCCAGCTGCCGGTCGAGGTGCTCAGCGTCTGTCCGACCTGCGTGGTGCCGGAGATCGCGGGGGCGGACGAGCTCCTCAGCGCGTTCGTGTCCAGCGGGACGAGCGACGTCTGGGCCGAGACCGCGCTTCGCGCTTCCCTGGGCGTTGCTCGCCGTCACGGTCACGCGGAGCGTGTCGTGTCCGTCGACGGCCTGCACCACGTAGGTCGCGCCCGTGGCGCCGCTGATCGTCGAGCAGGAGCTGCCGACCTCGTTGCAGCGCGACCACGCGTACGTGTACGTCGGCGTCGACTGGTACGTCCAGGTGCCGATCGACGCGGTGAGCGTCTGCCCGACCTGGGCCGTGCCGCTGATCGTCGGCGGCGACGTGTTGCTCGGCGCGTAGTTGGCCTGCGCTGCGGAGCCTTCTGCGAACCCGCTGCCCGCGAAGGCGGTCACCGCGCGCGACGAGGGCGGCAAGGGTTGCGGCGGCGCCGAGCAGCCGCGGCAGGAATCTGCGAGTCATCGATCCTCCTGTTTAATCGGATTGCTATGTATCCTGCCCGAGGCGTCTGACGGCGAACGGGACCGTCACCGAAGGGAGCCGCGCCGCTCCACCGGGGCGGAGGCGGCGCGGCTCGGTCGGTCTAGCCGCCCGTCGTCACCTGGACGAGCCGGCGCGAGGAGCTGCCGGCGAGGACCGGCTGGCCCGGGACGCGGGCGCGCACGAAGACCACGAGCGCGTGGCCCCGGCTCGTCGGCAGCTTCGCCGACGGGGTGATCGTGATGCTCGCCCAGCCGTCCTGGCCGGTCGCGACCTCGGTCGAGCTCTGCACCCACGAGTACGGCAGGCCGAGCGCGTACACGAGCGCGTCGCGCACGGAGTGCCCGTTGACGTCCGACACGTGGAACCGGGCGAGGAACGACGCGCGCCCGTGCAGTCGGCTGGGCTGGAACTGGACGCCGTCGACGATCAGCCGGTTCGGGAGGGTGACCGAGGACGCCGGGATCGAGATCTTCCCGCCGCCGATCGGGATCGCGCCGCCCGGGCCGGGAGCTCGTGACGGCGGCCGTCTGGGCGGACGTCGCTGCGGTCGTGCCCTGGGCGTTGTGGGCGGTCACGACGACGCGCAACGTGTGACCGACGTCGTCGTTCCCGACGCCGTACGTCGTGCCGGTGGAGCCGCCGACGGTGCCGCAGTTGTTCCCGGCGCTGTCGCACCGCTCCCACTGGTAGGTGTAGCTCGGCGTCGACTGGTAGCTGCCAGCTGCCCGTCGAGGCCGTCAGCGTCTGGCCGACCTGGGCCGTGCCGCTGATCGCCGGCGGCGCCAGTGTTCGTCGGCGCGTAGTTGGCCTGTGCTGCTGAGCCTTCTGCGAACCCGCTGCCCGCGAATGCGGTCACTGCTGCTACGAGGGCGGCGAGGGTTGCGGCGGCGCCCAGCAGGCGCGGCAGGATTCTGCGTGTCATCGACCCTCCCTGTTGAATCGGATTGCCATCCATCCTGCCCGAGGCTTCTGGCGGCAAACGCAGCTTTTACCGACCGCTTACAGGCCGGTATCAGCGGGAGGGAGCCGCGCCGCCTCCACCGGGGCGGAGGCGGCGCGGCTCGGCCGGGAGGTGTCCCTCTAGCCGCCCGTCGTCACCTGGACGAGCCGGCGGGCGGAGCTGCCGGCGAGGACCGGCTGGCCCTGGACGCGGGCCCGCACGAAGACCACGAGTGCGTGGCCGCGGCTGGTCGGAAGCTGGGCCGACGGCGTGATCGTCACCGAGGCCCAGCCGTCCTGGGCGGTGCCCACCTCGGTGCTGTTCTTCACCCACGCGTACGGCAGGCCGAGCGCGTACACGAGCGCGTCGCGGACGACGTAGCCGCGGGTGTCCGAGACGTGGAACTGGGCGAGGAACGACGCGCGCCCGTGCAGCCGGCTGGGCTGGAACCGGACGCCGTCGATCACGAGCCGTGCCGGCAGCGTGACGCTCGAGGCGGGGATCGACGTCTTGCCGTTACCGAGCTTGATCGCTCCCGCGGGGCCGGCCGGCGCGGTCGCCGCGACGACCGCGGTCTGGGCGGACGTCGCCGAGGTCGACCCGCTCGAGTCGGTCGCCGTGACGGCGACGCGCAGCGTCGCGCCCACGTCGGCCGACTGCACCTTGTACGTGGACGCGGTCGCCCCGGAGATCGCCGCGCAGCCGTTCCCGGCCGAGTTGCAGCGCTGCCACGCGTACGCGTACGTCGGCTGAGGACTGGGTGTTCCACGACCCGGTCGTGGCGGTCAGCGTCGAGTCGACCGTCGCGGCTGCCGGAGATCGTCGGCGGCGAGGTGTTCTGCGGCGCGTAGTTCGCCTGGGCCGCCGAGCCCAGGGCCGTGCCGCCGCCGCCGAATGCGGTCAGCGCGGCGACGAGCGCCGTGAGTGTGGCTGCTGCACCCAGCAGCCTTGCCAGGTTCTTCCGTGCCATGAGGAGCCTCCCGTCGGGCGTTTCTTCGGGCAGCCATCCGCGGTAACGCATTCACGCCCGGCACCGTTACGGCGCCCGGCTGCCAATTGACATGAAGTCTTGCTCGCGGGCGTCGCAGCTGCCCTCGGTGGTTCTCCGCACGGTTCGATTGCGTCGTCCGGCCGATCGAAACCGGCGCGGGTACAGTCGGCGCCGTGGCCGCCTTCCGCTACGTCGTCTGCGACGTCTTCACCGACACGCCGCTCGCGGGCAACCAGCTCGGCGTCTTCACCGACGCGCGCGAGATCCCGGAGCGGGACGCTCCAACGGCTCGCGCGCGAGCTGAACTTCTCCGAGACGACGTTCGTCTACCCGCCGGAGGGCGACGGGCACGTGCGGATGCGGATCTTCACGCCGGGCGGCGAGGTCCCGTTCGCCGGGCATCCGACGCTCGGGACGGCGTTCGTGCTCGCGGCGCCGCTCCAGCTGGGCGAGATCCGGATCGAGACCGGCCGCGGGATCGTGCCCGTGCGGCTCGAGCGGGAGGGCGCCCGGATCGTGTTCGGCCGGATGGAGCAGCCGCTCCCGTCGGTCGAGCCGTTCCGCGGAGGCGGACGCGCTGCTGGCCGCGCTCGGTGTCGCGCGGTCGGAGCTGCCCGTCGAGCTGTACGACAACGGCCTGCGCCACGTGTACGTCGCGCTTCCGTCGGAGGAGGCGGTGGCGGCGCTCCGGCCGAATCTGGGAGCGTCTGCGCGGGCTCGGCTGGATCGGCGTCAACTGCTTCGCGGGCGCCGGCGCCCGCTGGAAGACGCGCATGTTCGCGCCCGGGCACGGCGTCGACGAGGATCCGGCGACCGGCTCCGCGGCGGGGCCGCTCGCGCTGCATCTCGCCCGGCACGGGCGGATCGGGTTCGGCGAGGAGATCGAGATCGCGCAGGGCGCCGAGATCGGGCGGCCCTCGACGCTGTACGCGCGCGTCGACGGGAGCGCCGACGCGGTGGAGCGGATCGAGGTCGGCGGCAGCGCCGTCGTCGTCGCGCGCGGCGAGTTCCGTCTCTGACGAGCGCTCAGTCGAGCCAGGCGACGGCGGCGACGTCCGGCAGCTCGAACGGCAGCGACTGCCAGAAGATGCCGCCGTTGCGCGAGACGTAGAGCCGGTTCCGCGCGGCGTAGAGGATCCGGTCGGGATCGTCGGCCGCGACCGCGACCGCGAAGCCCGGCGGCAGGCCGCCGCCCGCCTCGCGCCAGGTGCGGCCGCCGTCGTGGGAGAGCATCAGCGGCGGCCGCCGCTCCACCACCGCGACGACCGTCGAGCCGGCCGCCGCGGCCGCGACCACGCGCGGCAGGTCGACGGGCGGCCGCTCCTGCTCGGGCACCTCGCTGCCCTCGCCGAGCAGCGACTCCTCCTCGACGTCGACGAGGAGCACGCCCGCCGCCGTCCCCACCGCGGCGATCACGACGGGCTCCCGCCGAGCAGCGCGGCCACGACCGCGGTCGCCCGCCGCGCCGCCGAGACCGGGCCGTGCCCGTCCGCGCGCGCCGCCGCGTAGGAGACCGCGAACGCGTCGCCGGCGCCGGTCGGGTCGCGCCTCGATCGCGTGCGCCCGGACGTGCTCGGCGCCGTCGCGCGTGATCACGAGCGAGCCCGCGAGGCCGTAACGTGACGACGACCTCCGGCACGCCGAGCGCGCGCAGCGACTCGGCGTCGGTGCCGCCGGCGACGACCTCGGCCTCCTCCTCGGCGAGCTTGAGCGCGGTCACGTGGCGGAGCAGGCTCGCGGTCGTAGTCGGCGTCGAGCGAGAGCGGGCCCGGCTCGCGGCGGCGGACGAGCCCCTGCCCGTCGAGGAGGAGACGACGTCCGTGCGGCGAGCCGCTCCAGCAGCGCCGCGTCGACGTCACCGCGCAGGAGCGGCGCGATGTGCAGCCACTCGACGCGGCGGAGCAGGCGGGACGGCAGATCGTCCTCCGACCAGGGCTCGCCGACCGAGTCGACGTTCATCGTCCGCCGGCCCTCCGCGTCGTACGACATCGAGAAGCCGGTCGTCTCGCCGCCGGTCGCCAGGGACAGGGGCACGCCGAGCGCGGCGAGCTGCGGACGGAACGCAGCCGGCGTCGCGCTCGGCGCACTTGGCGCAGACGATCGCGCCGCGGCGGAGCAGATGCAGCGCGCGCGCCGCGTGCCAGGAGCCGCCACCGACTCGCGCGGGGCCGCCCTCGACGACGTCGCGCGCCAGGTGCCCGATCACGCCGACGGGCCTCATCCGGCTAGCGTACGCGGCCCGCCGCGCCGGGACGGCCCGTACGGACGCCGCGTCAGGCTGCGGCCGTCGCCTCGCCCGCGCGCGGCAGCGCCGTGTCGGTCGCGACGACCGACAGCCCGGGCTCGTCGGCGAGCGAGACCTCGACCGGCTGCGCCAGCGGTCCGCTGCCGTCGGCGACGACCCGCACGGTCGGCCGGTGGGCCGCGTTTCGCAGGGCACTCCGAGACGATCCCCCGCCGCCCGTCCGACAGCTCGACCGCGAGACCCGGCGGGTAGGGCGCGACCGTGCGCCGGAACATCGCCACGATCTCCGGGTCGAAGAGCGTCCCGTCCCCGTCGGCGATGAAGTCGTACGCGACGTGCACCGGGGCGGCGGCCTTGTACGGCCGCGCCGAGCTGATCGCGTCGAACACGTCGGCGACGCCCGCGATCCGCGCGAACTGGGAGGTATGCGGCCCGACCTTGCCGCTCGGGTACCCGGATCCGTCCCAGCGCTCGTGATGGTGGCGCACGACGTCCTTGACGAGCGGCGACAGCGTGGCCGCTCCGGCGAGCATCGTGTAGCCGATGTCGGGGTGCTGGTCGACGAGCTCGCGCTCCTCCGGCGTCAGCGGGCCCGGCTTCTGCAGCACCTCCGGCGGCAGCGCGAGCTTGCCGACGTCGTGCAGGAGCAGCGCCTGGCCGAGCAGGACGAGGCGCTGCTCGGTGCCGGTCCCAGCGGCGGGCGCCCCGTCCGTCGATCCAGCCGTGGTGCGTCCAGAGGCGCTGGGCGAGCAGGAGCCCGACCGCCGTGGTGTCGATCGAGTGCTGGAGCGTGTACGTGTCGTGGGTCGCGAGGTCGTTGATCGCGACGGCAGCCTCGCCGCAGCTCGAGACGTCCTCGACGATCATCCGCGCGAGCTCCTTCAGCGTCGCGAGCATCTGCTCGGGAACGCCCGGCACGGCGCCGCCGCTGTCGCGCGTGATCGTCCCGAACGCCTTGCGGAGCGAGCGCGTCGCCTGCTTCCCGCGTCCGCTCGGAGATCGGCTCGATCGGCTCGATCCCGTCGCTCAGGGCGTCGTCCACGTACACCGCGCGGACGTCGGCCCGGAGCAGGCCGTCGACGTAGTGGCCGGGACATGCGCACGCCCGCCCGCAGCAGCGGAGATCGTCGGACGGACCGACGCAGACGTCCCGGGCAAGCCGGTCTCCGGAGTGCAGCTGGTCGACCGGTACAAGTCGCATCGGCCCTCGCGCCCGTTATCGGCGGCGCCGCGCCGGGACTTTCGCGCCCGCGGCGCGGTCTCGCTACTCGGCCGCCGTCGCCTCGCCGGGCGGAGCCGCACCGCCGCGCCGAGTGCGAGCGCGAGCCCGAACGAGGCGGCGAAGCTCGGCAGCGAGCCGCCGAGCGCCCCCTGGCCGGGATGCGTGTGCTCGACGATGCTCGTCCACCAGCTCGGCCCGACGGGCGAGAGCCACTGGTACAGCGCGAAGCCGGCGAGCCACGCGGCGAGCTGCCCCGGCCGGACGGCGGGCGCCCCGAAGACGTCGCGCTCGCGGTAGGCGCCGCCGGCGAGCAGCCAGTCGGCGAGCAGCACGCCGAAGAGCGGCACGAAGAACGAGCCGAGCAGGAGCAGGAAGCTCGCGTACTGGACGAGGTCGATCGCGAACGCGCCGCCGGCCGAGACCGCGGCGACGACGAGGATCAGCAGCCGCTGCGACACGCCGGGCACGACGTTCTGGAGCGAGACCGCGGCCGAGTAGACGTTCGCGAACGGCTCCTTCGTCTCGTCGACGCCGAGCGCGAGCAGCGCGACCGCGGCGGCGGCCCCGCCGGTCGCGACCGCCGTCAGCACCGACGGCGCGTCGGCGAGCCCGCGCGTGAGCAGCAGGATCGCGCCGAGCCCGTACAGCCACACGTTCGGGAGGAAGTAGCCGATCGGTCGTGCCCCAGAAGGCGCCGCGGCGGCTGCGCGAGAAGCGCGTGTAGTCGGCCGCGAGCGGCAGCCACGACACCGGCATCGCGACCATCAGGTCGACGCCCTGCCAGAAGCTCGGGAAGCCGCCCTTGCCGGGCGCCGACCAGAGCGCCGACAGGTGCGCGTCGTGGAGCGTCCACCAGGTCAGGTAGCCGAGCGAGGCGAGCACGACCCAGAGCGCGAAGCGGCGCACCCACGCGCGGACGAAGCCGACCGGGCCGAGGAGCGCGAGCACGGTCGCCGCGGCCGCCGCGACGAGCTTCCAGACCCAGAGCGCGTGGAAGCCGAACACGCGCTCCGACAGCGCGGACGCCGCGGTCGCGATCACGAGCACCTCGAAGATCGTCCAGCCGAGATTCTGGAGGACGTTGAGGGCGGTCGGCGCCCAGGAGCCGGCGCGGCCGAGCGGCGCCCGCAGCAGCACCATCGCCGGCATGCCCGCGTCGGCGCCGATCAGCGCGGCGAGCCCGAGCAGCACGTTCCCGAACACGCCGCCGACGAGGATCGCGAGCAGCGCGTCCCGCAGCGAGAGCGCCGGCACGAGCACCGTCCCGGCGACGAGCACGAGCAGGCTCAGCCCGAGGCTCCCCCAGAGCATCCCCGTGTCGAGGGCGCCCAGCGTGCGCAGGCGCGACGGCACCGGGGTGATCCCCCAGCTCGGCGTCCGATCGTCCATGGTTCCTCCCTTCGCCGGCATTACCCGGATCAGGTTCGGCGGGTGTGATCTCAGCCGCGCCCCCTGCGCGGCACCCCGGTCGCAGGAGACTAACGGGCGAACCCGGATGGACGCGACCGCCGAAACGCGTAAGGTCGCGCAAACAGGGGGCGAAAGGAGCTGCGAATGCGCAGGCACAAGGGCGCCGCAGGGCTCGCGATCCTCGCGGTGGCGGCACTCGTCGCCGGCTGCGGCGGAGGCGGCGGAGGCGGCAGCAAGGCCCTCACGAAGGCGCAGTACGAGCAGCGCGTGCAGGCCGACGGGAAGTCGCTCGAGCAGGCGATCACGGCCATCTCCTCGAACACGACCTCGCTCGCGGGACTGAAGACGGCCGTCGCGAAGGCGCAGACGGGCCTGAAGAAGGCCGCCGAACGACCTCGAGTCGCTGACGCCGCCCAGCGGAGGCCGTGCAGGCGAACGCGACGTTCGTCACCGCGCTGCGGGCGATCGACAAGCAGCTCGGGGCGCTGAAGGCCGCGGCCGACAAGGGCGACATGAACGCCGTGCTCGCGACGGTCCAGGGGCTGTCGAGCTCGAAGGAGATCGCCGCTGCGCAAACGGCCGCGGCGAAGCTGAAGAAGCTCGGCTACAACCTCGGCGTGCTCGGGAGCTAGCCGCTACGCGTACCCGCGCTCGAACAGGCGGCCGCCGACGGCGATCGCCTGCTCCTGCGTGAGCCCCTGCACCGAATGGGCGCGGGCGCCGATCGTGTCGGCGAAGCGGGTGATGAGGTTGAAGCCCGCCGCGACGTCGACGGCGTCCCGGAGCGCCTCCGGCGAGACGCCGGCGGCGAGCACCCGCGCGGCGTCGGCCGGCCCGAGCGTCTCGGGCGCGACGGTCATCGTCCGCAGGAAGCGCAGCGTCTCGCGCAGGCCGTCACCGATCGGCGCCGTCTCGAAGTCCGTCAGCACCGCCTCGACGAACGCCGGATCTCCGAAGGCATACGACGCGACCGCGCCGTGGGCCTCCGTTCAGAACGGACACTGGCTCTGGGCCGAGACGAACGCGGCGAAGAGCTCGCGCTCGGCCTCCGTCCAGTCGGACGGCCCTTTCATCACGTCCTGCAGCAGCTCCGAGAAGGGGCGCCCGAAGAGCTCCGGCCGGTAGCGGAGCGCGAGCGCGATGTCGGAGACGTAGCCCTGCGCGCGCATCGCCGCCACCTGCTCGGCGGCCTCGCCCGTGTGGCCGTGCTCGATGCACGCGAGCCTCATCCCGCCGCGCCTCCAGCGCCGCGAGCGCCGCGCCGCGCCGGTCGAGCGAGACCGTGAGCGCCGCCGCGAGCGCGGCCTCGATCACCGCGTCCTCGTCGAGCCCGGCGACGTCGCGGTCGACGATCTTGTAGGCCTCGCGGCGCACCTTCGCGAGGAGCGGCGCGAGCTCGGCCGGGTCGTCGCCCGCGGCGATCGCGCGCCGCACGGGCTCGGGCAGCGCGCCCGGCGTCGCGAGGATGCCCTCGACGACGCGGTCCCAGAGCTCAGCCCGCGAGGAGCCTGCGGAGGACGTACCGGAGGATCCCACCGTGGCGAAGGTACTCGCGCTCGCGCGGCGTGTCCAGCCGGACGCGGGCGCGGAACTCCTTCCCGTCGGCGCGAACCGTGACCTCGCTCGCCTCGGCGTTGTCGATCCCGACGATCGAGAACTCCTCGCGGCCGGTGAGGCCGAGCGACTCCCGGCTCTCGCCCGGCAGGAACTGGAGCGGCAGCACGCCCATCATCAGCAGGTTCGAGCGGTGGATCCGCTCGTAGGACTCGGCGATCACCGCGCGCACGCCGAGCAGGTTCGGCCCCTTCGCCGCCCAGTCGCGCGACGAGCCGGAGCCGTACTCCTTGCCGGCGAGCACGATCGTCGGCACGCCCTCGGCGCGGTAGCGCATCGCGACGTCGAAGATCGAGCCCTCCTCGCCGTCGGGGAGGTGCGCCGTCCAGGTGCCCTCGCTGCCGGGGACGAGCTGGTTGCGGAGGCGGACGTTCGCGAACGTGCCGCGCACCATCACCTCGTGGTTGCCGCGCCGCGACCCGTACGAGTTGAAGTCGCGCCGCTCGACGTCGTGGCCCGTGAGGTACTGCCCGGCGGGCGAGTCCGGCCGGATCGAGCCGGCGGGAGAGATGTGGTCGGTCGTGACCGAGTCGCCGAGCATGACGAGGCAGCGCGCGCCCTCGAGGTCCTCGACGGTGCCGGGCTCGCGGGTCATGTCCTGGAAGTACGGCGGCAGCCGCACGTACGTCGAGTCGGGATCCCAGTCGTAGAGCTCGCCGTCGGGCGTGTCGAGCGCGCGCCAGCGCTCGTCGCCGGTGAACGCGTCCGCGTACGTGCTCGAGAACATCTCGCCGCGCACCGACTCGCCGATCACGCGGTCGATCTCCTCGCCGCTCGGCCAGATGTCGCGGAGGTACACGTCGTTGCCGTCGTCGTCCTGGCCGATCGGCTCGGTCGTCAGGTCGATGTCCATCCGGCCGGCGAGCGCGTAGGCGACGACGAGCGGCGGCGAGGCGAGGTAGTTCGCCTTGATGTCGCCGTGGATGCGCGCCTCGAAGTTGCGGTTGCCGGAGAGCACGGCGCAGACGACGAGCTCGCCCTCGGTGATCGCCGCGTTGATCGCCTCCGGCAGCGGGCCCGAGTTGCCGATGCACGTCGTGCAGCCGTAGCCGACGAGGTTGAAGCCGAGCTCGTCGAGGTAGCGGTCGAGGCCGGAGCGGCGGTAGTACTCGGTGACGACCTTCGAGCCCGGCGCGAGCGACGACTTGACCCACGGCTTGCGCTTCAGGCCCCGCTCGACCGCGTTGCGCGCGAGCAGGCCGGCGCCGATCATCACCGACGGGTTGGACGTGTTCGTGCACGACGTGATCGCGGTGATCACGACGGACCCGTGCTCGAGCGCGTAGTCGGTGCCGGCGACCGGCACCTGCTTCTTCGCCGCGATCGCCGTGTGCGTCGGTACCGGGTCGACGTCGGCGGCGCTGTCGCCGGTGGTCGGGTCGCTCGCCGGGAACGTGTCGGCGACCTCCTTGTCGTACGTGCCGTTCGCGGCGTAGGAGACGCCGAACGTGTCGAGCGCCTCGACGAAGGCCTCCTTCGCCCGCGCGAGCGGCACGCGGTCCTGCGGGCGGCGCGGCCCGGCGAGCGACGGCTCGACGTCGTCGAGGTCGAGCTCGACGACCTGCGTGTACGTCGGGTGCTCGTCGGGGTCGTGCCAGAGCATGTTCTCCTTGCAGTACGCCTCGACGAGCGCGACCCGCTCCGCGGGGCGGCCGGTGAGGCGCAGGTACGAGAGCGTCACGTCGTCGACCGGGAAGAAGCCGCACGTCGCGCCGTACTCGGGGCTCATGTTCCCGAGCGTCGCGCGGTCGGCGAGCGCGAGCGAGCCGACGCCCGGCCCGAAGTACTCGACGAACTTGCCGACGACGCCGGTGCGGCGCAGCATCTCGGTGACGGTCAGGACGAGGTCGGTCGCGGTCGCGCCCTCGCGGAGCGCGCCCGTCAGCCGGAAGCCGACGACCTGCGGCACGAGCATCGACAGCGCCTCGCCGAGCATCGCCGCCTCCGCCTCGATCCCGCCGACGCCCCAGCCGAGCACGCCGAGGCCGTTCACCATCGTCGTGTGCGAGTCGGTGCCGACGAGCGTGTCCGGGAAGGCGAACCCGTCGCGCGACTCGACGACGCGCGCGAGGTACTCGAGGTTCACCTGGTGGCAGATGCCGGTGTTCGGCGGCACGACCTTGAAGTTGTCGAAGCCGCTCTGGCCCCAGCGCAGGAACGCGTAGCGCTCGCGGTTGCGCTCGAACTCGAGCTCGACGTTGTGCTCGATCGCGAGCCGCGACGCGAACTCGTCGACCTGCACCGAATGGTCGATCACGAGCTCGGCCGGGATCTGCGGGTTGATCGCGTTCGGGTCGCCGCCCTGGTCGCGCATCGCGTCGCGCATCGCGGCGAGGTCGACGATCGCGGGGACGCCGGTGAAGTCCTGGAGCAGCACCCGCGCGGGCATGAAGGAGATCTCCTGCGAGGGGTCGGCGTCGGCGACCCAGCCGGCGACCGCCTCGACCTCGGCCTCCGTCCCGTTGCGCAGCACGTTCTCGAGCAGGATCCGCAGCGCGTACGGGAGCCGGGCGACGTCCCAGCGGGCCTGGAGCGCGTCGAGCCGGTAGATCCGGTAGCTCCGGTCTCCGACGCGCAGCTCGCTGGGATCGACCATGGCTCGATTCAAGCAGAACGACCTCGGGCGCCGCGCCGCCCGGCGTCGAGTGCCCCCGCGGCCCGCTTAACGCGCACTTAACGCGCCGTAACCCCGGTTGAACCGCGGCCCGGCTAGAACGGACGGGTGGTTGCAGGCGCCCTTCGCTCGATCGTCGCCCGGTCCGGTGCGCTCGTCGTCGCCGGGGCGGCCGGAGCGGGAATCGCCGTCGGGATCGCGTTCGCGGCCGGCGGCCTCTCGACGACCACGACCACGGTCCGCGAGGTGTTCGCGAGCGACGGCTCCTCGAGCGGCGGCAACACGTCCTTCGCGCCGGCCGGCCGGCAGCTCACCGTCCACGCGATCTACGAGCGGGCCGCACCGGGCGTCGTCCAGGTGACCGCGACGAGCCGCGTCTCGGTCGCGCCGAACCCGCTCCTCGATCCGTTCGGGTTCAGCGGCCCGCAGAGCCAGACCCAGGAGGCGCTCGGCTCCGGCTTCGTGATCGACAAGGCCGGTCACATCGTCACGAACTACCACGTCGTCCAGGGCGCCTCGCGCGTGGACGTCAGCTTCTCCGACAACGAGCGGCTGCCCGCGACGATCGTCGGCCGCGACCCGAGCACCGACGTCGCGGTGCTCCAGGTCAAGACCAAGGCGCGCGCGCTGACGCCGTTGCAGCTCGGCAACTCGGACCTGGTGAACGTCGGCGACGCCGTCGTCGCGATCGGCAACCCGCTCGGCGAGGACCGCTCGATCACGTCCGGAATCGTGAGCGCGCTCCAGCGGCAGATCGTCGCCCCGGACGGCGCCCCGATCGACCACGCGATCCAGACCGACGCCGCGCTCAATCACGGCAACTCCGGCGGGCCGCTCCTGAACGCCGCACGGCGAGGTGGTCGGCGTCAACTCGCAGATCCAGACCGACAGCGGCGGCGGCAACATCGGCATCGGCTTCGCGATCCCCATCAACACGGTGAAGAACGTCGCCGCGCAGCTGATCGCGAAGGGCGCCGTCGTCCACGCCTTCCTCGGCGTGGAGGCGCGGGCGATCGCCCCCGACGTCGCGCAGCTCTTCCACCTCCCCGTGCAGCACGGGCTGCTCGTCGGCTCGGTCTGCCGCGCCTCGGCCGCCGCGAAGGCCGGCCTCCACGGCGCGACGGAGCAGGTCACGCTCGCCGGCAACACATGGCCGCTCGGCGGCGACATCATCGTCAAGGCGGACGGTGTCGGTGTCTCGAGCCTCGAACGGCTCCGCGTCGCTCGTCGACCAGAAGCAGCCCGGCGACTCGGTGGACCTGGAGATCGTCCGGGGCGCGAAGACGATGGACGTGCAGGTCAAGCTCGGGAGGCAGCCGCTCTCGGCGGGCTGCTGACCCGTTCCGCTCGGCCCCGTACCCCTCGGGGCCGGCTCCCGGCAACCGCCCAGCGCGGCGGCCAGGAGCATGAGACGGGGGCCCCGACCGCCTGCCCGGGGCCCCCGTTTCTAGTCTGTCTCGCTCGTTCGCACCGCTTCGCTTTTCTGCTCCGAGAGCGCACGCGCCGGCGGAGCCGGCGCGTGCGGCGCACAGGCCATGGCGACTGCGGGCCTCGCTCGAGCGCGGTCGAGCGAGGCGCACGACACCTCCGAGTTCGCCGACCCTTGCCCGGCTGCGGCTACCGTTGCGGCCGTGGATTGGGAGGAGATCCAGCCCGGCAGGGCGGGGGTCGTCGAGCACGACCTCGTCTCCGACGAGGAGCTCTGGAGCGAGGACGGCGGCGACCACTCCGGCTGGTTCTGCGTCAAGACGGACCCCTTCCCGTGCCCGGCGCCCGGCTGCTCGTTCGTGGCCGAGTTCATGACCGCCGCGCACCTCGTCCTCGTCTGGGAGGAGCGGGACGACCCGAACCTGCTCCGGCACGCCCAGCGCGCGAAGGAGGTCGGCCGCAACCCGCGGGTCGTCTCCTACGAGCAGGGCTACGGGCCGAGCGCCTCGTACTACGCCTGGGAGGCGGCGGGGCGTCCCGTGCACGGCATCCGCGGCAAGTGATCCCCGACCGCTTCGGCTCCGCGCCGGCGCTCTCGCTCGGCGTCGAGGAGGAGCTGATGATCCTCGACGCGGAGACGCTCCAGCCCGCGGCCGGCGTCGCCGCGATCGTCGAGGGCGCGCGCGGCCTCGACCTACCCGGCGTCGTGAAGACGGAGATGCACGCCTCCGTCGTCGAGCTGAACACCGGCGTCTGCGCGACCGTGGACGAGGCGGTGGCGGCGCTCGCCGAGCTGCGCGCCGGTGCCGCCGCCGTCGCGCGGACGCACGGGCTCGTGCTCGCGGCCGCCGGCGCGCACCCGACCGCGCCGCTCGAGTCGCTGCCGGTCGTCCAGGAGGAGCGCTACCTCGCGATGATCCGCACCGTCGGCCACGCGGCCCGGCGCCAGGGCGTGAACGGGCTCCACGTCCACGTCGGCCTCGAGAGCGGCGAGCGCTGTCACGAGCGGCTCGAGGCGGTGCTGCCCTGGCTTCCGGTCGTGCTCGCGCTCTCGGCGAACTCGCCCTTCGCCGACGGCGCCGACACGGGGATGCTCTCGGCGCGGGCGGCGATCCTCGGCGAGCTGCCGCGCGCCGGCGCGCCGCCGGTCTTCGGCTCGTACGCGGGGTTCGCCGCCTGGGTCGAGCGGCTCGTCGCGGCGGGGGTGATCGAGGACGAGACGCGGCTCTGGTGGGACGTCAGGCCGAATCCCCGCTTCGGCACGCTCGAGCTCCGGATCGCCGACCAGCCGACGGCGCTCGAGCGCACGGCGCTGCTCGTCCGGGCGCTGCACGCCCTCGTCGAGCAGGCGCCCTCCCACGTGCCCGACCCGGCGGCGCGCGGCGACTACGCCCAGAACCGCTGGGCCGCGGCCCGGCACGGGCTCGACGCGGTGCTGCTCCACCCCGACGGCGGCGGCGCGGTCGGGGCGCGCGAGCTCGCCGCGGAGCTGCTCGGCGGCGAGCCGCCCGAGCCGGAGGCGCTGCGCCAGCTCGAGGTGGCGGCCCGCGCAGGCCGGGAAGCTGTCGCCGCGGACCTCGTCGCGCGGACGGTAGCCTGACGGCGATGGCGACCCAGACCGAGACGATCCAGGTGACCGGCATCCGCTGCGAGAAGTGCGTGATGCGGCTCGCGGGCGCGCTCGAGGGCCATGCCGGCCTCGAGTCGGCGAACGCGAATCTGATGGGCCAGGTCATGCTCTCGTGGGACGACGAGCGGACGAGCCGCGACGCCCTCCTCGAGGCGCTCTCGAAGTCGGGCTTCCGCGAGCTCCCCGCCGGCGTCTAGCCCGCCCCGGAACGGAATAGGAACCGCCGTCGCGGCGTTCCGAAGACCGTGAGCGACGCTGCTACGGTTTTCGCCGTGGAGGCCGGACACAACGGGACGGAACCGCCCGAGGCGGGGACGGCGCAGCGTCTCGCCGGCGATGCGCGCGACCGTGTGCGCTTCGAGGAGGAGGCGCTTGCGCTCTCCGATCAGGTCTACCGCGTCGCGCGCCATCTCGCCGGCTCGCGCGAGGAGGCCGACGATCTCGTCCAGGAGACGTACGCCCGCGCGTTCCGGAGCTGGCGCTCGTTCACGCCGGGCACGAACCTCCGCGCCTGGCTGCTCCGGATCCTCACGAACCTGAACATCGACCGCGGGCGCCGCCAGCAGCGCGCGCCGCAGATGCAGCCGCTCGAGGCGAACGACTACTTCCTCTACGACCGGCTCGCCGGCGACGGCGACGGCGTCTCGGACGAGGAGCGCGTCGTCGAGCGGCTCTCGCAGGACGACATCGTCTCGGCGCTTTCCGCGGTGCCGCACGACTTTCGCGACGTCGTCGTGCTCGTGGACATCGGCGACTTCAGCTACCAGGACGCGGCGCAGATCCTCGACATCCCGATCGGCACGGTCATGTCGCGGCTGCACCGGGGCCGCCGGATCCTCAAGCGCGAGCTGGCCGAGACAACGACGGTGGAGGGAACATGAAGGACCCCTGCGCGCACTGCGAGGAGATGATGCAGCCGTATCTCGACCGGATCCTCACCGAGGACGAGATGGTCGAGGCGGAGGCGCATCTCGAGCAGTGCGACTACTGCCGGCGGCGCTACCGGTTCGAGGAGAGCCTGCGCATCTACGTCCGGCAGGCCGTGGACGAGCAGATGCCGGCAGAGCTGCGGGAGAAGCTCGCGGCGCTGCGGATCCCGCTCGACTAGCCCGGAGCGGGCGGGAGGTCGACGTCGCCCGGCGGCGTCAGGTCGTCGCACGGCGACGAGCCGTGCGGGGAGCGGTCGGGCGCCCTCGTCGGGGACGGCAGCCCAGAGGGAGCGGGCGAGCAGGACCGGGTGGAGGCGGAGGCCACCGTAGGAGGCGGCCACCGCGTCGCCGCCGTCCGCGCGCCACGAAGCGACGACACGGTCGACCGCGGCGGGGTCGAGGTCGGGCCCGTCGGCGAGGACGACGACGGCGGCCTGGGCGTCCTCCGGAAGCGCGGCGAGGCCGGCAGCGGAGCGAGGCGCCCGGCCCGCGCTCCCAGTCGGGGCTGCGGACGCTGTCCGCGTCGGCCTCGAGGTCGTGGGCGCCGAGCACGACGAGGATCCCGTCGAGCGTCGTGGCCCGGCGGAGCGCCGCGAGCACGGCGGGCAGGAGCACGGCCTGCTTCGGCGGCGAGGCGCCGTACCGGGACGAGGCTCCGGCGGCGAGGACGACGGCGTGGACGCTCACGTCCCAATCATCCACGTCCGCCGGGGCCGACGTCCGGTGCGGACGCTCACGCCCCGATCACCACGTCCGCCGGGGCCCGGCCGGCGCCAGGCACCGGGACACGGCCACAACCGACATGGCCATTCGCGGGCCGCTCTGCCAGCCGCATCGCGGCAGCCCGTGCGTCTCGCTTCGGACACGTCCGGTGCCTGGCACCGGACGTGTCCGAATACGCCATGGCTCCTCGGCCACCGTCGCGCGACTAGAGCGCTGCGAGCGCGGCCGCCGCACGGCGGACGAGCGCCCGGGCGACGGTGACCTTCCAGGCCGTCCGTGGCAGCGGCGTCGCACCGTCCAGGTCGGCCTCGCCCTCGAGGCGCCACGGGATCGGCGCCACCCCGGCGAGCGCGAAGCGCGTCTCGCCGGCCACGCGCGCGGCGGCGACCCCGACCTGGGGGAACGCCCAGCGCTTCCGGTCCATCGCCTTGAGGTAGACGCTCGCCTCGACCGGCGGCAGCTCGAGCTCGAGCAGCAGCTCGTCCGGCTCGAGCGTCGTCGTGCGCGGATCGGACGCGTCCGGGAGCCGGTACAGCTCCGCGAGCGCGAGCTCCCGCCGCGTCGTCCGCAGCCGCGCGCCGAGCGCGACGAGGGCGGCCGCGACGTCCGACGGGTGCGCCGACGCACAGAACTCGTTCGCGAAGATCGCATGCTCGCGATGCTCGCCCTCCCGGGCGTGGCAGCGGTCGCCGCCGTGGAGGCGGCACGGGTACTTCAGCCGCCAGTACCAGCAGCGCGTCTCCTGCAGCAGATTGCCCCCGACCGAGCCCATCGCCCGCAGCTGCGGCGACGCCGCGAGCCGGCACGCCTCCCGGAGCGCGTCCGGCACGCCCGCATCCGCCTCGAGCTCCGCGAGCGTCGTGCCCGCGCCGATCCGGCCGCCGTCGATCCCCCGCGGCACGACGCCGCGGACGTCCACGAGCCGCTCCGCCTGGACGATGCCGTCCCGCACGAGCGGCACGAGCTCCGTCCCGCCCCACAGCGGCACGCCGCCTTCGACGTCGGCGAGCGTCTCCGCCCTAACGAGCTCCAACCTGCTCCTTCGCTCCCTCGCGCGCGCGGCGGCGCGCCTCCTCGAGCGCCCGCAGCAGCTCCTCGCGCGAGATCGGCAGCTCGTGGACGTCCGCGCCGGTCGCGTCGCGGATCGCGTTCGCGATCGCGGCCGCCGTCGGGATGATCGGCGGCTCGCCGAGCCCCTTCGAGCCGAGATTCGTCAGGTGCTCGTCGGGCTCGTCGACGAACTCGGCCACGATCTCGGGCACGTCCGCGATCGTCGGCATGCGGTACGACTCGAGCGTCGTCGTCAGCGTCCGGCCCGTCTCCGGGTCGAGGAGCCGCTCCTCCGAGAGCGTGTGCCCGATCGCCTGGATGATCCCGCCCTCGACCTGGCTCTCGGCGCCGAGCGGGTTGACGATCCGGCCGACGTCGTGGATCGCGGCGACCCGCAGCACGCGCACCTCGCCGGTCTCGACGTCGACCGCGACCTCGGCCACCTGGACGCCGAACGTGAGCACGCTCATCCCGGCCGGGTTCGGCCCGCGCGCGCCCTTGCCGAGGAGCTGCGCCGAGCCGAGCAGGCCGACGACCTCCTCGACCGGAACCGACACCGTGCCGTCCGCGGAGACGACGTTGCCGCCGCGGAGGTCGAGGTCGCCCTCGGCCACCGAGTAGCGCTGCGCCGCGAGCTCGAGGATCTGCCGCTTCGCGTCGGCCGCGGCCGCGCGCACCGCCGGCCCCATCGAGGGCAGCGTCGACGAGCCGGCGGAGATCGACGCATACGGCCCGCGCGCCGAGTCGCCGAGCACGACGTCCACCCGGTCGAGCGGCAGCCCGAGCTCCTCGGCCGCGATCTGCGCCATCGCCGTGCCCGTCCCGGTGCCGATGTCCTGCATCGCCGTGATCACCGAGACGCGCCCGTCGGAGCCGACGCGCGTCCACGCGTACGAGGGCGGCCCGCCGCCGCCGTACCAGATCTGGCTCGCCATCCCGACCCCGTAGCGCCACGTGTCGTCGGAGCGCGACCGCACCTCGTGGCGCCGCTCCCAGTGCTTCTCGGCCAGCCGGTAGCACTCGTCGAGCCGCTTGGACGAGTACGGCCTCCCCTCGTTCGCGGCGGCGTAGTTGCGCCGCCGCAGCTCGAACGGGTCGACGTCGAGCGTGGCCGCGAGCTCGTCGATCAGGCACTCGAGCCCGAACGTCCCCTCGACGAACCCGGGCGCACGGAACGCCTTCATCGGCGGCGTGTTCACCTTCGCGCCGAACGTGACCGTGCGGACGTTGTCGCACGCGTAGAGCATCTGCATCGGCCCCTCGGTGGACGAGCACCAGCCGGACCAGCCGACCGCGTTCACGAACTCGCCGCCGAGCGCGACGATCGTCCCGTCCCGGCGGGCGCCGACCGTCGAGCTTCTGGATCGTCGCGTTCCGGTTGCCGGCCGCCGTGTTCTCCTCGCGCCGCGTCAGGCCGCAACGCACCGGCCGCCCCGTCCGCCGCGCCAGCTCCGCGGCGACGAACGTGTACTCGTCCGGGCCCGTTCTTCGAGCCGAAGCCGCCGCCCATCACCTCGCAGACGACGCGCACCTTGTCCTGCGGCAGCCCGAGCTCCTCGGCGACCGCCTCGCGGACGCCCCAGATGTACTGCGTCGAGATGTGCACGTGGAGCATGTCGCCGATCCACTCGCACACGGCCTGGTGGGTCTCCATCGAGTTGTGGAGGACGGTCTGCGTCCGGTAGACGCCCTCGACGACGACGTCCGCCGAGGCGAGCGCCCGCTCGAAGTCGCCGCGCTCGTAGCGCCGCGGCTCGATCGTCAGGAGCTCCTTCGCCACCGCCTCCTCCGGGTCGAGCACGACCTCGAGCGGCTCCCACTCGATCTCGATCGCCTGCAGCGCGCGCCGCGCCTGGCCGTACGTGTCCGCCGCGACCGCCGCCACCGGCGCACCGTTGAAGCCCGCCTCGTCGACGAGCAGCGGCGCCTCGCCCGGCCCGATCGCGGCGCGCACGCCCGGCAGCGCGAGCGCCGGCGCGAGGTCGATCCGCTTCACCCGGGCGTGCGCGTGCGGCGAGCGGAGGATTCCCGCGTGCAGCATCCCGGGCAGCTGCAGATCGGCCGTGTAGCGCGCCTCGCCGCGCGCCCGCTGGGGGCCGTCCTTCCGCACGCGCGGGCCGCCCGACGACGTCACGAGGCCCCGCCGGCCACTGCTCGAGCGGATCCTCCTCGACGACGAGCCACACCTCCTCGTAGCGGCCCTCGACCTCCTTCTCGGTGCGGATCAGTCGCGCCACGACAGAATCGCCTCCTCGATCTTCGGGTACGTGCCGCAGCGGCAGAGGTTCCCGGCCATGCGATGGCGGATCTCCTCGCGCGTCGGCTCCGGGCTCGACGCGACGAGCGCCGCGGCGGAGACGATCTGGCCGGGGGTGCAGAAGCCGCACTGGACGGCGTCGGCGCGCACGAACGCGTCGACGAGCGGATGGTCGCGGAGACCCTCGATCGTCGTCACCTCGCCCTCGACCGTGTGCGCGAGCGTGATGCACGAGAGCACGGGCACACCGTCCACCTGCACGGTGCAGGCGCCGCAGTGCCCCTCGTTGCACGCGATCTTCGTCCCGGTCAGCCCGAGCTCCTCGCGCAGGAGCTGGGCGAGGCTCATCCCGACCGGCGCCTCGACGGCGTGCTCGCCGCCGTTCACGACGAGCCGCACCTCAGGCACAGCTCGTCACCGCCACGATGTCGGCGAGATGGAGCAGCCGGAACGTCGTCCGCGAGACGACCCGCGCCTCGTCGGTGTCCGCGGCGTCGGGCAGCTTCGCCCACAGGTCGCGCGCGACGAGGAGGAGCTCGCGGATCCGGTCGAGCTCGTCGGGCGCGCCGCTCCCGTTGCCTCCCTCGCAGGCGTTCAGCGCGAGCCCGAGCGCCCCGATCGTGTCCGGCTGGCGCGTCCACAGCAGCGGGGTCGCCATCGTCAGGTACTGGTGCACCCGGGCGAGCGCGAGCGGCTGGGAGAGCAGCTCGGGCCCGCGCGGCGTCGTCGGCTCGCGCGGCGGCGGCCCGTCGGCGATCCCGTTCGCGTTGCCGCCGAGCATGCCGCGGATGTCGTTCTCGTCGAGCCCGGCGAGCCGCGCCGTGTGGAGCGCGATCAGGAGCGAGCTCGACGCACCCCCGTACGGGTAGTCCGACGCGTACACGACCTGCTCGGGCGGGACGAGGCGGAAGAAGCCGAGCAGGTCGATCGGGCTCCAGACCGACGTGTCGAAGAAGACGCCCGCCTTGCCGGCGAAGTGGCCGGCGAGCGCGGCGAGGTCGGCGATGCCGGCGTGCGCGATGATCAGCTGCGCCCCGGGATTGGCGTCGACGAGCCGGTTGAGGCCGTCCGCGATCGGCGGCAGCCCGCGGCCGCCGTGGATCAGGATCGGCACCCGCCGCTCGGCCGCGAGCTCGAACACCGGCGCGAGCCGCGTCGTCGTCGAGCGCGAAGCGCTGCGCCCGCGGATGAAGCTTGATCCCGCGCGCGCCCAGGTCGAGACAGCGGCGCGCCTCCTCGATCGGCCCCTCGTCGAGCGCGAGCCGGACGAACGGGATCATCCGCCCGTTCGAGCGCGCCGCGAACGCGAGCGTCCGGTCGTTCCCGGCGCGGAAGCCGGGCTGCCGGTCGGGCTCGTCGAGGCAGAAGACGAAGCAGCGCGAGACGCCGTAGCGGTCCATCAGCCCCTCGAGCTCCTCGTAGCGGCCGACCATGCCGTCGATGTCGGTGCCGAGGTGCGTGTGCGCGTCGAAGATGTCCGCGCCGGCGGGCAGCTCCCGCCGGAGCGACTCGTCCCAGCTCGCGATCAGCTCCCGTGCGCGCTCGAGCGGCTCCACCCCCTGAACATACCGGCGGGCGCCCGCCGAGCGCGGAGCGCTGCATAGGATCCCGGTCATGCCCGCGCTGCTCCTCTACGCCGACTCGATCCGCTCGCCGGAGATGCGCCACGAGGTGCCGCTCGCGGTGCCGGATCCGTTCCTCTACGTCGACCGGGACGGAACCCGGACGGCCGTCCTGAGCGCGTTCGAGGTGCCGCGTCTCGTCGCCGCCGATCCGGGGATCGAGGCGCTGTCGCCGGAGCGGTTCGGGATGGACGAGCTGCTCGCGGCGGGAACGCCCGCGGCGGAGGCCGAGCTCGAGGTGTACGTCCGCGCCCTCGCGGAGCTCGGGGTCGCGGCCGCCGTCGTCCCGGCGACGTTCCCGCTCGAGCTCGCCGACCACCTGCGCGGCAGCGGCGTGGAGATCGTCGTCGACCGGAAGCGCTTCGAGGATCGCCGCCGTCGCAAGACCGCACCCGAGCTCGCGGGGCTGCGGCGCGCGCAGCGGGGCTGCGAGGCCGCGCTCGACACGGCCCGCGAGATGCTCCGCCGCGCCGACGTCGCGCGACGGCCTGCTCGTCCTCGGCGGCGAGCCGCTCACGTGCGAGCGGCTCAAGCTCGAGGTCGAGCGCGTCTTCGGCGCCCACGGCGCGGCCGCCGACGAGTTCATCGTCTCGCACGGCGCGCAGACCGCGATCGGCCACGAGATGGGCTCCGGGCAGATCGCCGCGGGCGAGGCGATCGTGTTCGACCTCTTCCCGCGCGACCGCGAGACCGGAGTCTTCACCGACATGACCCGCACCTACGTCGTCGGCGACGTTCCGGACGAGCTGCGCACCTATCACGGGCTCTGCCGCGAGGCGCTCGAGCTCGCGACCGCGGCGGCCGGCCCGGGCGTGAACGGCAAGGCGCTGATGCAGCAGGTGTGCGACCTCTTCGCCGTCGCACGGCTACCCGACGCCGCTCACGAAGCAGCCGGGCGAGGTGCTCGACAGCGGCTTCTTCCACGGGCTCGGGCACGGCGTCGGGCTCGAGGTGCACGAGAGCC
Source organism: uncultured Actinomycetes bacterium (assembly GCA_963815005.1). Classification (GTDB taxonomy): domain Bacteria; phylum Actinomycetota; class Thermoleophilia; order Gaiellales; family Gaiellaceae; genus Palsa-739. The sequence continues at coordinate 195,713 of CAWFFI010000002.1, forward strand.
CGCGGATCTCCCGCTCGGGCGACGACCTCGTCCCGGGCGACGTGATCACGCTCGAGCCGGGCCTCTACCGCGCCGGCTACGGCGGCGTCCGCCTCGAGGACATCCTCGTCGTGACCGAAAACGGGGTCGAGGTCGTCACCGATTACCCGTACGCGCTCGAGCCGTAACACCTGTCACCTATCGGGGTCCGCTTGACGTCCGTCCGATCGGTGCGAGAGAGTGACGAGCGTCACATCGGTGCCGACGGCGGCCCGAGTGGGCCGCATGCGCCGGCACCGACCTATAAGGAGGCGGTGTTGCATGAGTGCAATGTCCCCTGAACGGCCGGTGCAGGTTGTCGAGAGCACCCCGGCCGCCGACCCGGCTCCGCTCGGGCTCGCAGGGTTCGCACTGACCACGTTCCTGCTCAGCGGCCACAACGCGTCGTGGATCCCCGACCTGATCTGGGTCGGACCGGCGATCTTCTACGGCGGGATGGCGCAGCTGCTGGCGGGGATGTGGGAGTTCCGCAACCGGAACGTGTTCGGCGCGACGGCGTTCTCCACGTACGGCGCCTTCTGGATGGGTCTCGGGCTGTTCGTCATCCTCGCCGAGACGACGAAGTTCCTCGGCGGGTTCGCAGGCGGCGACCTGACGAACGCGCTCGCCTGGTACCTGTTCGCGTTCGCGATCTTCAACACGTACATGCTGCTGGGGAGCATGCGCGTGAACGGGGCGGTCTTCCTCGTCTTCCTGACGCTGGAGATCACGGAGATCCTGCTCGTGATCGGCTTCTTCAACCTCTCGCACGGCGGCACCGCGTGGTGGCTGCACGCCGGCGGCTGGATGGGCATCGCCACGGCGGCGGTCGCCTTCTACACCTCCGCTGCGGGTGTCATGAACGGCACCGCCGGCAAGACGGTGCTTCCGGTCGGCACCCCACTCGTCAGCTGACCTACGATGCCCGGTAGACGCCCATAGAGAGGAGGCCAGGTCTTGGCGAGTGAGACAGGCCACGCGATCGAGACGATGTTCCTCGAGGAGCGGCGCTATCCGCCGTCCGAGGAATTCGCGGCGCAGGCGAACGCGAAGGCAGACATCTACGACCAGGACTTCGATGCGTTCTGGGAACGTGAGGGGCGCGAGCGCGTCACGTGGTTCGAGCCCTTCACCGAGCTCTACCAGTGGGAACCCCCGTACGCGAAGTGGTACCTGGGCGGCAAGCTCAACGTCTGCTTCAACTGCGTCGACCGGCACGTGGAGGCCGGCGATGGCGGCGTGACGGCGTACTACTGGGAAGGCGAGCCCGTCGGCGACCGGCGGCAGATCACGTACGCCGATCTGCAGAAGGACGTCGTCCGGTTCGCGAACGCGCTGAAGAAGCTCGGCGTCAAGAAGGGCACGCCGGTCGCGATCTACATGGGGATGGTGCCGGAGCTCGCGGTCGCCATGCTCGCGTGCACGCGGCTCGGCGCCCCGCACACCGTCGTGTTCGGAGGGTTCTCGGCCGACTCGCTGTCCGGCCGGATGAACGACATGGCGTGCGAGGTGCTGATCACGCAGGACGAAGCGTGGCGGCGCGGCTCGACGGTGCCGTTGAAGAAGACCGCAGACGACGCGATGGCGGCCGCCCCCGGCGTCCGCGCGAGCGTCGTCCTCCGCCGCACCGGCGGCGACGTGCCGATGCAGGACGGACGTGACCACTGGTTGCACGAGCTCGAGGCCGACGTCTCGGACGATCCGGCGTCGTGCCCGTGCGAGCCGATGGACAGCGAGGACCTGCTGTTCCTCATGTACACCAGCGGCACGACCGCGAAGCCGAAGGGGATCATCCACACCACGGGTGGCTACCTCGTCGGCACCTCGACGACGCACCACTACATCTTCGACCTCAAGCGTGACGAGGATGTCTACTGGTGCGCCGCCGACATCGGCTGGATCACCGGACACAGCTACATCGTGTACGGGCCGCTCGCGAACCGGACCACCTCGGTCATGTACGAGGGGACGCCCGACTTCCCCGACAAGGACCGCTGGTGGGAGATCGTCGAGCGGTACAAGGTGAGCATCCTCTACACGGCGCCGACGGCGATCCGTGCCCACATGAAGTGGGGGCCCGAGTTCGCGCAGCAGCACGACCTGTCGTCGCTGCGCCTGCTCGGCTCCGTGGGCGAGCCGATCAACCCGGAGGCGTGGATCTGGTACCGCGAGCACGTCGGCGGCGATCGGACACCGATCGTCGACACGTGGTGGCAGACCGAGACGGGGATGATCCTGATCACGCCGCTCCCCGGCGTGACGACGACGAAGCCGGGCGCGGCCACCAAGCCGTTCCCGGGCGTCGAGGCCGGGGTGTTCGACGAGCGGGGCAACGAGGTGGGGCCGGGCGGCGGCGGCTACCTCGTGCTGAAGAAGCCCTGGCCGGCGATGCTGCGAGGCATCTTCGGCGACGACCAGCGCTACCGGGACACGTACTGGTCGAAGTACGAGAACACGTACTTCGCCGGCGACGGCGCCCGGATCGACCGGGACGGCGACTTCTGGCTCCTCGGTCGAGTCGACGACGTGATGAACGTGTCGGGCCACCGCATCTCGACGATCGAGGTCGAGTCGGCGCTCGTCGATCATCAGGACGTCGCCGAGGCGGCGGTCTGCTCGCGCAAGGACAGCATCACGGGCGAGGCGATCGTCGCGTACGTGACGTTGAAGGCGGGACGGGAGGCGAGCATCGACAAGCTCGCGGAGCTTCGCGACCACGTGGCGACGAAGATCGGCGCGATCGCGAAGCCGGCGAACATCGTGTTCACTCCCGAGCTGCCGAAGACCCGCAGCGGCAAGATCATGCGCCGCCTGCTGCGGGACGTTGCGGAGAACCGCCCCCTCGGGGACACGACGACGCTCGCCGATCCGACGGTCGTCTCGGAGATCCAGCACCGGGCGGAGGACGAGAAGGCGCAGGAGGCGGAGTCCTAGCTCCCTGCGGCACGTACTCGCTCGAGACGTCGACGGGGGAGCCTTCGCGCTCCCCCGTCGCGTTTCGTGCTGCAGGCGAAGTCGCCGACGATCGCGCTGACGGCGGCTAGCCGAGGAGCGCTTCGAAGCGGGCGGCGTCGTCGAACGGGCCGATCACGGCGAGCCGGAGCCGCTCGTCGCGCAGCAGGTCCCGGGCGACGCGCTGCACGTCCTCGCCGGTGACCGCGTCGAGCCCGGCGAGCACCTCCTCCGGGTCGGGGGCGCGGCCCTCGAGCACCTCCTTGCGCAGCCCGAAGACGATCAGCCCCTGCGGGCTCTCGAGCCCGAGCACGAAGCGGCCCTTCGCGAAGTTGCGCGCCTTCTCGAGCTCCTCGGCCGGGATCGGCTCGGCGGCGGCCTTGCGCAGCTCGCCGGCGATCGTCGTCACCGCCTCGTCGATCCGGGTGATGTCGACGCCCGCCTGCGAGTAGAGCGAGCCCGCGTCGGTGTAGCTGTGGTTCGTGCCGAAGACGTAGTAGGCGAGGCCGCGCCGCTCGCGCACCTCGGTGAAGAGGCGCGACGACATGCCGCCGCCGAGGACGGTCGCGAGCAGCTGCAGCGCGTACCGGTCCGGGTGGCCGATCGGGTAGCTGTGCACGCCGAGGCAGAGGTGCGCCTGGTCGGACTGCTTCGTGAAGACCTTCACGCGCCCGTTCGCGTACTCGTCTGCGCCGGGGCCGGCTCGCCGGTGTCGCCGGGCGCGAGGTCGCCGAGCAGCTCCTGCGCGCGCTCGAGCGCGTCGTCGCCGATCCGGCCGGCGAGGCCGAGCACCATCCGCGACGGCTTGTACCAGGTGTCGAGGTAGTCGGTGAACGTCTCGCGGGTCGCGCCGCGCACGGTCTCCTTGCGGCCGATGATGTCCCAGCCGAGCGGCTGGTCGCCGTAGAGGAGGTCGTCGTAGACGCCGCCGATGTAGTCGCGCGGCGTGTCGAAGTACATGTTCATCTCCTCGACGATCACGCCCTTCTCCCGCTCGATCTCGTCCGGGTCGAAGCGGGAGTGGCGGAGCATGTCGACGAGCACGTCGAGCGCGACGTCGCGGTGCTCGGCGGCGCACTTGACGTAGTAGCCCGTGTACTCCTTGCCGGTGAAGGCGTTGAACTCGCCGCCGATCGAGTCGATCTCGCCGGAGATCTGGCGGGCGGACGGGCGCCGGTCGGTGCCCTTGAAGAACATGTGCTCGGAGAAGTGCGCGATCCCGTTCGTCTCCGGGGTCTCGTAGCGGGAGCCCGCGGCGAGCATGACCATGCACGTCACCGACTGCGCGTGCGCGAGGTCGGCCGTCAGAACGCGCAGCCCGTTGTCGAGAACGTGCCGTTGGAACGTGCTCACGCCGTCAGCCTCCTTCGCCAGCGCTCCGGGATCGGGACGCTCTGCTCGTGTTCGTAGTCGTAGCCGACGAGGACGCTGCGCGCCTCGGCGACGACGCGGTCGCCGGCGCGCAGCTCGTACTCGAGCTCGAAGCTCTTCGTGCCGAGCCGCGAGGGCCGCACGCCGATCTCGACGGTCTCGCCGAAGACGACCTGCGAGCGGAAGTCGATCTCGGTGCGGGCGAGGATCACGTCGCGCAGCGGCATCGGCTCGTGGGCGTCCTCCGCCCCGAACCAGGCGAGCCGCGCCTGCTCGAGGTACGTCGAGAAGACCGCGTTGTTGACGTGGCCGAAGCCGTCGAGGTCGCTGAACCGGACCGTCTCGGCGTGCGTGAACGGGAACCCCTCCACCTCCGGCGATGGTATAGACGCAGGTGTGGCCGGCGACCTGACGAGGAGCGCGATCGCCGCGCAGCCGGAATGGCTCGCGCGGGTGCCGACGGATCGCCGCTTCCCGGCGGGCGCGCGGCTCCTCTTCACCGGCTGCGGCACGTCGTTCCACGCCGCCTGCACCGGCGGCGAGGCGGTGCAGGCGCTCGAGCTCGTCCTGGCGCCGGAGCGCGAGGCCGACCTGCTCGTGATCGTCTCCCACGAGGGCGAGACGCCGCTGACCCTCGAGGCGGCCCGGGCGTGGCAGGGGCCGCGCTGGCTCGTCACCGGCAAGGCGGACGGGCCGATCGCCGACCTGTGCGAGGAGGTGATCGTCTGCACGCCCGCGATCGAGGAGAGCTGGTGCCACACGGCGAGCTACACGTGCGCGGTCGCGGCGATCGCGGCGCTGCACGGGGAGGACGTGTCGTGGCTGCCGGGCGCGGTGGCGGAGGCGCTCGAGGCGCCGCTGCCCGGGTTCGGCGCGCAGGAGCGGTTTCTCGTCGCGGGCGCGGGAGGCGACCTCGCGACGGCGCACGAGGCGGTGCTGAAGCTGCGCGAGGGCGCGTGGGTGGCCGCCGAGGCCTACGAGACGGAGCAGCTCCTGCACGGCTTCCTCGCCGCGGTGGACGAGTCGGTGCGGGCGTTCGTCCTCGAGGGCGAGGGCCGCGCGGCGGAGCGGGCGGCCGCGGCCGTGGCCGCGCTGCGCGCGCTCGGCTGCGACGCCGACCTCGTGCCGACGCGCCACCCGGTCGTCGACGTCGTGCTCTTCCAGCGGCTCACCGTCGAGCTGGCCGAGGCCCGCGGCCGCGAGCCCGACCGGATCCGCCGCCACGACCCCCGCTGGGCCGCCGCCGCGAAGGCCGCCGAGGCCGACAACTCTGCCTGAGCGAGCCGGCTGCGCCGGCTCGCTCTGTTCCCTTCGCACCGCTTCGCTTTCCTGCTCGGGAACGTGCGGCTTGCGACGGCGGCGCGGACGCGGGGCGGAGGCGAGCCGCGCCCGAGCGCGGTCGGGCGCGGCCCAGAGCGCTGAGCTGCTGCCGCGAAGGCCGCCCAGTCCGACCTGGGCCAAGTGACAACGTGTTACTTGGCGCTCGGGACCGGGGCACGGCGCATGGTTCCGCGCTCCGGCGCCGTCCCGAGCCCTTGTGACAACGTGTTACTTGGCGCCGGCGAGGATCTCGGCTTCGCGCTCGCGCGTCAGCGTCGGGCGCTGCTCGCCGGCCTCGAGGCTCCAGGCGAGCGTGTCGCGCACCGTCTCCTCGAGCGGGCGGAAGGCGAGCCCGGCCGCGCGGGCGCGGCTCGTGTCGGCCTGCTCCATGCCCAGCGTACTCGTCGCCGGGGATCCAGAGCGGCAGCTCCGTCCACGGCTGCACGCCCGCGTCGACGATCCGCTGCTCGTCCGTCCAGACGAGGCTCGCGTCCGCGCCGAGCGCCGCGATCGTGCGCTCGAGCAGCCCGCCGAGCGTCAGCGGCTCGGCCGGCCCGGTCGCGTTCAAGGCCCCGCCGGGCCCGCGCTCGGCGAGCCGAACGAGCCAGGCGGCGAGGTCGCGCGCGTCGACGAACTGGACGGGCGCGTCCGGGCTCCCCGGCGCGAGCACGTCGCCGCCCGCGGCGAGCCGGCGCGGCCAGTACGTGAAGCGGTCGGTCGGATCGTGCGGCCCGACGATCAGCCCGGCGCGCACGCTCGTCCCGCGCTCGCCGAACACACCCTCGACGACGCGCTCGCAGGCCGCCTTGAGCGCGCCGTAGTCGGCCTCGACGTCCTCGCTCGCCGGATCCTCGAGCTCCGCCACGGGCGTGTCCTCCGAGATCGGCCGGCTGAAGTCGGCGTAGACGGAGATGCTCGAGACGAAGACGTAGCGCTCCGACCGCGTCGCGCAGCAGCTCGGCCGACTGGCGGACGACGCGCGGCACGTAGCCGCTCGTGTCGACGACGCCGTCCCACGAGCGTCCGGCGAGCGCGGTGAGGCCGCCGTCCCGGTCGCCGACGAGGTGCTCGGCCTCCGGGTACAGCTCCGGGTTCGTCCGCCCGCGCGTGAAGATCGTCACCGCGTGGCCGCCGGCGAGCGCCGCGTCGACGACGTGGCGCCCGAGGAACTTCGTGCCGCCGAGGACGAGAAGCTTCATCCGATCGGCCGCCCGGACGAGGTCGCCACGGCGCTCAGAGCTCTTCCAGGGCGGCGAGCAGCCGGTCGACCTCGGCGGCGGTGTTGTAGTGGACGAGGCCCGCGCGGACGGCGCCCTCCGGGGCGAGCCCGAGCCGCGCCATCACCTCGACCGCGTAGTAGTCGCCGTCCCAGACCGCGAGCTCGCGTTCGGCGAGCCGCTCCGCGACCGTACGCGGCGAGAGCCCGTCGACCGTGAACGCGAACGTCGGCACGCGCCCGTCCATCGAGCGCAGGCCGTGGAGCGTGCAGCGTTCCGGGAGACCGGCGAGGAAGCGCTCCCCGAGCGCGCGCTCGTGGGCGCGGATCGCCGTCCAGCCGAGCTCGTGGACGTACTCGACCGCGGCGACGAACCCGGCGAGCAGCTCGTGCGCGAGCGTGCCCGTCTCGAAGCGGCTGCCGAGCGGCTCGTCCGCGGCCGGGCGCACCTTGTACGGGCCGCCACGACTCGAGCAGCTCCGCCCGGCCGAAGGCGAGCCCGAGATGCGGCCCGAAGAACTTGTACGGCGAGCAGAGCAGCACGTCGACGCCGAGCGCGGCGACGTCGATCGGCCCGTGCGGCGCGTAGTGGACGGCGTCGGCCCAGGCGAGCGCGCCGGCGGCGTGCGCCAGCTCGGCGATCCGCGAGGCGTCGGTGAGCGTGCCGACGGCGTTCGAGGCGAGCGGGAACGCGACCACGCGCGTCCGGTCGGTGAGCTTCCACTCGAGGTCGGTGAGGTCGAGCGTCGTGTCGTCGTGCAGGTCGACGAAATCGACGCGGAGGTCGAGGTCGTGTGCGAGCTCGAGCCAGGGGGAGACGTTGCCCTCGTGGTCGAGCCGCGTCACGAGGATCTCGTCGCCCGCCTCGAGCGTCCGGCCGACGGTGCGCGTGAGCGCGAAGTTGAGCGTCGTCATGTTCTGCCCGAAGAGCGTCTCCTCGGGGCGGCAGCCGAGGAACATGCCCGCGTAGCCGTGCGCCTGCTCGACGAGCGCGTCGCTCTGGCGGCTGGACGAGAACGCGCCGCCGAGGTTCGCGTTCGACTCGCGCAGGTAGCCGGCGATCGCGTCGATCACCGAGTCCGGGCACTGCGTCCCGCCCGGCCCGTCGAAGAGGGCGACCGGGGTGCGGAGCGCCGAGAAGCGCGCGCGCACGCTGTCGACGTCGAGTGCGACGGTGCTCATGGCCCCTGACGCTACCCGACTACGATGGCGCCGGTGAGCACGCTGGCGCCACCGCAGGAGAGGCTCGATCGCGGCGAGGGGACGGGGCTCGGCCGTCCGTGGCACGTGATCGTGCTGAACGACGACCACAACACGTTTCAGGGCGTCGCCGCCGCGCTCGCCGCCGTGCTGCCCGGCGTCTCGTACGACCGCGGGATGTCGTTCGCGAACCGGATCCACAACGCCGGCCAGGCGATCGTGTGGTCGGGGCTGCAGGAGCAGGCGGAGCTGTACTGGGAGCAGCTCGCCGATCGCGGGCTGACGATGGCCCCGCTCGAGCAGAGCTAGCGGAGCAAGCCGCTAGGCGACGGTCCAGCGGTACGTCGGCTTCGCCTGGAGCGAGGCGCCGACGAAGCAGTCGCGCTCCGCCTTCGCGAGCAGATCGGCGAGCGCGTCGGGCTCCGGCCGGGGCTCGAGCGTGACCGCGAGCTCGAGGGCCGCCTCGACGACGGCGTAGCGGCCGTCGCTCTCGCGCCGCGTGACGAGGCTGGAGGCCGCGCCCGACTCGGAGGTCACGCGGACGCCGGCGCGGTCGGCGTGGAAGTGGAGGCTCTTCAGCGAGCAGCGGACGAGGGCGGCGAGCAGGAGGTGCTCGGGCGTCCATTCCTCGCCCGGCTGGAGCATCCCGCCGTCCTCGGTGCGGAACGCTCCCGCCGGCTCGAGATCGATTGCGAACCGCAGCTCGCGGGGCTTGACTGCCACACGGCATGGTCGCAGATGGAGCGGGACCCGATGCACGGTTCCGTCCGGTCCGGTCCCTAGCCTGCGATTGGTGCGGCGCTTGCGCCCGTTGTCGGAAGACGAGTGTTACGCCCGGTGCTACGGGGCGTACGACCCGACCGTGACGCTCGTGCGGCTCGAGCCGCGTCGGCCGCGCTACGAGCCGAGCGTCTCGGGCGAGACGCTGCGTCGCCGCTTCGAGGAGCGGATCGACGCGCGCGTCGAGGAGCTCGCCGTCGAGCTGGACGCGGCCGAGGCCGCGGCCGAAGCCGCGTAGCCTCCGCGTCACGAACCCGGCACACCCGCGTATCGTCTCGCCGCGTACGGTTCCGGCAGGGGGCTTCGCGCCCCCGTAGGGGGGATACGTGCCGCGAACGAGGGACATGGCCGATCGAGACACGACTCCGAGTGACGTGCCCGACGTGCTCGCCGCGGGGCTCGGCGTCGTCTTCTGCGGGATCAACCCCGGGCGCGTCTCGGCGGCCGCGCGGGCGCACTTCGCGAACCCGCGCAACGACTTCTGGCGGCTCCTCCACGCGGCCCGCTTCACCTCGCGCCTCTTCGAGCCGCACGAGCAGTTCGCGCTGCTCGACGAGGGCGTCGGCGTCACGAACGCCGCCTACCGCACCACTCCCGGCTCGGGCGACCTCCGCCGCGGCGACTTCGCCGGCTCGGCCGAGCGCCTCGAGCGGCTCGCGCGCGACCTGCGTCCCGGCTGGCTCGGGTTCGTCGGCAAGGAGGCCTACCGCGGCACGTTCAACGAGCGCCCGGAGCTCGGCGTCCAGGAGCGGACGCTCGGCGACACGCGCCTCTTCGTCCTGCCGTCGACGTCGCCGGCAAACGCGGCCGTGCCGTGGGACGAGCGCCTGCGCTGGTTCAAGGAGCTCGCCGGCCGCTCCGTCGACCTGCCGTGGCGGGAGGGCGTCCGCGCGCTCCTCGTCGACCCGGCGGGCCGGACGCTGCTGCTCCGCTACGGCGACGACTACGGCTCCTGGTGGGTCGACGCCCGGCGGCGGCAAGGCGCCCGGCGAGACCGACGAGCAGGCGCTGCGGCGGGAGCTGCGCGAGGAGCTCGGCCTCCGCGACTTCGAGCTCGGGCCCGCTCGTCTGGCGGCGCGAGCAGTGGTTCCGCGACGAGCCGGGCCACTGCGGGCAGCGCGAGAACGTCTACCTCGTCCGCGTGCCCGCGTTCGAGCCGGCGCCCGAGCTCGACCTCGCCGGCGAGGGCTGCCACGAGCTTCGCTGGGTGACCGCGGACGACGCCGCGGGCCTGCCGACGCGCCCGGCGGATCTGGCGGAGCGGCTCAGCCGCGCCAGCGGTTCGTGATCGGCGTCCGCCGGTCGCGGCCGAACGCCTTCGGGCGCAGGCGCACGCCGGGCGGCGCCTGGCGGCGCTTGTACTCGGCCCGGTCGACGAGCGCCACCGCGCGCTGCACGACGTCGGCCGCGAAGCCCGTCCGCGGTCAGCTCCTCGAGCGAGCGGTCCTCCTCGACGTACGCCTCGAGCACCCGGTCGAGGTCCGCGTAGGGCGGCAGCGAGTCCTCGTCGAGCTGGTCGGCGCGCAGCTCCGCGCTCGGCGCCCGCTCGATCGTCGAGACGGGGATCAGCTCGCGGCCGGCGCGCTCGTTCAGGTGGCGGGCGAGCCGGAAGACGTCCGTCTTGTAGACGTCCTTCAAGAGCGCGAACCCGCCGGCCATGTCGCCGTAGAGCGTCGCGTAGCCGACCGACATCTCCGACTTGTTGCCGGTCGCGACGAGCAGCCAGCCGAACTTGTTCGAGAGCCCCATCAGGAGCGTGCCCCGGATCCGCGCCTGGAGGTTCTCCTCGGCGAGATCGCTCGCGCGGCCGGCGAACGACTCGGCGAGCGTCGCCTCGAACGCCTCGGCGAGGGGCCCGATCGGCAGCTCGCGGAAGTCGCAGCCGAGGCTCTCGGCGAGCCGCCGGGCATCCGTGCGCGTCCCCTCGGAGGAGTACCGCGACGGCATCGAGACGCAGTGCACGCGGTCGGGGCCGAGCGCCTCCGCCGCGATCGCCGCGGTCAGCGCCGAGTCGATCCCGCCCGAGACGCCGACGACGATCTCGGAGAAGCCGTTCTTGCGCACGTAGTCGGAGAGGCCGAGCACGAGCGCCTGCCGCATCGACTCGAGCTCGTCCGCGAACGGCGCCACCGTCCCGGCGCGCACCTCGCTCTGCTCCCGCGCCGGGCCTGCCGCCACCCGCGTCGCCGCCGGCGTCTCCGGCAGCTCCCGGGCGAGCGCGCGCCGCCGCACGTCGCGCAGCCGCCGCCCGATCACGGCGCTCGGCTCGACGTCCACGACGAGCAGGCACTCCTCGAAGCCGGGCGCCCGCGCGATCACCTCGCCCTCGTCGTCGAGGACGACCGAGTGCCCGTCGAAGATCAGCTCGTCCTGGCCGCCGACGGTGTTGCAGAACGCGACGAAGCACGCGTTGTCGCGCGCCCGCGTCCGGAACATCTCCTCGCGCTCGCGCTCGCGGCCGACGTGGAACGGCGAGGCGGAGATGTTCACGAGCAGCTCCGCGCCTGCGAGCGCGAGATCCGTCGCCGGCGGCCCCGGCTGCCAGATGTCCTCGCAGACCGTGACGCCGACGAGCGAGCCGCCGACGTCGACCACGACGAGCCCGCGGCCCGGCGCGAAGTAGCGGTCCTCGTCGAAGACGCCGTAGTTGGGCAGGAAGCGCTTGCGGTAGACGGCCTGGACGCGCCCGTCCGCGCACACCGCGCACGCGTTGAAGAGGTCGCCGTCGTAGAGCGGGACGCCGACGAGCGCGGTGATCCCGTTCGTCGCCGCGGCGATCTGCTCGAGCGAGCGCTCGGCCGCGCGGACGAAGCCGGGCCGCAGCAGCAGATCCTCGGGCGGGTAGCCCGTGACGGCGAGCTCGGGGAGGGCGACGAGGTCGGCGCCCGCGGCGGCGGCCGCGCCGATCCGGTCGACGATCAGCGCGCGGTTGCCGTCGAGGTCGCCGACGACGGGATTGATCTGTGCCAGTGCGAGACGCATGTTTTCGACTGCCAGTCTAAAACATGGCGGCGAGGCTTCGCGCCACCGACTCGCCGATCGTCCGGTGCGCCGCCTCGTCGAGGTGGACGCCGTCGAGGTCGCTGCACGCGACCGGCCGACAGGTCGAGGAAGCCGACGCCGAGCTCGGACGCCGTCGCCTCCAGCAGGGGCGGCAGCCGGGCGGCCTTGTCCGCCGCACCGGCGAACGACTCGTCCCAGGGGCCGTCGATCCGGCCGAGCGTCGGCAGTCCGAGCAGGAGCACGCGCGGCGGCTCGCCGTCCGGGCCCGTGCCGCTCGCGAGCGTGAGCTCCGCGAGCGCGCCGACGCCGGCGGCGATGTCCGAGGCGCCGACCGCGAAGCGCGCCTTCAGGTCGTTCATGCCGAGGAAGATCGCGACGGCGTCGAGCGGCGCGTGCGACGCGAGACACGGGGCGAGGTACGTCCGTCCGTTCCGGTGCGGCGTCAGCGGGTCGTCGTGCACCGTCGTCCGCGAGTTCAGCCCCTCCTCGAGCACGCGCCACCCGGGCCCGAGCTCCGCCGCGAGGACGCCCGGCCAGCGAACGTCGTGCGGCCAGCGCCCGCCGCCGTCCGGCCGCCAGCCGTGCGTGTTCGAGTCGCCGTAGCAGAGGACGGTGCGCACGCTCATCGGCGCAGCCGGATCGCGTTCAGGTCGTCGGCGAGGATCGCGTCGACGCGGCCGCGCAGCGACTCGGGCGGGTCGTGCTCGGCGTGGAGATACCGCCCGGCGAGCGCGTCGAACTCGCCGGAGGCGAGCGCCCGCACGAGCCGCGGCGCGCACTCCGGCGGCGTCCAGGGCGCGTCGTCGGGGATGTGCCCCTCGGTCATCGCCGTCCGCACGAGACCGGGGCTGATCGAGAAGACGAAGACGCCCTGCGGCGCGAGCTGCGCGGCGAGCATCTCCGAGAAGCGGTGCACGGCGGCCTTGCTCGGCCCGTAGGCGGTGCTCGGCATGCCGGCCGCCGGCAGGTACGCGGAACCGCTCGAGACGTTGACGATCCGGCCGCCGCCGCGCGCGAGCATCCCGGGCACGGCGGCGCGGCAGCAGAGGAAGACGCCGCGGACGTTGACCTCGAAGACGTGCCACCACGACTCCGGCTCCTCCTCGGCGAACGGCGTCGTCGGCCCCGAGATGCCCGCGTTGCAGACGAGCAGGTCGACCGGGCCGACCTCGGCGAACCAGCGCGCGACGTCCTCCTCGCGCGACACGTCGCCGACGAGCGCGCGGCCGCCGATCTCCGCCGCGACGGCCTCGACCTGGTCGGCCGTGCGCCCCGTCACCGCAGACCTCCATCCCGGCAGCCGCCAGCTCGCGCGCGACGTTCGCGCCGATGCCGCGGCCGCCGCCCGTCACGAGCGCGCGCCCGGTCAGCTCAGCCGACGGCACGGGCGATCTCCTCCAGCGCCTCCGGGTTCTCGAGCGACGACAGGTCGCCGGGATCCTCGCCGATCGCGCGCGCCCGCACCGCGCGGCGGACGATCTTCGCCGAGCGCGTCTTCGGCAGCGCCGCGACCCAGACGATCCGCGCCGGGCGGAACGCCTTGCCGAGCGCGTCGGCGACGGCCCCCGCCACCCGCTCCGAGTCCTGCTCCCCGCCGGGCGGAGCGACACAGAAGAGCCACGCCACCTCCCCCTTGACCTCGTGCGGGACGCCGACGGCGGCCGCCTCGGCGACGAGCCCGCTCCCGATCGCCGCCGATTCGAGCTCGGACGGCCCGATCCGCTTGCCGGCGATGTTCAGCGTGTCGTCGGAGCGGCCGTGCAGGAACCAGTAGCCGTCCGCGTCGATCGAGGCCCAGTCGCCGTGCGTCCAGATCCCCGGGAAGCGGCGCCAGTACGTGTCGAGATAGCGCTCGTCGTCGCCCCAGATGCCGCGCGTCATCCCCGGCCAGGGGCGCCGGCAGACGAGCTCGCCGACCTCGCCGCGCACCGGGCTCCCGGCCGCGTCGACGACGTCCATGTCCATCCCGAGCGCGGCCGAGCCGAGCGCGACGGGCTTCACCGGCTCCGTGATCACGGTCGTGAGGAAGCAGGCGCCGATCTCCGTGCCGCCCGAGGCGTTGACGATCGGGACGCGCCCGCCGCCGACGCGCTCGTGGAGCCAGCGGTACGGGTCCGGGTTCCACGGCTCGCCGGTCGTGCAGAACGCGCGCAGCGAGGAGAGGTCGGCCTGCGGCTCGCCGTGCGGGATCAGCGCCCGGACGAGCGTGGGCGAGAGGCCGAGCATCGTCACGCGCTCGGTCTCGACGAGCCGCCACAGCCGGTCGGCCGGCCAGTCCGGCGCGCCCTCGGCGAAGACGATCGTGGCGCCCGCCGCGCCGCCGCCGACGACGGTCCACGGCCCCATGATCCAGCCCATGTCGGTCGCGAAGTGGATCCGGTCGCCCGCCTTCACGTCGCTCTGGTAGGCGGTCTCGCGGGCGATCGAGACGAGGAAGCCGCCCTGGACGTGGAGCGCGCCCTTCGGCCGCCCGGTCGTCCCCGACGTGTACGCGAGCAGGTACGGCGCCTCCGAGTCGACCTCGAGCGGCGCCAGCTCGCCCGGCTGCCGCGTCGACGAGCTCCGGCCACGCACCGGCCTCGCGGTCCCAGGCGACGACGTGCTCGACGGCGTGCCCGCCGAGGTCGAGCGCCTCCTCGAGCGTCTCGCGCATCTCCATCCGCCGCCCGCGGCGCAGCGACCAGTCGGCGCAGAGGACGGCGGTCGCCCCGGAGTCCTGGAGCCGCGACGCGATCGCGGGTGCGGCGAAGCCGGAGAAGATCGGCACCTGCACCGCCCCCACGTGCGCGCAGGCGTGCGAGGCGACCGCGACCGCGGGACACATCGGCATGAAGATCGCCACCCGGTCGCCGGCGCGCGACCCCGAGCTCGACGAGCGCCTCGGCGAGCTGCGTCGCCTGCCGCGACGCCTCCGCGAAGGTGAGGGCCTCGCGCCGGCCGTCCTCGCTCTGCCCGACGTACGCCTCGTCGCCGGGACGCTCCGCCGCCCAGCGGTGCAGGCACGCCCGCGCGACGTTGACCCGCCCGCCGACGAACCAGCGCGCCCATTCCGGCCCGCGCGAGAGGTCGACGAGCTCGTCCCACGGACGCGAGAACTCGATCCCGAGATCCGCGACGACGGCCGGCCAGAAGCGCTCCGGCTCCTCGAGCGAGATCCGGTGCAGCTCGGCGTAGTCGCCGGCGTCGAGCCGCCGCGCGAGGCGGGTCACGTTCGCCTGCTCGACGAGCTCCGGGGACGGCCTCCAGATGAACTCGGACACGGGGCGAAGCCTACTCGGAGGCGGTTTGCGTAGCCCCTCCGCGCGTCTCTACCCTGGCAGCAGGAAGTTAGCGCCTACTAACCTGGAGGTCGGTTGAGAGCACGGCTCCTCGCATCGGAGAATCGGAAGTGGTGGACGCTCGGCGCCGTGTCGTTCGGGCTGTTCATGATGATGCTCGACAACACCGTGGTGAACGTCGCGCTGCCCGCGATGCAGCGCGCCCTGAAGATCGGGCCGAGCGAGCTCGAGTGGATCGTCGTCTCGTACGCGCTCACGTTCGCCACGCTCATGCTCACCGGCGGCAAGCTCGCCGACTACTACGGCCGCAAGCGGCTCTTCGTGATCGGCCTCGTGATCTTCACCGCCTCGTCGCTCGCGTGCGGGCTCGCGCCGAGCGCGGGCGTCCTGATCGGCGCGCGCACCGTCCAGGGCGTCGGCGCCGCGCTGATGAACCCGGCGACGCTCGGGATCATCACGGCGACGTTCCCGCCCCGGCAGCGCGGCACCGCGATCGGGATCTGGGCCGGCACCTCGGCGATGGCGCTCGCGATCGGCCCGCTCGTCGGCGGCGTCCTCACCGAGAAGGTCAGCTGGAGCTGGATCTTCTTCGTCAACGTCCCCGTCGGCGTGCTCGGCGTGCTCGTCGCGCTGTGGGCGATCGACGAGAGCCGCGACACGTCGCACGAGCAGCGGCTCGACTTCCCGGGCCTCGTCTCGTCGGCGCTCGGGCTCTTCGCCCTCACGTACGGGCTGATCGAGGCGAACACGTACGGCTGGACGTCGGCCCGGATCCTCGCGCTCTTCGCCGTCGCGGTGGCCCTCCTCGTGGCGTTCGTGCTCCTGGAGCACCGGCAGCGCCTGCCGATGCTCGACCTCTCGCTCTTCCGGAGCTCGACCTTCTCGGGCGCGAACGCGTCGATGCTCTTCGTCGCGCTCGCGATGTTCGGGATCTTCTTCTACAACTCGCTGTTCTTCCAGAACATCCTCGGCTACTCGGCGATCGAGACGGGCGCGCTGTTCCTGCCGATGACGTTCCTGATCATCCTGATCGCCCCGGTGGCCGGCCGGGCCTCCGACCGGATCGGCTCCCGCTGGCTGATCGGCGGCGGCATGTCGCTCCTCGCCCTCTCGCTCGTGCTGTTCGCGCAGCTCGGTCCGGGGAGCCGCTTCTGGTCGATCGTGCCGGCGCTCGTCGTCGGCGGCATCGGCATGGCGCTCACGATGACCCCGACGACGGCCGCCGTGATGGCGTCCGTGCCCGTCGACAAGGCGGGCATCGGCTCGGCGGTGCTCAACTCGGCGCGCCAGGTCGGCGGCTCGCTCGGGATCGCGATCATGGGCGCCGTCGTGGCGAGCCGGATCCACGTGCCGCGGACCGACCCGGCCTTCGCGGGCCAGTTCGTGGGCGGCTACCACCACGGGCTCTACGCGGCGGCCGGGATCGCCTTCGCCGGGGCGCTGATCGCGATCGCCACCGTCCGGAAGGGCGCACACCACCACGAGCCGCTGGAGGTCGCCGCAGGGGCGACGGGCGCGTGACCTCCGCCGTCCGGCTTCCCGCCGCCGAGCGGCGGCACGCGATCATCAAGGCCGCGGTGCGCCTCTTCACCGAGGGCAGCTACCACGGCACGACGACTGCGGACATCGCCCGCGCCTCGGGCGTGTCCGAGCCGGTCATCTACCGGCACTTCGCCTCGAAGCGCGACCTCTACCTCGCGACGCTCGACCACGTGTGGGATCAGGCGCGGGCCGCGTGGGAGAAGACGTTCGCGTCCGCGACCGACGCGTGCGCCGCGGTCGAGAAGATCGGCGGCGGCCACGTGTCGGTGCGCTCGCCGAAGCTCCAGCTCGCGGAGCTGTGGCTGCAGGCGCTCACCGAGGCGGGCGAGGATCCCGAGCTGCGCCGCCACCTGCTCCGTCACATGCGGGAGGTGCACGAGTTCATGGCCACGCTGCTCCGCCGCGGCCAGGAGCAGGGGACGATCGCGGCGGCGCGCGACGCCGACGCCGAGGCCTGGCTCTTCCTCGCGGGCGGCATCCTCGGCCTGGTCGGCCGCCGGCTCGGCCTGCTCGACGACGCCGAGCTCGCGGCGCGTCCGCGCGCCGCGCGGCTCTCGAGTGGCTCACGCGGCCTAGCGGGACGAACTCGATGCCGCGGAAGAAAAGAGAAGGCCCCCCGCTGCGGCTCGGGGGGCCTTCTCGAGAGGTGCGCCACCTCTGGCGGATCCGGAAGCTCGGCTCTGCGGCGATACCGTACTTCCGTGCCATCGCCGGAAGTTTCCCGGCGCGCCCCCCTGCAAACCTAGAGCCTGGCGTCCGGCCTGGTTGCAAGGTGACCTCACTATAGGAGCGGTGCCCGGGCTCGTCAAGTACCTCGGTCAAGTGATTCGGGCAAGCCGCTGGTTCACCGGGGAACTCCCGTGAACATGCCCTTTTCGGGGGATGACCACGGGCGGTTCGCTTGCGCTTTGGTGAAGTGTGCTGTTCACTTCGCGTGAGGCGCACGACATATGTCGACGAGGAATGTTTCCACCCGTAGCAGTCTCGAGCCCGGCGCAGGCGCACCCCGGCTCGGCGATCGGCTGCGCCAGCTGCGTGTCGCCGCGGGCCTGACCCAGAGCGACGTCGCCGGCGAGCGCTTCTCGAAGGAGTACGTCTCCCAGATCGAGCGCGGCAAGACGCGCCCGACGCGCGAGACGATCGAGTGGCTTGCCGACCGGCTCGGCGTGGACGCGGGCTTCCTGGCGAACGGCGTCGCCACCGACGAGCGCGGCCGGCTCGAGGGCGCGCTCGCACGCGCCGAGGCGCTGATCGGCGGCGAGCGCGACGAGGAGGCCGTGTCCGAGCTCGAAGACCTGCTCCCGACCGTCCGCGTCGACCGGCATCCGGAGCTGCGCTACCGCGCGCTGCTCGCGTACGGCCGGGCGCTCGCCCGCGTCGGCGAGCCGCGTCGCGCACTCGAGCCGCTGCTCGAGGCCCGCGGGCTCGCCGAGTCGGCCGGCTTCTCCGACCTCGAGCGCGCCGAGGTGCTGTACGTCCTCGGCGGCTGCCGGGTCAAGCTCAACTCGATCCAGACTGCGCTCGGCCTTCTGAACGAGGCGCTGGCGCTCGCCGAGCGCTCGGGGATGCCGTGCGACTCGCTGCGCGCGAACATCCTCTCGTGGCGCGCCCGCTGCTGGCGGCGCACGCGCGACTACGTCGCCGCCCGCGAGGACATCGAGGCGGCACTCGAGCTCGCGAACGGCGTCGAGGATCAGCGTACGGCCGGGGCGGCGTACTTCCAGGCGTCGCTGATCGCCGACCGCGAGGGGCACTGGATGCTCGCCCGCTCGTACGCGGAGAAGGCGCGCCAGGCGTACGACGACCTCTCCGACCGCTCCAACGTCGCGCGGCTGACGAACAACCTCGGCGCGTTCAACTTCCTCCTCGGCGACACCGACGAAGCCGTGAAGCTGCTCAAGGAGGCATTCGGCATCGCCCTCGAGCTCGGCAACGACGAGGAGGCTGCGTTCGCGGTCTCCTCGCTCGCGCAGGTGCATCTCCGGACCGGCGGGATCCGGGAGGCCGAGGAGCAGGCGCATGTCGCCGCCAAGCTCTCGACGGGACCGAGGAGCACGTTCAGGAGTTCGGCAACGTCCAGCTCGTTCTCGGGCCGGGCGCTGCTCGAGCAGGAGCGGCTGGACGAGGCGGAGGCGGCTTTCCGGCTCGCGGAGCTGGGCTTCGAGCGGTCGGAGGCGCCGAGCCATCGGGCCGCGGTCTGGGTGGCCCGTGGTGATCTCGAAGCGCGGCGCGGAGACGACGGCGCCGCGGCAACGCTGTACCGGAGCGCGGCAGAGGCGCTCCAGGACTTCCGCTTTAGATCTAGATTGCGGTGAAGGAGGTGAATCCAGTGACGAAGGTGCGGCTTGGTGTATTTGGTGGTCTTCGCCTCGATGCTCGCGATGGCGTTCGCATTCCTGATGAGGCCCCTCGGTCTCGCGGACGGGAACTTCATCTAGGCGTTCCGGCGCGCGCGGCGCGCGCTCGCTCGAGGTTGGCGGTGGCCCGCCGCAGTGGCCCTCCGTCGTCTCTGTCGCCCGCTGCGGCGGCTCAGGTCAGGCGGCAATCGACCCGCACGGATGCGGGTCTTTCCGCCGTGGCCGGGCATCCGTGACAACTCGCTTGCCGAGACGCCGTGGTCGGGGCGATACTCCCTGTGACTTCAAAAACAAAAGCATTGGGAGGACGCATGGGTTACGCGAAGGAGGTGCTCGTCTCGACCGAGTGGCTCGCCGGCCGTCTGGACGAGCCGGGCGTCGTCGTGGCCGAGGTGGACGAGAACGTCGATCTCTACGAAGAGGGCCACATTCCGGGTGCGGTGAAGCTCCACTGGCGCGACGACCTGCAGGATCCGGTCGAGCGCGACGTCGTCGAGCGCGACGTCTTCGAGGCGCTCCTCGGCGGGCGCGGGATCGGCAACGACACGACCGTCGTGGTCTACGGCGACAAGAACAACTGGTTCGCCGCGTACGCGTACTGGTACCTGAAGCTCTACGGCCACGAGGACGTCCGCATCCTCGACGGCGGGCGCCAGAAGTGGATCGACGAGGGCCGCGAGCTGACGACCGACGTCCCGTCGCCGGCGGCGAAGCCCTACACGGCGAAGGAGCGCGACGAGACGATCCGCGCCCGCCGCGACCAGGTGCTGGCCGGGCTCGGCGACGGCGGCCGTGCGCTCGTCGACGTGCGCAGCCCGCAGGAGTACGCCGGCGAGCTGATGGCGCCGCCCGGCTACGAGCAGGAGGGCGCGTCGCGCACCGGTCACATCCCGACGGCGCAGTCGATCCCGTGGGCGCAGGCGGTTCGCGACGACGGCACCTTCAAGGCCGCGGACGAGCTCGCGCAGCTGTACGGCGGCAAGGGCGTCACCTCCGACAAGCAGGTGACGGCCTACTGCCGGATCGGCGAGCGGAGCGCGCACACGTGGTTCGTCCTGCACGAGCTGCTCGGCTACGAGGACGTTCGCAACTACGACGGCTCGTGGACCGAGTGGGGGAACCTCGTCGACGTGCCGATCGAGCGGTAGCCGCTCAGCGGTAGAAGTTCTTGTCCCAGCGGTGCCCGGAGAGCACCGCGAGCTCGCGCTCGCCCAGCCGGCCCCGGCCGGCTGCGGCGGCGTTGGCGTCGACGTTCGCGAGCGAGCGCATGCCGGCGATCACCGTCGAGACGGCGGGGTGGGAGAGGCAGAAGCGCAGGGCGATCTCGGGCACGTCCTCGACGGGGACGCCCAGCTCCGCGCTCGAGCGCGAGCACGCGCTCCCACACCGCCGTCTTGCGGTCGCCGCCGAAGTAGTCGTTGCGCCAGTCGCCCTCGGGGAAGGTCGTGTCGGGGCGGATTCGCCCGGTCAGCGCGCCCTCGTCGAAGGGCACGCGGGCGATCACGCCGACCCCGGCCCGCTCGGCGGCCGGCAGGATCCCGTCGGCGGGCCGCTGCTCGAAGATGTTGTAGATCACCTGCACCGACTCGACCGCGCCGCTCTCGACCAGGCGCACGCCGTTGTCCGGCTCGTGGTCGTTGACCGAGATGCCGAAGTGCCGGATCTTGCCGTCGGCCTTCAGGCTGCTCGACGGCTTCCCGCCAGCTCCCCTCGTCGACCCATTCGTCCGACCAGACGTGGAACTGCTGGAGGTCGATCGCGTCGAGGCCGAGGTTGCGCAGGCTGCGCTCCGTGCACTCGACGACCCAGTCGGCCGGGAAGACGTCGTCCGCGGGGACGCCGGCGCGGGCGGGCCACTCGCCGTTGCGCGGCGGCACCTTCGTCGCGACGCGGATACCGCCGCCGGCGGCGCGTACCGCCTTGCCGACGAGCTGCTCGCTGTGTCCGTCGCCGTAGGCGAGCGCGGTGTCGACGAAGTCCACGCCGAGCTCGAACGCGCGGGCGAGGGCGCGCAGCGACGCGTCGTCGTCGGCGCCGAGCCACTGGGCGCGCCCGATGCCCCAGGCGCCGTAGCCGAGCTCGGACACCTCGAGGCCGGTCCGGCCGAGCTGCCTTCGCCTCATGCCCGCAGTGTGCCCGAGGCCGGTGCCGGTCGCGCCTCAGGCGCCGCTGAGCGGCACGTCGCCGCCGACCGAGCCGACGCGCTCGATCACGACCTGCGGGATCCGCGCGTGCGGGCTCAGGCGAAGGCACATCCGCACGACCTCGGCGCAATCCTCCGGGCGGATCATCTCGGCCGGCTCGATCCCCGACCACTCGGCCATCGGCGTGTCGACGAAGCCCGGGCAGATCGCGATCGCGCGGACGCCGTCGGCGTCGAGCTCCTCGTTCAGCGAGCGCGTGAGCGAGATCACCGCCGCCTTCGTCGCGCCGTAGACGGAGAGGCCCGGCGAGGGGATCGTCCCGGCGATCGAGGCGAGGTTCACGATCCAGCCGCGCGACTCGCGAGGAGCGGGATCGCCGCCTGCGTGACGAGGAAGAGGCCGCGCAGGTTGACGCCGAGCTGGAGGTCGAGCGCCTTCGCGGGCAGATCCTCGACGCGGCCCGCGATGCCGACGCCGGCCGAGTTGACGAGCACGTCGAGGCCGCCGAAACGCTCCCGGTGGGCGGCGACGAGGCGGGCGCACTCGTCCGGGTCGGCGACGTTCGCCGCGACCGCCTCCGCGCCGAGCTCGGCCGCCGCCGCCTCGACCTTCTCCGCCCGGCGCGACGCGAGCGTGAGGCCGAAGCCCTCGTCGCGCAGCATCCGCGCGATCGCGAGGCCGATGCCCGAGGAGCCGCCGGTGACGAGCGCTGAGCGAGCCATGCTGCGTACAGTAAACGGCGTGGACGCCCCCGCACTCACCGGGCTGACCGTGGGCGGCGGCTGCGCCGCGAAGTACTCGGCCGCACGGCTCGAGGAGCTCCTCAAGGGCTTCGTCCCGGTCGAGGCGGAGAACCTGCTCGTCGGGCTCTCGCCGGCCGACGACGCCGCGGTCTACCGGCTCGACGACGAGCGGGCGATCGTCTTCACGCTCGACTTCTTCCCGCCGCTCGTCGACGACCCCGCGCTCTTCGGGCGCATCGCGGCGACGAACGCGTTGAACGACGTGTTCGCGATGGGCGGGGCGCCGCTCCTCGCGCTCTCGATCGCGGCGTTCCCGGAGGAGCTCCCCACCGCCGTGCTCGGCGCGGTCTTCGCGGCCGCCGCCGAGCAGGTGCGCGCGGCCGGGGCGATCCTCGCGGGCGGGCACACGATCCGCGACGCCGAGCCGAAGTACGGGCTCGCGGTCGTCGGCACCGTCCACCCGGACGGGATCTGGCGCAAGAGCGGCGCCCGGCCCGGCGACGCGCTCTTCCTGACGAAGCCGCTCGGCACCGGGCTCGTGCTCGCCGGGCACGGGAAGCAGCTCGTCGGCGAGGAGGAGCTCGCCGAGGCGATCGGCTGGATGACGACGCTGAACGGCGCCGCCGCCGACGTGCTGCGCCCCTTCGCGCCGCACGCCGTCACCGACGTGACCGGCTTCGGGCTGCTCGGCCACGCGTACGAGACGGCCGACCGCAGCGGCGTCCGCATCCGGCTCGAGGCCTCCGCGCTGCCGGCCCTGCCGGGCGCCGTCGAGGTGGCACGTGCCGGCGTCCGCACCGGCGGCGACCCGCGCAACCGCGACTTCGCCGGGCCGCACGTCTCCGCGGACGGCGTGCCCGACGAGCTGCTCGCGCTCGCCTACGACGCGCAGACCGCGGGCGGGCTCCTCGTCTCGCTCCCGGCCGACAAGGCGCTCTCGCTCGCGGCCGAGTTCCGCGCCCGCGACCTCTTCCTCGCCCGCGTCGGCTCGGTCGAGGCGGGCGACGGCGTCGTGCTCGTCCTAGCCGCCGAGCTCGCGGCGGCGGGCGTGGATGAGCTTCCGCTTCGCGACGAGCTCGTCCTCGAGCGCCGCCAGCTCGTCGCTGCGGCGGCGGACGAGCTCGAGCTGCGCCTCGACGTGCGGGAGCGCCTCGTCGAGCAGGCGCAGGCGCTCCTCGTCGGAGGGCGACTCCTGGAAGCGGCGGCGGATCGCGGCGCGCGCCTCCTCGGCCTCGATCACGCGCTTCAGCTCCTCGAGCGAGAGCCCGAGCAGGTCGCGCAGCCGGGTCAGCTCGAGGATGCGCTCGGCGTCGGCCTCGGTGTAGGTGCGGTGCTCGCCCTTGCGCCGCTCGCCGCTCGCGAGCAGGCCGATCTCCTCGTAGTAGCGGACCGTCCGCGGCGTGACGCCCGTCCGCTCGGCGAGCTCGCCGATCCGCAGCGGCTTCGACTCGGTCGCGCTCACGCCGCCTCCCCGATCCCCTCGAGCGTCTCGACGTGCGCCGGCTGGTGCGCGGGGCGCAGCATCGAGACGACCGCACCGGCGACCGAGACGCCCGCGAGCACCCACAGCGCGACGTGCATGTTCGCGATGAACGGGTCGAGCTGGCGCGTCGAGAGCCCGGACGCGACCCCGGAGAAGATCTTGAACAGGACGTCCTTCGGCACCGCGGCGGTGATGATCGCCATCACGAACGCGATCGAGATCACCGCGCCCGTGTTCTGGAGCATCACGCGCGCCCCGGCGGCGATCCCGCGCCGGTGGCCGGGGACGACGCCCATCATCGCCGCCGTGTTCGGGCTGTTGAACATGCCCGAGCCGATGCCGAGGATCCCGAGCCAGAGGCCGCTCTGCCAGTAGGGGCTGTGCGCCTGGAGCGTCGTCATCGCCGCGAGCGAGGCGGCGGTGACGACCATCCCGAGCGCCGCGAGCCCGCGCGAGCCGTGCCGGTCGGCGAGGATCCCCGCGAGCGGCGAGGAGACGAGCATCCCGATCGCCATCGGCGCGAGCTCGATGCCCGCCATGATCGGCGACTGGTTCTGCGGGCCCTGGAAGTAGAAGACGAACAGGAACATGAGCGCGAACCGGGCGAGGCCGTTGATGAACGCCGCGCCGGACGCGGCGCTGAAGAGCCGGTTGCGGAAGAGGTCGAGGTCGAGCATCGGCGCCGTCCCGCGGTGCTCGATCACGACGAACAGCGGCAGCAGCACGATCGCGGCCGCGAAGCCGCCGACGACCATCGGCCCGTTCCAGCCGGTGAGCCCGCCCTTCGAGAGCGCGAGCACGAGCCCGGTCAGCCCGATCACGTACGTCGTCGTGCCGAGCAGGTCGAGGCCGCGCTGGGTGTCGCGGCGCGCCAGCTCGTGCAGGACGAGCCAGGCCCAGGCGCAGCCGAAGAGGCCGAGCGGGACGTTGAACCAGAAGACCCACGGCCACGAGATCGCGACGAGCGCGCCGCCGAGCACCGGGCCGATCACGAGCCCGACCGCGGCCACCATCGTGTTCGTCCCCATCGCGAGCCCGAGCTCCTCCTTCGGGAACGCGTCCGTGACGAGCGCCGCCGCGTTCGCGAACAGGAACGCGCCGCCGATCGCCCTGGAGGATCGCGCCAGAGGATGAGCTGCGTGCCGCTGCCCGAGAAGCCGGCGCCGAGCGAGGCGAACGAGAAGATGAGGAAGCCGAGCACGTACGCGTTCTTGCGCCCGAAGAGGTCGGAGAGCCGCCCCGCCGTGAGCACGAGCACGGTCGAGACGATCATGTAGACGAGGATCACCCAGACGAGCTGGAGCAGCGTCGTGTGCAGGCTCCGCTCGAGGTCGGGCAGCGCGATGATCAGCGTGCCCGAGTTCACGGTCGCGAGCAGCATGCCGAGGCTGGTGGTCGTGAGGACCCACCACTTGTAGTGCTCGCTGTGTCTGCGACTCCGAAGGAACTTCATTCTTACGTGAACGTCAGGTTATCAGCTGCGTCATCCCTCGCCCGGGGCGGAGCCCGGTCTACACTCGTCCCGTGAGCGTGGAGTCGGCCCCGCAGGTGCTGCCCCGCTGGCGCGCGTTCGCACTGTCGCCGGCGTCGTTCCGCTGGGTCGCCCGCGTCACCGTGGCGATGCTGATCCTCATCGTCGCCACCGGCGCGACCGTGCGGCTGACCGGCTCCGGCCTCGGCTGCCCGCACTGGCCGACCTGCAACAGCACGCACGCCCTGCCGAAGGGCTACCACTCGGACATCGAGTTCTCGAACCGCGTCGTCTCGGGCTTCACGGTGCTCGCGACGCTCGTGCTCGCGCTCGCCGCCTGGCGGACGCGCGGCCTCGGCCGCCGCGGGAAGTGGCTCGCGACGGCGGTGTTCGCCGGCACGCTCGGGCAGGCGCCGCTCGGTGCGGTCACCGTCTACTACGACCTGAACCCGTACCTCGTGATCTCGCACCTGCTCCTGTCGCTCACCGTCCTCGCCGTCGGCGTGCTCGTGCTGCTCGAGGCGACCCGGCTCGACCGCGGCGCCGCCTCGGCGCTTCCCGGCCTCGCGCGCGCCGGCGGCGCGGTGCTGCTCCTCGCCGCGGCGGTGCTCGTCGTCACGGGGACGGTCTCGACCGCGGCCGGCCGCTTCCCGGGCAACTCGGGGACGGTCGTCGTGCCGCGGCTCGGCTCGTTCTACCCGTCCGTGTACTGGCACGTCCGCGCGGTGGCCGCCTTCGGGATCGTCTTCCTCGCGCTCGCCGGCTGGGCGTGGCGGGAGCGCGACCGGTGGCCGTGGCTCGTGCGCGGCTGCGCCGGGCTGCTCGCGGTCCTGCTCGTGCAGATGGGGATCGGCGAGCTCCAGTACCGCACGTACAGCCACGTGCCGTGGTGGGTCGTCGTCCTCCACGTGGTGGTGGCCGCCGGCGTCTTCGCGTTCGCGGTGGGGCTCGTGGCCCGGCTCTGGCGACCGGTCGCCCGGGTGGACCTCTCCCACTAGACTCAGCCCATGGCGGAGCTCCACGTCACCTCGCGGCCGAGCCTTCGCCGGCCGATCCTGATCGCCGCGTTCCGCGGCTGGAACGACGGCGGCCAGGGCGCGACGCTCGGCGGCAACTACCTCGCGAAGGTGTGGGGCGCGGAGCGGTTCGCGGAGATCGACGCGGAGGACTTCTTCGACTTCCAGGCCACCCGGCCGCAGGTGTCGCTCGAGGAGGGGCTGACGCGGAAGCTCGAGTGGCCCGAGAACGCCTTCTACCACGCGCCGATTCCCGGCCTCGACCGCGACGCGGTGATCCTGCTCGGCGTCGAGCCGAACCTGCGCTGGCGGACGTTCGCCGGGCTCGTGTCCGGGCTCGCGCGCGAGCTCGAGGTGGAGCTCGTCGTCACGCTCGGCTCGCTGCTCGCGGACGTCCCGCACACGAGGCCCGCCCCGGTCACGGCCGCCGCGAGCGACCCGGCGCTCGTCGAGGAGCTCGGGCTCGAGCCGTCGCGCTACGAAGGGCCGACCGGGATCGTCGGCGTGCTGCTCGACGACTGCCGCCGCGCGGGCATGTCGTCGGTGAGCCTCTGGGCCGCGGTGCCGCACTACGTCTCGCTCGCGCCGAGCCCGCGCGCCGCGCTCGCGCTCTGCCGCCGCTTCGGCGAGCTGATCGACGCCGACATCGACCTCGAGGAGCTCGAGCAGGCGGCGGTCGAGTACAGCGAGCAGGTGAGCGAGGCCGTCTCGGCCGACGCGGAGACCGCCGCGTACGTCGAGGAGCTGGAGCGCCGCGTCGACCTGCTCGAGGCGGCCGAGGATCTCCCGTCCGGCGAGTCGCTCGCCGCCGAGCTGACGCGCTACCTGCGCGAGCGCGAGGAGCAGGACGACGCCGGCGGCGACGGGCCCGACGGCCCGGCCTCGTAGGGCTCGCGCCCGGGTCTCGAGCCGCTAGGAGAGGTCTCAGGAGGCCTGCTCGGCCGGCGCCGGCGGGGCGTCGGCCGCGGTTGCGCCGTCGGCTGCCGCGCCGTCGGTCGCCGCCGGCTTGCGGCGGCGCGTGCGGCGGCGCTTCGGCTTCGGCGCGTCGCCGCCGGCCGCGGGCTCGGCGTCGGGTGCCGCGGCGTCGCCGGCGTCCGCCGGTGCGGCAGTCTCCTCCGCGCCGTCGGCCTGCGCCGGAGTCTGCGTCTGCCCGGGCGTCGCGCCCTTCTTCTTGCGCCGCCGCCGGCGACGGCTCCGGGTCGCCTGCTGCTTCGGCGCGGGCAGGTTCTCGGAGAGCGCGAGCGCGACCTCCTGGATCTCGCCGAGCTGCTCGCGTGCCTCGTCGAGCAGCTTCGTCGCCCTGCGGCGTGTAGCCCTCCGCCGACGCGAGCAGCGCCACGCCGACCTGGAGCGGCTGCTCCAGCGCCGTGCGGACGAGCTTCGCCGCGTTCTCCTCGTGCCGGTGCCCGCGCGAGTTCGCGAGCGCGCCGAGCAGGCGCTTCGCCTCCGGGTACGCGTTCGAGGCGCGGCGATCCTGCACCTTGCGGGTCGCGCGGGCGAGCCGCCACGTCCAGCGGGCGAGGATCTGGTCGGGCGCGTCGGGCTTGCCCTCGGAGATCGCGCGCAGGAGCATGCGGATCCCGGCCAGGCGCTCCTTCTCCCACGTCGGCGCCTGCGTCACGAGCGTGACGAGGTCGTCGAAGTCGGCGCGCTCGACGCGCATCGAGACGCGGTCCTGCAACGCCATCGTCCGCAGACGGCGGTTCGGGTTCTCGGCCGCGCACGTGGCGAGGAACTGCTCGAGCGCCGCCTTGCTCGCGCGGCCCTCGGTGAGCTTCTGGACGAACGTCCCGCGCTCGTCGAAGCGGATCTGGCGGCCGGCGATCGTCGCCCAGTAGCGCTGCTCGTCGTCGTCGAGGAAGCGCGGGTCGATCCGCTGCCACTCGCGCTGGATGACGCCGATGCGGCGGCGGACGTCCGGCGTGACCGGGACGAGCCACGGCGCCGGCGTGAGGCTGCGGCGGGCGCGGCGCTGCGAGCGGCGGCGCGGCGCCGGCGTGACGCGGGCGCCCTCGCGGTAGAAGTCCGCGTCGAGGAGCGAGTGCAGCGAGACGACGCGCTCGTTGTGGGTCGCGCCCTTCGGGACGAAGTCGACGACGATGCCCGCCTCCTTGCGCGGGTGCATCCGCATGATCCGCCCGATCCGCTGCTGGTAGACGCGGCGCGACGCGGTCGGCGCGAGGTGCATGCAGACGGTCGCGCGCGGCGAGTTCCAGCCCTCGGCGAGGAGCTGCGCGTTGATCAGGACGTTGATCTCGCCCCGCTCGTACGCGGCGAGCGTCTCGGCGAGGCGCACCGGCGGCGTCCGGCCGGAGACCGCTTCGGCCTTCAGGCCGGTGGCGCGGAACTCCTGGGCGAGGTTGTACGCGTGGTCGACCCCGGCCGCGTAGACGATGCCGGGCGTGTTGTCGAAGCGGTCGCGGTAGAGGCTCGCGGCGGCCTGGTTCAGCGCCTGGTGGTCGAGGGTCTTGGCGAGGATCTCCTGGTCGAAGTCGCCGCCGACGATCGGCACCGAGTTGATCGCCGCCACCGGCGGCACGCGCAGGCAGCGGAGCGGCGCGATCAGGCCGCGGCGGGCGGCGTCCTGGAGCGGCAGGTCGTCGACGGAGGCGGGGAAGACGTCGGAGACCTGCTTCGCGATCAGCTGCTCCGTCGCGGTCATGCCGATGTAGATCGGCTCCGGGAAGGAGCGGATCGCCGCCGAGGTCTTCTCGCCGAGCGCGGTATGCGCCTCGTCGCAGATCACGAGCTGGTACGCGTCCCGGCTGATCGAGTCGACGTGGCGCGCGAACCAGGCGTACGTCTGGATCGTGAGCGGGTCGCCGCGGAGCGGCTCCTTGCCGCGCAGGATCGCGTCGGTGAAGCGCTCGCCGTAGCCCTCGGTGGTGAGGTCGCCCTGGAACTGCGAGACGAGCAGCCGCCGGTGGGTGAGGATCAGGATGCCGAGGCGTGCGCGCCGCCTCGACGAAGCCGGCGGCGGCGATCGTCTTGCCGGACGCCGTCGGGTGGCGGAAGCGGTAGCGGCGCACCGCGCCGGGATCCTGCGCCGGCGAGAGCTCGTCGGGCTCCTCGTCGCCCTCCTCCGCGGCGCCGGAGAGCTCGTCCTCGTCGTCGTCCTCGGCCTCGTCCTCCGGCAGCTCGGCGACGCTCAGGTGGCCGTTGCCGTTCGCGTAGGACTCCTCGTCGCGCTGGCTCGCGGAGATCAGCTCGGTGAGCATCCCGGCGAGCGCGTCGATCTGGTGGCGGCGGAGCTTCGTGCCGGCCGCGGTCGTCGGCTCCGGCTCGGCGAGCACCCGCTCGAGCCCGAGCATCAGGCCGAAGCGCACCTTCCACTGCGGCGAGGGCACCTTGTGGCCGGCCTCGATCTCGGCGAGCGCCTCGTCGAGGGCGTGCCGGCGCGCCGTGCCGGGGGCGAGCACCTCGGCCGGATCCTCGCCGTCACGGAGGAACGGCTCGCCCGCCCACGCTTCCGCGCGGATTGCGGCGGCAACCATCGGGTGTGCCGCCTCCGAGATGCTCGTCGGCTGCTGAGTCGCTTCCTGCATATGCGCAGCACGTCACCGTGCCGCAGGCCCTTCGAGAGGTAGCGCGCTCGACGATGCCCCTGGGCGAGCGGCGCTCCGGCAAGCATACCCCGCGGGGCAGGGTCGTCAACCGCCCCGGCGGGACATGGCCCCTCAGCCGATCGGGGTGCCCGAGCCTCCCAGGCCGCCGAAGACGGAGAACGGGTTCCCGGGGACGGTCTCCCAGACGAGCTCGCCGCCCGGCTCGACCGAGCCGTGGAGGCGCGCGGCGAGCGCCTCGGCGTCCTCGCGGGTCGCCGTGCCGACGAGCAGATACCGGAAGCGGCGCTCGACGCCGTAGCCCTCCTGCCAGAGCTGCTCGCCGAGCCGGTTCGCCTCGTCGCGCGAGGCGCAGAGGACGCGCACCTCCCACGGGGCGAAGCCGCGCTCCACCTCGTCCTCGGCCCACGTCTCGTGCGGCGGCTCGTCGTCCCAGCGCTCCTCGTCGGCGAGCCACTGCTCGACGGCGCTCGTCTGCGCCTCGATCCCGCCCTCGCGGAGCTCCGCCTCGACGACCGCCCGGGCCTTCTCCGCCTCGTCGCGCGTCGCCGCGTAGACGAAGACGGTGTCGCCGTCGCGCGAGACCGCAAGGCGGCGCTCGGCCAGCTCGCGCGCGAGCTCGCGCGCCTCGTCGCCGAGCTCGAGGCCGAGCCGCTCGAGCAGCCCGCCGGCGTGCTCGTGGTCGGCGACCTCGATCCGGATGCGCCAGTCGTCACGGGCCATGTCGAGACGAGCCTACCCGGCGCCGGTGTCCACCGACGCCGATGGAGGTGTACACCACCACAATCCGGTTTCGGACACGGCTCAAACGGCCGGGTGCGGGCGGTAGTCCGCGAGCGTCGAGCCGAGGACGCGCTCCGAGACGCCGGTCTGGTCGAGATGCTTCGTGATCCCGCCGAGATGGAACGGATAGCCGGCGCCGAGGATCAGGCAGGCGTCCACGTCGGCGGCGGCCGCGACGACGCCCTCGTCGAGCAGGTGGCGCACCTCGTCGGCGATCGCCTCGAGCGCCGCCGCACGGATCTCGTCCACGCTGCGGCGGGCGTCGCCGCGGAGGACGATCTCGTCGGAGCCGTTCGCGTAGTTCGCGAGCGTCGGGGAGAGGGGGAAGCGTTCCGGGTAGGCGCCGTGCAGCGTCTCGAGCACGTGGTTCGCGACGCGCGGGCCGACCATCTGGAGCAGCACGGACGGCGCCATCGGCAGCCCGAGCGAGAGCACCGCCTCGTCGGTCTCCTCGACGGGTTAGCCGTGCTCGAGCGCGTCCATCAGCACCGTCGTCATCCGCGTCAGCACCCGGTTGACGACGAACGCCGGCGCGTCGCCGACGAGCACGCCGCGCTTGCGCAGCTTCCCGACGACGTCGAACGCGGTCGCGAGCTGCTCGTCGGTCGTCTCGCGGCGTGCGCACGACCTCGACGAGCGGGAGGACGGCGACCGGGTTGAAGAAGTGCAGGCCGACGTCGGCGCCCATCGCCTCGACCGAGAGCGACGACGTGTTCGTGGCGAGGATCGCGTCGGGCGCGACCTTCCGCACCTCCGCGAAGACCTCGCGCTTCACGTCGAGCTCCTCGAAGACCGCCTCGAGCACGAGGTCGCAGCCGGCGAACTGCTCCCAGCCGGTGCCGCCGTCGACGATCGTGGCGAGGAACGGGTTGCGCGCGCCGACCTCCTCGCGGATCGTCGCGAGCGCCTCGTCGACGCGCGACTGCTCGAGGTCGCGCAGGACGACGGGCACCTCGAGCCGGCGCAGGAAGAGCGTCGCGAGCTGCGTCGCCATCAGCCCGGCGCCGACGATGCCGACCTTCTGCACGCGCCGCGGCGCCGCGTCCGGGACGCCGGCTTTCTTGGAGCGGCGCTCGACCACCGTGAACGCGTAGGCGGCGGCCTGCGCCTGCGGGCTCGCCAGCAGCTCGCCCATCGCGGCCTCCTCGGCCGCGTAGCCCTCCTCGACGCTCCACGTGCGGGCGCCCTCGATCAGGTCGAGCGCGACGGCCGGCGCCCGCGTCGCGCCGTGCACGCGCGTCCTCGACGCGCGCCCGCGCCTTGCGCAGGATCGTCTCCGCCTCGGACCAGTCCGGCTCCGGCCGCTCGAGGCCGCCCGACTCGACGAGCTCCTCGGCGAAGCGCAGCGACTCGTCCACGAACTCCACCGGCTCGACGAGCCGGTCGGCGAGGCCGAGCTCGAACGCCTCGGCCGCTTTCAGCAGCCGGTTCTGGCGCAGCGGGTTCGAGACGATCAGCCGTACCGCGGCATCGGGGCCGGCGAGCCTCGGCACGAGCTGCGTGCCGCCCCAGGCGGGGATGATCGAGAGCGCGACCTCGGGGAAACCCGACGTGGCGGACGTTCGTGGCCAGCGTGCGCGCGTCGCAGTGGAGCGCGAGCTCGAGCCCGCCGCCGAGGCAGGCGCCGTTGACCGCGGCCACCGTCGGGAACGGGAGCGCGCGGATCCGCGCGAACAGCTCGTGGCCGGCGCGGGAGCCTGCCGCCGCCTCCTCGGCGCTCGCGATCCGCGTGAACTCGTCGATGTCGGCGCCGACGCAGAAGACGAACGGCTTGCCCGTCAGCACCATCGCCGCCCAGTCGCCCGACTCGAGCTCGTCGAGCACGCGTACCGCGGACTCGAAGGCGGAGCTGCCGAGCGTCGTCGGCTTGCGGTAGTCCTCGCCGTTGTCGATCGTGACGAGCGCGATCGGGCCGACGCGCGACTCGACCCGGTTCAGCGTGAACCGGTTCGTGTCGCTCATGCCGGACGTTCTCCCAGAGGATCGCGCAGCCCATGCCCATGCCGATGCAGAGCGCCGTCAGCCCGTAGCGGCCGCCGCGCTCGTGCAGGCCGTCGGCGAGCTGGGCGATCAGCCGGACGCCGGTCGCGGCGAGCGGGTGGCCGCACGCGATCGCGCCGCCGGACGGGTTCAGGCGCGGATCGTCGGCGGCGACGCCGAGCTCGTCGCACCACGTCAGGACCTGCACCGCGAACGGCTCGTTCAGCTCGAAGAGGTCGACGTCGTCGAGCGAGAGGCCCGCCTGCTCGAGGACGCGCCGCGTCGCCGGCACGGGGCCGATGCCCATCAGGTGCGGCTCGACGCCCGCGTAGGCGAAGCCGACGAGGCGCAGCTTCGGCGCGAGGCCGAGCTCGGCGACGGTCTGCTCGGAGGCGAGGAACGCGGCCGTGGCACCGTCGGTGAGCCCCGCCGAGTTCCCGGCCGTGACGCGGCCGCCGGCGCGGAAGGCCGGCTTGAGCGCGGCGAGCCCCTCGAGCGAGGTGTCCGGGCGCAGGAACTCGTCCGTCGCGGCGACCTTCCAGCCCTCGTCGGAGAAGACCGCCATCGGGACGACGTTGCGTGCGAGCACGCCGCTCTGCCAGGCGGCGGTCGCCCGCTGCTGCGAGGCGAGCGCGAACGCGTCGGCGCGCTCCCGCGTGATCGCCGGGAAGCGGTCGTGGAGGTTCTCCGCCGTCCGGCCCATCACGGCGGCCGAGTCGTCGATCAGCCGCTCGGAGAGGAAGCGCGGGTTGAAGTCGACCTCCTCGCCCATCGCGTGGTGGCCCATGTGCTCGACGCCGCCCGCGACCGCGACGTCGACGGCGCCGAGCGCGATCTCGCCCGCCGCCGCGGTCACCGCGGTCAGGGCGCCGGCGCACATCCGGTCGACCGCGAAGCCGGGCACGGTGTGGGGCAGCCCGGCGAGGAGCGCGACGTCGCGGCCGAGCGTCAGGCCCTGGTCGCCGACCTGCGCCGTCGCGGCGAGCACGACGTCGCCGATCCGCTCCGGCGGGATCCCGGGGTTGCGCCGCAGCAGCTCGCGGACGGCCTTGACGGCCATGTCGTCGGCGCGTGTCCGCCAGAACTGGCCCTTCGGGCCCGCCTTGCCGAACGCGGTGCGGACACCGTCGACGAAGAAGACCTCGCGGAGCTCGCGCGCCACGACGGGCACGATAGCTAGCTCTTGACTGACGAGTCAATCAGGGAGGCTTCGAACGCCGCGACGAGCGCCGGCTCGGCCTCCTCGAGCCGCGCGAGCAGCCCGCCGATCTCCTCGCGCTCTGCCGCGAAGATCTCCCCGACGAACTGGAGCACGACGCGGCCGCCGGGGCGGAGCCGCCCGGGCGCGGCGGCGAGGAGGCGGCGGTAGAGCGCGAGCCCGTCGCCGGGCGCGTACACCGCCTCGGCCGGCTCGTGGGCGTACTGCGGCAGGCGCCTCGTGTCGGCGAGATACGGCAGGTTCGCGAGGATCAGCGTCGAACTCGCCGGCGAGCGGCTCGAGCAGGTCGCCGCGCAGCACGTGGACGCGGTCGCCGACGCCGTGGCGGGCGGCGTTGCGCGCGGCGAGCGCGACGGCGTCTGCGGAGACGTCGGTCGCCCAGACCTCGGCGTGCGGCGCGTTCACGGCGACCGCGACCGCGATCGTCCCCGCGCCCGTCCCGACGTCGGCGACGCGGGCCGGCCGGTCGCCGATCAGGGCGAGCGCCTGCGTGACGAGCTGCTCGGTCTTCGCGCGCGGCGTGAACACACGGCCCGGCTGCGTGTCGAGATCGAGGTCGTAGAAGCGCTCGGACATGGAATGCTCCCGGGTATGGACTGGCTCGCCGCGTACGAGTCGGCGGTCGCACGGTATCGCGACGGCGAGGGCCGTCTCGGCTCGCCCGACGACCCCGATCCGCGCCAGCGCCAGCTCACGCGGCTCGGCAACGTCGCGTGGGCGGCCGGGCTCTTCCTGCTGATGGCCGGCCGTGCGGAGGAGTCCGCCGACTGGCTCCGGCGTCGCGGTCGCCCGGTACGGCGAGAGCTGGGCCGAGGCGCCGCCGAGCTCGTGGGGCCGTCCGATCGCGATGCAGAAGGCGCTGCTCGTCGCCGGGGACGACGCCTCCGAGACGGCGCGTGCGGCGCTCGAGGCGGGCGCGGTGGACGCGGAGTCGCCGATCGGCCGCTACGCCGGGACGCTCGCGCTGCTCGTGCTCGGCCGCGACGACGAGGCCTCTGCGCTCGCCGCGACGCTCGCCGGACGCGACGACTTCCCGGCCGACGTCGCCGCCGCGCTCGCCGCCCTCGCGGCGGGCGACGGGGCGGCCTACGCCGAGGCGGCCGAGTCGATCCTCCGCTCGTTCGAGACGCGCGACGAGTTCCTCGAGGACGCGGCGGTCGCCGACACGCTGCTCGCGCTCCAGCGGCTCGCCGCCGCGCGCGGCCTCGCGGTCGAGCTTCGCCCTTCGCCCGTCCTGCCCTGAAGTCGCGCGTCATCGTGTCCTCCCGGGACATGTCCCGGGACCAGGTCGCTGGACATGTCCGGAACGGACGCGACGTGCCGGGGGAACGGCTCCGCAAGGGCGAATCGCCACTGCAGTCCGGCGGCCGCCCGGCGGGCGGCCTGTCCGCCGGGGACAGGTCCCGGGACCAGGTCCCCGGCCATGGCCGCACAGGACATGTCCCGCCGCGCGGGCGGCGTCAGGACAGGTCGAGCTGCGCGGCCGCGGCGCGGTCGAGCACGGCTCGCGTCGGGCCGAGCGCCGAGCGGACGAGGCTTCCCGGCGTCTCGTGCGACGGCTCCCCGGTCAACGCGCGTGCGGCCGCGTCCGCCTTCGAGGCGCCGGCGACGAGGAACAGCACCTCCTGCGCGGCCGCGAGCATCGGCAGCGTGAGCGTGATCCGGTCGACGTACGGCTCGAGGTGCGCCTCCGCGCCGACCGCGCGCCGCTCGCGCTCGTCCAGCGTCGGCTGCCCGGGATAGAGCGAGGCGACGTGCCCGTCCGGGCCGAGGCCGAGCAGCACCAGGTCGAAGCGCTCGAGCCCGGCGAGCTCGGCCTCGTAGAGCTCCGCGCCGACGCTCCCGGCCCGCCTCGCCGTGCATCCGGTGGACGGCGAGCGGCGCGCCGCTCGAGCCGGTCGAGGAGCGCCTCCTTCGCCATCCCGTAGTTCGAGCGCTCCTCGCCGGGCGGGACGCAGCGCTCGTCGCCCCACCACAGCTCGACGCGGCTCCAGTCCGGCTCGAGCGCGGCCGCGAGCTCGTACGCCCGCTTCGGGGTCGAGCCGCCCGTGAGGACGACGTGGCCGCCGGCACGCGCCTGCTCGGCGAGCCGCTCCGCGACGGCGCGCGCGGCCGCCTCCCCGTCGGGGACGACCTCGATCTCGACGTCGCGCCCGGTCACTCGTCGTCTGCGGCGAGCTCGCGCGCCCGGTCCATCGCCGCCTGGATCGCGTTCAGGAACGCGGCGCGGACACCGGCCTGCTCGAGCTCGCGGATGGCCGCGATCGTCGTGCCGCCCGGGGACGTGACGGACTCGCGCAGCTCCACCGGGTGCATCCCCTCGTCGCGCAGCTGCTTCGCCGTGCCGAACATCGTCTGGACGACGAGCGTCGTCGAGATCTCGCGTGAGAGGCCGAGCAGGATGCCCGCCTCGATCATCGCCTCTGCGATCAGCGCGAAGTACGCGGGGCCGGAGCCGGAGACCGCCGTGATCGCGTCCATCCACGACTCGGGCACGCGCGCGACGCGGCCGACGTGGGAGAGGAGCTCGTCGGCGAGGCCGAGATGCGCGTCGTCGGCGTGCGAGCCGGCGCAGATCCCGGCCATGCCCTCGTGGACGGTTGCCGGCGAGTTCGGCATCGCGCGCACGACGGGCACGTTCTCGGCGATCCGCGCCTCGATGTGCTTCGTCGTGATCGCGGCGGCGACCGAGACGAGCGTGTGCCCGGGCGTCAGGAGACCGCCGATCTCGCCGAGGAGCGTGTCGATGTCCTGCGGCTTGACCGCGACGACGACGATCGCCGCGCCGGCGATCGCCTCGGCGTTGTCGAGCGTCGTCCCGATCCCGTAGCGCTCGCGCAGCTCCTCGATGCGTCCCTCGGCGCGGTCGCCGACGACGATCTCGTCCGCGCTCCGCCAGCCGGAGCTGAGCAGCCCGGAGAGGAGCGCCTCGCCGATGCGCCCACCGCCGAGGATCGCGATCCGCCGATCGGACATATCCGGGGAGTCTGCCTATGCGGCGTGCGCGGCGCGAACCGGGAGCAGCCCGCGCCCGGCGGCGGCGAGCAGGTAGACGCTCGCGAGCCCGGCCCACTCGCCGTACGGCCGGAGCAGCTCGGCCGTCTCGTCCGCCTCGACCGGCCGGCCGCGGAGGGCGCGCAGCAGCTTGACGAGCCCGAGGTCGCCCACGAGTCCGTGCTCGACGCGGCCGAGCCCCTCGAGGCAGACGACGCCGGCCGACCAGGGGCCGAGGCCGCGCTCCCGCTCGAGGCGGGAGACGATCGCGCCGGTCGGCTGGTCGTGCAGACGCTCGAGGTCGAGCGAGCGGCAGACGCGGACGAGCGCGGCCGAGCGGCGCTCGTGCAGGCCGAGCCGGCGCAGCTGCCACGGCGCGAGCGCCGCGAGCGCGGCCGTCGTCGGCGCGAGCGAGAGCCCGTCCGGCCCGGCCGGCGAGAGCGCCCGCACGACCCGGCGCTCGATCGTCCGTGCGCTGCGCCAGTCGATCAGCTGCCCGGCGACCGCCCGCAGCAGCGACTGCGCGACCGTCGCCGTCCGCACCTGGCGCAGCCCGCGCAGCGCCCGCGACGCAGGCCCGAGCAGAGCGTCGTCGCGGACGCGCTCCAGGAACGGCGAGTGGTCGTCGTCGAGCGCGAGGATCCAGCGCAGCCGCTCGGCGCCCGCCGCCGTGGCGGCGCGGATCGTCACCGTCCCGTCCGGCGACTGCCCCGCCTGGACGAGCTCGGGGCGGCCGTCGACCTCGAGCAGCGCGGTCACGATCCCGTCGCGGTAGCGACGCGTCGCGTCGCCCGACGAGGCGCGCCGAGAGCGCCAGCGAGTACGGCCCGCGGGGCGCGACCGCGAGCTCGACCGTCACCGCTCGGAGCGGGGGTCCGTCGGGGTCGCGCGCAGCCCCAGCTCGGAGGCGCGCTCGAGCACGTCGAGCGCCTGCTCCTCGTGGCCGGCGCCGCGCAGCATCCGTGCCCAGGCCCGGCAGGCGAGCGTCGCCTCGCGCCACTGGCGGTGCGTCTCGAGGATCGAGACCGCCTCGCGGTACGCGTCGTCGGCGGGCAGGTGCTCGCCGGTGAGCGCGAGCCCTTCTGCGAGCGCGAAGAGCGCGGTGCCTCGCTCGCGCGGCAGCTTGTCGCCGATCGTCTCGACCGCGGTGCGCGCCAGCTCGACGGCGGTCTTGCCGTCGCCGCGGAGCGCCGCAACCTGCGAACGCCGGGTCAGGAGCCGTGCCGCGTCCTCGACCGCACGGGTTCTGGCCGAACAGGCGCGCCGGCGGCGTCGAGATGCTGGCCCGCCTCGTCGCGGATCCTGGCGGCTGAGCGCGATCCCCGCGGCGAGGATGTGCGCCCGCGCGAGGTTGATCGTGTCCTCGGTCATCTCGAGCAGCGCGATCGCCTTGCGGGCGTTCGCGAGCGCGAGTGCCGGCTTGTTCTCGGCGTGCGCGACCCGGGCGAGCGACCAGTACAGCCGGACGCGCATGTACCCGTCCTCGGTGTCGCGGACGCGGTCGAGCGCCTCCTCGACGACCTGCTCGGCGCGCGCGAGGTTGCCCGTGTCGCTCAGCGCGTAGCTGAGGACGGTCGCGTAGCGCGCTTCGAGCGACGGCTCGCCGCCCGCCTTGCGGACCTCCGCGAGGCAGCGCTCGTAGAGCTCGACCGCTCGGTCGGGCCGGCCGGAGGCCGCATAGCCGTAGCCGAGCTGCGCGTAGAGCTCCGCGCGGCCGAGCGGATCGAACGGCTCGCCCTCGACCGCCGCCTCGAGCAGCTCGACCACGCGCCCGAACTCGCCACGCTCGGTGGCGAGCATCGCGAGCGCGACCCGGGCGCGCAGCGCGAGCGGCGTGTCGGCGGCCGCGACGGCCTCCGCGAGCACCTGCTCGAGCTGCGCCTGTGCGCCCGACGAGTCGCCGAGCCGCACCGCGAGCTCGAGGTCGGCCAGCCGGAGCTCGAGCGCCTCGGTCCGGTCGAGCTGGGAGCCGGTCTCCAGGTACTCGGTGGTGACGCCGAGCTTGGCGGCCAGGCGCCGCAGCGCCTTCACCGACGGCTGGCGCGACCCCGCCTCGATCCGGGAGATGTAGGCGTACGACACGCCGGGCGCCGCCAGCTCGCGCTGGGACAGCCCTTGCTCGAGCCGCAGCCGCTTCAGCCGCTGCCCGATCGACTCCTCACGTGGCGCACCCGCATGGTCAGGCATGCATCTCCAATCTCGACCCCTCTCCCGAAGGGTCGTCAACCGTCCTACCGATCATTGACAATGGTCAGGCCGCCGCAGAGCAGACCTAGCAAAGCGGAGCCTAACGCTCACCCGCGACCCCCATAAGGCTGGATACCACATGCGCCGAACTGTCCTTGTGTCAAGACTTGCCGTAGCCGCCCTCGTCCAAGCCGTGCTGAGCATCCTGCTCGGCACGGAGCCGTGGGGGCCGTTCTAGCCTCTGCACCGGCCGGAGCGGGTCGCGTCCGCCCCGCGGGCGGCCGTTGTACGCTCGCCCCGTGACGGTCGTCGAGCTCGCGCTCTACGCGGTCCTGCTGGCGGCCGCCGCGGTGGCCGTCTGGCGGCGTCCGGTCGTCGCGCTCTATCTCTTCCTCGTCGGGCTCGCGCTCCACAACGCCGTGATGGCGGCGCTCTACTCGGCCGGCGTGCGCGGCTCGACGCTGACGGCGATCACCGCGTGGAAGGAGATCCTGCTCGCGGTCGCGCTGGTCCACGTCGTCACCGGGGCCGTGCGCCGCCGCGCGCTGCCGTTCCGGCCCGGGGCGGCCGACTGGCTCGCGCTCGCGTTCGCCGGGCTCGCGGTCGTCTACGCGCTCGTCCCCCAGTCGGCGCTCGACGGCGCGGCGGGGCACAAGGCGGTCGCGCTCGCGCTGCGCCACGACGTCGATCCGGTCGGCGGCGTACCTGCTGGGACGCTCGCTGCGGCTCGGCCTCGCCGACGTGCGCCGGCTCGGCTGGACGCTGCTCGGCACGGCCGGGCTCGTCGCCGGGCTGGGGCTCGCCGACGCGTACCTCGTCTCGATCTCGTGGTGGCGCGGCAACGGCGTGATCGCCTACTTCCACGAGCACCTCGGCTACGACTACCACGGCACGGGCCGGACGCTCGAGCCGGGCGGCGCCTCGTACGGGCTGCCGGAGAACTTCATCTACAACGTCGGCGGCGACAAGCCGTTCCTGCGCCGGCTCGTCTCGACCTTCCTCAGCCCGCTCGGGAGCAGCTACCTGTTCGTCGTCGCGCTGCTCGTCGCGGCCGCGGCCCTGCGGCGGCGCACGGCGGTGCTCGCGCTCGCGGTCGTCACGGCGGCGGGACTGCTCTGGACGTTCTCGCGCTCGGCGCTGCTCGCGGTCGCGGTCGGCCTCGTCGTGCTCGCGGTGCTGCGCCGGCGGCCCTGGGAGCTCGCGCGCCGCGGTCGCCGTGGTCGCGATCGCGTTCGGCTGGGCGCACCTCTTCCCGAAGATCGCGCCGACGGGGACGTGGACGAAGACCGACCTCGTCTACCAGCACCAGCTCGCCGCGCAGAGCCAGTCGGGCACCTCGAACGCGGCGGCGAGCGTGAACGAGTCGTCGCTGCGCGAGCACTGGCGGAGCCTGAAGGACGGCTTCTCGACGATGGCGCACCATCCGCAGGGCTACGGGCTCGGCAACGTCGGCCAGACTGCGTCGCGCACCGGCACGCCGCTGAAGGCGGGCGAGTCGAACTACACGGAGCTCGGCGTGGAGCTCGGCGTGCTCGGCGCGGTGCTCTGGACGGCGTGGGGGCTCGCGCTGCTGGCGGGGCTCGTGCGGGCGGGGAGGACGGAGCCGTGGGCGGCCGGGCTCGCGGCGGCGTTCGCGGCGATCCTCGCGCTCGCGATCCAGACCGACGTGATCGGCGACCCGTGGGTCGCGTACTGCGTGTGGGCGCTCGCCGGCACGCTCGCGGCCGTCGGCGGCCGCGCGTCCTCGCCGGCCGTGGCCGCGACGGACTAGCCCGCACGAGCGTCTTGCGCGGCCGGCGGGCGAGGCCTAGCGTCGGGCGGGTGCGACGGCGGGCGAGTCCGGTGGAGATCCTGCTCGCGGCCGCGCTCGTCGTCCTCGTCGTCGCGGCCGGGCTGCGCCTGCGCGGCTCGCCCGGGGCCGCCGCGATCCGAGCCGACCCGGTGCGCACGCCGGGCGTCCTCAACCCGGACGTGACCCAGGCGACGATCCAGAGCACGATCTGCCGCCGCGGCTGGACGGCCACGATCCGCCCGCCGGTGACGTACACGAACGCGCTCAAGCGAACGCAGATGCGCGCCTACGGCGAGGCGGGCTCGGTGTCGGCGTACCAGGAGGACCACCTGATCAGCCTCGAGCTCGGCGGCCACCCGACCGACCCGCGCAACCTCTGGCCCGAGCCGTACCCGCGCGCCTCACAGGTGGACGCGATCGAGAACCAGCTGAACGCGCAGGTCTGCGACGGGACGCTGACGCTCGCGCAGGCGCAGCAGCGGGAATCCGACCTCAAGCACGGGCAGGGGGTAGCGCGGGCGCCGCCGCAGGAGCGCCGCGCAACCGGTGTCGGCAGCCTCAGACCGTCGTGTCGCTCGAGCTCGGCTCCGTGTCGGACGGCTCGGCTGCGGTCTCGATCGCCGGGTCGGGGGAAGGAGCGGCGGGCGCCGACGTGCCGTCGGACCGGGCCGCCGCGGCGGCCCTTGCCGCTGCCGTCGCGCTCGAGGCGGCGCCGGTGACCGACGTCCTCAGGTCGGAGAGCGACTCGCCCGCCGTCTTCATGCCCAGCCACGCGCCCGCGGCGACACCGACCGAGAGAACGAGCCCGATCCACGCCCAGATCGCGACGTAGTCGTTCGTCAGCACCTTGAGCACGGTGAAGAGCACGAGCAGCACGGAGAGCGCCGCCGTCACCATCGACGGGCTGAGCGGGCCGAGGGAGAGCCTGACGTTGGCGAGCTGCACGGCCTCCCAGGCGAGGATCGCGAGCAGGAGCAGTCCGATCAGGACGCCCCAGCCGTGCCACATCGAGACACCGGCGGAGATCGGCCCGAACGAGACCTCCTGCCAGTGGAGAAACGAGTCGATCAGCAGCAGCACACCGCCGCCGAGAACGACTTTCGAGCCCATCGTGAGCTTGGAGAGATCCATCGCGCACGTCCCTTCCGAGAATGGGGCTGGACCAGCGACCTGATCATGATCCGCCGATCGGTCTGCGGCCAGTCCAGGACGGCGCTATCCGGAGTCGGGTCGAGCGCAGGGGCGGGCGGCCGAGCTACCGTGGCGGCGTGGAGATCGCGCCGGCCACCCGCATGGGCTCCGTCGAGCTGACGGTCTCGGATCTCGATCGCTCGCTCGAGTACTGGCAGCGCGCGATCGGCCTGCGCGTGCTCGAGCGCGAGGACGGGCGCGCCACGCTCGGCGCCGACACGCCGCTGCTCCGCTTCGTCGAGGAGCCGGGCGCGCGGCCCGACACCGGCCACACCGGCCTCTACCACGTCGCGCTGCTCGTGCCCGACCGGCCCTCGCTTGCGCGCTTCCTCGCCCACGTCGCCCGCGAGCGGGTGCCGCTGCAGGGACTCTCCGACCACTTCGTCAGCGAGGCGATCTACCTGCGCGACCCCGACTGGCACGGCATCGAGGTCTACGCCGACCGGCCGCGCGCGATCTGGGACGGGCAGGTCATGGAGCGGATGACGACCGAGCCGATCGACGTCGAGAACCTGCTCGGCGAGCTCGACGACCCGGCCGCCGAGCCGTTCGCCGGCCTGCCGGACGGGACGACGATGGGCCACGTCCACTTCCGCGTCGCCGACGTCGACGCGACCGTCGGCTTCTACCACGACGTGCTCGGGCTCGGCCTGATGGCGCAGCTCGGGCCGGCGGCGGCGTTCCTCTCGGCGGGCGGCTACCACCATCACGTCGGCGCGAACACGTGGGAGAGCCGCGGCGGCTCGCCCGCGCCGGCCGGCACGGCGACGCTGCGCCAGGCCACGATCATCCTTCCGGACGAGTCCGAACGGGACCGG
The DNA here is from genome assembly GCA_963815005.1 of uncultured Actinomycetes bacterium. Lineage (GTDB taxonomy): Bacteria > Actinomycetota > Thermoleophilia > Gaiellales > Gaiellaceae > Palsa-739. The sequence continues at coordinate 238,134 of CAWFFI010000002.1, forward strand.
GTCGCCGCGGCCGTCGCCGACGCGGGCCAGGAGCCGGAGTCCGCCGACGGCGGCGTGCTCGTCCGCGACCCGTCCGGAAACGCGCTCCTGCTCGCCGCCGCGTAGCCGGTTCATCGAGCCTTAACCGGAAACCCGCACAAGTCCGGGATTTCCCCGTACGCCGTCCCCCGCCGCGTGCGCTATACCTCCCCGTGGAGTCGTGAGCACCAAGCCCGTCGAGCAGCTGTCCCAGGTCATCGTCCGCTTTGCGGGCGACTCCGGCGACGGGATGCAGCTCACCGGCTCGCAGTTCACCTCCGAGACGGCGCTGCTCGGCAACGACATCTCGACGCTGCCGGACTTCCCGGCCGAGATCCGCGCGCCGGCCGGCTCGCTGCCGGGCGTCTCCGGCTTCCAGCTCCACTTCGCCGACCACGACATCCTCACGCCGGGCGACCAGCCGAACGTGCTCGTCGCGATGAACCCGGCGGCGCTGAAGACGAACGTCGGCGACCTGCCGAAGGGCGGGACGCTGATCGTCGACGCGGACGCGTTCTCCGACCGGAACCTGAAGAAGGCCGGCTACGACGCGAACCCGCTCGAGGACGGCTCGCTCTCCGAGTACCAGCTGCACGAGATCCCGCTGACGACGCTCACCGTCGGCGCGCTGAAGGACGTCGCCGGGGTCACGCCGCGCGAGGCCGAGCGCTCGAAGAACATGTTCGCGCTCGGGCTGATGTCGTGGCTGTACGGCCGCTCGATCGACCCGACGGTCGACTTCCTCGAGACGAAGTTCGGCGCGAAGCGCCCCGAGATCGCCGAGGCGAACGTGAAGGCGCTCCGGGCCGGCTGGGCGTTCGGCGAGACGACCGAGACGTTCGCGGTCACCTACGAGATCAAGCCGGCGAAGATGCGCCCCGGCACCTACCGGAACATCACCGGCAACCAGGCGCTCTCGTACGGGCTGATCGCCGCCGCGCAAGCTCGCGAAGCTGCCGCTCTTCCTCGGCGCCTACCCGATCACGCCGGCGAGCGCGATCCTCGAGGAGCTCGCGGCCTACAAGAACTTCGGCGTGCGGACGTTCCAGGCGGAGGACGAGATCGCCGCCGCGGGCGCGGCCGTCGGCGCGGCGTTCGGCGGCGCGCTCGGCGTCACCACCTCGGCCGGCCCGGGCGTCGTGCTGAAGGCGGAGACGATCGGGCTCGCGATCATGCTCGAGCTGCCGCTCGTCGTCGTCGACGTGCAGCGCGCCGGCCCGTCGACCGGGATGCCGACGAAGCCCGAGCAGACCGACCTCTTCATGGTGCTGTACGGCCGCAACGGCGAGTCGCCGGTGCCGGTCGTCGCGGCCCGCTCCCCGTCGGACTGCTTCGACGCGGCGATCGAGGCGGCCCGGATCGCGCTCAAGTACCGCACCCCCGTCTACCTGCTCTCCGACGCGTACCTCGCGAACGGCTCCGAGCCGTGGCTGCTGCCCGACGTCGCCGACCTGCCCGACATCTCGACGACCTTCACGACGGAGCCGAACAAGGGCGGATGGGCGACGAGTTCCTCCCGTACCTGCGCGACGCCGAGACGCTCGCGCGGCCGTGGGCGGTGCCCGGCACGCCCGGCCTCGAGCACCGGATCGGCGGCCTCGAGAAGGCCGACCGCACCGGCAACGTCTCCTACAGCCCGGAGAACCACGACCTGATGACGCAGCTGCGCGCGCAGAAGGTCGCCGGCGTCGACGTCGCCGACCTCGAGGTCGACGACCCGGACGGCGACGCGAAGGTGCTCGTGCTCGGCTGGGGCGGCACGTACGGCTCGATCGCCGCCGCCTGCAAGGCCGTCCGCCGCACCGACCGCAAGGTCGCGCATGCGCATCTGCGCCACCTGAACCCGTTCCCGGGCAACCTCGGCGACGTGCTGCGCCGCTACGACAAGGTGCTGATCCCGGAGATGAACCTCGGCCAGCTGCTCCAGCTCGTCCGCGCCGAGTTCCTCGTCGACGCGGTCGGCTACAACCGCGTCGCCGGCGTCCCGCTCCGCCGCGGCGAGATCGCGGCGGCGATCGAGAGGATGATCGATGGCTGACGGCAACGGCGGCGCGCTGAAGCTGACCGCGAAGGACTTCCGCACCGACCAGGAGGTGCGCTGGTGCCCGGGCTGCGGCGACTACGCGATCCTCGCCGCGATGCAGTCGTTCATGCCGGAGCTCGGCATCGAGCGCGAGAACACCGTCTTCATCAGCGGCATCGGCTGCGCCGCCCGCTTCCCGTACTACATGAACACGTACGGGATGCACTCGATCCACGGCCGCGCGCCCGCGATCGCGAGCGGTCTCGCGCTGCCGGCCCGACCTGTCGGTCTGGGTCGTCTCGGGCGACGGCGACGCGCTCTCGATCGGCGGCAACCACCTGATCCACGCGCTGCGCCGCAACGTGAACCTGAAGATCCTGCTCTTCAACAACCGCATCTACGGGCTGACGAAGGGCCAGTACTCGCCGACGAGCGAGGTCGGCAAGGTGACGAAGTCGACCCCGATGGGCTCGCTGGACTGGCCGTTCAACCCGTTGAGCCTCGCGATCGGCGCCGAGGCCGCGTTCGTCGCCCGCGCGATCGACACCGACAAGGCGGGCATGACCGCCGTGCTGCGCGCCGCCGCCGAGCACAAGGGCAGCGCGTTCGTCGAGATCTTCCAGAACTGCCCGATCTTCAACGACGACGCCTTCGACTACGTCCGCGACGACAAGGAAGGCGTCAACCGGATCGTGCTCAAGCACGGCGAGCCGATCACGTGGGGCAAGGACAACGAGAAGGCGCTCCGCCAGCTCCCGGACGGCACGATCGAGGAGTGCGCCGCCGGCGACGCCTACGTCCTCGTCCACGACGAGACCCACGAGGAGCCCGCGCTCGCGTTCGCCCTGAGCCGCGTGACGCAGGCCACCCACGGAGGCACGCCCGTCGGCGTCTTCCGCAACATCCAGCGCCCGGTCTACGACGAGATGATGGCCGAGCAGCTGGAGACGGCGCGTCGCGAAGCGCGGCGCCGGCGATCTCGCGGAGCTGCTCAACTCCGGCGAGACCTGGGTC
>CAWFFI010000003.1:0-256906 GCA_963815005.1 uncultured Actinomycetes bacterium
ATGTGCTCCAGCATCTCGACCGAGAGGATGCGGTCGAAGCGCCCGCCGAGCTCGAGCGTCGTTGACGTCGGCGGTGACAACCTCGACGTTCGCCGGTCGGCGGGACTCGATCCACTCGCGCTGGGCGTGGGAGTTCGAGACGACCACGATTTGCGACCTCGGGTAGCGCTCGGCGAGCCATCCGGTCAGCGAGCCCCAGCCACAGCCGAGGTCGAGCACCGTCATCCCGTCCTCGACGCCGGCGCGCTCGCAGGTGAGGGCGAGCATCGCGTCCTCCGCCTCGGCGAGCGTGCCGACGCCGGCCGGCCAGAGGCCGGAGCTGTACTTGAGCCGGGGCCCGAGCACGAGCCGGAAGAACGCCGGCGGCAGCTCGTAGTGCTGCTCGTTCGGCGTCTCGACCTGCTCCGCGATCGAGGAGCCGCGCAGGCGCTCGACGAACGCCTGCCTCGGCGTCGGGCTACTGCGCCGCTCACGGCGCAGGCGCAGCGCGCACGCGCCCGGATGCCGGCGCGCAGCAGCGGGTCCGGGAGGCGGCCCGACTCGATCAGGCGGTCGACGAGCGTGGGAACCACGGGACGAACGCGGAGTCTCGCGCTGGTAGCGGCGGTAGTCGTCGCCGCGGGAGCGCAGCGACGACTCCTCGGCGGGCGGCACGCCGGTGACGAAGAGGACGAGGTAGAGGATGAACACCGGCGCGAGCCAGGCGAGCCAGCCCCAGGGCGCCGCGGTCGCGATCAGCGCGTAGGCGACCCAGGTCGAGCGTCTGGAAGAAGTAGTTCGGGTGGCGCGAGTAGCGCCAGAGGCCGAAGCGCATCGTCGCGCCCCGGTTCGCCGGGTCGGCACCGGAATGCGGCAAGCTGCCGGTCGGCGGTCGCCTCGAGCCGAAAGCGGCAGCCAGAGCGCGGCGCACCGGCCCACTCGACCGCCGCGAGCGCGGGATCGCCGTTGAACGCGGCGAGCAGGGCCGGCAGGGAGAGGATCACGGCCACGAGCGCCTGCGCCTGGTAGAAGATCGCGAAGCTCGTCTGCTCGCGGCCGCGCTCCCGCCAGCGCGCGCGCAGCTCCCGGTAGCGGCGAGTCCTCCCCCTCTCCCGCAGTCCGCCGCCGCACGAGCCACACGATGCGCAGGTTCTCGATCCCGACCAGCGACCGCGATCAGCAGCCGCTGCGCCAGGCGCCGGGGGCGAGCACGGCGTAGAGGACCGCGAAGAGGACGAGGACGCGCCGCCCAGCCGGCGTCGACGGCCGTCGCGTCGCGCGTCCGCCGCTGGCGGCGTACAGCGCCGAGAGCAGGGACGCCGAGAGCGGCCAGCCCGCGAGGAACAGCCCGACCGGAGTCACGGCGCGAGCGACTCGTTGAACGGCGCGGGTCAGGGTCAGCTGGACGTCGCGCAGCGCGCGCGTGCGGAAGGCCGCCTCGCAGAAGGCGAGGTAGAAGTCCCAGGTGCGCTCGAAGCGGCGGTCGTAGCCGAGCGCGCCGCACCTCGTCGATGTGCGCGTGGAAGCGCGCCCGCCAGCGGCGCAGCGTCTCGGCGTAGTGCGGCGCCGATCTCGTCGACCTCGTGGATCAGCAGCCGCGACGAGCGCGCGAGGCGGCCGTCGAGCGCGCCGAGCGACGGGATCAGGCAGCCGGGGAAGACGTAGCGCTCGATCCAGTCGGGCGTCTTCCGGTAGCGGTCCCAGCGCTCGTCGGGGACGAGGATCGTCTGGACGCACGCGAGGCCGCCGGGCTCGAGCAGCCGGTCGATCGCGGCGAAGTACGTCGCCGAACTGGCTCTCGCCGATCGCCTCGAGCATCTCGATCGAGGCGACCTTCGTGTAGCGGCCCTCGTGCAGCGCGGTAGTCCTGCTCGAGGATCTCGACGCGGTCTCGAGGCCCGCCGCCGCGACCGCTCGCGCGCGAGCGTCGCCTGCGCGCTCGAGATCGTCAGCCCGGTGACGCGCGCAGCCGTACTCGCGCGGCGGCGAAGAGCGCGAAGCCGCCCCAGCCGCAGCCGATCTCGAGCACGCGGTCGCCGGGCTCGAGCTGGAGCCGCTCGCAGATGCGGCGGAGCTTGCGCCGCTGCGCGTCCTCGAGCGGCTCGTCGGGTCGCTCGAAGATCGCGCACGAGTACGTCATCGTCTCGTCGAGCATCAGCGCGAAGAGCTCGTTGCCGAGGTCGTAGTGGTAGGCGATGTTGCGGCGCGCGCGGAGGAGGCCGTTGCGGCGGTTCGGCGCGGGCCGCGCGTCCAGCAGCCGGCGCAGTCGCGGATGCGCGCCGCGCGGCGGCGTCGGCGTTCGCGGAGCAGGAGCTCGAAGAGCGCGACGAGGTCGTCGGACGTCCCACTCGCCGGCCATGTACGACTCGCCGAGCCCGAGCTTGCCGCGGGTCGCGAGGCGCCGGAACAGCGCGCCGGTCGTGGATCGCGCAGCGCGACCGGCGCGCCCGTCGCCGAAGCGCCGCCGCGTGCCGTCGGGCAGCGTCGACCTCGAGCGTGCCGCCCTCGAGCTGCGCGAGCGCGCGGTCGAGGACGGCGAGCGCCGCGCGCCCGAGGAGGCGGCCGCGCGGCGCGCGGCTCGGGGCGGAGCGTGCGCTCGGCGACGCTCATGCGCACCGAGCCCTCGCCCGGCACGAACGGCGGCTTGTGGTGGAACGGCACGCGCTTCAGCCAGAGCCGGAGCGCCTGCCAGTGGATGAGGGCGGTCACCTGCATCGGCTGGAGCGGGTAGCGCACGAGCAGTCGGGCGAGCGCTCGCGTTCGTCAGCTCGCGGCGGCGGCCGTGGAGGATCGCGGTGAGCGGCCGCGCCCCGTCGTCGTCGCGGACGTGGATCCGCGCCCAGACCTCGTCGCCCGGCTGCGAGAACGCGTACTCGTAGCTCTGGTCGAGCCCGAAGAACGGCGAGACGTGCAGCCGCTTGCGCGTGCTCGTAACGCGAGCGCCGGCCCGCGCAGCACCTCGGGCAGCCGCTCGCCGAACGTGTTGCTCAGCTCCGCGACGATGCAGGCGAGCGAGCCGTCGCGCGCGGTAGCACCAGTAGAAGCTGACCGGGTTGAAGACGTAGCCGAGCACGCGGAGCTGGGTGAGCAGCAGCACCCGCTCGACCGTCGGGTCGCCCGCGAGGTCGAGCACCGCCTGCTTGAGCGGCGCGGTCGCCGTCGAAGTGGTCGCGGTCGCGGAAGCGTGACGACGTTGCGCCGGTTGACGGAGAACAGGGCGCAGGCGGCGCTCGAGCTCGGGCAGCTCGTCGAGGTCGAGCAGCCAGTACGAGACCGGGTAGCGGAAGACGTTGCGCGCCGGCGTCCGCCGGGCGTGCATCAGCGTCCCCGTGTAGAGCGGCCGACGCTCACCACTCGACCCCCAGCGCGCGCGGCGGCCGCGACGCCGGACGCGAGCCCGTCCTCGTGGAAGCCGTTGCCGAGGTGCGCGCCCGCGAAGTGCGTGCGCCCGCCGGCGAGCAGCGGCAGCTCGCGCTGGGCGCGAGCGGCGTCGACGGTGTAGAGCGGGTGGGCGTAGGTGAACCGCGCGAGCACGTGCTCCTCGGGGACACGTCCTCGTTCAGCGTGACGCAGTAGTCGCGCTCCGCCTCGAGCGGCTGCAGCCGGTTGAGGTAGTAGGTGAGCGTCGGGCGGCCGCGTCGCCGAGGCGGTAGTTCCACGACGCGCGGGCCCGTGCGCGCCGCGGCAGGAACGAGGCGTCGGTGTGGAGGACGGTGTCGTTCGCCGTGTAGGCGAAGGCGCCGAGGACGCGCCGCTCGGCCGCGCTCGGGTCCTCGAGCAGCGCGAGCGCCTGGTCGGCGTGGGTGGCGACGACGACGCGGTCGAAGCGGCGCACGCTCGCCGTCGTCGGTGCGGAGCTCGACGCCGTCCGGCGCCGCGCCGGATCGAGCGGACGCCGAGCCCGAGGCGCAGCCGGCCGCCGAGCCGCTCGGCGATCGCGTCGACGTAGCGTGCGGCTGCCGCCGGTGACGGTGCGCCAGCGGAAGCGGCCGAAGCCGAGCATGCCGTGGTTGTCGAAGAAGCGGATCGCGTAGGCGGCCGGGAACTCGAGCGCGCGACCCGGGCGCGGTCGACCAGAGCGCGGCGGTGAGCGGCACGAGGAAGTGGCGGCGGAACCGCTGCGAGTAGCGCGCTCGGTCGAGGTAGCTGCCGAGCGAGCGTCCTCGTAGTCGGCCCGGTCGAGCGAGCGCCGGCGCCGTGCGCAGCCAGCGGCCGATCTCCCAGAGCAGCGCGAGGAAGCGCGGGGCTGGCGGCGTTGCGCGCGCTGGGCGAACGGGCCGCCGGCCCGAGTACTCGAGCCCGCAGCGCCGGCAGCTCGACCGAGAACGACATGTCCGACTCGTGCGTCGCGCACGCCGAGCTCGTCGAAGAGGCGGCGAGAGCAGCGGGTAGTTGCGCTCGTTGTGGACGAGGAAGCCCGTGTCGAGCGCGAGGCCCGTCGCAGGCGACGGTGTTGGCGTGGCCGCCGGCCCGGCTGCCCGCTCGAAGACGTCGACGTCGTGCGCGCGCGAGAAGGTAGGCGGCCCCGAGCCCGGCGATCCCGCTGCCGACGACCGCGACCGCACGTCTTCGGCATACGATCGGTACACGATGATACGACGAAACCTGTACAGACACCGCCCCGCGACCGACGTCCCGTCGGCACCGTCCGCCCGCGGACGAGCCGGATCAGCCGGGTCGTCACGCTCGTCGCCGTCGTCGTGCCGCCGCTCGGCGCTCGCTGTCGGCGATGGGGCTGCTCTGGGGCGTCGCCTTCCACTGGGTCGACCTCGTGCTGCTCGCCGGCTTCTACGTCGTCTGCGCGTTCGGGACGACGATCGGCTTCCACCGCTACTTCACCCACCGCGGCTTCGAGGCGCGCGCGCCCGTGAAGGCGGCGCTCGGCGATCCTCGGCTGCATGACGATGCAGGGGCCGATCACGCAGTGGGTGACCGACCACCGCAAGCACCACGCGCTCTCCGACCGGCCGGGCGACCCGCACTCGCCGCACGTCGGCCACGGCGACGGCGCGCTCGGCGCCGCTCCGCGGCTTCGTCCACGCGCACGTCGGCTGGCTGTTCTCGAACCTCGGGATGGAGCAGGGCCGCGCGTACGGCCGGGACCTCTACGAGGACCGGCTCGTGCGCGCGATCGACCGGCTCTACCTGCTCTGGGTCGCGCTGACGCTCGGGCTGCCGTTCGCGATCGGCTACGCGGTCGGCGGCACGGCGCGCGGCGGGCGTCGAGGGGCTGGTCTGGGGCGGGCTCGTGCGCATCTTCGTCTACCAGCACGCGACCTTCAGCGTGAACTCGATCTGCCACATGTTCGGGCGCCAGGACTACCGCTCCCGCGACGAGGCCCGCAACAACTGGCTCGTCGCGCTGCTCGTCTTCGGCGAGGGCTGGCACAACAACCACCACGCGTTCCCGGCCTCCGCGCGGCACGGGCTCGACCGGTTCCAGATCGACGTCTCGTGGTGGGTGATCCGCGGCCTCGAGCGGCTCGGGCTCGTCTGGGACGTCAAGGTCCCCGACGCACGCGCAGCTCGAGCGGCGCGCGGCTTCAGCGAAGGTCGCTCGAGCTGAGCCGCGACGTGGCGCGCCCACGCGCGCGCGCGCGGTAGCGGCACCGGCCGCCCGCACGGGCGCGCGAACGGCGATCCCGTGCAGGGCGCCGGGGATCAGCGCGTAGCGTGCCCTCGACGCCGAGCGCGCGGGCCCGCTCGAAGCCGCGCCGCGAGCGCGCCGGGCGAGACGCCCGGGATGCCCGGCAGCCAGCGGTCGAGCGAGCCGTGGAGGACGTCGAGACGCCGGCCCGCGCAGCGGCTCGAGCGGCAGCCGCTCGGGGATCCAGGGCGCGAGCCCGAGCACCCGCTCGACCGCGGGCTCGTCGGCGGCGGCGATCGCGACGGCGCCGCCCATCGAGAAGCCGAGCAGGAGCGTCCGGCCGGCGCCGGCCTCGCCGCGACCGCGGCGCGGGCGTCCTCGACGCAGAGGTCGAGCCGCTTCCACGACTTCACGCGGTAGCGCACCTCGACGAACGCGAGCGCCGGGAAGCGGGGCGCGAGGCGGCGGACGAGCCATTCGAGCGACGCGCTCCAGGTGCCCTCCGACCTCGCCCGCCTGGCCGCCGTTCACGCAGACGACGGCCGCACGGCCCGCCTCGCCCGTCACGCGCATCGCGGCACCTGTCGACAGGCCGATGACGTCGCCCATGGAACCCCGGCCGCTAACCGGCGCCGGCAAGCGTCGCCGCGAGCCCGTCCAGGGCCGCGTCTCCCATGCGCACGAACGTCGAGCGAAGGAACGGCTCCGCAACGCGAAGGGCACCCTTCAGACGCAGGTCGGCCGCATAGGCGACCCGGGTACGCCCGCCGACGCTGCTGACGGTGATCACGTCGTCCGAGAGCGCCTTCTCGCCCTCGCCGCTCAAGGCGATTCGACGCCCGTCCTCGTACTCCGTGACGACGTACTCGAACCGCTGCAGCCTGCCACGGAAGAGCGCCATCACCTCGAAGCAGCTCCCGACCGCCGTCGGTCCCGGCGAGAGCCGCCGCGCCTCGACGATCCCCGGATCCCACTCGGCGACCCTGGCGAAGTCGGCAACGACCGAGAAGACGCTGCCCGGCTCGCAGTCGACGTCGATCTCGCGCCGGTACCGCACCTCAGCATGGTATGTCCCGGCCGCAGGCCGGGGCGGCCGCGGCCCGCGAGACGCCGGTGAGGGAGGCGCAGCGTCCTGCACGGCTTCGCCTCACGCTTCCCGGCGCCGTAGGCTTGCACCGGTGGAGAGGGTCGACGTCGGCCGGACGCCGCTCTCCGTCGCCGCCGGAGAGGAGCGCCACCCCGTGACCACCATCGAGACCGTCCGCGGCCCCGTCGAGCTCGCCGAGCTCGGGCCGACGCTGATGCACGAGCACATCGTCATCCTCGAGCCCGAGTCGTTCCAGAACTACGCCCACGTCTGGGGCGCGCCGTACTGGGACGAGGAGGCGGGCGTCGCCGACGCGATCGCGAAGCTGCGGCGGCTGCGCGAGAGCGGCATCGAGACGCTCGTCGACCCGACCGCGATCGGGCTCGGCCGCTCCATCCCGCGCATCCAGCGGATCAACGCCGAGGTCGACCTGAACGTCGTCGTCGCGACCGGCGTCTACTCGTTCCTCGAGCTGCCGCGGTTCCTCGCCTACCGCACCGACGACGCGCTCGTGGAGCTGTTCGTGCGCGAGCTGCGCGAGGGGATCGACGACACCGGCGTGAAGGCCGCCTTCCTCAAGTGCGCGGTCGAGGAGTGGGGGCTCGTCGGCGACATCCCGCGCATCCTGCGCCTGATCGCGGCGGCGGCGGTCGAGACCGGCAGGCCGGTGATGGTGCACACGAACGCGCCGGCCAAGACGGGCCTGGTCGCGCTCGAGACGCTCACCGGCCACGGCGTCGACCCGCGGCGGATCGTGATCGCGCACGCGGGCGACTCGAACGACCTCGACTACCTGCGCGCGATCGCCGACACGGGCGCGAGCCTCGGCTGCGACCGGTTCAACATCCCCCACTTCAACCCGGACGCCGACCGGATCGAGACGCTCGTCGCGCTCCTCGCGGAGGGCTACGGCGACCGGATCCACCTCGGCCACGACGGCGCCTGCTTCTACGACTTCATGCAGCACAACCCGCCGTTCGCGAACGAGCGGCCGGACTACCTGCACCTCTCGACGACGATCTTCCCGGCGCTGCTCGAGCGCGGCGTCGCGCAGTCCCAGATCGACGAGCTGCTCGTCGCGAACCCGCAGCGCTTCTTCGGCGTCTGAGCCCGGCGTGGACTTCGACCTCGTCGCCGTCGGGGAGGTGCTGCTCGACGTGACGGTGCCCGCGTTCGCGCCGGGCGAGGTGCGGCACGGGCCGGTGCGCATGCGGGCCGGCGGGACGGCGGTGAACGCGGCGGTCGCGGCCGCCGCCTCGGCGCCCGGGCCGCGGTGGTCGGCCGCGTCGGCGCCGACGCGGCCGGCGAGGCGATCCGCGCGCAGCTGCGCTTCGCTCGGGATCGAGACGCTGCTTGCGACCGACCCCGACCGGCCCACCGGCGCGTTCGTCGAGGCGGTCGGCGTCGGGCCGCGGACGGCCGTCGCCGACCGCGGTGCGAGCGACGCGCTCGCGGTGGACGACCTGCCCGCGGTCACGGCGCACGGGACGCTCGTCTCGGGCTACGTCCTCTTCCACGAGCGGACGCAGGAGGCGGGTCGCGCGGCGCTCGCGCGCGTTCGGCTCCCGCGTCGTCGGCGTCACCGCCGGGTCGGCGTCGCTCGTCGGAGGGCTCGGCCTCGCCGAGGTGCGGCCGGCGCGCCGACGGGGCCGGCGTCGTCGTCGCGAACGCCGCCGAGGCCCGGGCGCTGACCGGGCTCGACGGCGACGAGGCGGCGCTCGAGCTGGCCCGCGTCTTCGGCGCGGCGTGCGTGACGGCGGGCGCCGACGGGGCCGTCGCCTCGTCGGGCGGGCGGCTGGAGCGCGCCGCCCCGGACGCGGTCGGCACCGGAAACGCGCTCGGCGCAGGCGACGCGCTCGCGGGCGCGCTCGTCGCCGCGCTCGCCGGCGGCGCCGATCTCGCCGACGCGCTCGTGGCCGGCGTCGCGGCGGGCGCCCGCGCGGTGCGCTAGCGTCGGCGGCGGTACATGGCACCGTCGCCTCCCCCGCCCGACGACTACCGCCGGCGGCCTCTTCGGGCTGACCGGCCGCGTCGCGGTCGTGACCGGCGCGACGGGCACGCTCGGCGGCGAGCTCGCGCGCGGGCTGGCGGCGGCGGGAGCCTCGGTCGGCGTCCTCGCCCGGCGCCACGACCGGGTCGAGGCGCTCGTCGAGGAGCTGCGCGCACAGGGCTGCGAGGCGCTCGCGCTCGAGGCGGACGTCCTCGACGCGGATGCGCTCGAGCGCGCGCGGGACGCGGTGCTCGGGCGCTGGGGCCGCGTCGACGTCCTCGTCAACGCGGCGGGCGGCAACGTCGCGGCCGCGACCACGGGCGAGCGCTCGTTCTTCGAGCTGCCGCGCGACGCGCTCGAGGAGGTCGTCGCGCTCAACCTCCTCGGGACCGTGCTGCCGAGCCAGGTGTTCGGCTCGCGATGGCGCGTCTCGGCGACGCCCCGTCGGGGGGCCGCTCGATCGTCAACGTCTCGTCGATGGCGGCCCGGCGCGCGCTCACCCGCGTCGGCGGCTACGGCGCGGCGAAGGCGGCTGTCGAGAACCTCACGCGCTGGCTCGCGGTCGAGCTGGCGCCGTCGGGGATCCGGGTGAACGCCGTCGCGCCGGGGTTCTTCGCCGCCGAGCAGAACCGCTCGCTCCTCTACGACGACGACGGCGCCCTCACGGAGCGGGGAGCGCGGATCGTCGCCGGCACGCCGGCCGCCCGGTTCGGGGAGCCGCGGGAGCTCGTCGGCGCGGTGGTCTGGCTCGCCGGCGACGCGGCCTCGTTCGTGACCGGCGCCGTGATCCCGGTCGACGGCGGCTTCGACGCCTTCGGCGGCGTCTGAGCCTGCGCCTCAGCCGAGCCGGTACGCGCGGCGCGCGAGCCCGACCGCGAGCTCCTCGGCGAGCCGGGGCGCGTCGGCCTCGTCGACGATCCCCGCCGCGACCTTGCCCGCGAGCCAGCCGCACGTGCGCCGCCGCCAGAGGTCGTGCCGCACCGGCAGGGCGGTGAGCGCACGCGCGTCGTCGACGAAGCCGGCGAGGTTGACAGATCCCCGCCGTCTCGGTGACCGCGTCGAGGAAGCGGACGATCCCGGCCGGGCTGTCGTGGAACCACCACGGCGACCCGAGCGAGACCGCCGGGTAGTGGCCCGCGAGCGGCGCGAGCTCGCGGCTGTACGTGCTCTCGTCGAGCGTGAAGAGGACGAGGCCGAAGCCCGGCTCGGCGCCGAAGTCCTCGAGCAGCGGCCGCAGCCCGCGCGTCCAGTCGGTGCGCGACCGGGATGTCGCCGCCGAGGTCGGGGCCGAACCGCCGCGCGAGCGGCCCGTCGTGGTCGCGCAGGCTGCCGAGATGGAGCTGCATGACGAGGCCGTCGTCGAGGCTCATCCGCGCGAACGCATGCAGCATGTGCGACTCGAAGCGGCGCGCCTCCGCCGCCGAGACGGTGCCCGCGAGCGCGGCCGCGAAGAGGGCCGCAGCCTCGGAGGCGGCGAGCGGCGAGGTGTCCGCGCCCGTCGCGGCGTGGTCGGTCGCGGTCGCGCCGAGCGCCCGGAACGCGGCCCGCCGCTGCGCGAGCGCCTCGACGAAGCCCGCGTAGTCGCCGATCTCCCGGCCGCTCGCGGCCTCGAGCCCGGCGAGAGCGGCCCGCCAGCCGGGCGCGTCGAGCGCGACGACGGCGTCGGGCCGGAACGTCGGCCGGATCCGGCCGCCGAGCCCGTCCGCGGCGAGCCGCGCATGGTCGGCCAGCGGCGAGCCGGCGGAGTCGGTGGTCGCGAGGCACTCGACGCCGAAGCGGTCGAGCAGCGCCCGCGGCGCGAACGCCGGCGAGGCGAGCTGCTCCTCGAGCCGGTCGTAGATCGCATCCGCGCTCGCGCCGTCCAGCCGCTCCTCGACGCCGAAGACCGTCGGCGAGCGTCTCCCGCAGCCAGACCCCGGTCGGCGTGCCGGCGAAGAGGTGCGCGTGCTCGGCGAAGAGCCGCCAGACCGCGCGGTCGTCGGTCTCGCGCCGCGCCGCCGTCGAGGGGCCGGACGCCGAGCCGCTCGAGCGGCACGCCCTGCGAGTAGAGCAGCCGCAGGACGTAGTGGTCGCCGGTCACGAAGAGCGCGCCCGGCGGCTCCAGCCGCGCGTCGGCCCGGACGAAGAGCCCCGCGTCGATGTGGCCGTGCGGGCTGACGATCGGCAGGCCGGCGACGCGCTCGTACAGCTCGAGCGCGAGCGCGCGCGCCGGCTCGGGCGCCTCGAGCAGCCGGTCGGCCGGGAGCGTCACCGCCCGGCCGCCCGCCAGAGCCCGAGCCCGGGGTTCGGGACGAACGCGAACGGCTCGCCGTCGGAGCGGTCGACCCGCTCCTCGCCCGCGCCGAGCGGGAAGCGCGCGAGCGCCTCCGTCGAGCGGGAGGTAGCGGAAGCCGACGCCCTCGACGGCCGCGCGGTCGAGCCCCTCGCCGCAGCAATAGACGACCTCGAAGCGGCCCTCGGTCGAGCCGTGGACGAGATGCGCGACGGCGGCGAGGTTCGCGGCGAGCTCCCGGTCGGCCGCCATCGCCGCGAGCGCCGCCTGACGGCCGCGATAGCCGTGGCGGCGAATCAGGTCGTCGACGACGTCGTCCTCGCCGAACCGCGTCACGCCCGGCGCGACCACGAAGAGCTCGCCGCCGTCGGCCAGCGCGAGCCGCGTCCGGTAGATCGCCTTGTTGCCGAGCCAGGTGGAGTGGTACTCGTCCGGGTTCAGGTAGGCGACGCAGCGCCGGAACGGCTCGTCCACGGTCACGACGTTCACGGTGCCCGCCAGCTCGACGGCGGCGCGGAACGCGGCGCCGCCGCTGCCGCGCGTGCCGCCCTCACCGGCGAAGACGCCGCGCAGCACCTGCCCGTCGGCGCGCGACTCGACCACCGTGAGCACGAAGAGCGCGCGGCACCGCGGCTCGAGGAACCGGTCGAAGCCGCGGTCGAGCAGCTCGCGCACGGGAGCGTCGACGCGCCCGAGCGTCTCCTCGATCCCGCAGATGGCGCCGACGAAGTGGCTGCGCTGGATCGTCTCGCGCCCGCCGAGGCCGATGCACAGGTGCTTCGTGTACCCGCCGTACCCGGCCACCTCGTGCGGCACGACCTGCCCGACCGAGACGACGAGGTCGTAGCCGCCGCCGACGAGCGCGCGGTTGACGGTGAACGGGAGCGGCAGGCCGATCGGCCGCCCGGCGAGCGCGTCCACCTCCTCGGCGGCGATCTCCCCGATCGTCTCCACGTCGTCGCGCCAGCGGTGCACGAGCAGCCGGTCGGCCGTGAGCGCGTCGCCGAACATCAGCCGGCTCTCGGCCGGGCCGAGCGGCCGGTGCGTGCCGAGCGCCGGCATGACGTCGACCGCCTCCAGCTGCTCGTCGAGGATCGTCGTCGAGCCCGGCCACGATCTCGCCGGCGCGGGAGTGGAGGCGCGTGTGGTCGGGCGGAACGAGCAGCACGCGGCGCGCGCCGGTCGCGACGACGTGCTCCGCGAGCGTCCGCACGATCGCCGCGAGCGCGTCGTCGGAGATCTCGGCGAGCGGGCCGCCGACCGCGAGGACCGGCGACGGATCGGTGGGCGAGCCCTCCACGACGCCTTCGATCATGCCCGAGCCGCGGCGCTACCGCCTAGCGCTCTTCGCGCACGTAGGCGACGCCGAGCGCGCTCGGGGCGCCGAGGCGGCGGCGGGCGCCCGCCGAGGAGACGAGCACGAGCGCGAGCACCGTCATCACGTACGGCAGCGCCTGGAAGAGCTCGGGCGCGATCGTGACGCCGCGCGCCTGGAGCGTGAACGGCAGCCCCGAGAACGCGCCGAAGAAGTACGCGCCGAGCAGGACGAGGCCGGGCCGCCAGAACGCGAAGATGACGAGCGCGATCGCGATCCAGCCCGACCCCTGGGTGAGCCCGTCGACCCACTGCGGCGTGATCGCGAGCGAGAACGCGGCGCCGCCGATCCCCGCGAGCGCGCCGCCGGCGAGCGTGTGCGCGTACCGGTACGCGGTCACGTTGATCCCCATCACGTCGGCCGCCGCGGGCGACTCGCCGACGGCGCGGACGTTCAGCCCGAGCCGCGTCCGGCCGAGGTAGAGCATCGCGAGCACGACGGCGACCCAGGACGCGTAGACGAGCGCGGTCTGGTCGAAGAGGATCGGCCCCACGACCGGCGCCGTGCGCCAGCCCGAGGGCAGGAACGCGTTGAACTGGTGGGCCGCGGGCGCGTCGGCGAGCGAGAGGTCGTTGCCGAGGTAGGACGAGAGCCCGCCCGCCCCGGCGAAGATCGTCAGCGCGAGCCCGGAGACGATCTGGCTCGCGCGCAGCGTGATCACGAGGAACGCGTGGATCAGGGCCATCACGGTGCCCGCGAGCGCGGCCGCGCCGACCGCGACGACGAGCGCGACCGGCCCCGAGCCGTGCACGTGCTGGACGGCCCAGAAGCCCATCACCGCGCCGACGAGCATCATCCCCTCGACGCCGAGGTTGAGGACGCCGGAGCGCTCCGCGAGCAGCTCGCCGAGCGCCGCGTAGACGAGCGGCGTCCCGTACGTGACCGCCGACGCGAGCACGACGACGAGGATCGAGTTGTTCACGGCGCCGCCTCCGCGGGCGCGGCCGGCCCGGCGCGGCGGCGCGACCGGTCGAGCGTGACGCGGTAGCGCACGAGCAGCTCGGCGCCGAGCACGCAGAAGAGGATCAGCCCCTGCATCACGCCGACGAGGCCGGACGGGAAGTCGGCGCCCTGGAGCGTGTAGCCCGCGTTCTGGAGCCCGCCGAGCAGGAACGCGATCGCGCAGACGGCGTAGGGGTTGTAGCGGGCGAGCGCCGCGATCACGATCCCCGTGTAGCCGTAGCCGGCCTGGCTCAGCCCCTTCGGGTCGAGCACGTGGCGGAAGTCGCCGTCCTGGCTCGCGCCGCCGACGCCGGCGATCGCGCCCGAGAGCGCCATCACGGCGAGGATCTTCCGCCGCGTGCGCATGCCCGCGTACGCGGCCGCGCGCGGCGAGTCGCCGATCACGCGCACCTCGAAGCCGAAGCGCGTGCGCGCGTAGAGGACGTGGACGACCGCCGCGATCGCGAGCGCGACGAGGAAGCCGAGCGGCACGAGCAGGCCGAGGTGGGCGCCGGGCCACGTGGCCGCGTCGGGGAGCTGCTTGCCCTGCGGGAAGACGCGCGCGTCCGGCGTCGAGGTGTCGCGCCAGTACGAGAGCGAGTCGAAGATCAGGTAGTCGAGGACGAGCGCCGCGACGTAGTTGAGCATCAGCGAGACGATGATCTCGTTCGTCGAGAAGAACGCCCGCAGCACGCCGGGGATGAGCGCGAAGAGCGCGCCGCCCGCCGCGCCGGCGGCGATCATCGCGGCGATCGAGACCGGCCTGCGGCACGCCGCCGCCGAGCAGCAGGGCGGCCCCGGCGCCGGTGACGGCGCCGGCGTAGAGCTGGCCCTCGCCGCCGATGTTGAAGAGGTTCATGCGGAACGCGACCGCCGCGCAGAGGCCGGTGAACGCGAGCGGCGTCGCCGAGACGAACGTCGACTCGAGCGCGCGGCGGCTGCCGAACGCGGACGAGAGCAGCCGCGTGAACGTGTGCCCCACCGGGTGGTGGGTCGCGAGGAGCACGAGCGCGATCACGCAGAACGCGACGACGAGCGAGCCGACGGGACGGCCGCCGACAGCCACCACGGCTGCCGCAGCCGCCGCTCGATCCGCAGCGGGAAGCTCACGTCGCCGCCCGCCATCAGCAGCCCGATCTCCTCGCGCGTCGCCGTCGAGGCGTCGAGCTCGCCGACGAGCCGCCCCTCGTACATGACGACGATCCGGTCGGCGAGCGCGAGGATCTCGTCGAGGTCCTCGCCGATCAGCAGGATCCCCATCCCCTCCGCCGCGCCCTCGCGCAGGTAGCGGTGCACGGCGTCGGTCGCGGCGACGTCGAGGCCCCGCGTCGGCGAGGCGGCGACGAGGACGAGCGGCTCGCCGAGGAACTCGCGGCCGAGCACGACCTTCTGGAGGTTGCCGCCCGAGAGCTGGCGCGCCGGCACCTGCGGCCCGGCCGTCTTCACGTCGTAGCGGTGGATCAGCGCCTCGGCCCGCTCGCGGATCGCGCCCAGCCGCAGCAGCGGCCCGCGGCGCATCTGCGTCTCGCGGTAGGCCTTCAGCACGACGTTCGAGGCGACGCTGAGGCTCGGCGCGACGCCGGTGTGCAGCCGGTCCTCGGGCACGTGGCCGATGCCGGCGCGGATCGCCGCGCGCGGGTCGCCGCCGCGCAGCGCGCGGCCCGCGACGCGCAGCGCGCCACGGGCGAGCGGCCGCATCCCGGTGACGGTCTCCGCGAGCTCGCGCTGGCCGTTGCCGGCGACCCCGGCGATCGCGAGGATCTCGCCCGAGCCGACGTGGAGCGTCACGCCGCGCACCGCGTCGCCGCCCCGGTCGGCCCGCGCCCAGACGTCGTCGAGCTCGAGCGCGGGCGCGCCGATCTCGGCGGCGCGCTCGCGCCGCTGCGCCGCCTCCACCTCGCGCCCCACCATCAGCGCCGCGAGCGAGCGGGGCGTCGTCTCCGCGGTCGGGAGCGTCGCCACGGTGCGGCCGCCGCGCAGCACGGTCACGCGGTCGGCGACCGCCTGCACCTCGTGCAGCTTGTGCGAGATGAAGACGACGGTGCGTCCCTCCGCGGCGATCGTGCGCAGCGTCGCGAAGAGCGACTCGGCCTCCTGCGGCGTCAGCACCGCGGTCGGCTCGTCGAGGATCAGGATCCGCGCCTCGCGGTAGAGCGCCTTCAGGATCTCGACGCGCTGCTGCTCGCCGATCGAGAGCTGCCACACCCGGGCGCGCGGGTCGACGGCGACGTCGTAGCGGCGCCCGAGCTCGGTCACCTGGCGCTCGATCCGCCGCGGGTTGACGAGGAAGCGGCGGCCCTCCTCGCGGTGGTCGCCGAGCAGGACGTTCTCGGCCACGGTGAACGTCGGCACGAGCCGGAAGTGCTGGTGCACCATGCAGATCCCCGCGTCGAGCGCGTCGCGCGGCGCGTGGAACTCGACCGGCTCGTCGTAGAGCCGGATCTCGCCCTCGTCCGGCCGGTAGAGGCCGGTCAGGATGCTCGAGAGCGTGCTCTTGCCGGCCCCGTTCTCGCCGAGGAGCGCGTGCACCTCGCCCTCGGCCGCCTCGAAGTCGACGCCGTCGTTCGCGACGACACCGGGGAATCGTTTCGTGATTCCTCGCAGCGAGACGGCCGGCATCGGCGGAAGGGTGAGCGCAGCGACGCCCGGGGGGAGCGCGCGGCTCCCCCCGGGCGGATCGGCTAGCCGGTCGCGCTCCCCTGCACTCCCTTGACGAGCCAGTTCATCGCGTAGAGCTGCTTGACGTTCAGGCGCTTCCCCTTCGGGACGCGCAGCTTGCCCTTCTGGTCGTAGAGCGGGCCCGCGAACTCGTAGAAGGTGCCCTTCTCGATCGCCTTCTCCTTGGCCGCGATCGCCGCCTTCGTCTTCGCGGACACCAGCGGCCCGTACGGGGCGAGCTTCGTGAAGCCGTCCTTGAGGCCGCCGTAGTAGAAGCCGGTCTTCCAGGTGCCGTTCATCGCCGCCTTGACGCGCTTGAGGTAGTAGATGCCCCAGTTGTAGACGGCTCCCGTGAGCCACTGCTTCGGCGCGAACTTCGACGAGTCGGAGTCGTAGCCGACCCACGGCGCGTCGACCGTCTTCGCGTACTGGCCGGTCGACGGGCTGTCGACGTTCTGGCCGAGCACGTCGGCGCCGGCGGCGTAGAGGCTCTGCGCCGCCTTCTTCTCCTTCGCCGGGTCGAACCAGGAGTTCGTGAAGACGACCTTCACCGTCGCGCCCGGATGCGTCGCCTGGACGCCGAGCGCGAACGCGTTCGTGTGCCGGAGCACCTCGGGGATCGGGAACGCGGCGACGAACCCGACGACGCCCTTCTTCGTGGCCGCGCCGGCCGCCATGCCGGAGAGGTAGATCGCGTCCTCGCCCGCGCCGTAGTACTCGGCGAGGTTCTTCGACTGGGCCGTGCCGGTCGCCATCTCGAACTTCACGTCCGGGTACTTCTTCGCCGCGGCGACGAAGTACGGCTGGAAGCCGTACGAGGTGCCGAAGATGATCTTGTTGCCGTCGTTGACGAGGCTGTCGATCACCTGGGCCACCTGCGGGCCCTCGGGGACGTTCTCCTTGTAGGTGGTGACCACCTTGCCGCCGAGCATCTTCTGCACGTACAGCCGCCCCTGGTCGTGCGCCTGCGACCAGCCGCCGTCGTTGTGCGGCCCGACGTAGATCCACGCCGCCTTGAACGCGGCCGTCCGCGCGGCGGCGCCGACGCCGGCCCCGAGCAGCAGCACCGCGACGGCGGCCACAGCCGCGAGCGCGGCGAGGCCTGCCAGCTTCATCCGTCCCTTCACGTTCCCTCCCGATCGTCTGTCACGACAGCCCGGAGACGCAGAAAAGCCCCGGAGTCGCCTGGTTCGCGACACCGAGGCCACAGCGCCTCCTCGCGGGCCGATCCACCGCCGTCCCGCAGCGCGACACTATCGCAGCGGCGGCACGGATTCCACGCCACCCGCCACGGGCGCCTCGACGGCTCCGACGGGGTCGCGCGCGCTCCACGGAAACGTGATCCAGCGGTCGGTCCGCCGCCAGACGTACTCGCACCGGACCGAGCTCTGCGGCTTCTCGTAGAGGACGGCGCAGCGGGCCTCGGCGACCTTCCCGGCGCAGAACTCGCGCACGAGCGCGAGCGTCGCGCCGGTGTCGGCGACGTCGTCGACGATCAGCACGCGCGTCTCCTGGAAGTCGACGAGGTCGGGCACCGGCGGCAGGATCATCGGCATGTCGAGCCGGGCGTCGATGCCGGTGTAGAACTCGACGTTCATCGTGAACGTGTTCTTGACCCCGAGCGCGTAGCCGAGCGCCGCGGCGACGAGCATGCCGCCGCGGGCGATCGCGAGCACCATGTCCGGCCGGTAGCCGTCGTCGTGGACGAGCGTGGCGAGCTCGCGCGCGCCGTCGCCGAGGTCGTCCCAGGTCATGATCTCGCGCGGCGCGTCGATGCGGGAGAACCTATCGCCTCGACGCGCCGCGCGGCGCTCGCTACATGCGGTCGACCATCGCCTGCGCGAACGCCGACGTCGAGATCTCGTTCGCGCCGTCCATCAGGCGGGCGAAGTCGTACGTGACCTGCTTGTCGGAGATCGCGGCGCCGAGCGAGTCGACGATCAGGTCGGCGGCCTCGACCCAGCCCAGGTGGCGGAGCATCATCTCGGCGGAGAGGATCAGCGAGCCCGGGTTGACCTTGTTCTGGCCGGCGTACTTCGGCGCGGTGCCGTGGGTGGCCTCGAACTGGGCGATGTCGTCGGAGAGGTTGCCGCCCGGGGCGATCCCGATCCCGCCGACCTGCGCGGCGAGCGCGTCGGAGATGTAGTCGCCGTTCAGGTTCAGCGTCGCGATCACGCCGTACTCGGCCGGCCGCGTCAGGATCTGCTGCAGGAAGGCGTCCGCGATCACGTCCTTGATCGTGATCGTGCGGCCCTCGTGCTCGAGCGTCAGCCACGGGCCGCCGTCGATCGGCGTCGCGCCGTACTCCCGCTGGATGAGCGCGTAGCCCCAGTCGCGGAAGGCGCCCTCGGTGAACTTCATGATGTTGCCCTTGTGGACGAGCGTGAGCGAGTCGCGCCCGTTCACGAGCACGTACTCGATCGCCTTGCGGACGAGCCGCTCGGTGCCCTCGATCGAGACCGGCTTGATCCCGATCGCCGAGGTCTCCGGGAAGCGGATCTTGCTGACGCCCATCTCGTCCTGGAGGAACGCGATCACCTTGCGGGCGCCCTCGGACTCGGCCTCCCACTCGATGCCCGCGTAGATGTCCTCCGAGTTCTCGCGGAAGATCACCATGTCGGTCTTCGACGGGTCCTTGAGCGGGCTCGGCACGCCGGGGAAGTGGCGCACCGGGCGCAGGCAGACGTACAGGTCGAGCTGCTGGCGCAGCGCCACGTTGAGCGAGCGCATGCCGCCGCCGATCGGCGTCGTCAGCGGCCCCTTGATCGAGACCGAGAACTCGCGGGCCGCCTCGAGGGTCTCCTCGGGCAGCCAGACGTCGCTGCCGTAGACGCGCGTCGCCTTCTCGCCCGCGTACATCTCCATCCAGTGGATCTGCCGGGAGCCGCCGTAGGCCTTCTCGACCGCGGCGTCGACGACGGTGAGCATCGCCGGCGTGATGTCGACCCCGATCCCGTCGCCCTCGATGAAGGGGATGATCGGATTGTCGGGCGTCGCCTCGCCGGGGACGATCTTGGCGCCCTCCGACGGAATCTCGATGTGCGTCGTTGCGCTCATTGACCTACCGTGTTCTCTCGTGGGTAAGGAGGACATCCAGGCTATCGCAGCCCCCGAGCCGGGGGAGGCACAACGGATCGCGATCGTCCTGATCGAGGGCTTCGACCGGCACTACCGGCTCTTCCGCGCCACGAGCGCCGCCGCGAAGGAGCAGTTCGAGGCGGCCGCCTGGCCCGAGCTGCAGCACGCGGTGCAGGAGCGGATCCGCTTCTACGACGAGCGCGTGCGCGAGTGCGTCGACCGGCTCCGCGCCGAGTTCGACGTCGAGGCGCTCGCCGACTCGACCTGGCGCGACGCGAAGCTCCACTACATCGGCCTGCTCGTCGAGCACAGCCAGCCGGAGCTCGCCGAGACGTTCTTCAACTCGGTGATCAAGCGGATCATCCGCCGCAGCTACTACGACAACGAGCTGATCTTCGTGCGCGCGGCGGTCTCGACCGAGTACATCGAGTCCGACCCGCCGCTCTACCGCAGCTACTACCCGAACGTCGACGGGCAACGGGAGTGCTTCGCGCGCCTGTTCGCGGACTTCGGCTGGAGCCGGCCGTTCGCCGACCTCGACCGCGACCTCGACCTCGTGCTGCGCGCGCTCGCGGAGCGGCCGGGCGGGCCGTGGACGCACCTCGAGCCGAACCACCAGATCCAGGTGCTGAGCTCGGCGCTCTACCGCAACAAGGCGGCGTACGTCTTCGGCAAGATCGTCAACGGCCACGACGAGCTGCCGTTCGTCGTCCCCGTCCTCCACGACGCGGACGGCGCGCTCGAGCTGGACACGATCCTGCTCGACCCGCAGCAGATCAACGTCCTCTGCTCGCTCTCGCGCGCCTACTTCCTCGTCGACATGGAGGTGCCGTCCGGCACCGTCGAGTTCCTGCGCTCGATGACGCCGCAGCGCGCCCGCTCGGAGCTGTACACGATCGTCGGGCTCGGCAAGCAGGGCAAGACGCTCTTCTACCGCGAGCTGCTGCAGCACCTGAACCACTCCCGGGACGCGTTCGTCGAGGCGCCCGGGATCCGCGGCCAGGTGATGCTCGTCTTCACGCTGCCGTCGTACCCGTACGTGTTCAAGGTGATCCGCGACGAGTTCGGGCCCGGCAAGGACACCGACCGCGCCACGATCCGCTCGAAGTTCACGATGGTGAAGCACGTCGACCGCGTCGGCCGCCTCGCCGACACGCTCGAGTTCGTCGACCTCGCCCTGCCGCGCGACCGCTTCTCGGCGGCGCTGCTCGAGGAGCTGCACGAGCTCGCGCCCTCGACGGTCGGCGACGGCGACCCGCTCGTGATCCGCCACTGCTACGTCGAGCGGCGGATGATCCCGCTCAACCTCTACCTCGACCGCGCCTCGCCGGGCGAGACCGAGGCAGCGGTCGTCGACTACGGCAACGCGATCCGCGACCTCGTCGCGGCGAACATCTTCCCCGGCGACATGCTCTGGCGGAACTTCGGCGTCACGGGCACCGGGCGGGTCGTCTTCTACGACTACGACGAGATCGAGTACCTGCGCGACGTCAACTTCCGCCGCATCCCGCCCGCGCCCGACCCGGAGTCGGAGCTCGCCGCCGAGCCCTGGTACGGCATCCAGCGCAACGACGTCTTCCCCGAGGAGTTCGCGACGTTCCTGCTCGGCGACCCGCGCCTGCGCGAGCTCTTCCTGCGCCACCACGCCGAGCTGCTCGAGCCGGAGTTCTGGCAGGCCGCCCAGCGGCGGCTCGAGAGCGGCGAGCTGATGGACTTCTTCCCGTACCCGGAGTCGGTGCGCTTCCGCAACCGCACCGGCCCGCTGACGCGGCCCGTCAGGCGGCCGGGCGCCGACCGCTCGCCGCCTCGGGCTCGACGGGGAGCACGATGCGAACGGTCGCACCGGCGCCGACGGCGCTCTCGACCTCGATCGTGCCGCCGCTCTGGCCGACGATGCCGGCGACGATCGAGAGGCCGAGGCCGGTGCCCATGTCGCGCTCCTTCGTCGTGAAGAAGGGGTCGAAGATGTGCTCCTTCGTCTCGTCGTCCATGCCCGCGCCGGTGTCGGAGACGGTGAGCTCGACGCCGCCGCCGGGCACCGGCGCACAGCCGACCGAGATCGTGCCGCCGTCCGGAGTCGCGTCCCTCGCGTTCGCGACGAGGTTGACGAGCACCCGCTCGAACTGGCCGATGTCGGCGTGCACGAGCGGCACCGGCTCGGCGGCGATCGTGAGCCGGTGGCCCTCGCCGGCCGCCTGCTCGAGCAGCGGCCGCGCGGCGAGGAGCACGCGGTCGAGGAAGACGGGGCGCGGGTCGAGCGCCTGCGCGCGCCCGAACGCGAGCAGCTGGCGCGTGAGCATCGTGCCGCGCTCCGTGGCCCGGCCGACCTCGCGGAGGTGGCGGCGGGCGGTGTCCTCGTCGGCCAGCGAGTGCAGCGCGAGCTCCGCATAGCCGCCGATCGCGACGAGCAGGTTGTTGAAGTCGTGCGCGATCATCCCGGCGAGCCGGCCGAGCGCCTCGAGCCGCTGCGAGTGCGCGAGCTGGCGCTCGAGCTCCTTGCGCTCGCTGACGTCGACGAAGTAGCCCTGGATCAGCTCGGGGATGCCGGCGGCGTCGAAGATCGGCAGCGACTCGTCGTGGATCCAGACCGTCCGCCCGTCGCGCGCCCGCAGCCGGTAGTCGCTGCTGAACGGGCGCAGCTCGTCCCGGCTCGCGCAGAGCTCCGCGAGCACCCGGTCGCGATCGTCCGGATGGAGCACCGACTCGAAGAAGCCCGGATGCCCGACCCACTCGTCGCTGCGATAGCCGGTGATCCGCTCGACCTGCGGGCTCATCCAGACCGTCTCCACCCGCGCCTGGAAGAGATTCGTGTACGTGACGATCGGGAGCCGCTCGGACAGCGCCCCGCGGACGTGGCTGTACGGCTCGCTCGCCATCCCCCTGTCACCGTAAGCGGCGGCTCGGACACCCTCGCCGCGGCTCGGGCCGGAAGGCGACGCGGCGCGAGCGCGGGGAGCTCGACGCACCGCGGGCCTGCGGACATGCGTCGCCGATTCGGGTGGCATTCGCGTTCTGTTTGCCGTACTGTTCCCGCTACGCAACGGCGCTTTGCGGCGCGCTCGAGCGAGGGAGGGATACGTGTCTGCGGCTCCGCACACCTGGGCGGAAATGCTCCACGAGATCCGGTTCTGCGGCGAACCGGACGAGATCGAAGACGTCCACGTGACCACGTTCGGAACTGCGAGCGTGGACGGGCTGGCTGCCATGGCCCAGGCGGGGTTCGACGACCCCCGCTTCCGTCCCGGTGCGCGCATCCTGATCGACCACCGGCATCTCGACTGGCGGCAGATGAGCGCCGACGACATCCGCCTGCGCGCCGAGCGGATGGCCGCGGAGGAGGCGCCGCTCCTCGCAGGGTGCCGGGTCGCGATCGTGGCACGCGGACCGGCCGAGTTCGGGGTCGTCCGGATGATGCTGACCTACGCCGAACTCGACACCGACGTCGAGATGGAGATCTTCCTGACCCTCGAGCAGGCGCGCGCCTGGCTCGCCGCCCCGGGCGCGCGGCGGCTGACCCGCGTGTCCCGCACGGCCGCTACAGCGACGAGGGGCCTTGCCGATGACGGCCAACAAGGGAGAATGCAGACGAGGGCGACCAACGTGCTCAACGCTGCGATCCGGTGGATGTCCCGCGGGCACGCGCCCGGCTCAACGGCCGAGGCCGACCTGGCGCGCCTGCGCGAGTCGGTCCGGATGGCCGGGGCTGCCCTCTGGGAGTACGACACCGCCGCCGACGTCCTGACCGTGATCGAGGCGGGCGGCGACGAGGTGTTCGGCCGTTCGCGCGCCGACTGGGCCGACGCGGAGCGCCGGAAGGAGTTCCGTCACCCCGAGGACGCGGCGATCAGCAGCGACGCGATCGGCCGCCTCCTGCGCGGAGAGGCGGAGCAGGTCGAGTACGAGACGCGCATCCGGGACTCCAGCGGCGGCTGGCGGCGGCTGTACCACACGGCGACCCGCGCCACGGAGCGCGGGCCGAGCGGGTCGTTCGCGGCTTCTCGATCGACGTGACGGCCCGGCGGCTCGAGCACGACCTCTACAAGGCGCTCTTCGACTCGACCGTCGTCGGCGTGAGCGTCGTCGACGCCGAGCGCCACATGATCGACTGCAACGAGGCGTTCTGCCGGATCCTCGGCCGGCCCAAGCACGAGGTGGTGGGCCAGCTCGCGACCGCGTTCAACTACGACGAGGAGGACGACGTCTCGACGACGGGGATGGCACGGCTCGTGTCCGGCGAGCTCGACGGCTACACCGTCGAGAAGCGCTACCGGCGGGCCGACGGCACACCCGTCTGGGTCCGGCTGACCACGTCCGCGATCAGCCGGACGCACGACCTCTACGTCGGGATCATCGAGGACCTGACCGAGCGCGACCGCGCCGAGATGCGGCTGCGCGAGCGGACCGCGCTGCTGACCCGCGCCCAGCAGATCGGCGGCGTCGGCAGCTGGGTCTTCTACCCGCACGAGCAGCGCGACGAGTGGTCGCCGGAGGCGCGACGGATCTTCGGCTTCAGCGACGAGGAGGCCGACCGCTGCGACCCGGCGCTCTTCTTCGGGGCCGTCCACCCGGACGACTACGACTGGCTCACGAAGGCCGCGAACGAGTCCTTCGAGGCCGGCCTGCCGACCGAGTTCGAGTACCGGATCATCCGGCGCTCCGACGGCGAGGTGCGCTGGGTGCGCGAGCAGGTGGACGTCGAGCGCGGCCCCGACGGCGCCCCCTACCGGATGCTCGGCATCGTCATGGACGTCACCGATCGCCGCCGTGCCGAGGCCGAGCTGCGCGCGAAGACCGCGCTCCTCGAGCGCGCCCAGCAGGTGGCGAAGCTCGGCAGCTACGACGTCGACCTGCGGATCCGCCGGGTCACCGTCTCCCCCGAGCTGGCGCGGGTGCTGGGCCTGCCCGAGCAGACGCTCGAGACGAGCCTCGACGAGTTCCGGCGCCGCTTCGTCGCCGAGGACGACCAGGCCGCGCTGGCGGCCGGCGCCGAGGCGGCGTACAGGGTGGGAGGGCCCGTTCACGCTCCCGGGCGGCCGGATGCGGCGCGCCGACGGGCAGGTGATCGTCATGTCCGCGCACGGCGAGGTCGAGGTCGACACCGACGGCATCCCGGTCCGGGTCGTGGGCGTGCTGCAGGACGTGACCGACCAGCAGCAGGTCGAGGCCGACCTCCGCGAGAAGACGACGCTGCTCGAGCGCGCCCAGCAGGTGGCGAAGATCGCCAGCTGGGTGGTCGACCTGAAGCAGGGGACGCTCCTCTGGTCGCCGTCGCTCGCGAGCATGCTCGGCGAGGAGGACGGAGGAGGACACGAGCATCGGCAGCAGCGCCGAGTTCCGGGCGCGCTACGTCCACGAGGACGACGTCGAGCGCTGGTCGGAGGTGATGGACCGCGCGTACGTCGAAGGGCGGCGAGTTCACGATCGAGAGCCGCCTGCGGCGCGCGAACCGGTCGGTGATCTGGGTGCAGCTCCACGCGACGGTCGAGCTCGACGAGCACGGAACCCCGTCGCACGTCCTCGGCGTGATCCAGGACGTCACCGAGGCGCACCGCCTGGAGGAGCAGCTGCGCCAGGCCCAGAAGCTCGACGCCGTCGGGCAGCTCGCCGGCGGCATCGCGCACGACTTCAACAACCTGCTGACCGTGATCGCGGGCAACGCGCTGCTCGCGCTCTCCGGCGGCGACGAGGCGAGCGTCCACGAGCAGATGCGCGAGATCCTGCGCGCGTCCGAGGGGGCATCCGGGCTCGTGCGCCAGCTGCTCGCCTTCTCTCGCTCCGACACCGCGGAGCCGCGCCCGGTCGACGTGAACGGCGCCGTCAACTCCGTGTGCCGCATGCTCGCCCGCCTGCTCGAGGAGAACATCGAGGTCGAATCCGATCTCACCTCGGGCGACGCGACGATCCTCGCCGACCCGGTCGAGCTGGAGCACGTGATCCTCAACCTCGCCGTCAACGCGCGCGACGCGATGCCCGGCGGCGGTCGGCTCACCCTCCGCACCCGCAGCGACGCCGGCGCGGTCAGCCTCACCGTCGGCGACACCGGGACGGGGATGGACGACCACACGCGGGCGCGGATCTTCGACCCGTTCTTCACCACGAAGCCGCGCGGCCAGGGCACGGGGCTCGGGCTGTCCACCGTCTACGGGATCGTCTCGAGGGCGGGCGGCGAGGTCGCCGTCGAGTCGGCGCCGGGCGAGGGCACGACGTTCACGATCCGCTGGCCGCGCACACGGGCCGGGGCACCTCCCGACGCCGCCGACGGGCCGCGGCCGATCGTCCCGGCGCGGGCGAGAAGATCCTGATCGTCGAGGACGAGCCGATGGTGCGCGCGATCGCCGCGGAGATCATCAGCCGCGCCGGCTACGCGATCACGACGGCCGAGAACGGCGAGGAGGCCCTGCAGCTCTTCGAGCAGGGCGTCGGGTTCGACCTGATCGTGAGCGACCTGATGATGCCGAAGCTGACCGGCTTCCAGCTCACCCAGGAGCTGCGCACCCGCGGCCACCGGCTCCCGACCGTCTACACGTCCGGGTACCCGCAGGGTGTCGCGTCGGACACGCCCGAGGACGACCCGCTCGTGACCTTCATCGGCAAGCCGTACAGCGGCGAGACGCTGACGGCGGCGATCCGGCGGCAGCTCGACTCGGCCGCGGACGCCGCCGGGATCGTCTGAGCTTCTACGCGTCCGGCAGCACGGCCGGGAAGAAGAGCCGCACGGTCGTTCCGACGCCCGGCGCGCTCTCGAGGTCGAGCGCGCCCCGGTGCGCACGGACGATCCCGAGCGCGGTCGCGAGGCCGAGGCCGCGCCCGGCGAACCGCGTCGAGTAGAAGGGGTCGCACGCGCGCGCCATCGTCTCGCCGGTCATCCCCTCGCCGGTGTCCGAGACGGCGAAGACGACGAACTCGCCCGCCGTCGCCGCGGAGTGCGTGAGCGTCGCGACCTGCGCGGCGTCGAGGACGCGGAACTCGACGGCGACCACGACCTCGCCGCCGCTCGCCGGCCCGCGTACGACTCGGCTGCGTTCGTCACGACGGCCTCCAGCGCCTGGCGCACGTGCGGCTCGTCCCCGACGAGCGTCATCCCGGGCGGAACCGGCACGACGCGAACCGGGACGCCGGGCAGCTCGAGCTCCTGCAGCGAGGAGGCGAGCTCGGCGACCGGGACCGGCCCGCGCACGTAGAGCCCGTGCCCCGACGCGACGAGCATGTTGCGGGCGAGCCGCGCCGCCTGCCAGGCCGCCTCCTCGATGTCCTCGAGGCCGCCGCGCGCGACCTCCGAGACGGCGGGGCGCAGGAGCTCCGCCTGGCCGATGATCGCCTGGAAGTGGTTGTTGAACTCGTGGGCGACGCCGGCCGCGACGATGTTGAGCGAGTCGAGCCGCGCCGCCTCCTGCTTCGCGGCCGCGAGCTCGAGCCGGGCCCGCGTCCGCTCCTCCTCCCGGCTGCGCTCGACCTTCAGCGACCGCGCGCATGCGGTCGAACTCGGCGGCGACGGTCGCGAGCTCCTTCGGCCCGGCGAGGGTGACCGCCGTGTCGAAGTCGCCGCGCGACACGCGCGACGCGGCCTCCTGCAGCGCGAGCGCCGGCCGCACGACGAGCCGCCGCACCTCGACGGCCGCGAGCAGCATCAGCCCGAGGGCGAGCGCGACGAGTCCCGCTCCGCCGGCCAGAAGCTCGGTCCGCAGCCGCGTCGCCGCCTGCTCCGTGGCGACCGCCTCCTGCTCCTTGGCCGTCGCGAATGCGAGCAGGGCGGCCTGCCCCGCCGCGGTCTGCCGGTCGACGAGCGCCGACCGGGCGCGCTTCACGGCGGCCGAGCTGTGCCCCCAGGTCGGCGACTCCCGGCGAGACCCAGCTCGCGACCATGTCCGCCTCGGCCTTCTCGAGCCGCACCGCGATCGCCCGCTGGCGGGGCGTGGCGGCGCTCGCGAGGATCGACGGTGGCGAGACCGGCCTGGCCGCTCAGCCGCGGCAGCACCGCCACGATCGGGTCGCGCCGGTCGGCGTCGATCGCAGCGTGCACCGCCGTGTCCAGCTGGACGAGGTCGCGGTTGAGCGCGTCCACGCCGGCGATCGCCCGCGCGGAGAGCCGCCAGCTCCGGGTCGTGTGCGACCCGAGCACGGCCGCGTAGACGAAGAGGCCGCAGGCGGCTGCGATCAGGACCGCGAGGATCGTGGCGAAGCCGATGTAGCGGCGGCGGATACCAGCCATCGCCTCCCTCGGACGAGTGATCGCACAGCATGGGCGGTCAATCGACGCCGGGGGTCGCCTCTTTACCGCGCGCGACCGGAGGCTGAATTTTTCGTGCAAACGGTCGATTGCCCCGCTC
Source organism: uncultured Actinomycetes bacterium (assembly GCA_963815005.1). Classification (GTDB taxonomy): domain Bacteria; phylum Actinomycetota; class Thermoleophilia; order Gaiellales; family Gaiellaceae; genus Palsa-739. The sequence goes on from CAWFFI010000003.1 coordinate 27,296, forward strand.
GAGGACACGTTCGTGTCCGCCACCCAGAGGAGATCGACGTGTTCAGACACTTTCGCAGACGCAACATGGCGGGGCTCCTCGCGGTCGGGATCGCCTGCGTTTCCGGCGCGAGCGCCTACGCGTTCACGGCGAGCAACACCGTTCCGCGCGCACACGGCAGGCGCGGGGTCGGCCGTCGTGAGCGCGTACACGGTCTCGTCGCCGACGAACTACACGTTCAGCGCGGACGGGACGACCGTCACCGCGATCTCGTTCCAGCTCAACGCCGCCGCGACGGACGTCGCCGCCGCTCTGAGCGCCGCGGCCCCGGTCCACAACGACTGGGTCGACTGCGGCGCCTCGACCGGCGGCAGCAACGACGTCAGCTGCACGTTCACGACTCCCGGTCGCGAACGGGAGCGCCGACCAACTCTGGCCGTCGCCGCAGTGAGTAGCGGCACGGTCACGATCGGCCCGTAAGGCGCGGCTCCGACCCGCGTGGAGCGGCCGGGCGCAGCCCGGCCGCTCCACCGAACCTCGCCATGCGCAAACTCGCCGCCCAATCTCTCGCCGGTGCGGTCGCACTGACGGCGACGCTCGCCTGGCTCTTCCTCGCGCCGACGGCGCTCGGCGGCTCGACGACGTACGTCGTCACCGACGGCATCAGCATGCTGCCGCACTTCCACGGCGGCGACCTGGCGCTCGTCCGCTCGGAGGGCTCGTACCGGGTCGGCGAGATCGTCGCCTACCGCAGCAAGCTGCTGGACACGATCGTCCTGCACCGGATCGTCGCCGTGAAGGACGGCCACTACTTCTTCAAGGGCGACAACAACAACTACGTCGACGTCGAGCACCCGACGCAGAGCCAGCTCGTCGGAGCGCTCTGGCTGCACATCCCCGGGCTCGGCGCCCGCCTCGCACCGCTGCGGAGCCCGCTCGCGATCGGGGCGCTCGTCGCCGCGGCGGTGCTCTTCCTCGGCGGCGGCGCGTTCCACCGGCGCCGGCGGCGGCGCTGGACGCCGCGGCGGGGACGCCGGCCCGCGGGCTGCGCCGCACGCGACGGACTGGCGCAGCGCCGTCCTCACGGCGGGCGGCGCGTCCCTCCTGCCCTTCGCGGCGCTCGCCGTGGTCTCGTTCGGGCGGCCCGCCACCGGGCCCGTGCCCGTCAGCGTCCCGTACCGGCAGGCCGGCACCTTCTCGTACTCGGCGCGGGCCACCGCGGGAACCGCGTACCCGGACGGGCGCGTGACCACCGGCCAGCCGCTGTTCCTGCGGCTCGTCGACCATGCCACGGTCGGCTTCGCCTACCGCTTCGGCGCCGCGGACGCACACACCGTGAGCGGGACGGCGTCGCTCGTCGCCCGGGTCTCCTCGTCGGCCGGCTGGACGCGGACGCTGCCGATCGCGCCGGCGAAGGCCGTTCACGGGCGACCGGGTCGTCCTCCGCGGCACGCTGCGGCTCGGCTCGCTGCCACCGCTCCTGCAGCAGCTCGAGAGCGCGACCGACGTGCGCGGGAGCTACACGCTGAAGCTCGTCCCCCGCATCCGCGTCCACGGAACCGCGGGCGGGCTCCCGCTCCGCACGGACTTCTCGACGCCGCTCTCGTTCTCGCTCGACCCGCTCGAGCTCCAGCCGAACCTCGACACCGCGCCCGCCCCGGCAGGCGTGTCCGCCGGACCGAGCCCGTTCACCCCGTCGACGTCGGCGTCGGTGACCGGGTCGCGGCCGGGGCCGCTGACGCTCTCGGCCGCAGGCCTCGCGGTGCGGGTCGCCGTGGCGCGCCGGCTCGCCGTCCTCGGCCTCGCGGTCGCCGCGCTCTGCGCGCTGCTCGGCCTGCCCGGCCGGCGTCGGCCGTCTCCGCAGCCGCGACGGCGAGGCCGAGCGCATCCGCAGCCCGCTACGCCCGCTTCCTCGTCCCCGTCTCGCACCTCGAGGAGGCGCCCGAGCAGCGCATCGTCGAGGTCGCCGACATGGAGGCGCTCGTCAAGATCGCGGAGCGCTACGACCGGATGATCCTGCACGAGCGGGAACGCGGCGAGGACGCCTTCTCGGTCTCGGACGACGGCGTCGTCTACCGCTACGTCGTCGACGAGAGCCGCGCGCGTACGAAGCCCGCGCGGACCGCGACGACGCGCGAAGCGATCATCTAGACGCTAGAGCTCGCAGCCGAGGAAGGCCGCGACGACGCGGGGGTCGAAGGCCGTGCCGGCCTCCGCCGCGATGTGCTCCCGCGCCTCGTCGGTCGGCGAGCCCGGGCCGGTACGGCCGGTCGCTCGTCAGTGCGTCGAAGACGTCGGCGACGGCGACGATCCGCCCCTCGAGCGGGATCTCCTCGCCGGCGAGCCCGTACGGGTAGCCGCTGCCGTCCCAGCGCTCGTGGTGGGAGCAGGCGATCGTGGCCGCGAGCTCGAGCAGCTCGTTGCCGGAGCCCGTGAGCAGCCGGTGGCCGGCCTCGGTGTGCCCCTCGATCTCGCAGCGCTCGTCGCGCGTCAGCGGAGCGGGCTTCGCGAGGATGTGCTCGCCGATCGCGAGCTTGCCGACGTCGTGGAGCGGGCTCGCGAGGCGAAGGAGCTCCGCACGCTCGGGCTCGACTCCGAGCCGGTGCGCGATCGCGGCCGCATACGAGGCGACCCGCTCGACGTGGGCGCCGGTGATGCCGTCGTGGTACTCGATCGCCCGGCCGAGCCGGTCGACCGTCTCGCGGTAGGCCTTGCGCAGGTCCGACTCGGAGGCGGCGAGCCGGGAGACGGACTCGCGCAGCTCGGCCGTCCGGAGCGCGACGGTCGCCTCGAGCGTCTCCTCGTAGGTTCGGCGCTCCAGCTCGAGCCGGCGCCGGTGCAGGGCGTTCGAGAGGTTGATGCGCAGGGCGTTCTCCGCGAACGGCTTCGTCAGGTAGCCGTAGGCGCCGAGGTCGAGCGCGACGTTCGCCACCTCCGGCTCGTCCTGGCCGGTCACCATCAGCATCGCGACGTCCGGCCGGCGCCCGCTCACCTCGCGCAGCAGCTCGAGCCCCGATTCGCCCGGCAGCCCGATGTCGCAGAGCACGACCGAGAACGACTCGCGGTCGAGCAGGTCGCGCGCCTCGGCGGCGTCGCCCGCGGCCGCGCAGTCGTACCCGGCCGCACGGACGAGCCGGGTGATCAGCCGGCGGACCTGCAGGTCGTCTTCGACGCAGAGAATCCGCTCGGCCACGCCGCTCATCAGCCGCCCATAGATCGGCACGACGCGCCCCGGCTTGAGGCCGGGCGGAACCTCAAGGCCGCCCGGGTGCGGCCGATTACGGGCAGCGTCGTCATGCGCCGCTTTCGATTCAAGCTCGAAGCTGTGCGAGAGCTTCGCGAGCAGGCCGAGACCTCCGCCAAGGAGGCGCTCGCGCGTGAGCTTGCCCTCGGACAGGAACGCGACCTGGAGCTCGCCCACGCGACGGCTCGTCTCGCCGCCGCACGCGCGGCCGCCGAGCACCCCGCGGACCAGGCGGTCGACGTCGCCGAGCTGCGCACCCTGCAGCGCTTCCGCGAGCGGCGCGAGCTCGAGCACGCGGTCGCCGCGCAGAACGCGAGGATCCAGGCCGAGCGGATCGAGGCCAGCCGCAAGGCGCTCGCTCTCGCCGCCCGCGAGCGGGAGGCCGTCGAGCGGCTGCGGCGCTGGCAGGAGCGCGACCACGCGCTCGCGGCCGAGCGCGCCGAGCAGCGCTCCCTCGAGGACATCGGCGTGCGCGCCAACAGACCCTTCGTCCCGCCGACCGCCGCATGAGCCTCACGACCGCCATGGCCCGCGTCGCCGAGCTGACCGCGAGCATCGAGCCGGCGCAGCCGGCTCCCGCCGCCGCGCCGACGACTTCCACCGCGGCGTCCGGGTTCGCGCAGACGTTGCAGGCGGCGACCCAGACCGAACGCCGCCGCGCCCTACGCCACCGACATCCAGACGGCGGCGGCCCGGTACGGCGTCGACCCGAGCCTGATCAGCGCCGTGATCCAGCAGGAGTCGGGCTTCGACCCGAACGCGACGAGCGCCGCCGGCGCGGCCGGCCTGATGCAGCTCATGCCGGCGACCGCGCAGGGGCTCGGGGTCACGAACCCGTACGACCCGGCGCAGTCGATCGACGGCGGCACCCGCTACCTGAAGAGCCTGCTCGACCGGTTCGGCGGCGACACGACCCTGGCGCTCGCGGCGTACAACGCCGGCCCGAACGCCGTCGCGGCCTACGGCGGCGTCCCGCCGTACCCGGAGACGCAGGCCTACGTGAGCCGGATCCTCGCGACCGTGGGGCACGCGTGACCGGCGCACCCACCTCCGCCACGCCCACCCCGCCGACCGGGCCGGCCGCCGCGCCGCCGCCCCCGCCGCCGCTCCGGCGCCGCCGTGCCGACGGCGCGGCGCGAACGCGGCGCCGGCCGCCGGAGCCGGCCCCGCCTTCGCGCCGCTGCTCGCCGCCCTCGCCGCGGGCGCGCGCGGCCGCGGCAAAGGGCGCCGCCGCGCCTCAGGGGACGCCGGCGCCGGCAAACGCGCCCGCGCCGGCCGGCGTCGGCCCCTGCACGCTTCAGCGACAGCCGCAGCAACCCTTGCCGCGGCGACTGCCGCAGCCGCCGCCGCCACGGCCGCCGCCGCAGCAGGCACGCCGGCCGCCGGCACCGCCGCGGGCGGCGCCCGGCTCGGCGAAAGCCGCCGCCCCCGGCGGACGCGCCGAAGCAGGCCGGCAAGGCCGACGCCGAAGCACGCCGGGACACGAGCCCTCGGCGGACACGCCGGCGACGCCGCCGCCGCCCGACGCGGCTCCCGCGACCGCAGTTGCGGACTGCCGCCGCCGCCGCGACGACCCCGCCGCCCCTGCCGCCGCCCGCCGCCCGCGGCACCCGCCGCTCCGCCGCAGCCCCCTCGCCGGCTTCCGGAGCTCGTCGCAGCCGCCGCGGCTGCGCCCGCGTCGCACCGCGGCTCCCGCGACAGCCCCGCTACCGCCGCAGCCGCTCCGCCATCCGCAGCGCCGGTCGCCGCCGGCCCGCCGCAGCACGCGGGTACCCCCTCTCCCGGCACGCCGGCGCCGCCTGCGCCGCAGCAGCCCGTGCCGCAGCAGCCTGTGCCGCAGCACCCCGTGCCGCGCGGCCGGGTCGCACTCCGCGGCCGCGGGCGGGCATCACGCCGCAGCGGCGCCGACGGCTCCCGCCCCGACCGGCCGCGCCCGACGCGGCAGCCGGCGGACCAGGGCTCGTCGGGCTCGACCTCCCCCGCACCCGCCGCTCCGGCGGCACCGGCCTCCCCGCCGGCGGCGCCGTACCTCACCGCGCGGCTCGCCGACCTGCCCCAGACCGTCCATGCCGTCATGCAGGTGGCGGTGTCCGGCTCCGCGAGCTCGGCCCGGATCGTGCTCTCGCCGCCCGAGCTCGGGCAGGTGAACATCCAGCTCCACTACAGCGCCGACGGCGTGAGCGCCTCGCTCGTCGCCGACCATCCCGATGCCGCCCAGGCGCTCGGACAGTCCACCGGCGAGCTGCGGCGGGCCCTCGAGGCGCAGGGCTTCACCGTCACCACCATCGACGTCAGCCACACCGGCGCGGACGGACAGCCGGGTGCGCGACGCGATCCGGCCCCCACGCCCACCCCGGCCGCCGCGCGGCTGTCCTTCGCCGACGACCCCGAACCCGACGAGCACACGATCGTGACGTCCCGGCTGCGACTCCACAGCAGCGCCGTCGACGTCCTCGCCTAGGAGGAACCCGTGACCCAGACACCCGCAGTTGGCGCCACCACCACGACACAGCCGACGACGCGGTACCGCCGCCGCGTCCGCCGGGCAGCTCGGCAAGGACGACTTCCTCAAGCTGCTCGTCGCCCAGCTCCAGAACCAGGACCCGACGAACCCGACCGACTCGAGCACGTGGATGGCGCAGCTGGCGCAGTACTCGTCGCTCGAGCAGACGACGAACGTCGCCCAGTCCGTCGCGCAGCTCGTGACCGCGTCCGTCGCTCACCCAGGGCGTCGACCTGCTCGGCAAGGAGCTCACGTACGCGCGCGCCGACGGCACGACGGGCACCGGCGTCGCCGACGGCCTCACGATCCAGAACGGCCAGCCGACGCTCGACGTCGGCGGCGAGAGCGTCACGCTCGACGCGGTCACATCCGTCGCCGCCCGTCGCACCCGCGGCCACCTCGAGCCCCCAGACGACCACCACGGCCTGACCGGCCGGAAGGAGAAGACCGCCACCATGATGAGGAGCCTGTTCGCCGCGATCAGCGGCCTGAAGGCCCACCAGACGATGCTCGACGTGACCGCGAACGACATCGCGAACGTCAACACCGTCGGGTTCAAGAGCTCCACCGTGAGCTTCAAGGACGCGCTCTCGCAGATGCAGGCGGGCGCGAGCGCGCCGTCGACGTCGCTCGGCGGCACGAACGCCCAGCAGGTCGGTCTCGGCGTCCAGATCGGCGCGATCGAGAACCAGACCGGCGCGGGAGCGTTCGAGTCGACCGGCAACACGCTCGACCTCGCGATCCAGGGCGAGGGCTGGTTCCGCGTCGCCGGCGATCCAGACGGCCGGGTCGCCGCCGACGTTCGGCACCGTCAACTACACGCGCGCCGGCAACTTCACGACCGACTCCGCCGGGAACCTCGTCACGCAGGACGGCGCCTACGTGCTCGGGCACTCGGCCACCTCGCAGGGCCCGCCGCCCGTGTTCGGCGCGGTCGACAACCAGATCACGATCCCGGCCAGCGCGACGTCGCTCTCGATCGGCCAGGACGGCGTCGTCAGCTACATCGACGCCTCGACCGGCAACACGATGGCGCTCGCGCAGCTCACGCTCGCGAAGTTCCCGAACGAGTCCGGGCTGCAGCGCGTCGCGGGGACGAAGTTCAGCCAGTCGCCGAACTCCGGCACGCCGACCGTCGGCGTCCCCGGCGACACGAACGGCCTCGGCACGCTCGCGTCGGGCTCGCTCGAGATGTCGAACGTCGACCTCGCGAAGGAGTTCACGAACATGATCGAGGCCCAGCGCGGGTTCCAGGCGAACGGGCGCGTGATCTCGACCGCCGACCAGATGCTCCAGGACCTCGTGAACCTCGGCCGCTAGGCGTTCTCCCGGTGGGGGCCGCGCCGCCGCGGCCCCCACCGCCTCCTCCCTCTAGGAGTCTCCGATGATCCCTCTGCACCGACTGACCCAGCCCGACAAGCCGCTCTACATCAACCCGGACCTGATCCAGGCCGTCGAGTCGACGCCGGACACGGTGATCGCGCTGACGAACGGCTCGCGGCTCGTCGTCTCCGAGAGCGCCGACCGGGTGATCGAGCTGATCTGCGGCTGGCGCGCCTCGATCTACGCGCGGGCGCTCGGCCTCGACGACTCGCCGCCCGAGCCGCCCGAGCTCGCGCAGGTCTTCCACTTCGCCAGCGCCCGCGACTGACCCCGGTGCCGCCGCTCAATGCGGACGGCACCCGGTCGATTACCGGACAGCGTTAGGCACCACGTGGCCAAGGAGGGCTGCGTATTGACCCGAAGGATCGGAGCCCCGTGAAGGCGATCACCGCCGTCGGCATCGCCGGCGCGTTCGGCCTGCTGCTGCTCTCCGTGCTGATGGAGGGCGGCAACCCGATGTCGTTCCTCAACATCCCGGCGCTGCTGATCGTCGTCGGCGGGACGGCCGGCGCGACCTTCGCCTCGACGCGCGCGTCGATGGCGAAGGTGATGATGAAGACGTCAAGCTCGCGTTCGCGGGCGACGACGGTCGAGGTCGGCCCGACCCTCGAGAAGATGGTCACGCTCTCCGAGAAGGCGCGCCGAGACGGCCTGCTCGCGCTCGAGGACGACGTCGCGGCGCTCGGCGACCCGTTCGCGCAGAAGGGCATCCAGCTCGTCGTCGACGGCGCCGACTCGGAGCTCGTCCGCGCGATCCTCTCCTCGGAGATCGACGGCATGGCCGCGCGCCACTCGGCGAACGCGAAGACCTTCGCCACGGCCGGCGGCTTCGCCCCGACGCTCGGGATCCTCGGCACCGTGATGAGCCTCGTCCACGTGCTCGAGAACCTCGACTCGCCGTCGTCGCTCGGCCACTCGATCGCGGGCGCGTTCATCGCCACGCTCTACGGCGTCGGCAGCGCGAACCTCATCTTCCTGCCGATCGCGAACAAGCTGAAGGAGATGTCGAGCGAGGAGATCGCCTACCGCGAGATGCTGCTCGAGGCGATCCTCTCGATCCAGGCCGGCGACAACCCGCGCCTGCTCCGCGAGAAGCTCGAGACGTTCCTCGCCCCGCTCGAGCGCGGAGCCGCCGTGGCGGCAGCGGCCGCCGGCCGCGGCGCCCGCACCCGACGCCGGCACGGCCGAGCCCGAGGTGGCGGCGGTATGAGCGCCGCGGACACCGCTCGCGCCGCGGCGGCGGCGAGGAGCACGACGGCGGGATGGAGCGCTGGCTCCTGACCTACGCCGACATGATCACGCTGCTGCTCGCGCTCTTCATCGTCCTCTGGTCGATCTCGTCGGTGAACATCTCGAAGTTCGCCGCCCTGAAGGCGTCGCTGCACGAGGCGCTCTCGGGCAAGGTGATCGAGGGCAGCTCGGCCCTCCTCTCCGGCGGGCCGGCCATCCTCATCCCGCAGGGCTCGCAGACGCCGACGATCAGCCCGGCGGCGTCCGTGAACATCCGCGCCTCGATCCTCAGCCAGATCGCCTCGTCGCTCAAGCGCCAGGACACCCAGAACCTGCAGCGCGTGCAGCAGCAGGTGCGCGCGTACGTCGACGAAGCACGGGCTCTCGGGACGCCTGCAGACGTCGATCGACGAGCGCGGGCTCGTCATCCGCGTCCTCACCGACGACCTCCTGTTCGACCCCGGCCAGGCGACGCTGAAGCCGCCGGCGATGCCGCTGCTCGAGCACGTGGCCCGCCTGCTCACGGCGAACGGGCTCACGAACCCGATCCGGGTCGAGGGCAACACGGACAGCGTGCCGATCTCGACGCCGCAGTTCCATTCGAACTGGGAGCTGTCGACGGCGCGCGCCACCGCCGTCCTCCAGTTCCTGCTCGGCCACGGCGTGCCTGCCGACCGCCTCTCGGTCGCCGGGTACGCCGACCAGCGGCCGATCGCCACCAACACCACCGCCGCCGGCCGCAGCCTCAACCGGCGGGTCGATCTCGTCGTCCTTCGCGAACAGACCGGGAGCGTGAAACCGTGAAGAAGAAGCTCAAGTTCATCCTGCCCGTACCGATTCTCCTCGTCGTGCTCGCAGCGGCCTATATGACCGTGCTCGCGCCGAAAAAAGCGGCGGCCGAGCCCCCGAAGGTCAACGGCACGCTCGTCGAGCTCTCGGGCGAGTTCGTGATCAACCTCTCCGGCGGCCACTACGGGAAGCTCTCGGTCGCGCTGCTGCTCTCGACGCCCCCGCCCGCCTCCGCCACCGTCGGCGGCACGACGACGCTGCCGCAGGACGCGGCCGTCCGCTCCGTGATCACCGACGCGCTCACCGGGCTCGACCCGAGCCAGCTGATCGACCGGACCGCACGGCACGCCGTGCTCGCGAACGTGCTCGCCGACCTGAAGCGCAAGACGGACGAGCCGGTCACCGAGGTGCTCATCACCGACCTCGCGGTCCAATGACGGTCGGCCCCGAGGCCACCGACGCGGTCGCCTACGAGGCGCTCGTCGCGAGCGCCGGCGGCGACGAGTCGGGCGACCTCTCGCTCGTCCTCGACGTCCCCGTCGAGCTGGCGGTCGAGGTCGGCCGGACGACGATGACGATCCGCGAGACCCTGGCGATCGCGCCGGGCTCGATCATCTCCCTCGACCGGATGGCGGGCGAGCCGGTCGACCTCCTCGTGAACGGCCGCCGCATCGCCCGGGGCGAGGTCGTCGCCGTGGACGAGGAGTTCGGCCTCCGCGTGACGGAGGTCGTCTCGGAGTAGCGAGCGAAGCTCCGCTTCGCTCGCTGGGAAGCGGAACTGCGCGAGCCGGAAAGCGCGGTTTCCGGCTCGCTCCGTGCCGTAGAGCCTCTTCCGGTGTGGGCTCGAGAGCTGACGGGAGTCGCGCCCGATCGTGCGCCTGCGGCGCAGGACCGGGAGCAGCTGGGTCGGCCTCCGCGTAAGCCGCCTGCGGTCGGCTTACGCTCGAGGCCCAGGCGGGGTTCCGGCTCGAAGCGGAACCCGCCTCGGCGTCGGCGTAACGAGAGCCGCAGGCGACGTTACGACGACGCGAACCAGCCGGCGCGCACGCCGCAGGCCTGCGCGCCGGCGACAGCACCGACCGTCCACCGAGAGCAGCGCCAGCAGAAACAGCACGGAGCGAGCCGGAGACCGCGCTCTCCGGCTCGCTCCGTTCCGTCTCTCCCGCGCGCGAAGCGCCTGCGCCGCGCGCGGCCCTATACGGCGATCTGCTGCTCGACCTCGCCCTCGAAGCGCGCGAGCTCCACGCGGAGCTTGCGGCGGGCCGAGGAGAGGATCTGCGAGACCCGGGACTCGGTGACGCCGAGCATGCGGCCGACCTCGGCCCCCGGGACGTTCTTGATGTGGATGAGCGCGAGGACGGTGCGCTCGCGCTCCGAGAGCGCCGCCATCGCCTGGCGGAACTGGTCCGTCCGCTCGTTCGCGAGCAGCGCGTACTCGGGGTCGTCGCCGGTCGTGGTGGCGGCGATCGTCTCGCCGATCTCCGTCTGCTGGTCGTCGCCACGACCCGACGGCGTGTTGAGCGAGAGGACGTGCGCGCGGTCGAGCTCGCCGAGCGTCTCGCGCAGATCGACGACCTGGAGGTGGAGCTCGTCGGCCAGCTCGCGTTCGCTCGGCTGGCGGCCGTGCCGCACGAGCCAGGCGTCCTGCGTCCGCTCGATCGAGCGGGCGAGACCGCGGGAGGAGCGGGAGACGCGGTCGAGCCGGCGCAGCTCGTCGACGATCGCACCGGTGACGCGCATCCACGCGTACTGCTCGAACGTCGCTCCCTTCTCGGGATCGAACCGGTCGACCGCCGCAACGATCGCCAGGAGGCCGCAGGACACGAGGTCGTCGAGCTCACAGTGGGTCGGGAGCTCGCGGATCTTCTTCGAGGCGAGGTACTTGACCATCGGCGCGTACGAGAGCACGAGCCGGTCTCGGGCCTGCCTGGTCGCCTTCGGTCTTCCAGGCGCGCCAGAGGGCCTCGGCCTGCGAGGCGGTGAGCCTTGCAACATGAGGGGCAGTCATTGGAGAACAAACCTCCGCAGTGAGGGGAAGGAGCGACAGTCCGATCATCGGGCGGGGTTTTCGGCGTCCCCATTCCGGCCTCCGTGCACGGACACCTGACGCAACCGGGACGACCGTCCGCGGTCGCGGGAAGGTGCCATCCCCGATTCGGGTGAGGGCATGACGTTTTCCGGTTAGAGGCCGCGCGGGAGGCCGCTCCACGGCTCAAGCGCCGCGGGCGGGCGACGATAACGCGACCGCTGTGAGGTTCGGTCGTCTCTCGGCCCGCAGCGGCGTCGCCACGCTGATCGCGTGGGCGGTCGCCGCGGCTGCCGCCCCCGACGCGCTCGGCGCAGCCGGCCTGCGCCGGGACCGGACGCCCCTGCCCGCGCAGCTGAGCAACCCGGCCGCCGCCCACACGGTCCACGCCTCCGGCACGAGCGGGACGATCGCCCGGACCGTGGCCGGGCTCGCGATCGTGCTCGCGGTCGTCTTCGCCGTCTACTGGCTGCTCCGCGCGTACGCGCGCGGCAAGCGGACGCGCGGCGACGGACGCATCGAGGTGATCGCGACGACGCCGCTCGCGCCGAACCGGGCCGTCCACCTGATCCGGGTCGGCGACGAGCTGACCCTCGTGGGCAGCGCCGAGGGCGGCGTCACGTGCCTGCGGACGTACTCGCCGGAGGAGAGCGACCTCGTGCAGGCGCAGCTCGACGGCGAGACCGACCCGCTCTGGCCGCTCGCCGGCGGCGCAGCCGCCTCCCCGCGCACCACCCGCGCGTTCGTCGACGAGCTCCGCCGCCGGACGGCCCGCCGGTGACGATCGTCTCCGCGACGAGCATCAACGCCGGCGGCGTCTCGACGCCGGTCCAGATCCTCGTCCTGCTGACGCTGATCACGGTGCTGCCCGGCGTGCTCTTCGCCGTCACGGGCTTCACGCGCATCCTGATCGTGCTCGGCTTCGTCCGGAACGCGCTCGGCACGCCGACGACGCCGCCGAACCAGATCCTCGTCGGGATCGCCTTCTTCCTGACCCTGTTCGTGATGGCGCCGACGCTGCGGACGATCGACAAGCAGGCCCTCCAGCCCTACCTCCAGCACAAGGTCTCCGGGAAGCTCGCGCTCGAGCAGGCCGCCGAGCCGCTGCGCACGTTCATGTTCAAGCAGACGCGGACGACCGACCTCGCGCTCTTCGTCGACCTCTCGCACTCGAAGCGGCCGCGGACGCGCGCCGACGTGCCGACCCACGTGCTCGTCCCCGCGTTCATCGTCTCCGAGCTGAAGACGGCGTTCCAGATCGGCTTCCTGATCTACCTGCCGTTCCTGATCATCGACATGGTGGTCGCGTCGACCCTCACCTCGATGGGGATGATGATGCTGCCCCCGGCGCTGATCTCGCTGCCGTTCAAGATCCTCCTCTTCGTCCTCGTGGACGGCTGGCACCTCGTGATCCAGTCGCTCGTGACCTCCTTCCGCACGTGAACCAGGACACGGTCACCCAGCTCGCGATCCAGGCGATGACGGTCGCCCTCAAGGTGTCGGGCCCGTTCCTGCTCGCCGGCCTCGTGGTGGGGCTGCTCGTCTCGATCTTCCAGGCGGCGACGTCGATCCAGGAGATCACGCTCTCCTTCATCCCGAAGATCGTCGTCACCGGTGTCGTGATCGCGGTCGGCGGGCCCTGGATGCTCGACCAGCTGCTCGCCTACACGACGGCGCTCTACACCAGCATCCCCTCGCTCGTCGGCCCCTGATGGGACTCGCCGCCGTCCAGGTGTCGCTGCCGAGCTTCGCCGCGTCGCAGCTCGTCGGCTACGTGCTCGTGCTCTCGCGGGTCGGCGGCCTGTTCGTGCTCGCCCCGATCTTCTCGACCCGGCTGATCCCGACCCAGGCGAAGCTCGTCGTCGCGGGCGCCGTCTCGTTCGCGCTGATGCCGCTCGTGACGAGCGGCGTCACCGTGCCGACGGACGTCACGGTCGCGCCGCTGATCCTGAAGGAGATCCTGACCGGGCTCGCGATCGCGCTCGGCCTCGCCGTCGTCGCCGCCGGCATCCAGATGGCCGCCTCGGTGCTCGACGTCGCGATCGGCTTCTCGTTCGCCGAGCTCGTCGACCCGCTCACCCAGACGCAGTCGGCGGTGATCGGCCAGTTCTACAGCCTGTTCTCGGTGCTCGTCTTCCTGCTCATCGGCGGCGACCGGCTGATGATCGAGGGGCTCGCGGCGAGCTACCGCCTCGTGCCGATCGGGACGGTGCCGAGCATGGCCCAGGTCGGCGGGCTCGCCGAGCACGACATCGTGCAGATCTTCGTGATCGGGCTCGAGGTGGCCGCGCCCGTCCTGATCGCGCTCGGCCTCGTCGACATCGCGCTCGCGCTCGTCGCCCGCACCGTGCCGCAGATGAACGTCTTCATCGTCGGCCTGCCGGGGAAGATCATGGTCGGGATCGGCGCGATCTCGGCCTCGCTCCCGTTCGTGACCGGCCATGTGCAGGACCTGCTCCAGCAGGCCGTCTACCAGGCGCTCTCCTCGCTGCGGGTGCACTGAGCCATGGCGCCGCGCGACGACCGCACCGAGAAGGCCACACCGAAACGACGAGGCGAGGCGCGCGCCAGGGGCCAGGTCGCGAAGTCGCCCGACCTCAGCTCGGTCTCGGGGCTCGTGGCCGCGTTCGGGGCGCTGATGATCGGCGGCCCGCGCATGGTCTCCCAGCTCGAGGCGCTGATGACGCAGGGCCTCGCGCAGTCGGGGAACACGCAGCTCGCGACGAAGGCCGGGATCGGCTCGTTGACGCTGTGGGGGCTGCGCGCCTTCGGCGTCGCCGTGGCGCCGGTCGTGATCGCCGCCGCGATCGCCGGGCTGCTCGTCAACGTCGCCCAGGTGCGCCTCAAGATCAGCCTCACGCCGTTCAAGCCGACGCTCTCGAAGCTGAACCCGGGCGCCGGCCTGCGCCGGCTGTTCGGCCCCTCCGGCCTCGTCGAGGCCGGCAAGGCGCTCGTGAAGCTCGTCGTCGTCGGCGGCGCGGCGTTCCTCGCCGTCTGGCCGAAGCTGCCGAGCCTCGGCGCCCTCGTCGGCATCCCGCCGTCGGCTCTGCTCTCGCAGATCGGCGGCCAGGTCGTGTCGATCGTGATCCGGGTCGTCGGCCTCCTGCTCGTGCTCGCGGTCGGCGACTACCTCTGGCAGCGGCGCAAGATCGACAAGTCGCTGCGGATGACGAAGGAGGAGGTCAAGCAGGAGGCCCGGCAGGTCGGACATCGCGCCGGAGGTGCGCGGCGCCCTGCGCCGCAAGCAGTTCCAGCTCGCCCGGCGCCGGATGCTCGCCGAGGTTCCGACCGCGGACGTCGTCGTCGTCAACCCGACCCACTACGCCGCCGCCCTCCGCTACGACGGGTCGAAGCCCGCCCCGGAGCTCGTCGCCAAGGGGGTCGACCACGTCGCGGCGGCGATCCGGGCCGCGGCGGAGGAGCACGGCGTGCCGATCGTCAGCGACCCGCCGCTCGCGCGGACGCTCTACCGCCAGGTCGACCTCGGCGAGCAGATCCCGGAGGAGCTCTTCGCCGGCGTCGCCCAGGTGCTCGCGTACGTCTACCGCATCGCCGGCCGGCGCCGCCACGCCGCGAGGCGGCAGCGCGTCGCGCTGCGCGCATGACTCAAGCGGCCGCGAGCCGCGTCCGATAACCCGGTCGCTGTGCGACGCTGTCGTCCCGCTCGGCTGACCACTTCGGCTCCCTCCGGGGGTCGCTAGGCCGTGGACTCGTTCGTCGGGAGACTCCTCCGTCACAGCGACCTGGCCGGGATCGTCGCGGTCGTCCTCGTCGTCGTGATGATGATCGTGCCGCTCCCCTCGGCGCTGATCAGCATCCTCGTCACGCTCAACATCGCCACGGCGCTCTCCATCATCGCCGCGACGATGTACGTGAAGCGGGCGCTCGAGTTCGCGGCGTTCCCGTCCCTGCTCCTCCTCACGACCCTCTTCCGGCTCGCGATCAACGTGAGCGTGACGAGGCTCGTGCTCGTGCACGGCGAGGCCGGCAGCGTTATCCACGCGTTCGGCTCCTTCGTGGTGGGTGGCAACCTCGTTGTCGGCCTCGTCGTGTTCCTGATCCTCGTCGTGATCCAGTTCGTCGTGATCACGAACGGTGCCGGCCGCGTCGCCGAGGTGGCGGCGCGCTTCACCCTCGACGCGATGCCCGGCAAGCAGATGGCGATCGACGCCGACCTGAACGCCGGCCAGATCACCGAGGCCGAGGCGCGGCACCGCCGCCAGGAGATCGCGCGCGAGGCGGACTTCCACGGCGCGATGGACGGCGCCTCGAAGTTCGTGAAGGGCGACGCGATGGCGGGCGTCGTGATCGTCTCCGTCAACCTGCTCGGCGGGATCGTCGTCGGCGTCCTCCAGCACCATCTCGGCTTCTCGGCGTCGATCCACACGTATTCGCTGCTGACGGTCGGCGACGGACTCGCCGCCCAGATCCCCGCCCTGCTGATCTCGACCGCGACCGGCATCCTCGTCACCCGCTCCGCCTCGAGCGCCGACCTCGGCAGCGAGATCACCGGGCAGCTGCTCGGACACCCGCGCGTGCCGATGATCGCCGGCGGCGTGATCCTCGCCATGGGTCTCGTCCCGGGGCTGCCGAAGATCCCGTTCTTCGTCGTCGGCGGCGCGCTCGTGTTCGTCGGCCGCGCCGTCTCGGCGCGCCTGCAGAGCGAGGAGGCCGGCGGGAAGGCCGCCGCCGAGACCGAGGGCGCGCCCGCGCAGGCTCCGGCCGACGCCGCGGTCGGCGCGCTCGCCGTCGACCCGCTCGAGCTCGCGATCGGCTTCGGCCTGATCCCGCTCGTCGACACCGGCTCGGGCGGCGCCCTGCTCGCGCGCGTCGGCGTCGTCCGCCGCCAGATCGCCTCCGAGTACGGCATCGTGATCGCGCCCGTCCGCATCCACGACGAGGTCGCGCTCGAGCCGCACGAGTACGTGATCCGCGTGCGCGGCAGCGAGGTGGCGCGCAGCCGCGTCATCCCCGGCCACCGGCTGGCGATGAACCCCGGCGACGCCGCCGAAGGGCTGGCCGGCATCGCCACGATCGAGCCGGCGTTCGGGCTGCCCGCGGTCTGGATCGAGGAGGGCGCCCGCGCAGAGGCCGAGGCGCTCGGCTACACGGTCGTGGACGCGGAGTCGATGATCGTCACCCATCTCACCGAGGTGATCCGCGCGCACGCCGCCGAGCTCCTGACCCGCCAGGAGACGAAGCAGCTCCTCGACACGCTGCGCGAGCAGAACGCGGCCGCGGTCGAGGACGTCGTCCCGGAGAAGCTCGGCCTCGGCGACGTCCAGCGCGTGCTCCAGCAGCTGCTCCGCGAGAACGTCTCGATCCGCGACCTCGGCGCGATCCTCGAGTCGATCGGCGACCGCGCGGCGATGACCCGCGACACCGCGGCGCTCGTCGAGTCGGCGCGCCAGACGCTGGCCCGGTCGATCACGGCCGAGCTGCTCGACGACGAGCGGACGCTGCGCGCGATCATGCTCGACCCGGGCGCCGAGCACGAGATCGTCGAGTCGCTCGTCCAGACGCCCGACGGCGAGCGCCTCGCGCTCGAGCCGGCGCGCGCCGAGGAGCTCGTCGGCCTGATCGAGCACGAGGTCGAGCGGGCGACGGGTCTCGGCCGGCAGCCGGTGCTGCTCTGCTCGAGCCGCATCCGCCGCCACGTGCGCGGCGTCACCGAGCAGCCGTTCCCGCAGCTGCCCGTCCTCTCCTACAACGAGATCCCGGCGGGCATCCGCGTCGAGCCGACCGGCCACGTCGAGCTCCGCGCGGTCGCTGAGGCGGTGGCAGCGTGAGCGCGGAGCTGGAACGCCGCTCGTACCGGGCGGAGACGCTCGAGGACGCGCTCCGCCTCGTCAGCGACGAGCTCGGCCCGGACGCGCTCGTCGTCCGCCAGCGCGAGGGCGTGATCGGCGGCGTCGGCGGCTTCTTCGGGCGCCGCTGCGTCGAGCTCGAGGTCGAGCTGCCCGCCGGTCCGGCCGGGCCTCCCGAACGGGACGCCCGCCGCGTCGCCTCGGCCCCGCTCGCTCGCGATCCCGCGCGGCGCCGTGATCGACCGCTACGACTCCGGCCCGTCCGTCAGCGAGGTCGACTTCGCCCCGTTCGCTCCCGCCCGGGAGTCCGCGGAGCCCGAGTGGCTCGAGCGGGGGAGCCGAGCCGTCCTTCGACTGGATCGAGCCCGAGCCGCCGGCCCGCCCGTCGCTCCCCGAGGAGCCTGCGGTGGAGACGCCCGTCGCCGCCGTCCCCGAGACGCCGCCCGCTCCCGCCGAGCCCCGGCCCGCTGCCGTAGTCGGAGCCCGCCGCCGCGGTCGAGCCCACGGCTCCCGCCGAGCCCGCGCCCGCGGAGGCCCCCGTCGTCTCCGCAGAGCCCGTCCCCGTCGAGGAACCCGCCGTTGTCGAGACCGCGCCCGTCCCCGCCGTGCCGGCGGAGGCCGAGATCGTCGCGGCGGCGCCGGAGGAGCCCGCACCGATCCTCGACGAGCCGGAGGACGCAGGCCGGCTCGTGCGCACGCTCTTCGACCAGGCGGCGCCGTTCGCGGACAAGCTGTCCGAGACGCTCGAGCGCACGAGCATCGGGCGGCGGCTCGCCGACGCCGGCATGAACAGCCGCCTCGCGCGCGAGGTGGTCGCCGAGGCCGAGACGGAGCTGCGCGTGTTCGACCCGCTGCAGCCGTTCGAGGAGCAGGTGCGCACCGTGCTCGCCCGGCGCATCAAGGTCGCACGCGCGGTGCGGAAGAAGCGGCGCGTGATCGCGCTCGTCGGCCCGCCCGGCGCGGGCAAGACGCTGACCGCGGCGCGACTCTGCCACGTGTACGGCGGCGACGCACGGCATCCCGTGGCCGCACTCAGCCTCCAGCCGGTGCGTGAGGCGTTCCTGCTCGCCGAGCACACGCGCTCGCTCGACGTCCAGCTCGCAGCCGCGGACGAGATCCGGGTGCTCGAGGTCGAGCTCGAGAAGCTCGACGCGGCGGAGATGGTGATCGTCGACACCCCCGGCGTCGAGCCGGGCGACGAGGAGCGCCTGCGCACGCTCGCGGGCCTGCTCGAGCTCGTCGGCGCCGACGAGACGCACCTGCTCGTGCCGGCCGCGCTCGACGCGACGCGCGTGCGGGAGCTCGTCGAGGCCTTCGCCTCGACGCTCGGGGCCAACCGGATCCTGATCACGCACCTCGACGGCCCGGGCAGCGCCACGGCGGCCGTCTCCGCGTCGATCGACCGCCGGCTGCCGATCTCCTTCACCGCCACCGGCTCGAGCTGGGGGTTGCGTCCCGCCGACCCGCAGCATCTCGCGGAGCTCGTCGTCCGATGACGCCGCCTCCCGAGATCAACCGGCTCGTTCTCGTCCACCAGGCCGGCTCCGACCTCGTCCTGCGCTCGCGCGTCGAGGGCGTGACGCCGGGCAAGCTCTCGATCGCGTACCCCTCCGACGGGCGTACCGAGCACCGGCTCCCGGTCGGAACCGAGCTCCAGCTCGAGTGGGTGGTCGGCCGCGGCCTCGGCACCGTCGACGGCGTCGTCGCCGGCCATACGGACCTCGGCGTCCCCACCCTGACCGTCGACCTGGTCTCGGAGCCGTTCGTGCAGCAGCGGCGCGAGCACGCCCGCGCCGACCTCGTCCTCGACGTCGAGGTCTGGCCCGACGCCGACTGCGACGAGCCGGTGACCGGCGTCACGCTCGACATCAGCGCGGGCGGCCTGCGGGCCGCGCTCGCGACGCCGCTCGAGCCGGGCTCGATCATCCGCTTCGCGGTCGACCTGCCGGACGGCGAGCCGCTCGAAGGGCTCGTCCGCGTGATCGAGCAGCGCGACGACTGCGTCGCGTTCGAGTTCCACGACATCGTCGCGGCCGACCGCGAGCGCGTCGTGCGCGCGGTGTTCGCCTCGTACCGTCGTGACGCGTCCGTGCGGAGGCCCGCCTGATGGCCCTGCCGGCGCCGCCGCTCGTCGCCCCCAAGGACGACCCCCGGGCCGTGGGCGGGATCCGCCGCGCGAAGGCCCTGTGCGGGCTGGGCGGCTTCCTCGTCTCCGGCTACGCCGCGCACATGCACGGCGACCTCTTCTTCGCGGCGGGCGAGCGCGCCCTCGGCGGCGGCATCGCCGGCTACCTGCTCGGTTGGGGCGTCGGTCTCGCGGTGTGGCGCCGGATCCTCCGCGCCGAGACGCACCAGGCGCTCGAGCTGCTGCGGGCGCGGTCGGCCCCCGCCGAGACGCCTGAGCCGTGAGCGCGATCCCGCCCATCGAGCCGGCCCTGCCGACGCATTCGGTGAACCGCACCCGGCGCCGCCACTCCGACGAGGAGCGCGAGCGCCGCTTCGACGAGCCCGAGTCGGAGGAGCAGGAGCCGGGCGAGGACGAGGAGGGCGACGACCGCCCTCACGTCGACGTTCGCGCGTAGCGCCGAACGTCACGTCGGCGACGCGGGGTCAGCCGAGCGATCACCGAAGACAGCCGGGCCTCAAGTCCGTCGTCGTGCCGCCGATGAACAGTCTGCGTTCGCCAGGCCAGGGAGGCTGAGGCGGCGTGATTGTCCGGGACCCACACGCCCTTCAAGGAGGAAGAGCATGTCCCTTCGGATTCAGACCAACATCGAGGCGTTCGACGCCCATCGCAACCTCGTCAACACGCAGAACCAGTTGGCGTCGTCGATGCAGAAGCTCTCCTCGGGCTTCCGGATCAACAAGGCCGCCGACGACGCCGCCGGCCTCGCGATCTCCGAGAAGCTGCAGTCCCAGATCGGCGGCCTCGGCCAGGCACAGCGCAACGCCCAGGACGCCGTCAACCTCGTCCAGACCGGAGAAGGCGCCCTCGCGGAGGTGCAGTCGATGCTTCAGCGCGTCCGTGACCTCGCCGTCCAGTTCAACAACGGCACCCTCGCCTCCACCGACCAGGCCGCCATCACCGCCGAGGTCGCCCAGCTCTGCGCCGAGATCTCCGACATCGGCAGCCAGACCTCGTTCAACGGCATCAGCCTGCTCAACGGCACCGGCTCGATCACCTTCCAGGTCGGCGCCAACGACGGCGAGACGCTCTCCGTCAGCACCGTCGACCTGTTCGGCAGCGGCGCGGAGGTCGACTCCGCCATCTTCAACTTCTCCGGCACGGTCATCGCTCGCCTCGATCGACAGCCGCCATCCAGAACGTCAGCAGCGCCCGCAGCACCTTCGGCTCGATCCAGAACCGGCTCGACCACCGCCTCAACAACCTGGCCACCTACCAGGAGAACCTCACCGCATCAGAGTCCGGGATCAAGAACGTGGACATGGCCAGCGAGATGGTCAACTTCACGAAGCTCCAGATCCTGAACCAGGCCGGCACCGCAATGCTGGCCCAGGCCAACAGCCGCCCCACAGTCGGTGTTGACGCTCCTCCGCTAACCCGGAGAACCCTCCGCTAACCACGGAGACAACATAGAGGGACGACCGAGTCGGGGCCGCTTAAGCGGCCCCGACTCGTTCCTGGCCCGCTTCGCCCGCTCCGCCGGGGCAGGCGCGCCGCTGGCGCGCGTGCGCAAGCGCTCCGCTTTCCGCTCGCTCGGCAAGCGGGCCGGCCCCAGCCGGCTCGCGCCACTCCAGACCACGACAACACCCAGCCGCGCCCGCACAGGTCGGACGCGGACACCACCAAGACCCCGGGCCTGGGCGCCTCGCGACCAAGGGTCCAGGTCACGGCTGGTCAACCGTCGCGTTGACCGGGTGTTCGCCGACGTCCACAGTGGGCGGTTCGGACGGCGTCGAAGGAGGATGTTCATGGCAGGTCTGGTCGAGAAGCGTCTCGAGGCTCCGGCGGAGACGAGAAGGGAACGACTCGCATGAAGGTCTTTCTTGCACTTCTCCTCGTCGCGACTGCCGGCTGCCTCGCGGGATCGGCCGGTGCTGCCGGCGGACATGCCGGCCTCTCGATCTGCGGCAACGTGGTCGGCGCCAAATGGGTCTTCCCGAACACGGGGGGCAAGGTGACCGGGAACAAGTACGGCGTCACGGCGAACGGCGTCAGTTGCGCGATCGCGAAGAAGTACGCCGTCAAGCTCTCGAGCGCCAAGCTTGCCGGGAAGACGCCCGGCCACAGCTACCCGCTCGCGGGCGGGCCGAAGGGCTACACCTGCCACGCGAACCCGGACGCCAACGGCAAGCTGCTCGCCGGAAGCTGTCAGATCGGTCCGCTCACGGCCGTCTCGAAGCACGTCTTCTCCTGGGGCGGCCGCCCCTAGCCGGCGCGCTGCCCGGCGCCGGCAGTGCCGGCGCCGGGCAGCCGCGTGGTCGACGCGACGGGCGGTGACATGCTGCAGGGCATGCACGCCGAGATCGTCGTCGCCGGGCACGTCTGCCTCGACCTGATCCCCTTCCTCGACGGGCCGGCGTCGATCGAGCCCGGCCGGCTGATCCGGGTCGGCGAGGTCGCGCTCTCGACGGGCGGGGCGGTGGCGAACACCGGGGTCGCGCTGCACCGCCTCGGTGTGCCGGTACGGCTGATGGGCAAGGTCGGCGACGATCTGTTCGGAGGCGCCGTGCTCGACGCGCTGGCCGCTCACGGGCTGGCCGAGGGGATGCTCGTCAGCGCCGGCGAGGCGACGAGCTACTCGATCGTGATCAACCCGCCGGGGGTCGACCGCTCGTTCCTCCACTGTCCGGGCGCGAACGACACGTTCGGCGCGGACGACGTGCCGGTCGCCGCCGTCGCCGGCGCGCGCATCTTCCACTTCGGCTATCCGCCGCTCATGCGGCGGATGATCGCGGACGACGGCGCGGAGCTCGAGCGGCTGCTCGCGCGCGTGCGGGAGGCGGGCCTCGTGACCTCGCTCGACATGTGCCAGCCCCCGGCCACCGAGGCGGGCCGGACCGACTGGCGGGCGGTGCTCGCGAGGACGCTGCCGCACGTCGACGTGTTCTGCCCCAGCATCGACGAGCTCCTGCTGATGCTCGGCCGGCCGGCCGGCGAACGACGGGAGCCGCGCGGCGCGCTCGACCGGGCGTACGTCGCCGAGCTGGCCGGCGAGCTGCTCGATCTGGGCGCCGCGGTCGTCGCGATCAAGCTCGGCGAGCAGGGCCTGTATCTCCACACCTCCGGGCACGTGGGCGAGCTGTGCCGGCGCCTCGGCCTCGACGCCACGGCCTGGAGCGACCGCGAGGTGCTGTCGTCGTGCTTCCGCGCCAGCGCCGTGGCGGGCACGACCGGAGCGGGCGACTGCACGATCGCCGGGCTGCTCGCGGCGCTGCTGCGCGGCGAGGATCCGACCGAGGCGGCGACCGCGGCCACGGCCGTCGGGGCCTGCTGCGTCGAGGCGGCCGACGCGACGAGCGGCATCCCGCCCTGGCCGGAGGTCGCCGAGAGGCTGGCCGCGGGGTGGGAGCGACTACCGTCGGAGGTGACGTGAAGAGTCTCGACGTCAAGCTCGCGAGGATCCACGCCGACCCGGGCGGCGCCGAAGGACTTCATCCTCGCCGACGCCAAGGACGCGGACATGGCGTTCGGGCTCGCGGCGACCGGGACCGATCCCGCGACCGGCCGGCCGCGGTCGTTGGCCGACTATCGCGACCAGATGCGCGAGATCGTGCGTCAGGGGCTCGTCGACATCATGCTCATGAGCGCCAGCTCGGCCGAGCAGCTCGCGGTCGACGAGCGCCTGTTCGACGGCTCGCCGGTGACGCCCGCGGTACGGGCGAACGACACGACGGACATCCACCTGCCCGCGGGCGGCACTATGGCGCGGCGCCGTCGCGGCCGTTCCGGACGGCCACGCTCGAGGCGATCATGCGCGATCGCGGCCCCGATCTCGGGCTGTACTCGATCACGCCCGCCAACGACGTCACCTACGACCTCCCCATGCTCGAGGCGTATCGGGCGTTCCGGTTGGAGGCCGAGAGCGCGGGCTTTCGCCACTTTCTGGAGGTCTTCGCCCCGAACGTGCCGGGGGCGGTGCCCGGCGACGTCGGCCGCTACCTGAACGACGTGATCGCGCGCACCCTCGCCGGCGTGACGAGTGCGGGCCGGCCGCTGTTCCTCAAGATCCCGTACCTCGGGCCGGCGGCGCTGGAGGAGCTCGTGGCGCTACGACCCGCACCTCGTGCCCGGCATTCTGGGCGGCTCCGCCGGGACGACCTTCGACGCCTTCTCGCTGCTCGAGGAGGCGCGCCGTCACGGGGCGCGGGTCGCGCTCTTCGGCCGCAAGATCAACACGAGCGACCATCCGCTGACCTTCATCCGCTACCTGCGGCTGCTCGCGGACGGCGAGCTCGGCGCCGCCGAGGCCTGTCGCGCCTACCACGCCGACCTCGAACGGCTGGGGATCGCGCCGCGGCGACCGCTCGAGGAGGATCTCCGAGCCGACGGAGACGAGCCGCGCGTACGCCGGTTGAAGGGCCGGCAGGCCTCGAGCGCCCGGACGGCCGCGGGGCTACAGCTGCACGAAGCCGGTGGCCTCGCTCGGCATCCGGTTGACGCGGCTGACGGCCTGGTCGTAGTTGCCCTCGACGGTCGTGAGCGACCCGTCGGGGTTGACCGACTCGACGATGCCGACGTGCTGGTCGCCGAAGAGGATCAGATCGCCGGGCTGCGGCGTCGAGCCGGCGGGCAGGTAGCGGCCGGTGCGCTGCGCCCAGTCGGTGATGCCGGCGACCGAGCCGAGCCCCTGGCCGGTGTCGCCGAGCGGCGTGCCGGCCTGCGCGGCCGCCCAGGAGGCGAAGTAGGCGCACCACGGCTCGCCCGGCTGCGCGCCGGCGACGGCGCTCCGGTACATGGCGACCGCGGGGCCGTCGTTCGAGCCGGGCGGCTGCTCGGCCTGGCCGACCTGGGACTCGGCGGCGGCGACGACCCCCGACCCCGACCCCGTCGCCGTGCCGACGCCGGCCGGAGCGCCCATGGTCGCGCTCGCGACGGCGAGCGCCTGGGCGAAGTCGAGCCCCCCGAGCGACGCCGGGGCGGCCGCAGGAGGGGTCTGTCCGAGGCTCGAGGCGGTGAGCGTCTCGAGCTCGGCGATCCGGGCGACGACGTCGGCGAACGGCACCGGCCGTGTAATCGGCTCCGAGCAGGGGTTTTGTAGCCGGATCGGCGTCCGGCCTCAAGTCCGTCGTCGTGCCGCCGATGAACAGTCTGCGCTCGCCAGGCCAGGGAGGCTGAGGCGGCGTGATTGTCCGGGACCCACACGCCCTTCAAGGAGGAAGAGCATGTCCCTTCGGATTCAGACCAACATCGAGGCGTTCGACGCCCACCGCAACCTCGTCAACACGCAGAACCAGTTGGCGTCGGCGATGCAGAAGCTCTCCTCGGGCTTCCGGATCAACAAGGCCGCCGACGACGCCGCCGGCCTCGCGATCTCCGAGAAGCTGCAGTCCCAGATCGGCGGCCTCGGCCAGGCACAGCGCAACGCCCAGGACGCCGTCAACCTCGTCCAGACCGGAGAAGGCGCCCTCGCGGAGGTGCAGTCGATGCTTCAGCGCGTCCGTGACCTCGCCGTCCAGTTCAACAACGGCACCCTCGCCTCCACCGACCAGGCCGCCATCACCGCCGAGGTCGCCCAGCTCTGCGCCGAGATCTCCGACATCGGCACCCAGACCACGTTCAACGGCATCAGCCTGCTCAACGGCACCGGCTCGATCACCTTCCAGGTCGGCGCCAACGACGGCGAGACGCTCACCGTCAGCACCGTCGCCCTGTTCGGCAGCGGCGCCTCCGTCGAGGTCGACTCGACCATCTTCACCTTCTCCGGCACGGTCAGCCTCGCCTCGATCGACAGCGCCATCCAGAACGTCAGCAACGCCCGCAGCACCTTCGGCTCGGTCCAGAACCGGCTCGACCACCGCCTCAACAACCTGGCCACCTACCAGGAGAACCTCACCGCATCAGAGTCCGGGATCAAGGACGTGGACATGGCCAGCGAGATGGTCAACTTCACGAAACTCCAGATCCTGAACCAGGCCGGCACCGCAATGCTGGCCCAGGCCAACAGCCGCCCCACAGTCGGTGCTGACGCTCCTCCGCTAACCCGGAGAACCCTCCGCTAACCACGGAGACAACATAGAGGGACGACCGAGATCGGGGCCGCTTACGCGGCCCCGTCTCGTTCGTCCTTCACCCGCTTCGCCCGCTCCGCGCGGGGCAAGCGCGCCGCTGGCGCGCGTGCCCACGCGCTCCGCTTTCCGCTCGCTCAGGTGTGAGCCGGCTTCGCCGGCTCACGGCTCGGAGGCCCGATCGTCGCGAGCCGCGCCCGCACAGGTCGGGCGCGGCGCCCGACACTCCAACGGCGCCCGGGGTCGGGGGTTCCGGTGGTGTCCGCGTCCGACCTGTGCGGACGCGGCTTGACGGTGTCCGGCCGCTGAGTGGCGCGGCCCGGCGAAGCCGGGCCGCTTGCCGAGCGAGCGGAAAGCGAAGCGCTTGCGCACCGCGCGCGCAACAGCGCGCTTGCGCCGCGCGGAGCGGGCGAAGCGGGTAACTCAGTCCAGCACGTCGCGGACGGCGGCGACGAGCTCGGACGAGGAGAACGGCTTGCAGAGGAGGTTCGCGTCGCCGTCGACGAGGCCGCCGTCGGCGATCGCGTCGGCGGGATAGCCGGAGGTGAAGAGCACCCGCAGCGACGGCCGCGCTCGTGACGAGGCGCCGCGCGAGCTCGGGGCCGTTCATGACGGGCATGACGACGTCGGTCAGGAGCAGGTCGACCGTCGCCTCCTCGCGCCGCGAGCTCGAGCGCGGTCTCCGGGTCGGCGGCCGAGAGGACGGTGTAGCCCTGGCGCTCGAGCATCTCGCCCGCGAGCCGCCGGATCACGTCCTCGTCCTCGACGAGCAGGATCGTGCCCCGGCCCCGCGCGGCGTCGACGTGAGACTCCGGCTCGTCGGCGGGCTCGGCGGCCCCGTCGATGCGCGGCAGGTACACGCGCACGGTCGTGCCGTTTCCGGGCTCGCTCGCGATCGACACGCCGCCGCCGCTCTGGCGGGCGATCCCGTAGACGGTCGAGAGGCCGAGCCCGCTGCCCTCCCCCACCGGCTTCGTGGTGAAGAACGGCTCGAACACGCGCTTGACCGTCGCCGCGTCGATCCCGACGCCGGTGTCCGCGACCGCGAGCACGACGTACTCGCCCGGCTCGAGCCCGAGCTCGGCGGCCTCGACGGCGCCGACGGAGGCGTTCGTGGTCTCGATCGTGACGCGGCCGCCCCCGGGCATCGCGTCGCGCGCGTTCACCGCGAGGTTGACGAGCACCTGCGTGATCTGGCCCGGATCGGCCATCACGCTCCCGAGCGGCACCTCGAGCCGGCTCGCGACGGCGACGTGCTCGCCGATCAGGCGCAGGATCAGCTTCTTCGTCTCGTCGATCACGTCGTTCAGGTCGAGGGCCCGCGCAGCGGACGACCTGGCGGCGGGCGAAGGCGAGGATCTGGCCGGTGAGGGTCGCCGCGCGCGCCGCCGCCTTGCGGATCTCGATCAGGTCGTCGCGCAGCCTGTCGTCGCCGTTCACGCGGTCGAGCGCGAACTCCGTGTAGCCCTCGATCGCGGTGAGGATGTTGTTGAAGTCGTGGGCGATGCCGCCGGCGAGCTGCCCGACGGCGTCCATCTTCTGCGACTGGAGCAGCTGCTCCTCGAGCCGCTTCCGCTCCGAGACGTCGAGGACGTAGCCCTGCGAGCGCGGCGGCCCGTCGCCGTTCGCGACGACGACGGATCGGTCCTCGAGCCAGACGATGCTGCCGTCCGGCCGGATGATCCGGTACTCGAGCGTCAGCGGCGTCCGCGTGACGTTCGCGCGCGCGATCTCGGCGACGACACGGTCGCGGTCGTCCGGGTGGAGGAGCTGGCGTACCCGCGCCGGGTCGAGATCCTCGACCGGGATCCCGTAGAGCTCGGCGCCGCGCGGCGACATGTAGAGGGTCCGGCTCTCCTCCTCGAGCGAGACGAGGTACGTCGCGAGCGGGAGCGTCTCGACGAGCGTCCGGTAGCGCTCCTCGGCGGCCCGGAGCGCATCCTCGACGCGGCGCTGCTCGCTCACGTCCCGGTGCACCGAGGCGACGCCGATCACGGCGCCGGACTCGTCGCGGATCGCCGTCAGGTCGAGCCGCACGAGCGCGGTCGTGCCGTCCTTGCGCAGCCGCTCGGTCTCCCAGCCGTGGATCGACCGGCCGCTGCGCAGCGTCGCCCCGACCGCCTCGACCTCGCCGCGCAGCTCGGGCGGAGCCTGCAGGGCGATCGGCGTGCCGATCACCTCCTCGGCGGTCCAGCCGTAGAGCGCCTCGGCGCCGGCGCCCCAGCTCGTGATCACGCCGTGGACGTCGGTGCCGAGGATCGCGGTGCCGGCCGAGTTCGCGATCGCCTCGAGCGTCTGGCGCATCGCGAACTCGGAGACGCCGCCACGCCCGCCCTCCGTGCGGGGGGCGGGCGCGGTGTCCCGCGACTGCTGACCCTTCTCCACGCTCAGCGGAGGAGCGTCAGCACCGACTGCGGCAGCGTGTTCGCCTGGGCCAGCATCGCCGTGCCGGCCTGGTTCAGGATCTGGAGCTTCGTGAAGTTGACCATCTCGCTGGCCATGTCCACGTCCTTGATCCCGGACTCCGACGCCTTGAGGTTCTCCTCGTAGGTGGCGAGGTTGTTCATCGTGTGGTCGAGCCGGTTCTGCACCGAGCCGAACGTGCTCCGCGACGCGGACACGTTGTTGATCGCGGCGTCGATCGACGGACAGGCTGATCGTGCTCCCGGAGAACGTGAAGATCCTCGAGTCGACCTGGTAGGCCGGCGCCGGAGCCGAACAGCTGGATCCCGCTGACCGCGATCGTCTGCCCGTCCTCGGCCCCGACCTGGAACGTGATCGTGGCACCGCCGGTCAGCAGGTTGATGCCGTTGAACGAGGTCTGGCTGCCGATGTCGGAGATCTCGGCGCAGAGCTGGGCGACCTCCGACGGTGATGGCGGCCTTGTCGGAGGCCGCGAGCGTGCCGTTGTTGTACTGGACGGCGAGGTCGCGGACGCGCTGCAGCATCGACTGCACCTCCGCGAGCGCGCCTTCTCCGGTCTGCACGAGCGAGACGGCGTCCTGCGCGTTGCGCTGGGCCTGGTCGAGGCCGCCGATCTGCGACTGCAGCTTCTCGGAGATCGCGAGGCCGGCGGCGTCGTCGGCGGCCTTGTTGATCCGGAAGCCCGACGAGAGCTTCTCCATCGCCGAGGAGATCTGGTTCTGGGTGTTGACGAGATTGCGGTGGGCGTCGAACGCCTCGATGTTGGTCTGAATGCGAAGGGACATTCGCGGGGTCCTTTCTCAGGAGCTGGACGGTGGATCGGCGCGGGGAGGATGTCCGCAGGCAGGTGGTCGATGCTCGCCTCGGCCGCGGCCCGGTTCTCGGCCTTGACCTCGAGCCAGATCTCGTGCCGGAAGATCGGAACGCTCGCCGGCGCCTCGATGCCGATGCGGACGGTCGAGCCGGACACGTCGAGCACCTCGACGGTGATGTCGTCGCCGATGCAGACGCGCTCTCCGATCTTGCGGGTGATCACGAGCATGACCTGGTGTGCCTCCTACCTCGTCGCCGTTGCAGGCACGGAGGAGTGCACCGCGCCGGCCCGCACCTCGTTCAGCTCCACCTCTGAGAACAGAGGCTGCCGAACAGCGTAACCGCCCGCGGCGTTGATGATCTGGCGACCGAGCCTGCGGTCGCCGTTCACGATCACCGGCCCTGCGAGGTTGATCGTGAAGTCCTCGAGCTCCGCTGCGGCGCTGACGACGCAGAAGATCTCGACCGAGCCGGGATCGCCCAGCATCAGCTGGGCCGCATCCTCGTCCGGCACGCGCACCTCGTAGTTCGCGAAGAAGAGCCACGGCATGGTGACGGGCACCGCGACGTCGTCGTGCTCGGCCGAGTGCAGCCAGTAGAAGGGCGTCCGATCCGACTGCGCGACGAGCACGTACGCGTGCCCGGCAGCCCGATCAGCCCGTTCCGGAACTCGATGACCGTGTCGTCACGGACGTCGAGGACTCCGAATCTCGTGCTTTCGATTTGCATGCTTCCTCCTTTCCTGCCTAGTGCAGGAAGTCCATGAGCGACGGCTGGATGATCTGGGCGCCCGCCTTGAGCGCGGCCTGGTAGGCGACCTGTTGCTGCGAGAAGTTGACGGCGGCCTGCGCCATGTCGGCGTCCTCGGTCGTCGAGAGCAGCTGCGTCGTCGACTCCTGCAGCTGCTGGAGCCGCGTGAGGGCGGTGGAGAGCCGGTCGGTGCGCGCCCCCACCGTCGCCTGCGCCGTCGTGACCGCGGCGTTCGCGGTGTCGAGCGCCGACAGGTCGCCGCCCTGGAGGGCCGTCGAGTTGTTCGCCTTCAGGTCGGTGGAGATCTGCCGCAGCGTGGCGAGCAGGCTGCCGGCGGTCGACCCGTCGCCGATCACGCTGCGCGCCGTCGACGTTCAGCGGCACCTGCACGCCCGGCCCGATCTCCCGTTGCAGCGTCGCGGTGTCGCCGGCGTAGGCGTCGGCGCCCGCTGGGGTGTACGGCGGGGCCGTGGTCTTCGAGCCGGCGAAGATGTAGCGGCCGGCGTACTGCGTGTTGCCGAGGGACTTGATCGACTCGGTGATCTGGTCGATCTCGGCGGCGATCGACTGCCGCCCCGCCGCGCTCACCGTGTCGTTCGCGCCCTGGACGAGCAGGTCGCGCGCACGCTGCGTCAGGTTGTTGAGCTGGCCGAGCGCCGTGTCGGTCGCGTTCTGCCACCCGGAGGCGTCGTTCACGTTCGCCTGGTACTGCTGGTTCGCGGCGAGGTCGGCGCGGAACTCGAGCGCGCGCGCCGTGCCGAAGGGATCGTCGGAGGGCTTCGTGATCTGCTTGCCCGACGAGAGCTGGTTCTGCGTCTGGGCGAGGCGGTTCGTGACGTTCTGCAGATCCGCCAGCAGGTTCGTCGTCAGCATCGACTGCGTGATGCGCCCGCTCACAGCCCGACCCTCCCGGTCCGGGTGATCAGCTCGTTGATCATGTCGTCCATCGCGGTGAGGGCCCTCGCGGACGCCTGGTAGCCGCGCTGGTACTGGAGGAGGTTCGCCATCTCCTCGTCGAGGGAGACGCCCGAGACCGACTGCCGCCGGTTCGAGAGCGAGTCGACGAGCGCGGTCGCGTTGTCGAGCGACTGCTGCGACTGCTGGGAGTCGGAGCCGATCTGGGTGACGAGCTGCGAGTACGCGCCGTCGATCGTCGTCGAGCCGACGAGCGTCGACCGCTGGAGGTCGGAGAGCGCGATCGCGTTTCCGGCGTCTCCCGCCTGGCCGTTGCTCGAGGCGGCGACCAGCGACGGGGTCGTCGAGGATCGCCGGATTGACGGCGATCGTGGCGGCCTCGCTGCCGGCGGTGACGGTGAAGAACGCCCGCCCGGGTTGCCGTTCAGATCGGTGCCGAGCGCGTGCTGGGTGTTCGTGCTCGACGCGAGCGCGGCGGCGATCTTGTTCAGCCGCGTCAGGTAGCCCGACGTGGGGTCGCTGATCGCGGTCAGCACGGCCTGCATCCCGGCGAGCTTCCCCGAGGTCAGGCTCGCGAGCGGCAGCGTCAGCGTCGAGGCCGTCGTGTCGGTGACGAGGGTGGTGCCGCCGATCGTGACGTCGATCGCCCCGAGCGTGCCCGCGGTGCCCGCGGTCGTCGAGACGCTGACGTTGCCGAGCTCGGAGAGCTGGTCGACGAGCAGGTCGCGCTTGTCGAGCAGGTCGTTCGGCTGCTCGCCCGCGAGCTCGGCCGCCTTGATCGACCCGGTCAGCGAGGCGATCTGCGTGCCGATCGAGTTGACCTGGTCCATCGTCAGCGACTGCTGCTGCGTCGTCTGCGTCTGCACCGTCGTGAGCTGCGAGGAGAGCGAGTTGAAGCCGTTGGCGAGGCTCGCCGCCGACTGGGCCAGCGCCTGGCGCGTCGCGACGTCCTCCGGTGCGTTGGCGACGTTCTGCCAGGCGGCCCAGTACTTGCTGAGCAGGGACGAGAGCCCCGTGTCCGAGGGCTCGTTGAGCGACAGCTCGACCTGGCTGAGCACCGTTCTGCTGCGCCTCCGCGTAGCCCTTGAGCATCGTCTGCGCCCGGAGCTGCACGTCGATGTACGAGTCGCGGATCCGCTGGTAGGAGGCGACGTCGACGCCGGTGCCGAGCAGCCCGCGTCGGGGTTGACGGCCATCGGCGTGCGTCGTGACGAGGTTCGCGGTCTGGCGCGAGTAGCCGGGGGTGGAGGCGTTCGCGATGTTGTGGCCGGTGACGTCGATCGCCTGCTGCTGCGCGAGGATGCCGCGCAGCGCCGTCTCGACTCCGAGGAAGGTGGAGATCGACATCAGACCCTCGCGTCGATCGCGTTGACGGACTGCGGCGCCTGCGTCCAGCCGCTCGGCGAGTAGCCGGCCTCGGGCTGTCCGGAGAGGATCCGCATCAGGTGGTCGAGGAACGAGAGCTCCTGCCGGATGAGCACGCGGTTGGCCGTGTGCACCTGCCGGATCTCGACGAGGAGGCCGCGCAGCTCCGCGCTGCGGCGGCGCGCGGTGTCCGCCTCGTCGGCGGGGACGAGCGAGACGATCGAGTCGATGTCGACCTCGTGCACGGGGATGCCGAGCCGGGCGGCGGCGGCCGCGATGAGCGTGTCGCGCTCGTACTCGAGCCGCTCGCGGGTCCGCATCTCGAGCTGGACGTCGGCGAGGCGCGCGAGCAGCGACTCGACGTCCTGCCGCTTGATCGCCTCCGTCTGCGCGAGCACGATGCCGAGCAGCTTCCGCGCCGACTCGATCTGGCGCGCGAGGTGGGCGAGCAGCTCGCTCATCGGGCCCCCGCCGCGGTCTGGCCGCCGGGCGTGCCCGGGGGCGGTCGGCGTGGTCGAGGCGGCCGGCGTGGTCGGGATGCCCTGGGCCGCGGCGAGCGACTGGTAGAGCTGGCCGGCGAGGCCGATGCCGCCCGCGTCGGTGATGCCCTGCGCGAGCGCGCCCGGCAGCATCTGCTGGTAGAGCGCGGTCGTGCCGTCGCCCGAGGAGCCGTCGCTCGAGGAGCCGTCGCTCGACGAGCCGTCCGTCGACTGGAGCTGCTGGGCGAGCTCCTGGACGAGCAGCTGCTCGAACTGGAGCGCGGTCGCGTAGAGCTGCTGCGCCTGCGGGCCGGCCTTCTGCACCGCGAGGGGCATCTGCGTCGTGTCGATCGGCGGCGTCGTCATTGGGTCAGCTGGTTGGCGACGTTGAGGAGCTCGTCCTGGGTCTTGATCGCACGGCTCGCGAGCTCGTAGCCCCGCTGCGCGTCGATCATCCCCACCATCGCCGAGGCGAGATCGACGTTCGAGCTCTCGAGCGCGCCCTGCTGGAGGGTCGCGGTCTTCTCGGGAGCGGGCGCGCCGCTCGCGGCGGTGGGAGCGAAGAGGTTGTCGCCGGCGGAGGCGAGGCCGCCGGGCGCCGGCACGTCGACGATCTGGATCTGGCCGACCTTCGTGCCGTCCGCCGTCACGGTCCCGTCCGGGCCGATCGAGATCGCGGACGGGTCGGTGCCCTTCGGCACGGTCAGCGGCGGCGACAGGCGCTCGCCGGTCGCCGTGACGATCCCGCCCTGCGCGTCGAGGCCGAGCTGGCCGTTGCGCGTCAGGCCGATGCTGCCGTCGGCGCGCCGCACCTGGATGAAGCCGGGGCCGACGATCGCGACCGACAGCGGGTCGCCGGTCTGCGTGAGCGATCCCTCGGCGGAGGTGCGGCCGAGGTCGATCGTCGCGGAGCCGGCGCCGACGGGCTGGCCCTGCTCCGCGCTGTAGACGAGGTCGCGGAAGCCGAGCCGCTGCTGCTTGTAGCCGTTCGTGTTGACGTTCGCGATGTCGTTCGAGAGCAGGTCCATCCGGGCCTGCTGCGCAGACATGCCGGCCGCCGCGGAGTAGATCCCCTCGGGCATCAGCCGCCGGCCCCGCCGGCCTGGATGCCGCGCCTGAGCGTCTCGTCGATCGAGGAGATCACCTTCTGGGACGACTCGTACGCGCGCAGCGAGACGATCATGTCGACCATCACCCGGGCCGGGTTCGTGTCGGAGCCCTCGATCGAGCCCTGCACGAGGGTCGTGCCGGCCGGGGCCGCGCCGGCGGTGCCCGTGAAGAGCGTGTCGCCCTGCTTGGCGGGGTTCGTGAGCGAGACGATCGCGAGCTTGCCGAGCGTCGTGCCGCCGGCGGTGATCGTGCCGTCGGAGCCGATCACGAGGTCGGCGGCGTGCCCGCCGACCGAGATCGGCTTGCCCTGCGCGTCGAGCACGGGAGCGCCGGTCGCCGTCGTGAGCCCGCCCTTGGCGTCGACGGCGAGCTGGCCGTCGCGCGTGTAGCGGGTGCCCTGGGGCGTCTGGACGGCGAGGAAGCCCGGGCCCTGGAGCGCCACGTCGAGCGGCTCGCCGGTCTGGACGAGCGGCCCCTGCGTCAGGTCGGTCTTCGTCTGCGGCGATCTGCACGCCGAGCCCGAGCGGGCCGATCACCTGGCCGGTCGCGGTGTTGGACAGCAGCATGTCGCCGAAGCTCGCCTGCGACGAGCGATCGGCTTTGTAGCCCGGGGTCGACGCGTTCGCGAGGTCGTTCGCCAGTTGATCCTGGCGGACGAGCTCCGTCAGCATGCCCGAGGCAGCGATGTAGAGACCGCGTTCCATGTTGGAGACAGAAGGGACGACAATCGCCTTCCGCGACGGGTGTCATCGACAGGGGTGCGATCGAGTTGAGGCGGGCCCCTGCGATCCCTCGTCCGGGTCATTCACTTCGCGTGCGCGCGTCCGTTTACGGAGGCATCGTGGGAGACGTCTTTCAGGAGATCGAGCTCGAGCCCGAGGTCGAGGCGACCGAGGAGGGCGCCGTGTTCCGGTGGCGCCTCGAGCAGCTCGAGCTCGCCGGCTACGACCAGTGCTCGGCGATCGAGCTGGCCGGCCGCCACGACGTCGACCTGCACGTCGCGCTCGAGCTCCGCTCGCAGGGCTGCCCGGCCGACACGGCCGTGCGGATCCTCTCCTAGCTAGGACGGTTTGGTGAAATAGCGACGGTGCCCTCCGGGCTGCGCTGAGCGCCGCGAGGCGGCGTCCTCAGTCGC
Source organism: uncultured Actinomycetes bacterium (assembly GCA_963815005.1). Taxonomy (GTDB): domain Bacteria; phylum Actinomycetota; class Thermoleophilia; order Gaiellales; family Gaiellaceae; genus Palsa-739. Next base: position 61,438 of record CAWFFI010000003.1, read on the forward strand.
CCCGATAGCAGCCGCTATCGAGGCTCCCTGCGTCCTTGCCCCGCAACGCCCATCGCACCCCGGCGACGAGCACCATTCCGCCAAACCCTCCTGGTCCGCGGCGAGGCCGACGGCACTCCAAGGGGGGCGCGGCCAGGGTGCCGGGAAACCGCCTCCCCGCCCGCCGCGGGATCCCCGTCCCGAGCCGCTCCCCTCCGCGCTGTAAAGACCCGATTCGCGCGGCCGATAACGCGGCCGTCCCGTCGTCCCCGCACAGGCCGGTGCTTGCCCATGCACACGATCAGGCTTCCACGCTCCGCCGCTCCGTCGTCGGATGGCACGAAGGCGCGCCGTGGTTGACCTCGCAGCGGCCCGCAGCGCGCCGCAGGCGACGGCGCTCCCGCGCCGTCCCGCCGGGTTCACGACGCTGGCGTTCCTCGACGAGGTTTGCGCGGACCCCGACCTCCTCCCGGCCTACGCCGACGCCTTCGAGGAGACGTCGGGCGGGCGGCTCGCCGTCTACGCCCCGGACGCCACCGCAGAAGCCGCCGGCGTCCGCCTCGCCGCCCTCGCCGAGGCGTGCCGTCTCGACGAGCGCAACGTCGAGATCGACGTCTACGCCATGGAGGCGAGCGAGGAAACGGAGAGGCGCCTCGCCGGAGTGGCCGACGCCGTCTATTCCGAGCGGCCTGTAGCCGGCGCCTTCGCCGGGCTCCGTTGCTTCGGGCGGAGCCGTCTGCCCGACCTCGTCGGCAGGTCCGGCGCCACGCCCGGGACGGAAGCCGACATCGGCGTCTTCGTGCTCGGTATGCACCGCAGCGGCACGTCGGTGACGACGCGCCTGCTCAACCTCCTCGGCGTCCCGGTCAACGTCGAGAGCGACTGGCTGCCCGCCCGCGAGGACAACCCGCGGGGCTTCTGGGAGAGCGCGACGCTCGTCGAGTTCAACGACCTCATCTTCGCGCGTCTCGGGTGCAGCGAACTGACGCCGCCGCGCCTGACAGACGGGTGGGACACTGCACCCGGCGCTCGCCGACCTCCGCATCCACGCCCGCCCCGTGTTCAAGGCGGTCTTCCCCACCCGCCGCTGGGTCTGGAAGGACCCGAGGACGGCCATGACCTTCGGCTTCTGGCGGCGCGCGCTGAACGTGCGGCCGCTCGTCGTCATCGCGTACCGCAACCCACTCGAGGACGCCCGCTCGCTTATGGTCCGCGACGGCATCACGAAGGTGCACGGCCTCGCCAACTGGGAGCGCCACACGCGGCAGTCGCTGGCGGACGCGGCCGGGCTCCCCGTGTTCGTCACGAGCTACGACGACATGCTCGGCGATCTCGCCGCCTGGTACGAGGACGCGGCGGGCTTCCTCCGCGGGCACGGGTTCCATGTGCGCGCGGCCGAGGACTGGCTGCGCGACGCCCACGACTTCGTGGACACGCGGCTCCGTCACAGCGGCTTCGACGAGCGCAGGCTCCACGAGGACGCCGACGTGCTTCCGCAACACGTCGAGCTGTACCGCCTCCTCCACGACCTCCGCGGCGTCCACGACGCGCTCCCGGTCGACGGCCTGCCGGCGGAAAGCGCCTGGGTCGACGAGTTCCTCGAGCAGAAGCGCGCCGCCGAGCAGCTCCGGCCCGCGCTCGCAGGAGCGCGATGAAGGGGGAGCGGCCGTATCCGGACGGGACCCAGGTCTCCGTCGATCGATCACAAGGAGCGGAGGGACACATGGACTGGACTGGGAAATCCGTGCTCGTCACCGGTGGCACCGGCTCGTTCGGTACGAAGTTCGTCGAGGTCGCGCTGACGCGAGCACGCGCCGAAGCGCGTGATCGTGTTCAGCCGCGACGAGCTGAAGCAGCACGACATGCGCGGGCGTTCCGCGACCCGCGGCTCTCCTTCTTCATCGGCGACGTCCGCGACCGCGAGCGCTCGAGCGCGCCTTCCAGGCCGACGTCGACGTCGTCGTCCACGCCGCCGCGATGAAGCAGGTGCCGGCGTGCGAGTACAACCCGTTCGAGGCGATCAAGACGAACGTCCACGGCGCGCAGAACGTGATCGACGCCGCGATCGACTGCGGCGTGCCGCGCGTGCTGGCGCTCTCGACCGACAAGGCCGTCAACCCCGTCAACCTCTACGGCGCGACGAAGCTCTGCGCCGAGAAGCTGTTCGTCCAGGGCGAACGCCTACGCCGGCGCGCCGCGACACGCGCTTCTCCGTGCGTCCGCTACGGCAACGTCGTCGGCAGCCGCGGCAGCGTCATCCCGATCTTCCTCGAGCAGCGGCAGACCGGCCGCATCACGATCACCGACGAGCGGATGACCCGCTTCTGGCTCACGCTCGACGAGGCCGTCGCCTTCGTGCTCGCCGCCATCTCGCGGATGCACGGCGGCGAGGTGTTCGTGCCGCGGATCCCGAGCATGTCCGTGACCGAGCTCGCCGCGTGCTCGCCCCCAACTGCGAGGTCGAGATCACGGCATCCGCCCCGGCGAGAAGCTGCACGAGGTGCTGCTCTCGAGCGACGAGGCACGCCATGCGGTCGCCTACGACGACATGTACGTGATCAAGCCGCTCCACGAATGGTGGTCGGCGGGGAACTGGAAGGACGGACGCCCGGTTCCCGAGGATTTCCAGTACACGAGCGACACGAACAGCGAGTGGCTGCAGGGCGACGGACTCCGCGCCCTCGTCGAGGAGGCGGCTTGATCCAGGCGACCAGCGTCTCGCTCTCGACGGCGGCATGCCTGTCCGCGAGGCGATGCCGCCCTACGGCCGGCAGACGATCGACGCCGACGACGTCGTAGCGGCGGTGCACAAGGTGCTGCGCGGAAGGCCTCCCCTTCAAGGAAGGGACGTTCGACCTCGTCTTCACGTCCGGCGTCCTGATCCACGTTCCGGCCCGACGGCACCGGCATCCAGTACCGAGGTCACGACGATCTCCTGTGGAAGCGCGACTACGTGAGTACGCAGTACGTGCACGCTCCTCCCTGCGAGCCCTTCACGGCGGCCGTCGACCTGCTCTTCAACTGCGGCCCCTCGAGCCGCGACGTGATCTTGAGCGGCCAGGACGCGTCCGTATGAGCGTTCTCGTCGTCGCAGCGCACCCGGACGACGAGGTGCTCGGCGCCGGGGGGACGATGGCGCGGCTCGCGGCGGAGGGGGAAGACGTCTATGCCGCGATCCTCGGTGAGGGGATCACGTCGCGCTACGCGGAGCGAGAGCAGGCGGAGCGCGTCCTCCTCGACGACCTCAAGAGCGACAGCGCGCGCGCCGCGGAGCGACTCGGCGTGAAGGATCTCCTCCTCTACGACCTGCCGGACAACCGCTTCGACATCGTGCCGCTGCTCGACGTCGTGAAGATCGTCCAGGAGCTCGTCGACCGGCTCGCACCGCACACCGTCTACACGCACCATCCGGGCGACCTGAACGTCGACCACGGCGTCGTCCATCGCGCCGTGATGACGGCAACCCGACCCGTGGCGGGCGCTCCAGGTGCGAACCGTCTACGCGTTCGAGGTGCCGTCCTCGACGGACTGGGGCTTCGGCCAGCTCGAGCCGCGCTTCCACCCGAACGTCTTCGTGGACATCGCGGCGACGCTCGAGGCGAAGGTCGATGCGATGGAGGCCTACGAGTCGGAGGCGCGCCCCTTCCCTCACCCGCGCTCGCCCGAGGCGCTGCGAGCGCTGGCACGGTTGCGCGGCGCGGCGTCCGGGCTCGAGGCCGCGGAGGCGTTCGAGCTCGTCCGCGAGATCCGTTGAGATGACGACGGTCGCCGTCGCCACCACCGCTGTCGAGGCCGAGGCGGTGACGCAGCATGTGCCGGCTGGAGAGGGATACCTCGTGGCCGCCGGTGCGGGCGCGGCGGTCGCGTTCGCGCGCGCGGGGCGGCACTTCGCCCTGATCGAGGACTACCAGGATCTCGACTGGGCAGGCCCGGTCATGGACCTCGCCGACCGCGTCGTCCGCGGCTGGTGGGATGAGCTCGACGGCGGCCGGCTGCGGCCGTTCCTCGACTCCTGGCACGGCATCCCGTTGCGCGAGATGCTCGAGCTGCCGCTCTACCACGTCGTCGTGGAGGCGGCCGTCTCGCTCCTCACCGCGCAGCGGCTGCTGAACGAGCATCCGTCGGCGCACTTCGTGCTCGCCGACGGCGTTCCGCCGCAGCCGGGCATCTGGACGGGCTTCCGGCTGCGGCTCCGGACCGCCGCGGTGGCGCTCGTCGCTGAGCGCCGCGGCCGTCACGTCGAGCTGCCGTGGGGCGGCCGGCCGCCGGCCGACCCGACGGACGACCTGCCGCCCTTCGGCCCTCGTGGCGGCGGACGCGCCGGTCCGGCGCCGGGAGGCCCGTTCGCGCTCGTCTACGCGGAGGGGCGGCACGGGCGGGGCCTTCTCCCCGTCCTCGCCGCGATCCGGGGGCGCGGCCGCCTCGGAGCGGCCTTCGTGGCCGACGAAGCGGACGGGCAGGTCCTGGCGAGCGCCGCGTCGGCAGGCTCGGCGATCGTCGCGGCCAACTTCGACGTCGACCCGCGCGGCGTCCAGAGCATCGTCGAGGAGGCGAGCCGCGCGTGGGACTCCGGATCGCTCGGCAAGCTACCGGCGCTCGGCAAGGCGGAGCTCGGGATGCCGCTCTGGCCTCTCGTCTCCTTCGAGTGCGAGTGGCTCGCGCGGCGCGGGATCGGTGTCGCGGCCGCGCGCGCGACCGTCGCGTTTCGCACGATCGAGGCCCTGCGCCCGAACGTCCTGGTCACCGCGGTCGACTCCGGCCTGAACGGCTCGCCTGGGTCTACGCCGCCCGCGCTCTCGGCGTCCCCTCCGTCGTGCCAGCTCCACGGCTCCCTCTGGACGCGGCCCACGGCGGCGCACTGGGGACGCGGCGGCGAAGCAGACGTCGTGGCCTGCTGGGGGCGGCTCACCCAGGACTGGTACCGAGCGGCGGGTGTCGACGCCCCAGAGCGTCTCCCGTGCGTCGGGTACCCGCTCCTCGACGGCGGGCCGCGTCCGACCGTGGCGGACGTCGACGCCCTGCTCCGGCAGCTCGGTGCCGAGCCGTCCACGCCGGTGGTGACCTTCCTCGTGTCGATGACGGGCGGCGCGCTGTCGTCGCACCACGTGTCCGAGCTCCGCATCTACGACGAGCTGCTCGCCGCGATGGCGGAGCTGGGCGTGCTCACCGTCATCCGGACGCACCCGGCGGCTGACGCCGACCTCGCCCGGATCGCCGCAGAACGACACAGCGGGCACGTCGTCGTGAACCCGGAGACGGACCTGGCGAGGCTCATCGGCGCGTCGCGCCTCGTCGTCGGCCAGCCGACGACCGCGCTCGTCGAGGCGATGGCGCTCGATCGGCCCACCGTCCTCTTCACGCACGGCCTCGCCTCGCAGTGCACGTGGTGGCTTGACCACGGCGAGCTGCGGCGGCGGACGCACCGGGAGCTCGCACGGATCGCGCGCCGTTTGCTCGACGACGACGACGAGCGGCGTGCCGTCGTCGCGCGCCAGAGCGCGTTCGTCGCCCGGCTCGTCGGCCCGCGCGACGGATCCTCCGCGGCGAGGGACCACCGCGGTCATCGAGCGCGCGGCGGGCTTCGGCGGCTCGAGCCACCCGACGTAGCCGACGGCGTGCTCGAGCCCCGCACTCGAACGCGCCGGACGAGAGCGTCCAGCCGGCGGGCGCGGCGCACGACTCCCCGCCACCGAGCGCCGACGTGCTGCTCGGGCCCCAGCTCTCGTCGAAGCCGCGAGGCGCTGGCGCTCTCCTCTCGGAGGGCACTCAACTGTGCGCAGGCGGTGCCGACTACGGCGGCGTGTCGTCCCCGCCGTCCGGCGCGAGCGCGTTCGACGTGACGTCGGTCACGGTGTCGGTCATGCTCACCGTGCCCGAAGACGTGCGCGCCCTCCGGGCGCAGCTCGACTCGCTCTCCGGGAACCTCGATGCGCGGACCAAGCTCGTCGTCGTCGACGACGGCTCGGACCCGAGTGTCTCCGACCTGCTCGCCGGCACGTGCGGCAACGTGCTCGTGGTGCGCCCGTCCCGGCCGGTCGGCCGCCGCCAGGCGCTCGCCCTCGGCGCCGGCGCCGCACACGGCGCGGTCTGCATCGCGCTCGCCCCGACCACACGGGCACGCCCCGGCTTCGTCGCACCGCTCGTCGAAGCGGTGCTGTCGGGCGCCGCGCTCGCCGCCCCGGCCGTCACGACCGCCGGCGGCGACGTCCACGGCTATCGCGTCGCGAGCGACGGCAGCCTCTGGCCGCTCCGCGCCGGCGGCGGCGAGGCGCCGGAGGCGCTCTCGTTCGACTGCCTGGCCGCGCGGCGCGAGTTCTGGCACGACTCCGTCCCGCCGCCCGAGGCGGTCGCCGGGCACGCCGAGGTCCAGCTCGCCGCGACCGCGCGCGAGCTCGGGCGGCTCGTCGTCCGCGCCGACGCACGCGTCGCCCGCGTCGCAGTCGGACCCCCCTCTCGGTCGTCGTCTGCACGCGCGACCGGCCGGACGAGGCTACCGACTGCGTCCTCGCACTGGCCGACCTCGGCGCTCTCGGCGACGGCTGCGAGGTGCTCGTCGTCGACAACTCCTCGAGCGCGGAGACCACCGAGGCGCTCGCCCCGCTGCGGGCTCGGCTCGGCGACCGGCTCCGGGTCGTCCGGGAGGAGACCCCCGGCCTTTCGCGTTCCCGCAACACGGGCGCAGCGGCGGCTCGCGCGCCGGTGCTCGCGTACCTCGACGACGACGCGCGTCCGGCGCCGGGCTGGCTCGAGGCACTGCGCGACGCGTTCGCCGACGACCGCGTGGCGCTCGCCGGAGGTCCGATCGTCGGCCTCTGGCCGGACGGGATCCCGGCGGAGTGGCTGCCTGCCGGCGTCGAGGGGTACTTCAGCATCCTCGACCACGGCGACCGCGATCTCGACGACGCCGAGCTGTACGGTGCGAACTGGGCGGTCCGAAGCTCTGTGCTCGGCCGGCTCGGCGGCTTCGACACGCGCTTCGGCGCGGGCGAGGGCGGCCTGCTCGCCGGCGAGGAGACCGAGGTCGCCTACCGCGTCGCGGAGGCGAAAGCCGGGCGCAGCCGCTACGTCGCCGCGGCCGCGGTCGGGCACCGGATCGCCCCGGGACGCCACGACGAGGGCTGGCTCGTGCTCCGCGGGCTCATCCACGGTCTGATCATCCCGCACGTCGCAGCCCGCTTCGGCACTCCCTCGCCGGCCGACCTGCTTGCCCTCGCCCGCCGCGCCGCCGCCGACCTGAGCGGGTTTCTCCTTCTCGCCGGGAAGCTCGACCTCGATGACGCGCTCGCGGCGGTGTCCGCATCGCATCTGCCGCTGCCGCTCCGCGTGCGGGCCGCGCGCGGGCTCGGCACGCTCGCGGCCTGCACCATCCTGCTCGGGGAGAGCACGTGCGTGCTCGGCGACCTCGAACTCTCGGTGCGACCGGATCACGGCCGCGGGCTCGTGCGCCAGCCGCCGCCGCGCGCCCCCGGATCACCGCCGCAGCGCCTGCCCGTCCGACCTGCGCACGAGCGCGCCGCGCGTCGGCGTCTCGTCACCTGCTTCAACCTCGGCCGCTATCTCGACGAGGCGGTGGCGAGCGTGGCGGCGCGGCCTACCCGGACTTCGAGGTCGTCGTCGTGGACAACGGCTCGACCGACGCTCGAACCGAGGCCGTCCGCACGCTGCCGGAGCGGTTCCCGACCCTTCCGCTGAAGATCGTCCTCCAGCCGCCGAGCGGGCATCCGGCCCACGCGAGGAACGCTGGGATCGCGGTCGCGCGCGGCGAGTACGTCTGCTGCCTCGACGGAGACGATGCACTCAGCCCGGGGTTCCTACATCCGCTCGTGCGAACCCTCGACGAGGATCCCGCGGTCGCGATCGCCTACGGGCCGGTCGTCTATTTCGGCGGTCGCGACGCCTTCCACGCAAAGGACGCGTACTCGTTCACGAAGCTCGCGGACCACAACCAGTTCTGCTTGAGTGCCCTCTTCCGCCGCGAGGCGTGGGAGGCGGTCGGCGGGTTCAAGCCGATCGGCTACGAGGACTGGGAGTTCTGGATCGCGTGCGGCGACCGCGGTTACACGGGCCGCTACGTCCCGGAGGCGCCGTTCTTCTACCGCACGCGTCTGAATGGCCGGTATTCCGCCGACCTCGGCGAGGACGCCCGGCACAAGGCACAGATCGTGATCCGGCATCCCCATCTGTACACGGGCGGACAGCGGCGCTGGGCGGAGGCCGTCGTCGCGGGCGACGAGGAGGCGGTTGCCACCCCGGCGGCGGTCGGCGTCATGCCGGCGGTCGCCGACGACCTGCGCCCGCAGGTCGCGCCCGCTGCGCGGCCGTGCCTCGTCGGACCCGTCGCGGACGGGCCGCGCGTCTCGGTCGTCATCCCGTGCTGGAACCAGGCTTGCTTCCTGCCCGAGGCGGTCGAGAGCGTCGTCGCCCAGACCTTCCGCTCGTTCGAGATCGTCGTCGTCGACGACGGCTCCCCGGACGACACCGCCGCGGTGGCGCAGAGGCTCGCGAAACACCACCCCGACGTCGCGATCCGGCTCCTGCGGCAGGAGAACGCCGGCCTGGCCGCCGCGCGCAACGCGGGCATCGCAGCCGCGCACGGCGAGCTCGTGCTCCCGCTGGACAGCGACGACCGGATCCAGCCCGACTACCTCGAACGACTCGTCGCGGCCCTCGACGCCGACGGGACCGTCTGCGGTCGCCTACGGCGACCAGCAGAACTTCGGCGAGGACACGGCGTTCCATCCGCACCCGGACTACGACTTCTGGTCGCTCACGCGGAGGAACCACATCGGCGTCGCGTCGATGTTCCGGCGCCGGGCGTGGGACGAGGTGGGCGGCTACGCGCCGCTCGACTCGTACGAGGACTGGGACTTCTGGATCGCCTGCGGCGAGCGGGGCCACGCCGGGCTGCACGTTCCCGCGCCGTGTTCCAGTACCGGGTCCGCGCCGGGAGCATGTTCGACGAGGCGACGAAACGCGACCAGCGGCTGAAGGCGCAGATCGTGCTCAATCACCCCGGGCTCTACGCGACCGCCGAGGTCGAGTGGGCCGCCGGCGTCCTCGCCCGCGAGCCGGCGGCACTCGCGATCGACGGGCCGCTCGGGGTCGTCCCACGGCTCGGCGGCAGCCCGCCCCGGTGGTCCGGCGAGCGGCTCGCGGACACGCGCGGGCGCGTCATCCTCGTGCTGGCGGACGAGCTGGTCGCCGAGCCCGCGCTCGGCGCCGCGGTGCGGACGGGGATCCGGGCCGACGAGGACGTCACGGTCGTGCTCGTCGACGGCGTCGACAGGCAGGGCGTGCCCGTCGCCGGTCTCGAGCGCGCGCTGGCGGCCTACGACCTCGACGGTGACGAGACGCCGACCTTCTCGCCACCTGCGAGAGCCCGGCGCTGCTGGCGCAGCACGCCGACGCGATCCTGACGCAGCGGACGCCTCCGATCGTGTTCTCCGGGCTGCGGCGGCTCGACCCGGCAGGCCTCGCGGCGGCCCGTCCCGCGCGGGCGGCGGCATGACGCCCACGCGCGTCAGCTGCATCTGCACCGCGTACGACGTCGGGCCGTACATCGGCGCCGCGATCGACAGCGCACTCGCCCAGGACTACGCCGGCGAGCTCGAGATCGTCGCCGTCGACGACGGCTCGACGGACGAGACCGGCGCGGTCCTCGACTCCTACGGCGACCGGATCACGGTCGTGCACCAGCCGAACGGCGGCTTCGTGAGCGCCGTCAACGCCGGGCTCGCGGCGGCGACCGGCGACTATCTCGCGCTCCTGGACGGGGACGACGAGTGGCCCCTGGACAAGATCCGGCGCCAGGCGGAGTTCCTCGACGAGCATCCGGCCGTGGGGCTCGTCTTCGGCGACATGGAGGTCATCGACGGGGACGGCAGGCTCAGCCACGAGTCGTTCTGGCGGTTCGAAGGCATCCACGTCGCGCGCGGCGACGTCTTCGAGCGCCTCACCGTGGCGAACTTCGCCTCCGGGGGCGCGTCGATGTTCCGGGCCGCCTATCGCGACCGCTTCGACCCGATCCCCGACGGCCCGCCCTGGCCGGACTGGTGGTTCGCGGTCCGGATCGCCGAGGTCGCCCACCTCGACTGGATCGAGGGGCCGATGAACAGGTACCGGCTCCACGGAGCCAACATGGGCTTCCAGGCGACGGGGCCACAGCTCGCGAAGAACCGGCGCGCCGAGCTGCGGATGCGCCGCTGGATCCTCGCGAACCTCTACGAGAGCCGCGCGCCGCTCTCCAGCCTGCTCATCTGCCACCGCGGCATCGAGCTCCAGGCGGCCGAGGCGGCGACGGCGGCGGGCGACCTGCCGACGGACGGCATCGAGGTGACCGTCCGCGACCGCGAGCTCGCCGCCCTCGCGCGGGTAGATGCGCGCACGCGCCGGCGCGACGGCGACCTCGAAGGTGCGGCACGGCTGCTGCTGCGCGCGCTCGGACACGATCCGTGGGACGGCCAGGCGCGGGTCGACCTCCACTGGCTCGCGGACGCTCTCGGCGGCGCACCCGCGCTCGCCGCCACCGGCTCGCGTCTCCCCGAGCCCGTCGAGCGGCTCGACGTTCGCAGCTTCTGCGTCGTCGTCCACGGCGACGAGCTCGCGCATCGCCCCACGCTCCTCGCGGCCTTCGCCGAGGCGTTCCAGCCGTCCGACGACGCGACGCTGGTCGTCGTCGCACCGGACGACTCCGCGGAGGCGCTGGGGGAGAAGATGCGCGCGGTGCTCACCGCGGCAGACGTGCGCGAGGAGGCCTGCCCCGACGTGCTCCTGCTGCCCGGCGCCCGCTCGCTGCGGCTGCAGGGGACGGCGCAGGCGGTCCTCTCCGCCGGCCGCGTCCCGGCAGGGCTCGAGACGCTGCCCCGGATCGACGAGTCCGGCTCGTCGGCGCTGCGCGAGCTGGCCGAGCTCACCTGGTCGGCGTGACGCGCTACCCCTTGGCGTAGGACGCGACCGGTTCCGCGTCGTAGGCCACCACGAGCGGTGTGCGGCCTCGCTGGGCCAGCGCGGTGCAGACCTGGGACAGATCGCCGGCACCCGGGGCGAATGCGCGACACCCGCCGAGCGCGACGAGCTCCGAGCGCAGGATCGCCCAGGCCGAGAGGACACCTCCCGCACCTGTGACGGTCACCCGGATGGCGGACGGCACGTCCGGTCGAGCCGCGAGAGCGACGATCTCCTCGACCCACGGCAGGTCGAGCGGTGCCGCGGTGCCGAGCACGAGCAGGGTCGCGCCTCGCGCGACCTCGACCGCGTCGTCGAGGCTCGTCGCGAGACACCGGTCGCCGCGGATCAGCGAGACGTCGCCGTCGACGCCGTGCAGCAGCTCGTCGAAGCGGCCCGAGCCGTCGTCGATGAAGATGACCTCGAAGGACAGCTCGTCCGGCAGCGCCGCGATCCGCTCGACCACGTCCCACGTCGCGACTCCGAGAGCGGCCGTCGGCAGCACGAGCGAGAGCGCGAAGTCCGCCGGGGTCACCTCGGCGTCGCGGCGGCGGCGGAACTCCTCCAGGTCGTGCTCATGCCGGCGCGACGCCGTTCGTGGGGCAGGCCCGCGTAGTGCTTGATGCGCGGCCGCGGGGCCGGATCGACGCTGATGCTGTTCCACTCGTGCGACAGCACCTGCACCCCGGCGAAGAGCTCCGTCGGAGCCGCGAGCCGCGCGAACGCGAACGGCCGCTCGTCGATCCGGTAGCCGAGGAGCTGCATGATCGCCGCCTGCTCCCACCACGTGTGATCGACGAACTCGGTCATCGACCAGACGCGGTCGAGGAAGGCGAGAGACTCCGGGCAGCTGCGCAGAACGAGCACGCCGCAGTTGATCGCGTCCTGCCCCCCGTACCGGTGCTGCACGAGACCGAGGAAACGGTCGTCGTCGACCGCGTCCGCGATGTCGAGCGCCGTGTCGACGAAGATCGCGTCCGCGTCGACCCAGACGGCCGTCTCGTAGTCGGCCAGAAGCTCTCGCAGCAGCGGCACCTTGCTCCAGGAGGCCGGCCGCTCGGGCGCCCGGAGCGCGTGCTCGACGACGACGTCGTAGCCGTGTCGCTCGGCGAAGTCCTCGAGCGGCTCGCGGGCGAGCTCCTGCAGCTCCGTCTGCGGCCCGCAGGCGAGCGTGCAGATCACCTTCGCCCGGGAAGCCCCCATCGCGCCAGTCATCGTCCCGCCCCGGGGAACCTTGAGACGGCGCCGGGACGTCCGGGAGCCCCCGCGCCCGGCCGCTCAAGAGCGTGCCGCGAGGGCCGATTACGCCGTCGTGGCAGTCCCAGCCGCGCCCACTCGTCTTCCCCTGCTCTGGCGCGGCGCCCTCGCCGATCCCGGCGGCTACGCGGACGAAGCGCGCGCCTACCTCGTCGCGCTCGAGCGCTGCGGCTACGAGGCGGCGGCCCGGGAGCTGCGCTGGACGGACACGGTCACCGAGCTGCCGGCGGCTCATCGGCGGGCGGTCGAGGCGGCGCTCGCGCGGCCGGTGCCGAGCGACCCCCACGTCTCCGTCTTCCATCTCGTCGCGCAGCCGGCGCCCGCGTCCACGAACGGGCCGCGCATCTGCCGCACGATGTTCGAGTGCGCCTCGATCCCGCGCCACTGGCCCGCGGCCCTCTGGGACTACGACGAGATCTGGGTGCCGACGCAGTTCAACGTCGAGAGCTTCTGCCGCGGCGGCCTGCCCGAGGGGCGCGGCTCCGGGTGCTGCCCGGAGACGATCGACTTCGAGCTCTTCGATCCCGCCGCGACGGCGGCCCTCGCGCTCGACGGGCCGGCGCGGCTTCCGCTTCCTGTCGAACTTCGACTTCACCGACCGCAAGGGCTGGGACCTGCTCCTCGACGCCTGGGCGGACGCGTTCGCCGCCGACGACGAGGTCGAGCTCGTCCTGAAGCTGACGTGGCGCTGCACGTGCCGGCGCACGAGATCGAGGGGCAGATCGCCGCCCGCCTCGACGGACGCGACACGGCGCCGATCCGGATCCTCCGCGCGTGCTGCCCGTCGCCGACATGCCGCGCCTGTACGCCGCCTGCGACGCGTACGTCTCGCCGAGTCGCGGCGAGGGCTGGGGCCGCCCGTACCTGGAGGCGATGGCCATGGGCCTCCCGACGATCGGCAGCCGCTGGAGCGGCAACCTCGCCTTCATGCACGACCGCAACTCCTGGCTCGTCGACGGGAGCGTCGTGCCCGTCCCGGCGGCGGTCTGCGCCCACACCGCCGTCTACCGGGACCAGAGCTGGTTCGATCCCGACCGCGAGGCGCTCGTCGCGGCGTTGCGCGAGGTGCGCCGCGGCGGCGACGGCGTCGCAGCGCGCGCCGCGGCCGCGCGGCCGGAGCTGCTGGAGCGGTTCGGCGCCGAGCCGGTCGCCGCCCGTCTCGCCGAGCTCGTCGAGAGCGCCCTCGAGGGACGCGCCGGCCCGCGCCAGCCGGCCCACGTGGCGTTCGTCTGGCGCGGCGGCTGGGCTCGGGCCACTCGCTCGCGGTCGTGAACGACGCCGTCGTCGCCGCGCTCGAGCGGGCCGGCACGGCCGTGCGCCAGCTGCATCCCGATTCGCCGCACCGTCCGTCCGAGGTCGTCGGCGTCGCCCACCAGTGGCCGCCGCGCTTCGAGGCGCCGAGCAGCGGGCCGTTCGTCCTCTACCAGCCGTGGGAGTTCGGCCGCGTCCCGAAGGCGTGGGCCGACGCGATTCGCGAGCGGGTCGACGAGGTCTGGGTTCCGTCGGCGTTCGTCCGCGACGCGTACGTCGCGTCCGGGGTCGCGCCCGAGCTCGTGCACGTCGTCCCGAACGGCGTCGATCTCGAGCAGTTCAGCCCGACGGGGCCGGCGCGGCCGCTGGAGACCGAGAAGGGCACGATCTTCCTCTTCGTCGGCGGCACGATCGCCCGGAAGGGAATCGACGTCCTGCTCGAGACGTATGCCGCCGAGTTCAGCGCCGACGACGACGTGTGCCTCGTGATCAAGGGCTTCTGCTCGGGCACCTTCTACCGCGGCCAGACGGGCGAGACGCTCATCTCGGAGTGCCGGGCCGACCCGGCCGCGCCCGAGGTGCTCTTCATCGAGGAGGAGATCCCGTTCGGCGAGGTGCCGGCGCTCTACCGCGCAGCCGACGTGCTCGTGCAGCCGTACCGGGCCGAGGGCTTCTGCCTCCCGGCGCTCGAGGCGCTGGCCTGCGGCGTGCCGCTGATCGTCACCGCCGGCGGGCCGACCGACGACGTCGTCTCGGACGCGTGCGCCTGGCGCGTGCCGGCGACGCGCGTCGCCATTCCCGCAGACGCCTTCACCCCCGAGGGCCTCACCCTCGCCGGGCCCGGCTTCTTCCTCGAGCCCGACCGGCAGGCGCTCGCGGCCGCGCTGCGCGAGGCCGCCGACCCGGCCGCGCGCGCAGCGCGGGCCGCGGAAGCGCGCCGCCACGCCGAGCCCTTCGACTGGGACGCCGCCGCGGCCAGGGCCACCGAGCGGATCGCCGTCCTGACCGGACGCGCGCCGATCCGCGAGGTCCCGTCGGCCGCCGTACCGGGCCGGCGCCGCTTCCTCTTCCTCGTCCCGGCGGAGTGGAGCCGGCGCGAGTCGTGGGCACCGGCCCTCCACGCCTACGTCGAGGCGTTCTCGCACGACGACGACGTGACGCTGCTGTTCCCGTCGACCGGCACGCACGACGAGCTCGCCCTCCTCGGCGGGGAGCTCGAGCAGAGCGGCCGCAACGACGCGTCGGCGCCCGACATCGCGCTCGCCGACCCGTCCGGCCTGCACGCCAGCTCCCTCGCGCTCGCCGCCGACGCCGTGATCTGCGCGGGCGAGCCGCCGGCGCGGGCCCGCCTCGTCCTCCCCCCCGACCCGGCGGCCCTCCGCGCCGCCCTCACCGCCCAGGAGGCAGCCTGATGGCCATCCGTACCGTGACCCTCGCGATCGGAGCAGCGGACGCCCCGGCTCTCGCCGGACGAATGGCGGCGGCGCGTCAACCGCACGCTCGAGCAGGCGGCGGCCGCCGCCTCGAGCGGCCGGTTCGATGCGATCCGCGACCTCTTCGCCGAGCCTCGACACGTGGGACCCGCAGCGCGCCTACCAGGCCCGGCGGCAGCTGGCGGAGCTCGCGTTCTCCGCCACCGCCGAGGACGAGAGCCTCTGGACGCGCCTCTACCTCACGGTCGCCGAGATCCTGCTCGACGCCCTCGCGGACACGCCGTCGGAGCCGGTGCTGCTGAACTACGCCGGCGTGCTCCTGTACGAGGTGGGCGAGGTCGGCGGCGCGGAGGCGCTGTTCGAGGCGGCGGCGCGGCTCGACCCCGAGCTCGAGCACGTGGAGCAGAATCTCGCCGAGGCGCGCAGGCGCAAGCGCAACCACCGGTCCACCCTGCGCGGGCCGGCCGCCGGCCAGGCGCGCGGACTCGGCGTCCGCGCCCGCCGCGCCGCCGCCGCCGCCGGCGCGACCGACGGACTGACGCTCTCCCTCGTGATGATCGTCAAGGACGAGGAGGAGATGCTCCCCGGCTGCCTCGCCTCCGTCCGCGACGCGGTCGACGAGATGATCGTCGTCGACACCGGCTCCACCGACCGCACGGTCGAGATCGCGGAGGAGCTCGGCGCCACGGTCGTCCACTTCCCGTGGAACGGCTCGTTCGCCGACGCGCGCAACGTCTCGCTCGACCACGCGACGGGCGACTGGGTGCTGTACCTCGACGCCGACGAGCACCTCGTGCCCGAGGACGCCCACCTGCTGCGCACGCTGCTCGGCCGCACCTGGCGCGAGGCCTTCTACCTCGTCGAGACCAACTACACGGGCGGCGAGGACTCCGGCTCGTCCGTCGCCCACCTCGCCATGCGCCTGTTCCGGCGCCGCCCCGAGTACCGCTTCGAGGGCCGGATCCACGAGCAGAAGACGCAGGCGATGCCGACGTACCTGCCCGAGCGCTTCGAGACGACGTCGATCCGGATGCTCCACTACGGCTACCTGAAGAGCCGCGTCAGCGACCGCGAGAAGTCGCAGCGCAACCTCGAGCTGCTCCAGCAGGAGGCGCGGGAGGCGCCGGGCCCGTTCGTCGACTTCAACCTCGGCTCGGAGTACATCGCCCTCGGCCAGTTCGCCCTCGCGCGTACCCATCTGGACCGCGGCTGGCTCGCCCTGCAGCGGGAGCCCAGCTGGAGCGCGAAGGGCTACGCGCCGATGCTCGCCGCCCGCCTCGTGCAGGCGCGGCGCGAGGCGGGCGCGCCCGCCGCCGCCCGCCAGGCGATCGACGAGGCGCTCGCCTACTACCCCGACCACACCGAGCTCGTGCTCCAGGCGGCGATGTGCGCCCGCGACGAGCGGAACCTCGACGAGGCGGCACGCCTCGCCGAGCGGTGCCTCGAGCTGGGAGACGCGCCCGCCAAGTACGGCGCCGCGGTCGGGGTCGGCACGTACCTCGCCCGCTCGCTGCTCGCGGAGATCCGCACCGACCAGGGCCGGCCGGCCGAGGCCGAGGCGCAGTACCGGCGCTCGCTCGAGCAGTACCCCGACTACATCGCGCCGGTGCTGCCGCTCGCCTCGCTCGAGATCGCCCGCGGCGCGGAGCCCGGCGAGCTCTGCACGCGGCTCGCGGCCGAGCGGCCGAGCGCCGCGCTCCTGCTCGCCACGGCCCTGTACGAGGGCGGCCGCTCCACGGATGCGGAGGCGCTCTTCCGCGACGTCCTCGCCGCCCGCCCCGGGAACGGGGTCGCCCGGGTCGGCCTCGTCGAGACGCTGCTCGCGCGGCGCGCGTACGCCGAGGCGGCGGCCGAGGCGCGCCTCGAGCCCGCGGACTCGCTCGTCTCGGCGACTGCCGCCCGCGCCGAGCTGTTCGCGTGCGCCGCGTCCGCCGCTGCGCCGCAGCTCGCCGCGGCGCTCGAGTCGGCGCCCGGACGCGGCGTCCCCGACCACGACGTCGCGCTCTACCGCGCGTGGCTGGCGCTGCTCTCCGGCGGGGAGGCGCCCGCCTCGCTCCCCACCGCGGCGGCGCTGACGACGTTCACGGCGCTCGAGGCGCTGCTGCGGGTCGTCGACATCGACGCGTTCGCGACGCTCCACCAGCTCGCCGAGCGGCTCGCGATCGCCCCGCGCGAACGCCGGGAGGCGCTCGCCCGCATGTACCTGCGCCGCGGCTTCCTCGACTCGGCGGCCGACGAGTGGCTCGCCGCCGCGCAGGAGGCGCCCGACGCACGCGCCTACCTCGGCCTCGCCCAGGTCGCGCTCGCCCGCGGGCTCGAGGAGGACGCCCGGACCCTCGCCGCCGCGGCCTCCGCCTCCGACCCCGGCAGCATCCCCGCGGCCCGTTTGAACGAGACGCTCGCCGCCCGTGCGGAGCTCGCGGGCAGATGACCTCGACGCGGGGACCCCTAAAGTCCGGAGGCCGGCTGCCGATGACGCGGCTGGAAACCGGCCGACGAATGGACCCAGGGAGGCAACGCGACATGGTTGACGGCATCACGCCCGTCGATGGGACCCCGACGGGGGCGTCCGCGCCGCCCGCCCGCGCCGGCGCCGCTTCGCGCCCATTCGCCGTCGCCGGTGCGGACGCCGCTCAGCTGCCCGACCTGCCTCCGGCGGAGGTGCTGGACGCGCTCGACACCGCGGCGCGCGTCCTCACGAGCTCGACCGCAAGCAGGTCAAGGTGCGGCTGGACCACGATCCGGTGACGAACGAGCTGCACGCGCACGTCAGCGACGGGCGGCGGCGGCGAGCACGAGATCTCGCATGCCCGGCTGTTGAACGTGCTCGGCGGCGACACCGCGAGCCTCCACGCCAAGGGCTAGACGATGACGGGCTCGATCAGCACGTCACCGCCAACAACCCGCTCATCCCGACCTTCAACATCGGCGGACTGGCGTCCGGCCTGGACACGAACACGATCGTCCAGCAGCTGATGTCGATCGAGCAGATTCCGCAGCAGCGGATCATCAACCAGCAGACGCTGGAGACGACCCGCCAGACCGACCTCCAGGCGATCCAGACGCAGCTCACGACGCTGTCGGGCCAGCTCTCGACGCTCGTCGACCCGAGCACGTGGTCGACGGCGCAGCAGATCACCTCGAGCGACCCGACCCACGTCACCGCCACCGGCGTCGGCGTCCCGCCCGGCGGGTTCCAGCTCACGGTCTCCCAGCTCGCCCGCGCGCAGCAGCTCACGCAGTCGACGAGCCTGCAAACGGCGAGCGGCAACGACCAGCTCACGATCCAGGTCGGCTCCAACTCCGCCCAGGCCTTCACCGTGAACGTCACGGCCGGGCAGTCGCTCCAGACGATCGCCGGCAACATCAACCAGGCGTCCGGCACCCAGGTCTACGCCTCGGTGGTCAACTCGAAGCTCGTCCTCTCGAGCCAGGTCACCGGCGCGGCGAACACGCTCTCGGTCACGAGCACCGGCGGCGGCACCCTCGCAGCCGACCTCGGACTGACGCAGACCGTGGCGCCGCAGGACGCGCAGTACACGGTCGACGGCGGCTCGACCCAGACGAGCGCGAGCAACGTGGTCACGAGCATCGCGTCGGGGCTGAGCGTGACCCTGCTCGGCACGACGTCGGGCTCGGTCTCCGTCAACGTCTCGACGCCCGGCCCGAACACGGACGGCGTGCAGAAGGCAGTCGAGGATTTCGTCACGACCTACAACGCGACGGTCGACATGATCAGCGCGAAGGTCAACGAGCAGAAGGTCGTCAACCCGCAGACCGACGCCGACCGGGCCAAGGGCGACCTGCAGGGCGACCCGTCGCTCGTCTCGCTGCTCTCCCAGCTGCGGAACTCCGTCGGCGACGTCTTCAGCAACGCGCCGGCCGCGATGCAGACGCTCGCCCAGGCCGGCCTCTCGACCGGTGCCGCCGTCGGCACCGGAGCGCTCAGCCAGGCGTCGATCAACGGCGACCTCACGCTCGACACGACCGCGCTCTCGACCGCGCTGACGACGAACTTCTCGGACGTGAAGGCGCTCTTCTCGAACGTCACGAACAGCTACTCGTCCGAGGGGCTCGTGCAGCGGATGAACGGCGTGCTCAACACGTACATCGGCCCGAGCGGCGTGATCAACTCGCGCATCACGAGCGAGGGCCAGATGATCTCCGACCTGGCCTCCCAGAAGGCCGAGTGGGACGTGCGCCTCGCCGACAAGGAGACCGCGCTCCGCGGCGCAGTACACGAACATGGAGACGGCGATGCAGCAGGCCCAGTCGCAGGGCCAGTGGTTGAGCGGCCAGGTCTCGAACCTCACCGGGACGGCGGCGACGACGTCGACGTCGTCGAAGACGCGGCTGAGCCCTCAAGCGCGACGCCGCGCCGCCGACTACTCGGACGTCCCCGTCCCTCACTCAGCGAGGTCAGCGTGAATCAGTACGCCACCGCCAAGCTCGCCTACGCGGAGGCGAGCGTCATGACCGCTTCTCCGGAGCGGCTCGTCGTGATGCTCTACGACGGCGCCATCCGCTTCCTGCAGCAGGCGGCAACCGCCATGCGAGAGGGCCGGCGCGCGCAGTCCCGCGACCGGCTGCACCGCGCCCAGGCCGTGATCGACGAGCTGAACCGCTCGCTCGACCTGCGGCAGGGCGAGGTCGCCTTCGGGCTGCGCTCGATCTACGGCTTCTGCATGCGGCACATCAACGAGTCGACCGCCCAGTCCGACCCGTCCGGCTACGAGGAGGTCGCCGAGCTGCTCTCCGGGCTGCGCGACTCGTGGGTCGAGATCGAGCTCGCGGCCGCGACCGAGAAGAGCATGGCGTGACCACCCCCTACGAGCGCCTGCTCGAGCTCACCCGCCTCCAGCAGGAGCTGGTCACCGGTGGGCGCTGGCCGGAGGCGGTCGCCGCCGGCGAGGCGTGGCAGCGGCTCGTCGACACGCTCCCCGCGCAGGCGCCACCCGAGGCGCAGGCCATTCTCGAGGAGGCCGAGGCGCTCGCGTGGGCGAACACCGCCGCGATCGAGGCCGTCGCGGCGACGGTCTCGCACGACCTCGAGCACGTCCGGCGGGGCCGCCGGGCGCTCACCTCGTACGCCACCGCCGGGCAGTCCTAGCGACTCTCAACTCGGTCGCGCCCCGGACGATTACGAGGTCGTCTCAGGGAGGAGACGACGGACCCACGGAAGGGCGCTCTTCGCAAGAGGGAGGACGAACACGTGGGTCTGTTCGACGTCACCCAGATCGCACTCGAGCAAGCGCTCGCCGGCTCCGCCCAGCGCCAGCAGCTGCTCGCGAACAACCTCGCGAACGCCGACACCCCCGGCTTCAAGCGCTCCGACCTCGACTTCCACGCCGCGCTCGCGAACGCGCTCGCGAACGGCGCCTCGCCCTCCCAGATCGCGTCGCTGAGCTTCGCGCCGCAGACCGACACGACGAGCTCGATGCAGGCGGACGGCAACAACGTCAACGTCGACACCGAGATGGCGAAGCTGAGCGAGAACGCGCTCGACTACCAGTCGCTCGTCTCGGTCTCGAACGCCCGCCTGAAGATGCTCTCCACCGCGATCGGGCTCGGCCAGTGAGCGGCGGCCTGTTCGGCTCGCTCGGTATCTCCGCCTCCGGGATGTCGGCCGACCGGCTGCGCATGGACGTGGTCGCGGAGAACCTCGCGAACGCCGACACGACCCGCGGCGCGAACGGTCAGCCGTATCAGCGCAAGGAGGTCGTCCTCCGGAGGTGGGCGGCTCGAGCTTCGCCGACACGCTCGCCGGCGCCCAGGCGCCGGGAACGCCGTCGCCGGGGAGCGGCGTCGAGGTGACGGGCATCGTCGCCGACCCGAGCCCGCCGCGGCGCGTCTACGACCCGGGCCATCCCGACGCGGACGCGCAGGGCTACGTGACCCTCCCGAACGTGAACCCCGTGACCGAGATGGTCGACCTGATCACCTCGAGCCGCAGCTACGAGGCGAACGTCCAGGCGCTCGACGCGGCGAAGCAGATGTTCACCCGCGCCCTCGACATCCTCCACTAGCGATGGCGATCCCCCCGATTCCCCGCTTCCGTCGATCGGGCAGTCGCGCCGCCCGCCCCGGCGCCCGCGCCCCGCGCACCGGCTCCGGCCGGGCCGAGCTTCGGCTCGCTGCTCGCCGGGCGCTCGGAAGCTCGACGCGCTCCAGCAGCAGGCGACGACCGCGTCGCAGCAGCTGGCCACCGGCCAGGCCAAGGACATCTCGACCGTCGCGATGGAGATCGAGCGCGCGAGCCTCGCCCTCCAGCTCGCGGCGCAGGTGCGCAACAAGACGGTCGACGCGTACCAAGAGCTCTTCCGGATGCAGGTCTAGGTCTGTGACGCTCGCCCGCATCCGCTATCTCTGGCGCAGCCTCGAGCCGCGCGGCCAGCTCACGATCGCCGGCATCGGCCTGCTCGTCGTGGTCGCCTTCTACTTCCTCTCAGCTTCGCGTCGCAGCGAGCTACACGACGCTCGTCTCCGGCGTCGACCCGGCGCAGACGGGCCAGATGACGAAGGCGCTCGACTCGGCCGGGGTCGCCTACCGCTCGGCAACGGCGGCACCGAGATCGACGTCCGTCGTCCCAGATGTCGCAGGCGCACATCGCGCTGGCCTAGAAGGGCCTGACGGGCGGCGGCCAGGTCGGCTGGAGATCTTCGACAACGCAGCCTCGGCGCGACCGACTTCCAGCAGAAGGTCGACTACCAGCGCGCGCTCGAGGGCGAGATCGACCGCGCGATCCAGCAGATCGCCGGGATCACGAGCGCCGACGTGCAGCTCGTGCTGCCCGGCGGACACGCTCTTCGTCGACCAGAGCGCGAAGGCGAGCGCCGCGGTGCTCCTGACCGCGGCCGGCCCGCTCGACCCCTCGACGGTCTCCGGGATCGCCCACCTCGTCGCCGCGGGCGTCAAGGGACTCTCGACCGGCAACGTCACGATCACCGACCAGCGGGCGCGCTGCTCTGGCCGAACCCGGCGCGAGCGGGCGAACTCGGCGAGCAGGAAGCTCGCGGCCGAGCAGCTCTACTCCGCCCAGCTCGCGGCCCGATCACGCGATGCTCGACTCGACGCTCGGCCCCGGCAAGGCGCTCGCCCGCGTCCAGGCCGACCTGAACGTCGACCAGACGACCGTCGACAAGGTCACGTACGCGAAGAAGGGGACGCCGATCCAGTCGCAGACGACCCAGGAGAAGCTGACGAGCACGGGCGGCGCGCCGGCTCTCCCGCCGGGCACGGCGACGAACACGACCGCGACGCCGAGCACGCCGCCGGCTCCACCGGCCGCGACGTCGAACTACCCGAACAAGTCGGACACGACCTGCTTCGGCGTCGACAAGACGGTCCAGAGGACGACGGTCGCGCCCGGCTCGGTCAACAAGCTCAACGTCGCGCTGCTGGTCGACTCGTCCGTGCCGGACGCGAGGTCGCGAGCCTCAAGAAGTCGGTCGCGAGCCTCGCCGGCATCGACCCGTCGCGCGGCGACACGCTCGCCGTGTCGCGATCGCGTTCGCGAAGCCGGCCGCGACGACGGCGCGCGAAGGCCACCCCGCTCGCCGCCCTGATGGCGAACCCGCTCGGCCTGCGCAAGTGCGTCGCGCTCGGCCTCGCGATGCTCCTCTTCCTCTTGTTCGTCGCCGCGGGCTCAAGCGCCGCGAGCGCGAGGGCGTCGGCGCCGAGCCGACGTGGCTGCGCGAGATCGAGCGCTGCGACGCCGTGGGCGAGCTCGAGGCGGGCCCGTCCGCGGCGCGCTCGACCCGGCGAACGCCGCGCCGGCGCCGCGCTGAAGGCCGAGGCCGAGGAGATCGCGGCGAGCAGCCCGAGCAGATCGCGGCCAGGTGGGCGAATGGCTGAAGGAGTAGGACCCGGTCGATTCCGGCGGCCTCGGCTCTCCCGCGTCCCGCCCAAGAAGGCCCCCCGTCCGGGCGCCGCAAGGCGGCGATGCTCTGCGTCTCGCTCGGGCCGACGGGGCGGCGCAGATCTTCCGGCAGCTGCCGCAGGAGATGGTCGAGCTGCTCACGGTCGAGATGGCGCGGACGCCGTCCGTCGACTCGGCCGCGTCGAGGCGGTGCTCGAGGAGGTCGTCGAGACCGCCCACGCGCGCGGCTACATCGCCGAGGGCGGCATCGCCTACGCGCGCGAGGTGCTCGAGCGGGCGGTCGGCGCCGGCGCGCGCGACCGACATCCTCGCGCGGCTCGCGACGGTGATCGAGGAGACGCCGTTCGAGTTCCTGCGCGCGACGCCGCCCGACCAGATCGCCACGTTCCTGCGCGGCGAGCACCCGCAGACGATCGCGCTCGTGATCGCGAACCTGCCGACGACCGACCTCGCCGCGAAGGTGATGCAGCTGATCCCGCCGGCCGAGCAGGCCGACATCGCGATGCGGATCGCGCTGATGGGCCAGACGTCGCCGGACGTCGTCAAGGAGGTCGCGCGCGTGATGCGGCAGAAGCTCGAGACGGTGCTCCAGACGAGTACGCGGCGGCGGGCGGCGTGCAGGCGCTCGCGCAGATCCTCAACTCCGCCGACCGCGGCACCGAGCGCAACATCCTCGAGCACCTGACCGAGACGAACCGGAGCTCGCCGACGAGGTGCGCTCGCTGCTGTTCGTCTTCGAGGACATCCTCAAGCTCGACGACCGCTCGATCCAGCTCGTGCTCAAGGAGGTCGACGCGAAGGACCTCGCGCTCGCCCTGCGCGGCGCGAGCGACGAGGTCAAGGAGCGGCTGATGGCGAACATGTCGCAGCGCGGCGCCGAGATGCTCGCCGAGGAGATGGAGTTCATGCCGCCGCAGCGCCGGAAGGTCGTCGAGGAGGCGCAGTCGAAGATCGTCGGCGTCGTGCGCCGGCTCGAGGAGTCGGGCGAGATCTTCGTCGCCCGCGGCGGCGCCGGCGCCGACGAGCAGGTCGAGGTCGCCTGACGCGATGCAGCCGGCTCGCGAGCACGGAGGCGTTCGCGTTCCCGGTGCTCGAGGGCTGAGCCGACGCACGCCTCGCCGAGCCGCGAGGAGGCGCTCGCCGCGATCGCCGCCCACGCCGAGGCGGCCGCCGCCGAGGCCGAGCGCCCGCGCCGGCGAGGAGGGCTTCGCGGCCGGACTCGCCGACGCCGAGGCCGAGCTCGAGCCGCTCCGCTCGGCGCTCGTCGAGGCGGTGCGCGCGTTCGAGCAGCGCGCGACGAGGCCGCCGCCGAGATCGAGCGGCGCGGCCGTCGAGCTCGCGCTCGCGCTCGCCGAGAAGATCCTCGGCACCGCGCTCGAGGTCGACCCGTCGCTGGTCGCCTCGGTCGTGACCGGCGCGCTCCGGCGCGTCGTCGACCGCGAGGGCGTCGTGCTCGACGTCAACCCGGCCGACGTCGAGCTCGTCCGCGCCGCGACCGACCGCATCGCGTCCGAGCTCGGCGCGCTGCCCCGGCTCGAGGTGGCCGGCGAGCGCCGCGTCGGCCGCGGCGGCTGCGTCGTGCGCACGCGCGAGGGCGAGATCGACGCCCGGCTCGAGACGCAGCTCGCAGCGCGCCGCCGAGCTGCTGCGCGAGCCGCTCGCCCCGCCGGCGATGACCGCGGCGCCGCCTCTCGCCGACGCGTTCCGCGCGCTCCACGACGCCGACCTCTGCGCGGCCGCACGGGCGCGTGACGAACCTGATCGGCCTCGTGATCGAGGCGACGGGGCCTGCGCGCCGAGGTCGGCGAGCTCTGCACGATCGAGGCGGGCCGCCGGCGCGCGCTCGTCCCGGCCGAGGTCGTCGGCTTCCGCGACGGCCGCACGCTGCTGATGCCGCTCGGCGAGATGCACGGGATCGGCCCCGGCAACCGCGTCGTCGCCACGGAGCGCCCGTTCCAGCTGCCGGTCGGCGAGCAGCTGCTCGGCCGCGTCATCGACGGGCTCGGCACGCCGATCGACGGCGGGCCGCCGCTCGAGCCGGACGGCCTCCGCTCGACCGCTGCGCCGCCGCCCGACCCGCTCGGCCGCGCCCGGATCGACGAGCGCCTCTCGCTCGGCGTGCGCGCCCTCGACGCGCTCGTCCCCTGCGGACGCGGCCAGCGGCTCGGCATCTTCGCCGGCTCCGGCGTCGGCAAGTCGTCGCTGCTCGGCATGATCGCCCGCTCGACGCACGCCGACGTCAACGTCATCTGCCTCGTCGGCGAGCGCGGCCGCGAGGTGCGCGAGTTCGTCGAGCGCGACCTCGGCGACCGGCGTCGCGCGCTCGGTCGTCGTCGTCGCCACCTCGGACGAGCCGGCGCTCGTCCGCATCAAGGCCGCGTTCGCCGCGACGACGATCGCCGAGGCGTTCCGCGACACGGGCGCCGACGTCCTGCTGATGATGGACTCGATCACCCGCTTCGCGATGGCGCAGCGCGAGGTCGGCCTCGCGATCGGCGAGCCGCCGACGACGCGCGGCTACACGCCGTCGGTGTTCGCGCAGCTGCCGCGCCTGCTCGAGCGCGCCGGGCACGAGCGAGCGCGGCTCGATCACCGGCCTCTACACCGTGCTCGTCGAGGGCGACGACATGAACGAGCCGGTCGCCGACGCCGCCCGCGCGATCCTCGACGGCCACTGCGTGCTCAGCCGCGCGCTCGCCCACCGCGGCCACTATCCGGCGATCGACGTGCTCGAGTCGGTCTCCCGGCTCGCGACCGAGATCACGAGCGACGAGGTGCGCGCCGCCGCGACGGCGCTGCGCGAGACGCTCGCCGTCCACCGCGCGAAGGAGGACCTGATCTCGATCGGCGCCTACGCGCCCGGCTCCGACCCGCGCGTCGACTACGCGATCGCGCAGCTGCCGGCGATCGACGCGCTTCCTCCGCCAGGGCGTCGACGAGGCCGACGAGGCCGAGCAGCACGGACGCGCGGCTCGTCGAGCTGATGGCCGACCGCCCTGTAACGCGCGGACGCCTAGGCGTAGACGTCGATGTGGCGCGGCGCGACCGGCACCGGGCGGGCCTGCGCGATCACGCCGGCGCGTCCGAGCTTGCGGTACGCCGCGACGATCGCCGCCAGGTCGCCGCTGGGCCGCCGCCGGGTTGGCGTCGGGGTGGAGGCGTCGCACGAGCGTCCGGAACGCACGTTTCACGTCCGCCGGCGAGGCCGACGGGTCAACGCCGAGCACCCGGTAAGAGCGGGCGACGTCCGCCGGATGGGGTGACACCCGAGCCACGTTCTCAGCATAGTCAGGTCACCCTTTTGCGCCCCCTCCCGCCCCTCAGGTTGCGCGGGTGGCTGCCGATTACCGGGCGGCCTACCGATCACGCTCTTCCGACCACGGAGGGTCCATGTCGACCGCAACCGCACCGCACGTCCGAGCTCGCACAGCAGCTCGTCGTCTTCTCGCTCGGCGCCGAGGAGTACGCGCTGCCGATCACGCAGGTGCAGGAGATCATCCGCTACACCGAGCCGCGCGCGGTCGCGTCCGACGCGCCGTGGATCAGGGGCGTGATCAGCCTGCGCGGCAAGATCGTCCCGGTCTGCGACCTCGCCGCCCGCCTCGGCCTCGACGCCGAGCTGGCCGACGAACGCGAAGATCGTCATCGTCGAGACGGGCGGCGGCACCGCCGGCGTGATCGTCGACGAGGTCGAGGAGGTGCTCACGGTCGACGTGGGCCACCTCGACGCGGTCCCCGCCGCCGGCGCGGACTTCATCGACGCGATCGCCAAGATCGACGACCGGCTCGTCGTCCTCCTCAACCCCGAGGGCATCTTCTCCGGGTTCGCCTTCGCCGCATAGCGAGCGACGATGGACGCAGCGCAGACCTCTGCGAGTCGTCGTCGCCGACGACTCCGCCTTCATGCGCCGGCTGCTGGCCGACGCGCTCGACCGCGGCGGCTTCGACGTCGTCGCGGCCGTGGAGGACGGAGACCAGGCGCTGGCGGCCTGCCGCACGCTCCAGCCGGACGTGCTGTCGCTCGACCTGGCGATGCCGGGCCTCGACGGCATCGGCGTCCTGCGCGCGCTGCGCGACCGAGCGAGCCCGTGCCGGTCGTCGTCGTGTCGGCGTTCTCGCCGGCGCACGGCGCCCGCGCCGTCGACGCCCTCGCCGAGGGCGCGGTCGACCTCGTCGCGAAGCCGCAGCCCGGGCGCGCCGCTGCAGGGTTCCTCGCCGAGCTCGCCGACGAAGGTCCGGCTCGCCGCCGGGCTCGCGCCGCACCGCTCGCGGCGCCGCAGCCGGCGCCGCCGCCCGCGGTCCGCGGCGCGCGGCCGGCGGCCGGCCGCGGCCGCGCACAGTGGTGATCGCCTGCTCGACCGGCGGCCCGCGCGCGCTCGCCGAGCTGCTGCCGAAGCTGCCCTCGCCGCTCGGCGCGGGCACGGTGATCGTCCAGCACATGCCGCCCGGCTTCACCGGCTCGCTGGCCGAGCGTCTCGACCGCGCCTCCGCGCTGAACGTCCGCGAGGCGGCGGCCGGCGACCGCCTCGACCCGCGGACGGCGCTCGTCGCGCCCGGCGGCCAGCACCTGCGCCTCGTCCGCGGCGGCGCCACGCTGAGCGACGAGCCGTCGATCGGCGGCCTGCGCCCGCGCGCCGACCTGACGATCGCGGACGCCGCGCGAGATCTACGGCAGCGACCTGCTGCTCGTCGTCCTGACCGGCATGGGCAAGGACGGGCTCGAGGGCGCGCAGCGAGGTCCGCGCCGCGGCGGCCGCATCCTGGCCGAGGCCGAGTCGAGCTGCACCGTCTACGGGATGCCGCGCGCGATCGTCGAGGCCGGCCTCGCCGACGGCGTCTACGACCTCGCGCGGCCTGCCCGCCGCGATCGCCGCGGAGGCGGGCGCGATGAGCGCCGCGCTCGCCCACGCAGCCTACGACGAGTACGTCGACTTCTGCGAGGGCGTCCGCCGCCTCTCCGGCATCGACCTGCTGCAGTACAAGCGCGGCCAGATGGAGCGGCGCCTGCGCACGCTCGCCGAGCGCCGCGGGTTCGCCGCCGCTGGCGGACTACCTCGCGTCGCTCGAGCCGCGACGCCGACGAGCTCGACCGCTTCCTCGACCGCGTGACGATCAACGTCTCGCAGCTCTGGCGCAACCCCGAGCAGTGGGCGCTGCTCGGCCGCACGATCGTGCCCGGAGCTCGCCGCCGACCGGCCGCATCCGCGTCTGGAGCGCCGGCTGCTCCTACGGCGCCGAGTGCCTACACGATCGCCGCGCGTCTGCCTCGAGGCGCGCCCCGACGCGCGGGTCGAGGTTCGCGGCACCGACATCGACCCGCGCATGATCGCCCGCGCCCGGGCCGGCGTGTTCTCGGCCGAGGACGCGCGCACCGTGCCGCCCGCCTCGCTCGAGCGCTGGTTCGAGCGGACCGCCGACGGCGGCGTGCAGGCGAACGCCGAAGCTCCGCGGCGCGGTCTCGCTTCGACGAGCGGCGACCTGCTGACGATGCGCGTCCCGCCGACCGCCTACGACCTCGTGATGTGCCGCAACATCGTCATCTACTTCACCGAGGACGTCCGCGACGCGCTCCACGAGCGCCTCGCCGCGGCCCTGCGCCCCGGCGGCTACCTGCTCGTCGGCTCGACCGAGCGCGTCTCCTCGCCCGCGCAGCTCGGGCTCGAGCCCGCGCATCCCTTCGTCTACCGGAAGGCGTGATGGACCTCAACGAGTACCTGCCGATGTTCCTCGCCGAGAGCCGCGAGCACCTCCAGGAGCTGAACCTGGCGGTCGTCCGCGTCGAGGAGGCTCCCGACGACCGTCGAGACCGTCGACGAGATCTTCCGGATCGCGCACTCGCTGAAGGGCATGAGCGCGACGATGGGCTTCGAGCGCATCGCCGCGCTCACGCACGCGATGGAGGACGTCTTCGAGCTGCTCCGGCAGCGCCGCGGCGGCCTCGAGCGCGAGGCGGTCGACGTCCTGCTCGGTGCCTCGACGCGCTCAGCGAGGCGTTCGAGGCGATCGACGTCGACGGCGAGGAGCGGCTCG
Source organism: uncultured Actinomycetes bacterium (assembly GCA_963815005.1). GTDB lineage: Bacteria > Actinomycetota > Thermoleophilia > Gaiellales > Gaiellaceae > Palsa-739. Next base: position 90,212 of record CAWFFI010000003.1, read on the forward strand.
ACGAGAAGCCGCTCGTCGGCGCGCTGCACACGCTCGTCCGCGAGCCGACCGAGGCGCACCCGCCCGACGAGCCGCTCGAGCCGGAGATCCTGCCGGTCGTCGTCGAGGGCAGTCCGCGTCCTCCACGTGATCGGTCCAGCTCGCGCGACGACGCGCTGATGCCGTCGGTGCGCGCGTACATGGTGCTCGCCGCGCTCGCCGACCACGGCGAGATCGTCGCCTCCGAGCCGGCCGAGAGCGACGTCGACCAGTTCGACGGCCGCACGATCGAGGTCTGGCTCGCGACCGACGCACGAGTCCGCGCGTCGTCCAGGCGCGCCGCGCGCCGCGCGTGCCGCGACGTCGCGAGCGCGACCGTCGAGGAGCCGCGGCGCGCGCCCGAGCGCGCCGCCGCGGCCGCGCCGCCGCCGAGCCGGCAAGCCCGGCGCGGCGCCACCAGCTCGCCCGCCACGAGCACCGTCCGCGTCGACTCGGAGCGGCTCGACCAGCTGATGCACCTGATGGGCGAGCTCGTCGTCCACCGCACGCACGCCGAGTCGCTCGTCGCGCAGGCCGGCGTGCCCGGGCCTCCCGCAGGCGATGCAGGACCTCGCGCGCACCTCGCAGGCGCTCGCAGGCGATGGTCATGCAGGTGCGGATGATCCCCGTCGAGGCGGTGTTCCTGCGCTTCCCGCGGCTCGTGCGCGACCTCTCGGCGCGAGCTCGGCAAGAAGGTCGAGCTGCAAGCTCTCGGGCCAGGACACCGAGCTCGACCGCACCGTCGTCGACGCGCTCGGCGACCCGCTCGTCCACCTCGTCCGCAACGCGCTCGACCACGGGCTCGAGTCGCCCGAGGAGCGCGTGGCCGCCGGCAAGGATCCGACCGGCACGCTCGAGATCTCCGCGCGCCACGCCGGCGGCAGCGTCCTGATCACGGTCAGCGACGACGGCCACGGCGTCGACCCGGCGAGGGTCGCGCGCAAGGCGGTCGAGCGCGGCCTGATCCCCGCCGACGCAGGCCGACTCGATCGACATGCAGCGCGCGCTCGAGCTGCTGTTCGCGCCCGGCTTCTCGACCGCCGAGGAGATGAGCGACGTCTCCGGCCGCGGCGTCGGCATGGACGCCGTCCGCACGACGATCCGCGAGCTCGGCGGCGAGGTGCTCCTCCAGTCCACGCTCGGCGAGGGGACGAAGGCGCAGATCCGGCTGCCGCTGACGCTCGCGATCGTGGCCGCGCTCGTGATCGAGTCGCGCGGCGTGCCGTTCGCGATGCAGCTCGACCGGGTCGAGCGGACGCTGCAAGCTCGACGACTAGCCGGTGCGCTCGGTCGCCGGCAGCCCGATGCTCGTCCTCCGGGACGGCGTCCTGCCGATCGTCGACCTCGCCGCGGCGCTCGGCCACGGCAGCTCGCAGGCGGCCGACCACGCGGTGATCGTCCGCGGCGCCGACCGCGCGCTCGCGCTCGCGGTCGAGCGACTCGTCGGCCAGCGCGAGCTCGTCACCCGTCCGCTGCCGCCGGAGCTCGCGGGCGGCGCGGCGCCACGAGCGGCGCCGTGCTCTCGAACGGCCAGATCGCCCTCATCGTCGACTGCGACGCGGTCGGCTCCACGACAACCAGAGACAACGCTTCCGTCCCGGCAGCCGCGTAAGGAGGCTCCCTTGCAGACGACCTACTCCGACCAGCAGCTCGACGCGCTGCGCGAGCTGGCGAACATCGGCTCCGGCACCGCGGCCACCGCTCTCTCCAGCATGCTCGGCAGGCCGATCGACGTCTCCGTCCCGGCCGCGCTCGCGCTGCCGCTCGCCGACGCCGTCGACGCCACCGGCGACCCGGAGACGCCCGTGACGGCGTCGTGCTGCCGATCTTCGGCGACATCGACGCCATCGTCCTGCTGCTCTTCCCGCCCGAGGACGCAACGGTGCTCTGCAGCCTGCTCGGCGTCGAGGCGGACACCGAGGTCGGCCTGTCCGCGCTCGCCGAGATCGGCAACATCCTCGGCTCCGCCTACGTCGGCGCGCTCGGGATGATGACCGGGCTCGAGATCGAGCCGTCCCCGCCCGAGTCGGCGACCGACATGCTCGGCGCGATCGTGGCGACCGTGCTCGCGTCCGGCGCCGAGGAGACCGACATCGCGCTCTTCCTCGACTCCGACCTGTTCGTCGAGGGCGAGGCGTGCTCGCTCTCGTTCATGCTCGTCCCGAGCCGCGACGGCATCGGTCAGGTCCTCGCCGGCCTGGGTCTCGCCGAGTGAGCGAGAGCGCCCCGGAGGCGATGGTGCGCATGGGCGAGATTGCCGTTTCCCGGACGCCGGGCCAGGTGCTCGCGTCGATCGGGCTCGGCTCGTGCATCGGGCTCGTGCTGCTCGAGCCGGGGCGCCCGCTCGCGGGGCTGGCGCACATCATGCTGCCGTCCTCGAACGGCGACGCCGATGCCCCGGCGGGCAAGTTCGCCGACCGGGCGGTTCCCGCGCTCGCCGCGCGAGCTGACGGCGATCGGGGCAGCCCGGTCGCGGCTGGAGGCCGTGCTCGTCGGCGGCGCCCGCATGTTCTCGTTCGGCACCTCGGACAGCCTCGACATCGGCCGTCGCAACGAGGAGGCCACCCGTGCCGAGCTCGGGCGCCTCGGCATCGCCGTGCGCGCAGCTGCGACCGGCGGCGAGAAGGGCCGCACGGTCCGCGTGCACGTGGCGAACCGGCTCGTCACGGTCAACGAGCCGGGCGCCGCCGGGGTCGAGATCTTCGCGCCCGCGACTGGAGGCTCGGATGACCGAAGTCCTCACCCCGGAGCAGATCGCGGAGCTCGTCGCCGCCGCCAAGGAGGGCGACGTGCCGGCGAAGGCGGCGGCGCCCACGCGCCGGCCGCGCCGCGTCCGCGAGATCGACTTCACCCGCCCGGTCAAGCTCGCGCCGGACCAGCAGCGCCGCTTCGAGCGCGCCCACGAGACCTTCTGCCGCACTGCGTCGACGCGCCTCTCCGCCGAGCTCCGCTCGCCGTTCGAGCTCGAGGTGATCAACGTCGAGCAGCTGACGTGGTCGGCCGCGCTCGGCGGCGTCCCCCAGCCTTCGATCTTCGGCGTCGTCGGCACCCAGCCCGCTCGAGACCGCCATCCTCCTCTCGATCGAGCAACCCGCCGTCTTCAACCTGATCGAGAGGCTGATCGGCGGCGGCGACTCGGAGACGGTGCCGAGCCGCAGCCTGACCGAGATCGAGCTCGCGCTGACGCGGCGGACGTTCGTCGGCATCGTCGAGCAGCTCTCGCACGTCTGGCGGGAGCTGTTCGAGCTCGACCTCGGCCTGCTCGAGCTGGAGTCCCAGGTCGCGAACGTCGATCTGGCGCCGCCGAGCGAGCCGACGGTCGCGCTGACGATCGAGACCAGGAGCGGCCGGATGTCGTCGACGATGTCGCTGCTCGTCCCGCACCGCTCGATCGCGAGCGTCACCGGCCGCTTGAGCAGCCAGTACGCGGACGCCGTCGACGCGACGCAGGACGACGACGCGCTCGGCGAGCTCGTGCGCGCGTCGATCGGCGCCGTCGAGGTCGAGGTTCGCGCGGAGGTCGGCACGATCGACCTGACGATCGGCGAGGTGCTCGAGCTCGCGCGCAGGCGACGTCCTCAGGCTCGGAACCTCGGCGAGCGCAGGAGTCTTCGTCTGTGCGGACGGCGTCCGCCTCCATCGCGCTCGCCCGGGCCGGAGCGGCTCGCGGCGCGCGATCGAGATCGTCGACGGGCTGGAGAAGCAGGCATGACGTCGGAGGAAGCACTCCTCGAGCTCGCCCAGTCGACCGCCGAAGCGGTGCTCGGCGTCCTCTCGTCGCTGTGCCCCGACGGCGTCGAGATGGGCTCGGTCGCGGTCGCGCCGAACGGCACGTCGCCGCTTCAGTCGGTCCCGGCCCCGTCCGTGGCCACGAACGTCTCGTACGTGGACGGCGTCACGGGCGGCAACGTCTTCGTCGTCACGCGGCTCGGCGCGCGCAGGCTCGCCGCCTCGATGATGGGCATGGAGCCGCCCGCCGAGGACGACGGCAACGACCTCGACGAGATCGAGCTGTCGGCGGTCGGCGAGGCGATGAACCAGAGCATGGCCGCGGCGGCGGGGGCGACCGGCAAGGTGCTCGGCCAGGAGGTCGAGATCTCGGTGCCGGAGACGCGCGTGCTCGCCGCCCACGCCGACGCGGAGGGCGCGTTCCCCACGACCCCGCACACGACCACCACCTCGTTCGTCCTGCTCGGGGAGCCGTGCCGGCTGATCCAGCTCCTGCCGAACGCCTTCATCGTGCGCATGACGCGCGCGCTCAGCGACCGCGTCGCAGAGCATCTCGGCGACGGCACCGGCACGAGCAGCGAGCCGATCCTCTCGCCGCTGTCGATCCGCGAGCTGCCCGTGCAGGTGGCCGTGGAGCTGGGACGGGCGCGGCTCCCGCTCGCCCGGGCCGTGGGGCTCGGCTCCGGCGCGCTCGTCGAGCTCGACCGCCTCGCAGACGATCCGATCGACCTTTACGTCAACGGCCGGCGGTTCGCCACCGGCCGACTCTTGCTCATCGACCAGACCGAATGGGCCGTCCGCGTCGAGCGTGTGCTCGACGTGAAGGCGGCATATGAAGCGACCCACCAAGGAGGGATCTGACCATGGCCCGTGTGCTCGTTGTCGACGACGCCGCGTTCATGCGGAAGGTTCTGAGCGACGCGCTCGCCAAGGGCGGGCACGAAGTCGTCGGGGAGGCAGCGAACGGCAACGAGGCCGTGAGCCGGTACCAGGAGCTGCACCCCGACGTGATGACGCTCGACATCACCATGCCCGAGAAGGACGGCCTCGAGGCGCTACGCGAGATCCTCGCCTCCGACCCGGCCGCGCGCGTCGTCATGTGCTCGGCGCTCGGGCAGGAGAGCAAGGTCCTGGAGTCGATCAAGTCCGGCGCGAGGGACTTCGTCGTCAAGCCGTTCCAGGCGGACCGGGTGCTCGAAGCCGTCGGGAAGGCGCTCTCCTGAGCGGGACGCGTCTGCGGCCGCGACACCGACGACACCAGCGACTGGAGCCTCAAGGCTCCCTGCAGACGCGGGGCCGCCTCGCGGTCCCGCGTCACCCGCCCCGCGTCGCTAGTTGATGAGGCCGGCGCGGAGCGCCTCGGCGACGGCCTGCGTCCGCGTCCGGGCGCCGAGCTTCGACAGCGACTTCGCGACGTGGGCCCGCACGGTCTCGGGCGAGATGAAGAGCTCCTTGCCGGCCTCGTCGTACGAGCAGCCGTCGGAGAGGAGGCGCAGCACGGAGCGCTCGCGCTCGGTGAGCGCCGGGCGCTCGTTCCCGAGCAGGAGCGTCGCGCTGACGACGGGGTCGACGTAGCGGCCGCCCTCGGCGACCGTCTCGAGCGCGCGGTTGAGGCCTTCGAGCGGCGCCTCCTTGACGACGAAGGCGCGCACACCGGCGTCGAGCGCCTCGCGCACCGTCGCCGGGTCGCCGTTCCCGGAGTAGACGACGATCGCCGTGTCCTGGGCCGTCCGCGCGACGCTGCGCGCGACGTCGAGCCCCGACTGGCCGGGAAGCTGAAGGTCGAGGACGGCGACGGAGGGCTGCAGCTCGCGGATCTTGTGCGCCGCCTCCTCGCCGTCGGTCGTGCTCGCGACGATCGTCCAGCCCCACGCGCGCAGCAGGTCGGTCAGCGTCCGCAGCACCGACGGATGATCGTCGGCGACGAGACAGGTCCGCGCCCTCTCAGTGGTACTCACGTACAGCCTCCAACCCCTGGGTCGACCACCTCCCCGCCCGGGAGGACAACACCGGAGATGATGGCGGCGTTCGCGGCGTTCGGCAACCCCTACAGTGGGGGACTTCGCGGCCGATCACACGCAGACGTGAGGGAGCACGCTCTCGAGCACCGGTCGTCTCCGGCACCCTTCGAACCGACCCTGGTCGGTCTCGAGCGCCGCGCGCGCGTGCGGCCGGCCGCACCGGTCCGCGTCGTCGCGGACGCCGGACGCCAGCAGTACGCCGACCGGCTCCAGACGACCGAGGCGGTGCTCGAGCACGCGCATGCGCTGGCGAAGCTCGGCGGCATCGCCTTCGACGTCGCCGGCCGGCGGGTGCACTGCTCCCGCGAGGCGGCCCGGCTGCTCGGCGAGGACGACGCGTTCACGTGCGGCATCGACGAGTTCCGCGGGCGCTACGTGGAGGAGCGCGAGCAGGAGCGCTGGGCCGCGCACGTCGAGTCCGCGTGCCGTCGCGGCGGGACGTTCTCCTTCGAGCACCGGGCGCAGCGCCGCTCGGGCGAGCCGCTCGTTCTCCGGGTGCGTGGCCGGTTCGAGCTCGGCGACGGCGGGCAGACGACGGCCGTCCTCCAGGACGTCACGGAGCGGCGGGCGCTCGAGGAGCGCGTCCAGCAGCAGCAGAAGATGGAGGCGGTCGGCCAGCTCGCGAGCGGCATCGCCCACGACTTCAACAACCTCCTGCTCGTGATCGGCGGCAACGCGCAGCTCGCGCTCGCCGCCGGCGCAGCCGACGCCGGCGAGGAGCTGACCGAGATCGTGCGCGCCTCCGAGCGCGCAGGCGCCCTCGTCCGGCAGCTGCTCGCGTTCTCGCGCGTCGAGCCGCCGGAGCAGCGGCACGTCGAGCTGAACGACGTCGTCGGGAGCCTGCGCACGATGCTCGACCGGCTGCTCGAGCGGACGATCGAGATCCGGACGGCGCTGACGGACGACGACACGACGGTGTTCGCCGACCCGGGGCGGCTCGAGCAGGCGCTGCTCAACCTCGCCCTGAACGCCCGCGACGCGATGCCCCGGGGCGGCACGCTCACGATCTCGACGGCGATCGAGGCCGGCCGGATCGCGCTGCGCGTCGCCGACACCGGCGACGGCATGGACGCGGAGACGCGCGAGCGCATCTTCGAGCCGTTCTTCACCACGAAGGGGGCCGGGAAGGGCACCGGTCTCGGCCTGCCGGCCGTCCACGCCGCCGTGATCGAGTCCGGCGGCGCGATCGGCGTCGAGTCGGCACCGGGCCGCGGCACGACGTTCACGATCGAGCTGCCGCGCGCCGCCGACGAGCCGCTCCCGGCCGACCTGCCCGACCCGGACGCCTTCGCGCGCGGCTCCGGCGAGCGGATCCTGATCGTCGAGGACGACCCGATGGTGCGGGCCGTCTCGACCGAGCTGCTCACGCGCGCCGGCTACACGATCGAGGCGGTCGAGGCCGGCGAGGACGCGCTGCGACTGTTCGACGAGGGCGCCGCGTTCGACGTGCTCGTCACCGACCTGATGATGCCGAGGATGACAGGCCCGGAGCTGAGCGCGGCACTCCGCGAGCGCGGGGTCGAGCTGCCGACCGTCTACATGTCCGGCTACCCGGACGACGACAGCGTGCCGGCAGACGACGCGCGCACCCGCTTCCTGGCGAAGCCCTTCAGCGGCGAGCGGGTCGCCGCCGCGGTCGGCGACCTCCTCCGGTCGTCCGCCCGCGCTCGCGCTCGCACCCGCGCCGCCTTCGTCGCCGCGAGCGGCCGTGCCGGCGACGGCTCGGGCGACCTGAAGACACCTGGCGACCAGGTAGCGGACGCTCGACGGCCACCGGTGAGCGGCGCTACGTCTGCTTCGCGACGTAGCGCGGATCGTGATGCGCGGCGAGCTTCAGGAGCAGCGCGTGCAGCGCCTTCCGCTCCTCCGGCGCGAGCGGGGCGAGGAACTCCCGCTCGAGGCTCTTCGAGAAGACACGGAGATCGGCGAGCGCCTCCTGGCCGGCGTCCGTGAGGCGGACGACGTGGCGGCGGCGGTCGTCCGGGTCCCGCTTGCGCTCGATGAGGCCCTGCTCCTCGAGCTCGTCGAGGAGGCCGACGAGCTGGCTGCGGTCGTAGCCGAGCGCGTCGGCGATCGCCGCCTGCGCCTCGCGTGCGCCCTCGTCGAGGAGCGCGAGCACGGCGTAGTCCTGCGGGCACAGGCGTCTTCGACTCGTACGCCTCGGCCGCCTGCTCCTTGACCGCCCAGCCGAGCCGCTTGAGCAGGTGGGGCGTGCTCGAGAGCAGCTCACGCGGCGGCCCCGGCTTCGGCTCGGTCTGCGTCGGCTCCGCGTTCGCGTCCGTCTTCGTCGACATTCCCATCGCGGTGTCAAGTGTAGCGCGCAACACAATTGATGTTTGCTATCGTTGTCAATCTACAAACGATATGGAGGTACGACAGATTTTGCATTCCACGCTTGACACGGGCACGGCAGAGCGGCGCTGGAGCGCCCTGGCGTTGATCGTCACGGCGCAGTTCATGGTCGTCCTGGACGTCGCGATCGTGAACGTCGCTCTGCCCTCGATCGGCTCCGACCTGCACTTCTCGCAGGCGAACCTCCAGTGGGTGATCTCCGCCTACGCCATCCTCTTCGGCGGCGCGCTGCTTCTCGGCGGCCGGCTCGCCGACCTGCTCGGCCGCCGCCGCCTCTTCGTCACGGGCCTCGCGGTGTTCGCGCTCAGCTCGCTCCTCTGCGGCTTCGCCTGGTCGGAGACGTCGCTGATCGGCTTCCGCGCCCTCCAGGGGCTCGGCGGCGCGCTGCTCGCCCCCGCGGCGCTCTCCCTCCTGATGACCACCTTCGCCGAGGGACGCGAGCGGAATCTCGCGCTCGGCATCTACGGCGCCGTCTCGGGCAGCGGCGCCGCCGCCGGCGTCCTGCTCGGCGGCGTGCTCACCTCCTACCTGAGCTGGTCGTGGATCTTCTTCGTCAACGTGCCGGTCGGCGTCGCCGCGATCGCCGTGACGCCGTGGCTGCTGCGCGAGAGCCGGGCCGAGGTCTCGCATCGCCACTTCGACCTCGCCGGGGCCGCCACGGTGACGAGCGGCCTGATGCTGCTCGTCTACGCGATGACCCGCGCGACGAGCGACGGCTGGGGCAACCCGACGACGCTCGGCCTGCTGGCCGCCGCGGTCGCGCTCGTGCTCGCGTTCCTCGGGATCGAGAGCCGGTCCGCCGCGCCGCTCCTCCCGCTCCGGCTGTTCCGGATGCGCACGGTGGCGGCGGCGAACGCGACGATGGCGATCGTCGGCGCCGTCTCGTTCGCGGAGTTCTTCCTGCTGACGCTGTACCTCCAGGAGGTGCTCCACTACTCGGCGCTCCAGAGCGGCGTCGCGTTCACCGGCTTCGCCCTCACGGTCGTCGTCGTCTCGAACGTCGCCCAGGTCGTCGTCGGCCGCGTCGGCGTCCGCGCGACGCTGACGACCGGGCTGCTCGTGTCGACCGCCTCGCTCGCGTGGCTGACGCGCCTGCCGGTGCACGGGCACTACTTCTGGGATCTCTTCCCCGCGTTCGTGCTCGGCGGCGCCGGCATGGCGCTCTCGTTCGTGCCCGTGACGATCGCGAGCCTCTCCGGGATCGAGCGCGCCGACGCGGGCATCGCCTCGGGGCTCGTCAACACGAGCCGCCAGATCGGCGGCGCGGTGGGTCTCGCGGCGGTGAGCGCGATCGCGGCCTCGTCCGGCGCGACGGCGACCGTGTCCGGCCTCGACCACGGGTTCCGGACCGCGCTCTACGCGCTCACCGGGCTGCTGCTCGTCGGCGTGCTCGTCGCCGGCGGGCCTGATCCGCCCCGAGCCGCGCGCCGACGGTGCCGACGAGGAGCTCGAGCTGCTGCCGGAGGCGGCCTGATGGGCACGCTGCACCGGATCGCCGGAGCCGGACGCCGCCCTGCTCGACCGCGAGATCGACGGCCTGCTGCTCCAGGCGCGCGGGCTCGCGCTCGTGCGCGGGCTGCTCGCCCAGCGGGGCGCGAGCGGCGACGAGCTCGCCGCCCACGACCACGAGCTCGCGCGCGTCCGCGCCGTCCTCGCCGAGCGGATCCTCGAGCCGCCGGCGGCGGCGCTCGGCGACGCCGCGCTGAGCTAGCCGCGCCCGGCGAGGGCGGCGTCGACGATCGCGATCGTCCGCACGCCCTCGCCGCGGCGCAGGCGCCCGAACGCCTCCTCGACGCCGGCGAGATCGGTGAAGTGCGAGGCGACGTCGGCGAGCTCGAGCCGCCCGTCGGCGACGAGGCGCGCGAGCTGCGGCAGCTCCGCCGCGGGCACGCCCGAGCCGTAGTAGCAGCCGCGGATCGACTTGTCGGAGAGGAACTCGATCGCCGGCAGCGACACCTCGACGCCCTTCGGGGCGAGCCCGACGACGACCGCGGTGCCGCCGGCGCGGACGACGTCCCAGGCCAGCCGGATCGTCTCGGGGCGGCCGACGACCTCGAACGCGTGGTCGACGCCGCCGCCCGCCACGGCGCGCACGCGGTCGGCGGTGTCGCCGTCGCGCGCCTCGACCGCGTCGGTCGCGCCCTTGCGCAGCGCGAGCTCGAGCTTCGCGGGGTCGCGGTCGACGGCGACGATCCGGCCGGCGCCCGCGAGCCGCGCACCCGCGACGACCTGGAGCCCGACGCCGCCGCAGCCGACGACGCAGACGCTGTCGCCGATCTCGACGTGCGCCACGTTCCGCACGGCGCCGACCCCGGTGACGACGCCGCAGCCGACGAGCGCCGCCTGCCAGAGCGGGATGTCCTCCTCGAGCCGCACGACGCTCCCGGCGGCGACGACCGTCCGCTCGGCGAAGCAGGCGGTCATCAGGCCGTGCTGGAGCGGCGTCCCGTCGGCGAGCCGCAGCCGCGAGGTGCCGTCCATCAGCACGCCGCGGACGCCGTTGGCGCCGGCCGGCTCGCAGAGGTTCGGCCGGCCGCGCCGGCACGGCGGGCACTGCCCGCACGCGGGCACGAGGCAGAAGACGACGCGGTCGCCCGGCGCGACGTGCGTCACGCCCTCGCCGACCGCCTCGACGACGCCGGCGCCCTCGTGCCCGAGCACCATCGGCCAGCGGCCCTCGCCGAGGCCGCCGTCGGCGAGGATCACGTCGGAGTGGCAGACCCCGGCGGCGGCGACCCGCACGAGCACCTCCTCGCGGCGCGGCGGGTCGAGCTCGACCTGTTCCACCGTCACGGGCCGGCCCGGCTCGCGGAGGACGACGGCGTCGATCCTCATCCGATTCGCCACTGCTCGAGCGCGTCGAAGTCCGGCACGACGCCGAGGCCCGGGCCGGGCGGCGGCGCGATCGTCCCGTCCGGCGCGATCTCGAGGGGCGCGGGCAGCAGCCAGTCGCGCCGCGCCGCCTCGAGCCCGGGCGGGTCGTACGGCACCTCGACGAACGGCACCGTCGAGACGGCGAGCGCGAGGTGGAGGTTCGCGACGAGGCCGAGCCCGTTCGACCACGTGTGCGGCGACCAGGCGCGTCCGTGCAGGTCGGCGAGCGCCGCGACGCGGCGGCACCCGGAGATCCCGCCCGCGAGGACGACGTCGGCCTGGATCACGTCGACGCCGCCTCGGACGACGAGGTCGCGCGCCTCCGCCGCGCTGCGCACCATCTCGCCCGCGGCGAGCCGGAGCGGCGTGAGCCGGCGCAGCGCCCGGTAGCCCTCGACGTCGGCCGTCGGCAGCGGCTCCTCGAGCCAGTAGACGCCGAGCGGCTCGAGCGCGCGGGCGCACTGCGCCGCGGTGGGCACGTCCCAGAGCGTCACCGTGTCGCCGGGCATCCGCCAGCCCTGGTTCGCGTCCACCATCAGCTCGACGCCCGGCCCGACCGCGTCGCGCACCGCCTCGACGACGGCGACGTCCTCGCGCCAGTCGGCGTGGTGGAAGCGGAGCTTCAGCGCCCGCACGCCCGCGTCGCGGAGCGCGACCGCGCGGCGCACCCGCTCCTCGGCGTCCACGCGCTCGCACGTCGAGGCGTACGCGAGGAGCGACTCGTTGCGCCCGCCGAGCAGCCGCGCGCACGGCGTGTCGAGCGCGCGGCCGACGAGATCCCAGACGGCGACCTCGAGCGTCCACGGCCGCCCGTGGTGGAAGTCGACCGTCTCGCAGACGGCGCGCACGTGCTCGGTCCGGAACGGGTCGACACCGACGAGGAGCCGTTCGAGCAGCGCGCGGTCGGGCAGCGCGTCGCCGCTCGCGTAGCCCTCGAGCCCGTCGTCGGAGCGGACGACCACGACCGTCGCCTCCTGGCGGCGCCGCGGCTCGGGATCCCACGCGACGTGGAGCGGCGGCTCGAGCGGGAAGGCGTACCGCCGCGTCTCGATCGCGGCGATCCGCATCACTCGCCGCCGTAGAACGGGCTCTGGAGCGTGTCGCGCCGCTCGACGAGCGCGGCACGCGGCGTGCGGGTCGCGGCCGCGGACGCAGACGGCGATGGCCTTCCTCACCGCCTCGCGGTTCGCGGCGCGCACGGCGGTCTCGTCGGTGGCGGCCGGGTCGACCCAGACGGCGACGAGGACGAGCAGCTCCGCCGTGGCCTCGATCAGCCCGTCGGCGACGGCGTCGAGGACGCCCTGCGCGATCCCGAGCTGGGCCGCTCCCCACGTCATCGTCTCGTGGCGCTCGTCGCGGACGGTCGCCTTGTTCATCATCAGCGTCGGCGGCCACACCGGCTCGTAGCTCGCCTCGTCGGGGCCGACGCAGACGAGCACCGGCGTGTGGCCCGGCGCCGGGTGCGCGAACATGCCGAGCGCCGCCGCGGCGGTCGGGCTGCCGCGCTGCGCGAGCACGACGTTGACGTGGCTGCCGTTCGGCTTGACGCCGCCCCAGCCCTCGGCGATCCGCCCGTCGAGATTGCCGAAACTCATGCTGCCTCCGGGGCGAGATCGAGGACGACGCGGAGCGCCTCGCCGGTGCGCATCAGGTCGAAGCCGCGGGCGACGTCGTCGAGCGGCAGATGGTGGGAGACGAGCTTCTCGAGCGGCAGCCGTCCGCTCCGGTAGAGGCCGAGGACGAGGCCGAAGTCGCGCGCCGGTCGCGACGACCCGTAGATCGAGCCGAGCACGCGTCGTTCCATGCGCGGGATCGTAATCGCGGGCACCGACAGCAGCGCATCCTCGGGCGGGATCCCGATCAGGACGGCCGCGCCGCGCGCCCGCGTGGAGCTGAACGCCGCCCGCATCGCCTCCGGCCGGCCGGTCGCCTCGAACGCGTAGTCCACCCCGCCGCCCGAGGCCTCGACGACCGCCGCCGCCGTCTCGACCGCCGAGCCCTGCCAGAGGACGCCGATCGTGGCGCCGAGATCCTCCGCGGCGGCGAGCTTGCCCGCGGCGAGGTCGACCGCGACGACCGAGCCGGCGCCGGCCGCGACCGCGCCGATCACCGCCGAGAGGCCGACGCCGCCGCAGCCGTACACGGCGACGCGGTCGCCCGGGCGCACGCCCGCCGTCCGCCAGACCGCGCCGACGCCGGTCGTGACCGCGCAGCCGACGAGCGCCGCGATCTCGAGCGGCACGTCCCGGTCGATCGCGACGCAGGAGCGGGCCGGCACGACGCACGCCTCGGCGAACGAGGAGAGGAACGAGTAGTGGTAGAGCGGCTCGCCGTCGCGCGAGAGGCGCGTCGTCCCGTCGAGCAGCCCGCCCGCGGCCATCGCCGGCCACGCCGTGGAGCAGAGCTGCGGCAGGTCGCGCAGGCACTCCTCGCACTCGCCGCACGACGGCGCCCACGAGAGCGCGACGTGGTCGCCGGGGACGAGGTTCCGCACGCCCTCGCCGAGCGCCTCGACGACGCCGGCGCCCTCGTGGCCGAGCACCGCCGGGCAGCGGGTCTCCGCGGTGCCGTCGATCGCGTTCAGGTCGGAGTGGCAGAGCCCGCTCGCGTGCAGGCGGACGAGGACCTCGCCGGGTCGCGGCTCGGCGAGCTCGACCTCGCCGACCTCGAGCGGCATCCCCGTCCGCTCGAGGACCGCCGCCCGGACTCGCATCAGGCGCCTGCCTGGGCGGCCTGTTCGGCGGCCGGCCGGACCTGGCTCGGCGCGCAGCTCCTCGAGCGGGATGTGGCAGCGCATCAGGTGGCCCTCCTCGGCCTCGACGAGCGGCGGTTCCTCGGACTCGCAGATCCTGCCGATCTTGCGCTGGCAGCGCGTGTGGAACACGCAGCCGGACGGCGGCTCGGCCGCGCTCGGGATGTCGCCCTCGAGCCGGATCCGCTCGCGCTGCGGTCGTCGTCGATCGTCGCCACCGCCGAGAGCAGCGCCTCCGTGTACGGGTGGTGGGGCCCCTCGAACACGACGTCGGCCGGCCCGAGCTCCATCAGCCGCCCGAGGTAGAGGACGGCGATCCGGTCGGAGATGTAGCGGACGACGCCGAGGTCGTGCGAGATGAAGAGGTACGAGACCTGCTGCTCGGCCTGGAGCTCGACGAGCAGGTTGAGGATCGCCGCCTGCACGGAGACGTCGAGCGCCGACGTCGGCTCGTCGCAGACGACGAGCCGCGGCTCGCCGGCGAACGCGCGCGCGATCGCGACGCGCTGCTTGAGCCCGCCCGAGAGCTGCGCCGGGCGGACGGCGAGGTGCCGCGTGCCGAGGCGCACCGACTCGCGCGAGCTCGTCGAGGCGCGCGGTCGCCTCGGCGCCCGTGATCCCGGCGAGCTTGCGCAGCGAGCGGCGCAGGATCCGCTGCACCGTGTGGCGCCGGTTGAGCGCGGAGTCGGGGTTCTGGAAGACGATCTGGAGCGAGCGGATGTCCTCCTGGCTCCGCCGCGCCACGTGGGCCGCGACGTGGTGCCCGGCGAGCTCGACGGTGCCGCCGCTCGGCGCGACGAGCCCGAGCAGCGTGCGCGCGAACGTCGTCTTGCCGCTGCCCGACTCGCCGACGAGCCCGAGCGTCTCGCCCGGCCAGATCGACGCCGAGACGCCGGCGAGCGCGTGCACCTCGTGCCCGTGCGCCCGGAAGACCTTCGTCAGCTCCTCGACGCGCAGGAGCGGCGTCGCCGACCGGTCGACCGTGAGCGGCCGCTCGAGGTCGGCGGCCGTCTCGCGCGGCAGCTGCTGGGCGCGCTCGTGGAAGTGGCAGCGGCTCGAGTGGCCGCCGCCGAGGTCGATCGCCGCCGGCTCCTCGGTCGAGCACACGCGGCTCGGCGAGCGCGCAGCGGTCGGCGAAGACGCAGCCGGGCGGCCGCTCGCCGATCGCGCGGCAGGAAGCCGGGGATCGTGTCGAGCCGGCCGCGGTCCTTGCGGACGCCCGAGCGGGGGATGCAGCGCAGCAGGCCGACCGTGTACGGGTGCTGCGGGTCGTGCGAGCACCGTCTCGACCGGCGCCCTCCTCGACGAGCCGGCCCGCGTAGAGCACGCCGACGCGGTCGCACATCTTCCCGATCACGCCGAGGTTGTGGCTGATGAAGAGCACCGTCGTCCCGAGCTCGGAGCGCAGCTGGGAGATCAGGTCGAGCACCTCGGCCTCGACGGTCGCGTCGAGCCCGGTCGTCGGCTCGTCGAGGATCAGGAGCGCGGGATCCTTCGCGAGCGCCATCGCGATCACGACGCGCTGCTGCATCCCGCCGGAGAGCTGGTGCGGGTACCGCTCCATCACCGACGCCGGGTCGGCGATCTGCACCTTCGCGAGCGCGTCCTCGACGCGCGTCCTGCGCCGCGTCGCGCGCCTCGCCGCGGATCCGGAACACCTCCGCGACCTGCCGGCCGACCCGGATCGACGGGTTCAGCGCCTGGCGCGGGGTTCTGGTAGACCATCGAGAGCTTCTCGGCGCGCAGGCGGCGGAGCGTCGCGCGCGAGTGCGCGAGCATGTCCTCGCCGTCGACGTGGATCGAGCCGGAGACGACGCGGCCGTTCGACGGCAGGTAGCGGACGATCGCGAGCGCCGCGGTCGACTTGCCGCAGCCGGACTCGCCGACGAGGCCGTACGCCTCGCCGCGGCCGATCTCGAGCGAGACGCCGCGCAGCACCTCGCGGTCGCGGCCGCGGACGCGGTAGACGACGTCGAGGTCGCGCAGCTCGAGCGCGGGAGCGGAGTGCTCGGCCGCGCTCAATGCTCCAGCGTCCCCGAGATGCCGTCGGCGACCATGTTCACGGCGATCACGAGCGACGCGATCGCGAGCCCCGGGAAGAGCACGGTCCACCAGTACGTGCCGGCGTTGAGCAGGGCGTAGTTGTCGGCGATCTGGAGCGACCAGTCGGGCGAGGGCGGCTGCACGCCGAAGCCGAGGAAGGTCAGCCCCGCGACCGTGAAGATCGCGTAGCCGAGCCGGACGGTCGCCTCGACGATGATCGGCCCCATCACGTTCGGGAGGATCTCGGCGAGCATCACGTACGGCGCGTGCTCCCCGCGCAGCCGCGCGGCCTGGACGTACTCGAGCTGGCGCTCGGCGAGGACGGCGGCGCGCACCGTGCGCGAGACGATCGGCGTGAAGACGATGCCGATCACGACGATCAGCGTCCCCGTCGACGGGCCGAGCGCGACGAGCACGACGACCGCGATCACGATCAGCGGCAGCGCGAGGACCGCGTCGACGATCCGGCTGACGACGTCGTCGACGATCCCGCCGAAGTAGCCGGTGACGAGCCCGACGAGCGTGCCGCCGACGATGCCGAGGAGCGTCGCGGCGGGGGCGACGATCATGATGTCGCGGGCGCCCGCGAGGACGCGCGAGAAGACGTCGCGCCCGAGCAGGTCGGTGCCGAAGAGATGCCCGGAGCTCAGCCCGGCGAGCTGGTCGGCCGACTGCGCGAGCGGGTCGTGCGGCGTGATGTGCGACCCGAGCGCGGCGCAGACGATCCAGAAGAGCATGATCAGCCCGCCGATCACGAACGTCTTCGAGCGGGCGAGCTGCCGCAGGCGCTCACGCCGGACGACCCGCCGCTGCGCAGAGGACGCGGTGACGGCGGCGGCGCTCACTCGGCGCCCCCGTACCGGATGCGCGGGTTCAGCACCGAGTAGAGGACGTCCGCGAACAGCGTCGCGAGCAGGTAGACGACGCCGACGACGAGCACGCCGCTCTGGAGCATCGTGAAGTCCTTGTTCTGCGCCGCCGTGTAGATGCGCTGGCCGATGCCGTTGTAGTTGAAGATCTTCTCGATCACGACGAGGCCCCCGATCAGGTACCCCATCTGCGTCGCGACGACGGCGATCGTGGGCAGGAGCGCGTTCCGCAGCACGTGCCGGCGGACGACGGTCGCGGTGCCGAGCCCCTTCAGGTACGCGGTGCGCGTGTAGTCGGAGCCGAGCGCCTCGATCGTCCCGGCCCGCGCCATCCGCGCGATGTACCCGAAGAGCACCATCACGAGCGCGAAGCTCGGCAGCAGCAGGAACTTGACGTGCGTGAAGAAGCCCGCCCCCCGCGGGCGCGGTGGCCGTCACGGGCAGGAGCTTCAGCCAGATGCCGAGGATGAGGATGAGGACGATCGCCGAGACGAACTCGGGCACCGCGGTGAGCGAGAGCCCGGTGAGCGTGATCGCGCGGTCGGTGAGCCGCCCGTGCCGGAGCGCCGCGACCACGCCGCCGAGGAGGCTGAGCGGGACGACGAGCACGACCGCGACCGCCGCGAGCTCGAGCGAGTTGACGAGCGAGGGCCCGAGCAGCGACCAGACCGTGACCTTGTACTGGAGCGAGCTGCCGAGGTTGCCGTGCAGGAGGTGCCCGATCCAGGAGATGTACTGCGTGTAGACGGGCCGGTCGACGCCGAGCTGGTGGTCGAGCATCTTCACCGACTGCTCGTCGGCGAACGGCCCGAGCACCTGCCGGCCGATGTCGCCGGGCAGGAGCTGCGCGGCGGCGAAGACGATGATGCTGAGCACCCAGAGGGTGACGAGCGAGAGCGCGAGCCGCTTGAGCAGGAACCGCGTCACGCCGGCACCCACGGCACCCGAGGCCCGGCCGCCGCACGGGCGCGCGGCGGCCGGGCCAGGCGTTCAGCTGAGGGGATCAGGCGAGCGAGCTCCTGCTGAGGTAGGTCTGCCCGATCGCGTTGCCCTTGTAGCCCTTCAGGTTCTTCGAGGCCGCCTGGAGGTAGTTGTAGAAGTACGGGAAGATCACGGGCGTGTCGTGGAGCAGCGTCTGCTCGATCAGCTTCGAGTACTTGCGCTGGTCCTTCAGCGACACCGCGGCCACGTACGACTTGGCGTACGAGTCGAACTTCTTGTTCGAGTAGTGCGCCGCGTTCCACGGCCCCTTGCTCATCAGCGCCGCCGTCAGGAAGACGTTCGGCACCGGCCGGTGGCCCCAGTCGGTGATGTTGATCGGGGCGTTCAGCCACGGCGTCGTGCCCCAGCCCGACGGCGGGCCGGACTGCGAGCCGGCGAAGTAGGCGCTCGAGGTCGAGCACCTTGAGGTTGATGTCGATCCCGATCTGCTTCGCCGAGCGCTGGATGATCTGCGCCAGCTGCGGGATCTCGCCGACCTTCTCGGTCGTGAGCGTGACCGAGAAGCCCTTCGCGTGGCCGGCCGCCGCCATCAGCTGCCTGGCCTTGCGGATGTCCCTGTGCCGCTGGGCGACGCTCTTGTTCGTCGACGGGTAGACCGGCGCGAACGGCGAGTCGTTGCCGATGTCGGCGAAGCCGGAGAACAGCGTCCTGACGATCGCCGGGCGGTCGAGCGTGAGCGCGAGCGCCTGCCGGACCCGGTAGTCGTGGAACGGGCTCGACATGATGTCGGTGCGGATCGGCACCTCGCGGTGCGTCGCGCCGTGGGCGGGGATCACGGTCAGGTTCGGGTTCTTGAGCACGGCGCGGCCGGTCGAGATGTTGATCTGGCCGACGAGGTCGAGCTGGCCGCCGAGCAGCGCCGCGATCACGCGCCGCGTCCTCGTTGTAGAACGTCGCGTCCACGCCGGAGAGCGCGGGCGTGCCGCCCCACCAGCCGTCGAACGCCTCGTAGGTCGCACCGACGCCCGGCGTGTAGGAGGTGAGCTTGAACGCCGCGGTCGTCTGCGGCGTCTGCGTGAACGTGCCCACCTTGTAGTCGGCCGGCAGGATGATCGCCTGGTAGGTCGTCTCGCACGTGAGGTACGGGAAGTTCGCGTTCGGCGCGTCGAGGTGGAAGGCGACGGTGTGGCTGTCGACCTTGCGCACCCCGGACGGGCTGAGCACGCCGCCGAACGCGGAGATCGCCTGCGACCCGGACTTCGGAGTCGGTGAGGCGCTTGTACGTCGCGACGACGTCGTCGGCGCCGAAGCTCTGGCCGCTCTGGAACTTGACGCCCTGGCGGAGCTTGAACGTCC
Source organism: uncultured Actinomycetes bacterium (assembly GCA_963815005.1). GTDB lineage: Bacteria > Actinomycetota > Thermoleophilia > Gaiellales > Gaiellaceae > Palsa-739. The sequence continues at coordinate 109,168 of CAWFFI010000003.1, forward strand.
ACACGGTCGCGGCCGCGTTCGCCTTCCAGCTGACGGCGAGCTCCGGGCCGCAGCTGCAGCGTCGTCGTCGTGCGGGTGAGGAACTCGCCCGCGATGCCGGCCGCCTCGAACCCGCCGAGGTCGGCGAGCGTGTGCGGCTCGAGGTCCTTCGTCGGCCCCGGGATGATGCCGACCCGGGCGCGGCCGCCGGCGCGACCGCGCTCCGGCGCCGCGAACGCCACCGCCGGCTCGCCGAGCCAGCGCGAGCGCCGAGCCGATCACCGAGCCCGAGAGGCCGAGCACCGAGGCCCGGCGCAGGAACTCGCCCCGGTCCAGCTCGCCTGCGGCCACGTCGTCGAGCAGCGCGTTCTCCACATCTCCGGCCTCGCTCCGCCGGTACGCCTCGAAGTGCCGGCGACTCTCCCTATCCATCACGCGTCCCCTCCTCGCAGTCGGTGCGCCGCCGCCTCCGCGTTCTTCCTGCCGGGCAGCCGACGCGATCTTCGTACGCGTTCCCCTGGCATGCGCTGTTGCTATATGCGCAACACAGGTTGCGCCTTTGTACCACCTGTTGTGGTCGATTTCAACGCTCGGACGCTCCCGCCGATTCCTGCCTGTCCGGACGGGGAGTTCATCGCATTCCGTTCAGAATAGAGGCCCCGGCCCGGCGACGCCACCCGGATCCGGCCCGGCGCCGGGCAGCGCGACGGCGGCCGGCGCCGGCCGCTGCGCCGCCTCGAGCCGCTCGCATTCGGCGCGCAGCAGGTCGTAGCGCGGGCCGACGAGGAGCGGTACGTCGCGTCGGCGCTCGTCCGCACGGGCCGGGTCGACGTCGACGACGAGCAGCTCCTCCTCGAAGCGTGCCGCCGCGGCGACGACCTCGCCGAACGGGTCGACGACGTGCGAGCCGCCCCAGAAGGTGAGCCCCTCCTCGTCGCCGACGCGGTTCACGAACACGACCCAGCACTCGAGCATCTGCGCGTAGAAGCGCGTGAGGTCGTGCCAGTAGGCCTCCGCCTCGGGCAGGAACGTCGAGCTGCAGGCGGGCATGAGCAGCACCCGCGCGCCCTCGTGGGCGGCCAGGAACGGCAGCACCGGCTGCCAGGCGTCGTTGCAGATCAGCACGGCGGTGCGGCCGAACGCGGTGTCGAAGGCCTGCATCCGCTCCCCGGGCGTGAAGACGAGCGACTCGTCGGCGACCGTCTGCGGCAGGTAGAGCTTCCGGTGCACGTGGACGAGCGCGCCCCCCTCGAAGTAGGCGGCGCTGTTGTACGAGCGGCCGAGGCTCCATTCGTGGAAGCCGAGGAGCACCGAGGCGCCGCCGGCGTCGGCCGCGACGGGCGCGAGCTCGTCGGCGGTGCAGGCGGTCTCGCGGTCGGTGTGGCCGACGGCGTAGCCGCTCAGCTGGAGCTCGGGGAAGACGACGAGATCGGCGCCGTCGGCGACCGCGTCGGCGAGCGTCTGGCGCGCGCGGGCACGGTTGGCGTCGAGGTCGCCGAGCCGACTGTCGAGTTGAGCGAGCGCGACCCGCATCGGTAGTCGCTGACGTTACGTGCTTTGCGAGCCGTTGCCTAGCGTCCGGGACGGGGCGCGCCTGGACGGCTGCCGTATGATCGAGCAACGATGGTTGCTGATATGGCAACGAGCCTGCGCCGCGGCATCCTCGTCCTCCAGGCGTTGAACTCGGAGGAGTCGGTCGCCGCCGGCGGCCTCGGGGTGCTCCGGCTCGCCGAGCTCGTCGGCGACGACAAGAGCCAGATCTCGCGGACGCTGAAGGCCCTGCACCAGTACGGCTTCGTCGACCGCGACCCGGATACGCGCGCCTACCGCCTCGGGTGGGCGCTCTACGCGCTGGCGGCCCGCGCGGGCGACACGCGCCTGCTCGCGGCGGGCGAGCAGACGTTGAAGGAGCTCGTCGCCACGCTCGGCGAGCGCGTCCACCTGAACGTGCTCCAGGGCTCGGAGGTGCTGACGGTGCTGTCGGAGTCGCCCGCGCGGGCGCTCCAGGCGGCCGGCTGGGTCGGCCGCACCGTGCCGGCGTACTGCTCGTCGGCCGGGCAGGCGCTCCTGATCGACCGGACCCGCGACGAGGTGGCCGACCTGCTCGCCGGGGTCGAGCTCGTCCCGCTCGGCCCGGCGGCGCCGAGCGACGATCGACGAGTTCTACGCGCGGATCGAGGCCGCCCGGGCGCGCGGCTACGCGCTCGTCGACGAGGAGTTCGAGCCGGGGCTCGTCGCCGCCGCCGCGCCGGTGCGCGACTTCCGCGGCCACGTCGTCGCGGCGCTGAACGCGTCCGGCCCGAAGTTCCGGCTCGGGCCGCAGCTGGACGAGGCGGGGCGCGCGGTCGCCGCGGCGGCGGGGCGCATCTCCGAGGCGCTCGGCCACGCGGCCGGCGAGCCCGCGCGGACCAGCTAGCTCCAGGGATACGGCGAGTGCGAGACCGGGTGCAGGTCGCCCGACGCGAACCGCCCGAAGCGGAACGGGTGGAGGAGCTGCGACGTGCCGCCGACGAGCACCTTCGCCACCTCGCGGCCGACGCCGATCATCTTGTAGCCGTGGTTCGAGTCGAAGATGCCGTAGACGTTCGGGCGCACGTGGTCGAAGACGGGGAAGCTGTCGACGGTGAACGCGCCCACGCCGCCGGAGCGGGCGTGCTTGTAGGCGAGCGCGGCAGCCCTCGAAGCGGCCCAGCGCGTGTGAGAGCGCGGCGCACCACAGCTCCGGGAAGCCCGGGTCGACGTTCGTCGTCGAGGGGTACGGGTCGAGCTCGGGCTCGCCGTCGACGACGAGCGGCGAGGCGCCGCCCTGGACGCCGTGGCGGTCGCGCTTGAAGTAGATGCCCCAGAGCTCGTCGGTCACGAGCACGCCGTCGTCGGTCTCGAGGGGCGCGTCGGTGTCGAGGTGGATGACCGGCGGCGCGCCGCCGTCCGCGGTGGCGAACGAGAGCGGGTCGACCGTGATCTCGCCCTCCTGGAGGTTCCAGTACGTCCACATCGGCCGGTCGCGGTCGACCTCGCCCGGACGGCGTGTGCACGTCGATCCGGTCGGGCAGGCCGAGCAGCTCCCACAGCCGCGCCGCCCACGGGCCGGGCGCGACGACCACCTGCTCGCCGACTGCGACGCGGCCGCGGCTCGTCTCGACCGCCGTCACGACGCCGTCGTCGCCGAGCTCGAAGCCGGTGACCTCGACGCCGGAGACGACCGAGACGCCCTCGGCCTCGCACTTCGCGAGGAGGCCGAAGACCGAGGCGATGTTGAACGCGAACCCGCCGCGCCGCTCGTGCAGGCAGACGGTGACGCCACGGGCCCGCCAGTCGGGGAAGAGCTCCTTCATGTGCGCGCTCGACGGCGGCCTCGCCGACGATCAGGTCGGACGGGTAGCCGATCCGCTCGTGGCGCTCGTGGACGGCGACGAGGTCGGGCTCCTGCACGGCGCGGGCCGAGCGCGACGTAGCCGACCGGGTGGTAGTGGTAGGCCTGCGGGTCGGACTCCCAGACGTCGACGCAGGCCTGCATCAGCTCGCTCATCGCGGGCTGGAAGTAGTTGTTGCGCACGACGCCGCACGCGATCCCCGACGCGCCGGCGCCCGGACCGGTCTTGTCGAGCACGAGCACGTCGGCGCCGCTGCCTCCGCGCGCGCGCAGCTCGAGCGCGAGGTGGTAGGCGGTCGAGAGGCCGTGGATGCCGGCGCCGACGACGACGTACGGCGAGGAGCGCGGCAGCGTCACCGGGGCGCACCGTCCCTTCCGGCCATGGCCCGGGACCAGGTCCCCGGACGTGTCCCCGCAGGACGTGTCGGTCGACGGATGTCGCTGCCGGAGCGGCCTCGGGCCGCCGCGGGGTACCGCCCACCGGTCCCGGCACCGTCCCTTCCGGCCATGGCTCGGGACCAGGTCCCGGGCCATGGCCCGAGGGGACATGGCTCCCGGCCGGATCGACGGATGAGCTCGACGGTGGTTGCATCTACAACTCTCGTTGAGAATATGGCAACATCACCGCGTGTTCGTCAACCGGATGCCGCGCTACGAGGTGCTGACCCCGGAGGCGCTCGACACGATCGAGCGCGGCTGGCGGCGGCTCGTCTCGGAGATCGGCGTCCAGTTCGACCATCCGCGCGCGCTCGAGCTCTTCGCCGCGGCCGGCCAGACGGTCGAGGGCGACCGCGTCCGCTTCGACCCCGACTGGGTGCTCGAGCAGGTCGGCAAGGCGCCGTCCGAGTTCACGATGCGCGCCCGCAACCCCGAGCACGACCTCGTGATCGGCGGCGACCACATGATCTTCGCCCCCTCGCAGGGGCCGCCGTTCGTGCGGCTCGGCGACGAGCGGCGCGACGGCACGATCGCCGACCTCGAGCGCCTGATCAAGCTCACCCAGCTCTTCGACGAGCTCGACACCCCGGGCGGGAACATCTGCGAGCCGAACGACCTGCCGCTCGACTCGCGCCACCTCGTCCAGAACCTCGCCCTGATCGTCCTCTCCGACAAGGTCTTCGAGGGCGACCCGTTCTCGGCCGGCAACGCGCGCGACTCGATCCGGATGGGCGAGATCCTCTTCGGCGGCCGCGAGCGGATCGAGGAGACGCCGGTCATGTTCGCGAACGCGAACGTCAACTCGCCGCTCCGCTTCGACACGCGGATGCTCGAGTCGATGCTCGAGTACTCGGCCGCGGGCCAGGCCGTGCTCGTGACGCCGTTCCTGCTCATGGGCGCGATGGCGCCGGTGACGATCGCCGCCGCGCTCGCCCAGCAGACCGCCGAGGTGCTGACGGGCATCTCGCTGCTCCAGCTCGTGAACCCGGGGAACCCGTCGATCATGGGCAGCTTCCTCTCCTCGATCGACATGCAGTCGGGCTCGCCCGCGTTCGGCGGCCCCGAGTCGGCGCTCGGCCTGTACGCGTCCGGCCAGATCGCCCGCCGCTACGGGCTGCCGTGGCGCGCCGGCGGCGGCACGCTCACGACGAGCCAGACCGTGGACGCGCAGGCCGGCAGCGAGGCGTTCAACACGCTGATCTCGGCGTTCCTCGCCGGCGCGAACGTCGTCTGGCAGGCGGCCGGCTGGCTCGAAGGAGGCCTCGTCAACTGCTTCGAGAAGTTCGTGATCGACGTCGAGATGCTGCAGCTGCTGCGGGCCCAGTTCACCCCGCCCGTGATCGACGAGGAGGCGCTCGCGTTCGGCGCGCACGAGGAGGTCGGGCCGGGCGGCCACTTCCTCGGCGCCGTCCACACGCTCGAGCGCTTCCGCGAGTGCTTCTATCGCCCCATGGTCTCCTCGACGGAGAACTTCGAGCGCTGGACCCGGAACGGCGGCCTCGACCAGCGCGCCCGCGCGGCGAAGCTGTGGCCCGAGCTGCTCGAGCGCTACGAGCGGCCGCCGCTCGACGAGGCGATCGAGGCGGAGCTGACCGAGTTCGTCGAGCGGCGTACGCGCGAGCTCGGCGACGAGGTGGTGCTGCTCTCGTGAGCGGACGCTGATGTCGTTCCTGCTCGACTGCCCGCACTGCGGGCCGCGCGACGTGAACGAGTTCCGCTTCCAGGGCGAGGTGACCCGCCGCCCCGGGCCGGAGCCGACGCTGCGCGAGCTGACCGACTACGTCTACTTCCGCGCCAACGTCGCGGGCGTCCAGCGCGAGTGGTGGTACCACCGCCTCGGCTGCCGCCGCTGGTTCCTCGCCGAGCGCGACACGCGCACGAACGAGGTGCTCCGCACCGAGGTTCCCGCCCCGTGAGGCTCGAGCCGCAGGCAGGGCGAGGCGATCGACCGGGACGCGCCGGTCGCGTTCACGTTCGACGGCAAGCCCGTCTCCGGGTTCGCGGGCGACACGATCGCCTCGGCGCTCTACGCCGCCGGGCGGCGGGTCTTCTCGCGCAGCTTCAAGTACCACCGGCCGCGCGGGCTCCTCTGCTGCTCCGGGCACTGCGCGAACTGCATGGTCACGGTGGACGGCGTCCCGAACGTCCGCTCGTGCGTCGAGCCGCTGCGCGCCGGCGCCGACGTGCGCGGCCAGAACGTGCGCGGCTCGGTCGACCGCGACCTGCTCTCGGCGGTCGACCGGTTCGGCGGCCCGTTCACGCCGGTCGGCTTCTACTACCGGACGATGATCCGGCCGCGGCGGCTGTGGCCGGTCTACGAGCGGTTCCTGCGCAGCGTCGCCGGGCTCGGACGGGTCGGCGGCGCGGGCCACCTGCGCCGCGACACCGAGCACCGGCGCGTCGACGTGCTCGTCGTCGGCGGCGGCGCGAGCGGCCGCGCAGCCGCGGAGCGGGCGGCCGCGGCGGGCGAGCGGACGCTGCTCGTCGACGAGCGCGGCGGCTTCGAGCCGCAGGGCTACGAGCTGCTCGCCCCGGCGCGCGCGGTCGGCGCCTACGAGGGCGGCCTCGTCCCGGTCGACGCGGGCGACGTCCTCTACCGCGTCCGGGCGGCGCGGCTCGTCGTCGCGACGGGCGCGCTCGAGCAGCCGCTCGTCTTTCCCGGGCAACGACCTCGTCGGCGTGCTGCTGCCGAACGCCGTGCGGCGGCTCGTCGACGAATGGGCGATCAAGCCGGGCGAGCGCGCCGTGATCGTGAGCGCGGACGAGAACGGCCTCGGCGTCGCCGACGACCTGCGCCGGGCGGGAACCGAGGTGGCGCGGGTGGTCGACCTGCGCACGGAGCAGCCGCGGCGCATCGAGGCGACGGGCGCCGAGCGGCCGCCTGCGCCCGCGTGACGATCGACTCCGAGGCGATCGACTGCGACCTGCTCGTCGTCTCGGGCGGCCGCCAGCCCGCGTACTCGCTGCTCGCCCAGGCCGGCGCGCGCATCGAGTACGACGCCGCGCGCGGCATCTTCGTCCCGACCGACCTGCCCGCGAACGTCGAGGTCGTCGGCGCCGCCGCCGGGGAGCTCGGCGCCGCCGCGATCCCGCGGCCCTCGTACGACGGGCACGGGAAGTGCGTCGTCTGCCTCTGCGAGGACGTGACGACGAAGGACCTGACGCGCGCGGTCGCGGAGGGCTTCGACGCGATCGAGCTCGCGAAGCGCTACACGACCGCGACGATGGGGCCCGTGCCAGGGCAAGCTCTGCCACCTGGCCTCGATCCGGCTGCTGCGCGCGAGGCGACCGGAACGGACGAGGCGGCGATCGGCACGACGACCGCGCGGCCGCCGTGGGCGCCGGTCGAGCTCGGCCTGCTGGCCGGCCGCCACTACGAGCCGTGCAAGCGCACGCCGCTCCACGCGCGCCACGAGCAGGCGGGCGCCGAGCTGATCTGGACGGGGCAGTGGCGGCGGGCGCTCTCCTACGGCGACCCGGCCGCGGAGGTGCGGGCCGTCCACTCCGCGCTCGGCGTGATCGACGTCTCGACGCTCGGCAAGCTCGTCGTCGAGGGCCCCGACGCGGCCGCGTTCCTCGAGCGCCTCTACCCGAACCGCTTCGCCGACCTCGCGGTCGGGCGCGTCCGCTACGGCGTGCTCACGACCGACGGCGGCCGGATCATCGACGACGGCACGATCGCGCGGCTCGCCGACGACCTCTTCTACGTCACGACCACCTCGACCGGCTCGGAGAGCGTCTTCGAGTGGTTCGAGTGGTGGAACGCGGTCTGGGGCCTCGACGTCGAGATCGCGAACCTCACCGGCGCGCTCGCCGCGGTCAACCTCGCCGGGCCTCGCGCCCGCGAGGCGCTCGCCGCGCTCACCGGCGCCGACGTCTCGAACGACGCGTTCCGCTACCTCGACGCGCGCGAGCTCGAGGTCGCCGGCGTCCCGTGCCTCGCCCTGCGCATCGGCTTCGTCGGCGAGCTCGGCTACGAGCTCCACTGCCCGGCGAGCGCGGCCGAGCACCTCTGGGACGCGCTCGTCGCCGGCGGCGCCGTCCCGTTCGGGCTCGAGCCGCAGCGGGTGCTCCGCCTCGAGAAGGGGCACGTGATCGTCGGCCAGGACACCGACTCGGAGTCGAACCTCCTCTCGGCCGGAATGCCGTGGCTCGTCAAGGACGACAAGGACGACTTCGTCGGCAAGTGGGCGGTCGGGCACGTGCGCGAGCGCGGCGTGCGCGAGCGGCTCGTCGGCTTCACGATGGACGACGGCGTCGTGCCGGCCGAGGGCGCCCAGGTCGTCCGCGACGGGCGGCCGGCCGGCCGCGTCACGAGCGCGCGCGCGAGCGAGCGGCTCGGACGGGTGATCGGCCTCGCCTGGGTCGAGCCCGACCAGGCCGCCGACGGGATGCCGATCACGATCCGCGTCGCGGGCGCGCCGCAGGGCGCGACCGTGACGCTCGCCCCGTTCTACGACCCCGACGGGGAGCGGCTGCGCTCGTGACGCAGGCTCGCCTTCCTCTCGCCGGACGGCTGCGCGCCCGGGGTGCCGTTCGCCTCGCCGCTCGCGCACGCGCGGACCGGCGGCGCCGTCGTCGACCGCTCCGCGCTCGGCAAGCTCGAGGTGCGGGGCGCCGTCGACGCGCTCGCGCCCGCCGAGGGCGAGGAGCTGCTGCCGCTCGGCCCCGGCCGGGCGCTGCTCGTCCGCGAGGGCGGGACGCGCGAGGCGCGCGAGCGGCTCGCCGCGGCCGGCTACCGCGTCTACGACGTGACGGCGGGGCTCGCCGCGTTCGACGTCGAGGGCGAGGCGCTGCTGCGGCGGCTGACCGAGCTCGACCTCGACGCGCTGCCGGCCACCGGCTCGGTCGCGCGCGGCACGCGGGCGCTGATCCAGCGGCGCGGCGGCGAGACGTTCCGCCTCTTCGTGCCGCGCGAGCTCGGGCAGTTCGTCGCCGAGGTCGCCGCCGACCTGGCCGAGGGGCTCACGCGGTGAAGGACCTCTTCCGCGTCTCCCGCATGTGGCGGCCCCGGCAGGAGCTGAAGCGCCGCTACGACGTCGTGATCGTCGGCGGCGGCTCGCACGGGCTCGCGACCGCGTACTACCTCGCGAAGAACCACGGCGTCCGCAACGTCGCGATCCTCGAGCGCTCGTACATCGGCTCCGGCGCGTCGGGCCGCAACACGACGATCATCCGCTCGAACTACCGCACGCCCGAGGGCGCGGCGTTCTACGAGCGGAGCGTGAAGCTCTACGAGCAGCTCTCCGGCGAGCTCGACTTCAACCTGATGTTCTCCCAGCACGGGCACCTGACGCTCGCCCACTCGGACAGCTCGCTGCGCGTGATGCAGGAGCGCGCCGAGGTGAACGGGCTGCTCGGGATCGACTCGCGCGTCGTGCTGCCGCCGGAGATCGGGCGGATCTGCCCGCAGCTCGACCTCTCGCAGAAGCCCACGTGGCCGGTCGTCGGCGCGCTCTACCACCCGCCGGGCGGGATCATCCGCCACGACGCCGTCGTCTGGGGCTTCGCGCGCGGCGCCGACCGGCAGGGCGTCGAGCTGCACCAGAACACCCCGGTGACGGCGATCGAGACCGACGGCGGCCGGGTCACCGCGGTGCAGACGCCGCGCGGGCGCGTCGAGGCGGACGTCGTTCGTGAGCGCGACCGCGGGCTGGTCGACGCTCGTCTGCGACCTCGCCCGCGTGCGCCTGCCGATCACGACGCACATCCTGCAGGCGTTCGTGACCGAGCCGGTGAAGCCGTTCCTCGACACGATCATCGTCTCGGCCCAGATGCACGTGTACGTGTCGCAGACCGACCGCGGCGAGTTCCTGATCGGCGCCGAGATCGAGCCGTACACGACGTACAAGTCGATCGGCACGTTCCCGTTCCTCGAGGTCTCGGCGCGGCACGCGCTCGAGCTCTTCCCGCAGCTCGAGCGGCTGCGCGTGCTGCGCACGTGGACGGGGCTCTGCGACCTGTCGCCGGACTACAGCCCGATCCTCGGCAGGACCGAGCTCGAGAACTTCCACGTCTCGGCGGGCTGGGGCACGTACGGGTTCAAGGCGGCGCCGATCGTCGGGACGACGCTGGCCGAGCTCGTCGCGACGGGGCGGACGCCCGACCTGATCGCGCCGTTCGCGCTCGAGCGGTTCCACACGGACACGCTCGTGTCGGAGCTCGCGGCGGCGGCGGTTTCCCACTAGACGATCGATCCCGAAGTGGCGTGCCGGTCGGGGGCGTTCCTGACCAAGCGGGGCGACGCGATCGGTCGCAGCTCGTAGCAGCGCTACGGGCTGCGGGCGAGCGTGGCGATCCCGCGCCGCGCCAGGGACGCCAGCCGGCCCCGCGACAATTCGGAATCGATCGTCTAGCGTCACGCCTCGTGGACACGGTCGTCCTGCGGGGCACGACGCTGACGCTCGCGGAGGTCGTCGCGGTCGCGCGCGCGGGGGCCGGGTCGAGCTCGACCCGGCGGCGGTCGAGGCGATGCGCGCGGGCCGGGCGCAGGTCGAGCGCGCGCTCGCGGCCGGCGAGACGGTCTACGGGCTCTCGACCGGGGTCGGCTCGCGCGGCGACACGGCCGTCGGGGCCGGCGAGCAGGCGGCGTTCAACCGGATGCTCGTGGGCGGCCACCGGATCGGGCAGGGAGCCGCGGCGGCCGAGGACGCGGTGCGCGCGACGATCCTCCTCGCGGCGAACGGGCTCGCGCGCGGCCGTGCCGGGGTGCGCCCGGAGCTCGCGGAGCGGCTCGTCGCCGCGCTGAACGACGGCGAGCGCCCGGAGGTGCGCACGCTCGGCTCGGTCGGCGTCGCCGATCTCGCCCAGAACGCCGACCTGGCGCACGCGCTCCTCGGCGGTCGCGATCTCGCCGCGAAGGAGGGGCTCGCGCTCCTCTCGAGCAACGCCTACTCGACCGGGCTCGCGGCGCTCGCCGTCGCGGATCTCGAGCTGCTGCTCGACACGCTCGACGTCGCCGGCGCGCTCGACCTCGAGGGGTTCGCCGCGAACCTCGCGCTCCTCCACCCCGTCGTCGGCGAGGCGCGCCCCTACCCGGGCCTGCGGGCGACGCTCGTCCGGCTCGCCGCGCTGCTCGACGGCAGCTTCCTCCGGGCCGAGGGCGCGGCGCGCAATCTCCAGGACCCGCTCTCCTACCGCTGCCTGCCGCAGGTGCACGGCGCCGCGCGCGACGCGCTCGCGTTCGGACGCGGCCAGGTCGAGATCGAGCTGAACGCGTCGCAGGAGAACCCGCTGCCGGTGCCCGGCGAGGAGCGCTTCGTCTCGGTCGGGAACTTCGACGCGCTGCCGCTCGCGCAGGCGCTCGACGTGCTGCGCATCGCGCTCGCGCCCGTGTTGACGAGCGCGTGCGAGCGGACGGTGAAGCTCCTCCAGGGCTTCCACTCGGGTCTCCCGGACGGGCTCGCGGAGCGCAGCGGCACCGCCGACGAGGGGCTCGCCGAGCTCGGCGTCGCCGCGCAGGCGTTGACGGCGGAGGCGCGCCTGCTCGCGGCGCCGGTCTCGTTCGAGCTCGCGAGCACGAGCCAGGCGGCGGGGATCGAGGACCGGACGACGATGGCGCCGCTCGCGGCACGCCGGCTGGCGGAGATGGTCTCGCTCGGCCGGCGGGTGGCGGCGATCGAGCTCGTCGTCGCCGCGCGGGCGGTCGACCTGCGCGGCGCCGGCCCGCTCGGGACCGGGACGGGGCAGGCGCACGCCGTCGTCCGGGAGCTCGTCCCGCCGCAGAGCGGCAGCCTCCCTCCCGACCTCGAGCCGCTCGTCGAGCGGATCCGCGCCGGAGCGCTCCGGATCCCGACGGCCTAGCGCGCGCCGTCACGATCTCGCGACCGTCACGTCACCATTCCGATTCCGCCGGCCGGAGACGGAACCGCCCGGCCCATGCCGCCCGCACGCGTTTTCCACAACCCCGGGTGCTTCGGCATGCCGAAGCACCGTCACGAGTTCGTCACGAAACGCCGGCGGTCCCGCAGCAGGTCGACGAGCACCGCGGCCGCGAGCTCGACGTCCTCCGCGTCGGCGTGCTCCGCGGGCGTGTGGCTCTCGCCGCCGGCGAGCGGAACGAAGAGGAGCGCCACCGGGACCCGGGCGGCGAGATGCTGCGCGTCGTGGCCCGCGCCCGAGTGGGTGCGCACCGCGGCGACGCCCTGACGCTCCGCCGCGGCGAGCGCCGCCTCGACGAGCGCCGGGTCGAGCACCGCCGGCTCGCCGCCGCGCAGCAGGCGCCGCGTCACCGTGACGCCGCGCCGCGCCGCGACCTCGTCGCACGCGGCGGCGAAGGCCTCCTCGACTGCGGCGACCTGGGCCGAGTCGGTCCCGCGCACCTCGAGGCCGAGCACCACGCGGCCCGGGATGATGCTCACCGCGCCCGGCTCGACGCCGAGGGTGCCGACCGTCGCCACCGTCGGCGGCTCCGCCCCGCGCGCCGCCTCCTCCAGCGCGAGCACGAGCTCCGCCGCCGCGGCGAGCGCGTCGGCGCGCGTCGCCATCGCCACCTCGCCCGCATGCCCGGCGCGACCCACGACCACGACCTCGTGGCGGTGCGGCACGGCGACGCGCTCGACGACGCCGAGCCGGGCGCCGCGCGAGCGCAGCTCGCCGCGCTGCTCGATATGCACCTCGACGTGCGTCGCGATCCGCTCGAGCGGCAGCGCCGCGAGCCGCGGCAGATCGAGCAGCTCCGCCAGGAACGCGTCGCGCGCCTGCCGCCCGGTCACGCCGCCGGCGTCGACGATCCGGTCGAGCGCCTCGTCGGCGAGCACACCGGTGGCGAGCCGCGACCCGAGCGTCCCGGCGCCGAAGCGCGGCGCCTCCTCGGCCGCGCAGGAGAGGAGCGCGACCCGGCCCGGCAGCGCCTCGGCGGCCTCGAGCGCGAGCACGACCCCGAGCGCCCCGTCGAAGCGGCCGCCGTCGGGGACCGTGTCGACGTGCGACCCGGAGGAGACGAGCCGCCCCTGCGCCGGGCGGCGCGGCCCAGAGGTTTCCGTACGGGTCGAGCGCCGGCTCGAGACCCGCCTCGCGCGCCCAGCCGGCGACGAGCCGGACGCCGCGCGCCTCCGCCGCCGACCACGCGGGCCGGTCGGCGCCGCCGCCGGGCCCGTGCGCGATCTGCCACAGCGCCTCGAGCCGGGCCGCGACGCGCGCGCCGTCAGGCGAGGGCATGCTCGGCCAGCGGCTTCCCCAGCATCGCCTCGACCTCCGGGTAGACGGACGGGTCGCGCACGCCGTCGCCGGTCGGGATCTTCGACTTGTCGGCGTAGAGCACCGCGACCTCGTCGCCGTCGGCGAGATCCTTGATCGCGGCCGGGCGGCCGTCGGCGAGCGAGAGCGTCGTCAGCACGTCGGGGAAGGTTGCCAGACGCTCGCCTCCCGACTCGGCGGTGAGGTACTCGTTGACGTAGCCGAGCTCGACGTCGCCGACCGCGAGCGAGCCGATGTCGAACGCGTGCTCGTAGCGCATCTCCTTCGCCCGCACGGGGCCGCGGGCGAGGATGCTGCCGCCGAGCCGGTCGACGATCGCGTCGATCACCGCCTCGGCGCCGCGCTCCTCGGCGGCGATCATCGCCTCGCCGAGCTCGAGCGCGAGCGAGATCGCGCCGACCGCCGCGTGCTCGCGCACGTAGCTCGCCCGCACCGGGTTCCGCGCCGAGGCGATGAAGCCGCCCGACTGGTCGGACGCGGTGCGCAGGACGTTCGCGCAGAGCGCGACCGGCCCGCGCACGACCGCCTCGAGATAGCGCCCGTCGGCCCGGTTGCCGCCCGCGACCGACTGGACGGCGACGTAGCCCGCCTCCGGCGGTGAGCCCGATCGAGCCCATCTTCCCGGTCGGGTGCGCGCGGCCGTCGCCCGCCGCGTCGAGCACGAGCGTCCCGAGCACCGCCGACTGCACCCAGCCGTTGCACGTCGTGCTGGAGCCGTTCTGCGCCGTGATCGTCCCGACGACCGGCGCGTCGAGCTCGGCCGCGAGGAGCTGGAACGCGCGCACGTAGTCGCGCGGGCGCATCTCCCACGCCGCCGCGCCCGGCGCCCCGATCGCGGTCACCGTCACGACGAGCGCGTCCGGGTCGATCTCGTCGAGGGTGGCGAGCCGGGGCGTCCCGTAGGAGATCGCGGTCCGCCCGACGAGGTAGCCGTGGTCGACCCACCCGCCGCCGCCGCACGCGAGCACCGACCCGCCGCGAACCGCCGCCTCCACCGCCGCTGCGTCCAGATCTCTCACGTGCCCACCTCCGGGTAGTCGCCTGCCTCGTCGTTGCCGAGGCCCAGTCCGGCGCGCTCCGCCTCGGCGCGCGCCTCCTCGTAGCCCGCGTCGGCGTGGCGCAGCACGCCGAGGCCCGTGTCCGCGTCGAGCGCGCGCCGCAGCCGCACCGCCGCGCCCGGCGTCCCGTCCGCGACGACGGTGACGCCCGCGCTCAGCGAGTAGCCGGCGTAGCCGCCGCCGCCCGCGTGCATGACGACGAGGTCGGCCATCGAGGCGGTCAGGAGCAGCGCGTCGAGCACCGGCCAGTCGGCGATCGAGTCGGAGCCGTCGCGCATCCGCTCGGTGATGATGAACGGGTGGGTCATCGCGCCCGCGTCCATGTGGTCGCGCGTGAACGCGACCGGGCCCGCGAGGCGCCCGTCCGCGACGGCGTCGTTGACGGCGAGCGCGAGCCGCGAGCGCTCGCGGTGCCCGAGCCAGCCGATCCGCGCCGGCAGCCCCTGCAGCGGGACGTGCTTGCGCGCGAGCTCGATCCACGTCGTGACGCGCTCCTCGTCGGCGAAGAGCTCGAGGCAGAGGTCGTCGATCAGGTCGCGGTCCTCGACCGCGCCGGAGACGCAGATCCAGCGGAAGGGCCCGATGCCGCGGCAGAAGAGGGGGCGCAGGTAGCGCTCCGTGAAGATGTCGATGTCGAGCGCCTCCGCGAGGCCCGCGGTCGCGGCCTGCGGGCGGATGTTGTTCCCGTAGTCGAAGACGACCGAGCCGCGGCGGCGGAGCTCGAGGAGCGCCTGCACGTGGCGGACGACGGCGCGGCGGCCCCGCTCGACGAGCGCGTCCGGGTCGGTGCGCCGCAGCTCGGCCGCCTCGGCGGCGGAGGTGCCGACCGGCACGTAGCCGTAGCGAAGGTCGTGCGCGGCGGTGAGGTCGGTGACGACGTCGGGAGCGACGCCGCTCTCGATCAGCTCCTCGAGCAGCTCGACGGCGTTCGCGTGGACGGCGACCGAGAGCGGCCGCCCCTCCGCCGCAGCCTCCCGCGCCCAGCCGATCGCCTCCGCGAGGTCGCCGGTCGCGCGGTCGACGTAGCCGTCGCGGCGGCGGCGCTCGAGCTTCTCGGCGTCCACCTCGGCGCAGAGGAGCACGCCGCCGAGGACGGTGACCGCGAGCGGCTGCGCCGAGCCCATCCCGCCGAGCCCGGCCGAGACGCAGAGCCGCCCGGCGAGCGAGCCGCCGAAGTGCTCGCGCGCGACCGCGGCGAACGTCTCGTACGTGCCCTGGATCACGCCCTGCGCGCCGATGTACTGCCACGCGGCGGCGGTGAGCCCGCCCCAGATCGTGAGCCCCGCGTCCTCGAGCTCGTAGAAACGCTCGGGCGTCTGGTCGCGGCCGACGAGGATCCCGGTCGCCATCACCACGAGCGGCGCATACGGGTGCGTCGGGAAGACGGCGACCGGCTTGCCGGACTGGATCGCGAGCGTCTGCCCGTCGCGCAGCGTGCGCAGCGAGGCGACGATCCGCTCGTAGCTCTCCCAGTCGCGGGCCGCCTTCGCGTGGCCGGCGTAGACGACGAGGTCCTCCTGGCGCTCGGCCAGCTCGAGCGTGTTCTCGAGCAGGCGCAGGATCGTCTCCTGGCGCCAGCCGCGACAGCGCAGCTCGCTCCCGCGGGCGGCCCGGACGCGCGGCGCAGACTCAGACACGCACCGGCTCCCGGGCGCCGGTCGCGGACGGGACGAAGGCGCCGCGCCCCGGCGCCGCGACGACGCGGCCGTCGCGGAAGACCGTCTCGCCGCGCGCGAGCACGGTCCGCACGCGGCCGCGCAGCTCGCGGCCGGCATACGGGCTCCACCCGGCCGCCGTGACGAGCGTGTCCGGGTCGACGACCCAGCGCTCGTCGGGGTCGAGCAGCACGAGGTCGGCGTCGGCGCCCGCGCGCAGCGCGCCCTTCCGCGGCCAGAGCCCGAAGCGGCGCGCCGGCGCCTCGGCGGTCACGTGGGCGAGGAGCGCGAGCGGCAGCCCGCGGGCACGGAACGCGTCGTGGAGCAGCGGCAGCTCGAGCTCGAGCCCGGGCGCACCGGAGGAGAGCGCGAAGACGTCGTCGCCGTGCTTGCGCTCGGCCGGCCAGCCGACGTGGTCGGAGGAGACGATCCGCAGGTCGCCGCTCTCGAGCGCGCGCCAGAGCGCCTCGACCTCGGCGGCCGGACGCAGCGGCGGGTTGATCTTCGCCTCGCCGCCGCGGCGCTCGAGCTCGGACTCGTCGAGCACGAGGTAGTGCGGGCACGTCTCGGCGCTCACGTCGACGCCGTCGCCGCGGGCACGGCGCGCGAGCTCGACGCCGCGGCCGACGGTGACGTGGCAGAGGTGGAGCCGCGCGCCGGTCGCGCGCGCGAGCTCGAGACAGCGCGCGATCGCCTCGGTCTCGGCCACCGGCGGGCGCGAGCGGGCGTGCGCAAGCGGATCGACGCGCCCCGCTGCCTGCTCGGCGGCGATGAGGGCGCGCACGATCTCGTCGTTCTCGCTGTGGACGCCGGCGAGACCGCCCGCGGCTGCGATCGCGGCGAAGGCGGCGAGGAGCTGGTCGTCGGGGATGCGCGGGAACCGGACCGGGTCGGTCTCGAAGGTCGAGAGCTTGAACGCGCACGCGCCGGCGCGGACGAGCTCGGCGACGTGCTCGAGCGGCCCGCGCGGCGGCACCGTCGCCCAGAGCGCGACGTCGACGAGCGCCTCCCGCTCGACGTCGGCGGCCTTCGCGGCGAACGCGTCCGGGTCGGCGACCATGCCCGCCGCGTCGTAGGGCATGTCCACGATCGTCGTCACGCCGCCGGCCGCGGCCGCGCGCGTCGCCGCCTCGATGCCCTCGCCGGCGAAGCTGCGCGTGTGGACGTGGACGTCGACGACCCCGGGCAGGACGAGCGCGTCGCCGGCGTCGAGCTCCGCCGCGCCCTCGAGCGGCGCAGTCCGGTCCCGCGACGGCGACGATCCGGCCCCCCGCCACGCCGAGCGTCCCGGCCGCGGGCTCCCGCCCCGGCAGCGCGAGCCGGCCGCGCACGACGAGGTCGAGATCGTCCTGCTGGTCTGTCATCCTGCTGAACGATAATATTGCGGCAGCAAATGCGCAAAGACGGCGACAACGTCTCGCAGAACGAGAGAATCGTCGAGCTGACCGGCGACGCGCTGTCGGTCGACGACGTCGTCGCCGTCGCCCGCGGCCGCGCGCACGTGACGATCGGCGAGGACGCGCTCCGCCGCATCCGCCTCGCCCGGGACGTCGTCGAGCGCGTGCTCGTCAGCGGCGAGGCCGTGTACGGCGTCAACACGGGCCTCGGCTCGTTCGCCCGCTACCGGATCCCGCCCGAGCAGCTGGCCCGCTTCTCGTTCGCCACGGTCGCCGACCAGACGTCGTCGTACGGGCGGCCGCTCGCGACCGAGGTCGTGCGGGCGATGATGGTCACGCGGGCGAACGGGATGGCGAAGGCGGGCGTCGGCGTCCGGCGGGAGCTCGTCGAGCTGCTCGTCGCCGCGCTGAACGCGGGCGTGCACCCGGTCGTGCGCTCGATCGGCTCCGTCGGCCAGGGCGACCTCTCCGAGATGTCCGACATCGGCAAGGTGCTGATCGGGATCGGCCGCGCGGAGGTCGACGGCGAGGTGCTCGGCGGCGGCGACGCGCTCGCACGCGTCGGGCTCGAGCCGATCGAGCTGGCGGCGAAGGAGGCGCTCGCGCTGATCGGCGCGAACGGCGTCTCGCTCGGCCGCGGCGCGCTCGTCCTGAACGACGTTGCCGACCTGACCGACGCGTTCCAGGTGGCCGCGGCGCTCTCGCTCGAGGGGTTCGCCGGCAACCTCTCGATCATCCACCCGGGCACGGCGCGGCTCCAGCCGCAGATCGGGCTGAACACCGCCGCGAGCCGCCTCCGCGACCTGCTCGACGGCTCGTTCCTCTGGGAGCCCGGCGCGGCCCGGAACCTCCAGGACCCGCTCTCGTACCGCTGCATCCCGCGCACGCACGGCGCCCTCTACGACGCGCTCGCGTACGCCCGCGCGACGCTCGAGGCGGAGCTGAACGCCGCGAACGACAACCCGCTCGTCCTCGTCGACGAGGGCACGATCATCTCCGTCGGCAACTTCGACGTCGTGGGCGTGGCGATGGCGTTCGACCTCGTGCGGATCGCGATCGCGAACGCGGTCAAGATCGCGAACGAGCGCGTGCAGAAGCTGCTCTGGCACCACTTCAGCGGCCTGCCGAGCGAGCTGGCGGTCGACGAGGGCCCGACGAACGGGCTCAAGCCGATGGGCCGCTGGTGCGCGGCGCTCGCGGCCGAGGCGCGCTCGCTCGCGAACCCGGTCTCGCTCGACTACGCGGGCCAGGTGGCCGAGGGCGTCGAGGATCACGCGAGCATGGCGCCGCTCGGGGTGCGCAAGACCTACGAGCTCGTCTCGGTCGCGCACCGGATGGTCGTGCACGAGCTCGTGATCGCCGCCCAGGCGGTGGACATGCGCGAGAGCCGGCCGCTCGGCCGCGGCACCGGGACGGCGTACGCGACCGTCCGCAAGTACGTGCCGATGCTGGGCGACGTGACGGAGTGGTCGCCCGACCTCGACGGGCTCGTCGACGCGGTCTCGATGGGGGAGCTGAGCGAGCGCGTCGCCGCCCGCGCCGGCGAGCGCCAGGAGCTGTCGGAGCACGAGGGCCCGGGCCTGCTCACCGAGCCGGAGCTGCGTGTGCTCGACCGCGAGGCCGCCGAGCACAGCCTGGAGACGTGACGGCCGCCGCCCGCACCGCCGAGGGCCCCGGCCAGACGATCGACCGCGTCGCGGACCTGCTCGCGGCGCTCGTCGCCGCCGAGCGGCCGCTCGGCGCCGCCGAGCTCGCCGAGCGCGCCGGGCTCCCGCTCAGCTCGACGTACCGGCTCGTGCAGTCGCTCGAGCGCCACGGCTTCGTCGAGCGGCGCCCGCGCCGCGGCATCGCCCTCGGCCTGCGCGTGCTCGAGCTCGCCCGCCGCGCCGAGGACCGGCTCGGGCCCGCCCTGCTCGAGCCCGCGCGCGGGCCGATGGAGGAGCTCGCCCGCGAGTTCGGCGAGAGCGTCCTGCTGACGGCACCCGCGGGCGTGAGCTCGATCGGGCTCGCGTCGATCGAGGGCTCCCGCCCGATCCGGCTCACCTACGACCGCTGGCGGGTCGTGCCGATGCACCGCGGCGCCTCCGGCAAGGTGCTGCTCGCCCACCTCGACTCCGAGCAGGCCGGGCGCGTGCTCGCCGCCGCCGCGCTGCTCGAGCCGGAGCGCGACCTCGACGAGCTCCGCCGCGAGCTGGCCGAGATCCGCCGGCGCGGCCGCGCCGTCAGCCACGGCGAGCTCGACCAGGGCGCGAGCGGCGTCGCCGCCCCGATCCTCGACCGGGCGGGACGGCTGCTCGCCGGGGTGACGGTGGCCGGCCCGACCGAGCGGATCCGGCCCGCCGAGCCGGAGCTCGGCGCCGCCGTGACCGCCGCCGCCCGCCGCATCGAGACCGCCGTCGGCGACGCCTGGCAGTAGCTGCCTGAGCGAGCCCGGCTCGCTCTGCCCGGCGCCGGCGGTCAGGCGGACGCGGGAGCGCGGCGACCGCGCCCGCGCAGGTCGGGCGCGGCGACGAGCGGACGACCCCACGCCAGGCCACGGCTTGCCAGACTCCGGCCGATGAACGTCGACTGGCACGCGGAGCGGGGCGACCTGGCGGACCTCGCGCAGCTCGACGACCTCGCGCCGCCGGAGGCCATCGACTTCGTCGCGCTTCGCGCCCACCGGCTGCGGCGCGTGCGCGAGCAGATGGAGGCGCACGCGGCTCGACGCCTGCGTCCTCGTCGACCCGGTCAACGTCCGCTACGCGACCGGCGCGCGCAACATGCAGGTCTTCCACCTGCGCAACCCGGTGCGCTACCTCTTCCTGCCGCTCGACGGCCCCGTCGTCCTGCACGAGTTCCCCGGCTGCATGCACCTCGCCGAGGGGCTGGAGACGATCGACGAGATCCGCCCGTCGATCACCGCGAGCTACGTCGCCGCCGGCCCCGCCGTCGCCGACGCCGAGCTGGCGTGGGCGTCCCAGGTCGCACAGCTCGTGCGCGCGCACTGCGGCGCCCGGGCGCGCGTCGGCGTCGAGCGCGTCAACGCCGGGCGCGGCGCTCGCGCTCGCGGCCGAGGGCTTCGACGTCGCGGACGCGCAGGCGCCGGTCGAGCGGGCGCGCGCGGTCAAGTCGGCCGAGGAGCTGCGCTGCATCCGCGCCTCGATCGCCGCCACCGAGGCGGGCGTCGCCCGGATGCGCGCCGCGCTCGCGCCCGGCCTGAGCGAGAACGAGCTGTGGTCGATCCTCCACCAGAGCGTGATCGCGCTCGGCGGCGAGTACGTCGAGACGCGGCTCCTCTCCTCCGGCCCGCGCACGAACCCGTGGTTCCAGGAGACGGGCGAGCGCCGGATCGAGCCGGGCGAGCTCGTCGCGCTCGACACCGACGTCGTCGGCTGCCACGGCTACTACTGCGACTTCTCGCGCACCTTCCACGCCGGCCCCGACGAGCCGACGGCGCACCAGCGCGAGCTGTACCGGCACGCGTTCGAGCAGGTGCACACGAACCTCGAGCTGCTCCGCCCCGGCCTCTCGTTCCGCGAGTACTCCGAGCGGGCGTGGACGATCCCGGACCGGTTCGTCGCGAACCGCTACTACCTCTCCGCGCACGGCTGCGGCATGACCGGCGAGTACCCGTACCTCTACCACCGCATGGACTACGCCGACTCCGGCTACGACGGCGAGCTGGAGCCGGGGATGACGATCTGCGTCGAGAGCTACATCGGCGAGGAGGGCGGCCGCGAGGGCGTGAAGCTCGAGCAGCAGGTCCTCGTCACCGACGAGGGGATCGAGCTGCTCTCGACCTTCCCCTTCGAAGACGCCCTGCTGGCGTAGCGGCCATCCTCGCCGCGCCCGACCTGCGCGGGCGCGGTCAGCCGCCCCGCCTCCAGGCAGCCGCCCGCACCGGACGCCGTTCCCGAGCAGAAAAGCACAGCGGCCCCCCGCGGAGCGCGGGGCCGCGAAGCGGTGCGACGGGAACAGCGCGAGCCGCCGCGCTGCGACGCGCTCAGGACTCCTCGAGCACCGGCTCGCCGGCCACACCCGGCTCGCGCCGGAACGAACAGCGCCTTCGCGGCCCAGCCGGGCAGCCACCAGTTCCACTCGCCGAGGATCCGCATCAGCGCGGGCACGAGCAGGGCGCGGATCACGGTCGCGTCGAAGATGATCCCGGCGGCGAGGCCGATCCCGAACTGCTTGATGTCGGTGCCGGGGCTCGAGGAGAGCACGAAGAACGCGAACATGAGGATCGCGGCGGCGCTCGTCACGAGCTTGCCGGTGCGGGCGAGCCCGAGCGCGACGGCCGCCGGCGTGTCGCCGGTCTCGTCGTACGCCTCGCGCATCCGCGAGAGCATGAAGACCTCGTAGTCCATCGAGAGGCCGAACAGGAACGCGAAGATCATCAGCGGGATCCACGGGATGATCGACTGGGTCGCCGGCACGCTCCAGATCGCCTCCGAGCCGTGGCCCTGCTGGAAGATGAAGACGATGATCCCGAACGCGGCGCCGAGCGAGACGAGGTTGAGGATCGCCGCCTTCAGCGGCAGCACGAGCGAGCGGAACGCGCGCGCGAGCAGGATGAACGTCAGCAGGACGACGAACCCGAGCACGTAGGGGAAGTTCCCGTAGACCGCGTGCACGAAGTCGCGGTCGACCGCGGCGACGCCGCCGAGCGTCGCGCTCGGTGCCGTTCAGCTCGGTGTGGACGCGCGTGACGATCTGCTGGATCCCGGGCGCGGCGCCGTCGATCGCCGGGAACGCCTCGACGAGCGAGTCGGGGCCCTTGCGCCAGTCCTTCGGCGCGGCCGCGCCGGCGATGCCGGGCGTCGCGCGCAGCTTCGCCGCGATCGGCTCGGGGTTCGCGCCGTGCTCGACGAGGACGACGAACGGCTTCATCACGCCGGGCGAGATGCCCGCCTGCGCGAGCGCGGCGCGTCCGGCGATCGCGTCGCCCGATCCGGGCAGGTCCTTCGCCTGCGCCTCGCTCGGGTTCATCTGGAAGCCGGAGTAGACGAGCAGGCCGACGACGGCGAGCCCGGCGATCGCGACCGGCCACGGCCGCCGCATCACGAAGCCCGCCCAGCGGCCCCAGAGCCCGTCCTCGGGGTGGCCGCGGTCGACGAGCCGCTTCGGCAGCACGCGCAGGCTGTTGATCCGCGTCCCGAGCGTGGCGAGCAGGGCCGGCAGCAGCGTGATCGCCGCGATCACCGACACGGCCGGGATCAGCATGCCGCCGATCCCGATCGAGCGGATGAACGGCAGCGGCAGGACGACCATCGAGAGGAGACCGACCGCGACGGTCGAGCCGGAGACGATCACCGACCGGCCCGCGTGGGTCATCGTCTCGACGAGCGCCGACTCGACGTCGTTGCCCTCCCGCAGCTCGTCGCGGAAGCGGAAGATCATCAGGAGCGCGTAGTCGATCGCGACCCCGAGGCCGACGAGCGCGATCAGGAACTGGACGATGATCGAGACGTCGGTCAGGTACGTCAGCAGCCAGACGAGCGTGAACGTGTTCAGGATCGCGGCGACCGCGACGACGAGCGGCATCAGCACGGCGGGCAGCGTCCCGAAGACGAAGAAGAGGATCACGAGCGCGCCGGCGCCGCCGATCAGCGCCTCGGTGAGGATGCTCGGCCCCTTGCCGCCGGACGACGCGGCCTCGAGCGCGTCGCGGCCGGTGAGGTTCGCCGTGACGCCCGCCGGGGTCGCCTTCTGCAGCGTCGCGCGCACCTGGTCGATGTGCGTCGACGCGCTGAACGTCGCGTGGCCCGGCGGGTAGATCTCGGCGAACGCCGTGTGGCCGTCCTTGGAGACGTAGGCGCGCGAGCCGGTCGACCAGTAGGACGAGGTGCGCGCACCCGGGTTGACCGCGGCCGCGGCGGCGATCGCCTGCGGGATGCCGGCGACCTTCGTGATGTCGCCGCTCGGAGTGGAAGACGGCCACGAGCGGCGGCTGGTCGCCGCTGCCGAACGCGTTCAGCGTGCGCACGTTCGCCTCGTAGGCCGAGTAGCCGGGGATCGAGAAGCTCTGGAACCAGCGCTTCGAGACCTGGCCCGCCGAGAAGGCGCCGAACAGGGTGAGGGCGATCCACACGCCGATCACGAGCCGGCGGTGGTGCGCGATCCAGTGCCCGAGGCGTGCAAGCATTCCGCCAGGCTACGTGCAACAATCCATACGACGTCAAATGATTACTGATCGAAGTACATCTGGTGACGATGCTCCGCGCGTGGATTCGCTCGGGCGCCATCTCGTCTTCACCGCGAAGTCGCTCCGCGAGGCCTTCGAGGACATGCTCCGGAGCTCCGGCGCCTCCCTCGCGACGTGGATCGTGCTCAGCGCCCTGAGCGAGGAGGGCAGCGTGAGCCAGACCGTGCTCGCGAGCCACGTCCACGTCGAGGGCGCCACGATCACCCATCACGTCGACCGGCTCGAGCAGCTCGGCCTCGTCCGCCGCCTCGTCGACCCGGACGACCGCCGCGTCCGCCGGATCGAGCCGACGGAGGCGGGCAAGCGACTGCACGACCAGCTCCTCGGCGACGCGCTCGCGTTCCAGCAGACCGCCCTCGCCGGGCTGACCGACGAGGAGCGGGCCGAGCTGCGCCGCCTGCTCGACCGGATCGCCGCGAACCTCGGCGCCCAGCGGGCCGAGCCCCCTCCTAGGCCCCTCCCTGCGCCTGCTCCGCGCGCTGCTCCGTCCAGCGCACGGTCAGCTCGACGTGCCGGTGGTTGCGCTCCGCGACGAGCCGGGCCAGCGTGGACGCCGGCGGCGGCGGCTTCGGGCCGACGACGTCGACGGTGACGACGAGCCCGCCGCCCGTCACGTCCACGCTCTCCCCCGTCACCTGGAGCCCCGTCTCGCCGAGCCAGTCCGCGATCGCCTGGCCGACCGCCTGCTCGCCCTGCGCCTTCGCGAGCACGGCGCGGCTCTCGCGCTGGAGCGGGTACGCGACGATCCCGACCGCGACGAGCGTCGAGAGCACGCCGACCGCGATCCGGTGCCGCCGCCGCCGGGCGAGGCCCCACGGGACGAAGCCGGTGAGCAGGAAGACGACGGCCGCCGAGAGGAGGATCGCGAACAGGTTCGTCACGAAGAGCAGCGCGGCGCCCGTCGCGAGGTGGACGCGGCCGATCTCGAGCAGGACGCCGACCGCGGCGAGCGGCGGCACGAGCGCGACCGAGATCGCGACGCCCGGCAGAGCGCCCGCGGCCTTGCGCCGGACGGTGACGTAGGCGCCCGCCGCGCCGGCGGCGATCGCGATCGCCAGGTCGAGCAGGCGCGGCTCGGTGCGCGTGAGCAGCTCGTGGGAGAGGAAGATCGGCCGGAACGCCGGCACCACCGCCGAGACGACCCAGGAGACCCCGACGGCCTCGACCGAGGCGCCGAGCACGAGCAGGCCCGCCTCGAGCTGGCGCTTCGTCGAGCCCATCGTCAGCGAGGCGGCGACGGCCATCAGCGGCGTCATCAGCGGCGCGACGAGCATCGCGCCGATCACGACCGCCGCCGAGTCGGCGATCAGCCCGAGCGCGGCGATCACCGACGCGAGGCCCATCAGGATCGCGAGGCGGAACAGGTACGGGACGAGCTCGGGCCCCTCGTAGAAGAGCTCGTCGAGCATCGCGCGGCGCTCCTCGGCGGAGAGCCCGTTGCGGCGGCGCGGCCGCCGGAGCGTCCGCCGCCCGTCTGCGCTCACGGCGCCTCGCCGGGGCGAGGCCCGTGTCGGTGAGCGTGCCGACCCTGATCGCCGTGATCCGGATCGAGTAGGCATCGGCGGGCGCGCGGCCGGCGCAGCCGAGGTCGACCGCCCCCGGGCCTTCGTAGGTGTGCACGACGGAGAGCGCGACCGGCGTCGGGTTCCCCGCCAGGAGTCGCACCTCGTCCTTCGCCCCTTCGAGCGTGTCGAGGACGCACGTGAGCGACGCGATGCCGGAGCCGCTCGACTCGAAGTACGCGTTCGCCTCGATCACGTAGCTGCCGGCCTGCGGGATCTCGAGCTCGGCGAGCGTCGCCGGGGTGTCGCGCACGGCGACCGGCGCCGGGCCGGCGAGCGAGGCCGAGTAGGCGTCGCTCGGCCCCGGAGCGCCGGGCAGGCCGCGGGGGCCGGCGCGGGAGCTGGCCGCGCTTGAAGTCGCGCGCGAGCAGCGAATGGGCCTTCACCTTCGCCGCGGTCACGGCGCCGTTGCGGAGCTGCACGGTGCCGACGCTGTGCGGCGGCAGCAGCGTCTCGGCGGTGCCCCGCTGCGTGAGCGACAGCAGCGAGACGACGAGCGCGACGAGCGACAGGACGACCGGGACGCGGCCCCTCATCCGTTTCCCCTTTCCCGAGAGTCCGGGGAAGTCTTGCGGGCGGGGCGGACCGCGCCACCGGGCGCAACCGCCTAGGAGGGCTCGCCGAGGATCTCGGCGACGCGGTCGCGCAGATCCGACGGACTGAACGGCTTCGCCACGAACTCGTCCGCCCCCGCCTCGTCGGCGTGCCTGCGGTCGCCCGCCTCGGAGCCTGCGCTGAGCATGATCACGTGCGTCCGGCGGCCCTCCCGCTCCTCGTCGCGGATCGCCCGGCAGACCTCGAAGCCGGTCAGGCCCGGCATGACGGCATCGAGGATCACGAGCTCCGGCTCGTGCTCGCGGAACGCCGCGAGCGCCTCGTCGCCGTCGCGCGCGAGCACCGGCTCGTACCCGCCACGGCGGACGGCGACGGCCAGGAGCGCGAGGATCGTCTCCGAGTCGTCCGCGATCACCAGCCGTGCGCTCACCCGGTCGGATTCACCTCGCACGCATCGTAGTCGCCGGGCCGAGCGCCGCCAGCCTCGCGCGGCACGCGGCTGTCACGTCACCGAGGCCGGCCCGCTCGAGCAGGTGGTCGTAGCGCCCGTCCGCGAGCGCGACCGTCCGGAGCGCCTGCTCGTAGGCACGCCGCGCCGAGCCGCCGTCGCCGGCGGCCTCGTGCGCCCGGCCGAGCGTGAACGCGGCGAGGGCGAAGGACTGGTCGACGTAGAGCGCCGCAGGAGCGAGCCGACCGCCGTGGACGCCTCGCCCGCCTGGAGGTCGGCGAGGCCCTGCCGGAACCAGCCCTCGGCGTCGAACGGCTCCGGCCGCCCGTCGGCGCGCCCGAGCGGGCGGCGGCGCCGGACCCGGCGACGGCGCCTCGCGCTCGCCGAGCCGCGCGAGCCGCTGCACCGTGCCGCAGAGCGTGTCCGCGGAGCCGAGGATCAGCATCCCGCCGGGGCGCAGCGCCAGCTCGAGGGCGCCGATCACCCGCTCGACCGTCTCCCCGTCGAGGTAGATGAGGACGTTCCGGCAGACGATCAGATCGAACCGCTCCTCCCCGGCGGGCGGGATCGGGTCGCGGGCGAGGTTGTGCCGTTCGAAGCGGACGAGACGGCGGCTCCCGTCCTCGAGCGAGAAGAGGCCGTCCTCCTCGCGGAACCAGCGGACGCGGAGGCCGGGCTCGACGGCACGGAGCGAGCGCTCGCGGTAGGCGGCGGCGCGCGCGCCCTCGAGCGCGGTGGCCGAGATGTCCGTGCCGAGGACGTGGACCGGGGGCGGCGCCGGCGCGAACGCCTCGGCGGCCATGAGGGCGAGCGTGTAGGGCTCCTCGCCGGAGGCACAGGCCGCGCTCCAGACCCGGATCCGGTCCGAGCCGGCCGCCCGGGCGCGGTCGAGCAGGAGCGGCCAGTCGACGGCGTCGAGCTGACGGCGGTCCCGGAAGAACGACGACTCCTGCACGGTGACCGCGTCGATGAGCCGCGCCACCGTCTCGGCTCCGGCGACCGGGTACTGGGCGGCACGGAGGAAGGCGGCCGCGTCGCCGCCCGGGAGGACTCTGGCGAGCGCCGCGCGCAGGCCCGGGTACTGGGAGGGCTCGAGCCGGATCCCGCTCGCGCCGCGGAGCACGGCGGCCACCCGGTCGAGCTCCCGGTTCACCGCGGCCTCTTTCTCCGCTCCAGCGCGACACCGGTGAGCACGCCGGCGATCTCGCTCAGCGGCAGGATCAGCTCCGCGCCCGCCCGCGCGGCCTCGCGCGGCATCCCGTAGATCGCCGAGGTCTGCCTCGTCCTGGGCGATCGTGAGCCCGCCCGCCTCGACGAGCGCACCGGTCCAGGCAGCCCCGTCGCGGCCCATTCCGGTGAGGACGACGCCGACGCCCGCGGCTCCCGCCGTCTGCCGCGATGCTGGTGGAGCAGGACGTCCGCGGAGGGCCGGTGCAGGCCGGGCGGGCGAGCGGCGGTCGAGCGCGAGCAGGCCGCCCGGGCGGACGAGCGGAGATGGGCCCCCTCCGGCGCGACGAAGACCCCGGTGCGTCAGCTCGCACCCCGTCGGTCGCGAGCGTCACGGGCGGCGGCACGGCACCGTCGAGCCAGCGGGCGAGACCGTCGGTGAACCCCGCGGCGATGTGCTGGACGACGAGGATCGGCACCGGGTACGCGGCGGGAAGCGCCGAGAGGACGGCGACGAGCGCCTGCGGGCCGCCGGTGGAGGCGCAGATGCCGATCGACGGAGCCGTGCGGCGCCGGCCTCCGCGGCTCGGCGCTGCGGCGGGGGGCGCCGAGCCCGGCGCGCGGATGACGGATCACGCGCGCACGGGCAGAGCAGCTCGACGCGGCGCCGGAACGCGGCGCCGGCGGCGCTGCCCGGTTCGGCGAGCGAGGAGGTCGACCTTGCTCATCACCTCGAGCGCGCCGGCGGCGAGGGTGGCGGCGACCACGGCGCGCTGCCGACGTGCGCCGAGAGGACGAGGATAGGCGTCGGCCGGACGCTCATGATCTGCTCGACGGCCTCGAACCCGGACATGCCCGGGAGCTCGACGATCCATGGTCACGAGATCGGGCTCGAGCCGCGGCAGAGTCGGCGATCGCCGCCTCGGCCGTCGAGTGGATGCCGACGACCTCGATCTCGTCGCCGTACTCGAGCATGCGGAAGAGCGCCGACGCGTACGTGCTGCGAGTCGTCGCAGATGAGCACGCGCGTGCGGCACGGCGCTCAATGCCCTACGAGACGCTCGACGAGTCGTCGAGCAGTGCCTGCTGGTCGAACGCACGCTTGACGATGTACGCGTCGGCGCCGGCCTCGAGACCGAGCCGCCGATCCTCGTCGCGTGCCGTGGGAGGTGACGACGACCACCGGCAGCGACGAGCGCGCGCGCCGGCGCGGATCGCGCGCGTCAGCTCGAGCCCATCCAGCTCCGGCATCTCGAGGTCGGTGATCACGAGCGCGATCTCCGCGTCGCCCGCCAGGCGCGCCAGGCGCCTCTCGGCCGTCACGCGCCGTCTCCACGCGGTAGCCGGCTGCTTCGAGAATACTGCGCTGAAGCTCGCGGACGGTCGAACGAGTCCTCGACCACGAGCACCTTCGGCGCGATCGCGGCCGGCGGCCCCGCGGCCGTCACCACGGCGGCACGGGCGCGGCGGCCGTCCTGGGCCCGCACGAGCGTCGACCGGGTCGAGGAGGAGCGCGATCCGCCCGTCGCCGAGGATGGCCGCACCGAGGTAGCCGTGCACGCGAGTCGAGCAGCGGTCCGAGCGGCTTGACGACGACCTCTTCCTCGCCGAGGAGGCGGTTGCACGAGACGGCGACCCGGCGGCCGCCGGTCGGAGACGATGACGCGCGGGCGACGACGGCCAGCGTGGGCGCCGGCGCCGATGAGCGGCGACGAGATCCGCGAGATCGGACAGCCGCACCGTGTGACCGCGCAGCTCGAGGGCGGGCGCGGCCCTCGAGCGTGAGCGATCTCCGAGACCGCGACGACCTCCTCGACGCTGGCGAGCGGCAGCGCCGAACACCCGGCCGCCGCGCTCGAAGAGCAGCACGTCGAGCAGAGCGAGCGCGAGCGGCAGCACGCAGCACGATCTCCGTCCCCACGCCAGGCTCGCTGCGGACCTCGAGCGCTGCCGCCGAACGACTCGACGTACGCGCGAACCGCATCGAGCCCGACGCCACGGCCGGCGAGATCGGTCACCTCGGAGGCGGTCGAGAAGCCCGGCCTCGTGAGGACGTCGGCGAGCGACCGCTCATGGCGAGCCTCCTCGAGCACCTCGAGGCGCGACGCCACGGCCGTCGTCGGCGACGACGATCTCGACGATGCCGCCGTGCTGCGCGGCTCGGAGCTCGACGCGTGCCGCGCGCGGGCTTGCCCGGCCCGAATGCGCTCGCTCGGGAGCTCGAGCCCGTGCCCGACGGCGTTGCGGAGCGACGTGCAGGAGCGGCTCGGCGAGGCTCTCCAGGATCACGCGGTCGAGCTCGGTGCCGTCGCCGCGTGACGACGAAGTCGACCTCCTTCCCCTCAGAGGCGGCGATGTCCCGGCACCGCGCGGGGGAGCGCACCGGTGATCGTCGCGATCGGCAGCGTGCGCATCTGGATCGCCGCGGTCTTGAGCTCGTCGAACAGGCGGCCGCCGACGTCGAGCTCCTCGGACACCGGCTCCTCGGCGTGCGCGCCGCCGAGCACGTGCTCGAGGCGGCGCCGGTGCAGCACGGTCTCGCCGACGAGGTCGAGCAGCCGGTCGATCTTCTGCGGCGGCACCCGGATCGCCCGCCGTTCGGCGGATCAGGCGGCCGCTGCCGGTCGCGGCTCGTCGCTCCT
This sequence comes from uncultured Actinomycetes bacterium, assembly GCA_963815005.1. Taxonomy (GTDB): domain Bacteria; phylum Actinomycetota; class Thermoleophilia; order Gaiellales; family Gaiellaceae; genus Palsa-739. The sequence continues at coordinate 138,827 of CAWFFI010000003.1, forward strand.
AGGGCTCCGGGAACGGAGCGGCCGACGAAGGCCCGCGCGGCTCGCCGCCAGCTCCTCGAGCAGATCCGGCGTGCCCTCGCTCTCCCCGGCGACGTGCCGACGGAGCGCGTCGACGGCGCGGAGCAGCGGGTCGGCGAGATCCGGCGGGAACGCCCCGGACTCGCGGACGGAGCCGAGCACGTCCTCGACCGCGTGCGCGAGCACCCGGATGTCGTCGAGTCCGAGCATTCCCGCGCCGCCCTTGATCGTGTGCGCCTCGCGGAAGAGGAGGTCGACCGCGTCGGCGGCGCCGCGGCCGCCCTCGATCGCGAGCAGCGCCTCGACCATCCGGTCGAGGCGCTCGTTCGCCTCGTCGCGGAAGAGCTCGAAGAACTCGGCGTCCGGCTCGATCTCGGTCACGTCTCCTCCCCGGCCAGCGACCGGAACAGCCGGGGCACGTCGACGACGCCGACGAGCATCCCCTCGTCGAGCGCGCCCCGGCGAGGAGCGGCGACTGGGCCTCCTCGGCAGGCTCCGGCAGCGGGCCGACGTCGGTCACCTCGTCGATCGCAAAGCCGGCGCGGATGCCCGTCGTGCTCGACGACGAGCAGGCGCCGGGCGGGGCTCGCGCGCGCGAGCCGAGCAGACGGAGGCGAGATCGAAGACGGGCAGCACCTGGCCGCGGAGGTTGCGCACGCCGAGCACGGCGGCGGCGGCGCCCGGAACCGGCGAGACCTCGCCGAGCGCGGCGACCTCGAGCACGTTCTCGACGGGGAGCGGCGTACGACTCGCCCGCGACCCGTGAGCCGCACGTGGACGCCGGGTGCCGTCGCCGCGGTCACGGCGACCCGTCGGCCTCGGCGGCTCGAGTCTGTCCGAGAGCGTCGCTGCTCGAGGCTGCCCGACGAGCTCGTCGAGCCGTTCGGCGGTGACGACGCGTTGCTCTGCTCGGCGGCGAGCTGCCCGCGGACTCGCGGATCTGCAGCATCGCCGAGGCGACCTGGTCGGCGGCGGACTTCTGCTGCTGGGTGGCGAGGATCGACTCCTCCAGCATGGAGGCGGTCGACGCCATCAGCTCGCCGACCTCCGCGCGCCTGTCGGCGTCCCTGCTCGGTCGCCATGATCGTCGCGTTCGTCTCGCTCTGGACGGCGCGCGATGATCTCCCGGATCGAGTCCGGTCGAACGGAGCGACCGCTCCGCGAGCTTCCGCACCTCCGATGGCGACGACGGCGAACCCGCGCCCGGCCTCGCCCGCACGCGCCGCCTCGATCGCGGCGTTCAGCGCGAGCAGGTTCGTCTGCTCGGCGATCTCGTTGATCAGCTCGAGGATCTCGCCGATCTGCTGCGAGCGCTCGCCGAGCGAGAGCGACCGGTGGGCGATCGCCTCGACCTTCTCCTGCATGTCACGCATCGTGTCGCCGGTCTGCTCCGCGGCCGCGGCGACCACGCGGGTGTTGTCGGCGATCGCCGTCGCGGTCGCGGCGAGCTCCTCGATCGTCGCCGACGTCTCCGCGACGCCGACGACTGCTCCGTCGTCGCCGCGCGGACTCGCGCGCCGCGCGCGCAGCTCCGTCGACACGCCGGCGAGGACGGTCGCCGTCTCGCGCACCTGGCCGAGCAGGTCGAGCAGCGCCTCCTCGCGGTGCGTGAGGCGCGCGACGAGCCGCAGGGCGAAGACGACGAATCCGACGCCGGCGAGGATCGCGGCGATGCCGGCGACGAGGCTCGCGATCAGCGCCTGCCGCGCCGCGACGAAGCCGATGCGAGCCGGGACGTACCTCGGTCGCGTGGAGTACGCGGAGCTTGGCGAGCGGGGCGTGACGGGCAGCTCGAGCCCGTTCAGGACGGCGATCGCGACGTTCTCGAGCGACGGTCTCGTCGCCGCGGCCGACTTCTGGAGCTGGAACTCCGCGTGAGCGCGTGCGTTCGCCTTGATCGCTGCGTGTGCAGCGCAGCTCGTCGGGCACATCGGGCTTCCGGCGCGCAGCGCTGCGGCGAACGCGGTCTGCCCCGCGTCACCCGTCGCAGAAGCGTCGGGTCGGCGCTCAGCGAGGTACTCGGTCATCGCCTTGCGCTCCGACCAGAACGCGGTCGCCGCGTTCTCGATCGCGGTTTGGTGCAGCGGGCATCGAGCGCGGCGTCTTTCAGGGAGATCGCGTTCTCGTAGCGCTAGATCGAGATGCTGATGGCGCCCGCGAGCACGGTCACGATCAGCGCAGACGCAGCGATGACGCGGGCGATCGGCGTGAACTGGGAGGTTATGAGTTCGCGTTTCGTGCTCGGAGCAGCGCGACGTTGAGCGCGTATGGATGTGCGACGGGGCCGGACGAGCCGTCCCGCGCCAGGAAGTCCATCGGGCGTCCTTCGGGAAGAGGACGCCGGCTCCTGCCCACTACGTGCCGAATGCCGCAAGCCTAGCGGCGGCGACGGCGGCCTGGCCGTACGCGACGCCGCCGTCGTTCGGCGGCACGAGCCGGTGCGCGAGGACCCGGAAGCCGGCGTCCTCGAGCCGCGCTGCGCGTCGAGGCGAGCAGGCGCAGGTTCTGGAAGCGTGCCGCCGGAGAGGACGACCGTGCGCGGCTCGGCCGCCGCCGCGCACGCCGCCGCGGCGGCGGCGGCAACCGTCTCGTGGAAGGCGGCGGCGATCTCCGCCCGGTCGCGGCCGGCGGCGAGGTCGTCGTGCACGAGGGCGACGAGCTCGGCGCCGCTGCCGAAACGCCAGTCGTACGGATCCGCCGCGGTCTCGCCGGCGAGGAGCTCCAGCTCGATCGCGGCCTGCCCCTCGTAGCTGACCTCGTCGCGCACGCCGAGCAGCGCCGCGACCGCGTCGAAGAGCCGTCCCATCCCCGACGAGAGCGGCGCGTTCACCTTCAGGCTCTCGCGGACGAGCGCCCAGCGCTCGCCACGGCACGGGCCGGCCGGCCAGCTCGAGGTGGACGGCCGCGCACCGCCAGGGCTCCCGGATCGCTGCCTCGCCGCCGGGCAGCGGCACCGGCTCGAGGTGGGCGACGCGCTCGAACTCCGCGAGGTCGCAGCGCAGCAGCTCGCCGCCCCAGAGCGTCCCGTCGGTGCCGTAGCCGGTGCCGTCGAAGACGAGCGCGAGCGCGGGGCCGGTCTCGCCGTGCTCCGCGAGGCAGGCGGCGGCGTGCGCGTGGTGGTGCTGCACGCCGACGAGCTCCGCCTCCTGCTCAGCGCCCATTTCGTCGACAGGTACTCGGGATGGAGGTCGTGGGCGATCGCCTCCGGCCGCACGTCGAGCATCGCGAGATAGAGGTCGAGGTCGCTGCGGAAGGCGCGGTAGGCGAGCTCGCCGTCGAGGTCGCCGAGGTGCGGCGAGAGGAACGCCTCCGCGCCGCGGGCGACGCAGAAGGTCGCCTTCAGCTCCGGCCCGGCCGCGACGAGCGGACGCGGCGCGGGGACCGGCAGCGGCAGCGGCGCCGGCACGAGCCCGCGCGACCGGCGGAGGGGGAACGCGACCCGCACGACCGAGTCCTCGCAGCGCCGGTGGATCGGCCGGTCGTGGGCGAGGAACGCGTCGGCGATCGCGCCGAGCCGGCGCTCGGCGTCGGCGTCGTCGACCGCGATCGGCTCGTCCGAGACGTTCCCGCTCGTCATCACGAGCACGCCGCCGTGGTCGGCGAGCAGCAGATGGTGGAGCGGCGTGTACGGCAGCATCACCCCGAGCCACGGCGTTCCCGGCGCCACCGACGGGGCGACGGGCGCGCCGGCGCGGCGGCGCGCGAGGACGATGGGCCGCTCGCGGGAGCGGAGGAGCGCCTCCTCGCCGGTCCCGAGCTCGACGAGCGCGGCCGCGTCGGCGGCCATCACGGCGAACGGCTTCTCCTCGCGCCGCTTCCGCTCGCGCAGCCGGGCCACGGCCTCCTCGTCGGCCGCGTCGCAGGCGAGGTGGTAGCCGCCGAGCCCCTTCACGGCGACGATCCCGCCCGCGCGCAGGAGCTCCACCGCGGCTCCCAGCGCCTCCTCACTTAGTGACAACGTGTTACTTGGCCGGCGAAGGAGAGCGTCGGGCCGCACGCGGGGCAGGCGATCGGCTCGGCATGGAAGCGGCGGTCGAGCGGGATCCTCGTACTCGCGCCGGCAGTCGGCGCAGAGCGCGAACCCGGCCATCGTCGTGTTCGGCCGGTCGTACGGGACGGCGGTGACGATCGTGAACCGGGGCCCGCACTGCGTGCAGTTGACGAACGGGTAGCGGTGGCGGCGGTCGGCCGGATCGAAGAGCTCGCGCAGGCAGTCGTCGCAGGTCGCGACGTCCGCCGGGATGAGGGCGCGTGCGGCCGCCGCCGCCGCTCGCCTCGATGCGGAACTCCTGCTCGCCGCGGGTCGCGAGCGGCGTCGCGGTCACGCGTCTCGACCCGCGCGAGCGGCGGCGCCTCTCTCGCGCAGGCCGCGCGCGAGCGCGTCGAGCGCGTCCGGATCGCCCTCCGCCTCGATCACGACGCCGTCGCCGTCGTTCAGGACGAAGCCGGCGAGGCCGAGCCGCCGCGCGAGCCCGTAGACGAACGGCCGGAAGCCGACTCCCTGCACGACCCCGGTGACGCGGAAGCGGCGCCGTTCCATGTCACGGATCATCGCCCACGGCAACCGCCGCCGGGACCACCGCCCCGGCGGCCGGCCCGGATCGTGGCATTCCCGGATTCGACGCCGGCCGTCGACCCGCATCGTGAGGCGATGCGCACGACCTCGCTCGACCTCGACGCGCGGCCGATCCTCGTCTTCTGGGAGACGACGAAGGCCTGCGGGCTCGCCTGCCGCCACTGCCGCGCCGAGGCGATCGCCCGCCCCGCCCCCGGCGAGCTCGACGACGCCGAGGCGCGCCGTCTGCTCTCCGTCGGCGGCCGGCTTCGGGACGCCGCGGCCGGTGCTCGTCGCGACCGGCGGCGACGTGCTCGAGCGCGCCGGCCTGGACGGCCTGCTCGAGCACGCGCGCGCGCTCCGGCTTCCCGTCGCGCTCGCGCCGAGCGTGACGCCGCTCCTGACCGACGAGCGGGTCGCAGCGATGCGCGCCGCGGGCGTCAAGGTCGCGTCGATCAGCCTCGACGGCGCCGTCGCCGCGACCCACGACGGCATCCGCGGCATCCCGGGCCATCACGCCGACACCCTCGAGGCGATCCGCCGCCTGCGCCGCCACGGGCTCGTCGTCCAGGTGAACACGGTCGTGATGCGCGAGACCGTCGACGAGCTGCCGGCGATCGCGCGGCTCGTGCGCGAGCTCGGCGCCTCGATCTGGGAGCTGTTCTTCCTCGTCCAGGTCGGGCGCGGCCGGGCGCTCGGCGAGCTCGCGCCGGAGGAGAACGAGGACGTGTGCCACTTCCTCGCCGACGCGTCCCGGTACGGCTTCGTCGTGCGCACCGTCGAGGCGCCGTTCTTCCGCCGCGTCGTCGCCGAGCGGGAGCGCGGAGAGCCGGGACCGACCGGCGCGCTCTACCGGCGGCTCGCGGCAGCCCTCACCGCCGAGCTCGGCGAGCCGACCGCGCCCTCGAAGGCGCAGACGAAGGGGACGCGAGACGGCCGCGGGATCGTCTTCGTCGGCCACGACGGCGCGATCCACCCCTCGGGCTTCCTGCCGCTCGCACTCGGCAACGTGCTCGCGGACGACCTCGTCGAGGTCTACCGAGAGCACACGCTGCTGCGGCGCATCCGCGCCGCCGAGTTCTCCGGCCGCTGCGGCACGTGCGCCTTCCGCCGGCTCTGCGGCGGCTCGCGCGCCCGGGCGTATGCGGCGACGGGCGACCCGCTCGCCTCCGACCCGGCCTGCGCGCTCGCCGCGGCGTAGAGTCGAGCCCGCGCCGCCGGGAAGGCACGAGCGGCGCGTAATCCACTTGAACGGTTCAGCGCCACGCCTCTTTCGAGGCTGTCTTTCGCCGCTCGGCCGTGGTACGTTTGACGGGACGCCGGCCCGGAGCCCGCGGACGAGACCCGCCAGAAGGAGATCGAATGCCCGGAGAGCCTGGGCGCGCGCGCAGGGTGACGATCAGCGACATCGCCGCGCGCGCCGGCGTCTCGAAGGGTGCCGTCTCGTACGCGCTGAACGACCGGCCCGGCCTCTCCGACGAGACGCGCAAGCGCATCCTCGAGATCGCGAAGGAGCTCGGCTGGTATCCGAACCGTGCGGCCCGCGCCCTCTCGGCGGCGCGCGCCGACGCCTGCGGACTCGTCCTCGCGCGCCCGGCGAGGACGCTCGCGATCGAGACGTTCTTCATGGAGTTCATGGCCGGCGTGGAGTCGGCCCTCTCCCGCCGCTCGATCGCGCTCGCCGTCCAGCTCGTCGACGACCCGCACGGCGAGCTCGCCGTGTACCGGCGCTGGTGGGGCGAGCACCGCGTCGACGGCGTGCTCCTCGTCGACCCGCGCGTGGACGACCCGCGCTTCGACGAGGTCGAGCGCCTCGGCCTCCCCGCGGTGGTCGTCGGCGGCCCGCTCGAGAACCACAAGCTGCCCGCGATCTGGCATGACGAGGCGCTTACGGTGATCGAGGTCGTTCGGTACCTCGCTGCGCTCGGGCACGAGCGGGTGGCGCGCGTGGCCGGTCTCGACACCTTCCTCCACAGCCGCGCGCGCTCGAGCGCCTTCCGCCGCGCGGCCCGCGAGCTCTCGCTCTCGGCGCGGGTCGTCTCGACCGACTTCACGCCGGAGAGCGGCGCCCGCGCGACGCGCCAGCTCCTCTCCGACCCCGAGCCGCCGACCGCGATCATCTACGACAGCGCCGTGCTCGGCGTCGCCGGCCTCGGCGTCGCGCAGCAGATGGGCTTCGGCGTCCCCGAGGACGTCTCGATCGTCGCCTGGGACGACTCCCTGATCTGCCAGGTCGTCCACCCGCCGCTGACGGCGGTGGCGCGCGACATCCCCGCCTACGGCGAGGCGGCGGTGGTGCGGTTGCTCGAGGAGATCGAGGGGCGCGGCGACGGCAGCGTCGAGATCCCCCGCGGCGTGCTCACGCCCCGCGGCAGCACGGCCCCGCCGGCCTCGGCGGCCTCCCGCCGGTCTCGCCGCGTCGCCTCTCGCGCCCGCTGAACGGGCGCCCGGCGGGCCGCTGTACGGTTCGCTGCTGTTGACACTTAACCGGATAAGTGATTCAGTAGCCTGGCACTGTCGAGGCGACGCCGGCTCGACCTGTTCGAGCCGAGGTCACCGGTCGACGACAGGCCGCCGATGGCACACGCGAACACATCCGCACACGACCTCCTCGCCGCCGACGGGCCCTCGCAGCCGTGGATCGGCGCGAACTACTGGTCGCGCGCCGGCGGCCCGCGCATGTGGTCGCGCTACGACCCGGAGGTCGTGCGCGAGGAGCTCGCGACCCTCGCGGCGCACGGCTGCAACGTGACGCGGTCGTTCTGCTACTGGCCCGACTTCGTCCCCGAGCCGGAGCGGCTCGACGCCGGACGTCCTGCGGCGCTTCGGCGACTTCCTCGACGCCCACGTCGAGGCCGGGATCGGCACGATCCCGACGTTCCTCGTCGGCCACATGTCCGGCCAGAACTGGGACCCGCCCTGGCGCGGCGGCCGCGACCTGTACCGCGACGCCTGGCTCGTCGCCCAGCAGGCCTGGCTCGCCGGCGAGATCGCCCGCCGCTTCGGCCCCCACCCCGCCGTCGTCGGCTGGCTCGTCTCGAACGAGATGCCGCTCTACGGCGGCCCGGGCACGAGCGACGAGATCGCCGCCTGGGCCCGCCCGATCGTGGACGCCGTCCGCGCCGCCGGGGCGGCGCAGCCCATCTCGCTCGGCGACGGCGCCTGGGGCGTCGAGGTCTCGGGCGCCGACAACGGCTACTCGCTGCGGACGCTCGCGCCGCTCGTCGACTTCGTCGGGCCGCACGTCTACCCGATGGAGGACGACGAGGTGCGGCAGTTCCTCACCGCCGCCTTCGTCTGCGAGCTCGCGTCGGGCTTCGACCGGCCCGTCGTGCTCGAGGAGTTCGGGGTCTCCTCCGACTTCGCCTCCGACGAGCACGCGGCCGACTACTACCGGCTCGTCCTCCACTCGACGCTCCTCGCGGGCGCGCGCGGCTGGATCGCGTGGAACAACTGCGACTACGACGACCTCCGCGACGAGGATCCGTACCGCCACCACGTCTTCGAGATGCACTTCGGGCTCACCGACCGCACCGGAGCGCCGAAGCCGCAGCTGCACGAGGTGGCGCGGTTCGCGGGACTCGTCTCCGAGCTCGGCGCGCACGGCTGGGAGCGGCTCGCCGGCGAGGTCGCGCTCGTCGTCCCGGAGCACTTCGAGCGGGAGCTGCCGTTCACCGAGCCGGCCTACCGGCGCGACATCCGCGCCAACCTGCTCGCAGGCCTACGTGGCGGCGCGCGAGGCCGACCTGCCGGTCGTGCTCTCCCGCGAGCGCGACGGCCTGCCCGGGGACGCCCGGCTCGTCATCGCGCCCTCCACGAAGCTCCTGACCGGGCCCGGCCTCGACCGGCTGCGCGCGCTCGCGGAGGCGGGCGCGACGGTCTACCTCTCGGCATTTCGCCGGGAGCACCGCGAACCAGCGCGGCCCGTGGCTCACCTGGCTCGACGAGATCTTCGGCGTGCGGCACACGCTGCGGTACGGCCTCGTCGACCCGATCGAGGGCGACGAGGTGACCTTCCAGTTCGTGGAGCCGCTCGGCGAGATCGAAGCCGGCGCCACGCTCACGTTCGCGGTGGCGGGCGAGAGCAGCGCGCGCGCGTACCTACCCGTCGCGCCCGCGGGCGCCGAGGTCGTCGCGATCGACGGGCACGGGCGCCCGACCCTCCTGCGCCACGCGCTCGGGAGCGGCTCCACGATTCTCTGCACCTACCCGCTCGAGCACATGGCCGCCCGCTCGCCGCGGGTGAACCCGGAGAGCACGTGGCGGCTGTACTCGGCGCTCGCGACCGAGGCGGGCGTGCAGCGCCCGGTGCGCGTCGACGATCCCCGCGTGCATCACGGGCCTCGTGCGCAGCGGCGACACGCACACGGCGCTCTTCCTCAACTGCTCGAGCGACACGATTGCAGCCGACCCGATCCTCGCGGACGGGGTCGTGCTGCCGACCGCAGGGAGCGGGCCTGTGCTGCTCGCCCCCTACGGCGTCGAAGCCTTCCGCTGCGACGGCGTTGCCGCCTCGACGGTCCCACCGGACACGTTCGAGGGCGCACCGGCGCTGGCAGCGCGCGAAGGGAGGGATGCCTCGATGTGAGCGAGCGGCGTCCGTCCAGGACACCGACGGCCGGTCAGGGTTTTGCCGCCGCCGGAATCCGGGGACGGCCCGCTGGAGGGAGAGCCCGCCCCGCACGAAGATCGTTGCGAGACGGGACACCGGGGGGTCGCGACCTGCCCTCGACAACGACGTGGGCAACGAGAGAAGGAGAGCAACGACATGGCATCACGCAGGAGAAGGCAGCTCGTCGCCGTCGGCGTTGTCGCCGCGGTCGCCCTGACTGCTTTCCTCACAGCAAGCGGCGCCGGCGCCAGCCCGAACGGCGGCACGAGCGCCACGGCGTACCCGCGCAGTCAGACGCTGATCACCAGCGGGACGCAGTGGGGCAACATCGCCGGGACGAACCCCTATACCGGCAACTACGCCGCCGGCATGATCGGGCTCGACCTCGAGACCCTGCTCCGCTTCGATCCGGTCAAGGGCCAGTACATCAACTGGCTCGCGAAGTCCGCCAAGTGGACAGGCGCGAAGCAGTTCACGATCGTGGTTCGGCCCGGCGTCAAGTGGGGTGACGGCAAGACCTTCACGGCCAGCGACGTCGCGTTCAACCTGAACCTCCTTCGGTTCAAGACGTCGCAGTGGAACAACCTCTACCTGAACGTCAAGACGCCGATCAAGAGCATGGGCAACACGGTCGTCGTCAACTTCAAGTCGACGCCGAACTACGTGCAGTGGCAGAACGCGATGTGGAACATCCCGATGATCAGCCCTGCGCAGGCGAAGAACGCGATCGTGAACGCCGCGAGCCTGACCACGTACAGCCCCGGCAACCCGATCGGCACCGGCCCGTACGCGATGGACCCGAAGGGCTTCGACCCGACCACGAGGGTCGTCTGGGTCAAGAAGGCGCACTGGTGGGCGGCAGACCAGAATCTCCTGCCGTCGCCGCAGCCGAAGTACATCATCGACCTCGTCAACACGTCGAACACGAACAGCCTCTCGGCCGTTCTGGCAGGCGTCGAGGACCTGAACAACAACTACCTCCCCGGTGTCAACCAGCTCGTCGACCAGGGCAAGGTCTCGACGTACTACTCGAAGGCGCCGTACATGCTGTCGGCGAACACGGCCTGGCTCGAGCCGAACACGACCCACAAGCCGTTGAACGACCCGGTGTTCCGTCGGGCCCTGGCCGAGTCGATCAACATCAACCAGATCGTCACGCAGGACTACCAGAACCTCGTCCTGCCGGCGAGCCCGACCGGCCTCTTGCCGACGTGGTCGAAGTACGTCGACAAGGCCGCGGTCGCGGCGAACGGCTTCAAGTACAGCCAGGCGGGCGCCGTCAAGCTCCTGACCGATGCCGGCTACAAGCGCGACAGCTCCGGCATGTTCATGAACAAGGACGGCTCGAAGATCAACCTCGAGATCGCAGTCCCGCAGGGCTGGTCCGACTGGGAGGCCGCCCGCGACATGATCATCTCGTCGGCGAAGGCGGCCGGCATCCAGCTCACCGCCAAGGTGAAGGACTTCAACACCTGGCAGAGCGACCGGAACACCGGCAACTTCGACCTGGTGATCGACAACAACTACCAGATCAGCGACAACCCGTGGACGTACTGGAACGGCATCTTCCACCTGCCGATCCTCACGACGGGCACGGGACAGACCAACTTCAACTACGAGCGGTACTCGAACCCGACCGCGTGGGCGCTCGTCCAGAAGCTGGACAAGACCCCGCTGACGAACACCGCGGCGATCAAGGTGCTCAACACCTCGCTGCAGACGACGCTGATGAAGGACATGCCGCTGATCCCGCTCTGGTACAACGGCCAGTGGGCGCAGTTCACGTCCAAGTACTGGAAGAACTGGCCTGCCGCAGGCACCAACCGCCAGTACACCCCCGTCATGTGGGGCGGCTACCTGCAGATGACGGGCATCGACATGTTCGCGCACCTCACGAAGAAGTGAGTCGAGGCAACCTCGACTGAAGCGACATGCCCGTGAGAGACCACCGCCCCTCCTCGCCGAGGCGGGAAGGGGCGGTGGCTCGACCGGGCGACGCGAGCAAGGAGAGCGTGTGCTCCGCTACTTCGTGAGAAAACTCTTCGTCTACACCCTGACGTTCATCGTCGCCGTGACGGTCGACTGGGCGATCCCGCACCTGATGCCGGGGAACCCGGTGCTGTCGCTCGTGTCGCGGATCCAGGTGCAGGACCCGAAGGTCGCCGAGCAGCTCTACAACCACTACATGCGGGCCTTCAACCTCGACCTGCCGCTCTGGAAGCAGTACTGGTACTTCTGGGTCTCGCTCTTCCACGGCGACCTCGGCACCAGCATCCTGCAGTTCCCGAACTCGGTGACCTCGATCATCGTGCAGGCGGCCCCCTACACGCTCGGGCTGCTGGTCCCGGCGATCCTGCTCAGCTGGTACGCCGGCAACAAGGTCGGCGCCATGGCCGCCAGGCGGAAGGTGCTCGACAACACCGCGCTCCCGCTCGGCTACGCGCTGACCGCCACGCCCTACATGTGGCTCGCGATCCTCCTCTCCTGGGTGTTCGCGGTCACCTGGCAGGTGTTCCCGGTCGGGTTCGCCTACGACCCGACGGCCGACCGCGGCTGGTCGCTCGTCTTCATCCTCAACCTGCTCCGCCACTGGTTCCTGCCGTTCCTGTCGCTCTTCCTCGTCGCGTTCGGCGGCTGGGCGATCGGGATGCGGAACATGATCATCTACGAGCTGGAGTCGGACTACGCGCACTATCTCGAGGCGCTCGGGGCACCGCAGCGACTCGTCCGCAAGTACGCGTTCCGCAACGCGATGCTGCCGCAGATCACCGGGCTCGCCCTCTCGCTGGGCGCCGTGATCGCCGGCGCGCTCGTCACGGAGATCGTCTTCTCCTACCCCGGGCTCGGCTACCAGATCTACCGGGCGATCACGAACGAGGACTACTTCGTGATCCAGGGGATCTTCCTGTTCATCATCGTCGGCGTCCTGATCGCCAACTTCCTCGTCGACCTCGTCTACGTCCTCGTCGATCCGCGCACGAGGGTCGGCATGGAGGGCGGCAAGTGACGAGCACGGATCCCGTCGCCACCCGGGCCGAGCCGGCCGCGTCGAGGCAGCCCCGGTCGGGCGCGCCGGCGCCGGTCGCCGTCACCGCCGCCGCCCCGCGCCTGAAGGGCGTGCGGGAGATGCTGCACTTCGCGCTGCGGAACCGGAAGCTCGTCTTCGGCCTCGGCATCACCCTCTTCATGCTCCTGTTCGCGCTCGTCGGGCCGTACCTCGCGAGCCACCCGCCGCTCGAGTACGGGGGCAAGCTCTCCCTCTCGCCGACGACGAACGACGGCTACTGGTTCGGGACGACGCTGCTCGGCCAGGACGTCTTCTCGCAGTTCGCCACCGGGCTCCGGCTCGCGTTCATCGTCGGGGCGCTCGGCGGTGGCATCGCGGCGATCATCGGCATGCTCGTCGGGTTCACCGCCGGCTACCGCAGCGGCATCGTCGACGAGATCCTCAACATGCTGACGAACGTCGTGCTCGTGATCCCGACGTTCGCGCTCCTGCTCGTGATCGCCGCCTACCTCCAGGTGCGCGGGATCATGATGGAGTCGGTCTTCATCGGGGTGACGTCGTGGCCGTGGGCGGCGCGCGCACTCCGGGCGCAGACGTTCTCGCTCGTCTCGCGCGACTTCGTCGACATGGCGCGCCTCTCCGGCCGGTCGAGCTGGCAGATCATCTTCAAGGAGATCGCGCCGAACATGAGCTCCTACCTGTTCATGATGTTCATCCTCCTGTTCGGAGGCGCCATCCTGATCGCGGCGACGCTCGACTTCATCGGCCTCGGCCCGTCGAACACGATCTCGCTCGGGATGATGATGCAGCTCTCGGTGCAGAACGCGGCGCTCCAGCTGCACCTGTGGTGGTGGTTCCTGCCGCCGGGCCTCGCGATCATGGCGATCGTCGGCTCGCTCTACGTGATGAACGTCGGGCTCGACGAGGTCTTCAACCCGAAGCTGCGGGAGATGTGAGCCGGTGGCGCTGACGGTCGACGACCTGAAGGTCTATTACCGCACGCTCGCGGGCGACGTGCGCGCCCTCGACGGCGTCACGTTCTCGATCGCGGACGGCGAGATCATGGGGCTCGCCGGCGAGTCCGGCTGCGGCAAGTCGACGCTCGGCAAGAGCCTGATCAAGCTCGACACGCGGATGCGCTACGTCGGCGGCAGCATCGCGATCGACGGCGACGAGCTGCCGATCTGGGACGACGAGCGCACGAACGACTTCCGCTTCCGGCGCGTCTCGATCGTGCCGCAGTACGCGATGAGCGCGCTGAACCCGACCCGGAAGATCGGCCGGATGATCGAGGAGGTGCTCCACTCGCGCGGCGTCGCCTTCGAGCAGGTGGAGCCGGAGCTGCACCGCCGGCTCGAGCTCGTCGGGCTGCCCGAGAGCGTGCTCGGCCTCTTTCCGATCGAGCTCTCCGGCGGGATGAAGCAGCGCACGGTGATGGTGCTCTCGACGCTCCTCGACCCGTCGCTCCTGATCGCGGACGAGATCACCTCGGCGCTCGACGTCTCGACGCAGAAGGCGGTCGCGGAGATGCTCGTCGAGTTCCGCAACCGCGGCTTCGTCAAGAGCATGATCGTGATCACGCACGACCTCTCGATCCTCTACCAGATGGCCGACACCATCCTCGTCATGTACGCGGGCAAGCTCGCGGAGAAGGCGTCGGCCGACACGATCATCTCCTCGCCGAAGCATCCGTACACGCAGATGCTGATCTCCTCCCTGCCGGAGGTCGGCGTGCGCTTCGCGGAGAAGCGTCTCGCCGGGATCGCCGGCCGGCCGCCGTCGCTGCTCGACCCGCCCGCCGGCTGCCGGTTCCGCGACCGCTGCCCGCTCGCCTCGGAGCGCTGCCTCGAGGAGCCGCCGTTCGTCGAGGTCGCCGACGGCCACCAGGTGGCGTGCTGGGAGGTGGCGGCCGCCTGATGCTCCGCCTCGACCACGTCTCGAAGACCTACCGGGTCGGCTCGTTCGGCGCGAAGCAGATGACGGCGGTGAGCGACGTCAGCCTCGACGTCGAGCCGGGCCAGGTGCTCTCGCTGATCGGCGAGAGCGGCAGCGGCAAGACGACGATCGGCCGGATGATCCTGCGGCTGACGCCGGTGAGCGCGGGCACGATCACGTTCGACGGGACGGACGTCTCGACGATCGGCCGCCGCGCGCTCAAGGACTACTACCGGGGCGTCCAGGGCGTCTTCCAGGATCCGTTCAGCTCGTACAACCCGATCTTCCGCATCGACCGGATCTTCTCGATGATCCGGACCGGGTACTTCCCGCACGAGGAGGGACGGGCGTGGCGGGGCAGGCTCGACGCCTCGCTCGAGGCGGTCGGGCTGACCCCCGGCGACGTGCTCGGCAAGTTCCCGCACCAGCTCTCCGGCGGGCAGCTCCAGCGGCTCCTCGTCGCGCGCGCGCTGCTGCTCGAGATCAGGATCCTCGTCGCCGACGAGATCATCAGCATGCTCGACGCCTCGACGCGGATCGACGTGCTCAACCTGCTCGGCGACCTGAAGGCGCGCGGCCTCGGGATCATCTTCATCACGCACGACCTGTCGCTCGGCAACTACATCAGCGACCGCACCGTCATCCTCCGCCGCGGCGCCGTCGTCGAGATGGGCGCGACGGACAAGGTCTTCGGCGACCCGCGCCATCCGTACACGAAGATGCTGCTCGCGTCGGTTCCCCACCTGCACGAGCGCTGGAGCGGCGAGGACGCGGCGGACTACGCCCAGGTCGTCGACGACGCCGGCGCCGCGACGGCGGCCGAGCTCGTCGAGGTCTCCGACGACCATCTCGCCGCCATCGGCTGATTCGAGAGGAGAGTCATGCTGCCGGAACATCCCGTCGTGCTGCCGCCGGACTTCGTGTGGGGCGCCGCCACCGCCGCGTACCAGATCGAGGGCGCCGTGGCCGAGGACGGCCGCGGCGAGAGCATCTGGGACCGGTTCGCGGCCACGCCGGGGGCCGTGCGGGCCGGCGACACCGGCGCCGTGGCGTGCGACTTCTACCACCGCTATCCGGCCGACATCGAGCTGATGCGCCAGCTCGGGCTGGACGCGTTCCGCTTCTCGATCTCCTGGCCGCGGATCCTGCCGGAGGGGCGCGGGGCCGTCGAGCAGCGCGGCCTCGACTTCTACGACCGGCTCGTCGACTCCCTGCTCGAGGCCGGGCTGCGGCCGTTCGCGACGCTCTACCACTGGGATCTGCCGCAGCGGCTCGAGGACGAGGGCGGCTGGCCCTCGCGCGCGACGGCGGAGGCGTTCGCCGAGTACGTCGCGATCGTCGCGGCGCGGCTCGGCGACCGGGTCGACACGTGGACGACGCACAACGAGCCGTTCTGCACCTCGTGGCTCGGCTACACGTGGGGCATCCACGCGCCGGGCCGGCGCAACACCGCCGACGGGCTCGCGGCCGCGCACCACGTGCTGCTCTCGCACGGCTGGGCGGTCGACGCGCTGCGCCGCGCGTCGCCGCAGGCGCGCGTCGGCATCGTCCTCGACGCCTGGCCGACGCACCCGGCGAGCGACGACCCCGCCGACGCGGAGGCGAGCGTCCAGCAGGACGCGCTGCGCAACCGCCTCTACTTCGAGCCGGTGTTCCTCGGCGCGTACCCGGAGGAGGCGCTCGAGCTGCTCGCGCCCGACGCGCCGCCCGTCCGCGAGGGCGACCTCGCGGACATCTCGCGCCCGCTCGACTTCCTCGGGGTCAACAACTACTCGCGCGCGCTCGTGCGCGCCGACCCCGCGGGCGGCGAGCCGCTGCAGGTGCGGGCGCCCGACGGCCCGCTCACCGACATGGGCTGGGAGGTGTACCCGGACGCGCTCTACGAGCTTCTGACGCGGGTCCATCGCGACTACAAGCCGCCGGCGATCTACGTGACCGAGAACGGCGCCGCCTTCACCGACGTCCGCCTCCACGACGGGCGCGTCCACGACCCGGAGCGGATCGACTACCTCGACCGGCACGTCCGGGCGGTCGCCCGCGCCGCCGCCGAGGGCGTGCCCGTCCGCGGCTACTTCGTGTGGTCGATGTTCGACAACTTCGAGTGGAGCTTCGGCTACGCGAAGCGGTTCGGCCTCGTCTACGTCGACTACCCGACGCTCGAGCGGGTGCCGAAGGACAGCTTCTACTGGTACCGCGACCTGATCGCCGCCCAGCGGGCCCGCGCGCCCGCCGCGGCCTGAGCCGCCCGCAAGTCAGCCCAGGAGCGCGGCGATCGCGTCGCGCTCGGCGGCGTCGAGCGGCAGCTCGGAGCGCCGCGAGCGCGGGCTCCAGGTGCTCCGGGCGCCGCGGGCCCACGATGACCGCGGTGACCCGCGGCTCGGCGAGCAGCCACGCGAGCGCGAGCGCGGCCATCGTCGCGCCCCGCTCCTGCGCGGCGGCCGCGAGCGCCTCGAGCGCCGCGTAGACGCGCTCGTCCTCCAGGTGGCGGTACGGCTCCGGCCGCTGCGTCATCCGCGAGCCGGCGGGCAGCGGCTCGCCGCGCCGGTACTTGCCGGTGAGCCAGCCGCCGGCGAGCGGGCTGAACGGCGTGAAGCCGAGGCCGTGCTCGGAACAGAGCGGCAGCACCTCGCGCTCGGCCGTCCGGTCGAGGAGCGAATACGAGTTCTGCACCCAGCCGAACGATCCGGCGGCCGAGCGCCTCGCGGAGCTGGGCGCCGTCGACGTTCGAGAGCCCGTAGGCGCCGATCTTCCCGGCGGCCACGAGCTCGTCGAGCGCGCCCGCCGTCTCCGCGACCGGCACGTCGGGATCCCACTCGTGCGTCAGGAACATGTCGACCCGCTCGACCCCGAGCCGCTGCCAGGCTCGACTCGACCTGGCGCCGCACGCGGGCGGGCGCGAGCCCGTGGTCGGCGCCCTCGTCCATCGGGTTGAACGTCTTCGTCGAGAGGACGATCCGGTCGCGAACCTCGGGGCCCTTCGTGCGCAGCCAGTCGCCGATGTAGGTCTCGCTGCGCCCGCCGCCGTACGCGTCCGCGGTGTCGAACGTCTCGATCCCGGCCTCCCAGGCCGCGTCCATCAGGGCGAACGACTGCTCCTTCGTCTCGCCCTTGTCGAAGAACGCGGGCGCGGAGCCGACGCCGCCGAAGCCGCCGCAGCCGAGGATCACGCGAGTGACGCGCGTGCCGGTGCCGCCGAGGTAGGCTCGTTGCATGAGCGCGACCCTATTCGACGTGGCGGCCGCCCGCAGGCGCTTCTCGTCGCTCGCCGGCGAGTTCGCGTTCCTCGACGCGCCCGGCGGCTCGCAGGTGCCCGACGAGGTCGGCGACGCGATCGCGCGCGCCCTCCGCGAGGCGAGCGGGAACCTCGGCGCCCCGTACGCGACCGGCGACCGGATCGAGCAGATCCTCACGGGAGCGCGCGAGGACGCGGGCCGGTTCCTCGGCTGCTCGGCCGACGACGTGATCTTCGGCCCGAACATGACCTCGCTCGACTTCGTGCTCTCGCGGACGGCGTCGCGCGACTGGCGCGCCGGCGACCGGATCCTCGTCTCCCGCCTCGACCACGACGGCGGCGTCGCGCCGTGGGTGGAGGTCGCGGCCGACCGCGGCTTCGAGGTGGACTGGATCGACGTCACGGACGACCTCCGGCTCGACCTCGACGACCTCGAGCGGAAGCTCGACGACCGCGTCCGCGTCGTCGCCTGCGTCGCCGCGTCGAACGCCGTCGGGACGGTCACCGACGTGAAGCGCGTCGCCGAGCTCGCCCGCGAGGCCGGTGCGCTCTCGTGGGTCGACGCCGTCCACTACGCGGCGCACGAGCCGCTCGACGTCGCGGAGATCGGCTGCGACGTCCTGCTCTGCTCCCCGTACAAGTTCTGCGGGCCGCATCTCGGGCTCGCGTACGGCCGCCACGAGCTGCTCGAGTCGTGGCGCGCGTACAAGGCGCGCCCCGCGGGGACGACGCCGGTCGGCCGCAAGTTCGAGACGGGCACCGCCGCGTACGAGCTGCTCGCCGGCTTCAGCGCCACGATCGCCTACCTCGACTCGCTCGGCGGGCTCGAGGTGCTGGGCGCCTACGAGCGCGAGCTGGGACAGCGGTTCCTCGACACGCTGCCGGAGACGGTCACCGTGTACGGCCTCCAGACGATGGAGGGGCGCGTGCCGACGTTCCTGATCAACGTCGAGGGCGTCGAGGCGGCCGAGGTGGCGACGACGATGGCGGCGCGCGGCTACGGCGTCTGGGCGCACGACAGCTGGTATTCGCTCGGCCTGCGCGAGAAGCTCCCGTACCCGCGCGACGCGGTGCGGGTCGGCTTCATCCACTACAACACCGCCGCCGAGATCGACGGCTTCGTCGCCGAGCTCGCTGCGCTCGCCGCGCTAGTGCCGCGCCGCGCTCACCCCGCTCGCGGCGCGGCGCCGCTAGTCGCAACCGACACGTCTCTCCGGACACGTCCGGTGCCAGGCACCGGACGTGTTCCGGAGAAGTATGGCGCCTGCCGCGAACGGCCGCCGTCCGGGAGTGGCGCTCGCAGCACGCGAAGCGTCGCGCCGGAGCCATGTCCGGTGCTGGCACCGGACATGGCGCCGAGAGACGCGTCCAGACGGGCTAGGGCGCAGTCGAGCTGCTCGTCTGGGTGACGGGCGGGAGGGTGACGACCTTCACGACCGGCGGGAGGGTCACGACCTTCGGAGCCGGGGGCGGCGGCGCGGGTGCCGCGGCCGGCGCGGGAGCCGGAGCCGGAGCCGCGGGGGCAGGAGCGGAGGCCTGCCGCGCCGAGGCCGGCGCCGCGGCGCGGGTCGTCGCGGCGGGCGCCGCGTACGACGCCTGCCTCGCCGCCGCGGCGGCTGCACGGCGGCCTGCTGCGCCGCGATCCGGCGCTCCGCCTCCTGGGCCAGGGCGACGAGGCGGGCGTGGTGTGCCTTCGCCGCCGCGATCGCCTTCTGGCGCGCGCGCAGCTTCCGCTCGTACACCGCCCAGCGGCGCTTCACGACGAGCTTCACGGTCGCCGCCTCCCGCTGGAGCCGGTGCTCGCGGGCGGTGAGAGCGACGAGCCGCGGGTCGGCGGCCGGCTTCGCGGGCGCCGCCCAGGGACGCGCGGCGACGGTGGCCCACACGACCGAGAAGGCGAGCGCGGCGGCGGCGATGACGTAGATCCGTCCGAGATGGCTCCGCACGATCAGTCGTCTCCTTCGTGCTCGCCGGTGGAGTCGTCCTCGTGCGACCCGGTCGGGGCCGCGGGCAGCGCGGGCGCCTGCTGGTACTGGACGACCGGCGGCGGCTGCACGTACTCGACGGGCGGCTCGGCCTGCGGCGCGCGCGGCCGCGAGCTTCGCCACGTGCTTGACCTTCGGGGCCGCGGGCTTCGCCGGCGCCGGCTGCGGAGCCGGCGCCGCGCGTCTGGACGGGAGCGCGGAGGCGGCGGCGGCACCGTCGGGATCGTGACCGGCGCGAACTTCGGGATCTTCGGCAGCGCGGGCGGCTTGGCCGCGGCCGCCTGCCGCAGCGAGCTCTCGAACGTGTCGAGCTGCGCCCGGCGCGACACGACGACCGAGTCGGCGACCTTCGGCGTGGCGGCGGCCGCCTGTCCGAGGTGGATGGTCCGCGTGGCGGCGAGTGCGCCGGCGGTGATGCCGCCGGCAAGCAGGAGCGAGACGATGAAGCCGTGGAGACGAGACACGAGAGGAACCTCCGCTGAGTGGGCCGCCCTGGGGCAGGCGACGCGTTTCACTAGAGGAGAGGAGGAACGCTGCGAAAACTTGCGCGGCGGGCGCTACGGCGTCTCGCCGGCGAGGATCCGCGCGAGGACGGCGGCGTCGAGATTGCCGCCGCTGACCACGCAGACGACGCGCCCGGTGCCGGCGTCGCCGCGCAGCGCGGCGGCGAGGGCCAGCGCGCCGGCACCCTCGGCGACCACGCGGGCCCGGGTCGCGAGCAGGCGCACCGCCGCCGCCGCCTCGTCGAGCGGAACCGCCACGGCCGCGTCGACGAGCCCGTCGCGCCCGCTCCCACATCGAGGGCAGGAGCGCCCGGCCCCCGGCCCCGTCGACGAACGACGGCGCGTAGTCGATCTCCACCGGCCCGCCCGCCGCGAGCGCCGCCGCGAGCGGCGCCGCGCTCGCCGGCTCGGCGGTCACGACGCGCACCCCGGGCCGCAGCGCCTTGACGGCGCTCGCGATCCCCGTCGTGAGCCCGCCGCCGCCCCAGGGCACGACGACCGTGTCGAAGCGCGTCGCAGGTCCTCGACGAGCTCGAGCCCGATCGTGCCGTTCCCGGCCATCACCGCCTCGTCCTCGACCGGGTGCACGAACATCCCCTCGACGCCCTCGCGGCCGCGCTCGACCATCGTCTGCCACCACTCCTCGTGCGAGACGAGCACGAGCTCGCCGCCGAGCCGCTCCACCGCGTCGAGCTTCGCGCGCGGCGCCGACTCCGGCGCGACGATCCGCGCCGGCACGCCCGCCTCGCGCGCGGCCCACGCGACCCCCTGCGCCATGTTCCCGGCGCTCGCCGTGACGACCCCGCCCGCGAGCTCGGCGGGCGACGCGGCCCGGATCGCCGAGAGCGCGCCGCGCAGCTTGAACGAGCCGATCGGCTGCAGGCACTCGAGCTTCAGCCAGACCTCGCACGGCGCGTCCACGTCGAGGCGCAGGAGCGGCGTCCGCGCGACCGCCGTCGCCGATCCGCTCGCGCGCCCTGCGGATCTCCTCGAGCGGGATCACGCCGCCCCGCTCAGTCGGACTCCTTCGCGAGCTCGGTCAGCTCGGTGCGGACACGCCACAGCTCGGGGAACATCTTGCTCTTGATCAGCCCCGCGAGCAGCTCGACCGGGGTGCCCTGCGTGCCGACGACGTCCTCGCCGATCACGCGCGCGACCATCTTCACGTGCCGGAACCGCCAGACCCCGATCCGCTCGTCCCACTCGGTCAGGAGCTCGGCGAGCTGGTACACGTCCTCGTGCTCGCGGCCGAGCGTGTAGACCTCGAGCAGCGAGAGCCCCCGCTCGCGGCGCAGCCCGTGGAACGCCTCCAGGAGCGGCGGCGACACGCGCCGCACCTCGCGGAAGCCGGGCGAGTCGAAGCCGGAGCCGTGCCCGAGCACGCGCCGCACCTCCTGGTACTCCCACGGCGACATCTGCTCGAGGTGGTCGAGGAAGCCCTCGACGTACTTCACGCTCGCGCAGGCGCGCCGGAGCAGGCGGATCGCGCCGCCGAGGTCGCGCGCCTCGATCAGCCGCGTCGCCTCCTCGACCTCGACCCACGCGTGCTTCAGCCACAGCTCCGACGACTGGTGCACGACCTGGAACAGCAGCTCGTCGCGGTGCGCCCACTCGT
Source organism: uncultured Actinomycetes bacterium (assembly GCA_963815005.1). Taxonomy (GTDB): domain Bacteria; phylum Actinomycetota; class Thermoleophilia; order Gaiellales; family Gaiellaceae; genus Palsa-739. The sequence continues at coordinate 160,289 of CAWFFI010000003.1, forward strand.
CGGGCCCCTTCTGGAGCGAGAGCAGCTCGTCCGTGCGCAGGTAGCGCTCGTAGTCGCTGCCCCCGGGGCCGGGCAGGACGGGGGCGAACTCGTCCTCCGCGCCGCTCATCGCGTCTCCGTCCCGTCGTAGATCCGCATCGGCAGGCCCGCGAGCGGGACGCCGCCGTCGGCGGTGACGAGCCACGTGTCCTGCATGTAGAGGCACGACTGCCCGTCGGCGGAGATCGCGTGCGGGTGCATCGAGAGCACCATCCCGGCCTGCAGCTCGGTGTCGACGCCCTCGCCGATCTTCGGGAACTCGATCATCGTCATCCCGATCGAGTGGCCGGTGACGTGGCCGAGCGTGAAGCCGCGGTCGAGGAAGCCCCGGGCGACGGCGCGGTGCGCGTCGTGCGCGGTCGAGCCGGGCCGCAGCGCGGCGGGCGCGGCGGCGTAGTACTCCTCGTAGGCCTCGAGCATCTGCTTCGTCTCGTCGTTCGGCTCGCCGGGGCAGATCGCCCGCGAGACCTCGACCCAGTGGCCGCCGGGGCCGGCGACCTCGAGCGAGGGCAGGACGCAGTCGGTGGCGCCGAACGGTCGCGTGCCGGCGATCTTGAACTCCGGCAGCGCGCCGCCGTTCGGGCCGTCGAGCACCATGTCCATCGTCCAGCGGCCGCAGCCCTGGGAGACGAAGTACTCCTCGCACGGCGCGAGCACCTCGCGCTCGCTGCGGCCGACCTCGAAGTGCTCGCAGAAGATCCGGAAGCCCTCGGTGTTGATGCGCACCGAGTCGCGCACGGAGGCGAGCTCGAGCTCGGACTTGACCATGCGCGCGTGGTCGAACGCGACGTCCCACGGGACGATCTCGCACGCGCCCTCGAGCGCGCGGTAGTCGCGGACGGTCATCACGTAGTCGAGCCCGTAGACGCCGACGCGCTTGCCGCGGACGAGGTCGGCGAGCCGCTCGCCGGGCCGGTCGACGAACTCCTGCCGGTCGATCCACGTCGTGCCGTGCTCGCCGACGTAGCGCGCCTCGCTCGGGAAGACGATCGCCGGCTCGCCGTCGACGGGCAGCAGGACGTACGCGTAGCGGTGGACGATCACGAAGCCGGAGAGGTACGTGACCGCTCCCTCGAAGCCCGTGTACTCGTTGCCGCAGACGATCACGGCGTCGAGCCCGTCGCGGGCCGCCGCCTCGCGGACGAGCCGGTAGCGCCGCTCGATCTCGCTCTGCGGCAGGCCGGTGTACGACGGCTGCGTCTACTGCTGCCACGACTGCTCCACCCCTTTCACGAGTGCCCAGATCGCTTCGTTCAGCGGCGTCGCGACGCCGTGCTCTGCGTCCGAAGCGGACGATTCCGCCGTTCAGATAGTCGATCTCCGTCTGCCGGTGCGCCTCGACGTCCTGCAGCATCGAGGCCTTGTGGCCGTAGGCGACCTCCGGCTTGGCCGCGTGGTCGATCAGCTCCTCCGGGTCGGCGTCGAGGACGATCCCCTGCGCCGCGGCGACGGCCTTGCCCTCGGCGACGAGCCCGGAGACGAGCGCGCGCAGGTCGGGCCGCTCGCAGACGCGCCCGTGCGTGAGCCCGGTGAGCGCGCCGATCGGGTTCGTCGAGGCGTTGAAGATCACCTTGCGCCACTGCGGGCCGCGCGCGTCGGCGACCGCGTGCGTCGGCATCCCGGCGCGCGTGCACGCCTCGGCGAGGCGCTCGACCTCGGCGAGCGGCGTCCGCTCGTCGTAGGGCCCGAGCGTCGTGTCGCCCTTCACGTCCCACTGCACGACCCCCGGCTCGAGGATCTTCCCGGCCGGGAACGTCGTGCCGCGGATCACGCGCTCGACGTGGGCGGCGATCGTCTCCTCGTTGCCGATCCCGTTCTGCACGGTGGCGACGCAGCCGTCCGCGAACGCGTGCGCGGTGGCGCGGATCGCCGGCTCGGTGTGCATCGCCTTCGTGACGACGAGGCCGAAGTCGCAGGGCGGCAGCTCGGCCGCGTCCGTCGTCGCGTGCGGGCGGCCGACGACCTCGCCGGCGCCCGTGAGCCGCAGCCCGTTCGCGTTGATCGCGTCCACGTGCGCCTGCGACACGTCGTACGCCCACACCTCGACGTCGTCGAGGGTTGCGAGGTTCGCCGCAAAGAGCGACCCCACCGCACCACAGCCGACGATGCAGATCCTCAAGAAGCGTCTCCTTCCTTCGCGTGCGCTGGGACTGAGCCCAAACCCCCTTCCCCCGAAAGTGCGCCGGCACTTTCGGGGCCATAGCTCGCCTCCTTTGCCTTGACCAGCCGGTAGACCGCCGTGTGCAGCGGCACCGGGACGCCGACCTTCGCCGCCTCGCGGACGAGCGAGCCGCCGATCAGCTCGACCTCGGTCGGCGCGGTGCGCCTCGACGTCCTCGAGCATCGACGGGTAGTGGCGGTGGCCGCGCTGCGTCGCGAGGACGTTCATCTCCCACGGGTCGTCGTGCAGCTCGACGCCCGCGGCGGCCGCGACCGCCTTGCCCTCGTCGACGAGCTCGTGGACGAGGTGGCCGAGGTCGGAGAGCCGCTCCTCCTCCGCGAAGTGGAAGTCGTGCGGGAGCTCGGTGAGCGCGGCGACGCCGTTCACGGTCGCGTTGAAGATCAGCTTCGACCACTGCGCCGGGCGCAGGTCGGCGAACGCCGCCGCCTTCAGGCCGGACGAGACGATCAGGTCGGCGACCGCCCGCGCGTCCGCCTCGGTCGTGCCGCGGTTCGGGCCGATCCACGTCTCCGTGTCGAGCACGTACTCGACGTGCGCGTCGCCGTGCCGGGTGCCGCTCATGAACGTCACCGACGAGAGGAGCGGCCAGTCGCCGTGGGCGCCGACGATCTCCTCCGCGCCGAGGCCGTTCTGGATCGTCATCACGGTCGCGCCCGCGAAGCGCCCGGCGAGCCGCGCGGCGACCGGTTCGAGGTCGGTGCCCTTGCAGGCGACGATCACGAGCTCCGGCTCGGGCAGCGCGTCCGGGTCGGCCGCGGCGGTCACCTGCGCGGTGAAGTCGGCGCGGCCGGAGACGCGCAGGCCCTGCTCGCTGAGCGCCCGCGCCTGCTCCTCGCGGCGCGTCAGGATCGAGACGTCGGCGACCCGCGCGAGGTGACCCGCGAGCAGGCTGCCGATCGCGCCGGCGCCCGCGACACAGACGGACCGCGTCACGCCGCGTCCGTCGAGGGCGGGGCGGCCGGAGGGCGGGGGCGGCGGCGCAGCCGGGGCACGAAGAACTCGCGCCCGCCGGTGAGCCCGCTCGGGCGGACGACGAGCACGATCGCCATCAGGGCGCCGACGACGATCACGCGCGTCCCGGCCGGCAGGTCGATCGTGGTGCCGAAGAGCGACATGCCGTTCTCGGCGACGGCGAGGAACGAGTCGAGCGCGCTCACGGCGAGCGCGCCGACGACGGCGCCCCAGAGGCTCGAGGAGCCGCCGACGACGAGCATCGCGAGCGTGATGAACGTGAGGTCGAGATAGAGCGAGTCGATGTTCAGCGGCAGCAGGTGGATGTAGAGCCCGCCCGCGAAGCCGGCGAGGCCGCCGGAGAGCGCGAAGGCGAGCAGCCGCTGCCGGTAGATCGAGATCCCGGACGCCGCCGCGGCCGCCGGATCCTCGCGCGTCGCGCGGAGCATGCGCCCGAAGCGGCTGCGGTTGTAGGCGAACGCGACGGCGATCGCGATCAGCGCCCCGATCGCGGCCTGCCAGAGCCCGGTCGTCTCCGGCACGGACGAGAACGCGTTCAGGCCGGGGCCGATCTTCTCGTAGTAGCGGAGCAGGTTGCTCGTGATCTCGAGCACGCCGAAGGTGGCGATCCCGGCGGCGAGGCCGGAGAGGCGCATCAGCGGCAGCCCGACGATGGACGCGAAGACGAGCCCGGCCGCCGCGGCGAGCAGCAGCGAGGGCACGTTCCCGACGGTCGTGTCGCGGAGGAAGTGCGCGAGGTTCGGCATGATCGCCGGCTTCTCGCCCGCCGGCACCGAGAGCACCCCCGCCGTCCAGGCGCCGAGCGCCACGAAGCTGATGTGCCCGAACGAGAGCACGCCCGAGTTGCCGATGAAGACGTAGAGGGCGACGACGATCGACACCTTCACGAGCGTGTCGACGAAGTACGTCTCGGTCGACGCCGAGACGAGCAGCCCGAGCAGCGCCGACGCGAGGACGATGCCCAGCGGGCCGGCGAGCTCCTGCGCCGATCTCAGCGCGCCTCATACGCGCTCCACCGGCCCGCGGCCGCGCGTGAACAGGCCGTTCGGGCGGACGAGCAGCACGAGGATCACGGCCGCGAAGAGGAACGTCGGCAGGTACTGGCTCTGCGCCGTGGGCAGAGCTCCGCCGAGGAGGCCGCTCGCGAACCCGATCGCGAACCCGCCGAGCGTGGCCGCGACGGGACGGTTGAGCCCGCCGAGGACGACGCCGGCGAGCACGACGATCGTGTCGCGCAGCGCGAAGTCCGGCGTCACGAGCGGGTTCTGCACGGTCATCATCACGGCGACGACCGCGGCGAGCAGCCCGGAGATGAGCACGGCGCCGCCGATCACGCGGTTCGCGCGCACGCCGAGCATCCGCGCGGTGCGGAAGTCCATCGACGCGGCGCGCATCTGCAGGCCGACCGAGGTGCGCTGGAGCAGGAGCTGGAGCAGGACCAGGCAGCCGGCGGCGACGAGGACGGCGACGATCGAGATCTTGCGGATGTCGACGCCGGAGATCTGCCACGGCCGGTTGAGCGGCGCGAGCGAGGCGGAGATCTTGCCGAGCGAGCCGAACCAGAGCAGCGCGATGCTCTGCAGCAGGAAGGCGACGGCGAACGTGGCGACGAGCATCACGGCCGGCGACTGCGTCCGCAGCGGCCGGAAGACGAGCCGGTCCATCAGCACGGAGAGCACGAGCACGACCGCGAAGCAGAGGAGGATCCCGGCCCAGACCGGCCAGTTCCACTGCGAGGCGAGCGCGAGCGCGAACGCGCCGGCCATCACGAGCTGGCCGTACGCGAAGTTGACGAGCCGCAGGACGCCGAAGACGAGCCCGATCCCGACCGCCATCAGCGCGTAGATGCCGCCGAGCGCGAGCGCGTCCGCGAGCGTCTGGTAGCTGATGTTGAGGACCGCGACGATCACGCGAAGTACGCCCCCACGAGCTTCTCGGTGTCGTCGGCGTCGCCGGGGCCGAGGGTCAGCCGCAGCTCGCCGTTCGCGAGCACGTGCGAGCGGTCGGCGAGCGCGACCGTCCGCTGGGCGCGCTGCTCGACGAGGAGCACGGCGAGGCCGGCGTCGCGGATCGCGGTGAGCGCGCCGAAGACGACGTCGACGATCTTCGGCGCGAGCCCGAGCGAGGGCTCGTCGAGCAGGAGCACGTCCGGCTCGGCGACGAGCGCGCGCGCGATCGCGAGCTGCTGCTGCTGTCCACCCGAGAGCGCCCCGGCATGACGGCGCCGGAAGTCGCGCACGATCGGGAAGAGCTCGTAGGCGCGCTCGATCGCGGCGTCGGCGCCGGTGCGCGAGCGCCGGGCGGCGAGGCCGAGGCGGAGGTTCTCCTCGACGGACAGCTCGCCGAAGATGCGGCGGCCCTCGGGGACGAGCGCGACGCCGGCGCGGGCCACGTCCTCGGAGCGGCGACCCACGAGCGAGGCGTCGCCGAGACCGGATGTCGCCGCCGGCGACCGGGGCGGCGCCCATGATCGCGTGCAGCGTCGACGACTTGCCGGCGCCGTTCGGGCCGATCAGCCCGACGATCTCGCCGGGCTTGACCTCCAGCGAGAGGCCGCGCACGGCCTCGACCGCCCCGTAGCGGACGGTCAGCCCGGCGAGCACGAGGGTCGTCACTCGGCCTCCTCCACGGTGACGGCGCTCTCGCCGAGGTAGGCGGCGGCGACGTCGAGGTTGCCGCGGATCTCGGCCGGCGTGCCCTCGGCGAGCGTCGTGCCCTGGTCGAGCACGTGGATCCGGTCGCACACGTCCATGATCAGCGACATGTTGTGGTCGATCAGCAGGACGCCCGCGCCGTGGTCGTCGCGGACCGAGCGGACGGCGGCGGCGAAGCCCGGCACCTCGGCCTCGGGCAGCCCGGCCGCGGGCTCGTCGAGCAGGACGAAATGCGGCTCGCCGGCGAGCGCGCGGGCGACGCCGAGGCGCCGCTCGTCGCCGTGGGCGAGCGCCGCGGCGGGCGCGTCGGCGTAGGCGGCGAGGCCGAGCAGCTCGAGCAGCTCGGCCGCGCGCGCGGCGGCGCGGCGCGGGCGACGCGCCGCAGCCGAGCGCCGAGATCTCGACGTTCTCGCGCACCGAGAGGCCGCGGAACGCATGGCTGTGCTGGAAGGTCCGGGCCAGCCCGCGCCGGCCGCGCCGGTGCGCCGGCCAGCGGGTGATGTCCCGCTCCTCGAGCTCGACGCGGCCCTCGGTCGGCCGGTCGAAGCCGGAGAGGACGTTCACGAGCGTCGACTTGCCGGCCCCGTTCGGGCCGATCAGGCCGACGACCTCGCCGCGGCGAAGCTCGAGCGAGACGCCGCGGAGCGCCTGGACGCCCTCGAACGAACGGGACACGGAGGAGGCCCGGAGCGTTCCTCCGGGCCTCCTCTCGTGCTCGCTGGCGGAAGCCGTTCCCACGTCTAGATGTGGGGAACGACCTTCGCCTTGATCGTCGTGACCTCACGCGGCTTGTTGTTGTTGATCTCGATCACGCGGTACGCGCGACCGAACACGGTGTGCCACTTCGGCGAGAAGCTCACGAGGCCCGACAGCGTCGGCACGTTGTGGAACTTCTCCATCACCGCCGCGAGCGTGGCGCCGTTCGTCGAGCCGTGCGCGCGGCGGATCGCGGTCGCGACGCCGTCGATCGCCGCCGGCCCGGTGATGAAGCCGCCGGTCGCCGCCTTGACCTGCTTCGCGAGCTTGTTGACGGCCTTGTTCGGGTCGCCGCCGAACGCGTTCGCGAACGTGACGAAGTAGTAGTTCGTCACCTGCGGGCTCTTCGGCAGCCAGTACGTGCCGTCACCGGCCCACGAGTTGAGGATCGGCGTGTCGTTGCCGAGCGAGCGGAGCCCCGACACGAGCGTCGACAGCGCGCCGAACGCGCCGGCGGTCGCGGTGACGATCACGTCGGCGCTCTTGCCGTTGACCCGGCTGACGACGTTCTGGACGTTGTTGCCGCCGAGCGACTGGTACGTCTCGGAGTCGACGATCTTGCCGCCGAGCTGCTTCCAGCGGGCCTGGAACGCCGCCGTGACGTCCTTGAAGTAGACGATCACGGTGTCGGTCGCGATCGCGGCCGTCCGCCAGCCCTTGTTCCACGCGAACTGGGCCATCGCCGAGCCCTCGTCCTGGGCGACGTTGCCGAAGCTGAAGGCGAGCTTGCCCTTCGCGCCGAAGCGCTTCGGCCCCATCTGGTCGGTGCCGATGCACGGCGCGATCGTGAGCTTGCCCGCGTCGATCGACTCCTGCACCACCGGCGACGCGAGGTCGACGTCACAGGTCGTGAAGATGACGTCCGCACCCTGGCCGATCAGCTTCGTCGCACAGGCCTTCGCGACCGCCGGCTTGTTGCCCTGGGTGTCGCACGTGATGATCTGGAACGGGCGTCCCATCACGCCACCCCGGGCGTTGAGCTGCTTGACCCGCACCTGCGCCGCCGCGAGCGCCGGACCGTCGAACGGCGCCATGGCGCCCTTCGAGTCGAACGCCCAGCCGATCACGATCGGCTTGGACGCAGAGACCTGCGCCGCAGCGGTCGCGGCGAGGACGAGCGCCGCGGCGGCGGCGACGACGAGTGCAATGCGCACCCGTGTGGTTCCTCTCATGCTCCCTCCTCTCAGGATCGGGCTCATGCCGCGACCCTCCGTTTTTCCCAACAGTGGGCGAATGCATCCCGACCGCGGCGCGCGAGCTCGGCGGCGGCGACATCCCAGAGCGAGTCGGGATACGCGCTGCCGAAGGCGCCGTTGTCGGAGAAGATCTCGAGATCGTAGAAGCCGTCCCAGCCGGCCGCGTCGAGCACGGCGAGGACGGACGGGACGTCGGCGTCGCCGTCGCCCGGGAGCACCCGGTCGGCCCAGCCGCGCGTCGGGTCGCGATGGTCGCAGACGTGGACGCCGGCGATCAGGTGCGCGTGGCGCGCGATCTCGTCGGCGAGATCGGGCGTGTTCCACTGGTGCCAGACGTCGAACTGCAGCCCGAGCGCCGGGCTCCCGCCGGCGTCGGCGATCAGCGCCGCTCCGTCGGCGAGCGTGTTCGCGATCGACCAGTCCTCCATCCCGTCGCGCTGGTACGGCTCGAGCGCGACGCGCACGCCGGCCCGCTCGGCCTCCGCGGCGACGGTGCGCAGCCCGTCGACGACGACGGCGCGGGCGGCGTCGGGGTCGAGGCCGCGCGCGGAGCCGGTGAGGCAGACGACGGCGGGCGCCCCGAACGCGGCGAGCCGGTGCACCGACGCGCAGAGCGAGGCGATCCGCTCCTGCGGGTCGTCGGGGCCGGGCAGGAACGGCAGCGGCAGGATCGACGGCACCTCCGGCACGGCCGAGCCGCGGCCGAGACCGCTCGCGTCGAGCTCCTCGAGCGCCTGCGCGTCGGAGACCTCGGCGAGCTTCAGCTCCCAGATGCCGATCCCGTCGACGCCCGCGGCGGCATACGCGCGCACGTCGTCGCCGAAGCTCGAGGCGAGGGTGCTCACCTGGGAGATCGAGAACGGGGGGAGGCGGTTCGGTTCGCTCGTCACGCGGGAGGGTGAATCGTCTCACGTGTTTGACATCTGATCAAGTGTGGTTCACGCTCATGCCTACGTGGAGACGTCGCTTCCCGTCGGTGGTGCCACGGTGCGGCACCGCACGATGGCCGAAGCCGCGCTGGAGCGCCTCCGCGAGGCGATCATCCTCGGCGAGCTGACGGCCGGCACGCCGCTGCGCCTGGAAGACCTCGCCCGGTCGCTCGGCATGAGCATCTCGCCGATCCGGGAGGCGGTGCGCCAGCTCGAGGCGCTCGGGCTGGCGGAGCACGTGCCGCACCACGGCGCGAAGGTGATGGGCCTCGACGTCGAGGAGCTGCGGGAGCTGTTCTCGATCCGGCTCGCGATCGAGACGCTCGCCGTGCGGCGCGCCGCCGAGCTCTTCGAGCCGTCCGACGAGGAGACGGCGCGCGGGTACCTCGCCGCGTTCGACGCCGCCCGCCACAGCGGCGACGTCCGCGAGGCCGTGCGCGCGCACACCGCGTTCCACTTCACGCTCTACGAGGCCGCGCACTCCGCGTGGCTCATGCGCCTGATCCGGCCGGCGTGGGACAGCTGCGAGCGCTACCGGCCGATCCTGCTCGCCGCGACCGGCGAGCTCCAGGACCGGCACGAGCAGCTCGACGAGGAGCTGCTCGCGTCGTGCGTCGAGCACGACCCCGAGCGGGCCGCGGCGGCGCTCCACTCCCATCTCGAGTCGGCGAGCGAGTTCTACGCGGTCGAGCTCAAGGGCGCGGTCGATCTTCGCGTTCTGACGCGTCGCCGAGCACCGCCGCCACCCTTCCCTTGTAACACGTTGTCACATGGTTCGGAGACGGAGACGTCGCCGGTTTCCAGGGCATTTCCGGAGCTAGTGACAACGTGTTACTTGGCTGGACCTGTCAGGTCGGGACGACGACGGCGATCCCGAGCGCGATCGCGCGACGCTGCCACCCGCGAGCAGCACGCCGCGTCAGCGGTCGGCGAGCGCGCGCAGCCGGGCGAGCGCGCGCTGGGGCACGGGCGGCCGGAGCAGCTCCTCCGCGACGAGCGTCCCGGAGCCGGCGCCGAGGCCGGGGCCCGGCCACGTGCTCGCGCCGATGTGCCAGAGCCGCTCGACCGGGGTGCGGTGCCCGGGACGGCGCGAGAACGGCCGCCAGAGGAAGTTCTGGTCGAGCGCGAGCGAGCCGCCGTACGGGTCGCCGTGGCGGAGGTTCACGTTCGCCGCCTCGAGGTCGTGCGGGCCGAGCGAGACGCGCGCCGTGATCGACGACTCGAGGTTCGGGATGTGCCGCGCGAGGCGGGCCTGGATCCGGTCGGCGTAGCGCTCGCGCAGGTCGTCCGTCCAGGCGCCCGCGCCGACGTCGAGCTCGCCCGCGGCGTCGCCCTTGATCTGCCACGGCAGCTCCTGCAGCTGGATCCAGAGGAGGCCCTTCCCCTCGGGGGCGCGCGAGGGATCGAGCGACGAGCGGCTGCCCGCACACGATCGTCGCCTCGGCCGGCAGGAGCCCGCGGTCGGCCTCGTTCACCGCGCGCGAGACGCCGTCGAGGCCGGGCGTGACGTGCACGATCGCGGTGCCGCCGAGGCGGTCGTCGCCCTCCCAGCGCGCCGGCTCCGAGAGCGCGAAGTGGATCTGCATCTCGGCGCGCCCGTAGCGGAAGCCGCGCGCGCCCTCGCGCACCGGCGCCGGCACGTCGCCCTCGTCGAGGAGCCGCTCGTAGAGCTGCGTCGGCGTCGTGTTCGCGATCACGGCGCGCTCCGCGGTCACGGTGTCGCCGCCCGCGAGCCGGACGCCGACCGCCCGGCCCATGCGGACGAGGACGCGCTCGACGTCGCGGCCGGTCTCGCAGACGCCGCCGTGGTCGCGGATCAGCCGGACGAGCGCGTCGGCGAGCCGGGCCCCGCCGCCGCGCGGGATCGGCATGCCGCCCTCCTGGACGGCGACGGCGATCACCTGCGTCATGAAGCCGGACGACGCCTGGTCGGGGCCGAGCCCCGTGTGCAGCACCCACGGCGCGAGCACGCCGTGCGCCCGCTCGGACGCGAACGTCTGCGTCGAGCCAGTCGCGGCTCGACTGGAGCACCTCGCCGGTGAACGCGGCCGCGCCGTCGCGGCCGAGCCGCCGCAGCGCCTTCGCGGCGAACGAGGCGCCCGCGACCGACCAGAGCTCGGTGCCGAGCACGCCGAAGGCGAGATCGGCGTTCGGGAAGAAGCGGCCGAGCACGTCCGGCCACTCCGGGCCGAGCTCCTGCGCGTTGCCCTCGGCGGTGCGGAGCAGGAACGCCGCCTCCCCGTCCGGGAAGAGCGTCCCGGTCGGCAGCTCGGTGTTCAGGTACTCGAGCCCGCGCGCCTCCAGCTCGGGGCCGAGCTGCGCGTGCGCGGCGCCGCCGACCCAGAGCGGATGCCAGGCGCTGAAGACGTCGTGGTGGAACCCGGGCTCGGTCAGCTCCTCCGTCTTGATCGCGCCGCCGAGCCAGTCGTTCCGCTCGAGCACGCAGACGCTCCAGCCCGCCCGCGCGAGCAGGGCGCCGCACGCGAGCGAGTTGACGCCGCTGCCGACGATCACCGCGTCGTAGTCAGCCATCGGGCCGATTATCGCCGGTCGCCGCTAGCTCAGCACGGCCAGCAGCACCCCGGCCCCGATTCCCGTCGCCGCGACGCCCGCGGCGGCGCCGAGCGTGACCCGTACGGACAGCTCGCGCACGACCATCGCCATCGAGACGAGGCTGATCGCCGGCAGCACGATCAGGAGCGCGCCCTGGACGCCCGCGCCGACGCCGGCGAGCGCGAGCCCCTGGACGATCGGGATCTCGCCGCCGGTCGGGAGCACGACGAGCGTCCCGAGCAGCGCCGCCACGACGACGGCGACGATCCCCCAGTGCGCGGCGCTGCCGTCGAACGGGAAGATCCAGCCGCGGAAGAGGCCGAGCAGGAAGACGACGAGCGCGTACTCCGGCAGGAGCGTCGCGCACAGCCGCGCGAGCGCGAGCGCGTACCGGCGCGGCGTGTCGGCGAGCCGGTACTCGGGCAGCGCCTCGAGGTCGATCTCCGGCCTGCTCCGGTCCCGGTCGGCGAGGCGCGCGACGAGCGCGGAGACGCCGAAGACGAGCACGACGCCCATCACGATCCGCGTCGCGACCCACTGCCACGGCGCGACGAGCGCGAGGAAGACGAGCACCGCCGGGTTGAGGACCGGGTTGCCGAGCCAGTAGGCGAGCGCCGCCGAGGTGGAGGCGCCGCTGCGGCGGAGCGTCGCCGCGACGGGGGCGGTGCAGCACGTGCACATGAGGGACGGCAGCGCGAGCACGCCGCCGGCGAACGAGCCGCCGAGGTCGCTGCGCCGGGCGACGACGCGCAGCAGCCAGCGCCGCGGGACGAGCGCCTCGATCGCGGCCGAGATCACGAGCGCCGCGACGACGGCCGGCCACACCGAGTTCGCGTAGGCGACGGTGAACGTCCATGCGCCGTGCAGCGACGGCGCCGCGTGCGCGCTCCCTGCCTTGGCGAGGATGTCGCTCCCCGGCCAGAGGCGCGTGCGGCGGATCGTCTCCAGCTTGTGCAGGTACGGCGTCCACTTCGCCCAGTTGATGCCGACGGCGAAGATCGCGGCGAAGCCGAGCGTGCCGGCGACGCCGGCCCAGATCGTGCGCCGAGGTTGCTCGGCGGCGAGAGCCTGTGTCTCCACGGGGGAGCTCCTTTCGGATCAGAGAGAACGACGGGCGTGCCGCCCGCACGGGGCGGCGGCGGCGAAGGCCGCTCAGCGGCGTGACATCCGCGCCACCCCCTTCCGTTCTCTCCTGCGTCTCCGGAGCACGGAACGATTCTCCCTGCCGAGCCGGAGGTCAGTCGTCGGCGAACGCGGGGCCGGAGTCGCCGCCCCAGTCCTCGGGCGCGACGTCGGCGATCGACTGCGAGAACGTCCAGCGGTGCCCGCCGGGATCCTCGACCGTGTACTGCCGCTCGCCGTAGGGGTAGTCGGCGGGCGCGCTCAGGATGCGGGCGTTCCACTCGAGCGCGCGCGCGTGGTGGGAGTCGACGTTCGCGACTCGCACCATCACCGAGTGCGCGCCGCAGGAGCCCGCGGTCGCCCCCTCCGCGAGCACGACCGCGCCGCCGTCGCTCGTGACGAGCTGGGAGCGGTGGCCGTGCGCGCGCCAGCGCTGCGCGAAGCCGAACGCCTCGCACAGCCACTCCGCGGCGCCGTCGACGTCGGGGTAGACGAGCACCGGCATCACGACCGCCGACGGCATCGTCCGGTTGCGCGGCAGGCTCACCCCTGGGCCTCCGCGAGCGCGCGGAACTCGTCGTCGGTGACGAGGCCCCGCTTGCGCGTGCCGAGCTCCTTCACCTGGGCGAGCAGGTCCGCGCGGCGCTCCTCGGGAACGTCGAGCCCGAGCTCGGCCGCCTTGATCCGGATCGAGTCGATGCCGCTCTTCTTGCCGAGCACGATGCCGCGCTCGGCGGCGACGAGCGCCGAGGAGTACGGCTCGATCGAGGGCGGGTCGTGGAACTGCGCCGCGACCGCGCCGGACTCGCGCCGGAAGAGCGTCTCGCCGGTGAGCGGCTTCCACGGCTCGAGCGCGTAGCCCGAGAGCTCCTGTACCCGCTGCGACACGGCGCGCGCCCGGTCGAGGCGGAGGTTCGACTCGACGCCGTAGAGGGCGCGCAGCGCGAGCGCGGCCTCGAGCAGGTTCGCGTTGCCGGCGCGCTCGCCCATGCCGTTCACGGTGCCCTGGATCCACGTGGCGCCTGCGCGCACGGCGGCGACGGCCGACGCGGTCGCGAGCCCGAAGTCGTTGTGGCCGTGGAAGTGCACCGGCACGCCCGGGCCCGACCCACTCGACGGTGCGCCCGACGAGGTCGGCGACCGCCTCCGGCGAGGCGATCCCGAGCGTGTCGACGACGACCACCTCGCGCGCCCCCGCCTCGACCGCCTCCTTGTAGACGCGCTCGTAGAAGTCCGGCTCGGCGCGGGTCGAGTCGACGCCGAAGAACGCGGCGTGGATGCCGTGCTCGGCCGCGAAGCGCATCGCCGACGTGATCCGGCCGAGCATCTTCTCGCGGTCGACGCCGATCGCCTGGAGCTTCAGGTCGGAGATCGGCGACTCGATCACCGAGGCCGGCACGCCGAGCTCGACGAGCGCCTCGAGGTCGGCCGGAACGGCGCGCGAGAAGCCCCAGACCTGCGCGTCGAGCCCGGCTTCCGAGATCAGCCGCACGGCGTCCCAGTCGTCCTGGGAGACACGCGGGAAGCCGGCCTCGATCCGCTCGATCCCGAGCGAGTCGAGCAGCTTCGCGATCTCGAGCTTCTGCTCGGGGTCGAGGACGACGCCGACGGTCTGCTCGCCGTCGCGGAGCGTCGTGTCGTAGAGGCCGACGCTCCCGCCGACGCGGTACGGGTCGTTCAGCGTGCCCGTCCAGATCTCAGTCATCGCTGCACCTCCACGATCCAGTCGTCCTATCCAGTCCGGACATGTCCCGGGACCTGGTCCCAGGACGTGTCCAATCCCGACGTGTCGCTCGCGCGAACCGGCTGCCGGCGCGGGATCGCGGCCCGGCCGGCGCGGCAGGGCGCGAGACGCACCGTCCGTTCCGGACATGTCTCGGGACCAGGTCCCGGGACATGTCCCGGAGGGACACGTCCTTCGGCGAGCGCGGCGGTCATCCGCAGCTCACGACTCCGTCGGGGAACGGCGAGAGCTTCTCGGGGCCGCCGGCGGTGACGAGGAAGTTGTCCTCGACGCGCAGACCGCCGCCGCCCTCCCAGTAGACGCCCGGCTCGACCGCGAGCACCATCCCCTCCTCGAAGACGCCGCCGCCCGCCTGGTGCGGGTACGGCGGCTCGTGGGCGCGCGCGCCGATGCCGTGGCAGATCGGATGCGACGGCTGGCCGGGATAGCCCATCGCCGCGAGCTCCTCGCGCACCTCGCGGTCGAAGTCGGCCATCGAGCCGCCCGGGACGGAGCGGTCGACCGCGCGCGCGTAGACGTGCATGAGCGCGCTGCTCGAGCTCGGCGTACTCCGGCTTCAGCTCGCCGACGACGAGATTCTTCGTGTGGTCGGCCCAGTAGCCGTCGGCGCAGACCCAGATCTCGAACAGCACCGGCTCGCCCTCGACGACCGGCAGCTCGCCCGTGGCGGTGAACGTCTTGATCCCCCGGCCGGCCCAGACGAGCGAGAACGGCAGCGCGAGCTCGACCTTGCCGCGCCAGCCCGTGCCGGCGCCGTGGACGTAGCCCTGCCAGAGCGCCGCCGCCTCGGACTCCTTCATGAACGGGCGCAGGTGCTCGCGCACGTGATCCATCGCGGCGGCGGCGATCTCGTTCGCGATCCGCATCCGCTCGACCTCCTGCGCGCGTCTTGATCGAGCGGGCGCGGGCGAGGAGCGGCTGGGCGTCGGCCGCGTCCGGGAACGCGTCGAACCAGGCCTTCGTGAACGTCGTCGGCTCGCCGACCATCCGGTCGGAGGCCTGGGTGCCGAGCGAGAGCTCGAGGCCGACGCGCCCGTAGCCGCGCGCCGCCTCGACGGCGGCGTCGAGCGTGCGGGCGAGCGGGGGCCGCGGGTCGGACGGGTGGTAGCCGTGGATCAGCCGCACCTCGCTCGTCCACGCGGTGCGCTCGGCGTCCTCGGCGGAGGCCTCGAGGCAGATCAGCACCGGCTCGCCCTCGCGCGGGAAGACGCACGCGTCGTAGCCCTTCATGCCCCAGAAGTTCGTCAGGTAGAGGACGTCGTCGGGCGCGCGAACGACGAGCGCGTCGAGCCCCTCCTCCGCCATCAGCGCGCGGACGCGCTCGAGCTTCGCGTCGTCGCGATCCCACGTCACAGATAGTGCTCCTCGAGGCGGCCGCGCTCGCGGTCGGCGTCGACCATCATCCGGACGAGCTCGGGGAAGCGGACGGTCGGCTCCCAGCCGAGCTGCTCGCGCGCCTTCGAGTAGTCGCCGATCAGCAGGTCGACCTCGGCGGGCCGGAGGTAGCGCTCGTCGAGGCGGACGTACTGCTGCCAGTCGAGGCCCGCGTAGCCGAACGCCTCCTCGAGGAACTCGCGCACCGAGTGCGTCTCGCCGGTCGCGAGCACGTAGTCGTCGGGCTCGTCGGCCTGGAGCATCCGCCACGCGCCGTCCATGTAGTCGCGCGCATACCCCCAGTCGCGCTTCGCGTCGAGGTTGCCGAGCCGCAGCTCGTCCTGCTCGCCGCGCAGGATCGCGCCGATCGCCCGCGTGATCTTGCGTGTCACGAACGTCGGCCCGCGCCGCGGCGACTCGTGGTTGAAGAGGATGCCGCTGACCGCGTACATCCCGTACGCCTCGCGGTAGTTGCGCGTGATCCAGTAGCCGAACACCTTGCCGGCGCCGTACGGGCTGCGCGGATGGAACGGCGTCTCCTCGGTCTGCGGAACCTCGCGCACCTTGCCGAACATCTCGCTCGACCCCGCCTCGTAGAAGCGGCACTGCACGCCCTCCTCGCGGATCGCGTCGAGCAGCCGCAGCGTCCCGAGCCCGGCGATGTCGGCGGTGTACTCGGGGATGTCGAAGCTGACGCTGGACGTGGCTCTGCGCGCCGAGGTTGTAGACCTCGTCCGGCCGGATCGTCCGCATCAGCTGGTTCATCGAGGAGCCGTCGGAGAGGTCGCCGAACAGGAGCTCGATGTCGCCGAAGATGTGGTCGATCCGCGCCGTGTTGAACGAGCTCGAGCGGCGGACCATCCCGTACACCTCGTAGCCCTTCTCGAGCAGGAGCTCGGCCAGGTACGACCCGTCCTGGCCGGTGATGCCGGTGATGAACGCCTTCCGCTTCGCGGCCACGGCGCCTTTCTACCAGCGCACGCGGGCCGGCGCGGGCTCGCCGTGGCCCTCCTGCCAGGAGATCACCGGGTTGCGCAGGACGCCGATCCGCTCGATCTCCGCCTCGATCACGTCGCCCGGCTTCAGGTAGAGCGAGGCGGGATCGTCGCTGAACCCGGCGACGCCCGAGACGGTGCCGAGCGAGAGCACGTCGCCGGCCGAGAAGCCGAGCGCCGAGTAGTGGGACAGCGATCTCCGGCGACGGTCGCCGGACATCCGGCTCATGTTCGAGACTGGCGCACCTCGCCGTTGACGCGCAGCTCCATCGAGAGCTCGTGCGGGTCGCCGACCTCGTCCGGGGTGACGATCCACGGGCCGAGCGGGCAGAACGTGTCGATCGCCTTGCAGAACGAGAACACGCCGCTCCGCATCTCGCGCCGCTGGATGTCGCGCGCGGTGATGTCGTTGAAGACGACGTAGCCGCCGACGTAGTCCATCGCCTCCTCCGGCCCGAACCACTTGCCGGCACTTGCCGATGACGACGGCGAGCTCGAGCTCGTAGTCGAGCTCCTCGGTGAGATGCTCCGGGTAGATCACCGGCTCGTCGGGGCCGACGATCGCGTCGACGTTCTGGAAGAACATGATCCACGGCGCGATCTCGTGCGACCAGTTGACGTTCTTCGACTCGTCCTCGTGCTCGCGGAAGTTGCCTGCGGTGTGGAAGAACTTCTTCGGCACGATCGGCGCGCGCAGCGTCGCCGCCGGCGAGCGGCGTCCGCTCGCCCGTGTCGGCGGCGCCGCCGGCGCTCGAAGTACTCGCGCATCGTCGGCACGTCGAGGCGGACGATCTCCTCGCCCTCGATCCGGCCGACCTTGCCGTCGTCGTACGTAACGAGCTTCATCGTCCTCCGTTCGTGATCAGGCGACGCCGCAGATGCGCATCGCGACGTGCGCGTACGTCTCGGCGGTCCTGGCGAGCCCCTCGATCTCGAGGTTCTCGCCCAGCTCGACGTCCATCAGGCCCGTCGAGGTGCCGTAGTTGACCGTCGGGATCCCGTAGCGCGTGAGCGCGGACGCGTCGCTGAACCAGCGCGTGACGTCGCGGCCCGGCGTCTCGCCCCAGACCTCGGCGTGCGCCGCGTCGATCGCGGCGACGAGCTCGTGGCCCTCCTCGATCTCGGCGCCCGGCGCGGTCACGTAGACCTCGCCCTCGACGCCGTAGTCGGGGAACCGCTCCGCGAGGCCGCGCACCATGTCGAGCACCTCGCGCCGCGCGACGCCCATCGGCTTCGTCGGCGGCACGCGCACGTCGAGGAAGAGGTCGGTGTGGTGCGGCGTCCGCGAGAGGCGCCAGCCGAAGCCGCCCTCGACGGCGCCGACGTTGACGATCGCCTTCGCGCCGCGGTAGCCGTTCGACGGGTCGTTCTCCCAGGTGGGGATCCACTCGAGCACGGCGTCGGTGACCTCGTGCATGCGCAGGATCGAGTTCTCGCCGCGGCGGCCCTCGCTGAAGGCGGTGTGGATGAAGTTGCCGTGCACGCGGATGCGCAGCCAGAGCGCGCCGTAGTGGCCGAGCACGACCTTGCCCTCGGTCGGCTCGCCGAGCAGGCACATGTCGGCGACGCCGCCGTGCGAGACGAGGTAGCGCGTGCCGGCGGCGTAGCCGCGGTAGGAGGCGCCGCTCGCGTCGCCGTACTGCGTCTTCTCGATCTCGCCGGAGACGGCCGCGATCAGCACGTCGCCGCGCAGCCGGACGCCCGCGTCCTGGAGCGCGTGGACGGCCTCGACGTAGCAGGAGAGCGCGCCCTTCATGTTCGAGATGCCGAGCCCGTAGAGGCGGCCGTCGCGCACGAACGCCTGCGGCTGGAAGCCGGGCACGCCCTTCAGCCACGGCTCCCGGCCGGAGTACGAGGTGTCCATGTGCCCGTTGAACATCAGCGACTTGCCGCCGCCGGCGCCGCTCCAGGTCCCGAGCGCGTTCGCGCGCCCGTCCTCGACCTGCTGCCACTGGACGTGGAGGCCGAGCTCCTCGAAGAGCTCGACCATCAGCTCGGCCATCCGCTCCTCGTCGCCCGTGAAGCTGTGGATGCCGATCATCCGGCTCGCCGTCTCGACGAGGCGGTCGCGGTCGACCGAGATCGCGCGTCATGCCCGGAAGTGCGGCAGGACCTTCTCGCCGAAGAGGCGGATCTGCTCGTGCCGGTCCTCGCCCCACAGCTCGAGCATGACGTGCGTGCAGCCCGCGTCGCGGTACTCCTCGATCGCCGCGATGCAGTCCGACGGCGTGCCCGCGATCGGCCGGCACTTGTCGAGGATCGCGTCGGTGACCTTCGCCTTCGCGGCGAGGCGGCCGCCCTGCTCCATCGCCTCGGCGACGGGCCGGATCTCGTCCTGCTCGAGGCCGGCGAGGTCGAGCAGCGTGTCGGCGGCGCCCTGGATGTTCTGCACCTTGTTCGCGAGGTACATGCCGGCGATCTCGCGCGCGCCGTCGCGGCCCGCGTCGCGGTCGCTCTCGTGGATCGAGGCGACGACGGTGCAGCCGATGTCGATCGGGGCGGCGACGTTGCCGACCGTGTAGCGGACGAACGCGGGCGTCGTGATCGACGGGGTGAGACAGCCGTCGCCGATCTCGCCGGCGAGCGCCTGCATCTTCGGCGCGGTCGCGGCGACGTACACGGGCGGCACCTCGCGCGGCGCGTGCGCGTCGGCCGCGAGCGCGGGCACGTCGGCGCTCCACGTGTCGCCGTCGTAGTCGAAGCGCTCGCCGCCGAGGACGCCGCGGACGATCGTGACCGCGTCGCGCATCGGGCCGAGCGTCTTCCTGGTCTGCGTCTTCGTGTTGTTGAGGAAGATCTTCGAGGTGCCGAAGCCGAGGATGAAGCGGCCCGGGCCGGCGGCCTCCTGCACGACGCGTGCGTCCATCGCCACCTGGACGGGATGGCGCGTCGAGGCGGCGATGATCCCCCAGCCGATCGTCAGCCGCTTCGTGGCGCGCCCCATCAGCGCCGCGACGCCGGTCGAGGAACGCGCCTCCATGCCGTGCTTGCGCCACCACGGATACGCCTCCGCGAGCCAGATCGTGTCCATGCCGGCCTCGTCCATGGCGCGCGCCGACGCGAGCATCTCGTCGAGCGGCTCCATGGTGAGCTGCATCACGCCGATGCGGAACGGAACGGTCATCCCGTACCCCTTAGCTTCCCGAGCCGGCTGCGAGCGCGTCCTGGATCTGCGCGTCGAGCGCGCCGAGGACGTGCTGCACCTGCTGGTTCACGATCGGCTGGAGCACGCGCTGCCCCATCGAGCCGACCGGGCCGGCGATCTTCACGTCCGCGCTCCAGGCCATCGAGGTGCCGCCGCCCTCCGCCTCGCCGAGCGTGAACGCGGTCTGCATGTTCATCATCGCGCCGACGCCCTGGCCCTTGATCGAGAGCTTCGCGAACTCGGGCGCGCGCTCCTCGACCTTCTCCATCGCGACCTTCATCTTCAGGCCGCCAAGGCCGAGCGGCACCTTCACGTTCGCCGTCCAGTGCCGGTCGTCCTGGATGTCGAAGCTCTCGACGCCGGGCATCGTCTTCGCCATCGACGCGGGGTCGTTCAAGACCGTCCAGACGGTCTCGCGCGGCGCCGCGAACGTGCGCTCGCCGGAAACGTTCACGCGTTCGTCACCTCCACCAGGTCGCGCGTCGGCTCGGGGTGCCGGAGCATCTCCCAGACGCGGTGATACGGATTGCACGAGTCCCAGACGATCGCGTCGCCGTGACCGCGCAGCGCGTCCTGTACCGCGGCGCAGATGGCGTGGATGCCCGCGCCGCCGCCCTCGCCCATGCCCTTCGTGCCGAGCTCGGTGAACGGGGACGGGCTCTCGATCGCCCCGGTGTGCAAGGGCGGCATGTCGAGCGCGTGGGGGACGTGGTAGTCGTAGAAGTTGGGCGTGAGGAGGTTGCCGTCCTCGTCGTACTCGAAGACCTCGTGCATCGCGGCGCCGATCGCCTGCGCGGTCGCGCCCATCACCTGGCCCTCGACGATCTGCGGGTTGATCCGCTTGCCGCAGTCGTCCACGGCGGAGTAGTCGATCACCTCGTAGTGGCCGGTCTCCGGGTCGATCTCGACGACGGCGACGTGCACCTGCGCCGCGTACGTGAGCGTCAGGTTGCCGTACTTGCGCTCGAGGTCCGGCACCTCGAACGGCGGCCGGTAGACGTAGCGGCAGTTGAGCGTGACGTCGAGGTCCTCGGGCAGGCCCGCGTTGTTCGCGTTGATGATCGCGCCGCAGGCCATGAACGGCAGCGCCGCCTCCGGGTTGTCCTTGATCCGGACCGTCCCCTCGGCGAGCTCGAGCGCCTCCTCGGGCACGCCGCCGAGGATGACCGAGCCGAGCTTCTTGATCTCGGCGGCGAGCAGCTCGGTCGCGCCCTTCACCGCGGTGAGGCCGGTGACCGCGAACTGGCTCGCGTACGTGCCGGAGAAGCCGGCGTGCGAGTTCCAGTAGTCGTCGTGGCCGGCGCGGACGTGGACGTCGTCGACGGAGCAGCCGAGGATGTCGGCGACGACCTGGGCCGCCGTCGTCTCGTGGCCCTGCCCCTGCGGCGTCGTGCCGAGCGTGACGACGATCTCGCCGAAGATGTCGAGCTTGACCGTCGCGACCTCGTTGTTGCCCGAGAACTGGAGCTCCGGGTTGATCATCCGCGACTGGCCGAAGTTGTTCGTGCCGGAGTCGAGCGTCGAGCCGATGCCGACCCCGAGCAGCTTGCCGCGGGCCGCGGCGTCGAGGCGGCGCGACTCCATCGCGTCGTAGCCGACCAGGCCGAGCGCGGCGTCGAGCATCGCCGCGTAGTCGCCCGAGTCGTAGACGCAGCCGTTCGGCGTCGTGTACGGCATCTCGTCGGCGCGGATGTAGTTGCGCTTGCGCACCTCGACCGGGTCGAGGCCGAGCTCGTGCGCGACGATGTCGATCACGCGCTCGGTGAACCAGAGGTGCTGCATGCGCGAGTAGCCGCGGTTCGGCGAGACGGGCGCCTTGTTCGTCGCGACCTGGGTGAACTCGAGCCGCATGTGCTTCCAGCGGTACATGCCGGGCACGACCTGCGCCCAGATCACGCCGCCGAGCGGCTCGTAGCGCAGCCACGCGCCCGCGTCGTCCAGCGCCTTCGTGCGGAAGCCGAGCAGCGTCCCGTCCTCGGAGACCGCGACCTCGGTGTCGTGGAACCAGCGCTCGTTCCCGTGCGACATCGAGAGGTGGAAGTCGGTGCGCCACTCCGTCCAGTTGACGGGCCGCCCGAGCTTGCGGGCGAGCAGGCAGCACGCGACGAGCTGCGGGTGCGAGGTGATCTTGTTGCCGAAGCCGCCGCCGATGTCCTGCGTGACGAAGCGCAGCTTGTCGAGGCCGACGCGCATCGCCGGGCCCATCATGATCGCGGCGAAGCCGGGGAACTGGTTGTTGCAGTGGATCGTCCACTGCCCGACGCCGCGGTTGTACTCGACGACGGCGCCGTCGGTCTCGAGCGGGGTCGAGTTGAAGCGGTGGAAGTGGAGCTCGGAGATCTTCACGACCTTGTCGGCCTCCGCGAACGCGGCGTCGACGTCGCCCCACTCGTAGACGCCCTCCCACATCAGGTTCGAGCCGGCGTCGTCGTGGAGCACCGGCGCCTCCGCGTCCTGCGCGCGGCGCGCGTCGACGACCAGGTCGAGCGGCTCGTACTCGATCTCGACGAGCTCGGAGGCGTCGCGCGCGAGCTCGCGCGTCTCGGCGACGACCGCCACGATCGCCTCGCCGACGTACCGCACCTTGCCGACGGCGAGCGCGTAGTCCTTGAGGTGCGCGCCGGGCGGGGTCGAGAGCTGGAAGAACGGATCGGTGAGGGACGCGACCTCCTCGCCGGTGAGCGTCCCGTAGACGCCCTTGATCTCCTCGGCCTTGGAGACGTCGATCGAGGTGATGTGCGCGTGCGCGTACGGCGAGCGGACGAAGTGGATGTAGCCCATCCCGTGCCGCTTGACGTCGTCGACGAAGAGGCCCTCGCCCTGCAGGAGCCGCTTGTCCTCCTTGCGCGGGACGCTCTGGCCGGCCCAGCCCTTCTGGGCCTCGACGCGCTCCGGGGAGACGGTGGTGGTGCTCATTTCCCGACCGCCTGCACGGCCTCGATGATGTTCCAGTAGCCGGTGCAGCGGCAGATGTTGCCCTGGAGCGCCTTCTTGACCTCGTCCTCGGACGGGCTCGGGTTCTCGCGCAGCAGCGCGGTCGCGCTCATCAGCATCCCGGGCGTGCAGTAGCCGCACTGGAGCGCGTGGTGCTCGCGGAACGACTGCTGGAGCTCGCTCAGCTCGTCGCCCGAGGCGAGACCCTCGACGGTCTCGACCGTGGCTCCGTCGGCCTGGACGGCGAGCATCATGCAGCTCTTCACGAGCGTGCCGTCGACGATCATCGAGCACGCGCCGCAGTTGCCGGTGTCGCAGCCGATGTGGCTGCCGGTCAGGTCGAGGTCGTCGCGGACGAAGTGGATCAGCAGCTTCCGCGCCTCGACCTCGCGCTCGTACGTCGTCCCGTTGATCGTGACCGTGATCGCCCGCGAGGACGAGACGGTCGCCGTGTCGTCGGACATCAGCCTCCTGCTCGCTCGGCGGCCTCGGCGGCGGCGCGCACCGCCAGCACCTCGGCCAGATGGACCCGGTACTCGCTCGACGCGTGCACGTCGGACGGCGGCATCACGTTCGCCGCGCGCACGGCCTCGGCCACGGCGTCCGCGTCGGCGGAGGCGGGCTCGAGCAGGACGGGCGTCGCGTCGACGCAGCCGAGCGCGACCCGCACGGCGCCGCCGGCGACGCTCGCGGCCGCGTTGACGATGCACGTGCCGTCCGCGCCGAGCGTGACGGCGGCGAAGCCGTCGCCCTTGCCGGCGGGAATCGTGATCTTCGTCAGCAGCTCGCCCGGCCCGACCGCGGTGAGGTAGACGCCGAGGAAGAAGTCGCTCGCCGGAACCTCGCGCTCGCCGGCCGCGCTGCGAATGGTCATCCGTGCGCCGGTCGCGACCATCAGCGGCGGCAGGTGGTTCGTCGGGTCGTTCGAGCAGACGTTGCCGCCGAGGGTGCCGCGGTTGCGCACCTGCACGTCGGCGATCGTGGCGCAGACCTCGCCGAGGATCGGGCGGGCCTTCGCCTCGGCGGAGGCGACGATCTCGGAGTACGTCGACATCGCGCCGATCGTCAGCGTCCCGTCGCCCGCGAGCTCGATCCCCTTCAGCTCGTCGAGCCCGTTCAGGTCGACGAGCGCGTCGGGCGAGGCGGCCCGCGCCTTCATCACGTTGACGAGCGTCTGGCCGCCGGCGAGGGCGCGCGCGCCGTCGTTCGCGGCGAGGATCGCCAGCGCTTCCGCGACGGACGCGGGCTTCGCGTATTCGACCTCGCGCAGCAGCACGAGCACGATCCTATGCGCGCCGCGAGCGAGTTTGCAAGCGGGATTTTATTTCTTGTCAGATCAGCCCGTTTGCGCCGGGGGTGCCAGGCACCTTCGCAACGAAAGCGTCACGAGCCGCGCAGCCATGCGGGCGACCGTCACGGATGCGTCACGAGGGCCGCGCCGCGGTGCCAGGCACGGATGTGACGTGCGTGCGACGGGAGTGCGACCCGGCCTGCCGGCGGCGGGCTACGGCTCGGCGTGGATCCGCTTGCGCGAGTCCCTGAGCCGGCCGCCGTCGCGGCCGGCGCGCACGGCGAGGATCTCGGCGAGCATCGAGAACGCGGTCTCGGCCGGCGACTCGGCGCCGATGTCGAGCCCGCACGGGCCGGCGATCCGGTCGAGGTCGGCGTCGGCGACGCCCGCCTCGCGCAGCAGCTCGCGACGCCGCTCCTGGTTGCGCCGCGAGCCGAGCGCCCCGACGTAGAAGGCCTCCGTCGCGAGCGCCCCGGTGAGCGCGGGCAGGTCGAACTTGTCGTCGTGGGTGAGCACGACGACGGCGGTGCCGACGTCGGGCTGCACGTGCGCGAGCGCCTCGTCCGGCCAGGCCACGAGCAGCTCGTCCGCGCTCGGCATGCGCTCGCGCGTGGCGAAGCGGGCCCGCGGGTCGGCGACGATCGTCGTCCAGCCGAGCATCTTCGCCGCGCGGCACAACGTCTCCGCGGTGTCGATCGCGCCGATCACGAGCAGCCGCGGCGGCGGCCCGTAGACGTCGGCGAACACCGTCCGGCCCTCCGACTCGAGCACGTGCCCGCGGCCGCGGCGCAGCGCGTCGGGCGCGAGCCCGGCGAGCTCCGCCGGGCCGTCGCCGGCGGTCGAG
Organism: uncultured Actinomycetes bacterium; assembly: GCA_963815005.1. Lineage (GTDB taxonomy): Bacteria > Actinomycetota > Thermoleophilia > Gaiellales > Gaiellaceae > Palsa-739. Next base: position 185,019 of record CAWFFI010000003.1, read on the forward strand.
CCGTCCTCGCGCACGAGCAGCTTCGCGCCCGTGTCCGGGCCGGCGACGACGGTCAGGACGACGGCGCGGTCGCCCGACTCGACGATCGCGCGCAGCTCGTCGAAGAGCGTCACGTCAGTCGAGCGGTTCGACGAAGACGTCGATCTCGCCGCCGCAGGGCAGCCCGACGGTCAACGCCATGTCGTCGGTGATCCCGTACGTGAGCAGCCGCGGCGCTCCACCCTCGAGCACCTCCTGCGCGGCGAGGACGACGTCGCTCTCGACGCAGCCGCCGGAGACGGAGCCGGCGAGCTCGCCGCTCTCGCTGACGACGAGCTTCGAGCCCACGGGCCGCGGCGACGAGCGCCGCGTGGCGACGACCGTCGCGACGGCGACCCGCTTGCCGTCCGCGCGCCAGCGGTCGATGTCCGGCAGCAGCTCCTTCACAATCACGATGTTACCGAGGGGAACCCATGGTTCCCCTCGGGGCTCCCCTCCTTTCAGCGCCCGCGTTGCTGCGCAACGCGGACGGCTGGGCGCGCGTGGCGGGGTGGCGGGTGTGCTGCGGCGAGAGCGCGGTCTCGCCTCCGCCGGCGAGAGCGCGCTCGACCAAGAGTGACTGTGGACGGGATCGTGGTGCCGTCGCGGCCGGTCGTGGCTGCGGCAGGACCGGCCGCTGGTTCGGCCTCCGGCTAAGCCCGCTGCGCTCGGCTTAGCCTCCGGCCCGGGCGGCTGCGTACCTCGCCACGGTTCAGGCCTCGGGCTAACGCAGCCGCAGGCGCGTTAGAACGAGGCGAGCCAGCGGGTGCGCCCGGCCGGAGGCCGCGCGCGACCGCGCCGGGGCAGGCAATCCGTCCAGATCGTCCTTGGTCGACCGCGCTCCCGTCCGCGCAGGGGCGACCGCGCTCGCCCCGCAGCGCCACCACCGCTCTCGCCACGCGCGCCCAGCCCGCCCGCGTTGCGCAGCAACCGCGCGGCCGCCGTTAGCGGCCGAGATACGCCTTGCGGAGGTTCTCGTCCTCGCGCAGGTCGGCGGCCTTGCCCTCGAGCACGAGCCGGCCGGTGGAGAGGACGTAGCCGCGGTCGGCGATCGAGAGCGAGACGTTCGCGTTCTGCTCGACGATCAGCATCGCGACGCCGGACTGGTGCACCTGCTGGATGATCTCGAAGCTCCGCTCGACGAGGATCGGTGCGAGCCCCATCGACGGCTCGTCCATCAGCAGCAGCTTCGGCTTCGCCATCAGCGCGCGCCCCATCGCGACCATCTGCTGCTCGCCGCCGGAGAGCGTCCCCGCGAGCTGGGCGCGCCGCTCGTGCAGGAGCGGGAACAGGGTGTAGACGCGGTCGAAGTCCTCCTTCGAGCCGCCGCCGTGCAGGTACGCGCCCATCTGGAGGTTCTCGAGCACCGTCATCGGCGCGAACAGGCGCCGGTTCTCGGGGACGATCGCCATCCCCTGGCGGATCCGGTAGCTCGTCTGAGCGCTTCGTCACGTCCTCGCCGGCGAAGGAGACCGACCCGTTGCGCGGCTGGACGATGCCGAGGATCGTCTTCAGCGTCGTCGACTTCCCGGAGGCGTTGCCGCCGAGCAGGCACACGAGCTCGCCCGGCCGCACGTGCAGGCTCAGGCCCTGGAGGATGTGGATCTGCCCGTAGTACGTGTCGACCGCGTCGAGCTCGAGCAGGGGCGGCGTCTGGCTGCCGTTGCCGTCGCTCATTTCGTCACCGTCGCGGACGTGCCGAGGTACGCCTCGACGACCCGCGGGTCGGTCGCCACCTGCTCGAACGTCCCCTCCGCGATCTTCACGCCGTGGTCGAGCGCGACGACGCGGTCGGAGATGCCCTCGACGACGTGCATGTCGTGCTCGATCACGAGGATCGTGTAGCCCGCGTCGGTGCGGAGCCGCGCGATCAGCTCGGTGATCTCGTGCGTCTCGACGGGGTTCATGCCGGCCGCCGGCTCGTCGAGGAGCAGGAGCCGCGGCTTCGTCGCGGTCGCGCGCGCGATCTCGAGCCGGCGCCGGTTCGCGTACGAGAGGCTGTAGGCGGGCTGGTCCCAGCGGTACCCCATCAGGCGCTGGCCGAAGAACGAGAGCCGGTCCTCGGCGAGCCGGGCGATCTCCCGCTCCTCGCGCCGCATCCCCGGGGTGCGGAGGATCGACCGCCAGATGCCCGCCTTCGTGTGCGAGTAGGCGGCGGCCATGACGTTCTCCTTCACCGTCATGTTCAGGAACAGGCGGAGCGTCTGGAACGTGCGCGCGATGCCGCGGGCGGTGATCTCGTGCGGGTCGAGCCCGACGAGGCTCTGCCCCTCGAACAGCAGCTCGCCGGAGTCGGGCGGGTAGATGCCCGTGACGAGGTTGAAGAGGGTCGTCTTGCCGGCCCCGTTCGGCCCGATCACGCTCACGATCTCGCCCTCGTCCACGTGCAGGTCGAGCCCGTCGATCACGGTCAGGCCGCCGAACCGCTTCGAGATGCCCTTCAGCTCGAGCAGCTTGGCCATCAGACCTAGACGATCTCCACGCGGGCGGTGCCGAGGAGGCCCTGCGGCCGCGCGTTCATGAGGACGATCAGGATCACGCCGACGAGGATCAGGCGCGTGATGCTCGGCTCGGCGACGAGCCGGTTCTCCCAGACGAACGCCGCCAGGTAGAGCGTCGGCGCGAGCGCCACCTTCTGCAGCCAGCCGTGCAGCGTCGTCAGCCAGAGGACGACGAGCACGAGGATCACGAAGGCGACGTTGCCGATCAGGTTCGGGTTCGCGGGCAGCACCACCCAGTGCTGGAGCCCGCTGCCGAGCGTGCCGCCGACCAGCTCGGTGCCGTGGACGCCGCGCGGCCACCAGGCCGAGACGGCCGCGTGGATCGCGAAGCCGAGCGCGGCGGTGCCGGCGATCACACCGGCGAGCCAGCGCCAGGGGCGCAGCTTCGCGACGAGCGTGACGACGAGCAGCCCGTAGAAGATCCAGCTCGCGTGGTTCGGCGTGCGCAGCACCTCGAGCGAGACGTTGACGACGAGCGCGCCGAGGATCACGCCGCCGAGGCTGCCGGCGCCGCCGAGGATCAGCATCGAGTAGACGATGATCAGCGTCGGCGTGTCGAAGTCCGGCGCGAAGACGGCGGTGTTCAGCGCCGCGAACAGCGTCCCGGCGAGGCCGGCGATCGCGGCGCCGAACGCGAACGCGAGCAGCTTCAGCCGGTTGACGGGCATCCCCATCAGCTCGGCGGCGAGCGAGTCCTCACGGAGCGAGCGCCAGCCGCGGCCCGTCCGCGACGCGTCCACGAGGTAGACGGCCCCGAGCGCGACGACGAAGACGATCAGCGCGACGTAGTAGTAGCCCCGCAGCGAGGAGATCGAGGAGCCGAACGCGTTGAACGGGTCGAGGTTCGGGATCCCGTTCGGGCCGCCGGTGACGTCGTACTGGCGCGAGAAGCCGAGGAGCGTCATCGCCTGCCCGTTCTGGTAGACGGTCACGAACAGCTGCCCGAAGAAGAGCGTGACGATCGCGAGGTAGTCGCCGACGAGCCGCCGCGACGGCAGCGCGACGAGGAAGCCGAGGAGCGCGGTCGCGATCACGACCACCGGGACGACCGCGAGCGTGCTCCAGTGGATGCCGAACTTCGGCGAGGCGAGCATCGCGTAGCCGTACGCGCCGAAGCCGTAGAAGGCGACGTAGCCGAGGTCGAGCAGGCCCGCGTAGCCGACGACGATGTTCAGCCCGAGCGCGAGCAGCATGTAGAGCAGGGTGTCGAAGCCGACGCGGACGATGTAGTCGTCGCTCGTGACGGCCGGCAGGATCGCGGCCGCGATCGCGAAGGCGAGGTAGAAGGCGGGCCGCGGCACGCGCGCGAGCTCCTGCTGGAGCCGCCCGCCGAGCTGGCGCCGGCCCTCGTGCGAGGCGACCCATTCGTCCGCGCCGATCTCGCGGCTTCGACGCGTCGCCGGGGGCGGGCGAGATCTCGGGGTCGTGCTCGCTCATACCTTCTGCACCGCGGCACGGCCGAGGAGCCCGCTCGGCCGGACGATCAGCACGGCGATCAGGATCGCGAAGACGATCGCGTCGCTGAACGTCGACGAGATGTAGCCGATCGAGAACGACTGCGCGAGCCCGATCACGAGCCCGCCGAGCACCGAGCCGGGCAGGTTGCCGATCCCGCCGACGACCGCGGCGATGAACGCGAACAGCCCCGCCTGGAAGCCCATGTACGGCCAGATCTGCTGGTACGCGATCCCGTTGAAGACGCCGGCGGCGCCGGCGAGCGCGGAGCCGATGAAGAACGTGACCACGATCACGCGGTCGACGTCGATGCCCATCATCGCGGCCGCCTCACGGTCGAACGAGGTGGCGCGCATCGCCTTGCCGGTCTGCGTGCGCTGGACGAAGAGCGTCAGCACGATCATCAGCACGATCGCGCCCACGACGACGACGACCTGCGCGTAGCTGATCCGCGCGCCGGCGGGCAGCGTGAAGCCGTTGAGCGCGATCGGCGAGTTCTTCCAGCTGAAGCTGTTGTAGCTCTGGTACTGGGCGCCGAGCACGAGGAGCGCCGCGTTCTCGAGGAAGAACGAGACGCCGAGCGCGGTGATCAGCGGCGCGATCCGCGGCGCGTTCCGCAGCCGCCGGTACGCGAAGCGCTCGATCATCACGCCGAGCAGGCCGCCGCCGAGCATCGAGGCGAGGAACATCAGGAGCAGCAGGAGCACGACGTTCACGGTCAGCGCCTGCGGCCCTCCGAACACCGTGATCAGCCCGTAGCCGATGAACGCGCCGACCATGTACACGTCGCCGTGCGCGAAGTTCAGGAGCTTGAGGATCCCGTAGACCATCGAGTAGCCGAGCGCGATGAGCGCGTAGACGCTCCCGTGCGTGACACCCGACACCAGCTCGGTGAGGAAGAGGTTCCAGTTCATCGGCGAGGCGAGAAGACCGCGGGGCGCGGCCGACGGACGGCCGCGCCCCGCATTGTCGCACTCGGACTACTTGACGGTCTTGTACGAACCGTCGCTCTGGATCTTGAAGATGTGGAACGCCGCACCCGCGACGTCCCCGTTCTTGTCGAACGCCACCGGCTGACCGAGGATCGACCGATTCAAGGACACGGTCGCGAAGTTCTTCCGCACCTCGGCCCGGCTGATCTTGCCGTCCTTGCACGACTTGACGATCGCGGCGGCGTACATCTGCGCCAGCACGAAGTTCGGAGCGCCGAACGGCGTCGTGCCGCCCGGGTACTTCAGGTGGTAGCTCTTCACGAGGCCCCGATCGGCCGCGAGCGTGGTCACGTCGGGCGCGAAGAACGACACGTACGGGCCCGGCACGTTGAACGTGGACGAGTCGAACGTGCCGTCCGAGCCGAACACGATCGCCGACTTGCCAAGGGCCTTCATCTGCTGCGAGAACAGCTGCGCCTGCGACGCGAGCTGGAACGGCAGGAAGACGACCTTCGTCAAGCCGGTCACCTTCGCGATGAGCGACGAGAAGTCGGTCGACTTCTGGCTGACGGACTCGCGGTCGACCTTGACGCCCGTCGCCTTCAGCGCCGACTGGACGATGTCGGCGAGGCCGGTCGAGTACGACTCCTGGTCGTCCACGATCATCACCGAGTCGCCCGACTTCACGCCGAGATCCGACGTCATGTACTTGGCATCCGTCGGCCCCTGGACGCCGTCGTTCGGGACGTCACGGAAGAAGTAGCCCTTGTACGCGCCGCCGGTGAGCGACACGCGGGTCGCCGAGCCGGACGCGAACGCGAGGCCCGCCTTCTTCAGGATCGGACCGACCGCCTCGACGACCGACGAGCTCGCCGGGCCGATCACGCCCATGATCTTCGAGTTCGAGGCGAACTGCTGCGCGACCGTCGAGCCCTTCGACGGGTCGAGCTGGGTGTCGCCCTGAACGAGGTTCAGCTTGAGACCCTTCTTGTGGTGGTTGTTCCAGATCGTGACGTAGAACTGCGCCCAGTGCAGCTGGTCGTCACCGATCGAGGCCGCAGGCCCCGTGATCGGCGCCATCATCCCGATCGAGACGCTCTTGCCGCACGCAATCGACGCCGCTGCCGACGCCGCCGCGGCGGGCCGCGCCAAGGCGGCGGTGGCCATCGCCAGTGCAACCAGCGCGGCCAGCGACGCGATCAGCCCAACCCTCCTGAAATTCGACAACTTCTTCCTCCTTCGCGGGGAATACACCCGACTTAGACGCTTGCGACCCCGCATGGTTTGCCACGATCCGACCGGCCGCAGAGCCGCTGTCGGGTGGCTGATCGTAAGCCGGACCACGGGCAGTCCGCAACTCGCATTGCGCAGGTAGGCTGCCGCGGAACCGACCCCGAGACCGGGAAAGAGGGCCTCCGATGCGGTACTGGCTTGATGCTGCGGCCGCCCCCGAAGCGGGCGCGGCAGACGGTGTGGAGACGATCGCGCTCTTCGGCGCGGAGCGCGGCTGCGAGCCGTTCGAGCAGCGCCTGATCGCCGTCGACGGCTCGACCGGCGAGCGCTCCGATCCCGCGCGGGACGAGGTGCTGTACGTCCTCGCCGGGACGGGAGCGGCGACCGTCGGCGGCGATCTCTTCGACCTCGCGCCGGGCTCCGCGGCCTTCGTCGCGCGCGGCACGGCCTGGCGCGTCGACGAGGGGGACGGGCTCCGGCTCATGTCGGTGCTCGTGAACGACCCGCTCGCCGCCGGGGCGACCCATGCGGTCGTCGCGGGCGGCTCCCGCGCCGGCGCGACGGCGGGCCGCCAGTTCACGCTGCTCGCAACGCCCGAGATCGGGTGCGCCTCGGTCACGCAATTCGTGGGCTACATCCCGCCGGGACGGGCCCCCGACCACTTCCACCGCTACGACGAGGTCGTCTACGTCCTCTCGGGCGAGGGCGCGCTGCATATCGGCGGCGAGTCGGCGCCGCTGCACCCGGGCGCCTGCATCCACCTGCCCGCGACGCTCGTCCACTGCCTCGAGAACGCGGGCCCCGGCGAGATGGAGGTGCTCGGCGTCTTCCGCCCGGCCGGCTCGCCCGCCGAGGCCTACTACCCCGACGGCACCCTCGCCGTCGTCCCCGACGGAGACCAGGAGGGCTGATGCCGAGAATCGAGCGCACCGCCGAGGTGGTCTGGGAGGGCAACCTCGCCCGCGGCGAGGGCCGCGTGAGCGCGGGCAGCGGCGCCTTCTCCGACCTGCCGTACTCGCTGCCGACGCGCATCGGGCAGCCGGAGGGGAAGACGAGCCCCGAGGAGCTGCTCGCCGCCGCGCACGGCGAGTGCCTGACGATGTCGCTCGCGGGCGAGCTCACCGGCGCCGGCACGCCGCCCGGCCGGCTCGACGTGAGCGTCCGGATCGTGATGGACGAGGTCGAGGGGCAGGGCCACCAGATCGTCGCGTCGCAGGTCGAGATCGCGGCCGCCGCCGACGGGCTCGACGCGGAGGCGCTCCGGGTCGCCGTCGCGGCCGCCGACGAGAGCTGCCCGTTCTCGATGCTGCTGAAGCGCGCCGGCGTCCAGGTCGACATCGCCGCCCGGCTCGCATGAGCTTCGCCGAGCTCGCGGCCGCCCGGCGGACACACAAGTCGTTCGGCCCGGATCCCGTGCCGCCCGAGACGCTGCTCGAGCTCTTCGCGGTCGCCCGCTTCGCGCCGACGCACCACCTGCTCCAGCCGTGGCGGTTCCGCGTGCTGGGGCCGGAGGCGCTCGCGGCCCTCAAGGCCGCGGCGGGCGAGAAGGAGGCCGTGAAGCTCGACCGCGCGCCGACGCTCGTCGCCGCCTCGGCGGCGCTGACCGGCTGCATGGTGCAGGACGAGGAGGACGTGTGCGCGGCCGCCGCGGCGATCATGCTCGTCCTGCTGGAGGCGACGGAGCGCGGCCTCGCCTCGTACTGGCGCTCGCCCGCGGTGCTCTGGACGCGCCCCGGCCGCGCGGCGCTCGGCACCCCGCCGGGCGAGCGGCTCCTCGGCCTGATCCATCTCGGCACCCCCGAGCGCGAGCCCGCGGCGAAGGAGCGGAACGCCGGTCGAGGACTACGTGTCGTTCCTCCGGTAGCCCGGGGGCGGATCCGGGACGGTTCCGGGGGTTGCCGGATAGCGGCGCGGCGGGCGCGGCGCGATCCTGAGGTCATCATTGACCGAAGGAGACGGACCGATGGAGACCACCGACACGATTCGCCCGACGCGACGGCTCGCCCGCCCGCGTGACGGGCCGCTGGCTCGGCGGCGTCGCCGCCGCGCTCGGCGAGTACTTCGACCTCAGCCCCGCGATCTACCGGGTCGCGTTCGTGGCGCTCGCGCTCGCCGGCGGCACCGGCATCCTGCTCTACGTCGCGGCGTGGCTCGTGATCCCGGACGCGGACGAGGACAGCTCGGTCGCCGAGCGGATGCTGCGCGACCACGCCGACCGGCCGTCGCGCGCGATCGGGCTCGCCCTGATCGCGTTCGTCGCGATCCTCGGGCTCTCGGAGGCGCACTGGTGGCCGAGCCCGGGCAACCTCTGGCTCGCCGTCGCGCTCGCGATCGCCGCGCTCGTCTGGTGGGAGGCGAGCCCGCGCGGCGCGGCCGCGCGCGGCGCGACGCGACCGGTGCGCGCCGCTCCGGCCACGCGGCGCCGCCAGTCGCTGCTCGCCGATCGCCATCGGGCACGCTCCTCGCCGGCTCGGGCGTCGTCGCGCTGCTCGACGCGACCGGCGCCTGGCACGTCGACTGGCGGATCGTGCTCGGCGCGATGGTGATCGTCGTCGGCGGGCTCGTCGCCGCGGGTGCCGCCGCGGGCCTGCGCGTCGTCGGCGTCGCCGGCGCTCGGCGTCGTCCTGCTCGCGGCGCTCGCGCTCGTCCTCGCCGTCCGCGTCCCGGTGTTCGCGGGCTGGGGCGACCACACCGCGCATCCGACGACGGCCGCCGGCGGTCGCCTCGACGTACGAGCTCGGCATCGGCCACTACACCGTCGACCTGCACGACGTCGCGCTCCCCGTCGGCGAGACGCACGTGAAGACGACGCTCGGGATCGGCGACCTGCTCGTCAGGGTGCCCGCGCGACGCGACCGTGGAGGTCGACGGCCGCGCGAGCGCCGGCAACGTGCGCCTGTTCGGGCGCGAGGACAACGGCGGCTCCGTGCACGAGCACGTCGCGGCGACGGGCTCGCGCCCGGGCGCGCGTCCTCGTCCTCGACAGCCGCGTCGGGCTCGGGCAGCTGGAGGTCGTGCGCGGGTGAGCGCCGTGCTCGAGCCGGTTCTCCGTCGCGCTCCCCCGGTTCGCCCGCGGGGAGCGCGACCGCGTCGTCGCCGGCGTGTGCAGCGGCGTCGCGGAGACGCTGAGCGTCGACCCGACGCTCGTTCGCCTCGTCGTTCGCGCTGCTCGCGTTCGCGAGCGGCGCCGGGATCGTCGCGTACCTCGGCGCGTGGGCGCTGCTGCCCGCGCCGGGCGCGGCGCTGCCCTCGCGCTCCCGCCGGATCGCGGGGACGGTGCTCCTCGTCTGGTCGGCGGTGCTCACGCTGCGCGGGCTCGGGCTCTCGGACACGCTCGTCTGGCCGCTCGCGCTCGCCGCCGCCGGGCTCGCGCTGCTCGGCGGCGCGGTCGCGACCGGTCTCGACGACCGCCGCGCGCGGGTCGCCGGGGTCGGTGCTCGTCGTCGCCGGCGCCGTGATCTTCCTCGACCGGAGCACGCACGGCCATCCGCGGGCGCTGATCGCTCCGGGCGCGGCCGCGATCGCCCTCCTGCTCGTCGTCGGCCCCTGGGCGTGGCGGCTCTCGCGCGAGCGCGACGCCGAGCGGGCCGAGCGGATCCGGACGCAGGAGCGCGCCGACTTCGCCGCGCGCGTCCACGACTCCGTCCTCCAGACGCTCGCCCTGATCCAGCGCGAGCCGGGCGACGCGCGCCGCGTGGCGACGCTCGCCCGCCGCCAGGAGCGGGAGCTGCGCGCCTGGCTCTACCCGGACCGGGAGCCGGCCGCGACGGGCACGCTCGCCGACGCGATCGAGACAGGCGGCGGCGGAGATCGAGGAGCTGCACGGCGTCCGCGTCGAGGTCGTCCGCACGGGCGACGCGCCGTGCGACGAGCGGATGCGGGCGCTCGTGCTCGCCGCGCGCGAGGCGATGGCGAACGCGGCGAAGCACTCCGGCGTCGACGAGGTGTCGGTGTTCGTCGACGCGGCGCCCGGTCTGGTCGCGCTGTACGTGCGCGACCGCGGCGCCGGCTTCGACCCGGCGGCGGTTCCGGCCGACCGGCGCGGGATCGCGCACTCGATTCGCGGGAGAATGGAGCGCGTGGGCGGCACCGCGCAGATCGTCTCCTCCCCCGGCGAGGGCACCGAGGTCGAGCTGCGGCTGCCGGAGGAGGGCGTCGTGAGCGTGCCGCTGCGCCGGGTCGTGCTCGTGGACGACCACGACCTGTTCCGGGCGGGAGTCCGCGCGGAGCTCGGGTCGACCGTCGAGGTCGTCGGCGAGGCCGGCTCGGTCGCCGACGCCGTGCCGCTGATCAAGGAGCTCGACCCCGACGTCGTCCTGCTCGACGTCCACCTTCCGGACGGCGGCGGCCAGGCGGTGATCGTCCAGGTCGCGCCGGAGCGGCCGGGCGTGCGCTTCCTCGCGCTCTCGGTCTCCGACGCGGCGGAGGACGTGATCGGCGTGATCCGGGCCGGCGCGCGCGGCTACGTGACGAAGACGATCTCCGGCGAGGAGCTGACCGCCGCGATCCACCGCACGGCCGACGGCGACGCCGTCTTCTCGCCGCGGCTCGCCGGGTTCGTGCTCGACGCGTTCCGCAGCGGCGAGGCGGCGGCCGACACCGAGCTCGACCAGCTCACCGCCCGCGAGCGCGAGGTGCTCCAGCTGATCGCGCGCGGCTACCGCTACAAGGAGATCGCGGCGCGGCTGCACCTCTCGGCGCGCACGGTCGAGTCGCACGTCTCGGCGGTGCTGCGCAAGCTCCAGCTCTCGAGCCGCCACGAGCTGACGCGCTGGGCCGCTGAGCGGCGCCTGATCTGACGGAGCGGTACTGATTTGACGAGGCGCCGCCCCCGACATGCGCGGGGGCGGCACACCGGCGTCGGCCGCCAGCAGCGGCGAGCCGGCGCAGCCGGCTCGCTCGCGAGCAAGCGGAAAGCGAAGCGTGGGCACGCGCGCGGAGCGCGCTGCCCACGCGGAGCGGGCGAAGCGGGACTACAGGTCGAAGCGGTCGAGGTTCATGACCTTGTCCCAGGCGGCCACGAAGTCGCGCACGAACTTCTGCTGCGCGTCGGCGGACGCGTAGACCTCCGCGAGCGCGCGGAGCTGGGAGTTCGAGCCGAAGACGAGGTCGACGCGACTGCCGGTCCAGCTTCAGCTCACCCGTCGCGCGATCGCGGCCCTCGAACGTCTCCTCGGCGTCCGAGGTCGGCTCCCACGTCGTGCCCATGTCGAGCACGTTCACGAAGAAGTCGTTCGTCAACGACCCGGGCCGCGTCGTGAACACGCCGAGCTCCGACCCGCCGTGGTTCGCCCCGAGGACGCGGAGGCCGCCGACGAGGACGGTCAGCTCCGGCGCCGTCAGGGTCAGCAGGCTCGCCCGGTCGACCAGCAGGTGCTCCGCCGGCCGCGCGTGCCCGTTCGCGAGGTAGTTGCGGAACCCGTCCGCCGTCGGCTCGAGCACGGCGAACGACTCGACGTCGGTCTGCTCCTGCGAGGCGTCCGTGCGCCCGGGCGTGAACGGAACCTGCACGTCGACCCCGGCGTTCCTCGCGGCCTGCTCCACGGCCGCGCAGCCGCCGAGCACGATCAGGTCGGCGAGCGACACCGGCTTCCCGAATGCGTCCCGGACCGACTCGAGCGTCTGGAGCACGCGCGCCAGCTCGGCCGGCTCGTTGACCGCCCAGCCGTTCTGAGGCGCGAGGCGGATGCGTGCGCCGTTCGCGCCGCCGCGCTTGTCGGTGCCGCGGAAGGTCGACGCCGAGGCCCACGCCGTCTTGACGAGCTGCGCGAGCGAGAGCCCCGAGGCGAGGATCGCCGCCTTGAGCGCGGCCGTGTCCTCCGGGCCGATCAGGTCGTGCGTGACCGGCGGGACGGGGTCCTGCCAGAGCTGCGGCTCGGCGGGAACGAGCGGGCCGAGGTAGCGCGAGACGGGCCCCATGTCGCGGTGGGTCAGCTTGAACCACGCCTTCGCGAACGCGTCGGCGAACTCCTGCGGGTTCTCGTGGAAGCGGCGCGAGATCGGCTCGTAGACCGGATCGAACCGGAGCGAGAGATCCGTCGTCAGCATCGTCGGGAGGCGCTTCTTCGAGGCGTCGTCCGGGCCGGGGACGATCTCCTCCGCGTCCTTCGCCACCCACTGGTGCGCGCCGGCGGGGCTCTTCTCGAGCTCCCACTCGTAGCCGAAGAGGAGGTCGAAGAAGCCGTTGCCCCACCGCGTCGGCGTCGTCGTCCAGGTCACCTCCAGGCCGCTCGTGATCGCGTCGGCGCCCTTGCCGGTGCCGTAGCTGCTCTCCCAGCCGAGACCCATCTCCTGGAGCGGGGCGGCCTCGGGCTCGCGGCCGACGAGATCGGCGGGGCCGGCGCCGTGCGTCTTGCCGAAGGTGTGGCCGCCGGCGATCAGGGCGACGGTCTCCTCGTCGTTCATGGCCATGCGGGCGAACGTCTCGCGGATGTCGCGGGCGGCGGCGAGCGGATCCGGCACGCCGTTCGGCCCCTCCGGGTTCACGTAGATGAGGCCCATCTGGACCGCGGCGAGGGGATTCGCGAGCTCGCGGTCGCCGCTGTAGCGCTCGTCTCCGAGCCAGGTGGCCTCGACGCCCCAGTCGGTCTCGTCGGGCTCCCAGACGTCCTCGCGCCCGCCGCCGAAGCCGAACGTCTCGAAGCCCATCGACTCGAGGGCGCAGTTGCCGGCGAGGACCATCAGGTCGGCCCAGGAGATCTTCCGGCCGTAGCGCTGCTTGACCGGCCAGAGCAGCCGGCGCGCCTTGTCGAGGTTCGCGTTGTCGGGCCAGCTGTTGAGGGGCGCGAAGCGCTGCTGGCCGGAGCCGGCGCCGCCGCGGCCGTCGCTGATCCGGTACGTGCCCGCGCCGTGCCAGGCCATGCGGATGAGGAGCGGCCCGTAGTGGCCGTAGTCCGCCGGCCACCAGTCCTGCGAGGTCGTCATCACCGCCTCGAGGTCCTTCTTCACGGCGGCGAGGTCGAGGGTCGCGAACTCCGCGGCGTAGTCGAAGTCCTCGCCCATCGGGTCGGCCAGGGGGCTGTGCTGCTGGAGCCGCTTCAGATCCAGCTGATTCGGCCACCAGTCGCGGTTCGACCTGGTCGCCGTCGTCCGTCGACGGGGCAGGTGCTCTCGTCGTCCATGCTCTCTCTCCTCTGGCTACAGCGCGGTTGTCGCGGTTGACGTTCGGGACCGGGACACGCATTCCGGACAGCGGCCCCAGAAGATGACCTCGGCCTCGTCGATCTCGAACCCGGCGGCGTCGGCGGGGTCGAGGCAGGGCGCCTCGCCGAGCGCGCAGTCGACGTCGACGGTTCGCCCGCAGTCGCGGCAGACGAGGTGATGGTGGTTGTCGCCGACGCGGGTCTCGTACAGCGCCGCGCTCCCGGCCGGCTCGATCCGGCGGACGATCCCGGCGCCGTGGAAGGCGCGCATGATGTCGTAGACCGCCTGGGTCGAGAGGGTTCCGAGCCGGGCGCGGGCGCCGGCCTCCACCTGCTCGACCGTGACGTGGGCGGGCAGCGACGAGAGCGTCTCCAGCACGGCGAGCCGCGAGGCGGTCACGCGGAGTCCGCGGGCCCGCAGCAGCTCGGTGCGGTCGTCCGTGCATCCGCCCGAGTATACGGGCACACTGGAACGGCTCCAATCACGGAGTCGTTCCGATCTGGTGCCGGACGGGCCGACCGGGGCGCTACGCGACGATGTCCCGGAGCGCCTGCGCCTCGGGGAGGTGCTCGAGCTTCTTCAGCGTGTTGTTCTCGATCTGCCGGATCCGCTCGCGGGTGACGCCGAACGCGCGGCCGACCTCCTCGAGCGTCCGCGGCGGGCCGCCGTGGAGGCCGAAGCGGAGCTCGATCACCTGGCGCTCCCGCTCGGGCAGCGCGCCGAGCGCGCTCTCGATGTCCTCGCGGCGGAGCGAGAGGTGGGCGGTGTCGAACGGCGACTCGGCCGCCTCGTCCTCGACGAAGTCGCCGAGCGCGGAGTCCTCCTCCTCGCCGATCGGCTTCTCGAGCGAGACCGGCAGCTGCGCCATGCGGAGGATCTCGCGCACCTCCTCGGGCTCGATCTCGAGCTCCTCGGCGATCTCCTCGGCGTTCGGCTCGCGGCCGAGACGCTGGACGAGCTGGCGCTCGATGTGCACGACCTTGTTCAGCTTCTCGACCATGTGCACCGGGATGCGGATCGTGCGGGCCTTGTCGGCGATCGCGCGCGTGACCGCCTGGCGGATCCACCAGGTCGCGTAGGTCGAGAACTTGTAGCCCTTGCGGTAGTCGAACTTCTCCACCGCGCGGATCAGGCCGAGCGAGCCCTCCTGGATCAGGTCGAGGAAGGAGAGGCCGCGGCCGAGGTAGCCCTTCGCGATCGAGACGACGAGGCGGAGGTTCGCCTCGGTCATGGCCGTCTTCGCCACCATGTCGCCGCGCTCGATCCGCTTCGCCAGGGAGACCTCCTGGTCGGCGGTGAGGAGCGGGACCTTGCCGATCTCGCGCAGGTAGAGGCGCAGCGAGTCGAGCGACGGCTCGACGGTGAGGTCGAGCTTCGGCGCCGCGACGACCTTCTCGTCCTCGGGCTGCGGCTGCTCGTGGGGCGGCGACTTGTACTGCTCGCCCTCGACGAGCTCGACGCCGTGGTCGATCAGGTAGGTGTAGAAGTCCTCGACTTGCTCCTTGGTGAGCTCGACGTCCTCGAGCCCTTTGACGATCTCGTCATAGGTCAGTAAGCCTTTCTCCTGTCCCTCGGCGACGAGCTTCTGGAGCTCTTCGACCTCGGGCAGCGAGATGTCGACGGTGAGCAAGTTTGCGAACCTCCCGGCTGCTTTGTCGTTGCGACGGCGTAGCGACGAACCAGACAACGGAGAGCCGGCTGCACCCAACACCCGGCCTCACCCTCAAAGTGAGCCGGATCTTAGTGAGCGGTTACGGATTCGTAAAGAAAATCGCTCGCGTCACGAGATCGACACGATCTCGCCCACCTGCTCGCCCCGGCTGTTGGCCACCGGAACGGCCGCGAGTCGCAGGCAGGTCGAGGCCGAGCCGGCCGAGGAAGGCGGCGAGTGCCGGCGGCTGCGGACGCGCCGCGCCGTCCTCGCACTTGAGCGCGACGCCGATGCCGCCGGGGCCGGCGGCGCAGAGCAGGCCCTCGGCGCCGCCCTTCGCGAGCCAGCCGGGGGCGGCGCGCATCAGCTGGAAGTCGGCGCCGTCGGGGCCGCCGACGAGATCCGGGCGGGCGCGCATCGCCGCGGCGACGCGCTCGCCGCCGGGGAGCTGCTCGAGGCGCGAGTAGGCGAGCGCCATCCGCTCGAGCGGGAGCGCGAACGTGACGACGCCGCAGCCGTCGGCGGCGGTCGGCAGCTCGTCCGCGTCGACCTGGGCGGCCTCCGCATGGGCGTCGCGGCAGGCCTGCTGCAGCGGATGGCCGGGCTCGTGGTAGCCGCGGAGCTCCCAGCCGCGGGCGCGGCACAGGGCGAGCATCCCGGCGTGCTTGCCGGAGCAGTTGTGGAAGACGCGCTCCGGCGGGCGGCCTTCCTGGAGGCCGAGCTCGAGGTCGTCCTCGGTCGCCGGCGCCTTGGCGAGGAGCGCGCGCACGGCCGCGATCTGGTCGGGGGTCGCGCGGTGCGAGGCGGAGGCGATCGCGACGTCGGCGTCGTCGAGGTCGTCGCGGGCGCGGACGAGCGGGAGCGCCTGGATCGGCTTCGAGGACGAGCGCATGAAGCAGGTGCGGGAGGCGTCGCCGGCCTCGGCGACGACCGCGCCGTCGCGCACGGCGACCGCGTGCACGCGATGCACCGCCTCCACGATCCCGTTCCGGCGCACCTCGACGACGATCGGCTCCGCCACGCGCCGGAGCCTACGCGCCGCAGACCGGCCCCGGCGTCGCCAACCCCGGTGCTTCGGCATGCCGAAGCACCGTCAAGATTCCGTGCCAACTCCGTAAAGGACACTGGTGCCGGCGGCGCCCGTTCGGCAGAGTCGTTGCATGACCAGACAACGCGATACCGCGGCGGGACTCTTCCATGTCTCCTGCCATTCCGTGTGGGATCTCGAGCTCTACCGCGACGACATCGACCGGACGAACTACGTCGCCGGCCTCGCGCGCACGACGAGCGAGGTCGGATGGACGTGCGTCTCGGTCTGCGTCATGACGACGCACGTCCACCTCATCCTCGAGGTCGACGACGCCGCCCTCGCCGACGGGATGCAACGCTTGAACTTCCGCTACGCGGTGGAGTTCAACGCACGTCACCGCCGCCGGGGTCGAGTCTTCGGAGCACCGTACGACGCGCGCCGCATCGTCGATGATGCGTACCTCCTGACCGCCTACAAGTACGACGCCTGGAACCCGGTCGAGGCGGGTCTCGTGGAGAGTCCCGAGCAATGGATCTGGAGCAGCTACGCGGCCGCGATCGGCCTCAGCGACAGGTTCTCCTTCGTCGACCCGAGCCGGGTGCTCGGGGTCGTCGGCGGGTCGCCAGACGTCGCCGTCGCGCGGCTCCGCGCCTTCGTGGAGGAGCCGTGACGCTTTCGTGACGGTGCTTCGGCATGCCGAAGCACCGAGGGGTGTGGAAAACCGCGACTGTGGACGGATCTGTGGAAAACGAAGGCGGGATGGCCTACACCATCACGCAGGTCGGCTACCGGCAGGCGATCACGCCGCAGCGCATGCAGGGGCGGATGAACGCGTCGATGCGCTGGATCGTCTGGGGGACGATGCCGATCGGCTCGCTCCCGGGTGGGGCGATCGCCACCGCGACGACGATGCGCACCGCGCTCTGGGTGAGGGCGATCGGCAGCCTGTTCGCCTTCCTGCCGGTGCTGGCCTCGCCGGTACGCTCGATCGAGACGATGCCCGAGCCCGAGCCGACCTCCCACGCGACCGCAGACGCCGGGCTCGTCGTCCCGACGACGCCGGCGGCGGCCGCGGATGCGCCGGCCTAGCCTCCGCCCCCGCAGCGAGCTCTGGCACGACCGCGGCTTCGTCCGGCTGTGGGCCGCGAACGCCGTCAGCCAGCTCGGGACGCAGGTGACGCTGCTCGCCCTGCCGCTCGCCGCGCTCTACATCCTCAAGGCGAGCGCGCTCGGCGTCTCGCTCCTGCGCTCGTTCGCGGTGCTGCCGTTCCTGCTCTTCTCGCTGCCGGCCGGCGTCTGGGTCGACCGGCTGCGGCGGCGGCCGCTGATGATCGCCGCCGACCTCGGCCGGGCGCTCGCGATGGCGTCATCCCGGTCGCGTTCTGGCTCGGCCACCTGACGATGGCGCAGCTCTACGTCGTCGCCGGGGTGCACGGGCTCCTGAGCGTCGTCTTCGACGTCTCGTACCTGTCGTTCCTGCCGACGCTCGTCGGCCGTCGCCACCTCGCCGAGGCGAACGCGAAGCTGCTCGGCACGCAGTCGGTCGCCCAGCTCGCCGGGCCGCCGCTCGCCGGCGGGCTCGTCTCCGCGGTCGGCGCCGCCGTCGCCGTGCTCGCGGACGCGGCCAGCTTCCTCTTCTCGGGCGCCTTCGTGACCGCGATCCGGGGCCGCGAGGCCCGGCCCGAGCCGACGTCCACGCGCGCCCGCACCGAGCTCGTCGAAGGGCTGCGTTACGTCTTCGCGCAGCCGTACCTGCGCATCCTGGCGGTCTGGATCTCCGTCGCGAATCTGTTCACGTCGGCGCTCTTCGCGCTGATCGTCGTCTATTTCGTCCGCGACCTGCACCTCGGCGCGGCGACGATCGGCTGGGTGACTGCCGTGGTCAACGCCGGCTTCATCGCGGCGGCGTTCGTGAACAGCGCGCTCGTGCGCCGCTTCGGCGTCGGGCCGATGATCGCCTACACGGGCGTCCTCTCGTCCGTCTCGCTCGTCGGGATTCCGGCCGCGCCGCTCTCGTCCCCGCTGCCGGTGCTGCTCCTGAGCGGCGTGGCGGGCACGTTCCTCGGCTTCTTCATGAACGTGAACCAGCTGACGCTCCGGCAGGCGATCACCCCGCACCGGCTGCTCGGCCGGATGAACGCGGTCACCCGCTTCATGTACTGGGGGACGATGCCGATCGGTTCCGCGCTCGGCGGGGTCGCGGCCGAGACGGTCGGGCTGCGCGCGACGCTCTTCGCGGCGGCCGTCGGCAGCGCGCTCGCCAGCGTCCCGATCGCGCTCTCGCCGATCCGCAAGCTGCGCGAGCTGCCCGAGCCGCCGCCCGAGCCGGCGATCTCCGTCGAGCCGCTCCTGCCGCGGCCCGCGCCCCGCCCCGCGGGCTAGCCGAGCACGACCTCGACGCGACACCGTGTCCGCGCCGTCGGCGGCGAGCGGGATGCGGTTGCCCGCCACGGCCGCCCGTCGACCATCAGCGAGCGCACGCCGCTCGAGACGCCGTCGGGATTCGAGACCGCGATCTCGTAGCGCACGCCGCGGAAGCGCCGCGTGACGCGGAAGCCCGGCCAGTCGCGCGGGATGCACGGGTCGACGACGCAGCCCCGCGTAGTCCGGCTTGATGCCGAGGATGCCCTCCGCGACCGTCACGAACGTCCACGCCGCGGTGCCGGTGAGCCACGAGTTCTTCGCCTCGCCGGGCGTCGCCGCGTCGGGCCCGGCGATCATCTGCGCGTAGACGTACGGCTCGCTGCGATACGTCTCGATCTGCTCCTCCTGCGCCGACGGACAGATCGCGAGGTACGTCTCGAGCGCCCGCTCGCCCTCGCCGAGCGCGCACCAGCCGAGCGTGATCCACGTGTTGTTGTGGCAGAAGACGCCGGCGTTCTCCTTGTAGCCGGGCGGGTAGCTCGAGATCTCCCCGAGCTCGACGTGGTAGCGGCTGTACGCGGGCTGCTGGAGGACGATGCCGTGCTCGGCGAACAGGTGCTCGTGGACCGACTCGAGCGCGCGGCGGGCACGGCCGTTGTCGCGGCCGGCGCCGCCGAGGACGCACCAGCCCTGGCTCTCGACGAAGATCTTGCCCTCCTCGCAGACGTGCGAGCCGACCGGCTCCCCGGCCGCGTCGTAGGCGCGCACGTACCAGTCGCCGTCCCACGCGTGCTCCTCGACGACGGCGAGCATCTCCGCGTGGAGCGCGGTCGAGGCGCTCCGCCGTCGGCCGCCGGCCGAGGTGGCGGTAGAGCGCGGCGAGCTCGCGGCACGCATGGAGGAAGAGCCCGGCGATCATCACCGACTCGGCCTGCGACCCTGCGACGTCGCCGGCGGTCTGGAACGACTCGTCGGGCACGGTCGAGAAGCAGTTGAGGTTGAGGCAGTCGTTCCAGTCGGCGTGCCCGATCAGCGGCAGCCCGTGCGGGCCGCGGTGGCCGAGCGTGTACGCGACGCTCGTCTCGAGGTGGTGGAGCAGGCTCTCGCCGCTGCCGGGCGTGTCCGCGTAGCCGACCGGCTCGTCGAGCACCGACACGTCGCCGGTCTCCTGCACGTACGCGCACGTGGAGAGGACGAGCCAGAGGTGGTCGTCGTAGAAGTCGCCGCCGACGTCCGCGTTCCCCTGCTTCGTGAGCGGCTGGTACTGGTGGAAGCAGGTGCCGTCGGCGAGCTGGGTGCCGGCGATGTCGAGCAGCCGCTGCCGCGCCCGGTCGGGGATCAGGTGGACGAAGCCGAGCAGGTCCTGGTTCGAGTCGCGGAAGCCCATGCCGCGGCCGATCCCCGTCTCGTAGAAGCTCGCCGAGCGCGAGAGGTTGAAGGTCGCGAGGCACTGGTACTGGTTCCACGTGTTCAGCATCCGGGTCGCGTGCGGGTCGGGGCAGTCGGCCTGGAAGCCGGAGAGCAGCCCGTCCCAGAACGCGCGCACGGCCGCGAACGCCTCGTCGACGGCGCCCGGCTCGCGGTAGCGCGCGACGAGCGCCCGGCCCTTCGTCTTGTCGGCGACGCCGGGCCGCTCGAACTTCGGCGCGTCGCCCTGCTCGACGTAGGCGAGCACGAACGCGAACGTCTCCTCCTCGCCGGGCTCGAGGCGCAGGTCGACCTGGTGCGAGCCGATCGGGTTCCAGCCGTGCGCGACGCTCCCGGTGGCCGCGCCGGCGAACGGGACGGCGGCCTCGTGGAGGCCGTTGTGGACGCCGACGAACGCGTCGCGCGAGGTGTCGAAGCCGGAGATCGGGTGCGTGCAGGCGAAGAGCGTGTAGTGGTCGCGGCGCTCCCGGTACTCGGTCGTGTGGTAGATCGCGGCGTCCTCCGGCTCGACCTCGACCTCGCCGATCGAGTACGTGCGCTGGAAGTTCGTCATGTCGTTCAGCGCCTCGTAGAAGCAGAACTCGACGTAGGAGTGCAGGCGCAGCTCCTTCGGCTCGGCGCCGGTGTTGCGGACCGTCGTCCGCCAGATCTCGGCGTCCTCGCCGGGCGGGACGAAGAAGAGGAGCTCGACCTCGACGCCGTCCTTCGCGCCGAGGATCCGCGTGGTGCCGAGGCCGTGGCGGCACTCGTAGCGGTCGAGCGGCGTCTTCGTCGGCTTCCAGCCGGGGTTCCACACCGTGTCGCCGTCGCGGACGTAGAGGTAGCGCCCGACGGAGTCGTACGGGACGTCGTTGTAGCGGTATCGCGTCAGGCGCCGCAGCCGCGCGTCGCGCCAGAACGTGTAGCCGCCGCCGGTGTTCGTACAGAGGCCGAAGAGGTCGTCCTGCCCGAGGTAGTTCAGCCACGGGAGCGGCGTGTCCGGGCGGGTGATGACGTACTCGCGCGCGGCGTCGTCGAAATGCCCGTACGTATTTTCCACGGATATCTCCTTCGATTTCCGGTCCAATCAATTCTAGTCGAGCGCGCTGCCTCGTTTCCCGCAGCCGCAGCGAATGTCGACACCAACCTCCGCAGGACATTCCGAGCCTGCGCCGGGGTCCGCACGACGGCGCCCGGCGTTCCCTCCGCGCGGCGCCCGGCGAGCCCTCGCTGCGGCGAGAACGGGAGGAGGCGGGCCCCGGCCGCACCGCCGCCGAGGTCTACACGCTCGCGGCCGGCGACGGCTTCGAGGCCCGGGTCATGACCTACGGGGGGATCCTCCGCGAGCTGTGGGTGCCCGGCCGCGGACGGCGGGCGGATCAACGTCGTGCTCGGCCTCCCGACCCTCGCCGACTACCTCGCCGGCAACCGCCCCTATCTGGGCGCGCTGATCGGCCGCTACGCGAACCGGATCGCGAACGCCTCCTTCGCCCTCGACGGCGTCACCCACCGGCTCGCGGCCAACGAGGGCCCGAACTGCCTCCACGGTGGCCGGCAGGGCTTCGACCGGCGGCCGTGGCGCGCCGTGCGCTCCCACTCGAGCGCCGACGGCGTCTCGCTCGTCCTCCGCTACGCGAGCCCCGACGGCGAGGAGGGCTTCCCCGGCGCGCTCGTCGTCGAGGCCACGGTCACCGTGTTCCGCGACCACACGCTCCGGCTCGACTTCCGCGCCGCGACCGACCGGCCGACGGTCGTGAATCTCACGAGCCACGCCTACTGGAACCTCGCCGGCGAGGGCACGGGCTCCGCGCTCGACCAGGTGCTCTCGCTGCCGGCCTCGCGCTACCTGCCGGTCGGGCCGGACGCTGATCCCCACGGGCGAGGTCGCCCCCGTCGCCGGGACGCCGCTGGACTTCACGACGCCGACGCCCGTCGGAGCCCGGATCCGCGACGCGTTCGGCCAGCTTGCCGCGGCCGGAGGCTACGACCACCACTTCGTGCTCGACCGCGAGAGAGGCCTCTCCCTCGCGCCGGCGGCCCGGCTCGACGACCCGGCGAGCGGCCTCCGCCTCGAGCTCGCGACGACCGAGCCCGGCCTCCAGGTGTACGCGGGCAACGCGCTCGACGGGTCGCTGACCGGGACGAGCGGGCGGCCGTACCCGCAGGGCGCCGGGATCGCGCTCGAGACGCAGCACTGCCCCGACTCGCCGAACCGGCCGGAGTTCCCGTCGACGGTGCTCCGGCCGGGCCGCATCTTCTCCTCCACGACCGTCTACCGGTTCTCGGCCGCCGAGAGCCCGTAGCGCGCGCCGCGGAGCTACGCTCCACCTCGTGCCCGAGCTCCCCGAGATGGAGGCGTGGCGGCGCGCACTGGACGGCCCCGTCTCGGCCTTCCCCGTGGCGAAGGCCGGGCCGGCGCACATCGCGACGCTGAAGACGTTCGACCCGCCGCCCGCGGCGCTCGAGGGGCGGCGGTTCCGCGGCGCCGAGCGGCGCGGCAAGCGGCTCCTCTTCCCCACCGACGACGGCGAGCTCGTCCTGCTCGTCCACCTGATGACGGCCGGCCGGCTGAAGGCGCTCGCCGCGGGCGAGAAGGGCCCCAAGCAGCCGGCGTTCGCGCTCGAGTTCGCGGACGGCTCGAGGCTCGTGCTGACCGAGGCGGGCAAGCGCAAGCGCGCCGGCGTCTGGCTGCTGAGCCCCGCGGCAGCGGCGGCGGAGCTCGCGCACCTCGGGCCGGAGGCGCTCGGCGTCGGGGCCGTGCGGCTCGGCGAGATCTGCCGCCGCGAGGCGCGCCGCCTGCACGCGCTCCTGCGCGACCAGCGCGCGGTCGCCGGGAATCGGGCGGGCGTGGGCGAACGAGATCCTGCACGCGGCGCGCCTCTCGCCGTACGCGCTCTCGACCGACCTCGACGACGAGCAGGTCGAGCGGCTCGCGGCCGCGATCGACTCCGAGCTCGCGCGCGGCCTCGAGCTGCGCGAGAGCGGCGCCTCCGACGAGCGGACCTATCGCGTCCACCGCCGGCTCGGCGAGCCGTGCCACGTCTGCGGCACCCCGCTCGCCCAGGTCGACTTCGAGGAGCACACGATCTTCTACTGCCCGAGCTGCCAGACCGGCGGCCGCGTGCTCAAGGACCGGCGGCTTTCCCGCCTGCTGCGGTAGGAGCGGTTAGGCTCCAGCCCATGGCGACGGTGGGCGAGGCGATGACGAAGGACGTGCTGACGGTCGACCCGTCCGCGTCGATCGGCGAGGCGGCCGAGAAGATGCAGGCCGGGAACGTCGGCGCGGTCGTCGTCGTCGAGGACTACGTGCGGATCGTCGGGATCATCACCGAGCGCGACCTGATGCGCGCCGTCGCCGCCCGCGCCCGCGCCGCCGAGGCGCGCGTCCGCCAGTGGATGACGTCGGACCTCGTCACGGTCGAGCCGGAGCTCTCGATCGAGGACGCGCTCACGATCATGTTCACGCGCCACTTCCGGCACCTGCCGGTGGTCAAGGACGGGCGCCCGCTCGGCATCGTCAGCCTGCGCGACCTCGCGCGCTGGCGCTACGACCACGCCTGAGCTGTCCGTCGGGGCCGCCCGTTAGGGTCCGGCTCGTGATTCGTCTGTTCCCGGAGCGGGGCGGCTGGCTCGAGGTCGTGTGCGGCCCGATGTTCAGCGGCAAGAGCGAGGAGCTGATCCGCCGGCTGCGCCGCGCCGAGATCGCCGGCCAGCGCGCCTTGATCGTGAAGCCCCGGATCGACGACCGCTACGACATCGGCCACGTCGTCAGCCACGCGGGCGCGACGATGCGCGCCGTCGCCGTCTCGGCGCCGGCGGACATCCCGGGCCTCGTCGACGGCTACGACGTCGTCGGCGTGGACGAGGTGCAGTTCTTCGCGCCCGGAGATCGTGCTCGTGATCGACACGCTCGTCGAGCGCGGGATGCGCGTCGTCGCGAGCGGCCTCGACCAGGACTTCCGCGGCCTCCCGTTCGGCTCGATGCCGGAGCTGCTCTGCCGCGCCGAGCTCGTCGACAAGCTCCAGGCCGTCTGCCACCGCTGCGGCGGGCCGGCGACGATGACGCAACGGCTCGTCGACGGCCACCCGGCACCCGCGGACGGCGCGACGATCGTCGTCGGCGCCCTCGAGCAGTACGAGGCGCGCTGCCGCACCTGCCACGAGCTCGCCGAACCCGCCCGCGTTGCTACGCAACGCGGGCGGCCTGGGCACGCGTGACGTGACGGCGGTGGCGCTACGGGGCGAGCGCGGTCGCCCCTCCGCGGACGGGACCGGAGTCGACCAAGAACGATCTGGACGGGATGCCTGCCCCGGCGCGGTCGCGCGCGGCCTGTCGGCCGGGCGCACCCGCTCGTTCGCCTCGACCTAACGCGCCTGCGGCCGCGTTAGCCCGAGGCCGTGAACGGTGCCGAAGCACGCAGCCGCCCAGGCCGCAGGCTAAGCCGAGCGCAGCGGGCTTAGCCGGAGGCCGAACCAGCGGCCGGTCCTGCCGCAGGCACGACCGGCCGCGCCGGCACCGCGACTCCGTGCAGATCCACTCTTGGTCGACCGCGCTCACTCCCGTGCTGAGGAGACCGCGCTCTCCTCAGCACGACACCACCACCCCACCACGCGTGCCCGACCCCGCTCGCGTTGCGCAGCAACGCGAGCGGCGAGTTCCCCTCAGAGACGAATAGTCAGCGTGCGGTCGGCGACGGCGAGCTCGCCGCCGAGCGACTCGAGCAGCCGGACGGCGACGGCGGCGCCGAGGTCGCGCAGCTCGTGGCCGAGCACGACGCGCGCGGACGAGTCGGTGATCGGGGTCACGCGGAGCTCGCGGCCGGCGACCGCCACGTCGACCTCGTCGAGCCCGCCGTGGCGGAGCGCGGCCTGGACGAGCGCCGAGACGCCGCGGTCGACGGACGCGCGGTCGGTCTCGATCGTCGCGCCCTCGCCGGAGACGTGGACGCGGTCGTCGCCGAGCCGCTCCGCCGCCGCGTGGGCGAGCTCGAGCGTGTCCGTCTCCCGCAGCACCGGCTCGTAGCGCGCGCCCTCGATCCGGGCGGCGAGCGACAGCTCGTCGAGGAGCTCCGCGATCTGCGCGGACGCGGCCGCGATCATCTCGACGTAGCGGTCGGCGGGCGGGTCGAGCTCCACCGTGCGCGAGAGCGTCTTCACGAACCCGTGCACCGTCGCGAGCGGCGTCCGCACGTCGTGGCAGGCGAGCGAGACGAGCCGGGAGAAAGACGTGTCGTTCTGCAAAGGGCCCCCTGGTACCGTGGCGGAGACCCTACCCGCTGTGACCGAGACGACGCACACACCGCTCGACGACCTGCAGGCGACCGTGCCCGAGGTGCGGATCGGCCTCTCGCGGGCCGGCGTGACCGGCGTCCAGAAGGCGGTGCTGATCGGGCGCGGGCGGGGCGAGAAGCTGATCTCCGCGACGATCGACTGCACCGTCGACCTCGACCCGTCCCAGAAGGGCGTCCACATGTCGCGCTTCCCGGAGCTGTTCGAGGAGGCGATCGAGGGCGTCGTCTCGGACGACGCGTTCCTCGTCGAGGACCTCGCCGCGCACGTCGCGCGGCACATCGTCGAGCGGCAGTCGGCGCTCACCGCCGAGGTGCGGATCACGGCGCGCTACCCGTATCGCCGCGAGACGCCGGTGACGCGGCTCGCGACCCAGGAGATGGTCTCGCTGATCGGGATCGCCGCCGCCTCGCGCGAGTCGGTCCGGCGCGTCGTCGGCGTCGAGGCGCTCGGGATCAACGCCTGCCCGTGCGCGCAGGGGCTCGTCCGCGGGCGCGCCTCCGAGCGGCTGCTCGAGGCCGGCTTCGAGGAGGGCGACGTCGAGCGGATCCTCGACCTCGTCCCGCTCGCGACGCACAACCAGCGCGGCCTCGGCACGCTCTACGTCGGCACCGAGGCCCGCCTCGACGCGGAGCGGCTCGTCGAGCTCGTCGAGGCGTCGATGAGCTCGCCGATCTACGAGCTGCTGAAGCGGCCCGACGAGCTGTTCGTCGTCGAGCACGCGCACCTCCAGCCGCGCTTCGTCGAGGACTCCGTGCGCGTCGCGCTGAAGAGCGTCCTCGACGAGCTGCCCGACCTCGCCGACGGCGACTTCGTCCACTCGCGCCAGGTCAACTTCGAGACGATCCACGCGCACGAGGTCGTCGCCGAGCGCTACGGCACGATCGGCGAGCTGCGCGCGGAGCTCGCGGGCGGCGGGCACGGCCCGCGCGCCCACACCGAGCTGCGCGACTGGCTGCGCGGCGCCTAGGCGGTCCCGCCGCTAGGCGGGGATGCCGTACTGCTCGACCCAGCCGTTGACGACGTCCCAGTCGAGGTTCCCGAGGAACGCCTCGATGTAGGACGCGCGGTCGGTCTGGTAGTCGAGGAAGTACGCGTGCTCGTAGACGTCGAGCGCGACGAGCGGGGTCGCGTTCCAGACCGGGAACGTGTTCTGGGCGTCGCCGATGTAGTTGAAGAGGCGCCCCTCGTCCCAGTCGTAGGCGGTCCAGGCCCAGCCGCGGCCGGCCATGCCGGTCGCCTTCAGGTCGGCGCGCCACGCGGCCGCCGAGCCGAAGTCGCGCTTGACGAGCGCCCCGAACGCGCCGGTCGGGTCGCCGCCGCCGCCGCCGAGGTGCCCGAAGTAGAGCTCGTGGTTCTTGATCCCGCCGATCGCGAACGTCAGGTCGACCTTGAGCGCGCGCAGCTCCGAGTACGTCTGGTTCGCCGAGGCGAGGTCGACGTCGGCGAGCCGGCCGAGGATCTCGTTCCGCTTCGCGACGTAGCCGTGGTAGAGCTTGACGTGGGCCTCGACCGACGCGCGCGAGATCCCGTCGAGCGCGTACACCTCGGGGCGCAGCTCCCGCGGCGCGATCTCCTCGAACCGAAACGCAAGCGTCGACATGCCGGTAGTTCCCTCCCTCGCTCGACCCTGACGAACGCGCGGAGCATATCCTCCGTCGCAGAAGACGGAGTCGCGAAAGGAGCGAGGAAATGGCGTTTACGAGGTCCCGGATCTGCCCTACCCGTACGACGCGCTCGAGCCGCACATCGACGCGGAGACGATGCGCATCCATCACGACCTCCACCACGGGGCGTACGTGAACAACGCGAACGCGGCGCTCGAGGGCACCGAGTGGGCCGACCAGTCGGTCGAGCAGGTGCTCACGAATCTCGACTCGATCCCCGAGGAGAAGCGCACGGCCGTGCGCAACAACGCCGGCGGCCACGCGAACCACAGCCTGTTCTGGACGGTCATGGGCCCCGACGGCGGCGGCGCGCCCGGCGGCGACCTCGCCGCGGCGATCGACGACACCTTCGGCGGCCTCGACGCGCTGAAGGCGGCCGTGAACGACGGCGGCGCGAAGCGGTTCGGCAGCGGCTGGAGCTGGCTCGTCTGGGACGGCACCGGCCTCGCCGTCTACTCGACCGCGAACCAGGACTCGCCGATCCTCCAGAGCGACGTGCCGCTCCTCGGCGTCGACGTCTGGGAGCACGCGTACTACCTCAAGTACCAGAACAAGCGCCCCGCCTACCTCGAGGCGTGGTGGAACGTCGTCAACTGGGCCGAGGTCGAGCGCCGCTTCGAGGCCGCGCGCTCGAGCTGACCCGCGGTGGCGGGCGGCCCTTGCCGTGAGGCGGGGCCGCCCGCTCCAATCCGATCGGGCCGACGATGCGTAGAAACCGGCGCGACATGGAGCTTGCTCTCGCGTCCACGCCCTCCCTGCGTGCCGTTCCCGGCGCGGGCGAGCCGCCGCCTCCCGACGCCTCCGACGCGGAGCTGCTCGCCCTCGTCGCGGCGCGGGACCGGGTCGCGTTCGAGCTCCTCTACCACCGCTATGTCCGCTCGGTCTTCGGGCTCGCACTGCGCCGGCTGCGCGACCGCTCGCGCGCCGAGGAAGCGGTGCAGGAGGCGTTCGCCGCGGTCTGGCGCTCGGCGCACACGTTCGACCCCGAGCGCGGCGCGGCCCCGTCGTGGCTGTACGCCGTCGCCCGGAACGCGATCGTCGACCGCTTCCGCGGGCGGGCGAGCCGACGGCGGAGGCGCCGGAGCTCGTGTCCGCCGAGCCGGGGCCGCCCGAGCGAGCCGAGACGGCCTACGTCGCCTGGCGGGTGCACCGGGCGCTGGAGGAGCTGCCGCGGCGGGAGCGCGAGGTGCTCGAGCTCGCGTACTGGAGCGGGCTGTCGCAGAGCGAGGTGGCGGAGTTCCTCCACCTGCCGCTCGGTACCGTGAAGACGCGGACGCGGAGCGCGCTCGCCCGGATGTCGGAGCTGCTCGAAGGAGACGTGCGATGAGGAAGGTGCCGGACTTCGACGAGCTGGTCGGCGGCGAGCCGGCCGGCGAGGAGCGCGAGCGGCTGCGCCGGGTCGCACGAGCTGCTCGTCGAGGCGGGGCCGCCGCCGGAGCTCGCGCCCGAGCTCGAGGCGGGGCCGACGCTCGCGATGACGCTGCGGCAGCCGGGCCGCCACCGCCGGCGCCTCTCCCTGCTCCTGGCGGCGATCGTCGCCGTGCTCGTCGTCTTCCTCGGCGGCTACATCGCCGGCAACCGGGGCGGCGGCTCGAGCGCAGGCCCCGTCGCCGGCCCGCATCCTCGGTCTGCGCGGCACGAGCATCGCGCCGGGCGCGTTCGCGTCGCTCCAGCTCGAGCCGGTCGACGCCGCCGGCAACTGGCCGATGACGCTCGACGTCACCGGGCTGCCCGTCCTGCCCGCCCGCTCGTATTACGAGGTCTACCTCGTCCGGACGGGGACGCCGTGGCTCTCGTGCGGCACGTTCGCCGTCGCCGGCGGCCGCGCCGAGACGACGGTGACGCTGAACGCGCCGTACCGCCTCCGCGCCGGGGACGTCTGGGTCGTGACGAGGCAGCTCGCGGGCGCCGAGGGCCCCGGCCCGGCGGTGCTCCGGCAGACGGCGTAGCGGCGAGCCGCGTGTCCGGCCCGGACATGTCCCGGTGTCGGACACCCACGCGAAAGGCCGGCGACTTCGCAACGAGAGTGTGCCGCCCGCGGCGCCGGCAGGCTCATGAAACCGCGGCGGACGGCATTGCCCACGCCGCGGACACGTCTCGGTTGGACACGTCCCGGTGTCGGACACCGTCACGAGAGCGTGACGGCTTCGGGCTAGTCGATCTCGGCGCCGAGCGAGCGCGCGAGCTGGACGGCGCCGGCGAGGTCGAGGCGCGCGCCGCGGACGAGCGCCGCGGCGAGGTCGACGCCGTCGAGGATCGCGTCGCGCAGGTCGGCGCCCGCGAGCGTCGTGTTGTGGAGGCGCGCCCGCGCGAGGTCGGCGCCGCGCAGGTCGGCCTCGGCGAGGCTCGCCTCGGACAGGTCGGCCTCGCGCAGCAGGACGCCGCGCAGGTCGATGCCGCCGAGGTCGTGACCGCGGAGCGAGACGTACGACCAGTCGCCGCGCTCGACCGAGAGCCCGGTCAGCACGGCGCCGGCGAAGGAGGCGCCGAGCAGCCGGCAGTCCGCGAAGCGCGCACCGAAGAGATTCGCGCCCTCGAAGACCGCGTTCGCGAAGTCGGAGCCGTCGTGCTCGGAGCCGTTCAGCCTCGCGAGCGTGAAGTCACAGGCCTGGAAGGTGCAGCGGCGGGTCCGGAGCCCCTCGAGCGACGCGCCCCGGAAGCTGCAGCGGACGAACAGCGGCGCCCGTCGAGCTCCTCGTCGTCGACCTCGGCGCCGGCGAACGAGGCGTCCTCGGCGGACCGCGGCAGGTTCACGCGCCGGGGCGGCGGGACTCGTTGCGCATCTCGGAGAGGAGCCGCTCGAGCCGCTCCTCCGTCGAGTCGTCCACGAAGCGTCATCGCCGCGGCGACGTTCGGATGCACCGCGGCGATCTCCTCGCGCATCTGGAGCGCGACTGCGCGGTACGACGGATGGCCCTCGTGGCCGGAGCGGAGCTCGATCAGGTGGAGCGCCTCGCGCGCGTCGAGCTCGAGCACGTACCGGATCCGGTAGGCGAGGCAGAGCGCGTACGGCGCCTCCTCGGCGAGGCCCTCGCCGCGCAGCCGCTCGTACTCGGCGCGGGACACCTCGAGCGCGCGCTCGTACTCGCCGCCGAGCCCGGCCGCCGCGACCTCGTGCGGCACGTCGGCGCCGAGGTCGGGCCCGAGGCGCTGCCACTGGCACGTGAGGAGACGGTGCCGCTGGAGGTCGCGGAACGCGCCGTAGTCGGAGACGATCTCGAACCGGTAGGAGAGCGTCTCGAAGCCGCGCCCCGGCCGGTGGCGGCGGTTCTCGCGCGTGGCGACGAGCTCGCGCACGAGCGCCGCCTGCTCGGCCGCCGGCAGCGCGTCGACCGCGCGCTGCACCTGCTCCTCGCCGGCCGCCGACGCCTCGTACAGGAGCGCCGCGAGCAGCTCCTGCTCGGTGCCGTGCGCGCGCAGAAGGCGCACCGACGGCCCCGCCTCGCCCGCGGCCGCCGCGTCCAGCCCGAGCCGCACCGCCGCCGCGGCTGCCGCGTCGCCGCGCTCGCGCAGGTACTCGATCCAGCGCCCGCCCCGGTCGGGGCGCGGCACGCGCGTGACGAAGCTCGGGATCACCGCCTGGAGCTCGGCGAGCATCAGCTCCCCGTAGGCGCGCGCCTCGGCGAGCGGGTGCGCGAGCAGGTGCAGGACGAGCTGCTCGTACGTCTGCCCGCTCGCGTAGATGCCGACGTGCGAGAGCGACGCGGCCGGCAGGAGCCCGCGGACGAGATCGAGCGCCTTCGCCTGCACGGCGCGCCGGTGCGCGGCCGGCGACTGCCCGTCCGCGGCCGGGAACCGCTCGGCCACCCAGGCGCCGACGCCCTCGAGCAGGCGCGCGTACGTCGCGAACAGGTCGTCCATGCGCGGCCTCGTAGGCGGGCCCGAAGCGGGCGTCGCGGTGGTAGCGGTAGCCGTAGCCGTCGATCGGGGCGTCGTAGGCGATGTAGCGCGTCGACTGCTCGAGATAGGCGGCGAGCCGCGGCCGCTGGAGGATCTTCGTCAGCAGGTTCGACGTCCACTCGCAGGCGAGGTGCGCGCCGCCGAGCTGGGCGACCGAGTCGTCGCCGTAGCCGAGGAAGATCGTCTCGTAGAGCTTCGCGGCGCGCTCGCCCTCGTCGCCGTCGACGAGGGGCACCTCGGGCAGCGAGTCGGCGAACTCGTCGAGGAAGAGCCGGCGCAGCGTCCCCGGGTAGCGCGAGTAGCGGGCGAAGAGCGCGCCCTTGACCGTCTCCGGCAGGTTGACGAGCCCGAACACGGGCCGGTCGAGGTTCGTGAAGTGCGGCGCGAGCCGGGCCCGCTCCTCCTCCGTGAACCGCTCGACCGGAACTGTCACGCTGCTCGAGATGGCCGCCAAGGGACCGCTCAGAGTAAACCGCATCTCGGTCGGCACCTCGGGCTGGTCGTATCCGAGCTGGCGGCCCGGCTTCTACCCGGCCGGGCTCGACCCCTCGGCGTTCCTCGGCTTCTACGCGGAGCGGTTCCGCACCGTCGAGCTGAACACGACCGGCTACCGGCTCCCCGCCGAGGAGCAGTTCCGCCGCTGGGCCGAGCAGGCGCCGGACGGGTTCGAGTTCGCGCCCAAGCTGCCCGGGCACAGGCTGCGCGGCCTCGACGTCTTCGAGTCGCGCGTGCGCGCGCTCGGCGACCGGCTCGGGCCGGTGCGGATCTCGCTCAAGAGCGCCCGCGACGAGGGCGCCCT
The DNA here is from genome assembly GCA_963815005.1 of uncultured Actinomycetes bacterium. GTDB lineage: Bacteria > Actinomycetota > Thermoleophilia > Gaiellales > Gaiellaceae > Palsa-739. Next base: position 216,408 of record CAWFFI010000003.1, read on the forward strand.
CGAGCTCCTGCTCGGCTCGCTCGACCCGGCCCTCCGGCTCGCGTTCGACCTCGAGCACCCGTCCTGGGACGGGATCGAGCCGCGACTCGCCGAGGCCGGGGCCGTGCGCGTGAACGACCTCGACCACCCGGCGCCGTTCCGCTACCTGCGCCGGCGCGAGGCGCCCGACGCGGCGTTCGCGGCCGCCGTCCGGGACGCGGCGGAGCCCGTCTACGTCTACTTCCGCCACGAGGACGAGCCGACCGCGCCCGCCTACGCGCGGCGGCTCCTCGACCTGCTCTAGCGGAGGCGCACGCTCGCGCAGGAGAGCGGCGAGGCCGTCCCGTCGGGCAGGACGGAACGGACGCAGAAGCGGAAGCTGCCGCGCAGCCCCTTCGCCGGGCGCCAGGGAACCGAGTAGACGCGCTGCGCGTGCACCGTCCCCGCCGGGCGTCGTCGTCTTGAAGACGACGCTCGTGCCGCGCCGCACGGTCACCTCGCGGCGGACGTGCGCGCCGTCGGCGAGCGCGAGGTACGAGAGGCGCAGCAGCTTCCCGGCCCGGCCGCTCGACGGCGCGGGCCCGTAGCCGCGGGGGCGGCGGCGGCACGGCGACCGCCGGCGGCTGCGGCGCCCGGGAGCTGACGACGACCGAGGCGACCGCCGTCGTCCAGCCCTGCCCGTCGACGGCGGTCGGCCCCGTCTCGCCGGCGACCCAGACGACGTTCGGCTGTCCCGGGTCGCGCGCCGAGCCGAAGTAGTCGCCGTACCGGCGCCCGCGGTACGGGGCGACGCTCCGCGCCACCACCGCCGGCGCCGTCCACGTCCCGTCCGCGGTGCGGGCCTCCACCGCGATCTGGGGCAGGAGCGTCGGCGACGACTCGCCGTAGACGACGACGAGGTTGCCGGACGCGTCGGGCCGGACCGAGGGGAAGAAGACGTACGCGCCGACGACGCCGATGTCCCGCGTCCAGGTCACCGTCCCGGCCGCGGTGTCGAGCTCCGCGACGCGGCCGCACGAGCGCCCCTGCGTGTCGCCGGACGGGACGCAGGTGCCGTTCGCCGTCAGCCACAGCCTGCCGTTCTCCCAGACCGCGTCGAGGAGCCGGTCGTCGTTCGTCTGGAGCAGCGGCGGCGACCGCCCCGCCTGCGGCTCGAACGCCGGCACCGGGTCGTGGAGCACCGGCATCCCGGGCGTCGCGACCTCCTGCACCTGGACGTCGGGGGGCGTCCCGGTGACCGTGAGGAGATGGACGACCTGCGAGCTCGGGCTGTCGACGGAGACGACGTACTGGGTCGCCGTCGCCGAGAGCGCGTGCACGGGCGTCAGGCTCGAGTAGTTCGGATCGGGGCCGTAGGTCGTCGACGCCGCCGACGGCCCGCCGGCGAGGAGCGCCGCCTTGTCGACCGCCCAGAGCTCCGAGCCGAGCGACGTGGCGAAGCCGCCGCTGCAGTTGTCGAACATGTCGGCGGCGAGGACGACGAGACCGTCCGCGGTGCCGAGCCGCGGCTGGTCGGGGCAGGCGCCCCCGGCCGAGAACGAGTAGACCTGCCAGCTGCCCGTCGGGTCGGCGGAGGCGCTCACCGCGAGCAGGACGGCCCTCGTGTCCTCGTCCGCGATCGAGGCGAACCACCGGCCCGAGAGGGCGTCGTAGAGGATCCGCGGGTCGGTGAGGTCGTCGGTGCCCGTGCGGAAGAAGTCGGAGAGCTGGAAGTCGTTCGCCGGCTCGGCCCGGCCCGTGCCCGTCCGCCACACGCGTCCGGCGAGGTTCACGAGCTCGACGACGGCGCCGGGCCCCGCGGCGACCTGGACGTCGGGCGGGTCGTAGCCGCCGCCGATCTGGTCGTTCAGGCCGTCGACCGTCTGCGTCACCGCCACCTGCGGCAGCGTGTCGACGCGCACGACGGCGACGCGACGGCCGGCCGCGGCAGCGCCTGCCACCCGGCCTCGCCGCCGCGGAGGGGACGGCGACTGCGGCGAGGACGACCAGTGCGAGCGCGAGGCGCGCGCGGCCGGGGGCGAAGGAAGGAGTCACGGGTGGTCGCGTGGGGACTCGTGCCCCGTCCCGCACGCTACACCGCGCCGAGCAGGCCCGAAAGGCTCTGCCGAGGGATGCGACGAGGGAGTGAGCGGCGCGGCCGCTAGGAGCCGGCGCGACACTTCGTGTCGCCGTAGGACGCGAGCACGGCCGACTGCTGCTGCTCCTGCGTCGACGTCCGCCGCGTTGTTCGGGTCGAACGCGTGGGAGCCGGCAACCGTGACGGACACGTCCGGCGTCACGCCGGGCCCCTCGGCGAAGAGGCGGTACTGGTCGCCGGTCCCGGGACCGCGTCGCGCCGTCTGCCCGGGCGGGTGCTTGTAGCCGCCGGTCGTCGGATCGAAGTTGTAGAAGCCGTAGCAGAAGGCGCCCGTCGGGTTGTGCGGCACGAACGAGTTCTCCCGCCGCCAGCCGGCCCCGTAGACCGAGTCGTGCGTGTCGAGGTAGATCAGCCGGCCGAAGCCGTCGGTCGGCGCGCCGTACTTCGTCGTCCCGAAGCCGTAGACGGGCTGCCCCTGGTAGGTGTAGCGGCCGAAGAGCTGCTGGAAGCGGCCGCTGTAGACCCAGTCCATCCCGGTCTCGAGCTGCGCGACCGGGCCCGTCCAGTGGGACACCTCGAGCCACATCTGCTTCATCGCGGGCAGCCACGGATCGAACCCGAGGTCGGGCAGCGGCTGCGGCCAGCTCTGCGCCGCCCAGTAGCTCCCGTCGGGCGCCTTGCAGGCCGCGACGACGTTCGGGAGCGCAGGCCCGTCGTAGTGGCCGCACGTCCCCTTGAAGGTCTTCCAGTAGAGCTTGTGGTACTTGCCCCAGCCGCCCGCGTAGTCGATCTTGAACTTCACCTGCGCGCCGCCGGCCTTCGGCGGGAGCGCGTTGACCGCGCCCCAGACGAGCACGTGCTTGACCTTGCCGGCCTTCCGGTAGGTGAGGAGCGCCTCGCCCTTCGCGTCGACGCGGATCGTCAGGTGGGAGACGTCCCGGTCGACGAGCTGCGCGGCCGACGCCGTGCCTGCGAGCACGAGCGACGACAGCATGAGCAGAACGACGAAGACCCCGGCGCACCGCGTCCTTTATAGCGGGCGGCGGCCGCGCACATGTGTAAAGACCGCGCCCGGCGATCAGCCCGAGGCACGTTGGAGCGCCTGGAGCTTGGCGGTCGCGAGGCGGCCGGGTGTGGACGCGTCCGCGGAGTACGTCGGCCACGAGAACGCCGTCGCGGTCTTCAGCGGGCAGCCGATCGTGCACCCGAGCCGCACGCCCTTCGCGCTCGGCCGAGAAGAGTCCCGCCCCGCCGAGAATCCCGCGCACCGCGGCCGCGCCGTGCCGGCTGCGCACGATGTTCAGGAGGTCCCAGTTCTCGATCCCGTCGCGGATCTGCTCGAGCCGCGCGCTCGGCACCGGCCCGTCCTGGCCCGGGTAGAGGAGAACGAAGGCGCCGCCCCGGTCGACGCTCTGGAACGGGTCGCCCTTGTAGCTCGTCGTGCCCTCGCCGTAGAGGACGCCGCGGATGTTCTCGAGCGCGGCCCACATGAACAGCATCTGGCTGTCGGAGAGCGGCTCGGTCGCCGTGAGACCCGGGGTGTGCGTGTTCGGGTACGTGTACGTCCAGATCTGCTTCCCCCGGGCGCGAACGGCATTGATCAGCTTCAGCTTCTCGGTCGCGCGCGAGCGGCCTGCGCGGGACAGCTTCGGCACCGTGTAGCGGCCGTAGTAGCGGTTCGCGAGCACGACCCACACGTCGACGTCGTTCGAGCCGCCGTTCCAGAGGAACCGGTTGCTCGGGGACGGGTTGCCGGTGATCAGCTCCTGGCCGCCCGGGAAGCAGCGGTGGAGCACGGCGGCCTGCTTCGCGACGATCTTCATCCCGGCCGCGCCGGTCTCGTCCATCCCGTACAGGTACGGGAACGCACCGTCCAGCCAGCCGTGCCCTTGCCAGAACGAGCGCACCGACCGGAGGTAGGAGCACCACGCTTCGGGATGCAGGGGCGACAGGCCGGCGACGTAGTTCGAGGGCGAGGTGCGGTTGTTCGAGAGCGGGATCGCCATGGCGGCGAACTCGCCCGGCTTCACCTGGGCGGTCATGCTCGTCGCGGAGTCGAGCCACCACTTCCTGCTCGTCGTGTAGCCGGAGCGGTCGTTCGGCGCGCCGTAGCCCCACGTGCTCGGCGAGAGGCGGTAGGAGGCGAGGAACGAGTAGAGCGTCGGCGAGATCTGCTGGAACTGCGTCGACCGCGTGTAGCCGGCGAGCGCGCCGACCGTCTTGCCGTACGTCTGCGGCGCGACGTGGAACGCGGTCAGCAGGTTGCCCGCGACCTGACCGGGCGGCGGCAGCGTCACCGGGAACACCGTGACGCCGACCGGGAGCTCCTGCGCGGAGCCGTCCACCTCGACCGAGACGGTGCCGGTGTACGTGCCCGGCGCCGTCCCCTGCGGCACGGTCACCTGGAGCCAGATCGGCTGGTTCTGCTGCTCGGGCGCCCGCGCGGCGCCGTCCCACGGGAGGAGCGCATCGGGCACGAGCCTGCCGCCGAACGAGACGTAGTGGGCGAAGAAGAGCTTCAGCGGCAGCGGGCCGATCGACTCCGGCGCCGTGACGGCGACGGTCGAGGCGCCGTGGACGACGACGATCGCGTCCTCCTGCTCGCCGATCGCCGTGTCGAGCGAGATCGCGCTCGCGGCCCCGGCGGGGAGCGAGCCCGTCGGCCGGACGGTCGTCGCGGAGGGGAAGACAGCGAGCGTGGCCGTCCGGGCGCGCACGTGCGCCGCGCCGGCCGAGCCGGCGGCGACAGGCAGAGCGCGGCCGAAGCCACGACGAGGAGAAGCGCTCTCACGACGTGGTCCCGTCATCGGCAGGAACGGCCGACCGCCACTCCGTAGATCGCCGCGCCCGGACTCAGAACCGGGCGGCCGCGCCGCTGTGGCGCGCGTAGGCGCCGCTCGCGACGATCTCCGCGAGCTCGGAGACGGTGTGGCGGAGCTCGTCCTCGGTGTTGAAGAAGTGCGGCCCGAGCCGGATCCCCCCTGGCCCTTCCGGTCCGTCCGGACGGAAGTCGCAGATGATCCCGCGCTCGCCGAGCTCGCGGTGCACGCCGGCGTGGTCGGGCGTCCGGACGAGCACGGTGCCGCCGCGACGGGCCTCCTCGCGCGGGCTCCCGATCTCGAGACCGGCCTCGTCGCAGAGGTCGATCAGGAGCTGCGTCAGCACGAGCGAGCGCGCGCGGATCCGCTCGACGCCGACCTCCTCGATCACGTCGTAGCCCGCGGTGGCCGCGTAGAGCGCCGGCACGTTCGGCGTCCCGGTCAGGAACCGGCGCGCCCCGGCCGCGTACTCGAGCTCCGGCTCGAACGCGAACGGGCGCGCGTGCCCCTGCCAGCCGACGAGCGTCGGCTCGAGCCGCTCGGCGAGGTCGGGCCGCACGTAGAGCCAGCCGGCGCCGGGGCCGCCGCAGAGCCACTTGACGCTGCCGCCGACGGCGAAGTCGACGCCGAGCGCGGCGAGGTCGAACGGGACGATGCCGGCGGACTGGTAGCAGTCGAGCACGACGTGGGCGCCGACCTCGTGCGCGCGCGCGATGATCGGCTCGACGTCCTGGATCTCGGCGTTCCGGAAGAGGACATGGCTGATCGGGACGAGCAGCGTCCGCTCGTCGATCGCGTCCACGATCGCCCGGTCGTCCTCGACGGCGACCACCTCGAGCCCCGGCTGCGCCTGGTAGAGGTAGCGCACCGAGGGGAAGTTCGCCTCCTCGTAGACGATCCGGTTGCGCGGCCCGGGCTGCGGGAAGCACGAGAGCACGATCGCCTCGGCGACGGTCACGTTCTGGTGCATGACGATCGAGCCGGGCGCAGCACCCATGATCCGGCCGAGCTGGTCGCCGACCGTGACCGGCATCTCCCACCAGCCCTCTCCCCACGAGCGGATGCCGCGCTCGCGCCACATGCGCGCGTATTCGAGGAGGTTGTCCTCGGCGGCGGCCGGCATCGCGGCGAGCGAGTGGTTGATCAGGTACGTGCAGTCCCGCAGGATCGGGAAGCGGTCGCGGTAGGCGAGCAGGTCGTCCACGCGCGGAGCGTACGTCAGCCGCCGACGCTGCGAAGACCGGGCTGCGCCGCGGCGCCGGGTCGGCCACCGGGATGCTGACGCGCACGGTCGTCCCCTCGCCCGGCGTCGACTCCACGTGGAGCGTGCCGCCGAGCAGCAGCGGCGCGCTCGCGCATGCCCGAGGAGCCCGAAGCCCTCCGTCCCGGCCGCCGGGTCGAAGCCCGACCCGTCGTCGCGCACGACCGCCTCCACGGTCGGTCCCGTCGTCGCGGAGCTCCACGCGGGCGCGGCGCGCGCCGCCGTGCTTGGACGGCGTTCGTCAGCGCCTCCTGGACGATGCGGTAGATCGCGGACTCGAGCTCCGTCGCGTAGCGGGCGCGGCCGCTCGAGCCCGCCCGCGGCGCCGAGGTCGAGCTCGACCTGGAGCCCGTTGCGGCCGACGCGGCCGGCGAGCGTCTCGAGCGCGCCGGCCACCCCGAACTCGTCGAGCGCCGCCGGGCGCAGGTCGGTGATCAGCGCGCGCAGGTTGCCGATCTCCTCCTCGAGCTGGCCGATCGCGACGCCGACGGCCTCGTCGAGCGCCTCGGGCTGCGTCCGCCTTGCGCGCCATGGAGAGCCGGATCCGGAGCGCCGCGAGGCTCTGCAGCGTCTCGTCGTGGAGCTCGCGGGCCCAGCGCCGGCGCTCGTCCTCGGCGGCGGCGAGGCGCTGCCGGTGCTGCTCCGCGGCGACGGAGGTCGCGCTCGCGACCGCCGTGGCGGCGCTCGCCGCGAAGGCCTCGAGCAGCCGCTGGTCCTCGGCGCTGAAGTGCGGACCGTCCTCGAGCCGGTCGACGGCGAGCAGGACGCCGTACGTCTGGTTGCGGAAGAGGAGCGGCACGACGAGGCCGCCGGCGGACCTCCAGGCCGAAGCGGCCGAGCCCGTGCTGGTCGAAGCGCGTGCGGTTCAGCTCGTCCTCGAGCCGCTGCGTCCGCCGCGTCCGGAGCGCGGCGCTCGCGACCGTCTCCGCGAGCGGGAACCGCTCGCCGACGAGCTCGGCCGGGAACTCGCCGGCCGCGGTCGCGACCTCGAGCTCGCCGCCGTGCGCGAGCTCGACGAGGAGCGCCCGCGCGGACACGAGCGCGCGGCCCCGCTTCGCGATCAGCTCGAGGACGACGCCGAGATCGGTCTCGCCGCCGACGGCCTTCGTGATCTGGGTGGTGGCGTCGAGCGTCGCGATCGTGCGCTCGAGCTCGTCCTGCCGCGTGCGTGCGCCGGTGTAGCGGCCGGCGTGGTCGATCGCGACGCCCGCGAACTCGGCGAGCAGGACGACCGCGTCCTCGTCCTCGGCGCTGAACTCCGCGCCGCCGACCTTCTCGGCCAGGTACAGGTTCCCGTAGGGGAGCCCGCGGACGACGATCGGCACGCCGAGGAACGCGTTCATCGGCGGATGGCCGGGCGGGAAGCCCCACGACCGCGGGTGGCGCCCGACCTGCGCGAGCCGCAGCGGCTCGGGCCGCTCGATCAGCTCGCCGAGGACGCCGCGCCCGCGCGGGAGGTCGCCGATCTCCGCGCGCTCCGCCTCGTCGATGCCGAGCGTCAGGAACCGCGCGAGCTCCGACCGCGACTCGTCGAGGACGCCGAGCGCCGCGTAGCGGGCATCCGTGAGGCCTCGCGCCGCCTCGAGCACGCGTTCGAGGACCGTCTCGAGGTCCAGCTCGGCGAGGACGCTGCGCGCCACCTCGAGCACTTCCAGGCCTGCCCTGTCAGTCAGCTCGCATCACCACGGCAGCCCGCGCGCATCGAGGGTCGAGACGCGGACGCCCGCATTGTCGCTACGGCACCGCCCGAGCGCAATTCGAGCCGCGTCAGGCGGCGTGCGCGAGCCGCTCGCGGTACTCGCGGAAGTACTCGGGCCGGACGCGCAGGAAGCGGGCGCACTCCTCCATCAGCCGAGGCGCGGGCTCGCGTGTCCCCGCGACGGCGGCGCCGAGCGTCCCGGGCGAGACGCCGTCGAGCATCTCGGCGAAGGTGCTGACCTTGAGGCCGCGCGCGGTGAGGAACAGGTCGTCCTCGACCTCGCGCACGAGCGCGGTCAGGGCCTCCCCGAAGGGCCGGTCGGACCGGTTCAGGTCGAGCGGAGCCACGGCCGCCAGTGTCGCGGCCGCGCCGGACGGAGACGCGTCTACGGGATCGAGCGCTCGCCCGGGCCGACGTACAGCTGGGCCGGGCGGGTGATCTTGAACTCGCCGCTCATCAGCTCGTCGTAGTGGCAGAGCCAGCCGACCGTCCGCGCGACGGCGAAGAGCACGGTGAACGCGGCCGGGTCGAACCCGATCGCGGCGTAGGCGATGCCGCTGTAGAAGTCGACGTTCGGGTAGAGCTTGCGCGAGACGAAGTAGTCGTCGGAGAGGGCGATCCGCTCCAGCTCGGTCGCGATCGCGAGCAGCGGGCTCGGCCCGGCGACCGCGAGCACCTCGTCGACGACGCTCTTGATCACCTTCGCGCGCGGGTCGTAGTTCTTGTAGACGCGGTGGCCGAAGCCGAAGAGGAGCTCCTGCTTCGCCTTCACGCGCTCGATGAAGCCCGGCACGTGCTCGACGTCGCCGATCGCGGTCAGCATCTTCAGCACGGCCTCGTTCGCGCCGCCGTGCAGCGGGCCGTAGAGCGCGGCCGCCGCCCCGGAGAGCGAGCTGTACGGGTCGGTCTCCGCGGAGCCGATGGCGCGCATCGCGTTCGTGCCCGCGTTCAGCTCGTGGTCGGCGTGGAGGATGAAGAGCACGTCGAGCGCGTGCGAGAAGACCCTCGAGCGCGTCCTCGTCCCGGCAGAGCGGCAGCGCGTCGCCGCACGCGCGCAGGAACCGCTCGGCGTAGCGCTCGCCCGAGGGCGTGCCGGGCGCGGCGCCCGCGTGCTTCGCGATCGCGCCGGCGCCGAGCTCGGCCGTCTGGGCGAGCACGAGCGGAAAGAGCGCGTGACGCATCTCGGCGTCGTGGACGTGCTTCGCCTCCGGGTGACGGGCGCCGAGCGCCGCGTAGCCGGAGATGAGGATCGCCATCGGGTGCGCGCCGGTGTCGAAGGAGTCGAGGAAACGCCGGATCGCGTCGCGCTCGACGTCCGCCTCGTACACCTCGTTCCGGAACGTCGGTGAGCTCGTCGGGCGAGGGCAGCTCGCCGCGGGCGAGCAGGTACGCGACCTCGAGGAACGCGCAGCGCTCGGCGAGCTGCTCGATCGGGTAGCCGCGGTAGCGGAGGATGCCGGCGTCCCCGTCGAGATAGGTCAGCGCGCTCCGTGCGGTCGCCGTGGCGAGCAGCGGCTGGTCGTAGCTGCGGACGCCGAGCTTGCGCAGCTCGGAGCCGTTGAAGGCGGCGTGGTCGTCGAGCTCGAGCTCGACGGTGTCGCCCGTGCGGCTGTCGGTGACGGTCAGCTTGTCGCTCATACGTGAATCTCCTCCAGCTCGATCTCGATGCCGACGCCGCGCTCCCGCGCGGCCGCGAGGACGAGCGCCGCAGCGGCGAGGTCCTGGACGGCGACGCCGACCGACTTGTACAGGGTTATCTCCTCCGGCGAGGTGCGACCCGGACGCGTGCCCGCGACGAGCTCGCCCAGCTCCGCGTGGATCGCGGACTCGTCGAGCCCGGCGAGCTCGAGCGCACCGGCGGGCGGCGGCGCGAGCACGGCACGCGTCTCGACGACGACGGTCGCCTCGGCGACGATCGCCGGGTCGAGCTCCGAGCCCGTCTGGTTGTAGCCGACCGAGCTCACGTGGGTGCCCGGCGCGAGCCAGTCGCGGTAGACGACGGGGGCGTCGGCGTGGGTCGTCGCGGCGACGACGTCCGCGCCGCGCACGGCCTCCTCGAACGAGCGGGCCGCGGTCGCGCCGGTCTCGGCGGCGAGCGCCCCGGCCTTCTCCGGGTCGCGCCCGGCGACACGCACCTCGGCCCAGTCGCGGATGCCCGCGAACGCGCGCAGGTGCGTGCGCGCCTGGGCGCCCGTGCCGAGCACCGCGAGGACGCGGGCGTCGTCGCGGGCGAGGAGACGTGCCGCGAGCGCGGCGCCCGCGGCGGTGCGCAGCTCGGTCACGTACGTGCCGTCGAGGAGCGCGACGGGCGTGCCGTTCGTCTCGTCGAAGAGCATGATCGCCGCCTGGTGCGTCGGCCGGTCGGTGTTGCCGGGGAAGAGCGTCACGAGCTTGCAGCCCAGGACGCCGGAGGGGAGGTAGGCGGGCATCGCGCCGAGCAGGCCGGCGTCGCCCGCGAACGCGGCGATCCGCGGCGGCAGCGAGACGGCCCCGGCGGAGAGCTCGGCGTGGGCGCGCGCGAGGGCGTCGAGCAGCTCGTCGAGGTCGAGCAGCTCTTCCACGTCGGCGCGGCTGAGCACAATCATCAGAAAGGACGTTATCCGTCGGGCGGCGCGGCGCGTCTCACCTGTGCGCCGCCGACGGAGCCGGAGGGACGGGCGCGGCGGCGGCGCCGAGTCCACGAGCACGGCGGCGGCGAGCAGGACCGCCATCGCGACGGCGCTCTCGGCGAGGAGGCTCCGGCCGAGCCGGGCGACCACGCCGCCGCCCTGGCCGCGGGCGAGCCGCGGCGCCGCGACGAACCGGTGCAGCGCCCCCCAGGCGAGCGCGACCGCGACGAGCGCGAGCTTCACGAGCAGGACGTGCCCGTAGCCGGTCCGCCAGAGGTCGTGCAGGTGCGGAAGGCGGAGCACGCTGAGGTACGTCCCCGCCGCGAGCAGCAGCGCGACGAGCACCGTCGCGAGCCGGGAGAAGCGCAGGAACGCGTCTCGGCGTAGCTCCGGCGCCGCGGGCCAGACGACGGCGAAGAGCTGGACGAGCCCGCCACCCAGAGCGTCGCCGCCGTGAGATGCACCCAGTCGGCGAGCTCGGAGAGCCACGAGTGGCCGGCGTCGGCGGCCGAGTGGCCGGAGAGCGAGAGCCCGGACGAGAGCGCCGCCCCGAGCACGAACGCCGGCCCAGAGGAGCCGGCGCCGCCCGTGAGCCAGGCGAGGTAGACGAGCGCGCGCCACGAGCGCGAAGCCGAGCGTCATCGCGACGAACGCGATCCCGAAGCGCGTCCCGTTCGCGAGCGGGGAGAGGTCGCCGTAGAGGAAGTCGACGAGCGGCAGCTGGAGCGCGTCCTCGGCCCGGAGCATGAACGCGCGCGATCCCGACCTCGATCACGGCGACCGCGCCGAGCCCGACGAGGAGGTAGAAGCGGCGCTCGGCGCGGGCCGGCAGCGGCCCCGCGCAGCGACGAGCAGCCGGAAGCCGACGCCGCCGACGAGGAGCGCGAGCGCGAGGAAGTAGAGCCAGCGCACGACGTGCTCGGCGCGCGGTCGGCCCCTGGGCGCCGACGGCCTCGGTCACGGGCGGCGCCGGCACGCGGACGCCGAAGGTGTAGACGCCCGAGACGACGTGCCGTCGCTCGAGAGCGCGCGCCAGCGGACGGTGTACGCGCCGCGTCGGCAGGTTCTTCGGCAGCGACGCGATCAGCTGCGCCGCGTCGGCTTCTCGGCCCGCGGCGGCCCGGCGACGTTCACGCCCTTCGCGTTCAGCACGACGACCGCCTCGCGCGACGGCGTCGACCGGCTGGTCGTAGCGTGAGCACGACCTGCGCCGGCGCCTGCTGCAGCTCCTGCGCGGAGCGCCGGGCGACGCCTGCACGAGCGTCGCGTGCGCGGAGCGCGGCGGCCGGCGCGACGAGCGCGGCGAGCGCGGCGGCGAGGAGGGCGAGGCGCCTCACCGGTGCGGCACGCCCGCGTAGAAGTCGAGGTGCCCGAAGATCGCGGCGCGTGTCGCGGTCGCAGTAGAGGAGCACCGCGATCAGGACGAACGTCGTCGCGAAGCCGAACGCGGCCGAGTGCGACCGCGGCCGGAACGTCTGCAGCGATCGGGAAGAGCGCGGCGACGAGCGCCGTCCAGCCGAGGACGTGGTGCAGGAACGCCGTGCGCGAGAAGAGCCAGTGGTTCTGCTCGTGGACGAGGACGGCGAGGCCCGAGACGGCGAGCGCCGAGCGCCGAGCACAGCCGCCAGTAGCGCGAGTGGAGCTTGCCGCGCGCGACGCCCGAGCTCGGCCGCGCCGGCGAGCATCATCACCTGCGCCCACGAGCCGTGGGCGAGCATGTGGATCGTCGAGGACGTGTAGAACGTCATCACCGGGAACATCAGGACGCCCATCGCGAAGCAGGACGCCGGGCCACAGGTAGCGCCGCCACGGCCGCCGCCCCCAGACCTCGGCGCCGACGACCGCCTCGCTCAGCAGGAGCAGGCCGAGCGACGAGGAACCCGGTCGCGAACCACCAGTGCACCATCTCGGCGGCCGGCTGCGATCGAGGACGCGATCACGTGTCCGCGCTCCTCCTCGAGGTCGGCGACGATCCCCGGCGCGATCAGCCACCGGAAGAGGAGCCCGACGAGCACGACGTAGAGCGGCGGCTCGGCGAGGAGCCACCAGAAGCCCTGCCCGTACGGGTGCAGCAGCGTCAGCCGCCACGGCTGGACGAGCGCCCAGAGCGACGCCCCCGGCCGTGGTGGCCGGCCCGAGGGCGAGCACGATCCGCGCCTGCAGCGCGACCGAGCGCGCCGCGGCGTCGTCCCTCGTCTGTTCTCGGTTCAGCTCGTGCGCGATGTCCGCGCTCACGCCATCCCCCGCGTCGGTGTCGAGACCACGACGCCGCGGGAGACCCGACCCCGCGGCGCTAGGCGGCGAGCGGGGGCGGACGCGACTCGAAGGCGAGGCCGAAGCGGGTGCGCGGCCCGTGGTCGTCCTCGGGGCGCGACCGCAGCGGACGGCGGCGCGGCGGGGGCGACGAGCCGGCGCGCGAACGGCGACCGCGTCGGCGGCGATCCGCTCGACGTCGGCGAGCCAGCCTCGACCGGCGCGGTAGAGCAGCGCGGCGAGCGACGGAGAGGACGGCGAAGATCGGCAGCGCGGAGCTGTGCAGCCACGGCGCCAGGAGCGGCCAGCGGCCCGACGGCGATGCTCTCCGCGTCGGTCTGGACGAGGTAGATCGAGGAGGTGACGACGAAGAACACGAGCCAGAGCCGCGGCGAGAGCGCGATCGGGACGCGGGCGCGACCGGGCGGGCGCGCGGCAGCCCGAGATGCGCCGCGCCTCGCGCGCCGCGGCGGTCGCCCGGACGAAGCGCCAGACGAGCCGGGCGCAGCATCAGCGCCACCGCGATCTTCACGCCGGCGAGCAGGAACGGGTAGTAGCCCGCGCCGGCGTCGCCGACGGGCCGGACGTGGCTACCGAAGTCGAGCCGGTGGGTGAGGCTCCGCCCGGAGAGCTCGGCGACGAGGGCGAGCAACCCGAGCGCGAGCCGGGCGAACAGCTCTGGTGGCGCCGCGCGCGATCCACAGGGGAAGTGTGCTGGCCGAGACGGAGGCTGGTCAGACCTGCCCGGCGTCGCGCCCGGCCTGCGCGGGCGCGACTCGCGGTGCCAGGTCCTCCGATCCCGTGCGCCGGCGCCGCCGGCGCACGGCTCTGCGAGCCGGAAAGCGAAGCGGGGCGAAGCAGCGAGAGCTCAGCCGAGCAGCGTGAGCTGCCACTCGCTGCGGTGCTCCGCATCGAGCGAGAAGAGCATGATCCGCTGCCACTGGCCGAGCCGCAGCGCACCGTCCGAGAACGGGATCTGCTCCGCGCGCGGGCCGAGCAGCGCCGCGACGAGCCGCTCGCGCTTGTCCGCGTCGGCCGGGACGACCCGCTCCAGGAGCCCTTCGAAGTCCTCGAAGAAGCCGGTCTCGCGCTCCTGCACGCGCACGAGGCAGAGGTCGTGCGGGGCGTGGACGTACGCGATCCCGTCGCTGCGGCCCGAGCGCGCCACCGCCCGCGAGACGTCGTTGGTGATGTCCATCACCGACAGCGTCGGCAGCGCGGCCGCGATCGAGTAGGGAACCTCGATGCTGGTCATGCTCGAGCGACCTCCTTCGGCAGGCGGAAGTGAACGTCTTCACGGGCGACGGTGAGCTCCTCGGGCAGGCCGTAGCCGCGCGCCGCGAGCCGGTCGGCCGTCGCGCGCACGAGCTCCTCCGGGGTCGAGGCGCCGGCGGTGAGCCCGACGATCGCGTGCCCGTCGACGAGGCCGTCGTCGAGCGGGCTCTCGCCGTCGATCAGCGTCGCGGTCGCGCCGGCGGCCTGCGCCACCTCGACGAGACGCTGCGCGTTCGAGCTCGTCTCGGAGCCGATCACGAGGATCAGCGTCGCCCCCTCCTCGACCATCGCCTTGACCGCATCCTGGCGATTCTGCGTGGCGTAGCAGATGTCGTCGGCGTGCGGGCGCCGCAGCTCGCCGAGGTGACCCTCGAGCGCGTCCACGATCGGGGCGACGTCGTCGAGCGAGAGCGTCGTCTGCGTGATCACGGCGACCGGCTTGTCGGTCTGGAGCACGCGCGCCTGCTCGGGCGACTCGATCACGACGGTCGAGTCCGGCCGCTCGCCGAGCGTGCCGATCACCTCGACGTGGTTCACGTGGCCGACGAGCGCGACGAGGTGGCCGCTGTCGGCGTAGCGCCGCGCCTCGGCGTGCACCTTGTTCACGAGCGGGCAGGTCGCGTCGACGACGCGGAGGCCGCGCTTCTCGGCGTTCTCCTTCACCGACGGCGCGACGCCGTGGGCGGACAGGACGCAGTACTCGCCCTCCGGGATCTCGGACTCGTCCTCGACGAAGACGGCGCCGAGCCCTTCGAGGCGGCGCACGACGTGCTCGTTGTGGACGATCTGGTGGCGGACGTACACGGGCGCGCCGTGCTGCTCGAGCAGCCGCTCGACGATCTCGATCGCCCGGTCGACGCCGGCGCAGAACGAGCGCGGCGCGGCCAGCAGGACGCGGTTGCCGTCGACGCTCACGCGACGCTCCCCTGGAGCGCGCGGAGCGCGGTCAGCGCGTCGCGCATCGACCGGACGGCGTCGCCGCGCTGCGCGGCGACCCAGCGGACGAGCCCGGCGACGTTCGTGCGGCCGTCCGGATACACGGTCTCCTCGACGCCCGTCGATCGCGCTCGCGGTCCCGTCGGAGACGGCGCGCACGACGCCGGCGAGCCGGCCGCTCGCGGCGAGGACGCCGCTCTCCATGTCGACCGCGTCGGCGCCGCTCGACTCGTGCAGGCGCCGGCGCTCGCCCGCGTCGTGGACGAGCTCGTCCGAGGCGAGCACCGTCGCCGCGCGCGCTCCGCGCGCGCCGAGCGGCGGCCCCTCCCAGAGCGTCGTGCCGGCCGCGTCGACGACGCGCGTCGCGTCGAGCACCTCGCCGACCCGGACGCCGTCGTGGAGCGCACCGGCGAGCCCGAACGAGACGAGCGGCCCCTCGGGCAGCCCGGCCGCGCCGCGCACGCCGATCCGCACGGCCCGCAGGCCGGCGCGGCGTGCCACGCGCTCCTCGGCGGTCGTGGCGCAGGCGAAGGTCACGCCGTTCAGCCGGTCAGCGTCCACGCCATGCTCCGGACGGTCTCCTTGAGGCTCCGCGACGACTCGAACGCGGCCGACGGCTCGAAGCCCGAGTGGATACCGCAGTGCTCGCAGCGCGGATCGTTGCCCGGGCCGTACGCGTCCCACTCCATCCCGTCGAGCAGCGCCTCGTAGGTCGGGAAGATGCCGTCCGTGAGCAGGTAGCACGGGCCCTTCCAGCCGTACGGGTTCCGCGTGATCGAGCCCCAGGGCGCGCACGAGAGCTTGCGCTCGCCGGTGAGGAAGTCCTGGTAGATCGGCGTCGCGATCCAGCGGTAGCCGTGCTTGCGGACGGCGGTGCGGATGGCGCGGAACTTCTCCTCGTGCTCGGCGCGGGTCATCGTCAGCGCCGGGTCGATCTGCGAGTACTGGTAGCCGGGCGCCACGAGCATCCCGTCGATGCCGACCTCGTTCGTGAGGTAGCCCATCATCTCGATCACGTCCGAGACCTCGGTCTCCTTGAAGATCGTGGTGTTCGTCGTGACGCGGAAGCCGCGGCTGCGCGCCGTCTTGATCGCGTCGACCGCCATCTCCCAGAGGCCCGGGTAGTCGCAGACGTAGTCGTGGATCTCGCGCATGCCGTCCAGGTGGACGACGAACGTCATCCGCGGCGACGGCTCGAACCAGTCGAGGCACTGCTCGAGCCGGAGCGCGTTCGTGCACAGCTCGACGGTCTTGCCCATCTCGAGCATGCCGGCGACGACCTCTTCGATCCCCTTGTAGACGAGGGGCTCGCCGCCGCAGATCGAGACGACGGGAGCGGGGCACTGGAGCCCCGAGTCGAGGCACTCCTCCACCGACAGGCGGGCCCGGTTCGACTCGTACTCGCGGATCTTCCCGCAGCCGATGCACGCGATGTTGCACGCGAGCGTCGGCTCGAGCATCAGGACGAGCGGGTAGCGCTCGCCCTTGCGCTGCTGGGTGGCGACGTACTTGCCGATCGAGACTGTCGATTGGAGCGGGAGCTTCATCCACTGAGCCTTTCTCTGAGCCTGCCGAGTGCCATCAGCGGAAAGCTGATGCGGTACAGGTGGTAACGGATCATGAAATCGAGGGGGAATCCGGTGCCGGTGAAATGCTCCTCGTCCCAGTCGCCGTCGTCGCGCTGCACCGAGCAGAGATAGTCTGCCGCGCCACGCGCGCCTGAATCCTCAGCGTTTCCTGCGGCCACGTAGCCGAGCAGCGCCCAGGCGGTCTGGGACGGCGTCGCGAACGGCGCCCGGCCGCGCCACGCCGGGTCGGCGTAGGAGCGGATGTCCTCGCCGAAGCCGCCGTCGTCGCGCTGCACCGAGTCGAGCCAGGCGACCGCCCGGCGCATCGCAGGATGCTCTGAGGGAACGCCGCAGGCCTCGAGCGCCGGCAGCGCGGCGCCCGTGCCGTAGAGATGGTTGACGCCCCAGCGGCCGAACCAGGAGCCGTCGGCTTCCTGCTCGGCGAGCAGCCAGCGGAGCCCGCGCTCGACGGCGTCGCCGTAGCGGCCGTCCTCCCGGCCGAGCGTCTCGAGCGCGTGCGCGGTCACGTCGGCGCTCGGCTCGTCGGTCACCTTGCCGAAGTCGCAGAACGGGATCTTGTAGAGCCACATGGCGCGGTTGTCGACGTCGAAGGCGCCCCAGCCGCCGTCCGAGGACTGCATGCCGACGAGCCAGTCGAGGCCGCGCCCGACGGCGTCGTCGCCGAGGCCGAGGCTGCGGAGCGCGAGCGGGATCACGGCCGCGTCGTCGGTGTCCGGGTAGAGGTCGTTCTCGTACTCGAACGCCCAGCCGCCGGGGGCGAGGTCGGGCCGGCGGATCGCCCAGTCGCCCTTGACGGTCACCTCCTGGCCGAGCAGGTACTCGCCCGCCTTGACGAGCTGCGGGTGGTCGGCCGGGATGCCGCAGGCGCGCAGCGCGAGCACGGCGAGGCCGGTGTCCCAGACCGGCGACTGGCACGCCTCCGGGCGGAGCCGGTCGCCGTCGTCGACCATGAAGCCCTCCCAGCCCTCGACCGCCCTGCGGAGCGTCTCGTCCTCGAAGCCGTGGCCGAGGGCGGTGAGCGCGATGATCCCCCAGACCCACGGCGGCTGGATCCCGCCCCAGGAGCCGTCCGCCTCCTGGCGCTCGCGGATCCAGCGCTCGGCCTCGCGCTGGGCGCGGCGGCGCAGAGCGTTCGGGCGGCGCGGCGGGCGCGTCTGGCCGGGGCGGGCGCCGAGGTCGCGCAGGTCGACGTCGATCGGGCGGACGGGCCGCAGCGACTGGGCGAGCGCGAGCGCGACGAACGTCTGGCGCGCCCAGCACGCGAAGTTGTAGATCGAGAACGGCGCCGAGGGCGGGAAGAGCACGAGCTCGGGCGGGATCGGCACCATCCGCTGCCACGGCCACTGGTCGAGCAGCGCGAGGAAGCACTTCGTGAAGATGCGCGTCTTCGGGATCCCGCCCTCGCCGGCGATGTAGGCGTGCGCCTTCGGGCCGGGGTCGACGCCGGCCATGCGGCAGGCGACGTACGCCTCGACCGAGGTGGAGAGGTCGGGCGGGCCTTCGAACCAGATCGACCACGTGCCGTCGTCGCGCATCCGCGCCATCAGCTCGTTCGCGATCCGGCGGTCGAGGTCGGGCGTGCGCCGGCCGAGGAAGTGGTTCCAGAACAGGTGCTGCGCGGTCATGGTCACGTTCGACTCGAGCTCGCCGACCCAGATCCCGTCCGGCCGCTGCAGCTCGAGCAGGCGGCGGGTACCGCGGTCGATCGCCTCGTCGAGGCGGGCCGGCGCTCGGTCGTCGCGCTCACGCCGAGACCGTACTCCTTGCGTCCGCAAGCACGCGGGCGGCAGCCGTCCGGCCGCTGCGGATCGCGCTCTCCATCGTCGCCGGCCAGCCGGTGTCGGTCCACGTGCCCGCCCGGTAGAGGCCGGGGCGGCCGGTCTCGGGGCCGGGCCGCTCGACGCCGGGCCGGAGGGCGATCGTCGCGTACGGCTCGCGGCTGACGCGCGACCAGAGCAGCTCGGCGCTCCCGAGCCGCTCGGTCAGCTGGCCGGCGATCCGGTCGACGAGCCCGCGGCCGCGCACCTCGAGCAGCTCCGGCACGCCGCTCGCGACGACCGTCAGGTACTGGCCCCGTTCCGGCTCGTGCCCGGTGAGCGCGCCCCGGTCGAACACCCAGTGCGCGTCGGAGGAGAGGAACGCGGCGAGCGGCGACCGCGAGGAGCGGCCGGTCGAACCAGAGGTGGACGCTCACGATCGGCGAGTCCTCGAACCCCGGCTCGGGCTCGCCGAGCAACTGCGCGCTCTCGCGCGGCGGCACGGCGAGGACGAGGGCGTCCGCCTCGACGCTGCCGCCGTCCGCCAGGGTCGCTACGTTGTCTTCTATGGCAACGACCCGTGCATCCGTCCGCACCGTCGCGCCGGCGGCGGCGAGCACGCGGCCGGCGGCGTCGCCGTGCATCGCGCCGAGCGGCCGCAGCGGCAGGATCAGGTCGGCGTTGCGCCGCGGGCCGAGCAGCGCGGTGCGGACGGTGAAGAGGCCCGCGTCGGCGCTCGCCTCGTCGCTGCGGAGGTTGAGCGCGGGCCGGACGAACACGTCCCAGAAGCGGTCGACGGCGGCGTCGGAGGTGCCGAGCCGGCGCAGGAGCGCACCGAACGTCTCGCCGCGGCCGCGGCTGCGCGATGCGCAGCCGCGTGAGGACGACCGGGAGCGCGAGCCGGTCGCGCAGCGGCAGGTGGCGGTACGCAGGAGCGCGAGCGGCGTCGGCTCGATCGCCGCGACCGAGCCGTCCTCGGCGATCACCGGCAGCGCGAGCCGCCGGCGCTCGACGGAGCCGCCCTCGCCGATCCGCTCGAGGAAGCGCAGGTACTCGGCGAAGCAGCCGAGCGCGATGTGCTGGCCGTTGTCCGGCGGCGGCTCCGGGTCGCCCTCGCGCTCCGGCAGCGTCTGCACGGCGCCGCCGAGCGTCGGGCGCGCCTCGAGCAGCGTCACCTCGGCGCCCGCGTCGACGAGGTCGAGCGCCGCCGCGAGGCCGGCGAGGCCGCCCCCGACGACCGTCGCCCTTACCGCCATCCCCTCGGGGCCCCCGCGGAGTGCGCAGCGCTCCGTGGGGCGAAGAGTCCCCTGGCCACGACGGCCAGCTTCGCGGGCGTCGAGAGCCGCGTCTTCTCGCCGAACACGTCGTAGCCGTTCGCCTCGATCCGGTCGAGCGTCGACCGGTAGAGGCCGGCGAAGGTGCCGACGCAGAGCGCGCTGCGGCGGTCGAGCGAGTCGAGCAGGCCCAGCCCGTCCTCGAGGTGGGCGCGGGCGCGGTCGGCCTGGTCGGCCATCAGCGAGCGCCAGCCGGGCGTCACCCGGCCCGCGGCGAGGTCGTCCTCGGACACACCGTGCGCTGCGAGCTCGTCCTGGGGCAGGTAGACCCGGCCGAGCTCCCAGTCCTCGCGGACGTCGCGCATGATGTTGATCAGCTGCAGGGCGATCCCGAGCGTCCGGGCCCGCTCGACGTCGGCGGAGCCGTAGACGGGCAGGCAGGCGAGCCCGACCGCGCCGGCGACCTTCTCGCAGTAGCCGCGCAGCTCGGCGAAGTCGGCGTAGCGGGACTGCCCGGTGTCCTGGAGGCCGCCGTCCACGAGCGCGGAGAGGGCCTCGTGCGGGATGCCGTAGCGGGCGCGCGCGTCGGCGAGCGCGACCAGCATCGTCCCGGTCGGCGCCGGATCGTCGAGGGCGGCGCGGAGCTCCTCGAGCCGGGCGCGCTTGTCCTCGACCGGCAGCCCGCCGTCGGCGACGTCGTCGACCTCGCGCGCAAAGGCGTAGATCGCCGCGATCGCCCGCCGCTTCGCGGGCGGCAGCACCATGATCCCGTACGCGAAGTTCTTCGCCTCGCGCCGCGTGACGCGCTGCACCTCCGCGTAGGCCTGCTCGACGGTCGTGCTCATCGGACGAGCGTCAGCGCCGCCTCGCGGGCGAGCCGCGCCCGGGACGGGCGCGGCCGTCCGGTGAACACGTCCCAGCCGGCCGACTCGAGCGCGTCGAGCGCGGCGAGCCCGCCGCGGGAGAACAGCCCGACCGCCCGGCCCAGGCGGCCGCCGAGCCGCGCGCGCAGCAGCTCGCCCTCGCCGAGCAGGCCGGCCGCGCGCTCCGCCTCGAAGCGGAGCAGCGCCCGCAGCTCCTCGCTCGGCCGGTCGAGCGCCGGGTCGCCGAAGCGGCGACGGTCCTCGGCGGGCAGGTAGACGCGCCCGAGCTCGAGGTCGCGCGGGACGTCCTGGAGGAAGTTCACGAGCTGGAGCCCGGTGCACACCGAGTCGCTCGCCGCGACGAGCTCCGCGTCGCCGAGGCGGCCGAGCACGCCGAGCACGAGCCGCCCGCACGGATCGGCGGAGCGGGTGCAGTAGTGCTGCAGGTCGGCCCAGGTCTCGTACGAGGCGACGTGCTGGTCGATCCGGTTCGCCTCGATCAGCCGCAGGAACGGCTCGCGCGGCAGGTCGAACGCGCGCACCGTCGGCTGGACGTTGCGCAGCACGGGCCAGCTCGGCTCGCCCTCGAAGGTCGCCTCCACCTCGCGCTCGAGCTCGTCGAGCGCCGCGAGCCGGTCGCCGGCGTAGGAGTCGCCGAGCTCGTCGACGAGCCGCGCGTAGCAGTAGAGCGCACGGATGTGCGGGCGCAGCGCCCGCGGGAACAGGATCGAGCCGACGGGGAAGTTCTCCCCCGCGGCCCGGGCGGCGACCTCGGCGACCTCCATGGCCGCCATTCTCACAGCCGGAGAACCCGGCGGGACGAACGGGCCGACCGCGCGGGGGCGCAATCCGCCGTTCCAGCGAGTAGGTTCTGCCGGGTGACAGCGTCCTCCCCGCTCGCTCCCGACGCCCTCGCGCGGTACGCCGACGCGATCGTCCGCACGTCCCTCGGCGTCGGCAAGGGCGACTCGGTCGTCGTCCAGGGCGAGCCCGCCCACCGCGAGCTGATGGTCGCGGTCGCGGCGGCCGCGTACCGGGCCGGCGCCGTCTACGTCGACTCGGTCGTCGCCGACCCGCTCGTCGCGCGCGCCCGCCTCGAGCACGGCAGCGACGCCTCGCTCGGCGCCGTCTCGCCGTGGGCGGAGCGGCGGCTGCGCGAGCTCGCGAAGCCGACCGGCGCCCACGTCTACGTCGCCGGCGAGAGCGAGCCCGGCTACCTGGACGGAATCCCGCCGAAGCGGATCGCGACCGACTACACGCGCACGGCGAAGGCGACGCGGTTCGCGCACCTCTCCCGCCTGAACATGCGCTCGCGCTGGACGATCGCCGGCTGGCCCACCGACCACTGGGCCAAGCAGGTGTACCCGCGCCTGTCCGCGGCGAACGGGAAGCGCAGGCTCGCCGAGGACCTGCTCTGGTTCTGCCGGCTCACCGACGAGGACGGCAAGGGCGCGAGCGGCTGGCTCAAGCACGTGCGCGCCGTCACGCGCCGGTCGGAGCGGCTGACGAAGCTCGTCCTCACCCGGGTCGCGCTGCGCGGCCCCGGCACCGACCTCACCGTGCGGATCGCGCCGAGCACGCGCTGGCTCGGCGGGCTCGAGGAGACCCCGTTCGGCGTGCGGATCGCCCCGAACATGCCGACGGAGGAGACGTTCACGAGCCCCGACGCTCGCGGCACCGAGGGCACGTTCACCTGCACGTTCCCGCTCTCGTTCCGCGGCCGGCTGATCACCGGGCTGCGCGGCGAGTTCCGCGGCGGGCGGCTCGTCCGGCTCGAGGCCGACTCCACGGACGACCGCGACTTCGTCGCCAACCTCATCGACAACGACCCGAACGGACGGCTGCTCGGCGAGGTCGCCCTCGTCGACGCCTCCTCGCGGATCGGGCAGAGCGGCCGCATCTACTACCACACCCTGCTGGACGAGAACGCCGCCGCGCACATCGCGTTCGGCAGCGGCTTCGGAGGCACGCGCACCGCCAAGCCGGCGCGCGGCGTCAACCGCTCCTCGGTGCACCTCGACGTGATGATCGGCGGACCCGACCTCGAGGTGACGGGCACCGACGCCCGCGGGCGCGCGGTGCCGCTGATCCGCGACGGCCTCTGGCAGATCTAGGCCCGGCCCGGCCGGCGAGGCGGCCATCCGTAGTTGCCCGCAGACGGCCCTGTGGGATTCCGCGTACCGGGCGGCAGGCGGCGCACACGACACTCGGCGGATGACGAAGGCGAAACCCGTGCCGGTGGTGTGGGCCGAGGACGGCGGTCCGCCGGTGGCGGGCAGCGCCCTCCTGGGGCCGGAGCGGCTGCGGCTCGACGGCGGCTCGCGGGGCGCCCCGCGCAGCCGCGAGATCCGGCTCGTCGACATCGTCTCCGTGCACATCGGCCGCCGGCCCTTCGAGCGCGTCGGCGGCCGCGCCGCGGTCCAGCTCGCGCTCGCGGACGGCACCACCGTCGCCGTCGCCGGCCTCGCCGCGACGATGCTCCACGAGCTGGCGGAGCTCCTCTGGGCGGCGACCGGGACCCGTCCCGCAACCCGAGCCCGACACCGCGTAGCGGCGAGATCCGCGAGCGCCCGGATGCCCGGGCGGACGTGCGGTGGGAGCCTGTGTATCGCTGCTCCGGACCCGAAGGAGGGCCATGCCCAGCACCGTCACGAAGCCCGCGCACGTCGGCGACCTGGTCGAGGTCGTCGGTCATCACGTCGGCGAGGCCCGGCGACAGGGCACGATCGTCGAGATCCTCGGCGAGCCCGAGCGCGCCCACTACCGGATCGCCTGGGAGGACGGGCACGAGAGCGTGCTCTACCCGGGCGGCGACGTCCGGGTGACGCCCGGCGCGCCGGAAGGCGCTGAGACGGGGGCCGCGCGAGCGGCCCCCTGCCGTCACGCGGAGACGCGGGGCGCAGCCGGACGGCGGCGACCACCGGCGCGAGCGCATCGGCGAGCGAGATGCCGCCGGCCTCCTCGAGCAGGTACGAGGCGTGGCGGATCGGGTGCCGCGACGAGACGAGCCGCGAGAGGTCGATCGGCGTCCCCGTGACGACGACGTCGCACGGGCAGGCGTCGATCGTCTGCTCGAGCTCGGCGAGCTGGTAGTCCGAGTAGCCCATCGCCGGCAGTACCGGACCGACGTGCGGGTAGCGCTCGAAGACCTCGCGGATCGACCCGACCGCGTACGGCCGCGGATCGACGAGCTCGGCCGCGCCCGCCGCGTTCGCGGCGACGGTGCCGGCGCCGAAGGTCATGCCGCCGTGCGTCAGCGTCGGCCCGTCCTCGACGACGAGCACCCGCTTCCCGGCGAGCTCCGGCCCGTCCTCGAGCGTGACCGGCGAGCGTGCGAGCACGATCTGCGCGGCCGGGTTCACGCGGCGCACGTCGGTGAGCACCTGCTCGATCGCGTCGAGGTGCGCGCTCTCGATCTTGTTCACGACGACGACGTCGGCGAGGCGGAGGTTCGTCTCGCCCGGGTGGTAGAGGAGCTCGTGCCCGGGGCGAAGCGGGTCGACGACGCAGATCGTCAGGTCGGGCACGAAGAAGGGGAAGTCGTTGTTGCCGCCGTCCCAGAGGATCACGTCGGCCTCCGCCTCGGCGCCCGCGAGGATCTCGCCGTAGTCGACGCCCGCCCACATCGTCATGCCCATCCGGACCGGCAGCTCGTACTCCTCGCGCTCCTCGATCGTCGGGTGCGCGGCGTCGATGTCGTCCTGGCTCGCGAACCGCTGGACGCGCATCCGCACGAGGTCGCCGTACGGCATCGGGTGCCGGACGAGCGCGACGCGCAGCCCGGCGTCGAGGAGGATCCGGGCGACGTGGCGGGTCGTCTGGCTCTTGCCGGCTCCGGTGCGGACCGCGACGACGGCGACCACGGGCTTCGTCGCGAGCAGCATCGTCGAGCGGGGCCCGAGCAGCCGGAAGTCGGCGCCGGCGGCGAGCGCGCTCGAGGCGGCGTGCATGACGTCCTCGTGGCGCACGTCCGAGTACGCGAAGACGACCTCGTCGACCGCCTCCTCGTGGATCAGCTCGGCGAGCCGCTCCTCGGGCACGATCGGGATCCCGTCCGGGTAGAGCGGCCCGGCGAGCGGGGGCGGATAGACGCGGTCGGCGATGCCGGGGATCTGGGTGGCGGTGAACGCGACGACGTGCGTCTCGGCATCCTCCCGGAACACGACGTTGAAGTCGTGGAAGTCGCGGCCTCCGGCGCCCATGAGGATCACCTTCTGCACAGTCCCAGCGTCCGCCCGGGATGCGCGGGAGGCCATCGGGAGAAGGCCGCACGCCCCGTCGGAGCCGGACCGGATGGGCCTGCGGAGACGGGGGACGACGCTTCGTTCATCATCCTCGGAAGGAGGCTGCGATGGCGATCGCTCCTGCCCGGGTCGCGCCGAAGGACTTCCTGCGCGTCGTCCGACCTCTCCCCCGCCCGGCTCGCGCGGCTGCTCGACCTCGCGGCCCGCATGAAGGCCGATCCGGACGGGTGGTCGGAGACGCTGCGCGGCCACTCGCTCGCCTGCTACTTCGCGAAGCCGTCGACGCGGACGCGCGTCTCGTTCGCCGCCGCGGCCGCCCGGCTCGGGATGACGCCGATCCTGCTCCGCCCCGACGAGCTCCAGCTCGGCCGCGGCGAGCCGCTCGCCGACACCGCGCGCGCCCTCTCGGCCTACTGCGACGCGATCGTCGTCCGCACGTACGCGCAACGCGAGCTCGAGGAGCTCGCGGAGGCGGCGAGCGTGCCGGTCGTGAACGCGCTCTCGGACGACCACCATCCCTGCCAGGCGCTCGCCGACCTGCTGACGGTGCAGGAGCGGCTCGGCGGCCTCGCCGGCCGCCGGCTCGCCTTCGTCGGCGACGGCAGGAACAACGTCGTGCACTCGCTGCTCGAGGCGGGCGCGCTCGCCGGCATGGAGATCGCGGTCGCCTCGCCGCCGGGCTACGAGCCCGACGCCGCGGTCGTCGACACGGCGTACGCGCTCGCCGCCGGCACCGGCGGCCGGATCGACCTCGTCGAGGACCCGCGCGAGGCGGTGCGCGGCGCGCACGCCGTCTACACCGACGTCTGGGTCTCGATGGGCGAGGACTCCGAACGGGCGGAGCGGCTGCGCAGGCTCGAGGCGTACCGCGTCGACGAGGCGCTGCTCGCGCTCGCGCGGCCGGACGCGATCTTCCTCCACTGCCTGCCCGCCCATCGCGGCGAGGAGGTGACGCCCGGCGTGATCGACGGGCCGCGCTCCGCGGTCTGGCAGCAGGCGGCGAACCGCGAATGGACGGAGCAGGCGCTGCTCGACCTGCTCGTCACGGGGGATCCGGACGGCGCGCCGTGAGGGAGCGCGCCCTCGTCGTGGCGGCGCTCGGCGGCAACGCATTGCTCCGGCGCGGCGAGCCGGCGACCGCTGAGGCGCAGCGCGCGAACGTCGAGCGCGCGGTGACGGCGCTGCGCGGGGTCGCCGCCCACCACGAGCTCGTGCTCACGCACGGGAACGGGCCGCAGGTCGGGCTGCTCGCGCTCCAGGCCGACGCGCTGCGAGGAGGTGCCGCCGCTCCCGCTCGACATCCTCGGCGCCGAGACGGAGGGCATGGTCGGGTACCTGCTCGAGCAGTCGCTCCGCAACGCCCTCCCCGGCCTCGCCGTGGCGACGGTGTTGACGCAGATCGTCGTCGCCGAGGCCGACCCGGCGTTCGCGGCGCCGTCGAAGCCGATCGGCCCGGTCTACCCGGAGGCGCACGCCCGCGCGCTCGCGCAGGAGCGCGGCTGGAAGGTCGCGCGCGACGGCGAGTGGTTCCGCCGCGTCGTCCCCTCGCCGGAGCCGCTCGAGATCGTCGAGCTGGAGACGATCCGCGCGCTCCTCGCCGACGGCATCCTCCCGATCTGCGCCGGCGGCGGCGGCATCCCGGTCGTGCGCGATCCCGACCGGAGGCTGCGCGGCGTCGAGGCCGTGATCGACAAGGACCTCGCCGCCGAGCTTCTGGCCCGCAGCCTCGGCGCGGGCTGGCTCCTGCTGCTCACCGACGTCCGCGCGGTCGAGTGGGAGGGTCGGCCGCTGCGCCACGCCTACCCGGACGAGCTGCGCCGGCTCGCCTTCGAGCCCGGCTCGATGGCGCCGAAGATCGAGGCGGCGTGCCGGTTCGTCGAGCGCACCGGCGGGCGAGCCGCGATCGGCGCGCTCGAGGAGGCCGGCGAGATCCTCGCCGGCGCGGCCGGGACCCAGATCACGTCACGCGCAGCAGCGGGCTCGAGTAGCCGACGACCGGCGTCCAGACCCGCAGCTCTTCGCCGGGGCGTGCCCGGATCACGCGCCTGAACTCTCCGCGCAGGTTCGTCCGGCGCGCGCTGCCGACGTGCACCCAGCGGCGGCCGTTCCAGCGCTGGAGGACGTAGCGTCGCCGGCCCGAGCCGGGCCGCACCTGGCCCCAGAGGACGGTGCGGCGGCCGCGGCGGGAGACCTGGGCCAGCGGCAGGCCGAACGCGCGGTACGAGGGCTTCTCGGCTCCGCCGGTCGTGATCAGGCCGCTCTGCCAGCCGCCGAGCGACGGCTCGTCCTGGACGAGGAAGTGGATGAGGATCGTCACGCCGGCCTGCTGGTAGACGCGCAGCGCCGCCCGCCCGACGTAGCGGGCCTGGAGATGGCGCGAAACACCCGAGAGCGGGTCGGGCGGATCGGTCTGGTAGCCGTACTCCGTGAGCCAGAGCGGCTTGTGGCCGAAGAGGCGGGTCACGTCGGCGCGGATCTGCGGCAGGCGGGCCATGGTCAGCGTCCGGCACCACGAGCACGGGTCGTGGAACGGCGTCTCGTTCGGCGAGCCCGGGTACGGGTTCTGCGCGTACGCGTCGAGCCGCGCGTGGTACCGCCGCAGGCCGGCCATGAAGACCGCCGGCGCGACGCCGCCCGGCGTGTTCCGCGGCGAGGTGACGCCGCCGGCGACCTTGTTGTGCGGGTTCGCGAGGTGCAGGAGCGCGTAGGCCGGATTCGAGCAGCCGCCGCGTGTAGAGCTTCGCGGAGACCGGGTACGAGAACTGCCGCTTGTTCGGCTCGTTCCAGATCGTCCACAACCGGACCCAGGGGAACCGCTTCGCCGCCGCGTACGCGAAGTTGCCGAGCCCGAAGCGGGGGAGCCAGTTGGCCGGGTGGCCGCCGTTCGCCCAGCGGGGCGAACCCAAGATGGTGACGAGCGCCGGGATGTGGCGGGCGTGCAGCCCCTTGAGCGCGAGGTCGTACGCGTTCCACCGGTAGGCGGTGTCGTAGGGGTCGCGCTGGTTCGCCGGCTTCGTCGGCGCGATCTTGTCCCAGCGGATCGTGACGCGGACGATCTGGGCGCCGAGATTGTCGAGCGTGTCGAGGCGCTGGGCCAGCGTGCCGGGGCCGTACAGCAGCCAGCCGTCGTCCTGGATGCCGTAGCGGGCGTAGCGGGAGGCCGAGGCGGTCGCCGGGAGGGCGGCGAGCGCGGCCGCCGCGAGGACGGTGGCGGGGATCCAACGGGGCATGGAGGCCACCGTAGCTATGAATCGTGTTACGATGTTGTTAGGTCGGCCGGGGATCCACTCGGAGGGACGGTTTCCCCGCCGTCCGTCCGGGCCCGCTACTCGAGCACGCGGATCCCGCGGGCTGCACAGAGCTCGCGGAGCACCTCCGGCCAGACGGTGACGCTCACCTCGCCGAGGTGCGCCTTGCGCAGGAGCAGCATCATCGTCCGCGACTGGCCGATGCCGCCGCCGATCGAGAGCGGCACCCGGTCCTCGAGGATCGCCCGGTGGTACGGCAGCTCGAGCAGGTCGAGCTGGCCCGAGAGCTCGAGCTGGCGGCGGAGCGCCTCCTTCGTGACGCGGACGCCCATCGACGACAGCTCGTGCCGGCGCCGGGTGACCGGGTTCCAGACGAGGATGTCGCCGTTCAGCCCGTGCATCGGGCGCCCGTCGGCCGAGACGGTCTCGGTCGACCAGTCGTCGTAGTCGGCGGCGCGCAGCTCGTGCGGCAGCCCGTCGGCGAGCGGCCAGCCGATCCCGTAGATGAAGACCGCCTGGTGCTCGGCGAGCAGCCGCGTCTCGCGCTCCTTGCGCGGCAGGTCCGGCCAGCGCGCGAGCACGTCCTCGGCGTGGACGAACGTGAGCTCGCGCGGCAGCGCCGGGTAGCGCGGGTCGGCGAGCGCGGGCCAGCGCTCGTGGAGGAAGTCCTGCGCCTCGACGAGGACGCGCCAGATCCGGCCGACCACGTCGGTGAGCGTGGCGAGCGTCCGCTGCCCCGGCTCGAGCGCGAGCTCCCAGTCCCACTGGTCGACGTACGCGCTGTGGTCGTGGTCGAGGAAGTAGTCCTTGCGCACGGCCCGCATGTCGGTGAGGAGGCCCTCGCCCGGGCCGAAGCCGAACTGGGCGAGCGCGAGCCGCTTCCACTTCGTCGCCGCCTGGACGACCTCGGCCTCGATCGGGTGGAGGTCGCGGTCGTTCGGGATGTGGAACCGGACCGGCGTGCGCGAGCCGTCGCGGTCGAGCATGTCGTTGACGCCGCTCGCGGCGTCGACGATGAGCGGCACCTGGACGGGCGTCAGGCCGAGCTCCTCGCAGAGCCGGTCCTCGATCAGGCGCTTCGCGGCGTAGAGCGCCCGCATCGTCTCCCGCGGCGGCAGCAGCTCGCGGTAGTCGCGCGGCAGCACGTCCGCGAGCTCGTCGTAGTCGCCGATGCCGGGGCCTGCGAGGTCCCGCTCCTTCGGCGTGGTCGTGGTCATGTCGTCTCCCGGGTCGATGGGTCAGACGGTCTCGACGTGCTCGAGCACGGGCACGAGGCGGCGCGCGCGCTCGAAGAGGCCGGGCTCGAGCCAGTGCGTCTCCGCCCCGGTGACGAGGAGCGCCTCGCCGGCCGGGAAGGTCGCGAGCGCGTCGCCGAGCGCCTGGAGCGGGTCGTCGGAGCCGATGCGCCCCTCGGCGTGGAGGCCGCGGCGGCGGAGCTGCGTGACGACGGCGGCGAGCCGTTCCTCCGCGTCCGCCCGCTCGCGGCCCTCGTCGTCGGCGAGGTAGTGGAGCGGCGAGGAGAGGACAGGCGCGACGACGAGCACCTCGACCTCCCGGCCGCCGAGCCGGTAGGCGACGGTGTCGCAGATGCGGTCGGCCGAGCAGGAGGCGTCGGCGAGCACGAGCAGCCGTTCGGGGTCGGGCCGGACGGCCGGCTCGACGTTCGCGCGCATGCGCGGGAAGAGCACGAGCGCCCCGGCGGTGAGGGCGAGCGCGATCGCGGCGACGACGCCGAGGCCGATCCAGCCGAGGAGCGGCGGCCGCGTGTGCAGCCCGGCCACGAGCGCGAGGATCCCGACGTAGGTGGCGATCGGGACGGCGACGGTGAGGACGGTGGCTCTGCTGGCACGCACGGCGGCACCTCCTGGCTCAGGCCTGTGCTCGAAGCGTCCACCCACCGGGCCGCCGGGTCATCGGCGCCCGGCCCGATCCGCCGTTCGGGCAACTACTCAGCCCCGCGGACGCGTCTCCTCGAGCCACGTCCGGCGCCTGCCCGGACCTGGTCCCCGGACATGGCCTCCGGGGACGTGACCGGTGACCCGAGGCGCCCGGCCGGCCGCCGGCAAACGGTGTCGTCATGCGGAAACGGCGGCCCGACATGTCCGGACCGGCCGCCTGGTCCCGGACACGGTCACCTCGCTCGGGCATGTCCCGGCGGGGCACGTCCGGTGCCTGGCACCGGACGTGCCCGAAGACGCCATGGCGTCGCAGGTCAGACCGAGAAGAGCAGGCGCGCCGCGAGCGCGAGCAGCGCCACCGCGAGCAGCCGCTCGATCACGTGGCCGTGCAGGCGCCGCGAGAGGCGCGCGCCGAGCTGGGCGCCGACGACGACGCCGACCGAGAGCGCGACGGCGCGATGGACGCCGTGCCCGTGCGCGAAGCTCCCCGTGACGATGTGCGTGATCGTCCCCACGCCCGCCATCCACGCGAGCACGAAGTGGGACGTCGCGGTCGCGATGTGCGTGGGGAAGCCGAGCGCCCGCACGAGCAGCGGCACGTGGATCACCCCGCCGCCGATGCCGAGGAAGCTCGAGACGAAGCCGACGACGAGGCTGTAGAGCGCGCCGCGCAGCACCGGCACGTCGTACTCGTGCAGCAGCCCTTCCCGGTCGACGAGCAGCCGCCGCGAGGTGCCGCGCCGGGCCGGCGCCGGCCGCCACCGGTCGCCGGCGAGGAGCCAGAGCGCGAGCACCCCGAGGACGCCGCCCATCAGCCCGTCGAAGAGCGTGCGCGAGACGATCCCGACGACGAGCGCACCGCCGACCGCGCCCGGCAGCGTCGCCGCCGCGAAGACGATGCCGCTGCGGAAGTCCGTCCGCCGCTGGCGCGCGTAGGCGACCGTGCCGGACGCCGCGTTGAAGAACACCGCCGCGAGACTGATCGCCGTCAGCGTCCGCGCCGAGTCGTGCGGGTACAGAAGCAGCAGCACCGGAGTCAGCACGAACCCGCCGCCCGCACCGACCAGCGTCCCGAACGCGCCGACCCCGACGCCGAGCAGGCAGAGCAGCACGGCGGTCGTCGGATCCACTCGGCGACGCATTTAACCTGCGCGAAAGCGTCGGCAGGCGACAATGCCGTCCATGCACACCGTGCTCGTCGTCGACGACGAGGCGATCGTCCGCGACGTCGTCGTCCGCTACCTCCGCCGGGACGGCTACCGCACGCTCGAGGCGTCGGGCGGCGACGAGGCGCTCCGCCTGCTCGAGAACGAGCAGCCCTCGCTCGTCGTCCTCGACGTGATGCTGCCCGAGCACGACGGCCTCGAGATCTGCCGCTGGATCCGCGCCCGCTCCGACCTGCCGATCATCATGCTCACCGCGCGCGGCGAGGAGGCCGACCGGATCGTCGGCCTCGAGCTCGGCGCCGACGACTACGTGACGAAGCCGTTCAGCCCGCGCGAGCTCGCCGTGCGCGTCCGCAACCTGCTCAAGCGCGCCACATCGACGCCCGTCCTCGGCCAGAGCATGTCCTTCGGCGACGTGGAGCTCGACGCGGACGCCCGCGAGGTGCGCAAGGCGGGCACGCCGCTGAAGCTGACGCTGAAGGAGTTCGACCTGCTCTGGTTCCTCGCCTCGCACCCGCGCCGCGTCTTCTCGCGCGACCAGCTGATGGAGAGCGTCTGGGGCTACACGACCCCGCTCGACACGGGCACGGTCACCGTCCACGTGCGCCGGCTGCGCGAGAAGGTGGAGGACGACCCGTCGCGGCCGGAGCACCTCGAGACGGTCTGGGGCGCCGGCTACCGGTTCACGCCATGACGACGTTCGCCACCGAGATCGCGCTCGCGGCGCTCGGGGCCGGCCTCGTCGCCGCCCTCGTCCTGCGCCTGCTGCCGACCGTCCGCCTCCAGCTCGCGGCGCTCGCGCTCTTCGCCGGAGCCGTCCCGCTCGGGGCGGTGATCCTCGGCGGCTTCGTCATGTTCCACATGCACGCCGACCTCCAGATCCTCGAGGTCTCGGCCGCCGGGGCGCTCGCCGCCGTGCTCGCCGCGCTCGTCGTGGCGGAGCTGATCGCGCGCCGCATCCGGACGCTCGAGCGCGCCGCCGACACGCTCGCGGGCGGCGACCTCCAGGCGCGCGCGCCCACCGCGGGCCCGCGCGAGCTCGCCCGCCTCGGCGAGTCGTTCAACGAGATGGCCGCCGGCGTCGAGGAGCTCTTCGACGCGCGCCGGCAGCTCGTCGCCTGGGCGAGCCACGACCTGCGGACGCCGCTCGCCTCGATCCAGGCGATGCTCGAGGCGATCGAGGACGGGCTCGCCGAGCCGGACGACTACCTGCCCGAGCTGCGCATCCAGGCGCACGCGCTCGGGCGGCTGATCGACGATCTGTTCGAGCTGGCGGTGATCGACGCGGGCGCGCTGACGCTCGAGCTGCACGAGACGCCGCTCGCGACCGTGGTCGAGTCGTGCGTCCGCGGCCTCCAGGCCGAGGCGCGGGCGCGCGACGTGCACCTCGAGGCGCGGCTGGTCGACGGTCTGCCGCAGGTGCGCTGCGCGCCCGACCAGGTCGAGCGCGTCCTCCTCAACCTGCTGACGAACGCGCTGCGGCACACGCCGTCGGACGGCTCGGTGGTCGTCGCCGCGCGCCCGGTCGGGCCGGAGCTCGAGATCAGCGTCGAGGACACGGGCGTCGGGATCGACCCGGGCGACGAGCAGCGGATGTTCGACCGCTTCTGGCGAGCCGACCGCGCCCGCACCCGCTCGGGCGGCGGTGCCGGCCTCGGCCTCGCGATCGCCCGCGGGCTCGTCGAGGCGCAGGGCGGCCGCATCTGGGCGGAGCGCCGGAGCGGCGGCGGCGCCCGCATCGCCTTCACGCTGCCGCTCGCCGAGCGCGCGCCCGCAGGCTGAGCCGGCGCGAGGCGTCCTCAGCCCGCGACGACGCCGGCGGCGAGCAGCGCGGCGATCTCGTCCTCGCCGCGCCCGAGCTCGGCGAGGATCTCGCGCGTGTGCTCGCCCAGCTGCGGCGGCGGCAGCGCCGTCCCGGGGGCATCGTCGACGCGGACCGCGGTGCGCATGAGCTCGAGCGCGCCGAGTACCGGGTGCTCGACCTCGAGCGTCGCGGGGTCGCCGGCCGCGGCGGCCGCGGCGATCGCCTCGGGTACGTCGCGGATCTTCCCGGCCGGGACGCCGTCCGCGGTGAGCGCCTCGACGAGCTCGTCGGCGCCGCGCCCCGCGATCCGGGCCGCGAGCTCGGGCACGAGCAGCGCGCGGTGCTCGACCCGCGCCGGATTCGTCGCGAAGCGCGCGTCGGCGACGAGCGCCGGGCACCCGAGCACGTCGCAGAGGCGCCGGAACAGCCCGTCGTTCGCGGCGGCGACGGCGATCGGCGCGTCACGGGCGGCGAACGTCTCGTAGGGGACGATGCTCGGATGCGCGTTGCCGAGCCGAGCCGGGGCGCGGCCCGTGACGAGCGCGCTCTGCGCCTGGTTGACGAGCCCGGAGAGGGCGCTGTCGAGCAGCGACGCCTCGACCCTGCCGCCCTCGCCGGT
Source organism: uncultured Actinomycetes bacterium (assembly GCA_963815005.1). Lineage (GTDB taxonomy): Bacteria > Actinomycetota > Thermoleophilia > Gaiellales > Gaiellaceae > Palsa-739. Next base: position 249,778 of record CAWFFI010000003.1, read on the forward strand.
GCGGCGCCGCCGCTCGATCGCCGCGAGGATCCCGACCGCGGCGTTCAGCCCCGCGAGCACGTCGACGAGCGCGACGCCGACCTTCGTCGGCTCGCCGTCGGGGGCGCCGGTGATCGACATCAGGCCGCTCTCCGCCTGGATCACGAAGTCGTAGCCGGGGCGGCTCCGCCGGGCTGCGCCGGGAGCCGAAGCCGGTGATCGAGCAGTAGACGAGGCCGGGATTCCGCGCGCGCAGCTCCTCGTAGCCGAGGCCGAGGCGCTCCGCGCCGCCGGGCCGGAAGTTCTCGACCACGATGTCGGCGCCGGCGCAGAGCTCCTGCACGAGCGCACGCCCGGCGTCCGTGCCGAGATCGACCGCGACGCTGCGCTTGCCTCGGTTGACGGCGAGGTAGTACGCCGCCTCGCCGCCGAGAAACGGCGGGCCCCAGCTCCGCGTCTCGTCGCCGGTGCCGGGCCGCTCGACCTTGACGACGTCGGCGCCGAGATCGGCGAGGAGCAGCGTGCAGTAGGGGCCGGCAAGCACCCGCGACAGATCGGCGACGCGCAGCCCTCGGAGCGGAGGCTCCATCCGGGCGCCGATTCTACGCGTCGTCGGGAGCCGGGCCGAGGAGGTTCGCGCGCACACGCGCGAGGTGGGCGTGCGTCACCGCGAGCGCCCGGTCGAGCTCGCGCGCACGCAGGGCGTCGACGAGCTCGCGGTGGTCGAGCTGGTAGGCGGCGCGCCGCTCGCGCGAGTCGTTGCGGCGCTTGAGGTTGCCCCAGAGCGGGATCTGGCGCGCCGCCTCGATCGCCTCGTAGATCTGGAGCAGGAGCTGGTTGTGGCCGGCGGCCACGATCGCGTGGTGGAGCGAGAAGTCCCACGCCTCGAACTCCTCGGCGCTCTCGGCCGAGTCGCCGCCCGCGACGCAGCGGTCCATCTCGTCGAAGTCGCGGGCGGTCGCCTGCGCCACGACGAGCGGCAGCACCTGCGGCTCGAAGAGCTCGCGGGCGGTCATCACGTCGGCCGGCCCGATGTCGTCGGCGCGCGACGGCACGCGGCCGGGAAGCCCCCCGTCGAAGGCGCCGCCGCCTCCGTCCGCCCGCAGGAACGTGCCGCGGCCGACCTCGCGGGAGATGCGGCCCTCGCCCTCGAGCACGCCGAGCGCATGCCGCACCGCGGCCCGCGTGACGCCGAGCGACCCGGCGAGCTGCCGCTCGGTCGGGATCCGGGTGCCCACCGGCGCGCCGGCGAACTCCCCGAGGATGAGTTGTGCGAGCTCGCGCCCCCGAGGGGCGACGCTCGCCTGCTGCTTGGTCGGTGTGCCTGCCACGGTCGTCCTCCGCACAGCTCGGCTCATGTGTCGGCCAATCCTACCTCCGGTCGCCCGGGAGGAGCCGACGACCTGCGAACCGCGGCCTTGACTTATGGAGAGCCGAACACCATAGAGTCGCCCAATCCAGCCTATGGCAACCAATTTCGCAACCAATCCGGGAGGGTGCCGTACATGAGGCTTGCGACCGTGATGACCGCGAGCGGCCCCCGGCTCCATCTCCGCGGGCAGTCCGGCTACGTCGACGTCGGCTCGGCGACCGGCGACGAGCGCTACGCGCAGCTCGCGAACGTGCTCGAGGACGGCGACGCGGCGCTCGACGCGATCGCCGGCGTGGGCGAGACGCCGGAGTCGAGGTCGACGAGTCCGACCTGGCGCCCGCCGTGCCCTCGCCGCGGCGCGTGCTCTGTCTCGGGCTGAACTACCGCGAGCACGCCCTCGAGGGCGGCCGCGACGTGCCCGTCTGGCCGGAGGCGTTCGTTCGCGGCGCCGACTCGGTCGCACCGCCGTACGGCGACCTCGTGAAGCCCGCGCTGAGCGAGCGCTTCGACTACGAGGGCGAGCTCGGCGTCGTGATCGGCAAGGGCGGGCGCTACATCCCCGCCGCCGACGCGCTCGCCGCCGTCGCCGGCTTCGTCGTCCTGAACGACGGCTCCGCGCGGGAGTGGCAGCGCGCGGCGACGCAGTGGACGGCCGGGAAGAACTTCGACGGCACGATGCCGATCGGGCCGGAGCTCGTGACCACCGACGAGGTGGACATCTCCGACCTCGCGATCGAGACGCGTCTCAACGGCACCGTGATGCAGTCGGCCCGGACCTCGCAGATGATCATCGACGTTCCGAGCACGATCGAGTTCTTCTCGTCGTTCACGACGCTGCGGCCCGGCGACGTGATCGCGACCGGAACACCCGGCGGTGTCGGCTTCGCCCGCACGCCCCCGGTCTGGTTGACGCCCGACGACGTCGTCGAGGTGTCGATCGAGCAGATCGGCACGATCCGCAACCGCGTCGTCGCCGAGCAGTCGAACGGCGTTCCCTGGCGGTGGAACGCACCCGTCCCCGAAGGGGCGACCTTCTAGCTACCGCGCACGCGCTCCATTTCCACTGGCCCGTTCACGACCGATCCGACAGTGCAGGGACAGCAAGAGGAGGGAGTCGATGTTGGACACGCAGACCCCAGGCGGGGCTCGGCGACGCGCATAAGCGCCGCCTGCTCCCGCTGGCCGTCGCCACCGCGCTCGTCGCGGCGCTGGTGACGGTCGTCGCGAGCGCCCCGAGCGGCGCGGCGCTTCGCAAGAGCTCCGGCGACTCGATCGTCGTCGCCGACGTGGCCCCGTTCACGGGCGCCGACGCAGCACTCGGCCCGACCTATCTCGTCGCCTGCACCGCCGCGACGACCGCGATCAACAAGGCCGGCGGCGTCGACGGCTCGCAGGTGAACTGCAAGTCCGTGGACACACGCGGCGACCCGGCGGACGCCGTGCCGGCCGTACGCCAGCTGTACGCGTCGACGTCGAACGTCGCACTCATCATCGGCCTGACCTCCGACGAGGCGGCCGCGGTGGTGCCGATCATCAACTCCAAGCAGACCGTCGCGTTCGGGATGACGGGTCAGGCGGAGTTCGACCACATCCACTTCCCGTTCTTCTACCGCCTCGTGCCGGCCGACCTGGCGGAGTCGTACGCGATGGTGGCGATCGCGAAGTACCGCAAGCACTACAAGCGGGCGGCGCTCGCGTTCGGCAACGACATCGGCTCGCAGACGTTCGTCGGGCCGGCGATCGCGTCGCTGAAGAAGGCGGGCATCAAGCTCGTCGCGAACGAGACCCTCGACCTGAAGGCGACGACGTTCCGGACGGAGGCCGCGAAGATCGTCGCGAGCCATCCGGACGTGATCTTCACCGAGGCGCTCGGCCCGGCGGAGGCGTCGTTCCTGTCGGAGGTCAAGCAGCAGAACAACGGCAAGGCGATCCCGGTGATCGGGACGTCGGCCGCGATCTCGCCCGACTGGTACAAGGCCGTCGCGGCCGCCATCGGAGCGAGCACGCTGTCGAAGGGCTTCCTCGCCGACAACCTCGTCGTCGACACGAGCGGCCCGACGTACAACCCGTTCAAGAAGGCGATGCTCGCCGTCAAGGGCAAGGTCGGCAACACGGGCAACTTCAACGCCTACCTGACCTCGCCCGGCGGAGTGCACCTCTACGACGGGATCAACCTGGCCGCGCTCGCGATGGTCGCGGCGAAGAGCACGACTCCGAGCGTCTACCGCAAGTACCTCTCAGAAGGTGGCGAGCGGCAAGGTCGTCGTGCACACGTTCGCCCAGGGCGCCGCAGCGCTCAAGCAGGGCAAGACGATCAGGTACGTCGGCCCCGGTGGCCCGACGAGCTTCAACAACTACAACGAGTCGAGCGGGATCTTCCAGATCGACTCGTACACGCCGTCCGGCCAGGTGAAGGTCGTCGGCAACATCTCGGACATGTGGCTGAAGGCGGTTCGCTAGCCACCACGTGAATCACGGTGCCGGGGAGCGGCGGGCGCAAGGAGCCCGTCCGCTCCCCGGCACGAGGCTGTCGAAAGGAGTACGGCTCTGAGCGTCTTCACCGCCTCGATCGCGTTCGGTCTCGTCTCGGCGTCGGTGCTCGCCATCGCGTCGGTCGGGTTCACCCTCCAGTTCGCCGTGACGAACGTGCTGAACCTCGCCTTCGCCTCGGTGATGACCGCCTCGGCGTTCATCGCCTACTGGGTCAACGAGCGGGGCGTCACGGTCTGGGTGGCGGCCCTCGCCGCGGCGGCGACCGGCGCCGTTCTCTCCGTGTTCCTCAACCGCGTCGTGTACTCGCCCTTCCAGCGGCGCGGCACCTCGCCGATCGCGATCGTGATCGTCTCGCTCGGGATGACGCTGATCATCGAGTACAGCGTCCAGGCGATCGCCGGCCCGACGAACGTCTCCTACTCGATGAGCCAGGGCTCGACGCTCACTCTCGGCTCGTTCCGGCTCACCGTCGCCGAGGTGGCGATCATCGGCCTCAGCCTCGCGCTGATGGCCGTCGTGCACGTCCTGATTCGCTACACGCGGCTCGGCAAGGCGATGCGCGCGACGGCGGCGAATCGCGACCTCGCGCGCAACTCGGGCATCCGCACCGAGCGGATCGTCACGGTGACATGGCTCGTCACCGGTGCGCTCTGCGGGCTCGGGGGCGCCGATCTTCGGCATGGACGCCGGCACCTTCGGCGACGAGCACCGACATCTTTCTCGTGTCGATCCTCGCCGCGGTCTTCCTCGGCGGCGCCGGGCGAGCCGTACGGCGCGATGCTCGGTGCGCTCGTGATCGGGCTCGGGACGGAGGTCAGCGCGGCATTCATCGTCTCCGACTACAAGGACGTGGTCGCCTTCGTCGTCCTGCTCGTCATGCTCGCGGTGCGGCCGAACGGCCTGCTCGGGGCGAGGGCGTAGCGGATGGCCTACTACCTCACCACGCTGCTCGTCTACGGGGGAGTCGACGCGGTCGCGTGCCTCGCGCTCAGCCAGCAGTTCGGCATCTCGGGCGTCACGAACTTCGCGTTCATCATCTTCCAGGCCGCGGGCGCCTACGCCGCCGCGGTGCTCTCGCTCCCGCCGGACAGCGCGAACGGCGCGTTCCAGAGCTACGTCGGCGGGCTCCAGCTGCCGTTCCCGCTCCCGTGGATCGGCGCGGCGATCGCCGGCGGCCTGCTGGCGCTGCCCGTTCGCCGCCCTCGTCGGAAAGCGGCTGCGCGGCGACTTCGCCGCCGTCGGGCTGCTCGTCACGGCGGTGATGGCCAACCTGCTCGTCACGAACTACCGCCCGCTGCTGAACGGAGACGCAGGTCTCGCGCTCGTGCCGGCGCCGTTCGACGGCCACATCGACCCGCAGTCCGGCCGCTACCAGTGGGGCTACGCGATCGTCGCGATCGTGATCGCGCTGCTCGTCTACCTGTTCCTGACGCGCATCACGAACTCGCCGTACGGGCGGACGCTCCGGGCGATGCGCGACAACGACGTCGTCGCGGACTCGCTCGGCAAGAACCTGCGGACGCTGCGCACCTCGATGCTCGTCCTCGGCGGCGCGGTCGCCGGTCTCAGCGGCGGCATCCTCGTCGGCTTCATCAACCTGTGGGATCCGGCGGCGTGGGGCTACGCCGAGTCGATCGTCCTGTTCGCCGCCGTGATCATCGGCGGTCTCGGCAACCACCGCGGCGCCGTCCTCGGCGCGGCGATCGTCCCGGTCGGCTTCCTCGAGGGCAGCCGCTATCTGCCGCAGTTCGGCGGGCCCGGCCTCGTCCCCGCGCTCCAGTGGGTCGCGATCGGCCTGCTGATCGTCCTCTTCCTCTGGTTCCGGCCCCAGGGCATCCTGCCGGAGCGCAGGCGCGTGATCGGCGGCAGGGGCGAGCACGGCGGCGGCGAGGCCGAGGCGCCGGAGGATCTGCCGCAGATCGAGCGGCCCGCGGCGCCGGCGCGCCGGCTGCGGCCCGTCGCGCCCGAGATCGTGCTCGAGGCGCGCGGGCTCGCCCGGAGCTTCGGCGGCGTGCGCGCGGTCGACGGTGTCTCCTTCGCGTTCCAGCGCGCCCGGCTGACGGGCCTGATCGGGCCGAACGGCGCCGGCAAGTCGACGACGCTCGGGATGCTCGCCGGCGCGCTCGACGCCGACCGAGGGCGCGATCTTCTACATGGGCGAGGACGTGACGCGGATGCCCGCGTACCGGCGGGCGCGCAAGGGGCTCGTCCGCACCTTCCAGCTCGCGAGCGAGTTCGAGCGCCTCACCGTGCTCGAGAATCTGCTCTCCGCGGTGCCGGGCCAGCGCGGCGACTCGTTCCGCGGCGCGCTGCCCGGGCGGCGCTACTGGGGGGCCGACGAGCGCGAGCTCGTCGCGCGCGCCGAGGAGATGCTGGAGCGGTTCGGGCTGAGCGCGTACGGCGACACGTACGCGGGCGACCTCAGCGGCGGCCAGCGCCGTCTCGTCGAGATCACGCGCGCGCTGATGGCGGCGGCCGCAAGGTCCTGCTGCTCGACGAGCCGATGGCCGGCGTGCACCCGCTGCTCGCCCGCCGGATCGGGGACCACCTGCTCGCGCTCAGCGAGGAGGGGCTGACGATCGTGATGGTCGAGCACGAGCTCGGCGATCGTCGACGAGTTCGCCGACCCGGTCGTCGTGATGGCCCAGGGGCGCGTGATCGCCGAGGGCGCGATGGCCGCGCTGCGTGCCCGCGAGGAGGTCCTGGAGGCCTACCTTGTCGGCTGAGCGGCGCGGCCCGCCGCTCCTCGCCGAGGAGCTCACGGCCGGCTACGGCGGCAACCCGATCGTGCACGGCGCTGTCGATCGCGGTCGACGCCGGGCCAGGTCGTCACGATCGTCGGCCCGAACGGCGCCGGCAAGAGCACGCTCCTGAAGAGCCTCGTCGGCATGGTCGAGTCACTCGCGGCCGCGTGCTCGTCGGCGGCGCAGGTCGACGGGCTGTCCGCCGAGGACGTCGCGCGCCGCGGCGTCGGCTACGTCCCCCAGATCGACGACGTCTTCGCCCCGCTGACCGTGCGCGAGAACCTCGAGATGGGCGGCTACCTGCTGCGCCGCGCGGAGGTCGCCGCGCGGCTCGAGGAGGTGCTCGAGCTGTTCCCGCGGCTCGGCGAGATGCTCGGGCGCCGCGCCGGCAAGCTCAGCGGCGGCGAGCGGAAGATGCTCGCGATCGGGCGTGCGCTGATGCTCGGCCGACGGTGATCGTCCTCGACGAGCCGACCGCGAACCTCGCGCCGCGATCGCCCGCACCGTCCTCTCCGAGCACGTCCTCCGGCTCGCCCAGACC
>CAWFFI010000004.1:0-18721 GCA_963815005.1 uncultured Actinomycetes bacterium
CCGTGGACGACTGGATCGTGCTCGACCCGGACTCGACGGTGCCGGCGCTCACCGACGCGACGCGGACGCTCGCGCTCGCCGGGGCGCCGGCGCAGTGGGCGTTTCCCGCCGCCGACACGCTCGCCGGCGCGAAGTACGCGGGCCACCGCTTCCTGGGGAGGATCGCCGCGTGTCGTACACGCTGAGGGGACGCCTCGAGTCGCGCCTGGCGGCGCTCGTGCCGGTGCTCGTCGCCGCGTTCGCGATCGGCGCCGTGCACCGCCACTGGTGGCCCGTCGAGCTCGTCGCCCTGATGGCGGGGCTGGGGATCGCGCTCGACGTCCAGGTGTGGCACCGGCTGCTGCCGTACCAGCCGGCGTGGGCGATGCTGCCGCTCGGCGCCGTCGAGCTGGGGCTCCTGATGGCGATCGTGCTCGGCGCGGGCCTGCACGCCCCGCTCTGGCCGGCGCTCGCGCTCTTCGGCGGCGGCTGGCTCGCGGCGGTCGTCGCCGGCCAGGCGGGGTTCCCGCTGCTGCGGCTCGGCTACGCGGAGGACGGCGGCGAGCTGGGGCGTCTCGGCGCGGTCGCGGCGGTCGCGGTCGGGCTCGCGTTCGTCGGCTCGGCGGCGACGGTGCTACGCGCGCCTGCCGCCGGTCGTCGACGCTCTCTGCCGGCGTCCACCAGGGGCCGCTCGTGATCACGCACCGCGAGGTGCTCCAGGGCGAGCCGGGCGCCGTCGTGCGGGGCGGCATCGTCGTGCGCCACGACAACGTCGAGATCAGGAACCTGACCGTCGTCGGCGGCGCGAACGGGATCACCGTCGACGGCGTCCACGGCACCGTGATCGACGGCGTCTCGATCTCCGGCGCGAAGCTCGACGGCATCCACGTGCGCCTCGCCGACGTGATGATCCGCAACTGCACGATCGACATGCTCGGCAATCCGCTCGGCCAGGGGATCGACATCTCCTACAACATGGACATGGGGATGAGCATGGTCTCCAACTGCACCGTCGTCGGCGGCATGCAGGGCATCGCGACGCACTCCTCGATGACCGACATCGTCGGCAACAAGGTCAGCCGCACCGCGCGGCTCGGCATCAACATGACCGAGATGTCGATGGGCATGGCGATGAACAACGAGGTGCGCGGCGCGCTCGGCGTCGGCATGTTCTGCAACGACCGCTCGGTCTGCATGTTCGAGCACAACACCGTCGTCGACACGAAGCCCGACCCGAAGTCCGGCGACCCGTCGCGGAACGGCGTCGGCCTGCTCGTCAGCTTCCAGTCCGAGGCCGACGTGCTCGACAACGAGCTCGACCGCGAACCCGGTGCGGAGCGCGACGATCACGAACTCGATCATCCGCTCGGCGAACTGGCGCCCCTAGCGGGCCTCAGCGGCCGGCCGGCACCTGCTGCACCGCCCAGCTGTTCCCGTCCGGGTCGGCGAAGAAGACGAACGAGTTCCAGTCGCCGCCCGCGCCCGGCGTCGGCACGCCGTCCTCGAAGTGCGTGACCTCGCCCACCTCGACGCCGCGGCCCGCGAGCTCCGCCCGCGCCGCCTCGATGTCCGTCACGCAGAGCTGGAGCCCCTTGAGCGAGCCGGGCTCCGACGCGACGAGGCCGGTGCCGAACGTGATCGAGCAGGCCGAGCCCGGCGGCGTCAGCTGCACGACCCGGAACGTGTCGCCGAGCTGCCGGTCGACGTCGACGACGAAGCCGCACTGCTCCGCGTAGAAGTGCTTGGCGCGATCGACGTCGCTCACCGGCACGACGATCACCTCGATTCTCCAGTCCACGAGCTCTCCTTTCGCTCGAGGGTCACCTGTTGAGACGTCCGTAACCCGCCGTGAGATCATCGCTCTTGAGCTACCGTTAACCCAGTTAACGAAATGCCGAATACGACGGAGATGACGACGGATGCGCTGGCAGTCGCCGATGGGCTGCGTCCCTCTCTCCTTCGGCTCAGCCGGGAGCTCCGCCGCGAGGCGCGCGGCGCGGGGGTCTCCCCGGAGCAGGTGGCGATCCTCGTCACGATCAAGTACTCGCCCGGGATCTGCGCCGGCGACCTCGCCGCGGGCGAGCGCGTGTCGGCGGCGGCCATGTCGAAGCTCGTCGCCCGGCTCGAGCGCGACGGGCTCGTCGAGCGCACGCCGAGCGAGACCGACCGCCGCCGCGTCGGCCTGAGCCTCACCGCAGGAGGGCGCCCGCACGCTCCGCCGCGTGCGCTCCCGCCGCACGGCGTGGCTCGCGACGCGCCTGCGCGAGCTCGATCCGGCCGAGCTCGCCGCCGTCGAGGCCGCCGTCGAGCCGCTCGCCCGCCTCCTGCACGAGCGGGAAGGCCGATGACCGCGGCGCTCGGCCGCTTCAACTCGCGCACGTTCGCGAGCCTCCGCTACCGGAACTACCGGCTCTTCTTCGCCGGCCAGACGGTCTCGCAGACAGGCTCGTGGATGCAGCGGATCGCGCTCGGCTGGTTCGTCCTCCAGATCACCCACTCGGCGTTCGCGGTCGGCCTGATGGCGCTCGCCCAGTTCCTGCCGTTCATGGTCTTCGGCCTCTTCGCCGGCGTGCTGACCGACCGGCTCGACGCGCGCCGCACCGTGATCGGCACGCAGGCGCTGCAGCTCGTGACGGCGATCGTCCTCGCCTGGATCGCGCTCGCCTCGATGGCGCAGCCGTGGATGCTGTACTCGATCGCGTTCGCCAACGGGATGGTGCTCGTGCTCGACGTCCCGTCGCGGCAGCAGCTCACCTACCGGATGGTCGGGCGGGAGTCGCTGCCGAACGCGATCGCGCTCAACTCGAGCCTCTTCAACGCGTCACGGATCTTCGGGCCCGCCGTCGCCGGCATCGTCTACGGGTTCGCGGGCGCGGGCGTCTGCTTCCTGTTCAACGCGGTCAGCTTCTTCGCGGTGCTGCTCAGCCTCTTCTGGATGCGGGTCGGCGACTTCTTCCCGCTCGAGGCGTTCGAGCGGCCCTCGATCCTGCGCGGCACCCGCGAGGGGCTCGGCTACGTGCGGCGGCAGAAGCGGATGGTCGTGCTGCTCTCGCTGACCGTCGTGCTGAGCACGTTCTGCTTCAACTTCAACGTCACGCTGCCGGTGCTCGCGTACTCGACGCTGCACACGAACGCGCAGGTGTACGGGCTCCTCTCGGCCGTGTTCGGCGCGGGCGCGCTCGTCGGCTCGCTCGGGGCGGCGTCGCTCGGGCGGGCCTCGGCGAAGGTGCTGCTGACCGGCAGCCTCGTCTTCACGGGCGCTGAGCTCCTGCTCGCGCCGCAGCGCTCGCCGATCGCGACCGGACTGCTGCTGTTCCTCGTCGGCGTCGGGTTCACCGCCTGGTCGGCGAACTCGAACGCGATGATGCAGCTCGCAGGCGCCCGACCGGCTCCGCGGCCGGATCATCGGGCTCTACTTCTACGCGTTCAACGGCACAGGCGCGATCGCCGGGCTCTTCGCCGGCTGGCTCTGCGACCGCGGCGGCACCGAGCTCGCGTTCTTCGTCGCCGGCGTCGTCGGCCTCCTCGGCACGCTCGGCGCCGGGCTCGTCTTCCGCAAGCACCCGCCGCGGCTCGACGTGCAGCCGCAGGCCGGCGAGGCCCAGGCGGCCTGCGAGCTAGGGCTTCTGGCCGTTCGCGACCCGGATCGTGACGGTCGCGCCGCGCTTCGTGACCGTGTCCGGGGCCGGACGCTGCGCGAAGACGATGCCGGGCTTCGCGTTGCCGGGCTGCTCGACCGCGCGCACTGCGAAGCCGGCCTGGGTCAGCTCGGCGACCGCGAACTGCTCGCGGACGCCGATGACCATCGGCACGGGCAGCTTCGTCGCGAGCGGGGCGGGGCGCGCCTTCAGGTACCAGATCGCGGCCCCGGCGGCGGCCAGGAGGCCGAGCACGGCAAGGGCGACCCAGGCGACGTCGAGGAACGAGCGTCGCGGCGGCGCAGGCGGCGGAACCGGCCGCCCGGGCAGGCGGCGCACGGGTGCCGACGGCCACCCCTCGTCGTCCGGCTCCCAGCTTTCGTCACGCACAGTCGCAGGTCCCGACACGTTTCCGGCATCCCCCCGCACACATCGAGTCAATCATGCGCAAGTTTACGCGTCCACCGGCATCTTCATTCGCGGGGCCGGCGGTGGGCCGCAGCCCGACCGGCCCCCTTTTCTTGCGTGAAGCCGCCCCGAGGGGGCGGCTCACTCAGCGCGCTGTGTTGCGGCGCCAGACGTCACGAGCCGCGCCCGCGCAGGTCGGGCGCGGGGGCCTACGATCTCCTCACGATGGACGTCGTCCGCACACCCGACGAGGCGTTCGCGGGACTGCCCGACTATCCGTTCGCGCCCAACTGGCTCGACCACGACGGGCTGCGGATGCACTACGTCGACGAGGGCGCGGGCGACCCCGTCCTGCTCCTCCACGGCGAGCCGACCTGGTCGTATCTCTGGCGGAAGATCGTGCCCGCCGTCACCGCCGCCGGACGGCGCGCGGTCGCGCCCGACCTGCTCGGGTTCGGCCGCTCCGACAAGCCGACCGACCCCGGCTGGTACTCGTACGACCGCCACGTCGAGTCGATCGCCCGGCTCGTCTCCGAGCTCGACCTGTGGAACCTCGTCCTCATCGTGCATGACTGGGGCGGCCCGATCGGGCTCCGCCTCGCCGTCGAGCACCCGGAGCGCGTCGACCGGCTCGTAATCCTCGACACCGGCGTCGTCGGCGGCGCCCGGATGAGCGACGCGTGGCTGCGGTTCCGCGACGCCGTCCGCCACGTCGGCGGCGCGCTCGACATCGGGCGGCTCGTCGCCGCCGGCACCGCGCGCGGGCTCACGGACGACGTGCGCGCCGCCTACGACGCCCCGTTCCCGACACCCGAGTCGAAGGCGGGCGCCGTCGCCTTCCCCGAGCTCGTCCCGACCGAGGACGGCCATCCCTCGGCCGCGGCGATGATCCGCGTCCGCGACGCGCTGCGCTCCTGGGAGAAACCCACCCTCGTCGTCTGGGGCGCCGACGACGCCGTCCTGCCGCCACGGGTCGGCGAGCGCTTCCTCGAGCTCCTTCCCGGCGCGACGCGGCTCGAGCTGGTCTCCAACGCCTCGCACTTCCTCCAGGAGGACGCACCGGACGACGTCGCCGCGCACATCGCCGGCTTCCTCCAGTGACGCGCGCGCGGCGCTGGGGCAAGCGGCTCGGCCTCGCCCTGCTCGCGCTCCTCGCGGCGCTCACCGCGGGCGCGGCCGCCTACGACACCGTCACCCCCGGCGGCCAACCCGCCCGCTCGCTCTACCCCGGCCCGTACGTGAGCGTCGGCGGCCGCGAGCTCGCGTACCGGCACTGGGGCGCGAGCGGCACGCCCGTGGTGCTGATCGGCGGCTTCGCCGAGGCGACGGCCGTGTGGCGCAAGGTCGGCCCGCTGCTCGGTCGCGACCATCGCGTGTACGCGCTCGACCTGCCGCCGTTCGGCTACAGCGAGCGCAAGGGCCCCTACGACCTCGCGACGTGGCTGGACGAGGTCGAGGGGTTCGAGCGGGCGCTCGGGATCGCACGGCCCGTCCTCGTCGGCCACTCGCTCGGCGCCGCGGTCGTCGTCGGCGAGGCGCTCCGGCGGCCCCGTGCGCTGCAAGGGATCGTTCTGCTGGACGGCGACGCCCTGGGCGGCAACGGGGGGCCGCGCTGGCTTGGCGACCTCGTCGTCGACCCCTACTTCACAGCCGCGTACCGGCTCGTCACGCGCTCCGACTGGCTCTTCCGCACGGTGCTGCGGCGGGCCTACGGGCCGGCCGCGCCGCCGCTGACCGCCGCCGCGATCGCCGGGTGGCAGCGCCCGTTCCGCGTCGCCGGCACCGCGGCGGCGTTCAAGCAGATGCTCCCGAACGGGATCGCCGGCTGGACGCTCGCCGACCTCGCCCGCGTCCACGGTGTCCGCACCGTCGTCGCCTGGGGCGCGCACGACACCGTCGACTCGGTCGCCGCCGGCCGCCGCTCCGCCGAAACCCTCCGCGCGCCGTTCGTCCTCCTCCCGAGGGCCGGGCACCTGTCGATGCTCGTCGACCCGCAGGGGGTCGTCGCCGCCGTCGGCCGCGTCGCAGGCTGACGGCCCCACCGCCGTCTAGAGTTCCGAAGCGCGTGTCCAGGTCGAGCGTGCAGCGCAGGTTCGGGCCCGACGCGGCCTTCGTCGCCGGGGGCGTCGCGCTGATCCTGGCGTACTTCGCGCTCCCGACCGGGCCGGCGGCCGAGGGCATCTACGAGGTTCTCGCCGTCGGCGCCGTGCTGGCGATCGTGGCCGGGATCTGGCTGCGACGACCCGACGCGGTGCTGCCGTGGGCACTCTTCGCGCTCGGAAGCGCGGCGAGTGCGCTCGGCAACAGCCTCTACCCCTACCGTGCGGACGCGACCGCCGCCGCGGTCGCCGACGCCTTCTACCTCGCCGCCTACCCGCTCTTCGCGGCGGCGCTGCTCGTTCTTCTCTTCCGGGCGGGCGGCCATCACCGGTTCGGTGCGCTCGCCGAGGCAGGCGTCGCGACCTTCGCGTTCGCCCTCATCCAGTGGGTGGCGCTGATACAGCCCGTGCTCTCGGGCGGCGGCTCGCTTCGGTCGCGCATCGTCTGGGTCGCGCTTCCGGTCGGCGACGTCGTCCTGCTCGCCGGCTTCGCGGGTCTCCTCGTCTCGCCCGCCTGGCGGAAGCCGTCGTTCTGGCTGCTCCTCGGCGCGATCGCCTCGCTGCTCGCCGCGGACGAGGCGTACGGTCTCCGCGGCAGCTCCTTCGCGGTCGGCAGCCCGATCGACGCGGGCTGGCTGCTCTCGTACGTGCTCGGCGGCGCCGCCGCCCTGCACCCGTCGATGCGGGATTTGTCGTTGCCGCGGCGCTCGCCGAAGCTGCGGGTGAGCTCCTGGCGGATCGCGCTGCTCGCGGCGGCGATCCTCTCGCCGTCGACGATCCTGCTCGTGCAGTGGACGCGCGGGGCGGACCTGGAGGCTCCGGCCGTCTTCAGCGCCACGGTGCCGATCTCGATCCTCGTCGTCTGGCGGCTCACCGGCATCGTGCGCGCGCTCGAGCGGCTGCGGATCCGCGAGCGCGACGCGCGCACCGACGCGATCCGCTCGCGGGAGCAGCTCGCGGCCCAGAACGAGCGGCTCCGCGAGGCCGACCGGGTCAAGGACGAGTTCGTCGCGCTGATCTCGCACGATCTGCGGACGCCGCTGACGTCGATCATCGGCTACACCGAGCTCGCGCTCGAGGAGGACGAGCACCCGCTCGACCAGGAGCGCCGCGGGTACCTCGAGGTCGTGTCGCGCAGCTCGGAGCGGCTGCTCCATCTCGTCGACGACCTGCTCTTCGTCGCCCGGCTCGAGTCGGGCAGCGGCCTCGAGATCAAGCCGCTGGAGCTCGACCTCGCGGACGTCGCGGCCCAGGCCGCCGACGAGACGCGGCCGCGCGCCGAGGCGCGAGGGCTGGAGCTGCGCTTCGCCGGCGACGGGCCGCTCCCGGTGGTGGCCGATCGGGGACGCCTGTTCCAGCTGCTCGACAACCTCCTCGCCAACGCGCTCAAGTTCACGCCGGCCCCGGGCGTGGTCGAGCTGCGGGTCGAGCCGACGCCGGAGGGCGCGGCTCTCGAGGTGAGCGACACGGGGATCGGCCTGCCGGCCGGCGATCCCGAGCGCCTGTTCGAGCGTTTCTTCCGCAGCCCACAGGCGGTGAACGCGCACATCCCCGGCACGGGGCTCGGCCTCTTCATCGCGCGGGCGATCGTCCACGCCCACGCCGGCCGGATCTCCGCGATGTCGCGCGAGAGCGGCGGGACGACGTTTCGCATCGAGCTTCCGGCGCGGCTCCCCAACACCCTGCCCGACCCGGAGCTCATCGCGTGAACCCCATCCGGATCCTCGTCGCGGACGACGACGACGACATCCTCCTGCTCGTCGCGACGCGCCTGCGCCGGGACGGCTACGAGATCATCGAGGCCCGCGACGGCGACGAGGCGCTCGTGCTCCTGCGCGAGCACGTGCCCGCGGTGGCGGTGCTCGACATCGGCATGCCCGGTCTGGACGGGCTCGAGGTGCTGCAGGCGATCCGCGCGAGCGACGACCTCGCCGCGATCCGCGTGCTGCTGCTCACCGCGAAGGCGCAGGAGCAGGACGTGCGGCGCGGCTACGCCGCGGGCGCGGACGCCTACATGAAGAAGCCGTTCAGCCCGGCCGCGCTCTCGCAGGCCGTACGCGATCTCCTCGACGGCTGAGCCCCGCACGCCGCACGTATGCTCGGCGCGTGGGTGTCGTCGAGGTGGAGGATCTCGCGCGGACCTACCGCACGAGCACGGGCGTTCTGCGTCGCCGAACGCTCGACGTCGAGGCGGTTCGCGGCGTGACGTTCGAGATCGCCGAGGGCGAGCTCTACGGCCTGCTCGGACCGAACGGCGCCGGCAAGACGACGACGATCAAGATGCTGATCACCCTGCTGCTGCCGACGTCCGGCTCGGCGCGGGTGCTCGGCTTCGACGTCGCCCGGCAGCCCCGCGAGGTGCGCCGTCGGATCGGCTACGTCTTCGGCGGCGACCGCGGTCTCTACGAGCGGCTGTCGGCGCTCGACAACCTCCGCTACTTCTGCGAGCTGTACGGCGTCGAGCCGCGCGAGCAGCGGCGGCGGATCGCGGAGCTGCTCGACCTCGTCGGTCTCGCCGGCCGCGAGCGGGAGCGGGTCGAGGGCTACTCGCGCGGCATGCGGCAGCGGCTGCACATCGCGCGCGGCCTGCTGCACGACCCACCGGTCGTCTTTCTCGACGAGCCGACGATCGGCGTCGACCCGGTCGGGGCGCGCGAGCTGCGCGCGACGATCGCCTCGCTCGTCGAGGCGGGCAAGACGGTGCTCCTCACGACCCACTACATGTTCGAGGCCGACGCGCTCTGCAACCGGATCGGCGTGATCGCGCACGGGCGCCTCGTCGCCGAGGGGACGCCCGCCGACCTGAAGCGCGCGGTCGCCGACCTGAGCGTCGTCGAGATCGAGGCGTACGGGGCCTCCGAGGTCGCGATCGAGCGGCTGCGTCAGGTCGACGGCGTGACCGCGGTCGCAGTCGAGGAGCGCGAGCAGGCGCAGCTGATCCGCGTCCAGGCGCCCGCCGGGACACGAGCTGACCCAGCCGCTCCTCCGCGAGCTCGAGGGCGCCCGCGTCGGCCGGGTCGCCGTGCGCGAGCCGACGCTCGAGGACGCCTACGTGGCGCTCGTCTCGGCCGAATGAAGATCCTGCGCCTGCTCGCGGTCGGCTGGGCCTTCCAGGTGAAGAACCTGACCCTGTCCGGCTTCTTCATCGTCACGACGACGTTCCTGCCGGTCGTGCTCGCGACGACGGCCTCGTTCATGGCGCGCGCCGGCGAGCGGCAGGGGACGCTCCTGTACGTGAGCCTCGGCGCCGGCGTGATGGGGATCTGGTCGTCGACGCTCTTCGGCTCCGGCGGCGCGATCCAGTGGCAGCGCTGGCAGGGCACGCTCGAGCTCGTCGTCGCCGCGCCGGCGCCGTTCGTGCTCGTGATCCTGCCGCTGACGCTCGCGACCGCGTCGGTCGGCGTCTACTCGCTCGCCTCGACGCTTCTCTGGGGCTGGCTCGTGTTCGGGGTGCCGTTCCACCTCGCCCACCCGTTCCTCTTCGTGCTCGCGGTGCCGGCCGCCGTCCTCGGGCTCGGGCTGCTCGGGCTCGTGCTCGCGTCGACCTTCGTCCTCTACCGCTACGCGAACGCGCTCTCGAACATGCTCGAGTTCCCGGTCCTGTTCGTGACGGGACTGCTCGTGCCGATCGCGATGCTCCCCTCGTGGGCGCACCCGATCTCGTGGGTGCTCGCGCCGACCTGGGGGATGGAGGCGATCCGGCGGTCCGCGCTCGGCGGCTCGCCGCTCGCCGCGCTCGGCATGACCGTGGCGCTCGGCGCCTGCTACCTCGTGCTCGGCGCGTTCCTGCTCGAGAACTTCGCCCGGCTCGCCCGCGACCGCGCGACCCTCGCCCTCACGTGAGCACGCTGCGGCTCGTCTTCGTCGGCGGCGGCATCGCGTATCGCGCGCTCTTCAACTGGATCCGCCCGGCGATGTACGTGCCGACGATGCTGCTCGGGCCGATCTTCCAGATCCTCTTCTTCGTCTATCTCGGCCGCTTCAACCATCTGCAGTCGGACTCGTTCTTCCTGGTCGGCAACGCCGTGCAGATGTCGGGGATGGCGGGCATCTACGCGAGCACGATGGCGATCGCGAACGAGCGGCAGTACGGGACGCTCGGGCCGCTCCTCGCGACGCCGGCACCGCGGCTGCCGATCTTCGTCGGGCGCATGCTCCCGGTCGCCGCGAACGGCCTCGTCGTGTCCGCGTTCGGCTTCTGCGTCGGGTCGCTGCTGCTCGGCTTCCGCCCGCCGGCGTCCTCGATCCCCGCGCTCGCGCTCGTCGTCGTCGTCAGCGTCTTCTCGTGCACGTCGTTCGGGTTCGCGCTCGGCTCGTTCGGGATGCGGGCGCGCGACGTCTTCCTGATCGCGAACCTCGCCTACTACGTGATGTGGCTCTTCTGCGGCGTCAACGTGCCGCTGTCGGCTCTCCCCGGGTGGATGGCGACGATCGGGAGCGGGCTGCCGTTCACGCACGGGATCGCGGCCGCGCGCCTCGTCGCGGCGGGCGCCTCGCTCGGCTCGGTGCGCGGGCTCGTGCTCGACGAGCTCGCGGTCGGCGGCGCCTACCTCGTCGTCGCGTACGGGCTCTTCCGCGCGTTCGAGGTCGAGGGTCGGCGCCGCGCGTCGCTCGAGACGTACTAGGCCGGCCGGTAGCTGTAGCCGAACCCGCGCACGGTCTCGATCGGCACGCTCTCGGGCGCGTCCGGGTCGAGCTTGCGGCGCAGGTAGCCGACGTAGAGCTTCACCTGGTCGCCGCCGACGCCGTACGTGTCGCCCCAGACGAGCTCGAGCAGCTGGTCGCGGCTCAGCACCTGGCGCGGGTGGCGGACGAACGTCGCGAGGAGCTTGAACTCGAGCGGGGTCAGCTGCACCAGCCGCTCGCCGACGGTCACCGCCCGCTGCGCGTAGTCGATCGTCAGGTAGTCGTCGGCGTAGGTCTCGACCTCTTCCTGCGGCGTCCCCCGCGCGGCGCGGCGCAGGAGCGCCTCCACGCGCGCGATCAGCTCCTGCCGGCCGAACGGCTTGACGACGTAGTCGTCGGCGCCGCCCTGGAGCCCGCGCACCCGCTCGAGCTCCTCGCCGCGCGCGGTGAGCATCAGCACCGGCACGTCGGAGAGGTCGCGGATCCGCTCGAGCATCCCCCAGCCGTCGAGCTCGGGCATCGCGACGTCGAGCACGACGAGGTCGGGCCGCCACGTGTGGAACTCGCGCAGCCCGAGGCGGCCGTTCGCCGCGTCGCGGACGATCGCCCCGGCACGCTCGAGCAGCGTGCAGACGAGCCGGCGGATGTCGTCGTCGTCGTCGACGACCAGGACGCGTGAGCCGTTCATACCGGATTCATGCTACGCGCATTCTCGCTTCCGATAGTCAAATCCGATGCTCCCTCCATGGCGACCATCCTGATCGAGGATCCCGATCAAGCTACTCGGTCGCTGCTCGAGCTCCACGTTCTGCGGCTCGGTCATCAACCGATCGGCCAGGAAGAGCTGGCCGGGGGCGAGGAGCCCGACCTGATGCTGCTGGAACCGACGTCGCGCACGGGCCTGCGGCTGGCCCGACGGCTGCGCGACCGGCTCCCGCAGTTGCCGATCCTCTGCGTGAGCATCGAAGGCCCGAGTGCGGAAACGTCCGAGCTCGACGCCGTCGGTCATCTCATGAAGCCCTTCCGGCGCTCTCAGCTCGAGCAGGCACTCGAGCTGGCTCTGGAGCCGCCGAGGGTGGAGGCCCGGCAGTAGGAGCACAGGAGGATCGGGCCGGGCGCGCGCTCCCCCGCCGCTCCCGGCCCGGTCCTCCTGCCTACGTTCGCGCCCGCGCCTGCGGCCGCGGGCGCGTCCCGGGTACAACACCCGGATGGAGACGCGTGTCGGCAGGAGGAGGTTCGCGTCCCGGCTCGCGGCCCGGTCGCTCGCGGAGTTCCAGGCCGACCGGTGCTCGCAGTTCGCGGCGTCGATCTCGTACCACGTCCTCTTCTCGATCTTCCCGCTCGCGATCGTCGTCACCGGCGCGAGCGCGGTCGTCCTGCACGCGACCGGCTCGCGCGGCCACGCCGTCGACACGCTCGTGAGCGCCGTGCCGCTGTCGGCGACGGGAGCCGACCAGCTGCGGCGGCTCCTCCTCGGCGCGACGAGCGCGCCGTCCGCGGCCGGCCTCGTCGGGATCGTGGGGCTCGTCTACTCGGCGAGCGGGATGATGGCGGCGATCCGGGCAGCCCTCAACGACGCGTGGGACGTGGCCGAGTCCCGGCCGTTCCTGCGCGGGAAGCTCGTCGACGTCGGCCTCGTGTCCCTCGTCGCGACGCTCGGGCTCGCCTCGCTCGGCGTGACGGTGGCGCTGCGCTTCGCCGACCGGATCGCCTCGTCCGCCGGGGTGCCGGGAGTCGGCTGGATCGCCTGGGGCGTCGGCCTCGGCGCGCCGCTCCTCGTCGCCTTCGCCGTGCTGCTCTTCCTGTACCGCGTCGTCCCGGCGGCCGACGTGCGCGTGCGGGACACGTGGCCGGCGGCGCTCGCGGCGGCCGTGCTGCTCGTCGCGGCCGAGAACCTGTTCGCGGTCTACGTCGGCAACTTCGCCCACTACAACGCCGTGTACGGCTCGCTCGGCGCGGTGATCGCGTTCATGTTCTTCGTCTACCTGGCAGCGTCGATCTTCCTGCTCGGCGCCGAGGTGGCGAGCGAGTGGCCGCGCGTGCGGGCCGCGCTCGAGCGGGGCGAGGAGCCGCCGCCGCGGGTGCCGGCGCGCGCGGCGGTGCGCGGACTCTGGACGCGGGGGCCGCAGGCTGGTGCGACGGAAGGCGGCGCGGTTCGGTCAGACTCCGAACGGAGAGAGACCGACCAGAGCACTCGAGGAAAGGACGCGGCCATGCTGGTGGTGACCGAGCAGGCAGCCGAGGTGATCAAGGGGATCGTCGACGAGTCGGACGCCGGCCCCGAGGGCGGGCTGCGCATCACGGGCACGACCGAGGCGGACGGTGAGGCGGCGATCGAGTTCTCGGTCGCTCCCGGCCCGGTCGAGGGCGACGAGGTCGTCCGGGCCGGCGGCGCGACGGTGTACCTCGACGAGCTCGCGGCGTCGGTGCTCGCCGACCAGAAGCTCGACGTCGACGCGCACGGCGACCACTACCACTTCTCCCTCGGCGACCAGGACGAGGGCTAGCAGGCCTACGGCAGGACGCGGCGAGCCGGGTGGAGCATGACCCAGCCGAGCAGCGTCATGCCGCCCGCGGTCGCGGTGGCCGCGAAGCCGATGTGGGTCTGCTGCCAGCAGGAGGAAGACGCCGGTCACACCGGCGAACACTCCGGCCATGAAGACGGCCCAGAGGGTCACGTGCTGGGCGATCGCCGAGCGCATCCGGGCTGAAGCGTAGCGCGGTCTCGGGCGGCCTTGGGCACCGTCGTCCGGGCGCCCGGCTCCGTCGCGCTCAGCGCGACGTGGCGAGGTCGAGCGCCCCGAGCGGGCCGAGGTCGACGTGCCAGCGCTGGCCCGGCTCGAGCGGGAGCGGCGGGAACACGGAGCCGGCGATCACGACCTCGCCGTCGCGGAGGTCGCGTCCGGCGGCGTCGCGGACGGCGCCGAGGACGGTCTCGTGGGTGCCGGTGAGCGCGAGCAGGTCGTCGGTGGCGGCGATCTCCTCGCCGTCGCAGACGGCGCGCGCGGTCGCGCCGGCGAGCGTCTGGACGCGCGGCGGGCCGAGGATCACGTTGCGGTGGTAGACGCCGGAGGCGAGGACGCGCGCGACGTCGTCGGGCGGGAACTCGACGTCGGCGAGCTCGATCGCTGCGCCGAGGCCGTGGCCGATCCAGATCGCGACCTCGACCTCGAGCACGGGCTTCGTCCAGCCGGCGATCGAGACCTCGGCGCCGGTCGGGACGAGGCCGTCGTCGGGGAGCGGCGCGGCAAGCGGCCGGTCGATCCCGAGCCGGACGAGCCCCTCCGGCGAGCCGAACGCCGCCTTCCAGCCGAGCTGCACTACTCGTCCGGCAGCAGGTACCCGGCGGCCTCGAGCGAGCCGGCGCCGCTCCAGCCCCAGATCAGGAGGACGTCCTCGTCGCCGGTGTTGTCGAAGCCGTGCCAGTGGCCGCGCGGCGTGAAGACGACGTCGCCGGCCTTCGAGGGCTCGCGGCCCTCGTCGGTGTAGATCTCGCCCTGGCCGGACATGACGACGAGGAACTCGTCGCAGTCGGTGTGCGCGTGGCGCTCGTGGCGGGCGCCGGGGCGGAGCACGGTGCGGCCGACGACGAGCTTGTCGGAGCGGGCGGCGCGGGCGTCGATCAGGAACTGGACGTCCATGTCGATCCAGCCGTCGTCCACGCTGAGCCCCTGCTCGAGCGGCACGTCCGCGATGGTCGTCCGGTACGGGACGGGCTGGTCGTCGCTCACAGGCTTCCTCCCAGGCGTCGAAAGACGTCGTAGACGGCGATCCATTCCTTGTCGCCGAGCCCGGCCGCCTCGACGGCGGTGAGGTACTGGCTCGCAAGCGTGGCGAAGGGGAGCGGCGTGCCGAGCTGCTGCCCGAGCTGGAGGCCGAGGGTCTGGTCCTTCTGCTGGAGCGCGGCGTTCGCGAAGGGCACCTCGGGCATGCCGCCGTCGAGGATCATCGGCGCCCGGTAGCCGAGCATGGGCGAGGCGATCACCGACTTGAGGACGGCGTCGACGGCGGCCTCGCGCGCGATCCCGGCCTTCTCGGCCATCGCGACGGACTCGCAGAAGGAGATGCCCTGGACGACGAGCGAGAGGTTGATCGCGAACTTCATCACCAAGCGCCGAGCCCTGCGGGCCGAGGTAGGTGACCTTGGGGCCGAGCTCGTAGAGGAGCGGCTCGACGCGGTCGTAGGCGGCCTTGTCGCCGCCGACCATGATCGAGAGCTGCCCGGCGGCGACGGTGGCGGGGCTGCCGGAGACGGGCGAGTCGCAGAAGACGGCGCCGGTCGGCTCGACGATGGCGGCGATGGCGCGCGACTCGTCGGGGGCGATCGTGGAGAGGTCGAGCCAGGTGGTGCCGGCGGAGAGCCCGGGGAGCGCGTCGCGGACGACGGCCTCGACGGCGGCGGCGTTCGTGAGCATCGAGAAGACGACGTCGGCGTCGCGGGCGAGCTCGGCGGGCGAGTCGGCGACGCGGAGCCCCTGCGGCGCGAGCTCCTCGGCGCGGGCGCGGGTGCGGTTCCAGCCGATCACGTCGTGGCCGGCCGCGAGGAGGCGCCCGACGATGCCGGCGCCCATGGAGCCGAGCCCGGCGAAGCCGATGGTGGGCTTAGCGGTTGCCAACGTTCACCCAGACTGCCACGGCGGGCTCGTCGCCGACCGCCCAGGAGCGGTGCGGCGTGGCGGAGGGGAAGCTGACGGCGTCGCCGGGGTCGAGCTCGTAGGTGTCGAACCCGATCTGGACGCCGAGGCGGCCTTCGAGGACGTACCCGTACTCGCGGCCGGCGTGCGTGAGGAGCCCGGGGTCGTCGGTGGAGCGGGCGCCGGGCTCGTAGGTGACGTGGACGAAGTCGACCTGCGGGTCGTGGGCGGCGGTGAGCCGCTCCCAGTGGATGCCGGTGTCGAGCTCGATCCGCTCGCGCTCCGCGGCGCGGCGGACGTGCCGCGGCGGCTCGCCGGAGACGGGCGCCCCGGCCTCGGCGAACACCTCGTCGAGCGAGATCCCGAGCTCACGGACGACCGCGTAGAGCGTGGCGACGGAGGGACGCACGCGCCCGAGCTCGATCTGCGAGAGCAAGCTGGGCGAGACCTCGAGCCGGCGGGCGAAGGAGCGGACAGACTCGCCGGAAGCGAGCCGGGCGGAGCGGATGCGGGCTCCGAGGCGGTCGGTGACGGCGTCCACTGACACGGCACGACCGTAGCGTGCGGCCGCACGATCGTCAAGCGGTGTGCTTTCAGCGCACGCGACGCGCCTCTGCGCCAGCGGCACCGTCGGATCTGCGCACGGCGGAAGCTACAAAAGGGGAGGCGAGTCCTTGACCTGCTGTACCAGCCAGGGGAGAGCATCGACAAGAGAACGAATGTCCGAGGGTTCACTGCGCTCACGAAGCTCCCTGTGGATCAAATCCTTTGCCCCCACGAGCCGCTTCTTTTCGATGCTGTAGCGCCAGCCGGGGGAGTCTGGTGGGACTGGCGCAAGCAACTTCAACTGTGCGTGCTCCCGAAGATGTTCGATGAATGGCGTCGAGACGAACTTCTCGATTCCCGCCCAATTGGACGAGAGATCAGCGTTTGTCAGGTCTTCGGGCCACTTTACGCATCTCGAGGTCGGATGCGAACTAAGCACCTTGTTGATCTTCGCGATCAACTGGGGCGACGCCTCCCAGTCCAGAAGCACGATCAGAGGAGAGGTCTGGGGCCGCGCTTCCACGGCCTCACGCTGATAGCGAAGCCAGATCGGGATCTCATCGCCTCCGCTCAAAGATGGATCGAAGTCCTTGAGACACAGAATCTCGTACGGGTTCACCCACTCACTGGTCCCAAACGCTCGCACTAAGAGGTCCTTGTCGTTCTTGCCTTCGACCAGAAGAAGGGGCTTCGGAGGTCCTGTGTGCAGCGGATGGGCATAGGGCGTCACGCCCGACGAGTACGCGACCCGAATGAGATCTCTCCGTGGCTCGACCGCGAATTCGCTCCGACCGCTCTCATCGAGCCGCGCCGTGACGCCTTCGGCGCCAGCGCCGAGGAAGGCGGCCGAATGAGTAGACAGGATGATCTGAAGCGGCTGACCGAGCGTGTACTCACCGAATAGCCGCGCTAGTTCCCCCTGCAGTCGGCTATGCAGAAACGACTCCGGTTCCTCCACGGCCCACACTGCACCCTTTCGCCAGCCGAAGCTCCCTGCAAAAGTCGTGTCGAGCGTGTGAAGGATCTGGTAGGCGAGAACGCTCTGAACGCCCGAGCCGTGGAAGAGCGCCTCAAATGGCTGCGACTGGTTCGATCTCAGTCTCAGCCCGAATGCCCATGCGAGTTCTCGCCAGTCCGACGGTGTAGCCAACTCCACGTCGCCTATGTCGGACGTTGCCTTCGCCATGGCGTCCTTGATTGGCTTCATCAGATCCGCGGCACCCGCGGCTATCTGCTTGACAGCTCGCTCAGAGAGCTGTTTCTGCTGGCCCAGTCGGTCGAACAGGAGCGTTCCGAATTGCCTCCTGCTCGAACCGCAGAATCTGGGTTGGATGGACGTGATTAGGTATGTAGCGCACCCGCACACAGTTAAGTAGCCGTGTCGCGAAGGGAACATTTTCGGGCGCCACTTCCGCCAGCTCGTCGGGCAATGGTCCGGCGGAGAGCGTCACCACCTGCTCGCGCGTAATCGGATGTAGCGTCCATTCCTTTCGGAATGCGACCATTTCGTAGCCTTCTGAAAGCTTCTGAGAGAGTCGCGGAACTGATCGCTAGCGCGTCGAATTGGCCGTACTTCAAATCGAGCTAACAGCGACACGGAGCTTGGCCTTCCGCCCAGGCTCACGGAAGTCTCTGCGCAGATCGAAAGGCTGATCGTTCTCAAGAACGTCGTTGAAGAAGAGGTTGAGCGCTCGAAGAAGATTGCTCTTGCCAGAGCCATTCAGCCCCACGACGGCCGCTGTGTCGGGCAGGCCAGCGATATCAGCTCGAGCAATCGAGCGGAAGTCGCGGATACGTATGGCCGAGATGAAGCGCATCGTCCAGCGCACTGGGTGCGTCTTGTGGAACGACAACTCTGGGCTCTATGGGCTCTAGCTCACGACCCAGAGCTCGCCGGAGTCTGGAACACCTCCGCGAGATCGCCCGCGCCGCGCCTCGCAAACCACTGTTTCCAGCTGCTCGGTCGTTACGGGCGTCGCGCAGCCGTTCGCGGGAACGCTCCTCTACGGGACGAGGCCGGACTGCCCCGGTTCCGGAGCCACCGGTAGCTGTTCCGGAGGGCGTCCTCCGCGGGATGGCGTGTGAGGAAGTCGTCGAGGACGCGCACGTAGAGGCCGATCGTGTCCTTGCCGCGCGGCAGCTGCTTGCGCGACGTGAAGAGAACGCCATGGTGATCCTCACCCGCCTCGGCCGCTCTCGCGATCAGCCGCTGGTAGTCGGGCCAGTTCTCGGTCACGATCGCACGCCGTTCGGCGGCCATCAGCGAGAACAGCCGCTCGTCGTCGAGCCCCGCCAGGTCGCCGCGGTCGTGGACGGAGAGGACGTCGTGGCCGAGCTCGCGCAGGCCGACGGCGATCGCTCCCCGTGTACAGCTCGTCGAGGAGAAGCCTCAGGCGAGGAGCTCCTCGCCGGCGCGCCAGGCCGCCTCGGCGCGCTCGGCGGCGGCATGCTCCCGTTCGGCGATGTCGTCGATCTCGTCGCGGTAGAGCGCGTAGTAGTCGACGGCGCCCTGGACGCGCGACGCCGGCAGCCCGAGGTACGCGGCCGCCTCCGCGACCGAGTTGCCCGAGTTTGTGGACCGTCTCGATCACCTGCCAGACGTCGAGCCGGGTGCCGGCGAGCACCGCCCGCCGGCCGAGCGCCCCCTCGCGGAACGCGATCCCCGGGTGCTCGTCCATCTTCACGCCCTCGGCGATGTACCGCTCGGTCAGCGCGTTGCGCGGGACGCCGCGCTCACGCGCGCGCCGTCCGAGCTCGCCGAACGTCGCCGTGGAGACCCTGACCGAGAACT
>CAWFFI010000005.1:0-242315 GCA_963815005.1 uncultured Actinomycetes bacterium
CGCTCGCGGTGCAGGGGACGACGAGCTCCGCCGGCAAGAGCCTCCTCGTCACCGCGCTCGCGCGCGATCCTCGCACCGTCGGGGCGTCGACGTCGTGCCGTTCAAGGCGCAGAACATGTCCAACAACGCGCGCGTGGTCGCCGGGCGGCGAGATCGGCACCGCGCAGTACCTCCAGGCGCTGGCGGCCGGGGTCGAGCCGGACGTGCGGATGAACCCGATCCTCGTCAAGCCGGAGGCGGACGACCGCAGCCAGGTGGTCGTGCTCGGCCGGCCCGACCTCGAGCTCTCGCGGCTGCCGTGGCGGGAGCGGCGTCACTCGCTCTGGCCGGTCGCGGCGGAGGCGCTCGCGTCGCTGCGGGCCGAGCACGAGTTCGTGCTGATCGAGGGCGCCGGCAGCCCGGCGGAGATCAACCTCCGCGACACCGACCTCGCGAACATGCGCACGCGCCCGCGCGGCCGGCGCGCGGGTCGTGCTCGTCGCCGACATCGACCGCGGCGGCGCGTTCGCGCACCTGTACGGCACGTGGGCGCTGCTGCCGGAGGAGGAGCGGGGCCTCGTCGCCGGGTTCGTCCTGAACAAGTTCCGCGGCGACGCGTCGCTGCTGCCGCCCGGGCCGGAGCTCCTCCGCGGGCTGACGGGCGTGCCGACGATCGGCGTGCTGCCGTGGCTGCGGCACGGGCTCCCCGACGAGGACGGCGCGTTCGTGACCGCGGCGGGCGGGACGAGGGCCGGTCGTGGCGGTCGTCCGGTACCCGACGGCGTCGAACCTCGACGAGCTGAAGCCGCTCGAGCAGGTCGCACGCGTGCGCTGGGCGACGCGGCCCGACGACCTCGCCGGCGCGGCGCTCGTCGTCCTGCCCGGCTCGAAGCACGTCGCCGCCGACCTCGCCTGGCTACGCGAGCGCGGCCTCGACGCGGCGATCGCCGCGGTGGCCGCGCCGGTGCTCGGCATCTGCGGCGGCCTGCAGCTGCTCGGCCGCTCGCTCGTCGACGAGGCGGGGGTGGACGGCACGGCCGCGGGGCTCGGGCTCCTGCCGGTGACGACGCGCTTCGGCGCGGAGAAGACGGCGCGGGCGACGCGCATCCGCTTCGGCGCCCTCGCGGAGCCGTGGAGCGGCCTGGCGGGCGCCGAGCTGCGCGGCTACGAGATCCGCCACGGGGCGACGAGCGCCGACGGCCCGGTCGAGGAGGCGCTCCCGGGCGGCCTCGGCTACGTGTCGGGTCGCGTTCTCGGGATCGCCGTCCACGGCCTCTTCGAGCAGCCGGAGCTCGTCCGCGCGCTGCTCGGCGTCGCGCCGGAGCGCTCGCTCGAGCAGGCCTTCGACGCCCTGGCGGACGCGGTCGAGGAGCACCTCGACCTCGCGTCCGTCCTCCCCTGAAGCACCCGGCGCCGCCAGCCTTCCGCGACGATCTCGTGACGGTCGCCTCCGCCGCCCGCTGCCGCTCGAACCCGCCTGGACACGGGCTTCCTCGCGTTTTCCACAACCCCGGTGCTTCGGCATGCCGAAGCACCGTCACGGGGAGGTGACCGGACCGTGACCGCCTCGTGGTGCGTCAGGGGAGTCGGACGGAGCCGTCGTCGGCGAGCGTCCAGCCGGGGTTGTGGGCGACCTCCCAGCAGTGGCCGTCCAGGTCGGCGAAGAGGCCCGAGTAGCCGCCCCAGAACGTCTCCGCGCCGGCGCGGACGACGTGCCGCCGGCGGCCTCGACCTCGGCGAGCACCGCGTCGACCTCGGCGGGCGAGCGGACGTTGTGCGCGAGCGTGATCCCGCCCCAGCCGCCGCCGTCGTCGGCGATCCCGCTGTCCTCGGCGAGCGAGGCGCGGCTCCACAGGCCGAGCACCATCCCGCCGGCCTGGAAGAACGTCACCTCGTCGCCGGCGCCCGCCGACGGCCGCCACCCGAGCGCCTCGTAGAAGCGCCGCGCCCGGCCGACGTCGGCGACGCCGAGGGTGACGAGGCTCAGTCGCTGTTCCATGCCCGCGATCATGGCAGCTAGAGTCCACCGCGGCGCCCCGGCGCCGCCTATGCGCGACTGACCCGTCCTCACGAGCCCTGTCCTGCCAAGTGACACGTTGTCACTTGGCTCTCGTCGTGGAGGTCGTGCATGGTCAGCCCATCCGGCGCGCTCGCCGCCGCCGGCATCTCGAAGTCGCACGGAGCCCAGGTCGTCCTCGCGGACGTCGACCTCGTCGTGCCGCCGCGGGCGCGGCTCGGGGTCGTCGGCCCGAACGGCGCCGGCAAGTCGACGCTCCTGCGCCTGCTCGCCGGGCTCGAAGAACCGGACCGCGGGCGCGTCCGCCGGACGCCGCCCTCGCTCGCCGTCGGGCACCTGCCGCAGGAGCGCGACCCGGTGCCCGATGAGACGCTGCGCGCCTACCTCGAGCGGCGCACCGGCGTCGCTGCGGCGGCCGTGCGCATGGACGGGCTGGCCGCCCGGCTCGGCGACGAGCCGGAGCTCGCCGTCGAGCACGGCGCAGCGCTGGAGGAGTTCCTCGCCCGCGGCGGCGCCGACCTCGACGCCCGCGCCGCCGCGACGCTCGCCGAGCTCGGCCTCGACATCCCACTCGAACGCCCGCTCGCGGGCCTCTCCGGCGGCGAAGCGGCCCGCGTCGCGCTCGCCTCGATCCTGCTCAGCCGCTTCGACGTCCTCTGCCTCGACGAGCCGACGAACGACCTCGATTTCGCCGGGCTGGAGCGGCTCGAGTCGTTCCTCGCCGGCTACCGGGGCGCGCTCGTCGTCGTCTCGCACGACCGGGCCTTCCTCGACCGGACGGTCACCCGCGTCGTCGAGCTCGACGAGTGGACGCACGGCGCGCGCGAGTACGCCGGCGGCTGGAGCGCCTACGAGGAGGAGCGGGCACGGCAGCGGCAACGGCAGCTCGCGCGCTGGGAGGGCTACACGGCCGAGCGCGACCGGATCGAGGAGCAGAAGCGCCAGATGCAGGACTGGGAGCGCCGCGGCTACGGGCAGGGGCGCAAGAAGAAGAAGGGCAAGGACGTGAAGAAGGCGTACGCGAGCCGCCTCCGCCGGGTGGAGGCCGTGGAGAAGCCGTACGAGCCGTGGGAGCTGCGGCTCGGACTGGCGCCGGCCGCGCGGGGCGGCAACGTCGTCGTCCGGCTCCAGGGCGCCGTCGCCGCGCGCGGCGCGTTCCGGCTCGGGCCGCTCGATCTCGAGCTCCGCTGGGGCGACCGGGTCGCGCTCGTCGGCCGCAACGGCAGCGGCAAGACGACGCTCCTCGACGTGCTGCTCGGCCGGCTCGCGCCCGCCGCCGGCACGCGCTGGGCCGGCCCGGGCGTCGTGTTCGGCGAGCTGGAGCAGCGCCGCGAGACGTTCGCGGAGCCGGAGCCGCTCCTGACGCTCTTCCTCGCGCGTTCGGGTCTGGCGCCCGAAGGCGCCCGGACGCTGCTCGCGAAGTTCGGCCTCGGCGCCGACGACGTCCTCCGCCCGGCCGCCTCGCTCTCGCCGGGCGAGCGGACGCGCGCGGTGCTCGCGCTCCTCGCCGCGCGCGGCGTCAACTGCCTCGTCCTCGACGAGCCGACGAACCACCTCGACGTCGAGGCGATCGAGGAGCTCGAGCGCGCGCTCGCCGCCTACGAGGGACGGCGATCCTCGTCACGCACGACCGCCGCTTCCTCCAGGCCTTCGGCGCCACGCGTACGATCGAGCTGTGAGCCGGACAGCCTCGATCCTGACGATCGGGAACGAGATCGTCTCCGGCGACGTGCCGAACACGAACGCGTCGTGGCTCGCGAAGCAGCTCGCGCCACTCGGCGTCGCCGTGCGCATGACCGCGGCGCTCGCGGACGAGATCGAGGCGATCGCCGAGTACGTGCGCTCCGAGGCGCCGCGCGTCGACTTCCTGTTCGTCACCGGCGGCCTCGGCGGCACGCCCGACGACCTCACCCGCGAGGCGCTCGCGTTCGCGTTCTCCGTTCCGCAGGTGGAGCTGCCCGAGCTCGCCGCCGACCTGCGCCGCCGCTTCGCGCGCGACCCGGAGTACGTCGCCCGCTGGGCGCTCCTGCCGCAGCGGCAGCCGGCCGCTCGCGAACCCGCTCGGCGGCGCGCCCGGCTTCGCGATCGAGAACGTCTACGTCCTGCCGGGCCTGCCCGCGGAGATGGAGGCGATGTTCTCGGCGATCGCGGAGGAGTTCCGCCGCGGCAGCCCGATCGCCGCGTGGCGCCGCACGCTGCGCACGCGCGAGAGCGTGATCGCGCCGCTCCTCGTCGAGGCGGGCGAGCGCTGGCCCCGGGTGCTCGTCGGCTCGTACCCGAGCTTCCTGCCGGCCGGCCCCGAGGTCGAGGTGGTGCTGAAGTCGAGCGCCGCGGACGAGCTCGCCGCCGCCTCCGCCTGGCTCGACGGCGCGCTCGACGACGCCGTCGACGCCGGCTGAGCCGCGGCCGCGCGCGGATCGTGGCGTGCCGGGACGATGCCTTCGGCATTTCCCGGATGGACGGTGCAGGGCCCGGTCGGATGCTCGTGGCGAGTGTCCGAGCAAGGAGGAGCGATGACCGAGCGCTATCCCGTCCGGATCGAGGCGCGCCTCGAGGAGCCGCTCAGCCGCTGGCTCTGGCTCGTGAAGTGGCTGCTCGCGCTGCCGCACTGGTTCGTGCTGTTCTTCCTGTGGCTCGCGTTCGCGGTGACGACGTTCGTCGCGTTCGTCGCGCTGCTCTTCACCGGCCGCTACCCGCGCGGGATCTTCGGCTTCAACGTCGGCGTCCTGCGCTGGAGCTGGCGCGTCGGCTACTACGCGACCTCCGCGATCGGCACCGACCGCTATCCGCCGTTCACGCTCGACGACGTGCCCGACTATCCGGCGCGGCTCGAGATCGACTACCCGGAGACGCACCGGCGCGGGCTGCCGCTGATCGGCTGGTGGCTCGTCGGGATTCCGCAGTACGTGATCGCCGGGATCCTCGGCAGCGGCACCGGCCTCGGCTGGTCCGGCGCGCACTGGTCGTTCAGGCTGCCGAGCGTGATCGGCGTGCTCGTGCTCGTCGCGGGCGTGCTGCTGCTGATCGGGCGCGGCTATCCCGGGCGGCATCTTCGAGCTGCTGATGGGCTTCAACCGCTGGTCGATCCGCGTGCTCGCGTACGGAGCGTTCCTGACGCCGGAGTACCCGCCGTTCCGGCTCGACCAGGGCGGGGAGGAGCCTACGCAGGGCTGGGGCCAGCTCTCGGCCGATCAGCCTGACCGGCTCGAGGTCGGCGTGGAGGAGATGCTGGAGCATCACGCGCTCGCAGCCGGCCCGCGCGTACTCGCGTAGCCGGTCGGCGACCTCGTCCACGGAGCCGACGAGCGCGCGGCTCCGGTAGGCGTCGAGCCAGGTGTCGAAGTCGTCGTCGCGCGGGCGGCGGCCGTACAGCTCGCGTGCCCGCTCGAGCGCGTCCGCGTGCGTCGCGCCGATCACGCAGCCGGTCATGACCGAGAAGCGCATCGTCTGCGGGTCGCGGCCGGCGCGCTCGCAGGCGGCGGCGACGCGGGCGCGGATCGCGGCGAACTCCTCGACGGAGGCGAACGGGGTGTTGTACTCGTCGGCGAAGCGGGCGGCCGGGTCGGCGGTGCCGCGCGTGCCGCTGCCGCCGACGAGGATCGGCGGGTGCGGGTGCTGCAGCGGCTTCGGCTGCGACGGCGCGTCCTCGAAGACGTAGTGGCGGCCGCGGAAGTCGACGCGCGGCTCCGTCCAGAGCCGGTGCACGAGCTCGAGCTGCTCGGCGAACATCGCGAGGCGGACGCTCGTCTCAGGGAACGGGAAGCCGTAGGCGCGGTGCTCGCGCTCCATCCAGCCGGCGCCGAGACCGAGCTCGACCCGTCCACCGGAGACGTGGTCGGCGGTCGCGACGGCGTTCGCGAGCAGGCCGGGGGCGCGGAACGTGGCGGGGGAGACGAGCGTGCCGAGCCGGAGCGTCGTCGTGCGCGCCGCGAGCGCGGCGATGACCGTCCAGGCGTCGTGGGCGACGTTGCGTCCTCGTCGCCCTGCGAGATGTAATGGTCGGAACGGAAGAGCGTCCCGACGCCGTGCTCCTCGCACGCGTCCGCGAGGGCGCACCACTGCTGCCAGGTGACGCCCTCCTGGCCTTCGATCATCAGTGCCAGCTGCATGCCGAGGAGCCTACCGCGCACCCGGGTCACCTGCCCCTTCCGGCCATGTCCAGTGACCAGGTCACGAGACATGGCTCGGGGAGCCGTGTCTGGGCCGTCGGGCGGAACGCATGGAGTCACTCCGATGCCCCGACGGGACGTGGCCCCGGGGACGGGGGCCCCCGCTACGATCGACTCGTGGCCGCGACGACGCCGGAGAGCTACCTCGAGGACCTGAATCCGGCCCAGCGCGAGGCCGTCCTGACCACCGAGGGGCCGCTGCTCGTGATCGCCGGCGCCGGCTCCGGCAAGACGCGCGTCCTCACGCGGCGCATCGCGCACCTGCTCGGCGCCGTCGGCGTCAAGCCGCCCGAGATCCTCGCGATCACGTTCACGAACAAGGCCGCCGCCGAGATGCGCGAGCGCGTCGAGCAGCTCGTCGGCCCGCCCGCCCGCGCCGCCTGGGTGATGACCTTCCACGCCGCCTGCGGGCGCATCCTCCGCCGCGAGGCCGAGCGCCTCGGCTACCGCTCGAACTTCACGATCTACGACTCCGCCGACCAGATCCGCCTGACGAAGCACTGCCTCGAGGAGCTCGACCGCGACCCGAAGCGCTTCACGCCGCGCGGCATCCACAGCCAGATCTCGAACGCGAAGAACCAGCTCGTCGGCCCCGGCGCGTACGGCGAGCGCGTCGCGAGCTTCTACGACCAGACCGTCGCCGAGGTCTACGACCTCTACCAGCGCAAGCTTCACGCCTCGAACGCCGTCGACTTCGACGACATGCTCTACCTCACGGTCGAGGCGCTCGAGCGCTTCCCGGAGGCGCGCGAGAAATGGCAGAAGGCCGTTCCGCTACATCCTCGTCGACGAGTACCAGGACACGAACCACGCCCAGTACCGGCTGCTCCAGCTCCTCGCCGAGCCGCACGGGAACGTCTTCGCGGTCGGCGACCCGGACCAGTCGATCTACGCGTTCCGAGGCGCGGACATTCGCAACGTTCTCGAGTTCGAACAGCGACTTCGCCGGCGCCCGCACGATCGCGCTCGAGCAGAACTACCGCTCCACCCAGAACATCCTCGACGCCGCGAACGGCGTCATCCGCAACAACCGGGAGCGCAAGGAGAAGAACCTCTGGTCGGACCTCGGCGAGGGCGACCCGGTGCGCGATCGTCGAGGTCGAGGACGAGCACGCCGAGGCGCGCTACGTCGCCGCCGAGATCGCCATGCTCGTCGAGCAGGGCTACTCCGGCAGCGAGGTCGCCGTCTTCTACCGGACGAACGCGCAGAGCCGCGTGCTCGAGGACGTGCTCGTCCGCCAGGGCGTCGCCTACCAGGTGATCGGCGGCCCGCGCTTCTACGAGCGCGCCGAGGTGAAGGACCTGATCGCGTACCTCCAGGTGCTCGACAACCCCTACGACGCCGTCTCGCTGCTGCGGATCGCGAACCGGCCGCGGCGCGGGATCGGCGACACGACGCTCGCGCGCCTCATGACGTGGGCCGACCAGCGGGAGATCTCGCTCTGGGAGGCGACCGCCGAGGCCGAGCAGGCGGGCGTCGGCACCGCGCCGCAGAAAGCGCTGCGCGCGTTCCGGACGACGATCGAGTCGCTGATGTCGGCCGCGCAGGAGCTCGACGTCCCCGAGCTGATCGAGGCGGTGCTCGAGCGCAGCGGCTACCTCGAGGCGCTCGAGGCGGAGCGGACGATCGAGGCGCAGGGCCGCGCCGAGAACCTCCAGGAGCTCGTCTCGGTCGCCCGGGAGTGGCGCGAGCAGACCGCGGAGGCGACACTCTCGAGCTTCCTCCAGGAGGTCTCGCTCTACTCCGACCAGGACGCGATCCGCGGCGAGGGCTCGCTCGTGACGCTGATGACGCTCCACAACGCGAAGGGCCTCGAGTTCCGCGCCGTCTACCTGATCGGCATGGAGGAGGGGATCTTCCCGCACTCCCGCTCGATCGAGGAGCAGGGCGTCGAGGAGGAGCGCCGCCTCTGCTACGTCGGCATGACCCGGGCGAAGGAGCGGCTGACCCTCCTGCACGCGTCCTCGCGGATGCTCTACGGCGGCCGCGACCACAACCTGCCGTCGCGCTTCCTCGACGAGGTGCCCGACCGCCACGCCGAGCGGGAGCGGCTGCGCCCTGCGTCCTGGTCGGGCTACGGCGCGCCCGCCCGGAGCCAGATCCCGACGCGCGAGGACGTGCCGAGCCTCTCCACCGGCGACTCGGTCAGCCACTCGACGCTCGGCGAGGGCGTCGTCGTGCGGATCGAGCCGGGCGGCGTCGTCACCGTCCGCTTCGCCGCGGACGGCTCGGAGCGGCGGCTCGTGCTCGACTACGCGCCGCTCGAGAAGCTCTAGAGCCCTTCCGCACGAGCGCCCCGTAGTTCCCCGTACGACCGTGCAGGTTGTCCGTACCGGGAGCCAGCGCCACCCCGGATGGAACGCGGACCGGCGGCATGGAGCATGCGTGTCATACCGCGCCGGCTTCCGTCAGCGGAGTCGACAGAGCCGGTGCGGCCGGCGAGTCGCATCCGTTTTTCCGAAGGGAGTACGCGTGAGGAAGTTGCCCATTCTCGTTCTCGCCCTGGCCGTCTCGGTGGGGCTACTCGCCGGCTCGGCACAGGCCGCGACAGCGCACGTGACGAGCAGTCACGCAGCGCACGTGAAGCCGAATCCGAAGTGCAAGTCGAAGGCGTACCTGAAGTCGCACAAGGCCCTCTGCAAGGCGAACGCGAAGGCGGTCGCCCTGGCCAAGGCGAAGGCCAAGGCTGCTGCCGCGGCCAAGGCCAAGGCGAAGTCCGGCACGAGCGCGCTCAGCTTCGCGGGCAAGTACGCGGGGCAGGCGTCGACGAAGGTCACCGGCACGAACGCGGCGATCGTCGCCAACGGCACCGGCACGGGCAACCTCGTCGGAGCCGGGAAGGTCTCCGGCACCGGCTCTGCCGACACGAGCCAGCAGCCGTGCTCCCCGTTCACCGGCACCGGGACGATCACCGGCGCCAAGGGCACGATCTCGTTCTCCGTCCCCACCGGCGCGAGCGGGTGCGGTGACGACGGCGGGCACATCTTCACGCTCAAGGGCACGTTCACCGTCACCGGCACGACCGGCGCGGTCGCGGGCGCCAAGGGCAGCCTCCGGTTCACGGGTGTCTACAGCCGTGACGCGGGGACGTTCTCGATCAACGTCAGCGGAAACCTGACGAAATGACCACCTTCCCGATTCGAAGAGGAGCTATGAGACGCATCCTGATCCCGGTCGTCGTGCTCGCCGCCTTCGCAACAGTGGCCTCCGCGGCCGCCGCAGCCGTCGACCCGGTCCCGTTCCCGTCGCCGAAGGTGCAGCAGGTGTTCGTCGCCGCCCAGACGGTGACCACGGGCGGGGCGATGGACAGCTACTTCGCCCCCGGTGACAAGGTCGTCTTCCGCGCCTACGCGGCCGATCCGCAGACGAAGAAGCTCGTCACGGCGGACGCGGTCAAGTACTTCTACGTGAAGATCCCGAACCAGCCGAACGTCAAGCTGGCCTACGACGCGTCCGCTCCCGGAGCGTCGAAGGGCTTCCCGTGGACGGGCACCTGGACGGTGCCGGCGGACTACTCGCCCGGCAAGGTCTTCTTCCAGGTTCTGCTCAAGCAGAAGAACAAGGCGCGGGGCCAGTTCGTCCAGATGCCGGTCACGAGCGCGATGCTGACGGTCCAGGCCTCTGCGCCGGCCGCCTACTCGCCGGCACCCGCCGGCGCCCCCGGGGTCGCCGACACGACCGGCAATCTCAACCTGTCGTTCTACGTCGACAGCGTCAACGGCTCGCGCCCGGTCGGCGTCGCGCCGCGGCAGGTCGGCTGTGCGCAGACGAACGTGTACAAGCGCGGCGAGCAGGTCGTGTTCCGCGTGTGGGGGAACGATCTCACGACGACCGATCTGCTCACGAACGACAACGTCGACACGGCGACCGCGTCGATCCCGGGCCAGAAGGACCTCACCCTGAGCTGGGGCGCCCACGGCAACACGGACGCGAAGGTCTACTTCTGGACGGCCCCGTGGATCGTGCCGGCGGACTTCCCGCTCGGCGACACGACGGTGCACATCGCGTTCAAGACCGTCGACGGGAAGACCGGGTCGTTCGACTACACCCTCAACATCATCCCGTCGTAACGGGGAAGTAGGAGTCGCAGCCATGAGCATCCGCAGCACGTTCGCTGCGACGGTGGCGGCGCTGGCAGGAGCACTCCTCCTGCCGGCGCTCGCCGCTGCCGCGGCCACCCCGATCGTCATCCCTTCGATTCCGGGCGCCGCCCATCTTCCCGGCATCGCGGCGCCGGCCTCGGTGCCGGCCGCGAAGATGGGCGTGCTGAAGACGACGCCCGACGTCGCCGTCGCCGGCACGCCGTTCACGATCAGCGGCACCGGCCTGCCCGCGGGCAAGGACGTCACGCTCGTCTGGAGCACCGCGAACGTGACGTGGGTCGTCGACGCCCGTCCCGACAGCGTCGACTACCTCGGCCGCCAGGCCACGAAGCTCCAGGTCGTGATCGGCTCGGCGACGACCGACGCGTCCGGCTCGTTCACGAAGAAGCTCGTCGCCCCGAAGGACTTCGGCGGCATCCACGACATCTACGCGGTCGTCGACGGCGTCCAGGTCGCGAAGGGCGGCTTCCTGATCGCCCGCTCGGCCACGATCAGCCCGAAGAGCGGGCCGATCGGGACGATGGTCACGGTCACCTACAACGGCCTCGGCGCCTCGCTCTACGAGGGCGGCGCGTCGCTCCTGTACGACAACAAGTACACGGGCGCGATGATGGCCAACTGGACGCGCGGCGTCGCCGTCGCCCACATCCGCGCCACCGGGCCGGTGGGCAGGCACACGCTCGAGGTCGCCGACGCGATCAGCTACAAGTACCTCAACATCCAGCAGTCGCCGATCCCGTGGGGAACCGGCTCGATCCTGAGCTTCACCGTCACGAAGGACAACGGGCGGCCGAAGGCCCAGATCGACTGGCCGGCGGCCGTGACGCCGACGCTGAACGCGAAGACGACGCTCCAGCTGGGTCTCAAGGCCGCGACGACCGCGAGCGCCGACCTGGCCTCGTCGTCGGGCCCGGTGAACACGAAGGTCGGCCTCACCGCGAAGGGCCTGACGCCGAACGCGCCGGTGCAGCTCGTCTGGTCGACCGTCGTCGGCAACCGCGTCAACTGCAGCGGGACGTGCTGGACGTTCGTCTCGGTGCCGCTCGGCTCGGCGACCGCCGCCGCCGACGGCACGGTCTCCCAGCCGGTCACCGTCCCCGACGGTCTCGGCGGCTGGCACGTCGTGCAGGTCATGCAGGCGGGCCAGGTGATGGCGCAGGTTCCGTACTACGTGAAGCGCAGCATCGTCGGCAAGGGCGTCTCCTCGCTCGTCCTCAAGGAGGGGCAGCACTTCACGGTGCACCTGAAGGGGCTCGGCTGGACGCAGCTCGACAACACGATCGCGGTCGACTACGACAACAGCTACGTCGGCTACGGGTGCGGCTTCAACAGCCAGGGCGACACGGTCATGAACCTCGTCGCGACCGGCGGCCCCGGCACGCACCTGATCGACATGTATCCGCTGCTCTACACGCAGCAGCCGTCCTACCCGAACACGCCGTACGGGATGGTTCCGATCCTCACGTACGCGAAGGACATCCCGGGCCTCGGGCTCGGCTACCAGCTGCCGGCGATCCGGCTGGCGATCACGATCGTCTCCTAGCGGGGCGCACCAGGGGGGAGGGGCCGGTGCCCGGCTCCTCCCCCTAGCTCACCCGTCCGCGGGCGAGCCCGGCCGGCAGCCACCAGTTCCAGCGGCCGAGCACCGCCATCAGCGAGGGGACGAGCAGCGCCCGCACGATCGTCGCGTCGACGAGGACGGCGAGCGAGAGGCCGACGCCGAGCTGCTGGAGCGCCGAGACGCGCCCGACGACGAAGCCGGAGAAGGCGGCGACCATGATCGCGGCGGCGGCGGTGACGATCCGGCCCGTCCGCTCGAGGCCGTGCGCGACGGCCTGCTCGTTGTCGTGGGTCGCGTCCCACGTCTCGCGCATCCGCGAGACCATGAAGACCTCGTAGTCCATCGAGAGGCCGAAGAGGATCGCGAACAGGAAGATCGGGACCCACGCCTCGATCTGGTCGACGCGCTGCACGCCGAGCAGGCCGGCGCCGATCCCGTGCTGGAAGATCGCGACGAGCAGCCCGTAGACGGCCGTGACCGTGAGCAGGTTCAGCACCACGGCCTTCAGCGGCAGCAGCAGCGAGCGGAACGCGCCGAGCAGGAGGACGAACGTGAGCGCGAGCGCCGCGGCGAGGAGCCACGGGAGCCGTCCGTACGCGCGCGCGAGGTAGTCGACGCCCTGCGGCGGCGCGCCGCCCGCGTAGACGCGCACGCCGGCCGGGAAGCGCGCGCCGGGGATCAGCGTGTCCCGCAGCCGCGCCACGAGCGCCCGGCTGGCCGGCTCGCCGTACTCGTGCCGTCCCGACGACGAAGACGCGCGCGTACCGGCCGCTCGGGTCGACGTAGGGCGCCTTGCGGCCGCTCGCGGTCACGTACGCCTCTCGGTCGTGGAAGACGGCGTCGGCGAGACGCGAGATGGCGGCGCGGACGGCCGGCGTCCGCGCGCCGCCCGGGCGGCCCGAGTCGACGACGATCTCGGTGGGGGTGAGCGCGCCGGCGCCGACGCCGTTCCGGAGGAGCTCGAGCCCGGTGACGGAGTCGCTGCCCGGCGGCAGCACGGAGATCGAGCCGGGCGTCAGCCGCAGCCCGGCCACGGGCGAGGCCGCGACACCGAGCAGGATCGCGCCGAGCGCGAGGAAGACGACCGGGCGGCGCATGATCGCCCGCGCGAGCCGCGCCCAGAAGCCGCGGTCGACGTCGACGCGTCCCCGGCAGGACGGGGAGGCGCAGGCCGAGCCGCGCGCGCAGCAGCGCGGCGACGGGCAGCCGGCGCGCGCCGCGACGGCCGAGCAGCGAGAGGAGCGCCGGCTGGAGCGTCGTCGCGGCGGCGACCGACACGAGCGGGACGAGCGCGGCGCCCGCGCCGAGCGAGCGGATGAACGGCACGGGCACGGCGAGGAGCAGCGCGAGCCCGATCGCGACGGTGAGCCCGGAGAAGACGACGGCGCGGCCGGCGGTCGCCATCGTCGCCACGACCGCCTCGTCGATGTCCGCGTGCCGCGCGAGCTCTTCGCGGAAGCGCGAGACGACGAGGAGCGAGTAGTCGACGGCGAGGCCGAGCCCGATCAGCTCGACGAGGTTCTGGACGTAGCTCGCCGTCGTCCAGGCGTGCGTGAGCGCGTCGACGGCCGCGAGCGTGCCCGCGATCGTGCACGCGGCGAAGACGAACGGCACGAGCACCGCGGCCGAGAGCCCGAGGACGACGAGCAGGACGGCGAGCGCGAGCGGGAGCGCGATCTCCTCGCCGAGGCCGAGGTCGGAGGAGAGCACCGGCTCGAGGTCGTGCTGGATCGCCGGCTGCCCGGTGACGTACGCGGGCGGCCCGCCGGCGGCGGCGAGCGCGCGGCGCAGCGGCTCCGTCCACGCCTTCGCGTGCTGGAGGTCGAGCGTCGTCGCGATGTCCCCGTAGACGATCCCGCCGCCCGAGCGGAGCGCCCCCTGGACGTGCCCGGTGGGCACGACCTTCGCCGCGGTTGCCAGCTCGGCCCGCAGCCGCCGGCGCGTCGCCGCGTCGCGTGCCTTCGTGCGGAAGACGACGGTGAAGACGCCGTCGGGCCGCTCGCCGAAGTGGTGCGCGAGGATCGTCCGCGCCTGCTCCGACTCGGTGCCGGGCACCGCGAACGAGGTCGCGAGCCGTCCCGGGAGGTCGACCGAGGCGAACGCCCCGACCACGAGCACGGCGAGCCAGCCGGCGAGCACGAGCGTGCGGCGCCGGAGGACTCCGCGGGTCCAGCGCTCGGGCACGCGCCGACCCTAGCGGGTCGCAGCGGACCCTGGCCGCGCGAGGCGCTTCGCGCTAGGCTCGCGCCATGTTCGACGTCCGTCCCTGCCGCGACGCCGAGGAGTTCGGCCGCGCCTTCTACGCGATCGGCCAGTACTTCGGCCCCCCGCCTCCCGAGGAGCGGCTCGAGCGCTTCCTGCGCCTGCTCGAGCTCGAGCGGATGCACGCCGCCGCTGGAGGACGGCGAGGTCGTCGGCGGCGCGGGGGCGTTCTCGTTCGACCTCTCCGTGCCGGGCGGGTCGCTTCCGTGCGCGGGCGTGACGGTCGTCGGCGTCTACCCGACGCACCGCCGCCGCGGCGTCCTGCGCGCGATGATGCGCGCCCAGCTCGACGACGTGCACGAGCGCGGCGAGCCGATCGCGGCGCTGTGGGCCTCCGAGGAGACGATCTACGGGCGCTTCGGCTACGGGCTCGCCGCGTGGGCGGGCGAGATCTCGCTGCGGCGCGAGTGGGCGGACTTCGCGAAGCCGCTGGAGCGGCGCGGCCGGACGCGCTTCGTGACGGCCGAGGAGGCGCGCGAGCTCTTCCCGCCGGTGTGGGAGGCGGTGCGCGGCCAGCGCGCGGGTCTCTTCGCGCGGTCGGACGCGTGGTGGGAGCTGCGTCCGCTCCGGATCCCGGACGAGGAGCTGGGCAACCCGCGCCGGTTCGTCGCGCTCGACCTCGACGGCGAGACGCAGGCGTACGCGATCTACAAGCGCGAGCAGAGCTGGAGCGACGGCGTCTCCACGGCGAAGCTCACCGTGAACGAGGCGCTCGGCACGACACCGCAGGCGACCGCGGAGATCTGGCGCTTCCTCCTCGACGTCGACTGGACGGAGACGATCGTCGCCGAGCTGCTGCCGCCCGACCACCCGCTGCTGCTGCTGCTCGCGAATCCGCGGCGCGCCCGCTACCGGCTGAGCGACAGCCTGTGGGTTCGCCTCGTCGACGTGGGCGCGGCGCTCTCGGGTCGCGCCTACGCGGCGGACGGCTCGCTCGTCCTCGACGTGCGCGACGCGTTCTGCCCGTGGAACGAGGGCCGCTGGCGGCTCGAGGACGGTGCGGCGACGCGCACGGACGCCGAGCCGGACCTCGCGCTCGACGTCGACGTGCTCGGCTCGGCGTACCTCGGCGGCGTCCCGTTCACGCACCTGCACGAGGCCGGCAGGGTGGAGGAGCTGCGCCCCGGCGCGGTCGCGCTGGCCGAG
This sequence comes from uncultured Actinomycetes bacterium, assembly GCA_963815005.1. Taxonomy (GTDB): domain Bacteria; phylum Actinomycetota; class Thermoleophilia; order Gaiellales; family Gaiellaceae; genus Palsa-739. The sequence continues at coordinate 15,239 of CAWFFI010000005.1, forward strand.
CGGATGTTCTCGTGGCACCCGCTGCCGTGGTGCCCCGAGATCTTCTAGAACGGTCGCGGAACCTCGCAGCGAATCTGTCAAGTCCATCGGAAACCGCTTGTTCTGGCGGTTTTGCAGGACAATCGGCGCGGGAGTTGTAAGGAATAGGTTAACCTGCGGGCCGCATGCGGCAGCGGGCGGTCAGACTTGCGTTCGTCGCGGTGGTCCTCGGGGCCGCGCCGTTCGCGGGCGTCCTGGGATCCGGCGGCGCCGGGCAGGCGCTCGCCGACCCGGTCCAGCACCACGCGCAGACGATCGGCTTCGACCGGTTCCCGCGGCACCTGGCGGCCTCGATGCAGCGCGCGTCGACCCGGACCCTCGCCGCCCGGCAGACGGCGAAGCGGAGCTCGTCGGCGCGCGCCAGGCAGGAAGTCGTCTTCCGGTGGCCGGCGGAGGGCGTCATCACGACGCCGTTCATCCCGTCGGGCCCACTCGAGCACGACGGCATCGACATCGGCATGCTCCGCTCGCTGACGGTGGTCGCCGCGCACGCCGGCGAGGTGATCCACGTCGGCTACACGACCGGCTTCGAGGGCTACGGCAACATCGTCGACGTCGAGATCGCGCCCGGCGTCGAGACGCTGTACGCGCACCTCTCGGCGATGAACGTCCAGGTCGGCGACCACGTGACGCGAGGGGCGAGACGATCGGCACCGCCGGCTGCACGGGCCGGTGCTCGGGCACGCACCTCCACTTCGAGGTGCGCGAGAACGGCACCCCGGTCGACCCGATGCAGTTCCTGCACTAGGGGAGGCGGAACCCGCCCGGCCGCTACAATGCCGGGCTCCTGGGGCGGTTAGCTCAGTTGGGAGAGCACCAGCTCGACAAGCTGGGGGTCACTGGTTCGAGCCCAGTACCGCCCACTCCGAAAAAGCCGCCTGTGGGCGGCTTTTTCGTTCGTTCAGTGTTTTCGGCTTCGCCCGCTTCGCTGGCGCAACGCGCGCTTACGCGCGCGGTGCGCTGGCGCTGTGCTTTCCGCTCGCTCGGGGGCGAGCCGGCGGAGCCGGCTCGCGCTCGGAGGCCTGACGTCGCGAGCCGCGCCCGCGCAGGTCGGTCGCGGCGCCGGGCTCTCGTGACGCCGAGGGCTTTCGCATGCGGCGAGCGCGTCCGAGGCCGACCATAGACTGGCGACCTGTGCGTGCAATCTCCCTCTTCTCCGGGGCCGGAGGACTCGACCTCGGGTGTGAGGCTGCTGGCTTCGAGACGGCTGCTGCGGTTGAGTGGGAGGCGATCGCGCGGCATACGCTGATCCGCAACCGGGCGGAGTTCTTCCCATCGCTGAGCGCTGAGCTGTCCTCGGGGACATCACAGCTGTTGGCGGTGCGGAGCTTCTGGAACGTGCTGGCCTCGAGACCTGGGGAGGCTGACCTCCTCCACGGGGGGCCGCCGTGTACTCCGTTCTCGAAGAGCGGCTACTGGCTCGAGTACAACGCGCAGGGGCGCGGACCCGAAGGCCTCGCTCCTGGACGAGTACGTGCGTCTCCTCGCCGTCACGCCCGAAGGCGTTCCTGATGGAGAACGTCTACGGGCTCGCCTACCGCAACCAGAACCAGCCGGTGTTCGAGCGTTTCGCGCACAGGTGAGGGAGGCGGGGTACGCCGTCGACCTCCGCGTCCTGCTGGCCGCTGACTACGGCGTCCACAGCTGCGCCAGCGCCTGTTCTGCGTCGGCGTGCGCGCGACCTGCTCGACCGCTCGCCGCACGCCTGGAGCTTCCTTGGCCGACGGCGACCCACGCCGGCCCCCATGAGACGCGAAAAGGTTGGGACAGCGTCCTTCCCCGCCACGTCACGTCGGGCGAAGCCTTGAAGGGCTGACGCAGCGCCAGAATCCGCCCGAGCCGGAGGAGGTCGTCGAGGGGACATTCGCCGAGGAGCTTCGGGGAGTGCCGCCCGGCGAGAACTACCTCTTCTGGACAGCCGAGCGCGGGCATCCGGGCCCGCGCTTCAAGTGGCGCTCACGCTACTGGAGCTTCCTGCTAAAGCTCGACCCCGACCGCCCCTCTCCGACCATCCAGGGCCAGCCCGGACCGTGGGTCGGGCCGTTCCATTGGGCGAACCGGCGGCTACGGGTCGCCGAGCTGAAGCGGCTGATGGGCTTCCCCGACGATTCGTCGTCTCGGGTAGCGACGCGAGCAGCAGCTTCAGCTCGGAAACGCCGTGCCGCCGCCCTTCGCCGCGGTGGTCGCCAGCGGGCTCGCGCTCGAGCTGGAGCGACTCGGCGCGGCGACCTGGACGAGCCCGCGGTCGTCGCGGCGTAAGCGCCTGTGGGCATCAACCATCCTCGAAGGCGGCTGGCAGAGCTCTCGAGCAGGCGGTGACGCCGCCGAGAGGGACGTCGAGCTCTGCGATATGGCTGGCACGCACGGAGCGGATCGCCGATTGCCCTCGCAGTCGTACGTCGCCGCGCTGGGAACAGCGCTACTGGCCAAGGCGACGACCGGAGGTCGACGCGCTAACGTCAAGACAGGGCAGGCCCCAACGCCTACTCGATGCGCGGCGTAGTGAAGGTACTCGTCGAGAAGAGCCCGCTCTACGGCTACCACCTCGGCCGCAAAGGGCCTGAGCCGCTGAACAACCAGCCTTGGTTCAGCTCTGATCGTGTCGGACGGCGGTCTCGAGAACATCCGAGAGGAAGGCGCAGCCGTACCACCGCGACATCGTTCGCTACTTGACCGAGCTGAATCAGGGCGACCGCGCTAATGCGATCTCCGGTCTTGTCGCCTTCATACGGCTGAGGCAAGCGGCAGAGTCAGGCGGAGGCAGAAGAGCTTCGGGACGGCTTGGGGAACTTGAGATCTTCGCGAATGCGCCGATCGAGGACTCTGCTCGAGCTGTCATGCAACCTCTTCATCAACGAAGATCCGGAGAATGGCCGTCGAGGGCCAGGCATTGGTGGGCGCTGCGGTCTTCGAGCTGGTGCTCCGAAGAGGTGCGGCTTCCGTTCGGTCCACAACCCGACGGGCTTGGACGTGACGGTTTGGAGCGGACGGAAAGCTCGTTCTGGGCGTTGAGGTGAAGCAGAAGCCCGTGATAAAGCTGCGGTGCTACCATCCCTGCGGAAGCTGTTTTGCGTGGAGTTGACAAGGCGGTGTTCGTGGCCTCTCCCCGCAGCAGTGACGCCTTATCGCGAGGCCATCGTTTGGAAGCGCTCGCGTTTCCGGCGTGCTCATGGCGATCTACGAGAGCGTGGCGGAGGTCGTCACCGCGGCGGCAATCGCCTCTCCGTTGGCGGCTAGCACGTTTGCTGAGAGGTTCCCGAACGAATATCTGCGGAGGATGCGCGAGCACGAGGTGACGCTCGCCGGCCAGCGGTACTGGAGTGACTTGTGCAACGGCCTTAACCGACGCGGTTCAGCGCAGCTTCAACGCGATCAGCCGCATCGCTCGTGCTCTCGTGCTCCCAGATGCGGAGCACATGCCAGCCGCGGGTAACAAGGAGCTGATCGTTCTCTTTGTCCCGCTCGATATTTCTCGCGATCTTCGGGGCCCAGTAGCTCGTGTTCGTTCGCGGCTGAGTGCCGTGGTCTGGGGACCCGTGCCAGAAGCAGCCGTCGACGAAAACGGCAAGACGGGGTCTTCGGAAGACGATGTCGACACGGCAGGCGATGTCGGGCTCGGGTCGGACGTTCTTGAGAAACCGGTGGCCGCGTCGATGCAGCTCTGACCGAACGGCTGTCTCGGGCCGAGTGTCGGTCTTCCGATTGCCACGCATCACAGCGCTCGCCGCAGCTGAGGACGGTGGGGGAGCGACGGGAATCCGCCGGGAAGAAGACGGCATATGTAGCGACGGTAGCCGGAGCGCTGGCGTCCGGTGCGGGGCTGAACAGGCGGATCGCCGGGCAGACGAAGGGCTTGAGCCGTCTACGGTCACGCGTCGATGCGTATGAGAGGCAGGTCGTGAGGAAGGACGCTTCGCACCGCGGTCGTGGGGCTCGCCGCGGAAGACGAGGCGGAACAGGGTCAGTGGACTCGCGGGCGTATGTCGAATCGCGGGAGGCCGTTCTCTGCGAGGTCGATGCCGTCGCGAACGGAGAGCCGCGCTGAGGACGATCGAGGATGGGGCGGTCGCCGCGTCGCGCCGGGCACGGGTCGTGCGGGATCTTCGGTGCTGCGCCGCATGCTCGGCCTGTTCCGGGGCTACGTCGTCATCGGTGCCTTCGTGCGGCCACCTCACGGCCGAACCGGGCAGTCGGCGTCGTCGGTCAGTGGGCGACGACGCGGCGGTAGCGCCAGATCGCGAGCGCGCCGAACAGGAGCGCGATCCCGACCGACCAGAGGGCGGCGAGCCAGACGTCGTTTCCCGCCGGGGTGCCGATGAAGAGTCCGCGGGTCGCGTTGACCATGGTCGTGAACGGGTTGTGCCGCGCGACCGGCTGGAGCCAGGTCGGCATCGAGCCCACGGGCACGAACGCCGACGACACGAACGTCAGCGGGAACAGGATCGTGAAGCCGTACGCGTTCGCGGCCTCCGGCGACGAGGCGGCGAGTCCGACGAATGCGAACACCCACGAGAAGGCGTAGCCGATCAGCAGGACGAGCCCGATTCCGCCGAGGATCGTCGGGACGCCCGTCTGGAAGCGGAAGCCGACCGCGAGCCCGACGCCGAGCATGACGGCGAGCTGGATCATGTTCGTGCTGATGTCGGCGAACGTGCGGCCGGTGACGACGGCCGAGCGCGACATCGGCAGCGACCGGAAACGGTCCATCAGCCCCTTCCTGAGGTCGTCGGAAAGTCCGAGCGCGGTGACGAAGCCGCCGAAGGTGATCGACTGGACGACGATCCCCGGGATCAGGTAGTCGACATAGCGGATTCCCGGCGTCGAGATCGCGCCGCCGAAGACGTAGACGAAGAGCAGCACGAACATGAGCGGCTGCACCGTGTAGCCCACGAGCAGGTCGGGCTGGCGCGCGATCCGCTTGACGCTCCGCGTGGCGAGCACCCACATGTCCGAGAGCTCGTGCGCAAGCGGGCTCATGCCGGCTCCTCCGGCGCGTCGGCTGCGGCGCGGCCGGTCAGCTCGAGGAAGACGTCGTCGAGCGTCGGCCGGCGAGTCGCGATGTCGTCGATCGAGATCCCCGCCTGGTCGAGTGCGCGGACGGCCCTGACGATCGCGTCCCCGCCGGCAGCCGGAATGGACACCACGCCGTCGGTGACTGCAGCTGCGCCGTTCCCGAGCGTCCGGAGAGCCGCCGCGGCCGCCTCGGCGGCGGCGTGGTCGGCGAGCCGGATCTCGAGCCGGTCGCCGCCCACCCGCCGCTTCAGCTCGTCCGGCGATCCTTCGGCGATCACGATGCCGTGGTCGACCACCACGATCCGGTGCGCCAGCCGGTCGGCCTCGTCGAGGTACTGGGTGGTCAGGAGCACGGTCGTGCCGCCGCTGACGAGCGTCCCGAGCGAGTCCCAGAGCGCGATCCGGCTGCGCAGGTCGAGTCCCGTCGTCGGCTCGTCGAGGAACAGGATCGGCGGGCGCGCAACGAGCGCCGCGGCAAGGTCGAGCCGGCGGCGCATGCCTCCCGAATACGTCCGGACGAGGCGCTTGCCGTCGTCGGCGAGCCCGAAGTCCTCCAGCAGCTCGGCCGCGCGCTGCCGTGACGCGCGGCGGCCCAGGTGGTAGAGCCGCCCCACCATCTCGAGGTTCTCCGCACCGCTGAGGTTCTCGTCGACGGCCGCGTACTGGCCGGCAAGTCCGATCTGCGCCCGGACACGCGCGGGCTCCCTGGCCACGTCGAATCCGGCGACCCGTGCGCTCCCGCGGTCGGGCTTGAGCAGTGTGGTCAGGATCCGGACGGCCGTCGTCTTCCCTGCCCCGTTGGGGCCGAGCAGACCCAGCACGCTGCCCGCAGGTGCGTGGAGATCCACGCCGCGCAACGCATCGACCTCGCCGAAACGCTTCCGCAGGCCTTCCGCCTCGATCCCCGGGTCGCTCACGCCTGGACCTCCCTCGCCACTTCAGTCGACCTTCGTGGCACGTGATCGGCCGGACCGGATCGGCCGCGCCACCAGCGCGATCCGCCGTCCTCAGGCTAACGACTCGGCGGTGGAAGCCGGTCCACACCCGAACGCGGGACACCGCCCACATCCGGGGCGGTGTCGCCCGCTTCGCGGCCGCTTCCGCCCGCGGCTTGCGCCTGGCGGTCCGGCCGTCACGAGTCCCGAGGTCTCGTGCCCCGACCAACGAGGCCGGGGCACGAGACCTCGGGCGGTTCGCCTAGCCGTAGATCTCGTACAGGCCGAGCGTGCTGTCGACCACGCCAGTCGAGGCCGAAACAGGGCTCAGTAGACTCTGCGGGCGTATGCCGAATCGCGGGAGGCCGTTCTCTGCTGTCGATCCCGGCTTGCGCCGATGCCGTTGAACGGAGAGCCGCGCTGAGGACGATCGAGGATCCGGCGGTCGCCGCGTCGCGCCGGGCACGGGTCGTGCGGGATCTTCGTGTGCTGCGCCGCATGCTCGGCCTGCTCCGGGGCTACTTCGTCACCGGGGCCCTCGTGCGGCGGCGCTACCGGCAGATCGAGCGCCGCGGAGACGTCTTCTTCGTCGACGAGGAGCTCGGGCGGTGAGGCCCCACGATCCGCCGCCGCCGACCTACGCGTTCGGGTACCGGAACGCGCCGAGATCGGGCAACGAGATCAACGGGCTCGGAGGCGCGGAGCGCACGCGCGCCCGGAAGGTCTTCCACAACCCCGGCGGCGAGACGCTGCCGTGGGACGCGCTCGATCAGTTCTTCGCCCTGATCAATCCCCGGGGAGTCGTCCGTCACATCCTGGCCAACATGTGGCAGCTGCGCCGTCGCGACGGCCCGGTCAACGCGAACCGCGTCGACGTTCCGGATCCGGCGCTGATGACCGCCCGGATCAAGGACAAGGCCAGGGAGCTCGGCGCCGACCTCGTCGGGGTCACGCGCCTCACCGACGACGTGCTCTACGCCGGCGCCGACGTGCCCTACCGCTATGCCATCTCCATCGGTCTGCGGATGGACCGGGACGAGATGCGCTTCGTCCCCCAGCCTCGCGCGGCCCTCGAGGTCATGCGCGTCTACCGGGCCGTCTCCCGGATCGCGATCGAGCTGGGCGAGCACGTCAGGGGTCTCGGCTGGCCGGCGAAGGCGTACGGCAACCCCAACAGCACCGATCTCCTCCACATCCCGCTCGCCGTCCGGGCCGGTCTCGGCCAGCTCGGCAAGCACGGATCCCTGATCAGCAAGGAGCACGGCTCGAACGTCCGCCTCGCCACGATCGTCACCGACCTGCCGCTCGCGACCGACGAGGAGGTGGACATCGGCGTCGACGACCTGTGCCGCACCTGCCGGCGGTGCGTGCTCGACTGTCCGCCGGACGCGATCTCCGACGAGAAGCAGCTCGTGCGCGGGGAGGAGAAGTGGTACGTCGACTTCGACCGGTGCGTGCCGTACTTCACGAAGACCTATGGCTGCGCGATCTGCATCCAGGTGTGCCCGTGGAGCGAGCCCGGTCGAGGGCCGAAGCTCTCGGAGAAGCTGCTCGCGGCACGAGACGAGAGGGCGTGAGAGTGAGGGGACAGGCCGGACGAGCCAGATGCCACGAAGAGCGCCTGGCGGCTCGGTCGGCGCCGCGAGCCGCAGTACTCCGCTTCCGCTCGCCGCGCTCGGAGTCCGGACGTCGCAAGCCGCGCCCGCGCCGGCGGCGCGGCGCCGGGCTCCGTGACGGGCGCGACAGTGCCGGTATGCCGAAGCACCGCTGCCATGTGCCCCCCGCAGGACGCGCAGCGTGCAAGCGCCCGCGGCGGAGCAGCCGAGGTACTGCGCCAGCCGCCGGGCACGGGTGGCGGGGCGCCGCGTCGTCAGGCGCCAGATGACGAGAGCGGGCGGGCGTCGAGTGAGCGAAGGCCGTCGCGGCGGCGGGGCGCCGTCGAGCCGCGCTGGAGCGTCGGGAAGCGGCGGTGCGCTGACCCATACGCGGCGTCCCAGCGACCGTCGGCCCGCGCGCGCCGACCTCGGCGAGGCCGCGTGGCCGCATCCGGCCGGCCCCGTCAGCTGCGACCTGCGCGAGATGCGCTCAGCGGCCGGCCGAGCGGGGCGTGAAACGCTGCAGCCAGTGACGTCGTCGCCGCGGGCCCTGCCGTCGACCAGCCAAGCAAAGCGCGACTCGACGCCCCGAAGAGCCCCAGATGGTGGCGCTGGGCGAACCCCCTGCCGATGACGAGCCAGGCCCGTCAGGCCTGCTGAGGCCCGAGCCACGCCTCGAGTCCCCCGGTGCCGGGATCTGCAGCACCTCCCCGTCGGGACGCGAGCCGTCACGCCGCCGCCCCGTCGGTCGCGCCACGTCCAGCTCGCGACGGAAGCGTAGAGCTCTCGGACGTGAGACCTCCGATCAAGCGCTCGCCGGAGGATGCCTCCGGTACCGCTCGCGACATCCCTCGACGTAGGCGACCGAACAGGGTAGTCATGCGAGCCTGGATGGACCACTCCGAAGAGCCGCCGAAGGGCGGCTCTTCGTTCGTTCGGCATTGCCCGCGAGCCCGCTTCGCGGCGTGGCCGACGCTGTCGAGCTCCGAGGTCTCGTGTCCCGACCGACGAGGCCGGGGCACGAGACCTCGGGCGGTTCGCCTAGCCGTAGATCTCGTACAGGCCGAGCGTGCTGTCGACCCACGCCTCTCTCCACACGGCGCCGTGGTCGGCGTACAGGTTGCCGCCGCCGTCGACGTCGATGCCGGTGTCCGTCAGGTTGGCCGGCGGGTTGCACACCAGGTGGTATGCGCCGATGTTCGTGCCGTACTCGACGTTGCCGGCCTCGGCGATCGCCGGGCTCCAGTAGCTGAACTGCCCGCTCGCGATGGCGTCGAAGGCGTCGCCGATCCGCATGTGCATCGGCATCGTGTCCGTGCCGAACTTGCTGTAGCAGAGGAAGACGCCGATCCCACCGGACGGGGCCACGACCGGAGCCCCGAGCGGGGCGACGACCGGATCCACGATCGGGTCCTGCGTCGTCGTCTCGTCGTCGCCACCGTTGCCGGTGTCGGCGGCGTTCACGGTGACCGCGGCGCACGCGGAGAGCGCGTGGTCGCCGTCATGCGAGCCCGTCGCCTCGGCCCGGAACGAGAACGTCCCGGCGGCCGAGCCGTCGAACCCGACGCCGTACGTGCCCTTGCCGGAGCCGTACTTCGCCGTCTTCAGGGCCGTGCTCTTCACGGCCGAGCCGGAGCAGGTCGCTCCGTCGTACTCGCGCACGACGACGGTCTGGTCACCCTGCGCCTGATGGTCGCTGATCTTGGTCAGCCGGCCCGTCAGCTCACTGGACCCGCCGACGGTAATCGCCGCCGGGTTGGCAGCGAGCGTGATCGTCCACGCGTCGGCCTTCGGATTGACGGTGACCGTGACGCAGCCGGAGACGGCGTACTGGCCGGAACCGTGGCCGCTCGCCTCCGCCTTGAACGACCACGTGCCGACCGAAGGGCTGACCGTCTTGCCGTACTCGCCCTTCGCGCCGTGCCACGGGTTGCTCGTCGTGATGTTCTCGGAGCCCGACGGCGTGCCGGTGCAGGAGCCGTTGGCATACGTGCGCAGGACGACTTCCTGGTTGCCGACGCCATCCGTCCCGTTGTTCACCAGGACGCCGCTGAGGTCGACGTGCTCCCCGGACGTGATCGTCGCCGGGTGCGCCGAGAGGCTCAGCGTCCAGTGGTCGGACGGGTGGTAGCCCGCGGCCGCACCGCCGACGAACACGGCGCTGGTCAGGAGCGCCAGCGCCAGCATGGTCTTCTTCATCGTTCCTCCCTCGTGGCCGCCCGCAGACGGCTGTTGTCGCGGGAGTCGAAGTCCCGCGAAGACGTCCGATGGCGCCGCACGCGCGCCGGACGCCGCGGTGGCGGCAGAACAGTCGCGTGCTGCGTCGATCTCATGGACGGGATCTGGGTCTCGACCCTTGTCTGGCCCACCCATCCGAAAGACAGGAAGCACTGACCAACGGTCCAGGTCGCCCGCCGCGCTGTGCTACCGACTCCCGGTCGAGAGCCCCTGCGGCGCCGGCGTCCGCGTCGGGAAACCGTTCTACGGCTCCCGTCCGCAGAGTCGTTCACTAGAGTCCGCGGCTCGCATGGGGCAGTGGTGGAGATGAGCGTTCCGGTCGAGGGGGCGCCGCGGAAGCGGATCGGCTTCCTCTCGTTCGGCCACTGGCAGCGAGGCCGAGTGGTCGCAGACGCCCACGGCCCGGGAGGCGCTCGCCCAGACGGTCGAGCTCGCCGTCGCGGCCGAGGAGCTCGGCGTCGACGGGGCGTACGTGCGCGTGCACCACTTCGCGCGCCAGCTCTCCGCGCCGTTCCCGCTGCTCGCGGCGATCGGCGTGCGCGACGAGCCGCATCGAGATCGGCACCGGGGTCATCGACCTGCGCTACGAGAACCCGCTCTACATGGCGGAGGACGCGGCCGTCGCCGACCTCCTCAGCGGCGGCCGGCTGCAGCTCGGCATCAGCCGCGGCTCCCCCGAGCCCGCGTACCGGGGCGCCGACGCGTTCGGCTACGCGCCCCCCGACGGCGTGAGCGACGCGGACTACGCGCGCGCGAAGGCCGATCTCTTCCGCGCGGCGATCGCCGGCGCCGGCGTCGTCCACGCCGATGCCGGCGGGGCAGCCGCGCCGGGGATGCTCGCGATCCAGCCGCAGTCGCCCGGTCTCCCCGAGCGGATCTGGTGGGGATCGGGGACCCGCGAGACCGCGGCCTGGGTCGGCGAGCAGGGCATGAACCTCATGAGCTCGACGCTGCTGCTCGAGGACACCGCCGTCCCGTTCGACGAGCTGCAGGCGGAGCAGATCGCGCTGTTCCGCCGGGCCTGGGCGGAGGCGGGCCACGCGCGGGCCCGCGCGTCTCGGTGAGCCGGAGCGTCCTGCCGATCACCTCCGACCTCGACCGCCGCCTGTTCGGCGGGCGCGACAGCGGGGAGGACCAGGTCGGCCGGCTCGACGGGGCGCTCGCGCGCTTCGGACGCAGCTACACCGGAGAGCCCGACGTGATCGCGGCCGAGCTCGCCGAGGACGCGGCGGTCGCTGCGGCCGACACGATCCTGCTGACCGTCCCGAACCAGCTCGGCGTCGAGTACAACGCCCGCCTGCTCGAGACGATCGTCCGCCACGTCGCCCCGGCGATCGGCTGGTCGCCCGAAACCTCCGTCGCGTAACGGCGAGAGGTGTGGTCGGGCGGTGCGGTCTGCGGCCGATCTGGTATGAGATTGGTGCCGTGAAGAAGGACGCTCCGCAACGCACAGGCTCTCCGTCCGAGCTGATCGACGGGCGGATCCGGGAGCTGGACGACTGGCGCGGCGAGATGCTCGCCCGGGTCCGCGCGCTCGTGAAGCAGGCCGACCCCGAGGTCGTCGAGGAGTGGAAGTGGCGGGGCACTCCCGTCTGGGAGCACGACGGGATCATCTGCACCGGCGAGACCTACAAGAGCGTGGTGAAGATGACCTTCGCCAAGGGCGCGGCCCTCGACGACCCTGCGGGCCTGTTCAACTCGAGCCTCGAAGGCAACGTCAGGCGCGCCATCGACTTTCGCGAAGGCGACACGATCGACGAGCAGGCTCTCGTCGCGCTCGTTCGCGCCGCCGTCGCCCTGAACACCTCGCGCAGCGCCAAGCCGAGCGTCTAGCGTCCCCGGCGTGAAGGTCGCCGCCGAGGCTGCGCGCCGGTTTCTCGTCGCCCGCCACTTGCTCGCGCCGGCGCGGGCGCTCGCGGGTGGGCCCGACGCGGTGCTCGAGGTGTTTCGCCGCTTCGGGGCCGTCCAGTTCGACCCGATCGCCGTCGCCGGGCGCAGCCACGACCTCGTTTTGCACGCCCGCGTCGCCGACTACGACCCGGCCTGGTGCGAGCTGCTCTACGAGCGTCGCGAGATCTTCGAGGCGTACAACAAGGGGCTCTCGCTCGTCCTCGCGAGCGAGTACCCGTGGTTCCGCGCCACGCTCGGCCGCAGCGCCCGGCAGACCCTCGCCGACAACGCCGAGGTGGCCGGGCGCGTGCTCGACCGGGTGCGCGCCGACGGGCCGCTCGGCTCGCTCGACTTCGAGCGCGAGCAGGGCCCGACGACCGACTGGTTCGGGGCGCCGACCAACACCGTCCGGGCCGTGCTCGAGGCGTACGCCGTCACCGGCGTCCTCGGCCTCGCGCGCCGCGACGGCAACCGCCGCTACTACGACCTGATCGAGCGGCTGCTCCCGGACGAGCTGCTCACACCGGAGCCGCCGCTGCGCGAGCAGATGCGGCACAAGCTCCTCTCGCGCTACCGCGCCCACGGGCTGCTCGGCGTCGGCGGCGCCGACGGCGCCTTCAGCGGGATCGGCACCGCGAAGCCCGACCCCCGGCTCCCACCCGGTCACCCGGGGCGCGACGCGCTCCGCGAGGAGCTCGTGGAGCGCGGCGACCTCGTGCCCGTCCAGGTCGAAGGCGTGACGGGCAGGCGCTTCGTCCTCCGCGACGAGGTCGAGCTGCTGGACGCTCCGCCGGAGCCGCCGCCCTCGGTCGCGTTCCTGCCCCGTTCGACGCGCTCGTCTGGGACCGCAAGCTGCTCGGGAGCCTGTTCGGCTTCGAGTACGTCTGGGAGCTGTTCCTGCCGCCCGCCAAGCGCCGCTGGGGCTGGTACGTCCTGCCGATCGTCTTCCGCGACCGCTTCGTCGGCCGGATCGAGCCGCGGATCGAGCGCGAGGACGGCTGCGTGCGGGTGCTCGACGTCTGGTGGGAGGACGGGTTCGAGCCGCGGCGCGCGGAGGGGTTCGTGGACGCGATGCGCGACGCGCTCCGCGCCTACCTCCGCTTCGCCGGCGCCGACCGCCTCGACTGGGCCTCCCACCTCGGCGCGGAGCGGCGGCTGTACGGCGCGCGCCCGTAGAGCGCTCGGCGGTGGCGTCAGCTGTGCGCGAGGGCCGGGGAGGTCTCCCACAGGCCGCGGTGTTGTCGTCTCGCTCGTGCTGCCGGCGGAAGAGGGCGACGGGGACGATCACGTCGGAGAGATGCCACCGCGGCGGTAGAGCTCCCGGGCCTGTGGGTCGAGACGGCTTCCCGCCCGCGGCGAGGTACTCGTCCCAGCCGGTCAGGCTCTCGTCGAGCACGAAGTGGAGGTCGCGCTCGCGCGGGGCGATCAGCGCCGTGTCCCAGTCGACGAGCTTGACGCCGCCGTCGGGAGCGCGGATCACGTTCGCGCGATGCGGCTCGCCGCGGCAGGACCCGCGGCTCGGGGCTCGCACGGACCCTGGCGACCAGGGCGTCGTACTCGCCCGGTCGCCGCTCCAGGTCGCGGGCGTGGTACTCGAGCTGGCGGCGCTCGGGCTCCGTGAACGGGCCCGTCGTCCACGGGCGGTCGAGCGTCGCGGAGGGCCTCGACGAGCTCGGCGCGCGGAGTGCGAGCGTCGAAGTCCTCGCGCCGCGGAAGTCCCTCGGGAACGCGCCCGCTCGTCGCGTGCATCCGGCTGAGGACGCCTGCGATCCTGCGTCCGACCCTCGGCGGACTCCCAGTGACCCCATCGCTCGAGGGCGCCGGCGCCGGCGGTCGACGCCGTGACGGCATAGCGGTCGTCGGGGCGCGGACGCATCGTGCCCGCGGGATCGGGGAGCGGCGTGACGACGAGGTCGAGGCCGGCGTCGTCGCGCAGGAACGCGCCGTCCGGGACGCGCGGTCGAGCCGGCGAACGCGGCGGCGGTGTCCGGGCCGGCATGGAAGCCGCCGCCGGGGCGACGACGGTGACGAATCGCTCGGCGCCGGAGTCTCGCCGGCCCGCCAGCTGGTGGCTCCCGAAGCCGACCGGCAGGTACTCGAGCTGCGGGTCGCGCAGCCGCCGTGGCTCTCCAAGGCCGCCTTCAGCACGGCTCGGTCGAGATCTCCCGGTTCCGCGAGCACCGCTCCAGCATAGGAACGCTCGCTTGCGGTTTTCCCGGCGCGAGCCGGAGGCCCTACAGCCCACGCAACGACGGCCAACTGAGCGGTGCCTCGGCCTCACCGATCGACTCTCGGCTCGCTTCGCCGCAGCCTGCAGGAGAAGCCGGTGGAGGGTGTCGCCGATCTCCTCCTCCGGGAGTGCCTCCGTGGCGAGGATCGCGACCACGTCAGGGGCGACCGCGACGACGTGCTCGCGGCGCACGCCTCAGGAGGTCGGCACGGGGGAGGAGCCGGTAGCCGGCGCCGCGCACGCTGGCGAGGTACCCCGGCGGCAGCGCCCGGCGGAGGCGCATGACGAGAACGCGCAGCGCGCCGCTCGTGTGGACGAGGCCGGCACAGTCCCACAGGCGCTCGTAGAGCAGGATCTGCGGCCAGACCCGCGCCGGGTCGGAGGCGAGCAGGACGAACAGCCTCCATTCCTTCAGCGTCACCTGCCGCTCTTCCCCCGCGACGAGGATCGTCCCGGGGTGCCACGGGTCGAACGCGAGCCGGTGGTCGATCTGGACGACCTGACGGACGGCCGCGGGCTCGGGGAACGTGAACGGCGGATCGGCGGTCACGGCACCTCGCGCGCTCCCGCGCCTGCGAACGCCCAGGCCGTGGGCAGGCTCGCATGCACGCGGCGTGTTCGGGAACGGCGCAGACCGCCGTTCCCGAGGAACGACTCGATCGGACGCTGTGTGCATGGCTCCCCGCCGCCGAACGTGGTCACCGACCAGGCTCGAGGTCGGCCGCAATGGCTCCAACCCGCACCGCCTGTGGGAGGACGTTCTGCCGAGCCGCGGTTTTGCCCTCGGCGAGCGCTCCGCGGCGCCGATGAGTACGACACCGCTGTCGAGGAAGCTATCAGGGGCCGTGCCCGTGCGATTTCCCTGCGGTCGGCGGGCCGGCGAGGTACGCCCCCGAGGCGGCGGCGAGATGCGCGTTCCAGCTAGCGCGTGATCGTGACCGGCACGCCTGCGCCGATTCGCCCGACGAGCCAGCGCATCGCGTCCCCGGCGAGCCGCACGCATCCGTGGGAGGCGGCGGTGCCGAGCACGCCGCCGATGTTCGCCAGCCCGTGCAGTGCGACCTGCCCCGGGCCGCCGTCGAACTCCTGGAAGACGTCCGAGCGGGCGCTCAACGCCAGCGCGAACGGTGCGCCGGGGTCACCGGGGGCGAGGCGCACCGGCTCCTCGACGAAGAAGCTCCCGGCCGGGGTCGGGGTGGAGGGCTTGCCCACCACGGCCCGGAACGTTCTCGCCACGCGTCCCGCGCGGTAGACGAGCACGCGCCGTCCCGCCGTGTCGACGACGATGTGCCACGGCGTGAAGCCGACAGTCGTTCCCCGTGTCCGGATCCATCCGGTGGCGCCGTTGGGGCGTCCCGGCAGCCGGACCCGCAGCCAGCCGCCGGGTGCGGTTCCGAGCACCGGCAACACGGTCGGCGCGCCGGTGAGGGGACGCCGGGCGGCGATCGACCGGCGCGACGGGGCGCCCGCGTGCGGAGCGGAGCGCACCGCCTGCGAGGTGCGCAGCGTCACGAGCTCCTGCGTCCGGGGCACTCTCGGCGTGGCGGCTCGCCGCGCCGCTCCCGGTGGCGGCAAGTGCGGCGAGGGTCGCCACGACGACGACGTACCGCAGGGCGAGCGGGCCGCCCGCCCGCCCTGCGGAACTGGTGCTCACTCCGACTCTCATACCTCGTGCGGAGGGCTCAGCCTGTGAACCCCGCCTTGACCTGGGCCGTCTTGATCGCCGCGATCCTCTTCGCGATCGCCTTCGCCTTCGCGGCCTTCACCGCAGCGGCCTTCGCGACCTTCGCGGCCGTCGCGGCCTTCGCGGCCGCCGCCTTCGCGGCCTTGACCTTGGCTGCGAGCGCCGCGGCCTTCGTCGGCCGGCCTTCGCCGCTGCCTTCGCTGCCGCGTCGGCCTTCGCTGCCGCAGCGGCCGCGGCCGTCACGTCGGCGGCTTTCGCTGCCGCGGTCGCCTGGTCCGCAGCGGCCTTCGCGTCGGCTGCGGCCTGTGCGGCCGCCGCCGCCTGGGCGTCGCCGCTGCCGTGGCGTGCCGCCTTGTCGGCCTTGCCGCCCTGTCGGCCTGCCGCCTTGTCGGCCGCCGCCTTCGCTGCCGCCGCGGAGTCGATCGAGGCCTGGGTGACGCACGTCGCGGCTTCGTGATCGTGTTGGTGTCAAGTGTCACCGCTGCCGGTGGGGCCAGCAGCCGGCCGTCGACGGTGGCGCCGGTCGTAGCGTGATGCTGGCATTGGCGAGGACGGTTCCCCCGAGGTGCGAGCTCGTGCCGAGCGTCGCGGAGATGCCGACCTGCCAGAAGACATTGCAGGACTGCGCGCCGTGATAGGTTGACGGTGCTGGAGCTCGCCGTGATCAGCGTCGGCCGTCGCCTGGAAGATGAAGACGGCGTCGGCGTTGTTCGCGCCGTCGAGCGTCAGCGTTCCCGTGAGCCCGAACGTGCCCGAGGCGGCGTTGTAGACGCCGGCTGCAGCGTCTGGCCGCCGAGCTCGGTCGTCCACCGTCGTGGGTGTCGGGCGGTTCCGCCAGCGGCGTCGTTGTAGGCGGTCGTCAGGGCGGTCTTCGCGCCCTGGGTGACCGCGTCGTTCGGGTCGGCCGCGGCGTGGTTGGTGCCGGTCAGGGTGACGCAATCCGCTGCCGGACAGCCGTGAATCCCGTCTCGGTCGGGGTCGGAGACGACCCGACGTCGCCGCTGATCGTGCTCGCGCCGGTATTCGTGATCCCGGAGCCGGCGAGCACGGCGAACTGGTCCGCCGTTCCCAGGCCGACCGTCGCCGGCGTGGCAGCCTGGGCGCCGCCGGACAGCATCAGGCTCGCCACGAGCGCGATCGTGCCCAACCCGAGCGCCGTGGCGGCGCGCGAACGTCCCCTGCGCAGCCGGTTGTCGAAACGTGTCATGTGTGCGGCCTCCCTCGTCGAGCCTCGTTGCCGCCGCGAATGGGGCGGCTGCAGTGCTCCGACCTGAGTGCTGAGGGCGGGTCCTTCGAGGCGGCCGCTGCAACTTGGGGCTGCCGTCGAAGCGCTGCGCCGATCGATGTGGCGCAGCACGACGAACGCTACTTCTGACAACAAGAATAGCACCGTTCGGGGGTGATTTCGCCGTTGACGGGCCCGCATTTCCCCCTATCGGGCGGGGCGGCGTATACTGAGAGTGCGACGGTGCCGTAACGATCGGCGCCGCGGAGTACCTGCCGGGTCTCCAAAGCAGTCGGGCCCGGCGCGAGTGTCCTCCCACATCACCGCGGGTTGGAGCAGGGTTCTGGCCGACCCGATCGAGGGTGGTCGGCGACCACGTCTCGACCACGGGAGGAGACATGAGCGGAGCATCTGCACGGCGGTTCCGCGTCCGCGTGGGGCGCCGCGCGCGTGCGGCTGCCGGAGCGCCGGCCGAGTCGATCGAGATCTTCGCCCCGGACCGGCGCTGCACCGACCTGCTCCTCGAGTACGCCGCCGCGCTGTTTCCCGCCGAGATCGCTCCCGGTCTCGTGTGGATCGTCCGCGTGCATCCGCCGGCGGGCGAACGAGGATGGGCGACCGACGTCCTGGCCCTCGTCCAGCGCTGGCTCGAA
Source organism: uncultured Actinomycetes bacterium (assembly GCA_963815005.1). Taxonomy (GTDB): domain Bacteria; phylum Actinomycetota; class Thermoleophilia; order Gaiellales; family Gaiellaceae; genus Palsa-739. The sequence goes on from CAWFFI010000005.1 coordinate 32,741, forward strand.
TCCGCGCGGCTTCCCTGGGCCACCGTGCTCTTCGGCGGCTGCAGCTACCTGGTCCGCCCATCCACCGACATCGCCGAGTTCAGGGCAGTCGTAGACGCGAATCGCGGTCTGCGCTCCCTCGTCACGAGTTAGGAGAAACGACATGCACGCGAAGACCCGCACGACCCTCTTCACCGCGGGTGCGGCCGCGCTGGCGCTCACGCTCACCGCGGCTGCACCGGCGGCAAGAGACGCCGGTGCGCACCGGCGGCAAGAGACGCCGTCGTCGCCCCGCAGAACACCTCGCTCCCGTCGATCTCGGGCGCCGCCCGCGACGGCTCGACCCTCCGCGCCTCCAAGGGCGGCTGGGACAACAAGCCGACCTCGTACGCGTACCAGTGGCAGCGGTGCGACTCGGGCGGCGGCTCGTGCCAGCCGATCGCGAACGCGACCGGTACCCGCTACACGATCACCGGCGCCGGCGTCGGCCAGCGCGTGAAGGTCGCGGTCACGGCCACGAACACCGCCGGCTCCGGGACCGCCACGTCCCGTTCGACGGACGTCGTCAAGGCCACCGGCAGCGCGCCCGTCAACACCTCGCCGCCGGCGATCTCCGGGACGTTCAAGGAAGGCAATACGTTGACGGTCACCCCGGGCGGCTGGTCCGGCTCCCCGTCACCGACGTTCAAGTATGCGTGGCAGCGTTGCGATGCGACGGGCGGCGGCTGCGTCGTCCTCTCCGGTGCCACCGCCACGACCTACGCGACCATCGCCGCAGGCGTCGGGAACACGCTGCGGGTCAAGGTGACCGCGACCAACAGCCGCGGAACCACGCTGGCGACCACGCAGGAGACCCCGCTCATCACCCCCGCCGTGACCGGCGGCGGCAAGGCGATCGCGGTCACGCAGGTCTCGCTGCCGAACCGGCTCGTCGTCGACAACCTCCACTTCACCCCGACGTCGCTGCATTCCCGCAGCCCGTTCAACGTTCGGTTCCACGTCTCGGACACCCGCGGCTTCTCGGTGCAGGGCGCGATGGTCTATGCGCTCGGCCTGCCGTACAGCTGGACCTCCGGCGCTCCCGAGGCGGCGACCGACTCGAGCGGCTGGGTGAGCATCACCATGCGCCCGACGTCGGCGATGCCGCTCACCCGCGGGCCCGGGCTCGTGATCTTCGTGCGCGCTCGCAAGCCGGGCGACGACCCGCTCGCAGGGGTCTCCACCCGGCGGCTCGTGCAGGTCAGAATCCAGTCCTGACCGTTCCGCACGGCAACCCCGGACGGCGGCTCGCCCTCGAGAATCACCGAGGGCGAGCCGCCTCTCCGGTTCGCCGACTGGACCGGCGCGGCCGCGTCGATACTTCGAGCGTGGCGCTCCGATGACAAGGCTGATCGACGTGCTGAGCAGGGACACGCCGCTGGGGCGGCCGCTCGCCGTCGTGGTCGTGATCGCCGGGCTGTTCCTGCTCGCCTGGATCCTGGGGCGGGTGGCGGCCCGGCTCGCCGCGTTCGTCGTCGACCGCAGCGACCGGCGCAGGCGCGGAGACGGCGCAACCTTCGACACCGGCGTGATGACGGGCCTGCGCCAGCGCGAGACGGCGATCTCGCTCATCCAGACGACCGTCCGCTACCTCGCGTTCGCCCTCGCGTTTCTCCTCTCGGTGCTCGCGCTCTCGGGCGCCCACCGGCTGCAGACGATCGTCGGGGCGTCGTTCCTCGCGATCGTGATCGGCTTCGCCGCGCAGCGCTTCCTCATGGACGTGATCGCCGGCCTGCTCATGTTCTTCGAAGGCTGGTTCCGGATCGGCGACAGCGTCGCGATCGACGCCTGGAAGGTCCTGGGCGTCGTCGAGTCGGTGTCGCTGCGCTCGCTGACGATCCGGAGCATCACCGGCGAGATCCAGCACGTCACGAACTCCCAGGTCTTCGCGCTGCGCGTGATCCCGCGCGGCTACCGCGAGGCCGAGATCGAGTTCTTCACGAGCGCGCTCGCGCCGGGACGCGAGCTCGTCGAGCAGATCGCGCGGATCGTCCCCGTCGGGCCGACACGGTTCGTCCGCCGGCCGTCCCTGACCGAGTCCGAGACGCTCGACGACGACCTGCATCGCATCACCGCTCACTGCGCCGTCGCCGTCGGCCGCGAGTGGCTCGCGGAGGATCTTCTCCCCACGCTGCTCAAGGAACGGGCCGCCCCCGGCCTGCTCGTGCACGGCCCGATCGTCACCTATGTCGACGAGCAGGCGCTGCGCAGCTTCACGCGCGCGCTCGGGACGCGGTCGCGTCGTACGGAGCGCCGGCCGCAGCCCCGAGAGCCTGGACCGCAGGACTAGTCCTGCGGCTCGACGACGAAGAACCGGTCGGCGGCGCGGACGACGAGACTCGTCGGCGAGCGTGGTCGGGTACGACGATGAAGCGTTCGGGCCGCTGCCGGTGCGCTTGCGCGGCGGCCGGGAACGTCGCGCGGCACTCCGGCCGGTCGCACTCGCAGCGGAGCTCTTCGAGGAAGCCGCGGCTCTGGTGGTTCCGGAGCCGCCGCGCAGCTCGGAGAGTCGACGCGGCGCGCGAGCTCGTCTCCTCGTAGGACCGGAGCTGCCGGTCCTCGCGCGACTCGACCCGTTGCGCCATCAGACCCTGCGCGTGCGGTGGCGGAACACGACCGCGGTTGCGATTCCGAGCAGCCAGCCGATGACGGCGGCCGCCAGGATGATCCAGACGAGCGACGCGTTCGTCGAGCCGACCGCCCAGTCCAGCTTCACGCTGCGCGTGTTCTTCGAGCTGAGGACGATCAGCACGGCGAGCCAGCGCCACGAACACGACGGCTCCCGTGTAGAGGCGGGCGCGGCGCCCGTGCCGGACGAGACGCTCCGTCCGCGACTCGGGAGTGGGCGTCGGAGCCTGCTCCGGGCTCGGGCCCTGCACGGTGGTGCCGGGTTGGACAGCAGCCATGGCTCCTCCTCAGCGGTCGGGTATCGCTGCCGCCGGCGGCCGGACGATCTTCGTGGCGTCGAACCCGGAGCGGATCAGGTAGCTGCGCCCCGCGTAGAGCACCTTGGCGCCGGGCAGCCGGGTCGAGTCGAGCCAGCGGTCGACGAGCGAGAGCAGCTCGATCACCCAGCCCCCTCCGGTCGGCGGCTGCAGCCGGACGGTCAGCGTCGGGCCGGAGACGATCTCGGCCGGGAAGATCGGGGACGCGTACTCGAGCAGGAGCGCGGCGGCCCTCGTGTCCGGGACGACGACGTCGACGCGGTGGAGGCCTTCCGACGTCCAGGGGGGGCGGGGGTGCGGGCGCGCGCGGCGCGCCGCGGGCAGGCGCTTCAGCCTCCGTGCGAGAGACGGCAATGCGGGTACGTCGATCATGTGCCCTCCGGTGGTCGAGGCTCTACCGGCCGACCACGCGCAACCGGCCGACGGCTGTCTGCGTCGACCCGCGTTGCCTGTGGGAGGACATTCGCCGGGTCACAGTGCTTGAGACCCGGCGAGCACACGGCAACACCGACGACTACGGCGTTGCCACGCGAGACGATAGCACCTTCTCGCCGCGAAGACGTGGCCCCAAAAGGGGGAGTATCATTTTGGCAACCGGTGGACGGTGAGCTCCGACACCTGCGTGTTCTGATCGCGAACGAGAGGCGGGAGCGGCTCGAGCTGCTCGCGAAGGTCGTGATCGGCGCTCGGGCACGACGTGATCGCCCGCGAGATCTCCGTCGAGGAGGTCGGGACGGTCACCGCCCGGGAGCACCCGGACGTGGCGCTGGTCGGGCTCGGGGAGAGCTCGACGCACGCGCTGGAGCTGATCTCCGAGATCGTGCGCGAGGCGTCCTGCCCGGTGATCGCGATCCTGCACGCCGGCGATCCCGACTATGTGCGCGAGGCCGCGAAACGCGGCGTGTTCGCCTACATCATCGACGGCTCCCCGGAGGAGCTGCAGAGCGCGATCGACATCACGCTCCAGCGGTTCGGCGAGTACCAGAGCCTCCAGGGCGCGTTCGGGCGTCGCGCCCTGATCGAGCAGGCGAAGGGGATCCTGATGGCCCGCCATTCGATCAACGCCGCCCGGGCCTTCGAGATGCTGCGCGACCACTCCCAGCACAACGGCCGCAAGCTCAGCGACGTCGCCGCCGCCGTCGTCGAGAGCCACCTGCTGCTCCTGCCGCCGGCGCTGCAGCCGAAGTCGCCGCGCCGCCGGGCGCCTGAGGCGCGACCGGCGGCTGCAAGACCCTCGTAGGAAGTCCTCCCGGCGCGTTGAAAGCGGCTGTCGGAGGCGCGACCAGGCCCACGCTCGCCGGCAAACGGTGCGGCGCGGGACGCCGTGCCGGCTGCCGCGATGCCCGACTCCGACTTCTCCGCCCACGACCGACGGCCGCCCGAGGAAGCGGCCGCGTAGCCGGGAGGCTCCTCGCCGATGCTCGCGGCCTTCGCCGCTGCAGCCGCGCTCGCCGCCAACGTCGCCCCGGTCACGGTGCCCTACCAGTGCGTGTCGGGCCTCCGGGAGAGCGCGACCGGCGGGCCGCCCGCGACCGCGCTCGCCTGGGCCGACCGGGTCGAGCTCTCGCCCTGGGTCTGTCGCGCCGATCTCTGGCTCACCGCCGGCCGCGACGGCCGTGCCGCCGTCGCCCGCCGCCTCGGCATCCCCGGCACGGTGAGGGACGAGGCCGGCGAGGCGGGCGCCGCCGCCCTGATCACGCTCCACGAGGCCGAGCACGAGGCCGGCTTCGCCGACGAGTCGGCGGCGGAGTGCCGCGCGCTGGCGCTGCTGCCGCGCGTGCTCGCCCGCTACCTCCAGGGCGGCAACCGCCGCGCGGCGCTCGCGGGCGCGCTCGCCTGGCACGAGCAGCTGCCCGACAGCTACCGGAACTGCAGCTAGAGGCCGCCCGGCGGCCAGGCTCGTCCTCGACGACGGCCGTCACCGGAAGGTCAAGGGCGGACCGTCCGCCGATGCGGGGCGTACCCCCTGTTCGTCCGTGGCCCGCCACGACCCGATGAGGAGAAATTCGGGGGTGTCGGGAACTGCCCGGCGCGTCCAGCCGGAGGTCGGCCGATGTCGTTCGGGAGATCCGGGTCGTGGTGGTGCCTCGTCGCCGTGCTCGCAGCCGGGGCGACGGCGCCGCCTGCCGTCGCGTCCCTCCGGGCCGAACCGGCTCCCCCGACCACGACCCCGACCGTCGAGACGGCTCCGACGGCGACGGTCCCGGCCGCGGATCCGGCACCCGACAAGGCGCCGCCCGCCAAGGCGCCGAAGCCGACACCGCCGAAGAAACAGGTGGAGAAGCCGAAGACGGCCACCACCGCTCCCGCTCCAGCCCGTCGCGCCGGCCGTCGTCACGCCGCCGCCGGCCGCGCCTGCGCAGGTGCCGTCGGTCTCGCAGCCCCAGGTCGCCCAGAAGACGCAGGCGACGCAGGCGGCGCAGGCGGCGAAGGCTAAGGCGAAGGCCAGGGCCAGGGCCAAGGCGAAGGCCGTCGCGCAGGCGAAGGCGCGAGCACGGGCCACGGCGCGGGCCGAGGCGCAGGCCCGGATCGCCGCCCTCGCCTCGGTGCGCCACGCACCGCGCGAGCCGGACGCCGTCTCCCTCGCCGCCGCCCCCGTCGCCGCGGCGCCGCCGCCCGCCCCGGCGTTTCTGGCCTCCCACGGTGTCCACAGCGACCTCGGCACCGTCGCGCTCGCGCTCGCGCTGATCGCCGCGGCGCTGCTCGCCTTCGCCGCGATCGGCCCGCCGGCCGCGCGCGTCGTCGCGGGCACGCACGTGGGCATCGTCTCCGCACTCGACGACCGTCGCACCGAGATCGCCGTCGCGGCGCTCTCGCTCCTCGCCGGCGTCACGATCCTGGCAGCCCTCTCGAGGTGGGTCATATGAGAACGCTCCTGACCGGGACGGGCATCGCGCTCGTCGTCGCACTGCTCGGCCTCGCCACCGGCTCGCTCGGCAGGGCCGCCTCGCTCGCCGACACGACGCCGCCGACGTTCACGACGCCGACCAGCGTCACCGTCGAGGCGACGGGCGCCGCCGGCGCGGCGTTCGCCCTGCCGGCGGCCACGGACGCCGTCGACCCGAGCCCGGTGGTGTCGTGCTCGGTCGCCGCCGGGACGATGCTCGCGCTCGGCGCCCACGACGTCACCTGCACCGCGACGGACGCGAGCGGCAACGCGACGCCCGTGACCACGTTCCACGTCGTCGTCCAGGACACGACCGCGCCGGCGATCGCCGCGCACGCCGACGTCACGGCGCCGGCGACGGGGCCGTCGACGACCGTCACGTACACGGCGCCGACCGCGACCGACGCGGTCGATCCCGCGCCGACGGTGACGTGCTCGCCGGCCTCCGGCACCGGCTTCCCCGCCGGCTCGACGTCCGTCACCTGCACCGCGAAGGACGCGAGCGGCAACACGGGCACGCTCGTCTTCCACGTCGTCGTCTCCGACACGACCGCGCCGACGCTCGCCGCGCACGCGGACGTCACCGTGCAGGCGACGGGAGCCTCGACGACGGTCACGTACACGGCGCCGGCAGCGACCGACACGGTCGACCCGGCACCGACGGTGACGTGCTCGCCGGCCTCGGGTAGCGGCTTCGCGGTCGGCTCGACAGCGGTCAGCTGCACCGCGAAGGACGCGAGCGGCAACACGAGCCCGCCGGTCGACCTTCCACGTGATCGTGCAGGACACCACGGCGCCGACGATCTCGCTCTCCGCGCCCGCCAACGGCGCGAAGCTGAACGGGACGGTGACGCTCTCCGCGACCGCCTCCGACAACGTCGGCGTGACCGGCGTCTCGTTCCGCTTCTGCGACTCGACGAGCGCCGCGTGCACGCCGGGCGGCACGGGCATCGCCGGGACGGGCTCCGGGTCCACCTGGAACGCGACGGTGCCTGCGGCGCAGCTCACCGACGGGCACACGTACACGTGGAACGCGGTCGCCGCCGACGGCGCGAGCCACTCGACGACGAGCGCGACGCGGTCGGTCGTCGTCGACCGGACCGTCCCGGTGCTGACGCTGCCGGCGCCGCTCACCATCGAGGCGGACACGCACGCCGGCGCGACCGTCACCTACACCGTGAGCGCCACGGACAACGGCCAGCCGCTCGCGCCGAGCGCGATCACCTGCACGCCCGCCTCGGGCACCGTGTTCCCGCTCGCGGCCACGACGGTCAACTGCACGACGACGGCCGATCCCGGCGGGAACGTCGCGACCGGGTCGTTCACCGTCACCGTGCACGACACGACCCCGCCGACCCTGAACGTGCCGGGGAACGCGACGGTCTACGCGACCGGACGCCGCCGGGATCCCGGCGACGAGCGCCGCGGTCGCAGCGCTCCTGAACTCGGGCCACGCGGTCGACCTCGTCGATCCCAGCCCGTCGGTGACGAACGACGCACCCGCCGTCTTCCCCCACGGAGCGACGACGGTGACGTTCACCGCGACCGACTCGGCGGGCAACGTCTCGACGAAGTCCTTCCGCCTGACGGTCGTGGACAAGCCGGCAGCCGGGGGCGGGGGCGGCGGCGGGGGCGGCGGCGGAGGCGGGGGCGGAGGTTCCACCTCGGCGGCGACCCAGCCGAAGGCGGTCGACACGACACCGCCGGCGAACCCGTCCGGCGTCGTTGCCAAGCCCGGCCCCGGCTACGTCCAGCTCAGCTGGAAGCTCCCGACCGACAAGGACTTCGATCACGTCCAGGTCTTCCGGAGCAGCGATCGGGGAACATCCGGCCCGGTCGAGGCGAGCGTCTACAGCGGCAAGGGCACGTCGTTCGTCGACCGCGGCGTCACGGTCGGCACGCGCTACCGCTACCTCGTCGCGAGCTTCGACGCGGCGGGAAACCGGTCGGCGGGCATGGTCGCCACCGCGACCGCGAGAGCGGTGCTCCTGCTCGCTCCCGCGGACGGCTCCAGGCTGTCGACGGCGCCGCTGCTGCGCTGGAAGAAGGTCGCGAAGACGTCCTACTACAACGTCCAGCTGTACCTCGGCGGCAAGAAGATCCTCAGCGCCTGGCCCACCGGAACCGCGCTCCGCCTCGCGCCGGCGTGGACCTACGAGGGCAGGCGCTACACCCTCGCCGCGGGCACGTACCACTGGTACGTCTGGCCCGGGCTCGGTGCGCGCTCCTCCGGCCGGTACGGCCCGCTCCTGGGCGACAGGCTCTTCACGCAGGTCAGAGCGCTCGCGGCGAAGAGCGCGCCGGCGAAGAGCGCGGGCGGGACGGTCGCGAAGGCGAAGCTCCGCGCGAAGACCGGGTACGCGGCCTGGCTCGCCTGGACGCTCGGGGAAGGGGCCTGGAAGCCGTACGGGTCATCGAACCGGTCGGTGCGGCCGCACGTCCCGGCGAAGGTCCCCGCGAGCTGGTGGAGCCGGCGCTCGAAGCTGCTGGCCGACAGGCGGCACGCGAAGGCGACGAACGGCAAGAAGCCGTAAGCGGTACGCCGTCAGCAGGCGAGCGGGCCGATCGAGCGCCGGTCGTCCCGGAGCTCCTGGAGACGCTCCGTCACCCGCTCGAGCTCGGTGTCGTCCAGCGCCGCCGGCGAGCCGAGCGCGGACGCGCGCACGTAGAGCGCGGCGAGCCATTCGAGCACGAGGGCGCGTTCGTAGGCCTGTTCGAGCGTCTCGCCGACCGTCAGCGCCCCGTGCCGCTCGAGGAGAACGGCCGCGCGCCCGGCGAGCGTCGCCGCGACGGACTCGGCGAGCTCGTCGCTGCCGAACGTCGCGTAGGGGGCGATCCGCACCCAGCCGCCGAGATCGGCGGCGAGGTAGTGCACGGGCGGGAGCGCGACCCCGGCCGTCGCGAGCGCGGTCGCGTACGGCGAGTGCGTGTGGACGACGGCGCCCGCGCCGGTCGCCTCGTAGGCGGCGAGGTGCATCGGCAGCTCGCTCGACGGGCGCCGCGTGCCGTCGACCGGGACGCCGATCTCGTTCACGATCGGGATCCCGCCCGGGTCGAGGTCGTCGTAGTCGATCGGACGTCGGCGTGATCGCCGTGAGCCCGCGCACACGGAGGCTGAGGTTGCCGGCCGTCGCGACGGCAAGCCCGTCCGGGCGCAGACGCCGCGCATAGCGGACGACAAGAGTGCGCTCACGCTCGAGAAGCACGAGCCCAGTATCGGCCCGCAGCGGGCGCGGCTTGCTCGACCGGCGAACGGGTCGAGGCCAGCCGCCGGTCCAGAGAGGCCCGGTGCCGGCCCGGCCTACGCTCGAGGCATGAGCCCGACCGGAGCACCCGCCGCTGCGCCCGCCCCGGCGACGACGCCGCGCCCGCCGCTCCCGTGCCGTTCGTCGACCTCCACCGGATCCACGCGCCGCTGAAGGCCGCGATCCTCGGCGACATCGCCGCGCTCGTCGACTCCGGCGCGTTCGCGAACGGGCCGGCCGTGGCCGAGTTCGAGGAGGCCTTCGCGGCCTTCTGCGGGACGCCGCACGCGGTCGGTGTCGGAGCGGGCTCGACGCGCTCCGCCTCGGCCTGCTCGCCGCCGGGATCGGTCCCGGCGACGAGGTGATCGTTCCCGGCGAACACGTTCACGGCCACGATCGAGGCGATCGTGCAGGCCGAGGCGGACCCGATCCTCGTCGACGTCACCGACGGCGACTACAACCTCGACGTCGCGGCCGCCGAGGCGGCCATGACGCCGCGCACGCGCGCGCTCCTGCCGGTGCACCTCTACGGGCAGCTCGCGGACATGCGCGCGCTCGGGGCGCTCGCGGAACGGCACGGGCTCGTCGTGCTCGAGGACGCATGCCAGGCGCACGGCGCCTCGCGCGAGGGCGTCGTCCCCGGGCGCCGGGACCGCCGGCGCCGCGTTCAGCTTCTATCCCGGCAAGAACCTCGGCGCGATGGGCGACGGCGGTGCGCTCGCCACCGAGGACGCGGAAGTCGCGGAGCGGCTACGGACGCTGCGCGAGCACGGGCAGACGGCGAAGTACCGCCACGAGCTCGTCGGCTACACGTCGAGGCTCGACACGATCCAGGCGCTCGTGCTCCTGCGCAAGCTGCCGCGGCTCGCCGCCTGGAACGCCGAGCGGCGGAAGGCGGCGGCGTACTACGCGAGCGAGCTGGCGGGCGTCGGCGACCTCGTCCTCCCGCCTGTCGCCTGGGGGAGCCGCCCCGTCTGGCACCTGTACGTCGTGCAGACCGACGATCCGGCCGGGCTCGGCGGGTTCCTCGGCGCGCACGGGATCGGGACAGGGAGGCACTATCCGCAGCCGCTGCACCTGTCGCCCGCCTACGAGCGGCTCGGGCCTGCGCCGAGGAGCATTCCCGGTCACCGAGCGCCTCGCCGCGCACGGGCTCTCCTTGCCCTTGTTCGCCGGCATCACCGAGGCCGAGCTCGAGCGCGTCGTCGATCGGGTGCAGCGCCTACTTCGCCCGTGGCTGACGGGCCCGCGAACGAGGCGCCCTACCGGCTTCTGCGCGACGTCGCCTTCGGCGAGCACGTCGTCGTCCGCTCGTTCACGAACCTCTACGGCTGCGCGATCGGCGACGAGACCAGCGTCGGGCCGTTCGTCGAGATCCAGCGCGGCGTGACCGTCGGCGCCCGCTGCAAGATCGAGAGCCATTCCTTCCTCTGCACCGGCGTCGAGCTCGCGGACGAGGTGTTCGTCGGCCACGGCGTCGTCTTCATCAACGACAAGACGCCGCGCGCGACGACCGGCGACGGCGCGCCCCAGATGCGACGACGACTGGGAGCTCCTGGCCACGCGCGTCGGCCGGCGCGCGTCGCTCGGCTCGGGTGCGGTGATCATGGGCGGCGTCACGATCGGCGAGGGTGCGCTCGTCGGCGCCGGCGCCGTCGTCACGCGCGACGTCGGGCCCGGAGCAGGTCGTGGCCGGAGTTCCGGCGCGCGCGCTCCCGGTCGCCGCCGCCCGGGCGCTGATCTCGGCGAGCCCGCGGTCGAGCGCGTCGAGCAGGACGGTGCGGCGCAGGGCGGGGATGCCGGTCGCGGCCCGCTCCGGCTTCTTCGCGACGATCGGGGCCGCGCCGGCCGCGCGAAGGTCGACGAGCCGGCCCTCCCGGATCAGCGCGGCGTCGACGGCCGCGAGCCGGCCCGCGAACACGGTGTACGTCGGCGTTCCGAGGAGCGCCGACTCGCGGTTCATCGTCCCGCCGGCGCCGATCGTCGAGGTCGGCGAGGGCGAGCAGCGACGGCCCGTCCACCGCGACCTCGGGGACGATCGCGCCGGGGAGCCGCTCCGACCACGTGGCCCGGTCGGCCGAGCGGGCGAGGAGCACGCGCCTGCACGGACGGGTCGGCGACGACCGCCTGCGCGACCTCGTCGAAGTGCGCGTTGTGGTCGCGGTGGTAGAGCGAGCCGTCGGGCGGCGGCCGCAGCACGACGATGACGCGCGTCGCGTCGAGCCCGAGCGACGCGAGGACGGCGCGGTCCGGCTCGGAAGCCGGCGAGGTACAGCTCCTCCTTGTAGCCGGCGTAGCGCAGCGTCTTGCGCCGCGCGCCGCAGCGCCGCAGCGCCTCCTCCGGGAAGGCCGCGGGCACGATCACGCGCCGCGCGAGGCGGAAGCTCACATGGTTCGCCGGCTGGAACTCGTAGTCCATCAGCGTCAGCGCGGGGATGCCGAGCGTCCACGCGGCCGCGAGCTGCGCGTAGGAGCCGTGCGACACCGCGACGTCGATCCGGCGGCCCGCGGCGAAGCGGGCGAGGTCCGCCGCGCGCCGCACGATCCCCGCCGCCTTCGCGGCGCGCCCGGGCGGGCTCGGGCCGCCGATCACGGTCAGCTGCGGCCAGCGCGGCTGCGCGAGCTGGACCGTCTGCGCGTGGTCGCGCGCGGTCAGCACGACCTCGTCGCCGCGCGCGGCCAGGTGGTCGACGATCGGCCCGAACAGCTCGACGTGCGGCGAGTTCGACAGGTCAACCCAGACGCGCACCGGCCACCTCCCGCGGCCGCCGCTCGGCCGCGCGCGCGAGCAGGAGCCGCGCGAGCGCGCGGAACGAGGCGGCCGTCGTCCAGCGGACGAACGGCACGCGGCTCGTCCAGAAGCGCCGCTGCTCGAAGTAGACGTGCCCGTCGGGGGCGAGCATGCGCTCGACGAGGAGGCGCGCGACCCGCTCGGCGCGGTCGAGGGCGTCCGGCCGCCAGGGGGCGACCGCGAGCCACGTCTCCACCGCCTGCGCGTACGAGTGCGAGTCGACGGGCAGCGACGCGGCCGTCGTCCCGCGCGGCGTGCCGTCCGCGTGGAAGAGCGCCCGCTCCCAGAAGGCGATCCCGCGCTCGAGCCGGGGCACCACGTCGGGCGCCAGGTCGGCGCAGGCCGCGAGCGACTCGAGCACGTAGCCGGTGTGGAAGTTGTCGACCCACGCGCCGCCCCGGCGCTCCGAGTACGGCCACGACCCGTCGGGCGCCTGCGCCTCGAGCGTCGTACGCAGCGGCTCGGCGGCCACGGCGGCGAGCGCCGGCTCGTCGAGGACGCGCGCCGCCCGCACGAGCACCGAGCAGGCGAGCAGGTTCGCGTTGTGGATCAGGTCGAGCTCCTCGCCGACGTAGCGGAAGTACGGCCTCGGCCCGCGTGCGAGCAGGCGCGTGCTCGAGGAACGCGGCGGCGCCGAGCACGGCGCGCGTCGACGCCCGTGTCGCCGAGCAGCTCGCGCAGGTCGAGCAGCGCGTGGGCGACGAACGTCGTCGCGATCGCGTTCGGCTCGCCGCGCCGGTAGTGGAAGAAGCGGGTCTGGACGTCGAAGTGGTAGCCCCAGCCGCTGCCGGCCGCGCCCGGCTCGGCGCTCGCGACGAGCCAGTCGGCGAGGCGCGCGGCCTGCGCCGCGGCCGAGTCGTCCGCCCGCGCCGCGCGCGAGCCGGGCGTAGGCCGACACGGCGAGCGCGACGCCCTTCGCGTCGCGCTCGCGCGGGATCCGCAGCAGCGGGCGGAGGTTGACCGGGGAGCCCTTCACGACCTGGGTGAGCAGCCGGCGGCCGAGCGGCCGGCCGAGCGTGAGCGCCGGAGCGAACGGGCTGTTCAGCGCGTCGTAGGGGTCCCAGCCGGTCCAGTCGCACCGCTCGCCCCAGGCGCGGATGGCGTCGACCGCGCCGTCGATGTCAGCCGACGAGCGCAAGCTGGGGCGCCTCGACCGACACGCGTTCGCCTCCGGCGGCGAACGAGCGGTCGACGGCCTCGATGATGCGGACGACCTCGACGGCGAGTGCCGACGAGCTGACCGACGGGAGACCCGTGCGGATGGAGTCGCGGAAGCTCTGCATCTCGAGGAAGAGCGGCTCCGCGACCTCGATCCGCGGCGAGACGATGTCGCCGGTCCGGTAGCTCAGGTGATACGAGCCGAAGCTCGTCGGGTCGGCGAGCTGGACGCCCGAGTCGAAGACGCGCACCGGCTCGAGGCTCGTGTCGTCGTAGACGACCATGCGGCTCGGAGCCGACCACGGTCGTGCGGCGCAGCTTGCTCGGCGCGAGCCACGACAGCTCGACGTGCGCGATCACGCCCGACGGGAACTCGAGGTTCACGAACGCGACGTCGGGGTTCGCGGGGAAGACGCAGCCGCGGCACACGGCGCTGACGTGCGTCGGGGTCTCGTCGAGCCAGTAGCGCAGGATCGAGAAGTCGTGCGGGCCGAGGTCCCAGAGGACGCTCACGTCGCGCTGGTGGATGCCGAGGTTGACCCGGCTCATCGAGACGAAGTAGATGTCGCCGACGGCGCCGGAGCGGATCAGCTCGCGGACGGCGTTCACCGGCGGGCTGTAGAGGAACGTGTGCCCGACCATGAGCGCGAGTCCGCGCCGCGTCGCCTCGTCGTGCAGCTCCTCCGCCTCGGCGAGCGACGGCGCGATCGGCTTCTCGACGAACACGTGCTTGCCGGCGTGGAGCGCGTCGCGCACGAGGTTCGCGTGCGTGCCGACCGCGGTCGCGATCGCCACGGCGTCGACGGAGTCGTCGGCGAGCACGTCCTCGTACGACGAGGTCTGGCGGACGGCCGGGAACCGGCGGCCGACCTTGGCGAGCGCGTCGTCGTCGAGGTCGCAGATCGCCGCCACCTCGACGTCGGGCACCTCGTGCAGGTTGCGGACGAGGTTCGGGCCCCAGTAGCCGAGGCCGACGACCGCGACGCGCAGCGGCTGCCTCGGGCCGTCCGTTGACGTGCGTGCTCATGCCGTCCCCTTTCGTGTCAGTACGTGCCGGACCGTCCGCAGGAGAAGGTTGAGGTCGAGCCCGAGCGACCAGCCGCGCGCGTAGGCGACGTCCATGTCGAGCGCCTCGCCGAAGGTCGCGTGGGCGCGCGCGGTCACCTGCCAGAGCCCGGTGAGCCCGGCCGGGACGAGGAACCGCTCGAAGTGGTGCGGCCGGAAGAACTGCGGCTCGTACGGGATGCACGGCCGCGGGCCGACGAGCGACATCTCGCCGCGCAGGACGTTCCAGAGCTGCGGCAGCTCGTCGAGGCTCGTCCGCCGCAGGAACGCGCCGACGCGTGTCACCTCGGCGCTGCGGTCGAGCTTGAAGAGCCCGTTCGACTCGGGCGCCGCCGTCCGGTCCATCGTCGCGCGGATGAACTCCCGGTGGCAGCTCTCGTCCGTGTCGATGCGCATCGTGCGGAACTTCAGGACCGTGAACTCGCGCATCTGCTCGCCGAGCCGCGTCTGGCGGAAGAGGGCGGGGCCGGGCGACTCGCGGCGGATCAGGAGCGGCACGACGAGGAAGAGCGGCAGCGAGAGCACGAGCCCGACGAGCGCGCCCGCGACGTCGATCGTCCGCTTGACGAGCCGGAACGAGCGCGACAGCCGCACCGGCGGCAGGTCGATCAGCGGCAGCCCCTCGATCGAGTGGATGCGCCCGCTCGGCCCGACGATCTCGTACAGGTGGGGGACGAGATCGACGTAGACGTCGAGCGCGCCGAGCGACCGGATCGCGGCGAGCGTCTCCTCGGGCGTCTGGCGCCCGGAGGCGACGATCACGCGCTGGATGCCGAGCGTCCGCACGAGCTCCGGCAGCTCCGCCGGCGCGCCGATCGTCTCGCCGTCCGAGTCCGCGCGCTCGTCGGCGAAGCCGACCACGTCGACGCCGTACTCGGGATGCTGGCGCAGCTTGCGCGCGACGAGCCGGCCCGTCTCGTTCGCGCCGAGGATCAGCGCCCGCTGCCGGAAGCTGGGCCGCCGGCGCACCAGCGTCCGCGTGACGCTCCGCCCGACGACGACGGCGCCGAGCGCGACGACCCAGAAGAGGAGGACGTCCCCGGCGAGGATCGGCAGCCGCCCGGCGAGGTAGGCGACGGCGACGAGCGTCCAGGAGGCGACCGTGTCGAGCAGCGCGACGGCGACGATCTCGTCGATGGTCGAGTGGTCGATGCGCTGCTCGTCCGCGCCGTAGAGGCCGAACAGCTTGGCGCCGACGACCCAGAGCGGGACGAGGGCGAGGAACGCCACGAGCTCCTCCCACGCGGGCGGGCCCGCGCCGACCGCGGTCGCGACGCCGTAGGCGGCCGCGAGCCCGGTCAGGTCGGCGGCGAGGAGCGCCCTCCGCAGGAGGGCGGCCGGCCCGCGGCGGCGGGCGGCGCTGTGGGCCGCGAGCAGCGCCGCGAGGCGCCGTTTCGGCTCGCGCCGGGATGCTCTCTGCGGTGGTGGTCACGGGCCTTCCTCGGTCGGTTGCATCCGTGCCGATGAACCTAGGGCGGCGGCCGCGCGAGCGACACGGACGAAAGCGCAAGGCACCGGGGTCGGAAGTCGAGGACCGCCCGCCACACCATTGGCACCGTCCCGCCGCCCGTTCGGGTGGGGTGGGGCGCCGGCCGCCTGCGCGTACGGTCGAGGCGGATGAGTATGGACGCTCCCGCCGGCGCCCCGGAGCGGCTCGGCGAGCACATCGCCCGCAGCGCCCGCTGGGTGAGCGCCTCGACGCTGATCGCTTCCGCGACGACGTGGCTCGCCGTCGTCGCGCTCTCGCGCGTGCTCGAGAAGCGCGAGTTCGGCCTCGCCGCGCTCGCGATGCTCGCGGTGGCCGTCTTCCAGCTCTTCCAGGACTCGGGGCTGCATGCCGCGCTGATCCAGCGCCGCGAGGGCATCCGGGCCGCGGCGGACTCGGCCGCGCTCTACGCGCCGCTCGCCGGAGTCGCGCTCGCCGGCCTCTGCGTGGCCGCGTCGCCGCTCGCCGCGCGGTTCTTCCACCAGCACGAGGTGGAGTCGCTGATGCGCGGGCTGGCGGGAGTGTTCGTGCTCCGCTCGCTCGCGATCGTGCCGGGGGCGCTGATCCAGCGCGAGCTGCTGTTCAACCGCCAGGCGCTGATCTCGATGGGCTCCTCGCTCCTCTACCTCGGCTCCGCGATCGGGCTCGCGCTCGCCGGCGCCGGCGCGTGGTCGGTGATCGGCGGCCAGCTCGTCGTCGCCGCGTGGGTGGCGGTGGGCTCCTGGATCGCGACCCCGTATCGCCCCGACCCGCGCCGCGCCTCGCTGCGCGAGCTGCGGCTGCTGCTCCGCTACGGGCGCCACATGGTCGCCGGGAACGTCGCCGGCTTCGTCAACTCCAACACCGACCCGGCCGGCGTCGGACGGCTGTACGGCCCGGTGCCGCTCGGCGCGTACAACATCGGCTTCCAGACCGGGAGCCAGGCGGTCACGATCGTCACCGGGATCGCGAACGTGCTCGTCTTCCCGGCGTACGCGCGGGTCCAGGGCGACCTCGCCCGCTTCCGCACCGCGTACCTCCGGTCGCTTCGCTTCATCTGCACGATCTCGCCGCCGATCGGGGTCGGCCTCGCCGCGGTCAGCGGCGTGCTGATCCCGGCGGTCTACGGGAGCAAGTGGAACGGGACCGGGGCGGTGGGGGTGCTCGCGGTGATCTCGTTCTACGGCATCTTCCTGTCCGTCGCGGCGACGACCGGGGAGGTGTTCAAGGCCTCGGGTCGGCCGGATCTCTTCTTCAAGATGGGTGTCTTCCAGATCGCGCTGCTCTTCGCGTTCATCGGCGCGCTGTACCGGTTCGGGCTCGTCGGCTTCGCCGGCGCCCGCGCGGGCGCGACGCTCGTGATGAGCGTCGTCGCGCTCGTCGCCGCGGGCCGGATCCTCGAGCTGCCGCTCGTCGCGTGGGTGCGAGGCGCTGCGCGAGCCGTTCGTCGCCGCGCTCCTGATGGGCGCCGGCGTCGTCGGGCTGCGCGTCGGTCTCGCCGCCGCCTTCGGGTCGGCGGCCTGGCAGCTCGCGCCGCTCGTCGCGGCAGGCGCCGTCCTCTATCCGGTCGCGCTGCGCGTGCTGGCGCCGGAGCGGTGGCGGGAGTTCGCTGCCGAGGTGGAGCGCATCGTGCCGCTCCGGCGCCTCGTCGCGCGCCTCCGGCGCGGTGGGCGCGGCGGGGGCGGCACCTCGCCGGTCGGTAGCTCGACCCTGGCCGATGATCGGGGTGACACCGACGGCGCGCTTCCTACACTCGCCGCAGGGCAGCCGCTCCCGGCTGTGACGAACGCCCAGGAGGCACGGACGAGGTGAACACGTGAGCGTCGGCCGTCTGCTGAGTGTCCTCGGTCATCACTGGCGGCTCGTGACCGTGCTCATGCTCGCCCTCCTCGCCGGGGTCGCGGCCGTGACATACACGACCGTGTCGAGCTACCGGGCGTCGGCGCTGCTCCAGGTGCAGGCGCCCATGGAGACCAACGGCACCATCTCGCTCCAGGACACGCTCACCGCCCGCGAGCGCGCGGTCACGATCACGGCGCTCGGGAACACGGCCGAGGTCGCGAAGCTGGCGGCGAAGACGATCGGCTCCGGCAGCGGGATCGGTAGCTGCTCCTTCGCGCAGACGGGCCAGTCCGAGTTCCTGCAGGCGACGTGCACCGGCACGGCGCAGGGAGCCGTGGCCGGGGCGGCGAACGCATTCGCGACGGCGCTCCAGGGGTTGCTCGAGTCGCAGCGGCGCGCCCGGATCGTCGAGCTCACCGCCCTCTACCGGACGCAGGTCAGCCTGCTGCGCAAGCAGGGCGTGGCGCCGGCCAACTACCCCGCACCCCCCGTCTTCCCGAGCTATCGCGAGCTCGAGGTGATCGACTCGGCGACCACGCCGCGCAGCCCGTACTCGCCGCGTCCGGTGCGCACGCTCGCGATCGCGTTCATCCTCGGTCTGCTCCTGAACGCCGGCCTCGCGTTCCTGCTCGAGCACGTCCAGAACCGGGCGAGGGGCCCGGAGGAGCTGCGGAACGCGCTCGACCTGCCGGTGCTCGCCACGATCCCGAAGCTCAGCCGCTCCTCGGCGAGGCTACAGCGGCACGCACGTCGTGCCGGCAGCACAGGTTTCCCGCCGCGAGGTTCGTGCGGGTGTCGGAGGCAAGGCATGAACCGCGCGCCGATCCGGCCCGACTCGTTCGAGGCGGAGTCCTACCGCAGCCTGCGCACGACGCTCACGTACTCGCATCTGCCGGAGGGCCGCCGGGTCGTGCTCTTCACGTCCGCCCGCCGGAACGAGGGGAAGAGCACCACGGCTGCGAACTTCGCCGCGGTGTGCGCGTACGGCGAGCGGCCGACGCTCCTCATCGACGCCGACCTCCGCAACCCGCGGGTCGAGTCGCTGTTCGGACTCGGCGACGGCGACGGGCTCTCGGCGCTGCTCGCGTCGAACGGCACCTCGGAACTCGGCGACATCGCGCTGCGGACGCGCATCCCGACGCTCGACCTGATCCCCGCCGGCGGCCCCAGCGGCAACGCGGCCGAGCTCCTGTCGCGGCCGAAGCTCGGCCAGCTGATCGACGCGGCGCGGGCGACGTACGACTGGGTCGTCGTGGACGCACCGCCGGTGCTCCCGATCGCCGACGCGGCGATCCTGTCCCGGCTCGTCGACGGCGTCGTCCTCGTCGTGGACGTGAGCAGGACGCCGATCGAGGTCGTCCGCCGCGCGAAGGACCTGCTGCGGGCCGTCGACGCGCGGCTGCTCGGGCGTCGTCGCGAACCGCTCGCCGGCCAAGGCGACGGCATACGGCTATGGCCGCTATCCGAGCTAGCGCGCCGGCGCGGCCGAGCCTTTCCCTGGGAGCGGCGGCGCTGGCGGCGAACGCCGCCATCGTCGTCCTCTCGACCCGCTCCCCCGTGATCGCGGCCGTCGTCGTGCTCGTCGCGGCGGTCGTCGTGCTCGCGTTCGTCCGGCCCGGTGTCCTCCTGCTCGCCGCCGCGTTCGGGCTCGTCGTCTCCGCCGACCTGCTCGACCTGATCGTCACGTTCCCCAACCTGTCGTTCGCGGGCTTCCAGATCCAGCTCTCCGATCTGTTCCTCGCCGCGATCCTGCTCGCCTGGGCGGGGTGGGAGCTCCGCCGCGAGGAGGCCGGGCCGCGGCTCGCCGAGCTCGCGCGAGAGCCGGCGTTCGCCGCGTTCGTGCCGCTGATGGCGTTCGCGGCCTACGACCTCGCCCGCGGCGGCCACGGCGTGTTCTCGAGCATGCGCGTGTTCGGGTACTGCGTGCTCGTTCCGGTCGTCGTGCGCGTGCTCGAGACGCCGCGGCAGCTGCGCCTGCTCGGCACGACGATCGCTGCGGCGGCGGCGATCTCGTCGGTCGCGGCCGTGGCGATGGTTGCAGCCGGACGGAACGTGACGGACAGCGGGCTCTCGACCGGCGGACTGCGCGGGCTGTCGATCGGCGGGTCGTTCCTCGTCGCCGGCGCTCTGCTCTACGTGCTGGCCGCGATCGTCGCGGACACGCGCCCGCTCAACGGGCTCGCTCCGGCTCTCGTGCTCCTCCTCTTCGGCGGCGTGGTCGCTTCGGGGGCGCGTGAGACGTGGATCGGCGTGTTCGCAGCGCTGGCCGTGTTCGCGCTCGTCTCGTCGCTCCGCGGCGTCGTGCGGCTCGCGCTCGTCGCCGTGCTCGCCGGGCTCCTGGCCTTCGGCGCCTACAGCATCGTGCCGCACCCGCCGAAGCTGTCCGCACAGGTCGCTGCCGTCGAGCAGCGCCTCTCGTCGGTGAACCCGGGCACCGCCGTCAGAGATCCGTCAGTGCAGGTGCGCTACGAGAAGTGGAGCGTCGTCTGGGACCAGCTGAAGGCGCATCCGCTGCTTGGCACGGGCTTCGGCTACCCGGCGACGTACACGTCGAACATCGGCGGCAACAACTTCGTGCGGAGCTACGTCGACGACCCGGAGAACACGCACCTGTGGCTGTGGGCGCGGATGGGGACGCTCGGCTTCATCGCCTGGGTCGGCTTCAACGTGCTCGCGCTCTGGACGCTCGTCGATCCGGCTCCTTGCGCACCCGCGTGCCGGCGGCGCGCAAGGCCGCGCTCTGGGCGGCGGGAACGCTCGTCGTGATCTGGAGCGGCATGGCGTTCAGCCCGGTCTCGGCGTTCGGCTCGACGCTGCTCCTGTACTGGCTCGCGATCGCGCTCGTGCCGGTGACAGCCGCCGGCTCGCTGCCGGCTAGCCCTTACGGCAGACGGTGCAGCCGGGGAAGATGACCGTCGAGCGCCGGAAGTCGTCCTGGTAGACGATCGTGTCGTGCTGGACGCCGAGCGGGCTCGTGCAGCCGACCTGCGTCGGCTGGTCGCAGTAGCTCGCCCGGTAGATCCCGATCTTCGCGTAGACGGGCGACACCTCGTTGCCGAGACGCTGGAGCGTGGACACGCGCGTCAACCGGAGCAGGCGGACGAGGTGCGGTTCGCCGGCGAGCCTGTGCCAGACGGTCAACGAGCCCCGCCCGTAGGCGGACCAGTGCACGTGGACGACGAAGTCGTGCCACTGGCCCGGCGAGACGTCGTTCAGGAGCCGGAACGTGCGCTCGTACTCCCACGAGCCGCCGTTCTCGAGCGAGACCGCCCCGGTGTGCAGCTGGACGGAGATCGCGGCGACGCCGACGTTGAAGTCGAGCGGCGGCGGCAGGCCGTAGTCGGAGTGCCACTGGGCGAAGATGCCCCACTTGTACGGCCCGTACCACGGCTCCCCGAACATCGTCGACCACGCGTACCAGTAGTCGCTGCCCTCCGTCGGCCGGGGGGTCGGCCCGCAGCAGAGCTCCGTGCTCTCGTTGTAGCCGAACGGGCTGTACCCCTGGCGCGCCGTGAACATCGCCGCGCCGGTGCCGGTGCGCGTGGGCGAGTCGACGATCCGGAACGAGTCGGCGAGCGGCCGGTCGTATTCGGCCTGCACTCCCGTCCACGGGGCGAACGAGCCGGCGTCGAAGCCCGAGCGGAAGTCGATCCCGGCGGTGCGTCCCGCGCGGAGGGGACGGCAAGGAGCGAAGACGAGGGCGGCAGCCGTTGCGGCAACAGCTGCCGCCCTGGACGGCGCTCTGGAGGAATCGCGAGGGCACCTTGACCAGCGTACGCCGGCGCGTCCCGGAGACACCCTGCACGTTCGTCGCCGCTCGCCCTCGTCGTTCGGCGTGACCGCCGCGGGGGAGCCTGCTCTACGGTCGAGGCGTGAGACGTCTCCGCGTCGGCTGGCTCGCGCCCGAGGACTGCACGCTTCCTCCTGGCGCCCATCTCGGTTCGGTCACGAACACGATCTGGCAGGTCGTGACGCGGCTCTCCGGCCGCTGCGAGTTCGTCCTCGCGACGCGCGAGCACCCGGTGCTCGGCGAGCTGCCGATGGAGCTGGACGGCGTCCGCTTCCTGCGCGACCCGGCAGTCGCGGACGTCCGGCGGGGCGAGGTGCTGAAGCACCTGAACCGGGTCGAACGGAAGCTCGGGCTCCCCGACCCGCCGTACGCCGGCCGGCCGTCGTACTTCCGCGGCTACGCGCGCGCCCACGCGCAGGGGCTCCGGCGTGCCGAGGTCGACCTCGTCCAGCTCTACAACACGTCGCAGTGGGTGCCGATCCTGCGCGCCGCGCTCCCGCGCACGCCGATCGTCCTCCAGATGCACAGCGAGTGGCTCGCCGAGATCCCGCGCCGGGAGGGGCTCGAGCGCCTGCGGCTCGTCGACCGCGTGCTCGGCGTCTCGCAGCAGATCGCCGATCAGATCCGCGACCGCTACCCGGAGCGGGCCGAGATCGTGGACGTCCTGCCAAACGGCGTCGACCTCGACGGCTTCCGGCCCGCGGTCGAGGTGCGCGCGACGCGCGGCGCCGAGGTGGAGGACGCTTCGCCGCCGCCTCGGCCTCGGCGACGGCCCGGTCGTGCTCTTCCTCGGGCGGGTCTCGGCGGAGAAGGGCATCCACACCCTGCTCGAGGCGCTGCCGGTCGTGCGCGAGCGCCTGCCGGGCGCCCAGGTGCTGATCGCGGGCGACCGGGCCGGCCTGCGCAGCCCGCTGCCGACGCGGGAGCGGCGCGAGCTGATCGGCCACCCGGAATGGCGGGCTCGCTACATCGACCACCTGCTGCGTCTCGCGGAGCCGCTCGGCGACGCCGTCCGCTTCGCTCCGCCGCTCGCCTACGCGGACGTCCCGCTCGCGTTCGCGCTCGCCGACGTCTACGTGCAGCCGTCGGTGCTCGAGGCGTACGGCCTGCCGGTGGTGGAGGCGATGGCCTCGGAGCTGCCGGTGATCGTGAGCGACGGCGGCGCGCTGCCCGAGCTCGTCGACGACGGCACCACCGGCTACGTCGTGCCCACCGGCGACGCGCAGGCGCTCGCGGACGCGCTCGTCGCGGTGCTCTCCGACCGGGAGCTCGCCGCCCGGCTCGGCCGGGCCGGCCGCGAGCGGGCCGCCCGGACGATGAGCTGGGACACCGTGGCCGAGCAGCTCCTCGCCCTCTACGACGACCTCGCCGCAACGGGAGCGCGCCCGGGCCCGCGCGCGCTCCCCGTCGCCTGACCGCGGCTCCGGCTCAGCCGGGTCGGACCCGCGGGAGGTTCGCCGCCGGCCGTGCCGCCGGGTGCGTGAGGGCGCGGATCCGGGCCCTCGCCCTGGCGGCCTTCCGGTAGTAGGCGCGGGCCTGCGCACGCGCCACCGCGGCAGAGCGCGAGTAGCCGTGGGCGCGCGTCGCGGCCTTCGCCGCCGCCCGGGCGTACGTCCGGGCCAGTGACCTCGCCCTGGCGAGCGCCACCACGCGGGCGCGGCTCTGAGTGTGGGATCGCGTCGCGGCCTGCGCCCGGATCCTCGCGGCCACCGGCGCCTTCGCGGGGGCACTCGCAGCGGTCGGCTTCGCGGCGGGAGGCGAGGCGGGCGGCGCCGTCGTCGTCTCTGCGGGCGGACTCGGCGGCGGCGGCGGTGGCGGTGGCGGTGCCGCCGCGGGAGCGGGGGGCGGAGCAGGGGTCGGCGCCGCCGCCTGCGGTGCCGGGCTCGACGGCGCGGAGCCGCCTCCCCAGGCGGCGTTCACGACCTCGTCGAAGCTCGAGCCGCGCGTGAAGGAGTCGTCGTAGAGCGTGCTCGCAGGCTGGACGCCGAGGCTGCTGGTGCAGCCGGGATGGACGGGCTTCGAGCAGTAGCTGTCGCGGTAGAGCCCGAGCTTCGTGTAGATCCCGGCGACCTTGCCCGACGGGTACTGCTGGAGCGTGGGGATGTGGTCGAGGTCGAGCACCTGCGCGAAGGAGCTCTCGCCGGCGAGCCGGTGCCAGACCTGAACCTGCCCGTCCGTGAGCGACCAGCGCACATGGAGGACGAAGTCGTTCCAGTGGCCCTTCGCGAGCGTGCTCAGGATCTGTGGAAAGGCGCCGTAGCTCCAGTCGGGCTTGCTCGGATCGATCTGGCCGGTGCGGATGTTGATCCAGGCGGCGTCGCCGCCTGCGGCGAAGGCGATCGCCGGGGGCATGTCGTCGCCGGCGTGGAGCTGGAAGAAGAGGCCCCAGTGGTAGGGCTCGGTCCAGTCGGTCGGGAAGTACGTGGAGAACGCCCAGTAGTGCTCGGTTCCCGGGGCGCCTTCGCCGGCGGGGCCGCAGCAGAGCTCGGTGGTCTCGGTGCCCCAGGAAGGGCCCTCGCCCTGGCGGACGACGAACTCGGCGGCGTACCGGCCGGTGCGGACCGGGTCGGTGACGAACTGGAAGCTGTTCGCGAGCGGCTCGTTCTCGTTGTGCTGGAGACCCTGCCACGGGCTCCAGCTCTGGCTCTCGAAGCCCGAGCTCCAGTCCACGGTCGCGGGCGACGACGACGCGCCGACGCCGAGGACGACGAGGGCGAGGACGGCCGACGCGCCGGCGAGCAGGAGTGCCCGGCGGACTCGCCGGCGGGGAGCGGCTGCGACTGTCGCCTCCCGCCGGACCGGTGGGAGGGAACGCTCGGAGCTCGTCCGGGCGGGGGACGCGGTGCGCTCGCGCTGGTCGGGGCGTGCCGAGGCACGGCCGAGCCCGAAGAGCACGAGGCCCGCGGCGGCGAGCGAGACTTCGCGGCGCCGCCGGCGCGGCGAATTGGGGGAGGGAGTCAAGGGCGGGCTCCTTTCCGTTCGTACGCGCCGTGACCGAAGACAGCGCGACTGGGAGGTCAGTCCCCATTCGCCTCCCGCTGCCCGCCGCCTCCGTCCAGGTTCGTTGGCCAAAGGTCCAGGTCTCGTTCCGGGTCGCCGGCCGCGGGCGGCGACCTGCGTCGGGCGCGGGTCCGTTCCTTCGGCTGAGGCGCGACGCCCCGCGCGAGCCGAGGATGAGCGCGTGGCAGGTATCGCCGGAACGATCGATCTGCGGAGGAGCCTCGAGCCGGCGGCGCCGCTCGTCCGGAGCATGCTCGCCACGCTCGTCCACCGTGGGCCCGACGGCGAGCTCGTCGTCGGCGACGGCCCGGCGACGCTGGGCGCCCGCGTGCTCGCCGTCCTCGACGGCCCGGAACCGCCGACGGCGCTGGGGCCCCTCCGCCTCGTGCTCGACGGCGACCTTCTCAATGGGCCTGAGGTCGCGGTCTCCCTACGGGCACGCGGGCGCCTGCTCGACGGCTCCTCGCAGGCGGAGACGCTGCTCGCCGCCTGGGCCGAGTGGGGGCCCGGCTGTCTCGAGCGGCTCGAGGGGACGTTCGCGTTCGCGCTCTGGGACGGCAACGAGCAGCGGCTGTTCCTCGGCCGCGACCGGCTCGGGAACCGGCCTCTCTACTACACCTCGACGGCGGGACGGTTCCGGTTCGGCTCGGAGATCAAGGCGCTGCTCGCCGACGCCGCCGTGCCGCGGGTGCCCGACGACCTGCGCGTGGGCCAGTACCTCGCCTTCGGCGTCGCCGACCACACCGAGGACACGCTGCTGCGCGGGATCCGCCAGGTTCCCGTCGCCTCGTACGCCGTCGTCTCCCCGGAGCGCGGCGTCGAGTCCGTCCGCCGCTGGCATACCTGGCGCGCTGCGCCAGCGGACGGGCCGGTCGGCGAACGCGTGCGGGGCCTGCTCGAGGACGCCGTCGCCCTGCGGTTGCGTGGCGCCGGCGTCGTCGGCGCCACGCTCTCCGGCGGCCTCGACTCCACGACCGTGCTCGCGACCGCGGCCCTGCTGCGCCGGCGCGCCGGGCAGGAGCCGCCGCTCGCCGTCGTCGCCCGCGCCGCCGACGCGAGGATCGACGAGTGGCGGTACGCGAACGCGTTGCTCGAGCGCTACGACATCCCGTGCGTCCAGGTGCGGCCCGACGACGAAACGCTCGTCCACGACTTCGACGAGTTCATGCGGTCGCTGGACGAGCCCTGCCACGGTCCGAGCGTCTACGGCCACTGGCGGACGCTCGCCGCTGCGCGGAAGGCGGGCATCGACGTCGTCCTCGAGGGCCAGTCGGGCGAGCGCTTCGGCGGGATCGCCTACTGGTACCCGCAGTTCTTCTACGACATGCTGCGCCGCGGCCGCGTCGACGCCGTCGCGCGGGAGCTCGTCGGCCGCCGCCGCGTCCAGGGCGTCCCGGTCTCCCGCTCGCTCGTGGAGATCGCGAAGCTGCTGCTCCCCAACGCCGTGCGCTCCGCGCACAGGCCCCTGCCCGCCTGGCTGCTGCCGGCCGGCAGGATCGAGCCGCGCCCGCTCCCCGCGCGCGGGCTCTTCGTGCGGCAAGTGTTCGAGATGACCGTCGACCACCACCCGCACCTCTGCCGCGAGGTCGACCGCGACGCGGCGGCGTCGACGCTCGTCGAGCGGGCGCCGTTCCAGGACACCGCCGTCGTCGAGTACGCGCTCTCGCTGCCGGCCGAGGTGCTGCACCGGCGCGGCTGGGGCAAGGCGCCGGTCATCGCGGCGATGCGGGGCATCGTCCCCGACGAGATCCTCGACCGGCCGACGAAGCAGGGCTTCACCGTCGACGAGGCGCGCTGGGTGCGGGGCGCGTTCGGCGACGAGATCGAGCGGGTGTTCCGCACCGAGGCGGCCGCGTCGCGCCCGTACTGGGACGCCGCCGCGGTGCTCGACCAGCTCGCCGAGACCCGCGCCGGGCGCGGCTCCTCGGCCGAGCTCTGGCGCGCCTACTCGGTCGAGCGCTGGCTCGAGCTCGTGGTCGACCCGTCCCTGGCCGCCGTTCCCGTCGCCGCCTGACGCGCGGGGCTGCGCGCCGAGGACGTCCTCGTAGACGTCCGCGAGCTCCGCGGCGACCCGCTCGACGCCGAACCGCTCGACGGCGCGCGTCAGAGCAGCGTCGGCGAGCCGGTGCGCCAGCTCCTCGTCGTCGAGCACGACGCCCGATCGCCGTCGCGAGCCCGGATGCGTCGCCGGGAGCCACGAGGAGCGCCTCGGCGCCGTTCCGCACCGCCTCCGGGATGCCGCCGACCCGGCTCGCGACGACGGGGACGCGGCTCAGCATCGCCTCCAGCACGGCCAGCGGCAGGCCCTCGGCGTACGAGGGCAGGGCGAGGCAGGCGGCCGAGGCCAGCAGGCGTTGCTTCTCCTCGTCGCCGACCCAGCCGGGAAGCTCGACGGCGTCGGCGAGCCCTCGCGCGACGACGAGCTCGCGCACCTCCTCGGCGTCCCCTCCCCGGCCCGCGAGCACGAGGCGCAGCTTCGGGTGGCGCGGCCGGAGGGCGGCGCAGGCCTCGACGAGCTCGAAGACGCCCTTCGCGCGCTCGAGCCGCCCCAGGAAGAGCACGGTCTCCGACCCGTTGCGCTCCCGCGGCGCGCCGTTCGCGGCGGAGAGCGCCGTGTTCGGGACGATCCGGACGGCGTCGAGGCCGAGGACGAGCGACGCCTCGGCAGCCCACGCGGGCGTGGCGGCGACGACGGCGTCGGCGGCGCGGGCGACGCGGCCCGCGGCTCCGCGCGCGAGCGCACCACGGAGCCCGCGACGGCGCAGGGCCTCCTGGAAGGCGGCGCCGTGGAGCTGGAGCACGACCGGGCGGCCGTGGCGGCGCGCGACCGCGACCGCAGCCGCCTTGCGCACGAACGAGCCGTTCCACGAGCTGTTGACGTGGACGAGGTCGACCTCGCCGGTCGCGCAGAGCCGGCGCAGATCCGAGAGGCCCCGGCGGGCCTGGACGAGCTTCGTCCACCGGGTTCCGTCCCGGTGGGTCGGAACCGCGACGAGCTCGTAGCGCCGGGCGAGATCCGATTCGAGGAGGGCGTGGACGAAGCCTGCGACGCCGCCGTGGGCGGACGGGTCGGGTCCGACCATCGCCACGCGCGTACGCCGGGCCAGGGTCGGATCCCCGGGAGCGCGGAGCGGGGGCTCAGCTACCCGTCCGGGCAAGCTCGACGCTCCTTCCGAGCGAGGCTGCGAGGCGGTCGACGAGCCGTTCCGCGGCCTGGCCGTCCCAGAGCGGGGGCCGGGCGCCCGTCGGGCCGTCCCCCTCGAGGGCGTCCTTCGCCGCCGCGACGATCCGGACCGGATCGGTGCCGACGACCGTGTTCGTGCCCGCCGTCACGGTGACGGGCCGCTCGGTCGACTCGCGCAGGGTCAGGCAGGGGACGCCCACGGCCGTCGTCTCCTCCTGGAGCCCGCCCGAGTCGGTGAGGACGAGGTCGGCGTCCGCGACGAGGCCGAGGAAGTCGAGGTAGCCGAGCGGCGTCGTCGTCTGCACACCGCTCGCGAGCTCGCGCAGGCCCTGCCGCTCGAGCCGTTCCCGCGTCCGCGGGTGCAGCGGCAGGACGACGGGAAGGAGGTGCGAGACGCTCGCGATCGCCGCGATCAGGCGGGCCAGGACGACCGGGTCGTCGACGTTCTCGGGCCGGTGCAGGGTGGCGACGGCGTACGGCCCGCCCGCGAGGCCGAGACGCCTCGGCACGCGCCGCTCGCGCGCCGCGTCGAGGCACCGGTCGAGCGTGTCGATCATCGTGTTGCCGACGAGCGCCACCCGCTCGGCGGGCACGCCCTCCCGGGCGAGGTTCTCGTCCGCGTCGGCGCTCGTCGTGAACAGATGGCGCGAGAGGTGGTCGCAGAGCCGGCGGTTGATCTCCTCCGGCATCCGCTCGTCGAACGACCGGAGCCCGGCCTCGACGTGCGCGACGGGATAGTGCTCCTTGGCCGCCACGAGGGCGCAGGCGAGGGTGGAGTTCACGTCGCCGACGACCACGACGATCTGCGGGTCGATCCGCAGCAGCTCGTGCTCGAACGCGAGCATGATCCGCGCGGTCTGGCGGGCATGGCTGTCGGAGCCGATGCCGAGCTGCACGTGGGGGGCCGGAAGGTCGAGGTCCTCGAAGAAGACGCGCGACAGGCTGTCG
Organism: uncultured Actinomycetes bacterium; assembly: GCA_963815005.1. Taxonomy (GTDB): domain Bacteria; phylum Actinomycetota; class Thermoleophilia; order Gaiellales; family Gaiellaceae; genus Palsa-739. Next base: position 61,079 of record CAWFFI010000005.1, read on the forward strand.
TCGTAGTGCTGGTTCGTGTGGAGGAGCGCGTAGCTGATCCCGGCGCGCTCCGCCGCGGCGAGGATCGGCGCGGCCTTCACGAAGTTCGGCCGGGCGCCGACGACGACGAGGAGATCGGTCATGCTCTCGACCCTAGGTGGGCGGTGGAGTGCCCGGCCCCGCGCGAGACGGCAGGCCGTCCTGTCCGAAGGTCGAAGTCGAGACCGAGCGCGGTCTCCCACGCCGGGAAGGCCGTGTCCCACGAGAGCCGCTCCTCCGCGTAGGCGCGGCAGCGGCGGCCGAAGGCGGGCGTGGCGAGCTCGAGCCCGCGCCGGATCGCCGCGGCGAGCTCGTCCGGGGAGGTGCCGGCGGCGAGCAGCCGGCCGTCGAGCGGGCCGAGCAGCTCGGGTGTCGCGCCGACCGGCGTGCCGACGACCGGGATCCCGGAGGCGAGCGCCTCGGCGGTGACGAGGCCGAAGCCCTCGTAGGCGATCGTCGGCAGGACGAAGAGGTCGGCCGCCCGGTACCAGTCGGCGAGCGCGGCGTCGGAGACCCGTCCCGCGAAGCGGATCCGTCGCCTCGAGCCCGAGCCGCGACCGGAGCTCCTCGAGCGGCCGGCGCAGCGAGCCGTCGCCGACGACCGTGAGCGCGAGGTGGGGCCGGTCGGCGGCGAGCGCGGCGACCGCCTCGAGCAGGTGCTCGAGGCCCATGCGCGGCTCGAGCCGGCGCACCGTCACGAGCAGCTCCGTCGCGGCGCCGACACCGAGCGCCGCGCGCGCCGGGGCGCGGTCGCCCGGCACGAACGCGTCCGTGTCGACGGCGCCCGGGACGACGACCGTCCGGTCGAGCACGCCGGGATGGTCCTCCGCGAGCAGGCTGCGGCTGAACTCGCTCAGCACGAGCACGCGGCCGGCCCGCCGGAGCGACGAGCGCTCGAGCACGCCGCAGCACCGGCTCGAGGAGCGCGGTCGCCGCGCGGTGCCGTCCGCGGGGCGACCGGGAGCGCTCGAACGCCGCCTCGCGCGCGGCGGAGGCGTGGTAGACGACCGCGAGCGGCGTCCGTGCGCAGGGCGAGCGAGAGCGCGACCGCGGTCGTGCTCGTGTGCGCGACGGCGAGGTCGGCTTCGCGGTCGAACGCCGCCAGGTACGTCTGGACGGGGTCGGTGAGCGTCTGCGGGAGCGCGGACCGGGGCAGCACGCGGTGGACGACGAGCGAGCCGTCGCGCCAGAGAGGCGGCTGGCCGGGCGCGGCCGGGGCGATCACGTCCACGTCGTGCCCGCTGGCGCGCGAGGAGCCCGGCCGTCTCGGCCGCGACGCGGGCGGCGCCGCCGCGGTGATCCGGGCTCCAGTGGTCGGTCGCGACGAGGATCCGCATCAGGCGGCGAGCTCCGTCTCGACGAGGGAGAGGAGCGTCGAGGTGCGCGTCTCCCACGTGTTGCGGGACGCGCGCTCCCGCCGGCGCGCGACGTCCTCGGGCCCGCGGGCGTGCAGGCCGCGCTCGAGCGCGTCGAGAGCCTCGGCGTCCGTCGCCGCGAGCGCGACGTCGGGCTCCATCCCGGCGAGCTCCGGCAGGCCGGTCGCGACGACGGGCTTGCCGGCGGCGAGGTACTCGTAGAGCTTCAGCGGGAAGCAGCTGCGCGTGTAGTCGTTCCGGAGGTACGGGATCAGGCCGACGTCGAACGCGGCGACGTAGCGCGGGAGCTCGGCGTACGGGCGGGCGCCGAGAAGCCGGACGTTCGGCAGCGTCCGGAGAGCCTCGACGGCCGCCGGGTCGGGGACGGGGCCCACGCAGAGGAACGTCCACTGCGGCCGTGCCCGGGCGAGGCGCTCGAGGAGCGCGAAGTCGACCTTGCCCGGCAGCAGGTTGCCGGCGAAACCGATCACGGGCCGCGGCAGGCTCCGCAGCTCCTCCGCGGCGAGCGCCGGGTCGGCCGCGGGCGAGAAGTGGTCGTAGTCGCCGACGTTCCGCACGAGGTGCGTGCGCGGGTTCAGCCTCGCCAGCCGGCGCTGCTGCGGCCGGCTCGTCGCGAAGACGACGCGGGAGAGCAGCGCGGCCTGCCGGTCGGCCGCCGAGACGAGTGCGCGCCGCCGCGCGTCGCCGTCGGGTCTGCTCGGCGTAGTCGTCGACGCAGTCGTAGACCGTGAACGCGACGTCGAGCCGGGCCGCGAGCCCGGCCGCGCACGGGTCGTACAGCCAGGCGACGACCGGGCCGGGGAGGGCGGCGACGAGGCGGCCGGAGCCGGGGGAACGTGAGCGCGTTGTTCAGCGCGGCACGCGGTGGCGAGCTTGCGGCCCCAGGGAGCGAGGTTGACCGCCTTCACGGCCGTGATCCCGGGCGCCACCGGCTCGGAGGCGAGCAGGCGCCGGGAGAGCGAGCGGCGCGTCCGGCCCGCGGGCGAGCCGCAGAGCCTGCGAGCCGACGAAGTGGCCGGTCTCGACGTAGAGCACCTCGTGCCCGCGGGCCGCGGCACGGCGCATGATCTGCTGCCGGTTCGTCGGCAGCGGCGCGTTCCACTCCTGCGGCGACAGGCAGACGATCGAGAACCGCCGTTGCCTCGCCGCTCACGCGCCGGCCTCGCGGAGCAGCCTCGCGGTCCGCGCGGCGGCGTCGTCCCAGCGGCGGCGGCGGGCGCGCCGGAGCGCCGCGTCGCCCCGGCGCCGCGCCTCGAGCGGGGTCGGCCGCGGCCTGCTGCGAGCGCCTCGGAGAGCGACCGACACGTCGCCCGGGGCGTACAGCCAGCCGGCGTCGTCGGCTCCGGCCGCGTCCCGGTAGGCGGGCCGGTCGGCGGCGACGACGGGCACGCCGAGCGAGAGCGGCAGGAGGAGGGAGCCGGACGTGCCGCCGTCGTCGCGCGCGATCACGGCCGCGTCGGCGGCGGCGAAGAGCTCGCGCGACCTCGGCGTCGTCGACGAAGCGGAGCAGGAGCCGGATCCGGGGATCGTCGGCGGTGGCGGCGACGATCGCGTGGCGCACGGCCGGCGACCGGACCATCCCGGCGAGCACGAGCGCCGCGTCCGGGTTCGTCGTCGCCCGGAAGGCCTCGACGACGAGGCGCCACGACTTGTGGGCGCGGAGCTCGCCGAAGCAGAGGAAGACGAACGCCGCCGCGTCGAGCCCGAGCTCGCGTCTGACCGTGGCGCGCGGGCGGCCGGGCGGGTAGACGCCGACGTACGAGGCGTGCGGCACGACGGCGAGCCGCGCGGCCGCACGCGGCCCGAGCGCGCCGCCGCGCGTTCGCGGGTCGTCTCGTCGTGGACGATCAGGACGTGCGCGGCGCGTGCGAGCGCGAGCGCGGCGAGCCGGTCGACGCCCGCGGCCCCGGCTTCCGTGCGGGTACACCTGATGGACCGTCCACACGATCCGGTAGCCGAGCGCCCGCGCGAAAGCGAGCCGGGCCGCGAACAGCACGAGCTTCGCCCGCGAGCCCAGAGGCCGCAGGACGGCCGGCCCGCGCTGGAACGGTAGAGCCCCTCGGGCCAGTGCAGGTGGAGCACGTCGACCCGGCCGCGGGCGCTGGGCGAGCCAGCGGAGCGTGAAGCGCGCCTCCGGCTCGAGCTCGAAGCCCTCGCCGCGGAGGTGGTCGTACAGGAGCCGCTGGTACGGGTTCATCGCGAGGACGGCGGGAAAGGACGCGATCCCGGAGACGGTTGCCGAGCGGCGCGGTGGACGGCGCGCCGCGCGCCCGGCGGCGCGGAGCCGTTCGTACGCCTCGAGCGTGAGCTCTGCCCGCGCCCGCGCGGTGAAGCGCGGCGCGGCGAGGCGGCCGTGCCGTCCCATTGCCGCGCGGAGAGCCGGGTCGGAGAGCAGCCGGGAGAGCGCGTCGCGGAGCTCGCCCGGCTCGGTGGTGTCGACGACGAGGCCGGCGCCGGCCCGCTCCAGCTCCGACGCGCTGCCCGCGGCCCGCGTCGTGACGACCGGAAGCCCGGAGGCCATCGCCTCGATGACCGGGATGCCCCACACGTCATGCGTGGTCGGGAGGACGAGCACGTCGGCGGCCGCGTAGTACCCCGCCGTCTCGTCGCGGCCGACGAAATGGACGCGCTCCGCGACGCCCGCCGACTCGGCGCGACGGACCGCTTCGCGCAGCTCGCCGTCGCGGGCCGGCGCCGACGACCGTGAGGCTCGTGTCGGGCGGCAGTCCGGCCAGCGCGTCGATCGCCCGGGGTAGTCCCTTGCGGCGGAACGCGTCGCCCACGAAGAGCAGCAGCAGCTCGTCCCTCGCGACGCCGAGCCGCTCGCGGACGCGCGACCGGGTGTCGGGCGAGACGGGGTCGACGGTGGCGGCGAGCGGAACGACGACGATCCGGTCGGGTGACACGCCGAGCTCCTCGACGAGGTCGTCGCGCACCGTCTCGGACACGGCGATCGCGCCGGCGTACCCGCCGGGCCGGAACTGGAGCCGCTGGATCGCCCGGCGGACGCCGAGCTCGGGGCGCGCCAGGGGAGCTACGGCGGCGTGGGCGCGTGCGAGGCGCCGGCCGGCTCCCGCCTCGCTCGACCAGCGCCGCTGGGCCGGCCCGCACGACCTCGTGCACCCTGACGACGTCCTGGCCCCAGGCGGAGACGCTGTTCACGTCCACGATGTCGTAGGGGCGCCGCCTCGCGTCGGCGTGGACCGTCCGCGTGGCGGCTGCGGCGAAGCTCGCGAGCTCGAGCGCGCGCCCTGCCCGCGAGGACGACCGGACGAGTGGGCGGACGTCGTGGAAGGTCGCCCCTTCGAGTCCGGCCGCGCGGCTGGCCGGATCGCAGTACACGTGAACGTCGATCCCGAGGTCGACGAGCTCGCGCACGAGCAGGAACGCGTCGCGCCCGAGGCTCCCCAGGAGGCTCAGGTCGCGGTGGACGATCGCGACTCGCTTGATGCTGGTCATGGGGCGGGGACGCGACGCGAGTCGTAGCGGCTCTCGGTGGGCGCGTCGAAGAGGCGCCGCTGGCAGGCGGCGCGACGCCGGGATCGGCACCGACGGAGGGAACGGCCGCATGCCGGTCGTGGGCCACGCTCTCGAGTGTCGTTCGGTTCGTCGAGCGGGAGCCAGAGCGAAGGTCGAGTCGTCGCCACCGGATCGACCGTGACTCCCCGCTCGCGAGCCGGGCTCTGGACGGAAGGCCAGTGCGGCGAGGGCCGCAGAAACGGAGTTTGGGGCCATGAGCGAACTCCGTGGTCATCCGTATGCAGTCCCGTCCTCTGGTCCACGCACGAATACCGGGGCACGGGTGATCCGGCTCCCCAGACGCGCCCTCATCGGTCTCCTCGGCCTCACGGCCCTCGTCGGCGTGCTCGGGCTCGCCCTCGCGGCGGTCCCGGCGCGCGCAGCCACCACGCGGCCCCGTCCTCGTCGTCGTCGCCCACCCGGACGACGAGACGCTCGGGTTCGCAGGCGTGATCGAGAGCGCGATCGCCGCCGGCCGCCCCGTCTACGTCGCGGTCGTGACGAACGGCGCCGCCGTCTCCAACCCGATCAGCGCGCCCGTCTGCGGCGCGGCCGACGGCACGCCGGCCGGCTACGCGAGCGTCGCGCTCCAGCGCGACGCCGAGAGCGTCGCCGCGATGGGCGTGCTCGGCGGCTCGGCTCTGCCGTGGACGCAGAACATCGTGACCTCGCACCTCTTCTTCCTCGGCTATCCCGACAGCGGGCTCCAGACGATCACCGGGGGCGGGACGTTCGTCGACCCGTCCGGCCTGGGAGTGACCTACGCCGACCAGGGAGACGCGACCCGTGCCTCCTGCAACGGCGACTACCACTACCTCCGTACGGGCACGCATGCGGGCCTCACCGCCGCCGCTCTCTCCGGTGACATCGCCGCGCTGATCGCGCAGGTCGCGCCGACCGACATCTACACGCACGGCATGCACGAGGGCCATCCCGACCACGCCACCGTGGGCCGGCTCGTGCTGACGGCGGCGCGCGCGTCGGGTCTGACCATCGACATGCACACCACGCTCATCCACGAGACCGGAGACGCGCTCTGCCAGGCGACGAGCGCCGTCTGGTGGCCGAACCCCGAGTCGACGCCGAATCCGGTCGACCGGTCGACGCCCGGCCTGCCGTTCGCGCCGCCGGCCGTGTTCGCCACGAACGGCGGACTCCCGAACGACACCGGCTACCTGACCTGCCCGGACGGCGGCAGCCCGATCGCCCACGACTGGGGCCCGCTCGGCGCGCCGACGGACGAGGTGACCGTGCCCGCCGACATGCAGATCCCCGACCTGACGCAGAACAAGAAGTGGCTGACGATCGAGCAGTACGCGTCGCAGCTGGGCTGCAGCAGCGGCAGTCCGTCGTGCGGGTACCTGCACGGCTTCGTCAAGAGCGACGAGATCTTCTGGTCGCAGCCGGTGTCGAGCTCCGGCATGCCCGTGCCGCTCGACTGGCCCCGGCTCTCGGGCGCTCAGCTCGGCAACACGGTGACGCTCTCCGTCCAGTCGTCGTTCGGGACGACGTCGTCCTCGGCGCGACGAGCGTCAGGTATCAGTGGCTGCGCTGCGCTCCGGCGACCCCGTGGAACGCCGCCGGCCAGTGCGCGACGATCAGCGGTGCCACCGACGACGACGTACGTCGATCCAGGCCGCGGATGCCGGCTTCGTGGTGCGCGTCATGGCGACGGGCCGCAACTCGGCCGGGAACGCGCCGGCGGTCTACTCCGGGACGAGCTCGACGGTGGCGGCGCCGGTGAACACCGCGCTTCCGTCCGCGACCGGCACCGTCGCCGCGGGCCAGACCTGATCGCCCAGCCCGGGACGTGGACCGGCTGGCCGACGCCGACCTACGACTACGTCTGGCGGTCGTCGGCGGACGGCGCGACGTGGAGCTCGCCGGGCGTGAACGCCCGTGAATACACGGTCGGGGCGACCGATCGCTACCTGCGCGTCGAGGTGACGGCCACGAACGCCGTGGGCTCCGCTCCCGCGTGTTCTCCCCGGTGATCGCGATCGGCGCCGTGCCGGCCAACCCACGCTGCCGGCGATCTCGGGCGCCGCGCCGGTCGGCTCGACGCTGACGGCGGGCACGGGCACCTGGACGGAGAACCCGACCTCCTACGCGTACGACTGGCGCCGCTGCAACACTGACCGGCGCGAGCTGCACCTCGATCGGCGGCCACGGGAGCACCTACGTCGCGGCCGCCGCCGACGTCGGCGCCACGCTCCGCGTCGCCGTCACCGCGGCGAACGCCGTCGGGAGCGCGCCGGCGGCGGCGATCTCCGCCGCGACGGCCGCCGTCACGCGGCCTCCAGCGGCGGCGGAGGCGGCTCGTCGGGCGGCGGCGGCTCGTCCGGCGGCGGCAGCTCGTCAGGCGGCGGCGGCGGCGGTGGTGGTGGCGGCGGCGGCGGCGGCGGGAGCGTCTATCCCGACCTGCACGTCGTCGTGACCGCCGACCAGAGCGTGGCGCCCCCGGTGGGCGGCACGGTGACCTTCCACGTGACCGTCTCGAGCAAGCCGAGCACGGGTCTCGCGTCGCAGGCCTTCGCGGACGTCACGCTGCCGGACGGCTTCGCCGTCACGCAGACGATCTCCGACCGCGGCACCGGCTGCAGCGCCGGCGGGCCGGGGCTCGTATGCAGCCTCGACTGGATCGCCCCGGGCATCGACGGGCACATCACCATCATCGGCACCGTCGGCACGGCCGGCCCGCAGACGATCTCCGCGCACAGCCGGCACTGGCTCCTCGAGGCCGACCCGTCCGACGACACCGGCACGCTGACGCTCTCGCCGCCGGCGCCGCTCCCGACGCCGCCGAGCACGCCCGTCGGCACCGCCGGCCCGACGATCGGCCTGCTCGGAGCGGCTCCCGGCGAAGACCGGCAGCGGTCGCCGTGCGGGTCGCGATCAGCGGCTGGAAGGTGAACGCCAAGAAGCTCAAGAGCGCCGGCGGCGCCTCGGGGTACTGGCTGATCTGGGTCGACGGCAAGCGCAACACGATCTCCCGGCTGGCCGCGAAGGGTCTGACGACGGCGCTCGCGCCGGGGCGGCACCGCATCCAGGTCGAGCTCGTCCGCGAGAACGGCACGTTCGCCAGCCCGCGGGCCCTGTCGAAGACCATCACCGTGACGGTGCCGCTGCGGCCGTGGATCGGCCTCGCGAAGGCGGAGCGGGCCAAGAACGGACGTGTGCCTCGTCCAGGCCCAGATCAAGGGCTGGAAGATCAACCGGCACGCCGTCGCGTCCAGGCTGGTCGCGCAGGCAAGCCGTGTCTCCGGCTACTGGGTCGTCTACGTCGACGGCAGACGCGCCGCGGTCTCGCGGCTCGCCGGCCAGGCCGTCCTCCGCCGGCTCGCACCGGGCCGCCACACGATCCGGCTCGAGCTCCTGCGGGAGAACGGCAGGCCCGTCGCGCCACGCGCACTCTCCGCCCCGGTGCGGGTCACGATCGCGACCCGCACCACGGCCGGCCGCGGCGCCGACGGCGGGGCGTAGCGGTGGGCACGGCGGCGCGGGGTAGAGGCTCGCCGGCTCCCCAGCCGGAGAGCAGCAAGGGCGCCGGCCCGGCGGAGCCCGGAGGCGGCTCGCGCGTTCTGCGGGTGGTCGTCGCCGACGACAACCGGCTCATCATCTCCGGCATCCGGCGCGCGCTCGAGGGCGACGACGAGATCGAGATCGTCGGCGAGGCGTACACCGGCACCGACGTGCTCCCGCTCGTCGACCGGACCCTCCCGGACGTCGTGCTGCTCGACATCCGGCTCCCCGGCGCGGACGGGCTCGAGTGTCTCGAGCAGATCCGGGAACGCCATCCCGACGTGAAGATCGTGATGCTGTCGGTCCACAGCGATCCCGAGCACATCCAGTCCGCGCTCCTGCGCGGAGCCTCGGGCTACATCGTCAAGACGATCAACCCGCGCGACATTCCCGCGGCGCTGCGGCAGGCCGTCGAGGGCAGCGTGTACCACGCGGTCGGCCTGCCGGAGTCGGCGGTCGAGACGGAGGTGCGCGCGGTCGGCCTGACCGAGCGGGAGCTGACGATCCTGCGGGCGGTCGCGCGCGGCCTGTCCAACCCGGCGATCGCCGCGGAGCTGTGCGTGACCGAGCAGACGGTCAAGTTCCACCTGACGAACACCTACCGCAAGCTCGGCGTCCGCAACCGCACCGAGGCCGCCCGCTACGCGTACGCGCACCACCTGGCCCGGCCCGACGCCGAGCCGGGCTGAGCCGACGCGCTAGCGGCTCGACGGAGAGCCGGGCCCGCACGGACGTGCCTCCGCCGGGAGTCGACTCGACCTCGAGCCTGCCGCCGTGGCGCCGCAACCGCTCGGCCATGCCGGCCAGCCCCAGCCGTCCGCGCTCTCGGCAGCGGCGAAGCCGGAGCCGTCGTCCCGTACCTCGAGCCGGACGTCGCCGTCGGCCGTCTGCGTCTCGATCCAGACGTGGGAGGCGCCGCTGTGGCGGCGCACGTTCTCGAGCGCCTCCGCGACGACGTGGACGAGCGTGCGGCGGACGTCGGCCGGCAGCTCGTCGAGCGGCCCGTCCCCGGTCAGCTCGACGGGGAGCCCCGACCGCCGGCTGAAACGGGCGATGGTCTCCTCGATCTCGGCGCGGAACGGCGGGTCGATCTCCCGCCCCGATGTGAGCGCGCCGGCGAGCGTCCGCAGCCGCCGCTCCAGCTCGACCGTGACCTCGTGCAGCGTCTCGACGGCGGCGACCAGCTCCGCGGCCGGCCGGCCGGCCACGAGGTCGTCGCGCAGCGCGCGCGCGTGGCCGACGAGAAACGCGGCGTCCTGGAGCGGTCCGTCGTGGAGGTCGAGCCCGACCTCGACGAGGTCGCTCTCCCGTTCCGAGCCTCCGACCGCCGCCTGGTCGCCTGAACCGCGTCAACCCACCCGCATCGTCGCTCCGGCCCCGGGCGGCGTCAACCTCGCCCCGCCCCCGGGCCGTCGCCTAGCGCGGTGGCGCGGCGGCCGGCAGGCGTACGTGACCCGTCCGCGGGGCGTGACGGCGGTCGCGCAGGCGCGCCCAGACGATGTACCGCTGCGTCGCGAAGAAGCGCGGGTGGCAGGCCTGGAGAGCGAGCAGCTCGGAGCTGCGCGGCCGGAGCACGGCCAGGTCGTTCGCGGCGACGATCGTGTGCCCGGTGACGACGTAGGTGAACGTCGCATAGGGCATCTCGAGCCGGATCGTGTCGCCGGGCCGGAACGAGTCGATGTGGGCGAACGGGGCCGAGAACGTCGTCCGGTGCCCGGCGACGTAGACGAGGTTGCCCTCGCCCGGCATGAACGAGCGCTCGTCGCGCCCGGGGCCGAGCCGCAGCGACGCCGAGTCCGTTCCCTCGACCATGACGGTGGAGATGCCGAGCCGGGCCACGATGATCCGACCGATCGGATCGCCCGGCTTCACGGAGCGGCGGAAGCGGCGCGCGGCCGCGGCAACTCCCTGCCGCGACGCCGAGACCGGCTCGGCCGCTGCGGCCGCCGTGACGACGGAGAGCCGGTGCGACAACCGGTGCTGCTCGTACGTGGTGTACGCGAGCGTGGCCGGGTCCTGCCAGCGCCAGACGACCGCCGACCACACGAGCACGAGCACTCCGCCCACGAGAACGGCCGTACCGAGCCGGTGAAGCCATCGGCGCACCGTTCCAGCGTCGCTCTCGCACGGGCGCGGCGACACGGACGATCGTCGGGGGCGGCGAGCCGGATCGAACGGTTTTCCCGGTCTGAAGGAGCCCTCTCGTTCGGTAACGGGACCGTCACAGAACCGTGCGCTGAGCGTCACCTTGCGACCTTCGCGGGGGTCGATGCTGCCGTCATGACCGGAAAGTCAAGGTCCGAGGGATGGCACCGCACGATCGAACACCAGCGCACCTGTGCGGTCGGGTGGCATCCACAGAGCTGGGAAGCTGGAGGTTTGGCGAGATGAAGCTGAAGGTCCTGATCGCGGACGATCACCGCCTGATGGTCGCCGGTATCCACCGAGCGCTCGAGGACGAAGACGAGATGGAGGTCGTCGGGGAGGCGACGACGGGCGCGCAGGTCCTGCCGCTCGTCAAGCAGACGAGTCCCGACGTGGTCCTGCTCGACATTCGTATGCCCAAGATGGACGGCCTCCAGTGCCTGGAGCAGATCCGGGCGCGGTATCCGGAGGTCAAGGTCGTGATGCTCTCGGTGTACGCCGATCCGGAGCACATCCAGATCGCGCTCTCGCGCGGAGCGTCGGGCTACATCGTGAAGACGATCAATCCGCGCGACCTCGCCGCGTCCCTGCGCCAGGTGGTCGAGGGCAGCGTGTTCCACGCGCTCGGGCTGCCGGAGGTGACCGAGGAGTCGGAGGCGCGGGCGGCAGGGCTCACCGAACGCGAGGCGGCGATCCTGAAGGCGCTCGCCCGGGGACTGTCGAACCAGGCGATCGGCCAGGAGCTGTGGGTGACCGAGCAGACGGTCAAGTTCCACCTGACGAACATCTACCGGAAGCTCGGCGTCGCGAACCGCACCGAGGCGGCCCGGCACGCCTACCAGCACGGGCTCGTCGAGAGCCCCGTCTACGAGGTCGCATGACCGCCCGGGCCAACGCTCGCCGAACAGCGCCCTCGTGTCTCGACCTTCGGTCGGAGTCTCCGCGCCTGCCCAGGCCTACGGTGCCCTCACCATGAAAAAGAGAGTGCTCATCGGCCTGCTCGTCGTGCTCTTCGCCGGGTTCGCCGCCGCGGTCGTCCTCGCCTCGCCGGGAGAAGACCAGTACGGCAACGTCGTGACCCAGGAGTCGGCGCCGGGTCGTCACGACGCAGACGGACACACCGCCGGCACGACCACGGCGGAGACGGTGACCGTTGCCACCACGACGGGGGAGACGACGACCGCCGGGACCACCACGGGGAGGAGACCGCGGGACGACCACGGGGGAGACGACGACATCCACGCCGCCGTCGTCGTCGTCCGGGCCGAACACGCCGTCGGCCCTCGGGGAAGCTCCCGCCTCGGACGGGTCGCAGTTGCCGTTCACGGGGATCGAGCTCGGTCTGATCGTCGCCGGCGGGCTCGCGGCGGCGGGGACGGGACTTGTCCTCCGTCGAGTCTCTCGCAGCCGCCGCTCGTAGCGTCGCGTCGCGCCGGCGCCTCTCCGCCCTCGTCGGGGCCGGCGCGACAGCGGCTGCGGGTGGCGTCGCACTCGGCGTCACGCTCTCGGCGCGCGCGGAAGGCGCCTACAACACGCGGGCCTGGGGGCCGCTCGGCCTCGGCCTCATCGCCGTCGTCGCGTTCCTCGCCGCCTACGGCCTGCGGCTGAGCCGCCGGCTGACGGTCGCCGCCTCGGCGCTCGTCGCCGTCGGGCTCTGGGCGGTCGTCTCGGTGGTCTGGGGCGGCTTGCCCGAAGTGGCCTGGACGGCGCTCGACCGCTCGGTGATCGCGGCGGCGGCGCTCGTTCTCGGCGGGTGGCTCGCGGCCGCGGGCCGTCGCGACGCCGTCGTCGTCGGCGTCCTCGCCGGGATCGCCGCCCAGGCGGTGGAGATCCTCGTCCGCACGGCGGCCGGGTCGGCCCCGGCCGCCTGGTTCAACGGCCGCATGCTGGAGGGGCCGGTCGGCTACCACAACGCCCAGGGGCTGCTCTGCGCGGTGGCGCTGCCGGCGGCGGTCTGGGCCGCGTCCGCCGCCCGGCTCCCGGCCAGGGCCGCCGGCGGGGCGGCAGCGGTGCCGCTGCTCGCCGTGCTCGTCCTGACGCAGTCCCGGGCCGCGCTCGCGGCGGCCGCGCTCGCGGTCGTGACCCAGGCGGCGCTCGCGCGGCGGGCGCGGACGGCGGCGGTGGCTGTCGCGCTCGCGGGGGCGGGATCCGTGCTCGCGCTCGAGCTGCGTCCCGTCGATCGGGCGCTGCTGACGAACGGGCTCGGCGGTGCGACCCCCGTCGCTGCGGACGTTCGTGCTCGTCACGGTGGCGCTCGCGGCCGCGCGTCGCGATCGTCGCCGCGCTCCCGGGGCCGCGCCGCAGTCTGCGGCTGTCCCGCCGGCACCTCCTCGTCGTGGCGGCCGCGGCGCTCGTCGGAGCCGGCGCCGCCGCCGCGCTCCTCGGTCCGTCGCTCGCTCCCCGCGTGCACGCGTTCGCATCCGCGCTCGTGACGGACGCGCCGCCCGAGTCCGCGCCGGGGACGACCCGGTTCACGGCCATCTCGCTCGACGGGAGGCGGGAGGCCTGGCGGGTGGCCGTGGGCGCGATCCGCGAGCATCCGCTCACGGGCGACGGTGCCGGACGGTACGCGGTCCGCTGGGGCGTCGAGCGCAGGCTGCCCGGGCTGTACATCCTCCAGCCGCACAGCCTCGAGCTCGAGCTCGGCGCGGAGCTCGGGACTGCCGGCGCTGCTCCTCTTCGCCGTCTTCGTCTGGGCCGTGGGCGTCTCCCTCCGCCGCCGTCTCCGTGCCGACCGCGCCGCGGCCGCCGCCGGGGTCGCCGTCTTCGTCGCGCTCCTCGTCCAGACCGCCGTCGACTGGACGTGGTCGTTCCCGGGGATCCTGGCCCCGGTGTTCCTCGTCGTCGGTGCGTGCGCCATGCCGGCCGCCGGCCCGCGCGCCCGGGCGGTGCGTCCCCTCGTGCTCGCCGCTGCCGCCGCCGGTCTCGTCGCGCTCGCCGTGCCGTACGTCGCCGCCGGGGAGCTCGCCCGCGGCTCCACCGCGTCCACGGCGGCCGCGGCGCTGCAGCACACGCGGGACGCGCTCGGCCTCGACCCCTGGAACGCCGTCGCCGTTTCCGCCGAGGGCCGGCTGCTCGAGGGCGAGGGCAAGTTCCGGGAAGCTGCGGCCCGCTACGCCGAGGCCGCCCGCCTCTCGCAGCGGCCGTGGCTCGAGTGGTTCCGCCAGGCGCGGGCGCTGCAGCGCGCGGGTGCGCTGCCGCAGCGGGTGGAGGCGTGCCTGCTCGCCCAGCGGGCAGATCCCGCCGAGGACGCCCTGCACGCGGGGCCGTGCGGGTGGCCGTGGCTCGCGCTCCACCATCCGGGAACGTGGCCTCCCGGGCCGGAGGGGCCGACTCGACCATGGTCGGCCCGCGGCTAGACCCCCGGTGAGGTTCGCGCGGAGCGTGCGCTCATAGGCTCGAGTCGATGGATCTGCGGGCCTACTACGACGACCATTGGCAGCACGTCCCAGAGGGCGGCGTCGACTATTCGCGCCTCCAGCTCGTGCTCGACGCGCTCGAGCCGGGCGAGCACGTGCTCGACTCCGGGTGCGGCCCCGGCTTCCTCGCGGGGATGCTGAAGGAGCACGGCTTCGACGTCGTCGGCACCGACGTCTCGCGCGTCGGCCCGGAGCGGACGCGGGCACGCGGCGTCGAGGCGCAGCAGGTCGACCTCGACACCGAGCCGCTCCCGTTCCCGGACGGGTCGTTCGACGCGGTCGTCGCGAACTCGAACCTCGAGCACCTCTTCTACCTGCGTCGCCATGTCGCCGAGTGCGTCCGCTGCGTCCGTCCCGGCGGGAAGTTCATCTGGCTCGTCCCGAACATCGGGCACTGGCACTACCGCCTCTGGCTGCTGCGGGGCCGGCTGCCGTCGATCCCGAACAGCCCGACCGACGAGTACCACATCCGCTACGTGACGGCCCACGAGGCGCGGACGCTGCTCCGCGAGGCCGGCGTGACCGGGATCCGGCTGCGCGGCCATGCGGGCACGTGGTGTGCCGGCCTCTACCCGCGCGTCTTCACGAGCCGGTACACGGCCCGCCTCGCAGCGCGCCTCTACGCGCCGCTCGCGGAGCTGCGCCCGTCGCTCTTCGCCCGCTACCTCTGCTTCTACGCGGTGAAGCCGCTGTGAGGCGCGAGACGCTCACCGACCCGGTGCGCTTCCGCCGCCGGCTGCGCCAGAAGTCGAACATGCCGGCGAAATGGGCGTCGTACAAGCTCCAGCTGGAGAAGGCGCCGACGTTCCCCGACCGCGTCTACGTCGAGTCGACGAACGTCTGCAACCTCGACTGCATCATGTGCCCGACCGGGCTGCACATCGACACGCGCCCGAAGGGCTACATGGAGCTGGGCCCTGTACACGTCGATCATCGACGAGATCGCGCCGTTCGCCGAGGCGGTCGTGCTCCACTCGTGGGGCGAGCCGCTGCTCCACCCGCGGATCATCGAGATGATCGAGTACGCGAAGGCGAAGGAGCCTCTGGGTGGAGCTCTCGACGAACGCCACGCGGCTCGACGAGGAGAAGGCCCGCGCGGTGATCGCGGCAGGCCTCGATCGCATCTACCTCAGCATGGACGGGCTCACGAAGGAGACGTACGAGCGCGTCCGGGTGAAGGCCGACTACGAGACCGTGCTCGGCAACATCGAGCGCTTCCTCGAGCTCAAGCACGAGCTCGGCTCACACGGTCGAGGCCGACGTGCAGATCGTGCGGCTGTCCGAGACGGACGCCGAGGTGGCCGAGTTCGTCGAGCGCTGGCGGCGCAGCCGGGCCGACATCGTGAACATCAAGGAGCTGGACACGTGGGGCGGGCAGATCGACGAGGTCTCCGGTCTCGCCGTGGACGGCGACGAGGCCGCTGCGGCGGTCGCGGCGGGAGCCCAGGACGGGAGCGTCGACGGCGTGCGTCTCCCGTGCCCGAACCTCTGGTACCACTGCCACATCCACTGGGACGGCGTGCTCGTCTCCTGCTCGCGCGACTACGACGCCGTGACCCCGCTCGGGAACGTCCGCAACGGCGGCGTCCTCAAGACCTGGCACGGCGCGCGGATGCGGCAGATGCGCGAGTGGCACGCGGGCAAGAACTTCTGCGCCACCCAGTGCCAGCAGTGCACGGAGTGGTCGTGGTGGCGGCCGACGCCGTTCGGCGGCGGCGGCACGGGCGGCAAGGTCGACCGCGTCGCCGGCGACAGAGGCGGAGGCATAGCGATGGCCGTCGCGATTCGCGACCAGCGCGAGCCGGCAGCGGCAGGCCCGGCCGAGGCGGCGTTCCGGGTGATCTGGCTCGGCGAGCGTCCGTGGTGGCTCGACGACCCGGCCGCCCGCACCGAGCTCGACGGGATCGAGCCGGGACCTCCGGTCTCGGGCCGCACGCGGCCACTCGTCGTCCACGCCCGTGCGTCGGTTCTCCACACGCTGCGCCGCGCCTCGCACGAGCGTCTCGTCGCGGACATCTCCGGGAGCGAGCGCCTCGACCGGATGGCCGCGCGCGTCGCCCGGGCCGCCGAGGTCGTGCTCGTGGACGATCCCGGCCGCCTGCGGGCCCTCCACGGCGCGCCGTCGTCGACGTGGTCGCTGCTCCGGACGCCGCTCGACCTGGAGGAGTACGCGCCCGAGCGCGTCCTGCACGAGCGGCGCGACGCCGCGCTGAAGCGCTTCCGCCGTCTCCACCGGCTGAGTCCGCGCACGCTCCTGTACGCAGGCCCCTATCGTCCCGAGGGCGGCCTCCACGTCATGCTCGAGCTCGCCGAGAAGCTGCGCGAGCGGTACGACGACCTCGTCGTCGCCGCGATCCCGGAAGGGCCGGTCGACGCGCGGTACCGCGACGCGTGCGAGCGCCGGGCGCTCGCGCTCGGCCATCGGGCGCTGATCGAGTGGGAGGTCTCCGACGAGGACCGCCCGCTCTGGTACGCGCTCGCCGCGGCCGTGTGCATCCCGGCGACGGGCTCCGTGCCGGTTGCGCCGGTGCTGCGGGCCGCCGCCGCCGGCGTACCTCTCGTCGCCACCGCGGTCGAGTCGCTGAGCGAGCTCGCGCCGGGCTTCACGGGGCCGCTGGTGCCCGTGGGCGACGTCCGGGAGTTCGCCGCCCGGATCGAGCTTCTGCTCGACCAGCCGGGGCGCGCGCAGGCGGCCGGCGACGAGGTTCGCCGCCTCGCCGAGAAGCAGCTTTCGCCTGCCGCAGCCGCCCGGGCCCTGCGGACGCTGTGGTCGGGACTGGCACCGCCCGGATGATCCGCCGTGATACGCGAATGCCGGGGCGCGTCCGGACGAACTCGCGGATCGAGGGGAACGATCCGATCGATAGCCCGGAGACTGCGAGTGGCGCGGCGGGGGGATCGGGGCCTCGCCGAGACGGCGCGCGGGCGCGAGTCGCTTCGCGCGCTCGTGGTGGCGGCTGCGACCGCCGTCGGCGCCACGGGGGCCGCGCTCGCGCGGCTGGACGACACCGAGCAGACGCTCGAGCTCGTCGCCGTCACCGGCCTGTCCGAGACGGCGATCGAGCGCTGGCGGGTGCAGTCGGTCGAAGACGACTCGCCCCTCGCCGAAGCCGTTCGCACGCTGCAACCCGTGTACGCGCGGGGCGGGCTGCTCCCCGGCGAGCTCGACGACGGGCAGCGCGGTCGCGGTGCCGCTGACGGTCGAAGGGCACCCGATCGGCGTGCTCGGCTTCGACTACACGGCAGCCCGGACGTTCGGCGAGAGGAGCGCGAACGGTTCGAGTCGCTCGCGGCCTCGGCCGCGGGGGCGCTCGACCGCACGCTGCGCAGCGAGGCGGGCGAGCGCGCCCGGCATCTCCACGAGCTCGCGGCGCAGCCTGGCGGCGCTCCGGACGCGGGAGGAGCTCGCCGAGGCGATCGTCGTCGAGGGCGCCGCCGCGCTCGGAGCGGCCGCCGCCTCGCGTCGGCGTCCTCGACGTCGACCGGCGGGAGCTCCGGCTCGTGGCCGCGCACGGCTACCCGGACGAGATCCTCGCGCTGTTCGACCCGCTGCCGCTCTCGACTTCGCGGCTCCCCTCACCGACGCGGTGCGGACGGGCGACCTGATCATGATCGAGTCGCCGGAGGCGCTCGACGAGACGCTACCCGGACGTCGCGGGGGCGCCGAGGCGCGCCGGCCGACCGGGCCGTGGCCGCGGTTCCGCTCGCCGTCGGCGGCGTGCCGTTCGGGGCGCTCGCCTTCGGCTTCGCGGCCGAGCGCCTCTTCGACGACGACACGTGCGCGTTCATGCTCGCCCTCTCCCGCCTGTGCGCGCAGGCTCTCGACCGCGTCGAGGCGGCGCGCCTCCACGACCGCACGTCCCGGCTGCAGGCGGTGACCGCGGAGCTGGCGCGGGCCGTCACGCAGGCGGACGTCGCGCGCGTGATCATCGACGAGGCCGTGGCCGCGCTCGGGGCGATCGGCGGCCGCGTGGCGGTCGTCGATCCGGCGGGCGGGCACGCTCGCGACGATCGCCGTCAGCGGGTATCCGGACGGGTTCCTCGAGCGCCTGCGCGACGTCGGCGAGGACGTGCTGATGCCCGTCGCGGTCGCCGGCAGCCGCGGCGATGCCGTCCTGATCCCCTCGCTGGCCGACGCCCGGGCCGAGTGGCCGGTCGCCGCGCGGGAGTTCGGCGCGCTCGGCCACCGGGCGGCTGCGGCCGTCCCCCTGCACTCGCACCAGGGGATCATCGGCGCCGTCGCCTTCACGTGGCGGGAGGAGCAGCCTTTCGACGACGAGGACGTGAGCTTCCTCGGCGTCCTCGCCGGGCTCTGCTCGGAGGCGCTCGAGCGGGCGCGGCTCTACGAGGCGAGCGAGCGGTCGCGCACGCGGCTGCGGCACGTGCTCGACCGGCTCGGCGAGGCGGTGATCCAGGTCGATTCGCAGCTGCGCGTGACGTACGCGAACAAGGAGGCCGCGCAGCTCTTCGGCGAACCGCGCGCTCGCGGGGACGATTCTCCCGGACCTCTGGCCGGAGCTCGGGCTGCGCGATCTCGCGCGCTCCCAGTTCGACGAGGCCGCCCAGCCGGTCGACGAGCGGACGCCGCTCGGCGGACGGGCGCACGATGGAGGTGACCGCGATGCGCGAGGACGGCGAGGCGATCCTCGTCCTGCGCGACGTCTCGCGGCGCGAGCGGCAGGAGCGCGCCGAGCGCGAGTTCGTCGCCAACGCCGCGCACGAGCTGCGGACGCCGCTCGCTGCGATCGCGACGCGCTGCCGACGCGCTCGAGCGCGGCGCCAAGGACCTGCCGGCCGAGCGGGACTTCTACATCGCCGGGATCGTGTCGGAGATCGACCGCCTCGTGCGCCTGTCCGACGCGCTGCTCCTGCTCGCGCGGGTGCAGGCCGACCCGGGGACGATGCGCCGCGAGCGCGTCGAGCTCGAGCCGATCCTGACCGACGTGGCAGCTCGCCTCGAGGTGAGGCCCGGCGTGCGCGTGATCCTGAAGTGCGGCGGCGAGGCGATCTCCGGTGAGCGGGCGCTGGTCGAGGGTGCGCTCGCGAACGTGACGAGGAACGCGAGCCGCCACACGACGAGCGGCTCGATCACGCTCTCGAGCCGACCGGTGGGCGACCGGGTCGTGATCGAGGTCGCCGACACGGGGACGGGGATGTCCGACGCCGTCCGTGAGCGCGCCCCGGCCCGTTTCTTCCGCGGCGGCGAGCGCAGCCGGGACGGCTTCGGCCTCGGCCTCGCGATCGCGCAGGAGATGATGCAGGCGCTCGAGGGCGAGCTCGAGATCTCGTCGCGCCGCGGCGGCGGCACGATCGTGAAGCTGACGCTCGGAGGGGCATGAGCAAGCGGGTCATGATCGTCGAGGACGAGGATCTGATCGCGAAGTCGATCTCGTTCGCCTTGCGGCGCGAGGGCTTCGAGACCGAGATCGCGCGCGACGGCGAGGGGGCGCTGGACGCGTTCCGGGCGCGGCCCGCCGACGTGCTCATCCTCGACATCGTCCTGGCGGGCGGCCTGACGGGTTTCGACGTCTGCCGGATCGTCCGCACCGAGACGATCGCGCCGATCATCATGCTCTCGGCGCGCGGAGCCGAGACGGACAAGGTGCTCGGGCTCGAGCGCGGCGCGGACGACTACGTCACGAAGCCGTTCTCGATGCACGAGCTGATCGCCCGCGTCCAGGCGCACCTGCGCCGGGTCGACTTCGACCACACCGGCGCGGCCGACACCGTGCGCTCCGTCGGGGACATCACGATCGACCGGGTCACCCGGGAGGTGACGGTGGCGGGCGAGCCCGTGCACCTCACCGTCTCCGAGTTCGCGCTCCTCGGGCTCCTGAGCGAGCGCCGGGGCGAGGTCGTGCCGCGGGCGGAGCTCCTCGCGCGGCTCTGGTCGCCGGACTTCGACGGCGCGACGCGAACCTGCGACGCGCACATCCGCCGGCTCCGCACGAAGATCGAGCACGACCCGCGCCGTCCCCGAGCGGATCCTCACGGTCAGAGGCGTCGGCTACCGGCTCGTGCCGTAGCTCGCCGCTCAGCCCCGGGCGAGGCGCGGCCGTGCTCCTCGGCGAGGAGGGGCGGCGAGTCGGGCGCCGGCATGGAGCCGGTCGTAGGCCGACGCGGTGAGCCAGATCGCCTCGCGGCAGGCGGGGGCGCCGCACTCGCAGTAGTACGGAAGCGGCAGCCGATCGTCGAGCGCGGCCGCGCCGCGCAGGATCTCGTTCGCGGCGCGCTTCATCCGCGGAGAGGCGTCCAGGACCCTCGGTGTTCTCCACGCGCGGATCCTGCGACCGCGGCCGCGTCGTGAATGAGCGCGCGCGGCATCAGCTCGGCGACAGTTCCTTCACAAAGACACGCGTTCCGCGGGCGCTGCCGGGCGGGTGCGCCGGGGCTGCAGGCACTCTTAGTGGCGGTGGTGCACAACCTCTGATCACGTCGACCCCGCGGCAGCGTGAGCCTGTGAACGGCTACGACCGGCGTGTCGTCGTCACCGGCCTCGGTGCGGTGACGCCGCTCGGCGGCAGCCTCGACCGCACCTGGGGGCGCCTGCTCGAAGGGGCCAGCGGCTGCGGCCCGATCACCGCGTTCGCCGCGGAGGGGCATCCCGTGCGCATCGCCTGCCAGGCCGACGAGTTCGTGCCGGGCGACTGGCTCGACCGCAAGGCGCTGCACCGGACCGACCGGTTCACGCAGCTCGCGGTCGCGGCCGCCCGGATGGCCGAGACGGACTCCGGACTCGACGTCTCGCTCGAGGTCGGCCGCGTCGGCGCCTCGATCGCGACCGCGCAAGGCGGCGTCGCGAGCCTCACGGAGTGCTGCGAGCTCGCCCCGAGCGGACGCATCCCGCCGACGCTCGTGACCGCGTTCATGCCCAACATGGCGGCCGGCTGGGTCTCGATGGAGCTGGGTCTGCGCGGGCCGGTGACTGCGCCCTGCACGGCGTGCGCGGCGTCCGCGATGGCGCTCGGCGACGGCTACGACGCGATCCGGCTCGGCCGGGCCGACGTGATGCTCTGCGGCGGCTCCGAGGCGGGCGTGACGCCGCTCGCCGTCGCCGGGTTCGCCGCCATGCGCGCCCTCTCGCGCCGCAACGACGACCCGACGCGGGCGAGCCGCCCCTTCGACGCGGGCCGCGACGGCTTCGTGATGGGGGAGGGCGCCGCCGTGCTCGTGCTCGAGGAGCGGGAGCACGCGCTCGCCCGGGGCGCGACGATCCACGCCGAGCTCGCCGGCTACGGCGTCAGCTCCGACTCCCACCACGTCACCGAGCCCGACCCGGCCGGCGCCGGCCAGGCGCGGGCGGTCTTCGCCGCGCTCGCCGACGCGGGCGTCGAGCCGGCCGACGTCGACTACGTCAACGCCCACGCGAGCTCGACGCCGCTCGGCGACGCGCTCGAGACCGCCGCGATCAAGCTCGCCTTCGGCGAGGAGAAGGCCCGCTCGCTGCCGGTGTCCTCGATCAAGGGGGCGACCGGGCACTGTCTCGGCGCGGCGGGTGCGGTCGAGGCGGCGGTCACCGTCCTCGCGGTGCGCAACGACGTCATGCCGCCGACGATCAACTACGAGTCGGTCGACCCGGCGTGCGACCTCGACTACGTCCCGAACGAGCCGCGGCGCCTGCCGGTGGACGTCGCGGTCAGCAACAGCTTCGGCTTCGGCGGCCACAACGCCGTCGTCGTCTTCCGCAAGCACGAGACCGCGCACTCGTAGCGTCACCGTCCGCTCCCGCGGCCCGCGCGGGGCCGACCTTCCGAGCGAAAGGACGTGTATGGCCTCGAAACGGAATCCGCAGACCGCGGCCAAGACGGGATCGCGAGCAGGCGGTGCGCGAGCGCCGCAAGCTGAAGCAGGACAAGAAGCAGGCCGCGGCCGCCGCGCGCCGCTCGCCGGACGGCGTGGCGCCGCCGGTCGAGCAGCCGCGCCCGTACTAGCGCGGGTCAGTCGTAGGCGCGGTCGTCCGGTCGCCCCGGTTGCGGAGCGCGGCGCGGGCGGCCGCCCGGCCGGTCGCGACGGCGCCCTCCATGTAGCCCGCGGCCCAGTGATCCGAGCCCGCGACGTAGAACGGCGGCTCGTGCGTCCCGTGCAGCGGCCCCACCGCCGTGAGGTCGCCCGGAGCCCAGTGCGCCACGTAGCCGAGCGCATACGGATCCCGGCCCCAGTGCCGCCACAGCACGGCCTCCGGGCGCACCGGGCCGGCGATCCGCTCGAGCGCCGCGAGCAGGACCTCCGTCTCGAGTCCCGGGGGCATCGCGTCGAGATACGCGACCTGCTCCGGGCCCGACAGCGAGCTGAGCGTGCGCCCGTCCTGCACCCAGAAGCCGCCGATGTCGCGCTCGGAGAGGGCGAGGCCGTTCCAGCCGGTCGCGCGCCACACCGGCTCGGCGAGCGCGACGACCGCCTTGCTCGCGAGCGAGCGCGCGCTGGCGGTGGAGCGAGCGCACGCGCTCGGGCGAGACGCCGCGGAGGTCGATCGCGCGCAAGGGCCTGACGGGCACGGCGCAGACGACCGCCTCGGCGCCGATCCGCTCGCCGCCGGCGAGCTCGACCGCGCAGCGGGGGCCGACGTCGATGCGCCGCACGGGCGCCTCGTACCGGATCCGCGGGCCGAGCGAGTCGGCGAGCGCCGCGACGAGGCTACTGCTGCCGCCCGCGAGCCGCAGGCCCTCCCAGGCGGCGGCATCGGTCATCGCGTGGCCGTCGCCGGCCGCCGCGGCGCGGAGCTCCCCGAGCAGCGAGAGCCGTTCGATCGTGCCCGCGCCGGTCGAGCGCGACGCGAGCTCCGCGAGCCGGTACGCGCCGCGGGTGGCGCCCTGGCCACGCAGGAAGTCGCCGACCGACAGGCGGTCGAGCCGCTCCGCGTCCGGGTGCGACCACGGGTCGGCCGGGTCGACCTGCCCGGCCAGGCGGAGCAGCTCCGCGTCGGCGCGGGCGGTGCTGGCCCGGTCGGCCGGGGTGAGCCACGCGTCGCCGAGGACGACGCTGTCGACGAGGTCGTACGCCTCGACGCCCGGCTCGGCGACGTAGCTCGGGACGAGCTCGAGCCCGAGCTCCGCGGCGAGCGCGAGGTAGTTGCCGTGGATCTCGCCGACGAGCTCGCCGCCGAGCTCGACGGTGCGCCCGCCCGGGAGCTCCTGCCGCTCCACCCGGCCGCCGGGCCGGTCGCGCGCCTCCACGACGAGCACGTCCGCGCCCGCCGCCGCGAGATCGCGCGCGCAGGCGAGGCCCGCGAGCCCCGCGCCGGCGACGACGACGTCGTGCGCGCTCACGCGACCCGGTCGAGCTCGGCCCGCACCTCGCCGGCCGCGCGCAGGCCGCTGCGGAGCGCGCCCTCCATCAGGGCGTGCCACTCGCCCGCGGTGTGCTCGCCGGCGAACGCGAGCGGGCCGACGGGCCGGGCGAGCGCCTCGTCGGCGAGGGGAGAGGCGAGCGACCGGGCGGAGTAGGCGGCGCGCGCCCAGGGGTCGTCGTGCCAGGTCGAGAGCACCGGCTCGGCCGTCGGCGAGGACGAGATCCGGCCGCAGGCGCGCGACCGCGCCGGCCCAGGCGGCCGGGCCGCCGGTCGACGTCGAGGCGCCGGAGCGCGGCCGCCGTGCCCGCGAACGAGCAGGCGGCCGGCAGCGGCGACCCGTCGGGCGCACGCTGCGTCCACGTCCAGAACCGGTCCGGCACGGCGAGCGTCGCGCTCGGCTCCGCCGGCGCGGCGAGCGGCAGGAAGAGCTTCGCCGCGTCGCCGTAGCGCACGGCCGCGAGCGCGTCCCGCTTCCAGTCGGGGAGCGGCGGCTCGAAGGCGATCTCGCCCGCGTGCGGCGCCGGGACGGCGACGACGCAGGCATCCGCCGCGACCTCGGCGCCGCGTGCGGTGACGACGACGCCCTCGTCGCCCCAGGCGACCCGCGCGACCGGGGCGTCGAGCCGGACGCGGTCGCCGAGCTCGCGGGCGAGCGCGTGCGCGAGCTCCTGGTTGCCGCCGGCGACGCCGTGGCTCGGGTACGCGCCGAAGCCCGAGCCGCTGTTGCCGAGGACGGCCGCCGGCTGGTCGTCGAGCTCGTACGCGCTCGAGACGGCGACGCGCGCGCCGATCGCCGCGCGCGCTCCCTCCGACTCGATCCTCGCGAGCGCGTCCGCGATCGAGCCGCCGCGCAGCGCCGGCAGCCGCGCCAGCGCCGCGCGCAGCTCGTCGCGGCTCACCGGCGGGCCGCCGCGCGGCTCGCGGTCGCCGTACAGCGTCCCCTTCTCGTAGAGCGCGAGCCCGAGCCGCGCCGCCGTCTCGCGCAGCACGTCGTGCCCGGGCAGCACGAACTCCGCGCCCATCTCCACGACGGCGCCGTTGCCGAGCCGCCGCGACCAGACGCGCCCGCCGACCCGGTCGCGGGCCTCGAGCACCGTGACCTCGACGCCGGCGCGCAGCAGCGCCTCCGCGGCGGCGAGCCCCGCGAAACCGGCGCCCACGACCACCGCGCTCGGCGATCTAGTCGCGGTCGCGGACCTCGAGGTAGGTCTGGTTGAAGAGGTACGGCAGCTCGTCCTTCTCCACGTAGAGGCCGTGGTCGAAGGCGCGTGAGCCGACGCCCGCCTGCACGCGCTCGCAGACGACGTAGTCCTGGCGGGCGACGAGCTCGGAGAACTCGACCACCTCGGACGGGTCGAAGTCCGGCGAGGCGATCACCTCCGGCTGGAAGAGGTAGTCGGTGACGATCGTCGTGTGGGCCGGGCCGCGCGGCAGCAGCCGCGTGCCGATCGCGACGGTGCCGGTCAGGTCGAGGAACATGTTGGGGAAGATCGACGCGCCGTACATCGACGAGGCGTGGTAGTCGTCGATGCCCGGCAGCACGGGCAGGCTCGTCTTGCCGGTCGCCGTGTAGCCGACGCCGCCGCCCGCGATCGAGACGCCCCAGTCCTCGCGGCCCTCCTCGAAGACCTCGCCCTTCTTGAAGGTCGGCGCGACCGCGACGAGCTCCGGGTGGACGGCGGGGCAGTGCAGGCACTCGTTGTAGTTCTCGATGATGATCTTCCAGTTCGCGGCCACCTCGCTCACCGTCTTGTGGCCGGTGCGCAGCTCGCCCATCCGCCAGCGCTCGTACTGGAGCGGCTTGTCGGTCTGCTGCTCGAACGACTCCCGCAGCGAGGCGGCCGGCTCGTCGAGATGGACGAAGACGAAGCCCTCCCAGACCTCGACGTGCACGGGCCAGAGGCCGAGCGAGTCGCGGTCGAGCTCGTCCTTGCCGATCAGCGGCGTGCCGATCAGCTTCCCGTCGAGCGAGTAGCTCCACGCGTGGTACGGGCACTTGATCGCGGAGCGCGTGTTGCCGTGCGACTCCGGGTCGCAGAGCCGCGAGCCGCGGTGGCGGCAGACGTTGTAGAAGCCGCGCAGCTCGCCGTCCTTGCCGCGGACGAGGACGACGCTCTCGCCGGCGACGTCGACCGTCAGGAAGTCGCCCGGCTGCTCGGCCTCGTCGGCGCGCGCGGCGTAGAACCACTGCCGCGCGAAGACGCGCTCGCGCTCGACGTCGAAGACCTCCGCAGAGGTGTACTCACGGCCGGTCAGCGTGGGCCTGGGAGCCGTCGCCATCGTGCGCCGGAGCATACAAGCCCTTGACACATCGTGCTACGGCGGTTTGCATTGTGCAAACCCAGTGACCGGAGGAGGGCCATATGCACCCGCGCGAACGCAGGACGACGAGACGGAAGTTCCTTCTCGCATCCGGGGGGACGCTCGCTGCGCTGTCGGGAACCGACGCTCTGCTCCGCGCGGCCGACGCACTCGGTGCGCTCGGTGCGGCCCCGATCGGTCCCGGCGGCATCCCGCTCGCCCGGCGCGTCAGCCCCGTCGCGCTGCCGTACTACCCGGACAACCACCCGATCGACTCCGGCAAGAGCCCGGAGCGCGGCCCGCTCGAGATCTTCACCTGGGCGGACTACATCTATCCGAAGGTCGTCAAGCAGTTCGAGAAGCAGTACGGCGTCAAGGTCAACATCACGACCTTCGAGAACGAGGAGGAGGCGCTCGCGAAGCTGACCTCCGGCGGCAGCTTCGACGTCTGGTTCGCGACGGTGCAGTACCTCTCGCGCGCGGTCGCGGGGAAGCTGATCCAGCCGATCAACCACCACTACCTGCCGCATCTGAAGCAACGTCTGGCCGGCGCTCCAGAACCCGTTCTACGACCAGCACTCGCGCTACTCGGTGCCGTACACGATCTACACGACGGGGATCACGTGGCGGAACGACAAGGTCGCGAAGGGCCCGGACGAGCTCTCGAACCCGTACGACATCTTCTGGCAGGCGAAGCAGTACTCGGGGAAGGTCTCGATCATCGACGACCAGCGCGAGGCGATCGCGATGGCGCTGCTCCGGCGGCACGTCGGCGACGTGAACACCGGCAACACGAAGCTGCTCGCGCGCGCCGAGTCCGACCTCGCGCAGCTGACCCGGCTCGTCAACGTGAAGACGAACCAGACCGACTACGAGGACGTGCCCGCCGGCAAGACGTGGCTCGCGCAGGCGTGGTCGGGCGACATGGCCGCGGCCGCGTACTACATGCCGAAGGGCGTGCCGGTCGACGTCGTCAGCTACTGGCGGCCGAACAAGGGCGCCGTCGTCGGCAGCGACATGATGACGGTGCTCCGGAACGCGAGAAACCCGGTGCTCGCGCACGAGTTCCTCAACTTCATGCTCGACAACAAGCACGGCGTCGACAACTTCTCGTGGCTCGGCTACATCCCGCCGCTGAAGGTGATCAACCCCGACAAGCTCGTCGCGCAGGGCTACATCCCGAAGAACCTCGCCTCGACCGTCGTGCGCGAGTCGGACTTCAAGCACGGCGTCAGCCTGCTGCCGCTCACGACCGAGGCGCAGTCGGCGTGGCAGGACGCCTGGTCGAAGTTCAAGGCCGGCTAGAGCCGGGACGGGACGGGGAGGAGCGTGGTCCGCCGCTGGTTCTGGCCCTCGTTCGCGCTGCCGGGCGCGGCCTGGCTCGTCCTGCTCTTCCTCGTCCCGACCTACGCGGTGCTGGCGGTCGCGTTCGGCACCGTCGACCCGATCTTCGGCGGGCCGGTGCCCGTCTGGAACCCGCTGCACTGGCAGGCCGCGGCGATGCGGACCGTTCTCGACGGGCTCAAGCCGGGGAACCCGTTCTGGACGGTCTACGTGCGGACGTTCGGGTACGTCGCGATCTCGCTCGCCGGCTGCCTCGCGATCGGGTACCCGGTCGCGTACTACCTCGCCCGGCACGCGCGGCGGACGAAGGCGCTCCTGCTCGTCCTGCTCGTGATCCCGTTCTGGGTCAGCTACCTGATGCGGATGCTCGCCTGGGTCGGGCTGCTGCTCCCGGACGGGCTCGTCAACCGGACGCTCCTCGACCTCGGCGTCCTCTCGCAGCCGTACGGCTGGCTCGACGGGCAGGCGTCGTCGGTGATCCTCGCCCTGATCTACGGCTACGTGCCGTACCTGATCCTGCCGCTGTACGCGACGCTCGACCGGATCGAGCCGCACGTGCTCGAGGCGGGGCGCGACCTCGGCGCGAGCCCGATCTCGACGTTCCTGCACGTGACGCTGCCGCTCAGCCGGCACGGGATCCTCGCGGCGAGCGTGCTGATCGCGCTGCCGATGTTCGGCGACTACTACACGAACGACGTCATCTCGGGCTCGCCGAAGACGTCGATGATCGGGAACCAGATCAACCTGTTCTTCCAGGGCGGGCCGCAGCGGACCGTCGGCGCCGGCCTCGTGATCGTCCTCTCCGTGCTGCTCGCGGTGCTGATGTCGTACTACCTCTGGACGACCGTGCGCGCGTCCGCCGAGCACGGGGAGGCGCTCCTGTGAGGCGGTTCCGCGACTGGTGGGCGAACCCGTGGGGCCAGCCGCGCGTGCTCGGCGTGGTCACGTGGGGCTACATGGTCTGGTCGATCGTGCCGGTCGGGATCGCGATCCTCTTCTCGTTCAACAGCGGCCGCTCGCGGAGCGTCTGGCAGGGCTTCTCGACGCGCTGGTACTGGGGCGACCCGACCCAGTCGGTGCTCCACGACCCGACGCTGCGCGGGGCGCTCGAGCAGAGCCTCAAGCTCGCCGCGCTCGACATGGCGATCGCGGTGCCGCTCGGCGTCGGGCTCGCGATCGGCCTGACGCGCTGGCGCGGCTACGGCGCCCGGCCCGTGAACTTCCTCATGCTCTTCCCGCTCGTGACGCCCGAGATCGTGATGGCGGTGTCGCTGCTGCTCGTGTTCGTGACGCTCTACAAGATCCAGCTCGGCACGACCGCGCAGGTGCTCGGCCAGGTGACGTTCTCGATCTCCTACGTCGTGCTGATCGTGCGCAGCCGGCTGCTCTCGATCGGGGGCCAGTACGAGGAGGCGGCCCGCGATCTCGGCGCCTCGCCGCTCGGTGCGCTCCGGCTCGTGCTGCTGCCCTTGCTCACGCCGTCGATCTTCGCCAGTCTGATGGTGGTGTTCGCGCTCTCGATCGACGACTTCGTCGTCACCGACTACCTCTCGTCGGACGCGTCGACGCAGACCGTTCCGATCAAGATCTACTCGAGCGTGCGCGGCAACACGACGCCCGCGCTGAACGCGCTCGCCTCGGTCATGGTGATCGTGACGCTGCTCTCGGTCGCGCTCGCCTTCCTCGTCTACCGCCGCGTGAACGCGGCACAGCCCGGCGAGGGCTCGGCGCTCGCCGAGATCGCCGCCCTGGAGGTGTGAGCATGGGAACGGACGCGCACGGCGGGGCCGTCGAGCTCGTCGGGCTGCGCAAGCAGTTCGCCGACGTCGTCGCCGTCGACGAGATCGACCTGGACATTCCCGGCGGGGAGTTCTTCTCGCTGCTCGGGCCGTCCGGCTGCGGCAAGACGACGACGCTGCGGCTGATCGCCGGGTTCGAGCGGCCCGACAGCGGCCGGATCGTCCTCGACGGCGAGGACATGGCGGCGACGCCGCCGCACCGGCGGAAGGTGAACACGGTCTTCCAGAGCTACGCGCTCTTCCCGCACCTCGACGTGTTCGACAACGTCGCGTTCGGGCTGCGGCGGCGGCGCGAGAAGCGCGACCAGGTGCGCGGCAAGGTGCTCGAGGTGCTCGACGCGGTGCAGCTCGGCGGGCTCGAGCGGCGGCGGCCGTCGCAGCTGTCGGGCGGCCAGCAGCAGCGGGTCGCGCTCGCCCGGGCGCTCGTCCTCAACCCGTCGGTGCTGCTCCTCGACGAGCCGCTCGGCGCGCTCGACGCGAAGCTGCGCAAGGCGCTCCAGATCGAGCTGAAGTCGATCCAGGAGCAGTTCGGGATCACGTTCGTCTACGTCACGCACGACCAGGAAGAGGCGCTGACGATGTCCGACCGCATCGCGGTGATGGCGAACGGCCAGGTCGAGCAGGTCGCGACGCCGACGGAGATGTACGAGGCGCCGCAGACGGTGTTCGTCGCGGACTTCCTCGGCGTCTCGAACCTGATGGCCGTCCTCGTGGAGGGGCGGGACGGGAGCGCGTGCCGCGTCCGGCTCGGCGACTTCGCGCTGCGGGCGCTGCACGGCGAGCTCGGCGCCCGGGGCGCGACGCGGGTCGTCATCCGCCCCGAGCGCGTCCGCGTCGAGCCGTACGAGGCGGCCGGCGAGAACCGCGTGCCGGGGATGATCGAGCGCGTCGTGTACCTCGGCTCCTCGGAGCAGCTCGTCGTCCGGCTCGCCACCGGCGACGTCGTGCAGGCGCTCCTCGTCAACGACGGGACGGCGCGCGACGTCGCGCAGGGCACGCCGGTGCAGGTGCACCTCCCCGCGGAGGCGCTGCGCGTGCTGCCGGCGCCGGCCGCGGCGGTCGCCGCCGCCGGGGCTCCGGCCGCCGCGGCCGAGTCCGTGGGCGAGGCCGAGGGCGCGCTCGGAATCCTGTAGCGCCCCGCCGCTCGCCCGGCCCGTCGACACGCGTCCCTGCAGGACACGTCCGGTGCCAGGCACCGGACGTGTCCGGAAACGACAGGGGTCGCGCCGCAACGCCGGTACCGGAGCCGTCCGCCGACCGGACATGTCCGCGCGGGCCACGTCCCGTGCCTGGCACCGGACGCGGCCCGAGGCGGCACGGCCGGAGGGGACAGGCCTGGTGCCGGATCAGCCGCCGGTGTGGAGGACGATCCGCGCGTCGAGGCCGACCGCGCCCTCGCGGCGGACGAGCAGCGGATTGATCTCCACCTCGGCGATCTCGGGGTGGGCGGCGGCGAAGCGGGAGAGGGCGGCGACGGCGTCGGCGGCCGCGGCGAGGTCGAGCGGCGGCCGGCCGCGCGCGCCCTCGAGGAGCGGCGCGCAGGCGAGCGAGCGCAGGAGCGCGGCGGCCTCGGCAGGGCTCGACCGGCGCGAGCGCGACCGCGGTGTCGCGGAGCGATCTCGGCGTGGATGCCGCCGGCGCCGACGACGACGATCGGGCCGAAGCGCGGGTCGTGGCGGGCGCCGGCGAGCAGCTCGAAGCCCGCGGCGACGTCCTCCTGGCGCTCGACGGAGAGCTCTTCCGGGGCGAGCCGGGCGGCGAGGTCGTCGAGGGCGGCGCGGAGCTCGGCGACGGTCGCGGAGGCCGACGACGACCCCGCCGGCGTCCGACTTGTGGAGCAGGCCGAGCGCCTTGACGACGACGGGGAAGCCGAGCTCCTCGGCGGCGGCGAGCGCCTCCTCGCTGCCGCGCACGGTGCGCGCCGCCGCGAACGCGATCCCGGCCTCGGCGAGCGCCTCGCGCGCCGCTGCGTAGCCGGAGTCCGCGAGCGGCCGCGCCGGCGGCGG
Source organism: uncultured Actinomycetes bacterium (assembly GCA_963815005.1). Classification (GTDB taxonomy): domain Bacteria; phylum Actinomycetota; class Thermoleophilia; order Gaiellales; family Gaiellaceae; genus Palsa-739. The sequence continues at coordinate 91,817 of CAWFFI010000005.1, forward strand.
CAGGGCCGGAAGCGCGCGGGGGTCGGCCTCGGCGTCCGCGGCGAGCACGGCGAGCGCCGCCACGGCCGACTCGATCGCCCGGTACACGGGCACGCCCGCCGCGCGCAGCGCCCGGGCCGGCGGTGCGTCCCAGTGCATCGTGTGGACGACGAGCGGCTTCCCGGTCTCGGCCGCCGCCTCGGCCAGGAGCCCCGCGACTGCGACCTCGCGCTCCCGGAGCTCGTCGGAGAGGGTGCTGTAGCCGCCGAAGTACGCGGTGAAGAGCGCCGCGTCGACCTCGTCCGCCTCGAGCACGGTTCGGGTCGCGCGCGCGAAGCTGAACGTGTCCTGCTCGCCGGCTCCCGCCAGGTCGACGGGGTTCGCCGTGGCGGCGTTCGGGGTCAGGCCGGCCCGGAGCGCGTCCTGCGTCGCCCGCGCGAGCACCGGCAGCTCGAGGCCGGAGGCGCCGAGCAGGTCGCTCGCGACCGCGCCGTAGCCGCCGCCGTCGCCGACCACGCCGATCCGCCGGCCGCGCGGCCGCAGCGGCGAGAGCAGCGCCTGCACCGCGTCGACGAGCTGGCGCGGCGTGTCGACCCGATGCACGCCGGCCAGCCGGCAGGCGGCGTCGACCGCGTCGAGGTCGCTCGTGAGCGCGCCCGTGTGCGAGTGGGCGGCGCGCGCGGCGGCCGCCGTTCGCCCGACGGTGAGGAGGAGCACCGGCTTGCCGGCGGCCCGTGCCGCCTCGGCGAACGCGCGGCCGTCGCGGAAGTCCTCGCAGTAGACGGCGATCGCCCGCGTCGGCTCGTGCTCGCCGAGCGCGGCGACGAGCTCGGTCGCGTCGAGATCGGCCTGGTTCCCGATCGAGGCGAGCCGTGAGAAGCCGAGCCCGACGTCGCGGAGCAGAAGCCCCGTCTCGAGCGCGATGTTGCCGCTCTGCGAGACGAGCCCGACCGGGCCCGAGGGGACGGGGTTCGAGGCGAGGTCGAGCTCGGCCGCCGCGTCGAAGACGCCGAGGCAGTTCGGGCCGAGCAGCACGGCGCCCGCCGCCCGGACGCGCTCGACGAGCGCCCGCTCGCGGGCGAGCCCGTCCGGTCCCTGCTCGCCGAGCCCGGCGGCGATCGCGACGAGCGCCCGCGCGCCGGCGGCGAGCGAGGCGTCGACCGCCTCCTCGAGCCCGGCCGCGGGCACGGCGAGGACGACGAGCTCGGGCGCCTCGGGCAGCTCCGCGAGCTCCCGGTGCACCGGCAGGCCGAACAGCTCGCCGCCGCTGCGCCCGACGAGGAACACGCGCCGCCGGTGCGCGCCCTTGACCGCGTCGCGGGCGAACCAGTAGCCCCACTTCCCGGCGTCGGCGGAGACGCCGACGATCGCGACGGAGCGCGGCTCGAAGAGCGGCGTGAGGTCGCGCGGCACTAGCTGCCGATGCGCCGGCCCGCGCGCGCGGGCGGCTGGAGCGCCGAGTGGAGGTCGCGAAGACGGGTGACGCGCTCGAGGACGCCGTCGCGGGCCGGAGCGGCCCGGCCGCTCTCCGTGTCGACGTGCAGGAGCATCTGCTCCGCGGTCGCCACCGGCTCCGGCTCGCCGTCGCGCTCGAGGACGTGGAAGACGTGGAGCCGCTTCTCGTCGCCGCCGAGCACCTGCGTCGTCACGTGGACGCGGTCGCCCGCGGCGAGCTGGCGGAGGTGCGAGAGGTGCGTCTCGACGGTGAAGTAGCTGCCGCCCGCGGCGAGGTAGTCGGCGTCGACGCCGAGCGCGCCGAGCAGCGCGTCGGTCGCGCCGGAGAAGAGCTCGAGGTAGCGGCTGTCGTGCACGTGCCCGTTGTAGTCGATCCAGTCGGCCGGCACGCGCCGGGCGTGGAGCCGCAGCGGCCCGTCCCCGTTCGTCTCGGCGACGGCGGCCGGCGCCGACATCAGCTCGCGCTCCCAGGCGGCGAGCGTCTCGCCCGCGCCGCTCCCGGCCGCGCGGAGCGCCTGGAGGATGCCCGACGAGCGCGTCGTCGCGCTCCCGCTCGAGCGCGGCGGAGCTGCGGCCGCCGGCCTGCTCGTCGGACTGCGCCGCCACCCGGTCGAGCAGCTCGTCCGTCAGCTCCGGGACGTCCATGAGCTTCGTCCACGGCCACTGCAGCGCCGGCCCGAACTGCGCGAGGAAGTGCCGCATCCCCGCCTCGCCGCCCGCGATCCGGTACGTGAGGAACGTGCCCATGAAGGCCCAGCGGAGCCCCGCCCCGTAGCGGATCGCGTCGTCGATCTCGGCGACGGTCGCGACCTCGTCGTGCACGAGCCAGAGCGCCTCGCGCCAGAGCGCCTCGAGCAGCCGGTCGGCGACGAAGCCGTCGATCTCGTGCCGCACGACGAGCGGATGCATCCCGACCGAGCGGTACGCCTCGGCCGCACGGGCGACGGTCTCCGGGCGCGTCAGCTCGCCGCCGCAGAGCTCGACGAGCGGCAGCAGGTAGACGGGGTTGAACGGATGGCCGACGACGAGGCGCTCGGGCCCGTCGATGCCGGCCTGCAGCTCGCTCGGCCGCAGACCCGAGGTGGAGGAGCAGAGGAGCGCGTCGTCGGGCGCCGCGCGGGCCGCCTCCGCCAGGAGCGCCTGTTTCAGCTCGAGGCGCTCCGGCGCCGACTCCTGGACGAGGTCGGCGCCTGCGGCGGCCTCTGCGGCGGAGCCGACGAGCTCGAGCGACCCCTCCGCGGGCAGCGGCGCGAGCGTCAGCCGGCCGTAGGCCCGGCGCGCGTTCGCGATCGTCTCGCCGACCTTGCGCTCCGCCTCCGGGTCGGGGTCGTAGAGCCGGACGTCGACGCCGTTGAGGACGAACCGCGCCGCCCAGCCGGCGCCGATCACGCCGCCGCCGAGCAGCCCCACCGAGCCGGGGCGCTCAGCCACGCTTCCGCAGCGCGAGCTTCTCGCGAACCTCGTCGGGTCCGAGCACGCGCACGTTCATCCCCTCGAGGATCGTGACGGCGCGCTCGACGAGGTCGGCGTTCGTGGCGAGCCGCCCGCGCGAGAGATAGAGGTTGTCCTCGAGCCCGACCCGCACGTTGCCGCCGAGAAGCGGCGTGAGCGCGACGAACGGCAGCTGCATCCGCCCGATCGAGAACGCCGAGAAGACGGCGTCCGCCGGCAGCCGGTTGACCATCGCGAGCAGCGTCCCGGGATCGTCGGGGGCGCCGTAGGGGATGCCGGTGCAGAGCTGGATCAGCGGCGGGGCCTCGATCAGGCCGTCGCGGAGGAGCTCCTCGACGAAGACGAGGTGGCCGGTGTCGAACACCTCCAGCTCCGGGCGGACGCCGAGCTCGCGGACGCGCGCGGCCATCGCGCGCAGCATCCCGGGCGTGTTGACCATCACGTAGTCGCCGCCCGCGGCGAAGTTCATCGTGCCGCAGTCGAGCGTGCAGATCTCGGGCAGGAGCTCCGCGACGTGGGCGAGACGCTCCTCCGCGCCGGCCATGTCCGTTCCCGCCGGGTCGGGCGGGAGCGGGGAGCTCTCGCCGCCGAGCACGAGGTCGCCGCCCATGCCCGCGGTCAGGTTGAGCACGACGTCGACGTCGGCGGCGCGGATCCGCTCGACCGCCTCGCGGTAGAGCGCGGGCTCGCGGGCGCCCTTGCCGGTCTCCGGGTCGCGGACGTGGAGGTGGACGATCGCGGCGCCGGCGCGCGCGGCAGCGACGGCGGAGTCGGCGATCTGCTCGGGGGTGACGGGCACGTGCTCGCTCCGGCCGGCGGTGTCGCCGGCGCCCGTGACCGCGCACGTGACGAAGACCTCCCAGTTCACGGGCGGCGGTCCTGTTCGAGATGCGAACATGCGATGCACATGGCGCGACGACCCGAGCGTAGAAGGCGTCCGCGCTGCCGTCAACCGGCTTGACCATGCGGCGGAGCACGATCTAGGGTGCACCATGCTCGGAGGAGGTTCGTAATATGAACGAGATCGACTCCCTCGTCGCGACCGCCCACGACTTCGCCGAGCGCGAGCTGCGGCCCGTCGCGCTCGCCTACGACGAGAGCGAGGAGTACCCGCTCGGGCCGCTCCACCAGGCCGCGGCGCTCGGACTCACCTGCTACGACCTGCCCGCCGAGTACGGCGGCGGCGGCGTCGAGAGCCTGCGCGACCGCTGCGCCGTGATCGAGGAGCTCTCGTGGGGCGACTCGCCGATGTTCTGGGCGATCGGGCAGCCGGGCTTCTTCGCCGGCCCGATCCTCGCGCTCGGCTCCGAGGAGCAGCGCCGCCGCTGGCTGCCGCCGCTCTGCGGCCCCGAGCCGCCCGCCTGCTCGGTCGCGATCACCGAGCCCGAGCACGGCTCCGACTCCGCCGCGATCGAGACGACGGCCCGCCGCGTCGAGGGCGGCTACGTGATCGACGGCCGCAAGAAGTTCATCGGCAACGGCCATATCGCCGACGTCTGCGTCGTCTTCGCGACGGTCGCTCCCGGCTCGCGCTCGAAGGGGATCACCGCGTTCGTCGTCGAGCGCGACGATCCCGGCTTCGTCCGCGGCCCGCGGCTGCCGAAGATGGGGAGCCGCTGCTTCCCCGCGGCCGAGGTGGCCTTCGAGGAGTGCTTCGTCCCCGACGACCGGCGACTCGGCGAGGAGGGCCAGGGCTTCAGCGGCCTGATGCACGTCTTCGACGTCGCCCGCGTCCAGCTCGCCGCGAGCGCGCTCGGCCTCGGCCGCGCGGCGCTCGAGCACGCGGTCGGCTACGCGAAGGAGCGGGAGGCGTTCGGGCGCGCGATCCACGAGTTCCAGGCCGTCTCGTTCCGGCTCGCCGAGGCGAAGGTCAAGCTCGACCAGGCCCGGCTGATGACCCGGCACGCCGCCGAGCTCGCCGACGGGGGAGAGCCGTTCTCGACCGAGGCGGCGATGGCGAAGCTCGCGGCCTCGGAGGCGTCGACGTTCGCGACGGCGGCGGCGATGCAGACGCTCGGAGGCGCCGGCTACATCCGCGACTCGCTCGTCCAGAAGTGGTACCGCGACGCGCGCCTCGACGAGATCTGGGACGGTACGAGCGACATCATGCGCCTGATCGTCGCCCGGAGCCTGTTCCGCTAGTGCCAGCGCGCGACCCGCGCTACGACGTCCTCTTCGAGCCCGTCCGGCTCGGCCCGGTGACGGCCCGGAACCGCTTCTTCCAGGTGCCGCACTGCAACGGCATGGGCCACCGCGACCCGACCGCGCACGCGGTGATGCGCGGCGTGAAGGCGGAGGGCGGCTGGGCGGTCGTCTGCACCGAGGAGGTCGAGATCCATCCCGACTCCGACGTCGGCGGCTTCGTCGAGGGGCGGCATCTGGGACGACCAGGACATCGCGGCGCACGCGCGCCTCGTCGACCAGGTGCACGCCCACGGCGCGCTCGCCGGCATCGAGCTCGTCCACAGCGGCATGAGCTCCGCGAACCTCTACGGCCGCATCCCGCCGAGCGGGCCGTCGCACCTGCCGGTGACCGGGCACGAGCCGATCCAGGCGCGGCGGCTCGGGCTCGACGAGATCGCGGCTCTGCGGCGGCGCCACCGGCAGGCGGTCGCGCGCTCGCTCCGGGCGGGCTACGACGTCGTCTACGTCTACGCCGCGCACGGCCTGACGACGCTCCAGCACTTCCTCTCCCGCCGCTACAACCAGCGCACGGACGAGTACGGCGGCAGCCTCGCGAACCGGGCCCGGCTGCTGCGCGAGGTGCTCGAGGACACGCTCGCCGAGGTGGACGGCCGCGCCGCGGTCGCGTGCCGCCTCGTCGTCGACGAGCTGCTCGGCGCGGACGGGCTCGAGCGCGGCGAGATCGAGGAGCTGTTCGCGCTCGTCGGCGAGCTGCCGGACGTCTGGGACGTGATGGTCGGCGTCTGGGACGACGACTCGGTCACGTCGCGCTTCGGCGAGGAGAACTGGACGGAGCCGCACTTCCGCGGCATCAAGGAGCTCACCTCGAAGCCGGTCGTCGGCGTCGGGCGCTTCACCTCGCCGGACACGATGGTGCGGCTCGTCCGCGACGGCGTGCTCGACCTGATCGGCGCGGCGCGCCCCTCGATCGCCGACCCCTTCCTGCCGCGCAAGGTCGAGGAGGGCCGCCTCGAGGACATCCGCGAGTGCATCGGCTGCAACGTCTGCGTCACCGGCGACTGGACGGCGACGCCGATCCGCTGCACCCAGAACCCGTCGATGGGGGAGGAGTGGCGGCGCGGCTGGCATCCCGAGCGGTTCGCGCCGAAGGGCTCCGACGCGAAGGTGCTCGTCGTCGGCGCCGGGCCCGGCGGGGCTCGAGGCGGCGATGGCCCTCGGCAAGCGCGGCTACGAGGTCGTGCTCGCGGAGGCGACGCGGGAGCTCGGCGGACGCGTCGTGCGCGAGGCGCGGCTGCCGGGGCTCGCCGCGTGGATCCGCGTCGTCGACTACCGCCGCGCGCAGCTCGCGCAGCTGCCGAACGTCGAGCTCGCGCTCGAGAGCGAGGTGACGCGCCGACGAGGTGCTCTCGTACGGGTTCGAGCACGTCGCCGTCGCGACCGGCGCCCGCTGGCGCGCGGACGGCGTCGGCCGCTGGCACACCCGTCCGCTCGACCTCGACCCGGCGACGGAGGTGCTGACGCCCGACGACCTGCTCGGCGGCGCGCGCCCGGCCGGCGACCGGATCGTGCTCTTCGACGACGACCACTACTACCTCGGTGGCGTCCTCGCCGAGCTGCTCGCGGCCGAGGGGCGGCCGGTGACGCTCGTCACGCCCGCGCCGCGGGTCTCGGAGTGGACGGTGAACACGATGGAGCAGACCCGGATCCACCGCCGCCTGCTCGAGCGCGGCGTGACGCTCGAGACCGGGCACGCGCTCGTCGGCGCGGCCGGCGGGCTCGCCCGGATCGCCTGCGCGGTCACGGCGCGGGAGCGCGAGCTGCCCTGCGACGCGCTCGTCCTCGTGACGGCGCGCCTGCCGCAGGAGGCGGTGGCCGAGGAGCTGCACGCCCGCGCGGGAGAGTGGGCCGGCGCCGGTCTCGTGTCCGTCCGCGCGGTCGGCGACGCGTGGGCGCCGGGAACGATCGCGAGCGCCGTCTGGGACGGCCGCCGGTACGCCGAGGAGCTCGACTCCGAGCCCGCCGGCGACGCGGTGCCGTTCCGGCGCGAGGTCGTCGGGCTCGCGCCCGCGGACACCGCTACGGTTCGCACTGTGCAACAGTTCGGCGGATCATGAACCCGGCAGCCTCCGCAGCCGGCCCGGCCCGCCAGCGGACGATCCAGTCCGTCGACCGCGCCGCGGCGCTCCTGAAGGCGATCGCCGACAGCCCGCACGCGCCGACCGTCGTCGAGCTCGCCGAGGCCTGCGGCCTCAACCGCAGCACGGCGTGGCGGCTGCTCGCGACGCTCGACGCCCACGGCCTCGTCGAGCGCGACCCGGTCAGCCAGCGCTACAGCGTCGGCTACGCGTTCCTCCGCATCGCCGCCGCGACCGAGCACGACCCGGTCGCCCGGCGCGCCCGGCCGGTGCTCGAGCGGCTCAGCCGCGAGACGCTCGAGGTGACGAACCTCGCGGTCGCGAAGCGCTTCAACCTCGTCTACGTCGACCAGGTCGATCCGCCGCAGATCATGACGCCGACCTGGCTCGGCCGGCCCGTGCCGCTCCACGCGACCTCGACCGGCAAGGCGTACCTCGCCTTCCTGTCCGACGACGAGCGGGAGGCGGTCGTCCCCGACCGGCTCGAGCGCTTCACGCCGACCACCGTCACGAGCCGCGCGGCGCTCGACCGCGAGCTCGAGCAGGTGCGCCGCGACGGGTACGCGATCTGCGTCGGCGAGCTCGAGGAGTCGCTCTTCGGCGCCTCGGCCGCGGTGCTCTCCGAGCAGGGCCGGCCGATCGCGATCGTCAGCGTCTGGGGGCCGGACTACCGCCTCCCGCGCGAGCGCCTGCCCGAGGTCGGCCGGCTCACGCTGGCGGCCGCCGAGGAGATCAAGACCCTGCTGCGATGACGGCGCCGCTCGTCGAGACCCGGCGGGACGGGGCGGTGTGCGTCGTCACGCTCCGGCGCGAGGAGAAGCTGAACGCGCTCTCCTCGGCGGTCGAGCGCGCGCTCGCGGACGCGCTCGCCGGCGACGACGTCCGCGGCAGCGCCTGTGTCGTCGTCACCGGCTCGGGCCGCGCCTTCTCGGCCGGGCGCCGACATCTCCGAGTTCCGCGACCGCGACCCCGAGGCGATCGCCGCCTATTACCGCGAGACGGGCGGGGTCTACGAGCAGGTCGCCGCGCTGCCGCAGCCGACGATCAGCGCGATCCACGGCTACTGCCTCGGCGGCGGCCTCGAGCTCGCGCTCGCGACCGACTTCCGCGTCGCCGACGAGACGGCGGTGCTCGGCTTCCCGGAGGTCGCGATCGGGATCCTGCCGAGCTCCGGCGGGACGATGCGGGCGGCGCGCCTGCTCGGCCCCGCCCGGGCGAAGCAGCTGATCCTGCTCGGCGGCCGGCTCGACGCCGCCGCGGCGCTCGGCGCCGGTCTCGTCACCGAGGTGGTCGCCGCGGGCGGCGCGCTCGAGCGCGCGCTCGAGCTCGGCCGCGCGCTCGCGGAGCTGCCGCCGCTCGCCGTGTCGGTGGCGAAGCAGGCGATCGACGCGGCGCCCGACTCCTCGCGCGAGGCGGCGCTCCTGATCGAGCGGCTCGCCTACGGCCTGCTCGCGCAGACCCGCGCCGCGCAGGACGCGGCCGAGGGCTTCGGCGGGAGCTGACGTGGAGCACGCCAAGGAGATCGAGATCCGCTGGCGCGACCTCGACGTGCTCGGGCACGTCAACCACGTCGTCTTCCTCACGTACCTGGAGGAGGCCCGCGACGAGTGGCTCGGGCAGGCGCTCGACGACCCCGCGGGCGTGTGGAGCTACGTCGTCGCGCGCGTCGAGATCGACTACCGCCGCGAGCTGCGGCTCGAGGACGACGTCGTCGTCGCCCGCTGCGCGCTCGGCCGGATCGGCACCTCGAGCATCCGGACGCGCGAGTCGCTCGTCACGCGCTCGGGCGAGACGGCCGCGGAGGCCGAGGCGGTGCTCGTCGCCCGCGACGAGGAGACGGGCCGCTCGCGCCCGCTGACCGACCTCGAGCGCGCCGCGTTCGAGCGCGCCGTCGGCTAGCCGAGCGCGAACGTGACGTTCACGACCGCGGTCACGTCCTTCTGCAGCGTGGACGTGTCGTAGACGCCGTAGTCGCTGACCTCGGTCGAGTTCGGCGAGGTGACCTGGAAGACGCCGACGTTGACGCCGCGGAGGCCGCCGAGCGTGCCGCCGGTCGCGCCGACGAGCACCTCGCCGCGCCGCTGCGCGTCCTTCGTCGCCTCCTCGAGCAGCTTGGGCCGCAGCGAGGCGAGCTTCGTGTACACGTACTGGAGCGGCTGCGCGGAGAGCGGGATCCCCTGTGCGAGCAGCTGCGCGCTCGACTCGGCGACGTCGGCCACGGCCTGGACCCGGGCTGGAGCGCACCTCGAAGTTGCGGGTGAGCTGGTAGCCGGTGACCTGGTTCGTGTAGCCGTTGCTCGGCGCGGTGACCGTCTGCGTCGACACGGGCTGCACCGTCAGCTCGCCCGGCTGGATCGGCGTGGGAGAGCAGGAACGACCGCAGCGCCGAGGTCCAGCCTGCGAGCTCCTCGGCCGCCTTCGCCGCCGACGCGTTCTGGCTCGTCACCGAGACGTCCCAGATCGCGTAGTCGGAGGTGATCCGCTGCTTCGCCGAGCCGGTGACCGTGATCACGTCGGTCCGGCCGCGGTCGCGGATCCCCGAGCCGATCGCGACCGAGCCGGCGAAGACCGCCGCCGCGAGCAGCGCCAGACCTACGAGAAGCGGCATGCGGTCTCGCACGAGGCGAGCATCGCGCCCGGTGCGCCGGGCCGCCTACGGTAGTTTCCCGCACGCGTGCAGAGCCCCTCCGGGCCGGTCGCCGGCGACCCGCGCGTGTTGCCAATCTCCGGCCTGAATCCTGCTACCGTTCCGGGCGTACTTGAGCGAGTAACGGTTGCGCACCATGGCGCCTCCACTGCCCGTTCATGCACTTGGTGAGGGAGGTGGAAAATCGATGGCAACCGGAACCGTGAAGTGGTTCAACGACGCGAAGGGGTACGGCTTCATCACCCCTGACGCGGGTGGCAAGGACGTGTTCGTCCATTTCAGCGCGATCACGGGCGATGGCTTCAAGAGCCTCGCCGAAGGCGCGAAGGTGGAGTTCGAGCAGGCCGAGGGGCAGAAGGGCCCCGAGGCTCGCAACGTCCAGCTGGCGGGTAGCGTGCGGGGGCGTTTCGGCGCCCCCGCCCGTTCACCCACGAAACGACGAGTGACCCGAGGAGGTGGCATGACCGACAAGGAAGCGAAGGTCGAGCTCGAGGGAGAGGTGCTCGAGGCGTTCCGGTCCGGCATGTACCGGATCGGCCTCGACAACGGGCACGAGACCCTCGGCTACACGAGCGGCAAGATGCGCCGCTACCGCATTCGCATCAATCCCGGCGACCGCGTGAAGGTCGAGCTGTCGCCGTACGATCTCGCCCGCGGGCGGATCGTCTACCGCGAGCGCTAGCGCCTGCGTACGACGAGCACGGCGTGCATGCCGCGTTCGCGGTGGTCGGCGAGCGCGCACCAGAGCACGTAGCGCCCCGGCCCGAGACGGATCTCCCGGTCGGCATGTCCACCCGGCGGCACGGTGGGCCAGCGGTACACGTGCGTGCCGCCGACGCGGCGCAGGCGCAGGTCGTGCGCGTCCTGGCCCGCGTTCACGAGCTCGACGATCGCCGGGCCGGCGGTGACCGTCCGCCGCGAGAGGACGTACGAGAACTCCCGCGCCACGACCTGGACACGCGCGGGCGGCCGGGGCGGAGTGGCCGGCTGCGCCGCGATCACGCGACGAGGGTCGGACGGGCGAAGGAGGCGGCGTCCGGCAGCACCTGCGCCGGGTCGACCCCGAGCCACTGCTCGAGGAGCGCGGCGTAGACGCCGCGGAAGTCGGCGGTCGCCTTGACGTTCCCGTTCGCGTCCAGCCCGCCGGCGAGGCCCGGGAACTCGCCGACCATCGTCCCGGCGACGCGGGTGCCGAGGAGGAACCCGACGCCGGCGGCGCCGTGGTCGGTGCCCTTCGAGCCGTTCTCCGCGGCGCGACGCCCGAACTCCGACCAGACGTGCACGAGCACGCGGTCGGCGATCCCGCGCGCCTCGAGGTCGCGCTGGAACGCGAGCAGCGAGTCGGCGGTCAGCTGCAGCCCGGTCGAGAGGGCGGCGGCCTCGTTCGCGTGCGTGTCGTACTCGCCCGGCGCCGTCAGCGCCACGGCGCGGAGCGGCAGTCCGGCGGCGAGCATCGCGGCGAGGCCGGCGAGCCGTTTCGGGAACGCGTCGGTCGAGGCGGGGTAGGGGACGGGGCTCTGGTACGCGGGCTTCCCGTCGGTCGGCTGGAACGGCAGCAGCTGCTGCCGCAGCCGGTCGACCTGCGCCGCGACGCCGGCGGCCGAGGCGAGCGCCGGATCGGTCTGCGGGGCGCCGAGGAGCCCGATCGCCTCGAGCATCCGCTGCTCGACCTCGCCCCAGACGCGGTTGCTCCAGAAGTCGTACTGGTCCGCGCCCGCGACGGAGGCGACCGGGACGCGCGCCGTCGCGAGGGCCGGCGCGAGCGTGTCGTCGAGCGAGAGGCCCTGGAGCGGGTTGTCGGCCGAGCCGACGACGTCGAGGGCGCGGCCGAGCCAGCCGGTGCGGAGGTCGGTCGAGGTGGCGCCGACCTCCCAGTAGTGGCGTGACGTGAAGTGCGACTGGTCGGCGTTCGTGTAGCCGATCGCGGGCATCACGGTCGCCTTGCCCTCGGCGTAGAGCTGCGCGAGCCCGGCGGCCGCCGGGTGCCAGTGCAGGCGGTCGTCCTCGCGCAGCGCCGTTCCGCCCGTGAGCGCGAGCTGCGGCCGGAGCTTCGCGTAGAGCGGGTCGCCCTGGGGCGAGAGCACCGAGAGCGCGTCGATGCCGCCCTCGAGGAACACGGACACGAGCACCGGCTCCGCCGGTCCCGTCGCCGCCGCCGCGATTCCCTCCTCGAGTGCCCGCAGGCCGAGCCGCGAGCCGCCGTACACGGCGAGCGCCGCGCCGAGGCCCTGCACGAGGAAGCTGCGCCGTGAGAGCCCGGTGCCGGCGGGCAGCGGCATCCCGGGCTCGATCGCGGGCAGGCCGCGTCCCGCCTCGACGGCGGCGCGGTGCAGGAGGCGCGAGCGCGTGAGGCCGGCGCAGTGGTCGCAGCGCGTCATGCGGTCTGGAGCTCCGGGGAGACGGCGATCAGCTGGCGGAGGGCGTTCTGGGTCATGACCGAGTACTGGCGCTGCTTCCAGGGCGCGTCCGCGTCGGCGAGCGCCGTCCGGGCGAACCGGAGCAGGCCCGCCCTGGTCGCCGCGCCGAGCGCCGGGTTCCGCCAGAACCGGAGCGCGCCCTCGACGAGCGCCTGCGCGTCGAACGGCTGCGACGCCTTTCCCGGATCGAGCGCGTACGGGCGCAGGACGTACTGCGCGATCCACCAGCGGCCCCGCCACGTCGCCGTGTCGAGCCAGCGCGTGTCGTCCCAGCCGGCGACGTTCGGCGGGTAGAAGAGCTGCTGGCCCGACATCGCGTCGAGCCACGTCCAGGCGGTCGTGTCGATCGGGCGCCCGAGCCGGCGCAGGAGCCCGGCGGTGTAGACGACGGGCGGCAGGACGAGGCGCGGCTCCGCATAGAGCGCGGGGTGGCGGAGGATCGCGGTCACGACGGGCCGCACGGCGTGGCCGCTCGAGACGTACGCGTGCTCGAGCGCGCGCTGGGTCGCGGCGTCGGGCGGAGTGGGCACGAAGTAGCTCCAGAGCTTGCGGACGAAGAACGCCGGGTGGGCCGGGTGCGTCACGCAGAGCCGGCACGAGTCGTGCCACGTGAACCTGCCGTGCCGGCGGAAGATCGTCTTCGTGCCGCCGTCGTGGTAGCGGGGGTCGTAGCGGAAGTTCACGTCGCCGGCGCCCCGCTTCCAGTCGTTCCGGAACCCGGTCAGGGCGCGCGCGTTCTGGCGCACGTCGGTCTCGCCGTAGCCGTCGCCGGCGCCGAGCGTGAACAGCTCCATCATCTCGCGGGCGTAGTTCTCGTTCGGCGCGAAGCGCGAGTTGTCGCTCCCGTTCAGCCACAGGAGCATCGCCGGGTCGCGCGTCACGTCCTCGAGCAGGCGCTGGAACGGGCCGAGGCCGCGCTGCCGGAAGAGCTGGTTCTGGTCGAGCATGAGCCGTTGCGACCCGACCCCGGCGTTCGAGGTCGCGAACCAGTCGTGCCAGACGAGCGCCATCCGCTCGACGAGCGGTCGCGACGTGCGCACCATCCGGTCGAGCCACCAGACGTGGTCGTGCCCCCACGCGTCGTAGGGGGCGAGCGGGCGGCCCTTGTCGTCGTGCGGCGCGGGTCCGACGAGCCGCTCCCGGCCGGGGTGGGTCAGCGCGCGCACGGCGCCGTCGAGTCCGAGCCGCGCCAGCGCCTCCGCCTCGCCCCGCCGCGGCCCGAAGCCGGCACGCCAGAGCAGCCGCTCTGCCTGCGCGGCGCGGAACGCTCCCCGGTAGACGGCGACCCCCGGCACCCATGCGCATAGACGCCGCGGACGCGGAAGTCTTGCCGCGGAGCCCTCGCGGCGGCTGCGAGAATTCGGGGCGTGCCCGCGTCGTACGCCGACCGGATCCGCGCGCTCGCCCTCTCGTTCCCGCGCACCTACGAGGACGCGCCCTGGGGCTTCCCGGTCTTCAAGGTCGGCGACAACAAGCTCTTCGCGTGGCTGACCGAGGACGAGCGCGGCACCGAGCTGACGCTGAAGCTGACGCGCGAGGAGCGGGAGATCGCGGAGCTCCTGCCGTGGGTGCGCACCGCGAGCCACGTCGGCCGCTACGGCTGGATCACGGCGACGATCGACGACGAGGAGACGCTCGCCGCCGGCCTCGAGTGGCTGCGGGAGAGCTACTGGCTGAAGGCGCCCGCCGCGGTCCGCGAGGCCGCGTTCGCGGACGCCTAGCACCGCCCCTGTCCCTTCGGGCCATGGCTCGGGACCAGGTCACGGGACGTGGCCGTGGCGGACATGGCCACGGGCGGCTAGCCTGAATGCATGGCCACGACCCGGACATCGACAGCGCGCCGCGCGCGGCCGCACGTCGCCGGGTCGCGCGCGGGCTGAAGACACCGCCTCGGGAACGTCCCGGGCGACGGCGACTCCTCGTTCCCGACCGTCCGCACGGGGGTGCATATCCTTGTCTTCCATGAAGGTCGTCCTACCCGACAACTCCGAGCTCGAGCTCGCCGACGGCGCCACCGGCCTCGAGGCGGCGCGCGCGATCGGGCCGAAGCTCGCCGAGCAGGCCGTGCTCGTCCGCATCGACGGCCGCGTCCAGGACCTGCGGCTGCCGCTCGCCGACGGCGAGCGGATCCAGTTCCTGACCACGCGCGACACGAGCGATCCGGACGCGCTCGCGGTGCTCCGCCACTCGACCGCGCACCTGCTCGCCGAGGCCGTCCGGCGCCTCTACCCGGGCGTGAAGATCGCGATCGGCCCGCCGATCGACAACGGCTTCTACTACGACTTCGAGTTCCCCGAGCCGATCCGCGAGGAGGACCTCGAGCGGATCGAGGCGGAGATGCGGCGCGAGCTTGCAGGAGGGGCGCGAGTGGACGCGCAGCGAGATCTCCCGCGACGAGGCGAAGGAGCGCTTCGCGGCCGAGGGCGAGCCGTACAAGGTCGAGCTCGTCGACACCGCCGAGGGCGACATCTCGCTCTACACGCAGTCGTTCGACGGCGGCGGCGAGTTCACCGACCTCTGCCGCGGCCCGCACCTGCAGAACTCGAAGCCGATCAAGGCGGTCAAGCTCACCGGCCTCGCCGGCGCGTACTGGCGCGGCGACTCGTCGAAGCAGCAGCTGACCCGCATCTACGGCACCGCCTTCTACTCGCAGGCCGACCTCGACACGCACCTCGAGCGGCTCGCGGAGGCCCAGAAGCGCGACCATCGCCGGCTCGGCGTCCAGCTCGACCTCTTCCATCTCGCCGAGAACTCGCCGGGCTCGCCGTTCTGGCACCCGAAGGGGATGGTCGTCTGGAACACGCTCGAGGATCTGCGCCGCCGCGAGAACCTGCCACCGCGGCTACGTCGAGGTGAAGACGCCGCTCCTCTACGACGTCGGCACCTACGTCACCTCGGGCCACTACGACAACTACCGCGACAACATGTTCTTCACGACGTCGCACGGCGAGGAGCGCGAGTTCGCCCTCAAGCCGATGAACTGCCCGGGCCACATGCTCCTCTTCGGCTCGCAGCTGCGGTCGTACCGCGACCTGCCGTTCCGCTACGCAGAGTCGTCGACGCTGCACCGCGACGAGCTCGGCGGCACGCTGCACGGGCTCCTGCGCGTGAAGCACATCACCCAGGACGACGCGCACATCTTCTGCAGCAAGGAGCAGATCGAGGACGAGATCTTCGGCTGCCTCGACTACGCCTCGTATCTCTACGACCTGTTCGAGATGGAGGCGCGCTTCGAGCTCTCGACGCGGCCGGAGAAGAAGCTCGGCAGCGACGAGGAGTGGGACTTCACGGAGGGCGCCCTCAAGGCGGCGCTCGAGAAGCGCGGGATCGAGTACGCCGTGAACGAGGGCGACGGCGCCTTCTACGGGCCGAAGATCGACCTGCACATGACCGACGCGCTCGGCCGGTCGTGGCAGATGGGGACGATCCAGCTCGACGCGCAGATGCCGCAGAACTTCGGCCTGAGCTACATGGGCGCCGGACAACCGCGAGCACACGCCGTACGTCATCCACCGCGCGCTCCTCGGCTCGCTCGAGCGCTTCATCGGCATCCTCACCGAGCACTACGCCGGCGCGTTCCCGTTCTGGCTCTCGCCCGTGCAGGTGCGCGTGCTCCCGGTCGGCGAGCACCATCTCGACGCCGCGCGCACGCTCACGGTGCGGCTCGTCGAGGCCGGCTACCGCGCCGACGTGGGCGAGCCGACCGAGACGATCGGCAAGCGGATCCGCGAGGCCGAGCTGGAGAAGGTGCCGGTGACGATCGTCTACGGCGACCGCGAGATCGGACGAGAGCCTCGCCGTCCGCCTGCGCGGCGGCGAGCAGCTGACGCTGTCCCTACTGGACGTGGTCACGAAGCTTGCTACCCTTTGACGTCTGAGAAGCAGGAGCGGACCCGTTCCTCACCTCCCGGGCCACACAGCTCGCGCGGGGTTCAACCGAGTCGAAGGTCGACGAGGAAACGGGCCGCTGCATGCAGCGGCTTTTCGCGTTGTGAGAGCGAATCGAGGAGGAGTAAGCCCAACTTGGTGATTTGCCTTTGAGGCCCAGACGCCGACCTGTCGAGCCCGTCCGTCCGAGCAACCGCGACACCACGCGCATCAACGACCGCATCCGGGTCCCCCGTGTGCGGCTGATCGACGCGGACGGCGCGCAACTCGGGATCAAGACCACCGACGAGGCTCGCGAGTACGCCTACGGCAAGAACCTCGACCTCGTCGAGGTCGCCGCCCAGGCGGATCCGCCGGTCGCGCGGATCATGGACTACGGGAAGTACAAGTACGAACAGGAACAGAAGAAGAAGCAGGCCCGGAAGCACCAGAGCCAGATCCAGATCAAGGAGATCAAGTTCCGCCCGAAGATCGGCGAGCACGATTACAACACCAAGAAGGGTCATGTCGAGCGGTTCCTGAATCAGAGAGCGAAGGTCAAGGTCACGATCATGTTCCGCGGGCGGGAGACCACCCATCCGGAGCGGGGTCGCGATCTGCTCCTGCGCCTCGCGCAGGAGCTGAAGGAGATCGGCCAGATCGAGTCTCAGCCCCTTCTCGACGGCCGCAACATGGTGATGCTGCTGGGCCCAACGAAGAACGCAGGAGTGCAACGAGATGCCGAAGACGAAGACACGCAGCGCAGCGAAGAAGCGGTTCAAGGTGACGGGGACGGGCAAGATCCTCCGCCGGCCGACGATGCGCAGCCACAAGTTGGAGAAGAAGTCGTCCGAAGCGTAAGCGCGGCTTCCGCAAGGAGCATGGAGGTCACCGCGCCGACCGCCGCGCCGCTGAAGAAGATGCTGGGGATCGACTGATGCCGCGCGTCAAGCGATCCGTCCACGCGCAGAAGAAGCGCCGCAAGGTCCTCGAGCAGGCGAAGGGGTACTGGGGCTACAAGAGCACCCATTACCGCTACGCGAAGGAGCAGGTCGAGCACTCGCTCGTCTACGCCTACCGCGACCGCAAGAACAAGAAGCGGAACTTCCGCCGGCTCTGGATCACGCGCATCAACGCGGCCGCGCGCACGCACGGCCTCTCGTACAACCAGTTCGTGCACGGGTGCATGAAGGCCGGGATCGAGCTCGACCGGAAGATCCTCGCCGACCTCGCCGTCAGCGATCCCGACGCGTTCGCGGCGATCGCCGAGCAGGCGAAGGCCGCGCTCCAGACTCCGGCCTGATCACCTCGCGCGACAACGAGAAGCTCAAGCTCGTCCGCAAGCTCCGAGACCGGCGCTGGCGGGACAAGCTCGGGCTTCTCGTTGTCGAAGGGGAGGACCTCGTCGCGGCTGCGGCCGCGGCGGGGGTCGAACCCGTCGAGCTGCTGGTGGCGGGAGAGAACGTCGCGCCGGAGCTGCTCGCCGAGGTCTCGGAGCTCGCGCATCCGCCGCGCGTCGTCGGCGTCTACCGGCGCGGCGACCTGCCGCGCGGGACGCGGCCGGTGACGCTCGCGCTCTGGCACGTCGCCGATCCCGGGAACGTCGGCACGCTGCTCCGCTCCGCCGACGCGTTCGGCGCGGGCGTCGCGCTCTCGGCGGGCTGCGCCGACCCGACCTCGCCGAAGGCGCTCCGCGCCTCGATGGGCGCGATCTTCCGCGTCCCGCTCGCGGGCTTCGACGAGGCAGCCGGACGTCGCGTCGCGCTCGTCCCGCGCGGCGGCACGCCGCTGGCGGAGCTCGACGACGGCCGGCGAGGTCGTGCTCGTGCTCGGCGCCGAGCGGGAGGGGCTGCCGGCCGAGGTGCTCGAGCGCTGCGACGAGCGCGCGTCGATCCCGCAGGCCGCGGCGGCGGACTCGCTCAACGTCGCGATGGCCGGCACGGTCGCGCTCTACGAGCTCGCCCGCCGCGCGGAGTAGAGAAGGGCCCGAGAAAAGCGGCCGGCCCCCTTGCGGGGGCCGGACCAGAGATTCGCCGAGCCGGTTTCGCTTTCGTCCGCCTCGTCCAACCGACCTTCCGCCTCGGGGTTGCCCCCTCTTCGTCCGACCGCTCGGTCGAGGTTTCGACCTACTCACGCCCCGTGCTCGGCGCAAGAAGGAAGCTATGGATTCCGGCGGTGCCGGATCAAGTGGTCGGCCGAGAAGATTTTCTCGCAATTTGCGGCCTTCATGTTCGGTGGGCGATCCAGACGGAATCCTCGCCGCCGCGGTACGGCTGCCGGTCGAACCAGCCGTAGCACGCGGTGACCGTGAAGCCGGCCTCGGCGAGGAGCGCCTGCCAGCGCGCGGGCTCGAGCCACCAGAGCGTCATCGTCGACGCGCGGTCGTCGTCGCGCACCGAGAGCGTGAGCGTCTGCTGGTCGAGATCCCAGTCGGCGCGCTCGAAGATGCCCGGCTCGCGCTCGAGCCAGCGGCCGTCGGTCTCCTCGATGTCCTCGCGCGACGGGGTGAACACGTCGAAGACGAACCGTCCGCCGGGGCGCAGCAGGCTGCGCGCCGCGCGGAGCGCCTCGAGCCGCTCGTCGTCGGAGGCGAGATGGAGATACGCGCGGAACGGGCACGTGACGAGCCGGACGCGCTCGTCCACCGGCGGGCGGCGCAGGTCGCCGAGCCGCAGGTCGAGCCGTTCCTGGACGCCGGCTTCGCGGGCGCGCTCCGCGCAGACGTCGAGCATCCCCTGCGAGGAGTCGACGCCGATCACGTGCACGCCGGCCATGGCGGTCGGGATCGCGATCCGGCCGGTGCCGACGCCGAGCTCGACGACGAGGCCGTCCGCGTCGAGCGCCTCGTCGACGTAGAACGAGACGTCCTCGATCACGCTCGCGCTCCACGGGTCGTAGAGGCGCGCGATCGGGTCGTAGGCGGACACGGCGTAAGTGTGCGGCTCGGGGCGGTCGCCGCCGTTCGAGCCGGAAGAACGGAATCGACCGCGGAGCCGTCGGATACAGTCGCCGCCGTGGACGCGCAGGCAATCCAGGACGAAGGAGTCGCCGCCGTCGGTCGGGGCGGGGACGCTCGCCGAGCTCGACGACGTGCGCGTCCACTACCTCGGGCGCAAGAGCCCGCTGAAGCTCGCGCTCCGCGAGGTG
Organism: uncultured Actinomycetes bacterium; assembly: GCA_963815005.1. GTDB lineage: Bacteria > Actinomycetota > Thermoleophilia > Gaiellales > Gaiellaceae > Palsa-739. Next base: position 111,061 of record CAWFFI010000005.1, read on the forward strand.
CGCGACCGCGAGACCGGGATGGCGCTGAACGCCGCCCGGGAGGCGATCGAGCAGGCGGTCGAGGCGGCGCAGGCGGAGCTCGAGCGGGCGGAGCTCGACGCGCGCCTGCGCACCGAGCGCGCCGACGTGACGCTGCCGGCGCGGCTGCTCGGCCCGCCCCGGCTGCGGCCGCGCGGCTCGCTGCACCCGTCCACGCTCGTCCGCCGCGACGTCGAGGACATCTTCCTCGGCCTCGGCTACGAGATCGTCGACGGCCGCGAGGTCGAGACGACCCGGTACAACTTCGACGCCCTCGGCTTCCCCGAGTGGCACCCGGCCCGCTCGCCGCGCGCGTCCCTCTTCCTCGACGAGCAGACCGTGCTGCGGACGGAGACCTCGCCCGCGCAGATCCACAAGCTCGAGACGGAGCGCCCGCCGATCTACATGGTCTCGATCGGCCGCGTCTACCGGCGCGACACGATCGACGCGACCCACTACCCGATCTTCCACCAGTTCGAGGGGCTCGCCGTCGACAAGGGCATCACGATGGCCGACCTCAAGGGGACGCTCCTGCACGTGATGCGGCAGCTCTACGGGCCGGAGCGCGAGGTGCGCTTCCGGACGCACTACTTCCCGTTCACCGAGCCGTCGATGGAGCCCGACGTCTCCTGCCCCGAGTGCGGCGGCGAGGGCTGCCGCATGTGCAAGCACTCCGGGCTGGATCGAGATGGGCGGCTCGGGGATGGTCGACCCGTACCTGTACGAGTTCGTCGGCTGGGGGCCCGAGGAGTACACGGGCTTCGCGTTCGGGATGGGCATCGAGCGGACGGCGCAGCTCCGCTACGGCATCAACGGCATCCGCCCGTTCTGGGAGAACGACCTCCGCTTCCTGAGGCAGTTCTAGGTGCGCGTCCCGTTGTCAGCTGGCTCCGGGAGTACGTGCGCGTCGACGCGACGGCGCAGCAGATGGCCGACGCGCTCTCGATCGCGACCGCCGAGGTGAACGACGTCGAGCGGATCGGCGTGCCCGGCGACCTCGCGCTCTTCCGCGTCGGGCACGTGCTCGAGGCCGAGAAGCACCCGAACGCCGACCGGCTCCAGCTGACGAAGGTCGACGTGGGGGAGGACCGGCCGTACTCGATCGTGTGCGGCGCCTGGAACTTCGGCGCGGGGGCGAAGGTCGCGGTCGCGCTTCCCGGCGCCACGCTCCCGAACGGGCTCACGCTCGAGCGGCGCAAGCTCCGCGGCGAGGTCTCGGAGGGGATGATCCTCGCCGAGGACGAGGTCGACCTCGGCACCGACCACAGCGGGATCATGGTGCTCGACGACGCGCTCGAGGCGGGCACGCCGCTCGCCGACGTGCTGCCGCTCGTCGAGGAGGTGCTCGACCTCGAGCCGACCGGGAACCGGTCCGACCTCTTCTGCGTCTACGGCGTCGCCCGCGAGGTGGCCGCGCTGCTCGGCGGCGAGCTCCTGCCGCTGCCCGGAGAGCGCGCTCGCAGCACGCCGGCGAGGAGCCGGTCGCGGTTCGCGTCGACGACCTCGAGCGCTGCCCGCGCTACATCGGCCGGAGCTTCCGCGACGTGCGGATCGGCCCGTCGCCGGTCTGGCTGAAGGCGCGGCTGCGCGCCGCCGGGGTGCGCTCGATCTCGAACGTCGTCGACGTGACGAACTACGTGATGCTCGCGCTCGGCAGCCCGCTGCACGCGTTCGACCTCGACGCGCTCCGCGGCGGCATCGTCGTCCGTCGCGCCCGGCGCGGCCGAGGAGATCCGGACGCTCGACGGGACGCTGCGGACGCTGACGACGGACGACCTCGTGATCGCCGACGGGGAGCGCGCGATCGCGCTCGCCGGGATCATGGGCGGCGAGGAGACGGAGGTCGCGGAGACGACGACGTCCGTCCTGCTCGAGGCGGCGAACTTCGAGCCGGTCGGGATCCTGCGCAGCTCCGAGCGGCACGCGCTGCGCAGCGAGGCCTCGAACCGGTGGGAGAAGGGGGTCGACCCGCACGGCGGCCGAGGCGGCCGCCGTGCTCGCGACGCGGCTGATCGTCGAGCTCTCCGGCGCGCGCTGGACGGGCGACACCGACGTCTGCGCCGAGCTGCCCGCGCGCGCTTCGATCCGGCTGCGCCCCGAGCGGACGAACGCCGTGATCGGCCTCGACGTGACGGCCGAGCGGCAGGCGGAGATCCTCGGGCGGCTCGGCTTCGACGCGACGGCGACGGCGCTTCCTCGTCCCGACCTGGCGCGCCCGCGACGTCACCCGCGAGATCGACCTCGTCGAGGAGGTCGCGCGCTTCGTGCTCCCCGAGATCCCGTTCACGCTGCCGCGCCGCGACGCGATGTTCGGCCGGCTGACGCGGCCGCAGCGCGTCCGCCGGCTCGTCGAGGACGTCCTCGTCGGAGCCGGCTACTCCGAGGTGTACACGCCGACCTTCGTCGCCGAGGGCGACCTGCGCCTGCCGGAGCCGCTCTCGGCCGAGGCGGCGGCGCTCCGAACCGTGCTCTACGCGTCGCTGCTCGAGCCGGCGGGCCGCAACGCCGACGCCGGTGCGGCCGACGTCGCGCTCTTCGAGGTCGCCCGCGTCTACCGCGACACCGGCGAGGCGCTGCCGGAGGAGCACTGGCATGTGGCCGGCATCGCGCAGGGCGGTCTCGCCGAGGCGAAGTGGGCCGTCGAGCAGGTCTACGCGGCGCTCGGGGTCGAGCCGTCGTTCGAGCGGGCGGCGGAGCCGTTCCTCCACCCGGGCAAGTCCGCGCAGACGGCCGAGGGCTGGCTCGGCGAGCTGCACCCGACGCTGCTCGAGGGGACGTGGGGTGTCTTCGAGCTCGACCTCGACGCGCTCGCCGCGCGCAGCGCCGCAGGCCGTCGCGTTCGAGGAGGTGAGCCCGTACCCGGAGGTGCGCCAGGACCTCGCGTTCGTCGTCGACGAGGAGGTGCCGGCGGCCGAGCTCGTCGCCGCGATCCGCGAGGCGGGCGGGCCCGAGCTGCGCGAGGTCGCGGTCTTCGACGAGTACCGCGGCGAGCAGATCGGCGCGGGCCGGCGCTCGCTCGCGTTCCGCGTCGTGTTCGGGTCGCACGAGCGGACACTGACCGACGAGGACGTGGCGCCGCTGCGGAGCGCGATCGTCGAGGCGCTCGGCGAGCGGTTCGGCGCCGTCCTGCGCGCCTAGACGTCCACTGGCACGGGTGGGCCGGGCGGGCTCCCGAGCGCGCCCGTATATTCATGCTCGACTATGCGGCCCGCAGGCGCACAGATCGGGAAGCAGGAGCGGCACAAGCTGATCCTCGGCGTCGTCGCGCGCAAGCGCGTCGGGACGCAGCACGAGCTGGCCGCGGCGCTCGCGGCCTCGGGCTGCAAGGTCACGCAGGCGACGATCTCCCGCGACATCCGCGAGCTCGGGCTCGAGAAGACCCACGACGCGCTCGGCCGCCCGCGCTACGAGCCGCCGGCGGAGGGACGTCCGGGGAGGCGGACGCCCGAGGAGGCGCTCGACGCCGTCCTGAGCAGTTCGCGCGGCGTGCCGACGCGGCCCAGAACCTCGTCGTGCTCAGCTCGGAGATCGGGTCGGCGCCGGCGATCGCCCGCGCAATCGACCGCGTCTCGCATCCGCTCGTGGTCGGGACCCTCGCGGGCGACGACACCTGCCTCGTGATCGCCGCCGACGCGAAGTCCGCGCGGGCGCTCGCCGCCGAGCTCGGCCGCGCGATCGGCTGACCGGCGCGCTCTGTCGCGGCCGGACATGTCCCGGTGTCAGACGTGCACACGAAAGCGTGCCGAATTCGTCACGGGGCTTCGCGTGCAGCACAGCGTTATCGGCGCGAGAAGGGCGTTCGGCCGGCCTCCGCGGACACGTCCGGGTGTCGGACACCCTCACGAGAGCGTCAGGAGACGGGCGGGCGGCGGTCGGCCCAGGGGCGGGCCTGCACTTCTCCAGCTTGCTCCGCTGTTGGCTGGAACCGCTGGGGGAGACATCTGTGGTCTCCTCGTAGCGGCGCGTGTGGTGTCTTTACCGAGGCTGCGGTTGTTGGAGCCACGAGTGTTTTCATCGCCTCAGTCACGATCAGGCACTAGCATGCCCGGTGATGTGAGTACCCGCGGCCGTGACCTGCGCGAGCGGATCCATGCCTCGTCGGCTCATCAGCTGCGGTGGTTGCTGCTGGCCGTAGTGAGTTTCCCCTCGGCCGCTATCTGATCGGTCTGGAGTTCCCGAGCAACGGTTCGACTCGCTCGACGGTGGGCTTGGCCCTCTTGCTTGCGGTCGCCGTGGGATGGACGTTCAGCCAACAGCGGCGTCGAACGTAGCGTCGCAACAAGCCACCCGGCGACGTTGTGAGTACTGTCGTCGCAGAACGACTGTCATTCGTGCTGGCAAGCGAGATGGCAGCGGTTGCCATGTCGGATGCCAGTCCGTGCGCTCCGCCGCGCGGGCCGCGGCACGGGCGCTGTCGGCGTCGACCGTGACGTAGGCGTTCAGCTGCGGATCGAGGCGCTCGATCCGCTCCAGATACAGGTCGACGAGCTCGAGCGGCGAGACCTCTCGCGCCCGGATGCGTGCCGCGAGGTCGAGAACTCCCGCGAACGCGAGCTCGTCGCTCACGGCGGGCTACCCGGGCCGCTCGCCGGCGTGGAAGAGCACGCCCTGCGTGTCGACCGGGTGCGTGTCGCAGAGGACGCGCGTGATCCGCACGCTGCCCGCGACTCCGGCGTCGTCGAGGCGCTCGAAGCAGCGGCGCACCATGCCCGCGGAGGCGCCGTAGCCGGCGGTGCGGGCGGAGCGGAAGTGGAAGCCCGGGCGGCCCGCGCTCTGGATCGGGTTCAGCGGTCCCGCGAGCACCGCGGCCAGGTCGATGTCGTTCGACGACGCGAGGTCGAGGTCGCAGAGGAGGTCGCTCCAGTCGGCGGGCAGGACGGCGAGCGCCTCGTCCCAGGCGCCGGCGAGGGTGACCCTCACGGTCGTCTTGGCGGGCTCCGCCGCGCCCGACGAGACGAGCTCGAGGCGGCTGTCAATACCTTCTTCGTCGATCCGCCGGAACATTCGTCTGACCGCTTCGGGTCCGACGCTTCCGCCGTCGCGGGCGACGGAGAGCCGGATCGAGCTGCCCGAGAGCCCCGGGCCGGCCGGCGCGAGCAGCGCAGCGGCGCGGTCTCGGGCCTCGTCGGCGCGGACCGTGACCGCCAGACGGAGGTCCGTCCACCTCGGATCCAGACCGCTCTCGAGGCGGTTCCACTGCTCGACAAGGCTCACGGAGCGAACCGTACACTCCCCGCCGTGGCAAAGGTGGAGCACACGGCGAGCCTCGCGAAGGCCGATCTTCCGGACGTCCTGCGCGAGATGCTCCTGATCCGGCGGTTCGAGGAAAAGGTGGAGGAGCGCTTCCGCGCCGGCGAGCTTCCCGGCTTCCTCCACGTCGCGATCGGCCAGGAGGCGGGTGCCGTCGGCGTCTGCCGCGCGCTCGAGGACGGCGACGTGATCTCGTCCACCCACCGGGCCCACGGGCACACGCTCGCGAAGGGCACGCACCCGAACGAGCTGATGGCCGAGCTGTACGGCAAGCAGGAAGGCTGCTCGCACGGCTACGGCGGCTCGATGCACCTCTACGACGTCGAGCGCGGGAACATGGGCGCGAACGCCGTCATCGGCGGCGGCCTGCCCCAGGTGACCGGGGCGGCGCTCGCGTTCAAGCTGCGCGGCGAGCCGCGCGTCGCGCTCGCCTTCTTCGGCGACGGCGCCACGAACATCGGCACGTTCCACGAGGCGCTGAACCTCGCCGCGCTCTGGCAGGTGCCGGCCGTCTTCGTGCTCGAGGACAACAAGTGGGCCGAGTCGACGCCGGAGTCGCAGCACTCGCCGATCCGCGACCTCTCCGACCGCGCGAAGGCGTTCGGGATGAAGTCCATGAAGGTCGACGGGCAGGACGTCGAGGCCGTCTACAAGACCGCGCGCAAGGCCGTCGAGCACGCCCGCTCCGGCCACGGGCCCGTCTTCCTCCACCTCGACACGGTCCGCTTCTCGGGCCACTACATCGGCGACCCGCAGGTCTACCGGCCCAAGGACGAGGTGCGCGAGCTGCGCGAGACGCGCGACCCGATCACGCTGCTGCGCGAGAAGCTCGAGCTCTCCGACGCGGAGTTCGCCGAGCTCGACGCCGAGGTGACCGACATCGTCGAGGCCTCCGTCGCCTTCGCCAAGGCCGGCACGGATCCCGCGCCCGAGGACGCGCTCAAGAACGTCTATGCCTGAGCTGACCTACCGCGAAGCCGTGCGCGACGCGCTCTCCCAGGCGATGCGCACCGACGAGGACGTCTTCATCATGGGCGAGGACATCGCCGAGATGGGCGGCTCGATGGGCGTCACGCACGGGATGGTCGAGGAGTTCGGGCCGCGAGCGCGTCCGCAACACGCCGATCTCCGAGATGGCGCTCGCCGGCGCGGCGATCGGCGCGGCGCTCCAGGGCATGCGCCCGGTCGCGGAGATCATGTACGAGGACTTCATGACGCTCGCCGCCGAGCAGGTCGTGAACCAGGCGGCGAAGCACCGCTACATGTCGGGCGGCCAGCTCACCGTCCCGGTCGTCTTCCGCACGCAGGGCGGCGCCGGCTGGTCGCCGGGCGCCCAGCACGCGCAGCAGCTCGAGGCGTGGTTCGTGCACGTGCCGGGGCTGAAGGTCGTGTTCGCGTCGACGCCCGAGGACGTGCGCGGCCTGCTCTGGTCGTCGATCTACGACGACAACCCGGTCGTCTTCTTCGAGCACCGGACGCTGTACGGGATCAAGGGCGAGGTGCCCGCCGAGATCGAGCCGATCCCGCTCGGCAAGGCGCGCGTCCACCGCGAGGGCGAGGACGTGACCGTGGTCGCGACCGGACGGCTCGTGCACGAGGCGCTGAAGGCCGCCGAGGAGGCGGAGGCCGAGGGCATCTCGGTCGAGGTCGTCGACCCGCGCACGCTGCAGCCGCTCGACGAGGAGACGATCGTCGCCTCCGTCCGCAAGACGAACCGTGCCGTCGTCGCCCACGAGGCCGTGACGAAGATGGGGTTCGGCGCCGAGGTGGCGGCCGTCCTCCAGTACCAGGCCTTCGACTGGCTCGACGCCCCGGTCGAGCGCGTCGGCGCCCGGTTCACGCCGGTGCCGTTCGCGCCCGTGATGGAGAACTTCGTCATCCCGCACGCGGCCGACGTGCTCGCGGCGATCTACCGCACCGTGAACAAGAAGGTCTGATGGCGACCGAGGTGATCCTCCCGCGGCTCGGGCAGGGCATGGAGTCCGGCACGATCGTCCGCTGGCTCAAGGCCGAGGGCGATCAGGTCGAGAAGGGCGAGCCGCTGTTCGAGCTCGACACCGACAAGGTCACCCAGGAGGTCGAGGCCGAGACGAGCGGCGTGCTGCTGCGGATCGCCGTCGCCGAGGGCGAGGTGCCCGTGGGGCGGACGGTCGCGTTCATCGGCGCCGCCGGCGAGACCGTGGCCGAGACCGAGGCGGCGGCGTCCCGCTCCCGCCGAGGACGCGCCGCCGGTCGCCGAGACGCCCGCGGCCGCGCCGGTGCGCGAGGCCCCGGCCGCGACCGAGTTCCGCACCGCGATCGCGAACGGTCGCGTCAAGGCGTCGCCGCTCGCGCGCCGCATCGCGCGCGACCGCGGCGTCGACCTGCGGCAGCTGCAGGGAACCGGGCCCGAGGGCCGCATCGTCGCCGAGGACGTCGAGCGCGCGGGCGCCGCGCCGGTCCGGCGGCAGCGGCGGCACCCGTGGCGGCCGGCGCAGTCGAGCGGCGGCCGCTCTCGAACATCCGCAAGACGATCGCGCGGCGGCTCACGCAGGCCTGGACGGTGCCCGCGTTCATGCTCACCGTCTCGATCGACATGACCCGCGCGAACGAGGTCGTGGCCGGACAGCGGGAGCGCAACCCGGACGTGCGGATCACGGTCACCGACCTGCTCACGAAGGTCTGCGCGCAGGCGCTGATGCGCCACCGCGACATGAACGTCCAGTTCGCCGAAGACGAGCTGCTCGTCTTCGGCAGCGCCGACGTCGGCATCGCCGTCGCCGCGCCCGTCCGGGCCTCGTCGTCCCGGTCGTCCGCGGCGCCGAGCGGCTGACGCTCGCCGAGATCGCGGCGAGTCCGCGGCGACCTCGTCGCGCGCGCCCGCGACGGCAAGCTCCGCGCCGAGGATCTCGACGGCGGCACGTTCACGATCTCGAACCTCGGCATGTACGACGTCGACCAGTTCGTCGCCGTCCTCAACCCGCCGCAGGCCTCGATCCTGGCGGTCGGCGCGACGCGCGACACGGTCGTCCCGGAAGACGGCGAGCTGCACGTGCGGCCGCTGCTGAGCGTCACCCTCACGTGCGACCACCGGGCCGTCGACGGCGCCACCGGCGCGGAGTTCCTCCGCACGGTGAAGGCGTTCCTCGAGGATCCGGGCCTCGCGCTCTAGCGCGTGCTGCGTCCCGTCGACAACCACGACGTGCGCTTCCTGCGCGACATGCTCCGCCACGCGTACCACTGGCGCCTCGCGCGCGACCCCGAGCAGCCCGTCTTCCGCTACGTCCAGAACTGGGGCCGGCGCGGGGACGCGGGCGTCGTCGCCTTCGAGGGGCGCAACGTCTACGGCGCCGCCTGGTACCGGCTCTTCAGCGAGAGCGAGGCCGGGTTCGGCTTCGTCGACGAGCAGACGCCGGAGCTGACGATCGCCGTCGTCCCGAGCCACCGCGGCAAGGGCACCGGCGCCGAGCTGCTCGAGGCGCTCCTCGCCCGCGCCCGCAGCGACGGGTTCGCGCAGGTGAGCCTGAGCGCCGAGCAGGGGCAGACCGAGTTCTACGAGCGGCACGGGTTCCGGGCGGTCGGCGAGCACGAGTCGACCGTGACGATGCTCGCGACGCTGTGAGTAGCATCGCCCACAGATGACACAGACCCAGGAGATGGATCATGGACGTTGACGTCGCCGTCCTCGGAGGCGGCCCCGCGGGGTACACCGCCGCGATCCGCGCCGCCCAGCTCGGCGCGACGGTCGCCTGCATCGAGAAGGAGACCGAGCTCGGCGGCACCTGCCTCCGCGTCGGGTGCATTCCCACGAAGGCCTGGGTGCAGACCGCCTTCGCGCTCCGGGAGGCCGGCGAGAGCTTCGCGAAGTTCGGCGTCCAGGTCGGCGAGCCGAAGCTCGACTTCGCCGCCTCGAACGCGTGGAAGGCCGGCGTCGTCAAGCAGATGACGCAGGGCATCGCCGGGCTCTTCAAGGCGAACGGCGTCCAGTGGGTCAAGGGCGCCGGCCGCTTCACCGGCCCGAACACGATCGCGGTCGAGGGCGGGGAGGACGTGACGTTCAAGAGCGCGATCGTCGCCACCGGCTCGATGCCGCTGCGCCCGCCGATCGAGGGGCTCGACTCGCCGCGCTGCGTCGACTCGACCGGGCTGCTCGCCCAGGAGACGGTGCCGAAGCGGCTCGTCGTCCTCGGCGGCGGCATCATCGGCTGCGAGTTCGCCTCGATCTTCTCCCGCTTCGGCTCCGAGGTGACGATCGTCGAGATGCTCGACACGCTGATCCCGCAGGAGGACGCGGACGCCGCGAAGGAGCTCGCGAAGCAGTTCGGCAAGCGCGGCGTCGCGCTCCACCTCGGCAAGCAGTGCACGAAGGTCGAGGACGACGGGTCGCAGCTGACCGTCCACTTCGGCGACGGCGAGACGGTGCAGGCCGACCTGATGCTCGTCTCGGTGGGCCGCGGCCCGGTCGTCGAGGGGCTCGGGCTCGAGGAGCTCGGCGTCCAGGTCGACCGGCGCGCCGGCATCGGCACCGACGAGCACCGCCGCACCGCCGTCCCGCACATCTACGCCGTCGGCGACTGCGCCGGCTACTGGCAGCTCGCGCACACCGCGTTCCGCGAGGGCGAGGTCGCGGCCGAGAACGCGTGCGGCCACGACGCGATCGTCGACAACCGCGCGGTGCCGCGCCCGATCTACACCGACCCGGAGATCGCCGGCGTCGGCCTGACCGAGGCGGAGGCGCGCGAGCAGTACGGCGACGAGGTCGCGGTCGGCCAGTTCCCGTGGGTCGCGAACGCGCGCGCCGTGATGCAGGACGAGACCGTCGGCTGGGTCAAGTCGATCCACGAGACCCGCTACGGCGAGCTGCTCGGGCTCGTCATGGTCGGGCCGCACGTGACCGACATGATCGAGGCGGGTGTCGTCGCGATCGACGCGGAGGCGACGGTGGAGACGGTGGCCGACGGGATGGCGCCGCACCCGACGCTCTCCGAGGCGATCAAGGAAGCGGGCCTCGTCGCGCTCGGCCGGGCGATCCACGTGCCGAACCGCAAGCCCCGGACGAAGGCCCCCGCGTAAGCCGTTCGTAAAGTCGTCGCCGCCGGCGCAAGTTTCCCGGTCGGACCGACGTCTTATCTCGCAAGGACGTGCCCTCGTCCCTATCTCCGAGGCGATGCCGCCCGCACGCCGAGGAGAGCCTTACCCCGAGAAGAGCCGCCTGCCGCATGGCGGCTCTTCTCCTGGTCCGGGCCGGAACGGCCGCGCGGGCGGCGGTCCGGTAGCGTCTGCCGCGGAACCGGGACACCGGACAGGGAGGCGACGATGGGCATCGTCAACAAGCGGAATGCGCTCGTCGGCTGGCTCGTCCTCAAGGCGGGGAAGCGCGCGGCGCGGAAGAAGGCCCAGGACGTGGCTCCGGGCGCCACGCGGGGCGGCGCGGCGGCCGGCGCGGCGGCCGCGCTCGGCGGGCTGCTTGTTTTCCGGCGGAAGCGGCGCGCCGGCGGGGAGGACGAGTGACGCGACGCCGGCTCCGGACTCTTCCGGACCTCGATCGCCGACCTCGTCCCCTACGAGCCGGGCAAGCCGGTCGAGGAGGTGCAGCGCGAGCTCGGGCTCGAGCGGGTGGTGAAGCTCGCCTCGAACGAAGGGCCGTTCCCGCCCTTTCCGGCCGCGCTCGAGGCGATCGAGCGCGCCGCCGTCCGAGCTGAACCGCTATCCGGACGGTGGCCTCTACGCGTTGCGGGCGGCGCTCGCCGAGCGGCACGGCGTCCGCTTCGAGGAGATCGTCGTCGGCGGCGGCGCGGACGCCGTGATCGACTTTCTCGCGCAGGCGACGCTCGACCCGGGCGACGACGTCGTCTGCGGCTGGCCGTCCTTCCCGAGCTACGTGCTCACGGCGGCGAAGCTCGGCGCCGAGACGAAGCGCGTTCCGCTGCGCGACGAGATCTACGACCTCGACGCGATCCTCGCCGCGATCGGTCCGCGCACGAAGCTCGTCTACGTCTGCCACCCGAACAACCCGACCGGCACCGCGAACGGCCGCGCCGAGCTGCTCGCCTTCTTCGACGCCGTGCCCGAGCACGTGCTCGTCGTGCTCGACCAGGCGTACTTCGAGTACATCGACGACCCGGACTACGTGGACGGGATCGCCGAGCTGCATCGCGCCGGGCGGCGCGTCGTCGTGCTGCGGACGTTCTCGAAGATCTACGGGCTGGCCGGGCTGCGCGTCGGCTACGGGGTCGCTCCCGCGGACGTCGTCGCCGCCACGAGCAAGGTGCGGCGCGCGTTCGAGGTCACGACCACCGCGCAGGCGGCGGCGCTCGCCTCGATCGGCGCCGACGGCGAGATCGCCCGGCGCCGCGAGCTGAACCGCGCCGGGCGGGAGCGGCTCGCGGAGATCCTGCGCGGCCACGGTCTCGACCCGGTCGAGCCGGCGCTCGGGAACTTCCTCTTCGTCCGCGTCGAGGACGGGCGCGACCTGTTCGAGCGGCTGCTCCGCGAGGGCGTGATCGTCCGGCCGACCGGAGGGTTCGGCGCGCCGGACGCGATCCGCGTCTCCGTCGGCACGCCCGAGGAGAACGAGTTCTTCGCGGCCGCGCTCGGAAACGTCCTCTCCGGCGTCTCCTGAGCGCCCGGCGCGCCGCCTCGACCTGCCTTTTCGGGACACTGTTGCCGGTTCGGGCGAGGTGGTACGGTCGAGGACGCTCGTGAGGGTCCCGACGCACCGTCAGCTCGCCCCGCTGGGCCTCTCGGGGTTCCGCTACCTGATCTTCTCGACGCTCGGGTCGAGCCTCGGCACGCTGCTCGCGGCGATCGCGCTCGCGATCGACGTCCAGGACCGCACGAACTCCGGCCTCTGGGTCGGCGCGGTGCTCGTGGTCGAGTTCCTGCCGACGATCCTCGTCGGCCTGTTCCTCGGGCCGCTGCTCGACCGTCTCGAGCGCCGCTCGCTGATGATCGCCGCCGACCTGCTGCGGGCGGCAGTCGTTCGCGGCGCTGCCGTTCGCGGGCAACGTGACCACGATCGTCGCGCTCGCGCTCGTGGCCGGGCTCGCGACCGGCTTCTTCCGGCCGGCGGTGTACGCGGGCATCCCGAACCTCGTCCCCGAGGAGCAGCTCGCCGAGGCGAACGCGATCATCCAGACGGTCGACAACGCGAGCTGGGCGGTCGGGCCGGTGCTCGGCGGCCTGCTCACGGCGGCCGCCGGGCCCTGCGGCCGCGTACGGGATCAACGCGGTCTCGTTCGTCGATCTCGGCGCTGCTGATCCGGCGGATCCCGGCGCGCCTGCTCCAGAGCGAGACCGCGCTCACGCGCGGCCACTGGCGCGACCTCGGCGACGGCTTCGTCGCCGTCATGCGCTCGCGGCCGCTCCTCGCCGTCCTCGTCGCCTGGGGGATCGCCTCGCTCGGCATCGGCGGCGCGCAACGTGGCGGAGATCTTCCTCGCCAAGAACACGTTCAACGCGGGCGACTTCGGCTACGGGCTGCTCTACAGCGGGATCGGCGCGGGGCTCGTCGTCGGCAGCGCGCTGAGCAGTGCCGTGCTCGCCCGCTACGGCACCGCGCGCACGTACGGGCTCAGCCTGCTCGTGATGTCGCTCGGCTGGATCGGCACCGCGGCGAGCCCGAACGTCTGGGTGGCGGCGGCGTGCTGCGTCGTCGCGGGGATCGGGGACGGGACGGCGATCGTCTGCAACGCCATGCTCGTGCAGCGCGGGACCGTCGACCGGCTCCGCGGCCGCGCCCTCACGTTCGTGATGAGCGCGACGTACGTCGTCACCGGGGCCGGGAACGTGATCGCCGGCGCGCTCCTGCACATCAGCGGGCCGCGCTGGATCTGGGCGGGAGGCGCGGGCTGCCTCGCGGTCGCCTCCGTCGCCGGCTATCTGCTCGCGCGCGGTGCGCCGGAGCACGTGCCGCGCGTCGCCGCCGACGCGACGCCGGTCCCCGTCGCCGACTAGACGCATCAGTCGACGAGCGCGGTCACTACCATCTCCGCGGTGGCCGGCCGTCGCGACTGGACGCGTGAGACCCTCGTCGCCGGCGTCCGCGGCGGCGACCGGCGCGCGCTCGCGCGGGCGATCACGCTCGTCGAGAACGGCGATCCGCTCTCCTACGACCTCGTCGCCGACCTGTATCCGCACACCGGCGGGGCGTACGCGGTCGGGCTGACCGGGCCGCCCGGCGTCGGCAAGTCGAGCCTCATCTCGGCGCTCGTCCGGCACGTGCGCGCCGACGGGACGACCGTCGGCGTCGTCTCGGTCGACCCGTCGAGCCCGTTCTCCGAGGGTGCGCTGCTCGGCGACCGGATCCGCCTCACCGACCACTTCCTCGACCCCGGCGTCTTCATCCGCTCGATGGGCACACGCGGCCATCTCGGCGGGCTCGCGGAGGCGACGCTCCAGGCGCTGCTCGTGCTCGACGCCGCCGGCAAGGACCTCGTCCTGCTCGAGACCGTCGGCACCGGCCAGAGCGAGGTCGAGGTCGTCGGCATCGCCGACACCGTCCTGCTCGTGCTGATGCCCGGCTCCGGCGACTCGGTGCAGGCCTTGAAGGCCGGGATCATGGAGATCCCCGACGTGATCGCGATCAACAAGCTCGATCACCCGGCGGCGAAGACGATGCTGAGCGAGGTGCGCTCGATCCTCGCGCTCAGCCCTGCCGCCGGGGAGGGGAGCCGCGAGTGGCAGCCGCCGATCGTGCTCACCGAGGCCGTGCGCGGCGAGAACGTCCCCGAGCTGTGGGCCGAGATCGCCCGGCACCGGGCCTTTCTCGAGGAGTCCGGGCGGCTGGAAGAGCGGCGGCGCGCGAACCTCGCGCGCGAGGTCTTCTCCGTCGCGTCGGGTCGCGCGAAGCGGCATCTCGAGCGCGCGGTCGCCGACGATCCCGAGCTGCGGCGGCTGCTCGACGAGGTGCAGCGACGGGAGCTCGACCCGCTGAGCGCCGTACGCGAGATACTCGAGCGCGTGTTCCACATCAGCGATCGCGATGGCGCCCGGACTTCCTGAGATCGAGGAGGCCCGCGACCGGCTCGCCGGCGTCGCGCGCGTCACGCCCGTCTACCGCTCGGAGACGTTCTCGCGGCTCGTCGGGCGCGAGCTGTGGCTGAAGGCCGAGAACCTCCAGCGGACGGGCTCGTTCAAGATCCGCGGCGCGTACAACCGGATCTCGCGGCTCTCCGAGACGCGAGCGCGCGGCCGGCGTCGTCGCCGCGAGCGCCGGCAACCACGGGCAGGCGGTCGCCTGGGCGGCACGCGAGGTCGGCGCGCGGGCGCGCATCTTCATGCCGCAGGACGCGCCGATGGCGAAGGTGGAGGCGACGCGCAGCTACGGCGCCGACATCGAGCTGACCGGGCCGGCGCTCGAGAGCGCGATCGAGGCGGCGCAGGCGTACGTCTCCGAGCGCGGGGCGACGTTCGTCCACCCGTTCGAGGACGAGGTCGTGATCGCCGGCCAGGGCACGATCGGGCTCGAGCTCGCCGAGCAGGTCTCCGACGTGGAGACCGTCGTGATCCCGATCGGCGGCGGCGGCCTCGCCTCCGGGATCGCGCTCGCGCTGCGGGCGGTGCGGCCGGGCCTGCGGATCGTCGGCGTCCGCGCGGCCGGGACGATGCCGGACGGCCAGGGCTTCACGATCGCGGACGGGATCGCCGTCAAGCATCCGGGCGAGCTGACCTCGGGCATCCTCGACACGGTCCTGGACGAGGTCGTGAGCGTCACCGACGAGGAGATCAGCGAGGCGATCGTGCTCCTGCTCGAGCGGACGAAGCTCGTCGTCGAGGGGGCGGGGGCGGTCGGGATCGCCGCGCTCCTGGCCGGGAAGATCGCCGGCTCGGGGACCGTCGTGCCGGTGCTGTCGGGCGGGAACATCGACGCGTCGCTCCTGATCTCGGTGATGCGGCACGGGCTCGCGGTCGGCGGGCGGTTCCTCGTCGTGCGGACGCGCGTCGGCGACCGGCCGGGGCATCTCGCGGCGCTCCTGACGCTGCTCGGCGAGGAGCGCGTGAACGTCGTCGAGGTGGAGCACCGGCGCGAGGCGGCCGACCTGCCGGTCGGCGAGACGGGGGTCGAGCTGACGCTCCTGACGCGCGACCGCGTCCACTGCGACGAGATCCTCGGCTCGCTCGAGCGCCGCGGCTACCGCTGCGAGCGCGTCAGCTAGCTGCGACGCCGAGGCCACGTGGCGACGCCGCCGTCGAGACCGGACGGGCGTCGACGCCTGCGGCTTGCAGCACGCTCGCGGCGACCGCGGCCCGCGGGCCGGTCTCGCACACGGTCACGACGAGCGCGGCCGGCGAAGCGGCCCTCCTCGGCGGCGGCCCGCGCGAGCCGGTAGGGGAGGTGGCGCGTGCCGGGGACGGCGCTCCCGTCGCGCTCGTCGGCCTCGCGGACGTCGACCACCTCGGCCTCGCCGCTCGCGAGCAGCCGCGCCGCCTCCTCGAGCCCGATCGGCTCCAGGCGCTCCTCGCCGCCTCCGGGGCGCCAGCCTGCGAGGTCGAGGAGCCCGACCGCCCGCAGCGCCCGCGCGGCCCGCTGCGCCTCCGCCTCGCCGGTCGCCTCGAGGACGAGCGGCCCCTCGGCGAGGACGAACGCCGCCTTCGTGCCGAAGCTCGAGCCGGCGACCGGCACGTTGACGGCGCCGGGCCGGTGCCCCTCGCCGAAGGCCTGCACCGGGCGCACGTCGAGGAGGACGGCGTTCTCCGGGACAGCCTCGAGCCGCGCGAGCGCCGGGCCGGCGCCGAGGAACGGCCCCCGGTTGAGCTCGACGATGCGCTCCATGTTCGGCGGGCGCGGCGGCTGGGGCCCGGCCGCGGCGGCGAGGAAGTCGGCGTGGGTGCTCGTCAGCGCATGGTTGAAGCGGCGCTCGAAGCCGATCGTGGTCGAGGCCTTCGAGGACATGGCCGCGCCGCACAGCGAGCCGGCGACGTGGCCCGGGTAGACCTCGACGCCGTCGCCGAGCGCGACGAGCGCGCGCAGGCTGTGGAAGAGGCCCTCGGCGCCGTCGAGCGCCTCGATCGCGAGGTCGGGCCGCGCGGCGTCGCCGACGAACAGGGAGTCGCCGGTGAGGACGAGCCACGGCTCGTCGCCGCGCGAGCGGTCGATCACGGCGAACGCGCAGTGCTCGGGCCGGTGGCCGGGCGTGTGCAGCGTGCGCAGCACGACGTCGCCGAGCACGATCTCGGTTCCGTCCTCGAGCGGCTCGTGCGGGAACGCCGCCCCGGCCGCGGCGTGGACGCGCACCGGCAGCCCGTGCTCGAGCGCGAGCCGGCCGTGCCCGGAGACGTGGTCGGCGTGCGTGTGCGTCTCGAGGACGCCGACGAGACGCACGTCCCGCCTCGCCGCCTCGTCCAGGTACTGCTCGATCGCGTAGGCGGGATCGACGACCACCGCGACGCCGGCCTGCTCGTCGCCCACGAGGTACGAGGCGCAGCCGAGGTCGTCGTCCACGAACTGGCGGAAGAGCACGGGGCGACGCTAGCACCGGCTGTCGGCGAAGTCCCATGGGGCGTCGGCGTAGATTGGGGCCGGTGCGCCGGCGCGTCGTCCTCGTCTGCCTGCTCGTCGCCGCGGCGCTCGGCGGGCGCGGCCGCGCCCGCGTGGGCGCACGCGAGCCTCGTGCGGACCGATCCGGCGAACGGCGCCGTGCTCGTCCGTCCACCCGCCGCGGTGCGGGTCGTCTTCGACGAGGACGTCCGCGTCGGGCCGGGCGTCGCGGCCGTGCGGAACGGCGGCGGCAGCATCGCTGCGCGGCCGCGCGCGGGTCGCCGGCGGGGACACGCTCGTCGTGCCGCTGCGGCCGTGGACTCGTCGGACGGCGACTACTCCGTGCGCTGGTCGATCGTCTCCGACGACGGCCATCTCGAGTCGGGCGTGATCGCGTTCGCGGTCGGGGCGGGCCGCGCGCCGCCGCAGGCGGCACTCGAGCCCGTCGCGACCGGGCCCGACCCTCGACAGCACGTTCTCCCGCTGGCTCTTCACCGCCGGCACGCTCGGGGCGGTCGGGATCGCGCTCCTCGGCCTGCTCGTGCTCCGGCGTCCCGACGGCGAGGCGGCCGAGCGGATCGCGCTCTTCCTCGCCGTGTCGGCCGTGTTCGTCGCGGGCGGCGCGGGCAGCGAGGCGCACCGCGTCGGGCTGGACACGCGTGACGGGACGGCGCTCACCGCAGGGCTTCGTCGTCGCGGTGGTCGTCGCGCTCCTCGCGGGGGCGGCGACGCTCGAGCGGCGCGCGCTCCGGCCCGCGCTCGTGCTCGCGCTCGGGCTCGTGGCGGTGCCGTCGGTGGCCGGGCACGCGCTCGACCCGGGCCTGGCGCGGGTGAACCTCGCGGCGGACGTGCTCCACGTCGCGGGTGCGGCCGCCTGGGCGGGCGTGCTCGTCGGCGTCGTCGCGCTCCCGCTCGCACCCGCCGAGCTGCGGCGCGCCTCCTCGCTCGCGCTCGTCGCGGTCGCCGTCGTCGCGGTGACCGGGATCGTGCGCGCCTCGTTCGAGCTGCTCGCCGTCTCGCAGCTCTGGAGCACGGGCTACGGGCGCGCGCTGCTCGTGAAGACGGCGCTCTTCGTCCCGCTCGTCGGGCTCGGCTGGCTCAACCGTGCGCGGCTCGTGCCGCTGCTCGCCCGCGCGCGCCTGCGCCGAAACGTCACCGCCGAGCTCGTGCTGCTCGTCGCGCTCGTCGCCGCGGTCGCCGTGCTCGTGCAGCTACGGCCGGGACGGAACGACCGTCGCCCTCGCCGCCGCGCCGGCGCCCGCCGTGCGCATGGCCGAGCCGACCCCACAGCCGCCGCGGCCGCCGCGCGGCGCCGTCGTCCTCGCGCGGGAGGCAGGGCCGCTCGCCGTCGCCGTCGAGGTGGAGCCGCACCGGCTGACGGCCATCGTGCTCTCGTCCGCGGGCGGCGGTCTGAGCGGTCTCGGCGTCCGCTTCCTGCCGACCGGCGCGACGGCCGTGCCGTGCGGCAGCGGCTGCTACTCCGCTCCGCTCGCGGCGCGCGGGACGGTCACCGTCGCGATCCGCGGCCTCGGCCCGGTGCGGCGCGCGACGTTCGCGCTCCCGGCCTCGGCTCCCGCCGCCGACGGGCTCGTCCGCCGGGCGGCGCGCATCTTCCACGCCCTCGGCGGCGTCTCGTATCGCGAGCGGCTCGCGTCCGACGCGACCCACGTCGTCGTCTCCCGCTGGCGGATCGAGCGGCCGAACCGCGTCTACTACGCCATCCCCGGCGGCGCCGAGGGGATCGTCGTCGGCGCGCGCCGCTGGGACCGGGACACGCCGACCGGGCACTGGCGCGCCTCGGCGCAGACGCCGCTCACGCAGCCCGCCACGCAGTGGGAGAGCCTCCACGAACGCGCACGTCGTCGCCCGCGGCCGGGGCACCGTCACGGTCACGTTCGCCGACCCGGGCATCCCCGCGTTCTTCTCGGTCGTCTTCGACCGGCGGACGCTGCTGCCGCGCGTCCTGCACATGACCGCGGCGGCCCACTTCATGACCGACCGCTACACCGGCTTCGACCCGGGACGGCTGATCCGCGCGCCGGGCTAGAGCCCGAGCTGGCGGGCGATCACCATGCGTTGCACCTCGTTCGTGCCCTCGCCGATCTCGAGGATCTTCTGGTCGCGGTAGAGGCGCGAGATCGGGAACTCGTCCATGAACCCGTACCCGCCGTGGATCTGCAGCGCGGCGTTCACTGCGCGGTTCGAGAGCAGGCCGGTGTAGAGCTTCGCCTGCGCGGCCGCGAGCGCGAACGGGCGGCCCTCGTCCTTGAGCCAGGCGGCCCGGTAGACGAGCTGGCGGCCGGCCTCGATCTCGGTCGCCATGTCGGCGAGCTGGAACTGGATCGCCTGGAAGGTTGGCGATCGGCTTGCCGAACTGGTGCCGCTCCTGCGCGTAGGAGGCGGCGAGGTCGTACGCGCCCTGCGCGAGGCCGAGGCCCATCGCGGCGACCGAGATACGGCCGCCGTCGAGGATCGTCATGAACTGCTGGAACCCGTGGCCCCGCTCGCCGAGCAGGTTCCCCTCGGGCACTGCGCAGCCGTGGAACGAGAGCTCGCGCGTGTCGGAGGCGCGCCAGCCGAGCTTGTGCATCGGCGGCGCGATCTCGTAGCCGGGCGTCCCGTTCGGGACGATCAGGTTCGAGATCTCGCTCTCGCCGGTGAGCGCGGTGATCGTGACGCAGCCGCTGATCTCGGTGCCCGCGTTCGTGATGAACATCTTCGAGCCGTCGATCACCCACTGCCCGTCGCGCAGCTCGGCCCGGGTGCGCGTCGCGCCCGCGTCGGAGCCGGCGTCCGGCTCGGTCAGCCCGAACGCGGCGAGCCGCTCGCCGGAGGCGAGGCGCGGCAGCCACTCCTGCTTCTGCTCCTCGCTGCCGAACAGGTAGATCGGCATCGTCCCGAGCGACGTGTGCGCGGCGACGGTGATCGCCACCGACGAGTCGATCCGCGTCAGCTCCTCGACCGCGATCGCATACGAGACCGTGTCGCCGCCCGCGCCGCCGTAGCGCTCCGGGATCGGCAGCCCCATCAGGCCGAGCTCGGCGAGCTCCGCGACGAGCTCGTACGGGAAGCGGGCCTCGCGGTCGAGCTCCTCGGCGACCGGCGCCACAGCGCTCGACGGCGAACTCCCTGACCGTGCGCCGGACGAGCTCCTGCTCGTCGCTCGCGTCGTAGTTCACGCGAGCGAGTGTGCCAGTTCGGCGATCAGCCGGACGCCGTAGCCGGTGCCGCCGGGCACGCGCAGATAGTCGCCGCGGGAGCGCTCGAGGAAGCCGGGGCCGGCCATGTCGACGTGCGCCCACGGCCCCTCGCCCGCGAACTCGCGCAGGAACTCCGCGGCGAGGGCGGGGGAGCCCTGCCGGAGCGTCGACCCGTTCTTCATGTCCGCGAAGGCGGAGTCGACGTAGCGGCGGTAGCGCGGGTGGAGCGGCAGCGGCCAGACGAGGTCGCCGCTGCGGTCTCCCGCCGAGACGACCCGCCCGCGCCAGTCGTCGTCGTTCGCGTAGACGCCGGCGTAGAGGTCGCCGAGCGCGAGCTCCATCGCGCCGGTCAGCGTCGCGAGGTCGAGCACGTGCGTCGCGCCCTCGCGCCGCGCGTACCAGAGCGCGTCCGCGAGCACGAGCCGCCCCTCGGCGTCCGTGTTGATGATCTCGATCGTCTTGCCGTTCGCCGCGCGCAGGATGTCGCCGGGGCGGAACGCATTGGCGCCCAGCAGGTTCTCGGCGGCGGCGAGCACGGCGACCGCGCGCACCGGGGTGCCGAGCGCCGCGAGCGCGCCGATGCCGTGGAGCGTTCCCGCGCCGCCGGCCATGTCGCCCTTCATGCTCTCCATGTTCAGCGCCGGCTTGATCGAGATCCCGCCGGCGTCGAACGTGATCGACTTGCCGACGAGCCCGAGCACGAGGTCGGAGCGCGTCGGCCGCGGCGGCTCGTAGCGCAGGACGACGAGCCGCGGGCCGTTGTGGCTGCCGCGGCCGACGGCGGTGAGCGCGCCCATGCCGAGCGCGTCCATCTCGGCGGGGCCGAGCACCTCGGCGGTGAGGTGCTCGTGCTCGTCGGCGAGCGCCTGCGCCTGCTCGGCGAGCGCCTGCGGGTTGAGCTCGTTCGGCGGCATGTTCACGACGTCGCGGGCCCGGTTCGTGCGCTCGGCGAGCAGGGCCGCCCGCTCGACGGCGGCCCGGAGGTCGTCCGTCTCCTGGTGGCCGACGACGATCCGCTCGAACGGGCGCGGCCGGCCCTCGTCGCTCGTCTTCCAGCCGCCGGGCGAGTAGGCGCCGAGCAGCGTGCCCTCGACGAGCGCGGCCGCCTGCTCGGGGAGCGGCACGGGAAGGGTCTCGTCGAGCAGCCAGACGAGCGTGCCGCCGACGCGCGCGAGCGCCTGCGCGGTCACGGCGCCGGCGGTGCGCAGCGCGTCGGCGTCGACGTCGTCGCGCGGCCCGACCCCGGCGGCGACGAGGCGCGGCGCCTCGAGCTCGCCGGCGAGGTGGAGGAGGACGGCCTCGCCGCGCTCGCCGCGGAGCTCGCCGCTCTCCTGGAGCCGGGCGAGCCGGCCGCCGAGCTTCTCGTCGACGATCCGTGCGCCCTCGCCGCCGGCGGGCTGCGCGACGGGCAGGGCGAGCGCGTCGGCCGGCTCGGTGCCCGGGTAGCCCGATTGCAACTGATGTCAGCATCGCCGCGCGATGCTATCGCTGCGGCGTGTCCCGGTGCGCCGGTGTACGCTCGCCGGGAAGACCCGACCAAGGAGCTGACGAGATGGCCGACACCGTGCAGGAGTTCTTCGCGAACCTCGCCGAGCACGCCGACTCGACGAAGACGGCGGGCATGACGAACTCGTACGTCTTCGACATCGAGGGTGCGGGCACGTGGAAGGTCGACGTGGACGACGGCCAGATCACCGTCAGCGACGGCGGCGGTGACGCCGACGTGACGATCAGCGCGTCCCAGGAGACGTTCGAGAAGATCGTCGCCGGCGAGCAGAACCCGACGAGCGCCTACATGACCGGGAAGCTGAAGATCAAGGGCGACATGGGCGCGGCCATGAAGCTCCAGAAGCTGTTCTAGCCGCTACTCCTCCAGCTCGACGAGGACGGTGCCGCCCGCGACGCGGTCGCCCTCGGCGACGTGGACGGCGCGGACGACGGCGTCGTAGGGGGAGACGAGCGGCGTCTCCATCTTCATCGCCTCGAGCACGACGAGCGGCTGGCGGGCGGCGACGGTCGCGCCCGCCGCCACGAGCACGCGGATCACGGTGCCGGGCATCGGCGCGACGAGCGAGGACTGCCCGGCCGCGGCGCCGTGCTCGTGCGCGGCCGCGTCGATGTCAGGGGGCGGGGTGGGCGCCGGCGCCGGCAGGTTCAGGCGCCACGCGCCGGCCCAGGCGGGGTCGGGCGCCGCCGGCGGCGGCTCCGAGAGCGGCGGCTGCTCGGTCGAGGAACGCCGTCGTCGCGCTCCCGCCCGCACGAGCGGATGCGCGACGAGCCAGCGCAGGAACGGCAGGTTCGTCGTCACGCCGGCGACCTCGGTCTCCCGCAGCGCGCGGCGCGAGCCGCGCGAGCGCCTCCGCTCCGCGTCGGCGCGTGGGCGACGAGCTTCGCGATCAGCGGGTCGTAGGCGGTGCCGATCTCGTCGCCCTCCTCGACGCCCGCGTCGACCCGGACGCCGGCCGGCAGCCGCAGCCGCTCGATCCGTCCCGCCTGCGGCAGGAACGAGCGCGGGTCCTCCGCGTAGAGCCGTACCTCCACCGCATGCCCGTCCAAGTGACACGTTGTCACTAAGTCGGACAGCGCCAGGCCCTCCGCGATGCGGAGTTGCTCGCGCACGATGTCCACGCCCGTCACGAGCTCCGTGACCGGGTGCTCGACCTGGATGCGCGCGTTCAGCTCGAGGAAGTAGAAGTCGCGGCCGTCGAGCATGAACTCGGCCGTGCCGGCGCTCTCGTAGCCGATCGCGCGCGCGAACGCGACGGCGGCCGCGCTCAGCCGCCCGCGCAGCTCAGGATCGAGGGCGGGGGAGGGCGACTCCTCGAGCACCTTCTGGTGGCGGCGCTGGATCGAGCAGTCGCGCTCGCCGAGCGCCACGACCGCGCCGTGCCGGTCGGCCAGGAGCTGGATCTCCACGTGGCGCGGCCGCTCGAGATAGCGCTCGCAGAACACCGTGTCGTCGCCGAACGCGGCCGCCGCCTCGCGCCGCGCCGCGGCGAGGGCCTCGTCCAGCTCCTCCGCGGAGCGCACGACCCGCATTCCGCGCCCGCCGCCTCCCGCCGCCGCCTTGACGAGCAGCGGGAATCCGACCTCGTCGGGCGTGCCGCTCGGCAGCACCGGCACCCCGGCCGCGCGCGCCGTCTCCTTCGCCGCGAGCTTGTCGCCGCCCGCGCGCAGCGCCGCCGGCGGCGGGCCGACCCAGACGAGCCCGGCGGCGAGCACCGCCTCGGCGAGCTCGGCGCTCTCGGCGAGGAACCCGTAGCCGGGATGGACGGCGTCCGCGCCGGCCTCGCGAGCGGCGCGCACGTGCTCGGCCGGGTCGAGGTAGGAGGCGATCTCGACGAGCGCGTCCGCGGAGCGCGCGTGCAGCGAGCCCCGGTCGTCGGGCGCGGCGACCGCGACCGTCTCGATCCCGGCCTCCCGGCACGCGCGGAAGATGCGCAGCGCGATCTCCCCGCGGTTGGCGACGAGCAGACGCCGCATCGCCGCAGACTCTAGTCTCGGAGGCATGCACCGCGACTCGACCGCGTCGTGAAGCGGCATCCGGCGCTCGTGCCGCTCTCGCACGACCACCACCACACGCTCGCGCGGGCGCGCGAGCTGCGGGACGGCGCCGCGGGCGGGGAGCAGGAGCGCCGCGCCGCGGCCGACCGGTTCCTGCGCCACTTCGGCCTCCACGTCGTCCGCCACTTCCGCGAGGAGGAGGAGCTCGTCTTCCCGCTCCTGCCGCTCCAGCCGCCGGAGCTCGACCGCGTGCTCGGCGAGCACCAGCGCATCCGTGCGCTCACCCGCCGGCTGCGCGACGAGGGCCCGGCGGCGGCGACGCTCGCCGAGCTCGGCGAGCTGCTCGACGCGCACATCCGCCTCGAGGAGCGGATCGTCTTCGAGCTCGTCCAGCAGCACGTGCCCGCGGCGGCGCTCGCGTCGCTGCGGCTCGCGCCGCGCGACGAGCAGCCGGACGCGCGCGGGCCCGTCTGGGGCGTCGCCGCCGAGGATCTGAACGCGACCATCCTCGTCTGGCCGCCGGGCGACGGGCCGGCCGAGCACGTGAACGAGCACCGTGACGTGCTCGTCGTCGTGCTCGGCGGGAGCGGGACGCTGACGGTGGACGGCGAGGCGCGGGACCTGCACGAGGGCGACGCGCTCGTGGTCGAGAAGGGCGGCGCGCGGCGTCTCGTCGCCGGGCCGGAGGGGATCCGGTACCTGACCGCGCACCTGCGCCGCGGCGGGCTCGAGCTGAAGCGCTTCGGCTGACGAAGCACGGCGTTGCCGGCGGCCGCGCGCGCGGGATAGCATCGCGCCCATGGGGCCGGCGTGAGAGTGGGGATCGACCGCCGCGCGATGACCGCCCTCTCGAGCGGGCATCTCGCCGTCGACTTCGCCTCCGGGAGCGTGCCCGCGCTGATCCCGTTCATGACCGACCGCTTCCACCTGAGCTATGCGCTCGCCGCCGCGCTGCTGCTCGCCGCGACCGCGTCGTCGTCGCTCGTCCAGCCGCTGTTCGGGCTCTGGTCCGACCGGCGCGGCGCGCTGTGGCTGATCCCGGGCGGCGCCGTGCTGGCCGCGGCCGGGGTCGGCGGCGCGGCGGTCGCGCCCGGTCTACCCGCTCGTGCTCGTGCTCGTCGTCGTGGGCGGTCTCGGCGTGGCCGCGTTCCATCCCGAGGGGGCGAAGTTCGCCGCCTACGCGAGCGGCCGCAAACGCGCGAGCGGCATGTCGTACTTCAACAGCGGCGGCAACGTCGGCTACGCGCTCGGGGCGTTCGCGACCGGGCAGCTCGTCGTCTGGCTCGGGCTCGTCGGCGGGCTCGTGGCGATGGCGCCGGTGCTGCTGATCTCGTTCTGGCTCGCGCGCGCGGTGTCGTACCTCACGGGTCTGAAGCCGGAGAAGGCCGCCCCGGTCGCCGGCCACGGCGACGAGCAGCGGCACGGGATGGCGCTGCTCGCGCTCGTGATCGCGATGCGCAGCGTGGCCTGGTTCGCGCTGCTCGCGTTCGTGCCGCTCTGGACCGTCTCGCTCGGGCACTCGAAGTCGGACGGGACGCGGCTGCTCTTCGTGATGCTGCTCGCGGGCGCCGCGGGGACGCTCCTGCTCGGGCCGGTCGCCGACCGGATCGGGCTGCGGCACACGCTCGTGATCACGCAGGCGCTGATCGCTCCCGCCGTGCTCGTGTTCGTCTACGTCGGCGGCATCCCCGGCGTGCTCTCGCTCATGCTCGTCGGCGTCTGCGTCGTCGGCAGCTTCGGCGTCACGATGGTGCTGAGCCAGCTCTACCTGCCGCGGAAGGTCGGGATGGCCTCGGGCCTCGCGGTCGGCCTGACGATGGGGATCGGCGGGGTGGCCGCGGTCGTGCTCGGCGCCATCGCCGACGCGGTCGACCTGAAGACCGCGCTGACGATCAGCGCGATCGCGCCCGCGCTCGGCGTCGTCTTCTGCCTGCGGCTTCCCGCGCCCGTGAAGCGGCCGCAGGTGACGCTCGCCGAGGTTCCGCGCCCCGTGCCGCTGCCGAGCGACTGACCGGCCGGGTCAGTCGGCGCGCCAGCTCGGCGGGCGCCGCTCGAGGAAGGCCCGCAGGCCCTCCTGGCCCTCGTCGCTCGTGCGCCGCTCGGCGATCCAGCGGGCGGTCTCGGGGCCGTCGGGGCGCTCGCGGACGAGCCGCTTCGCCCAGCGCACCGCGAGCGGGCCGGCCGAGAGGAGCTCCGACACGACGCGCTCGACGGCGCCGTCGAGGTCGGTTGCGACCTCGTGGACGAGCCCGATGCGCAGCGCGGTCTCGGCGTCGAACCGCTCGCCGGTGAGGAACCAGCGCCGCGCCTGTCCAGGGCCGATCTTCGCGAGCGCGAACGGCGAGATCACCGCCGGGATGATCCCGAGCTTCACCTCCGAGAACGCGAACACCGCGTCGGGCGCCGCGATCGCGACGTCGGCCGCGGCGACGAGCCCGGCGCCGCCGCCGAGCGCGTGCCCCTGCACCCGGGCCACGACCGGCGCCGGGCAGCCGTCGATCGCCTCGAGCATCGCGCGCAGCGCGTTCGCGTCGGCGACGTTCTCCTCGTAGGAGAGGTCGGCCGAGGCGCGCATCCAGTCGACGTCGGCGCCGGCCGAGAAGCTCTTGCCCTCGCCCGCGAGCACCACCGCCCGCGCGCGGCCGACGTTCACGAACGCCTCGGCGAGCTCCGCGATCACCGCCGCGTCGAACGCGTTGCGCCGGTCCGGCCGTGCCAGCGTGATGCGCAGCACGGCCCCGTCGCGCTCGATCCGGAGGTTCGCCACGACGCCAGAGCTTAGAGTGCGTCGCAATGCTGCGAGGAGCGATCGCCGCCGCCCTCACGCCGCTCACCGGAGGCGGCGACCTCGACGCGGACGCATTCGGGCCGTACCTCGACTTTCTCGCCGGTCACGGAGTCGACGGGATCCTCGCCCTCGGCACGACGGGCGAGGGCGTCCTCTTCGACGTCGCCGAGCGGAAGCGCGCCGCCGAGCTCTTCCTCGCGGCGGCCGCCGGGCGGCTCCAGGTCGCCGTCCACTGCGGCGCGCAGACGACCGCCGACACCGTCGAGCTCGCCGAGCACGCGGCCGAGGCCGGCGCCGACGCGGTGGCCGTGATCGCGCCGCCGTACTTCGCCTTCGACGCCGAGGAGCTGGTCGTCCACTTCGAGGCGGCCGCCGCCGCGTGCGCGCCGCTCCCGTTCTACGTCTACGAGTTCGCCGCAGCGCAGCGGCTACGCCGTTCCGCTCGAGGTGCTCGAGCGCCTGCGCGAGGGGAACCGAAACCTCGCCGGGCTGAAGGTCTCCGACACGCCGTGGGAGCGGTTCGCGCCGTACCTGCTCGAGGGGCTCGACGTCTTCGTCGGCGCCGGAGGCGTGATCATCCCGCGCGCGCTCGGCCGGGGCGCCGTCGGCGCCGTCTCCGGGCTCGCGGCGAGCTTCCCCGACGCGGTCGTGCCGCTCGTGCGGGAGCCGTCGGTCGAGGGAGGGGAACGCGCGGGCGCCCTGCGCGCCGTCGCTCCAGCGGCCTGCCGTTCCACGCCGCCTCGAAGACGGCGCTCGCGCTGCGCGGCGTGCCGATCCGGCCCGGCGTGCGCGCGCCGCTGCGCGGCCTCGACGACGAGGAGCGCACGGCCGTCGCGGAGATCGTCCGCGCATGGGACGCATAGTCGTCGCCGGCAGCGGCGCGATCGGCGCGAGCGTCGCGTACCACCTCGCCCTGCTCGGAGCCGACGACGTCGTCGTCGCGGAGCGCGGCGAGCTCTGCGGCGGCTCGACGTCGCGGGCGCTGGGCGGCGTGCGCCAGCAGTTCTCGACGGCCGCCGAGGTCGTGCTCGCCCGGGAGAGCATCGAGTTCCTCGCCGCGCTCGGGCCGCGCTACTTCCGCCAGGTCGGCTACCTCTTCCTCGCCACGACCGAGGACGGGCTCGCGCGCCTCGAGGAGCGCCGCGTGCTCCAGAACGAGCTCGGCGTCCCCGTCGAGCGCGTCGACGCCGCGCGGATCGCCGGGCTCGACACGAGCGACGTGCTCGGCGCGACGTGCTGCTGGGCCGACGGCCTCGGCGATCCGCCCGCCGTCGCGCGCGAGCTGCTCCGCCGCGCGCAGGAGCTCGGCGTCGAGGTGCGCGACCACACGCCGGCGGAGGACCTCGACGCGGAGCTGCTCGTGATCGCCGCCGGGCCGTGGTCGGCCGAGCTCGGCGCCAGGGCCGGTGTCGAGCTGCCCGTCCGCCCGCTCTGCCGCCAGGTGCTCGAGACCTCGCCGCTCGCGGAGCTGCCCGACGAGCTGCCGATGGTGATCGAGGAGGAGACCGGGTTCCATTTCCGCCGCCGCGGCGACCGGCTCCTCGTCGCGATGCACGACCCCGAGCCTCGCTGGACGGCCGAGCCCACGGTGGACATGAGCCTCATCCCGGACCGGCTCGACCGGCTGGTCGAGCGCTTCCCGCTCGCGGTCGGCGCGACGATCGAGAACGGCTGGGCCGGTCTCTACGACATGACCCCCGACGCGCACCCGATCGTCGGGCCAGGTCGGCTCGGGCGTCTACGCGGTCTGCGGCTTCTCCGGGCACGGCTTCATGCAGTCCCCGGCGGTCGGCCGCGCCGTCGCCGAGGAGATCCTCCGCGGCGAGTCCTCACTGGATCTGGCCCCGTATCGTCTGGAGCGCTTCGAGGCGGGCGGCGTTTTCCCCGAGCGCCTCGTGCTGTAGCCGGGCCGGCCAGGCGAGCACCGCCGCGAGCGCGACGACCGAGAGGTCGCGGGCGAGCAGCAGCCACGACCACGGCGACGAGTGCCCGAGCGCGAGCGTCCAGTAGTGGTCCGGGAACCAGGCCGACGTGAGCACGAGCGCCGCCACGAGGAAGGCCGAGCCGATCGCGCCTCGCAGCCCGCGTACGAGCGGCACGAACGGGACGAGCCAGATCAGGAACTGCGGCGAGAAGAACTTCCCGAACGCGACGAGCGCCGCCACGGCCGCGGCGCAGGCGAGCAGCAGCGTCTCGGGGCCCGGTCGCCGGCGGCGGGCGAACGCGATCCAGATCGCGGCGACGACGAGCACCTGGAGGGCGGCGGAGACCGCGGCGACCGGCCCGGCGGCCGAGCCGCTGAGCGCCTGCGAGCCGTGGCTCGTGACCGTCGCGAGCGTGGGGCCGCCGAAGTGCTCCGCTGCCATCAGCACGGCCGCGCCGAGGCTCTCCACCTGGAGCGGCCGGTCGAGCTGACCCACGACGCTGTGCCAGACGCCGCCTGGCGCGAGCGCTGCGAACGGCAGGAAGCAGGCCGCGGCGACGACGGCGAACCCCGCGACGGCCGCCCCGGTCGCTCGCGGGCCGCGGCGCCGCCAGAGGTATGCGAGCCCGAGCGGCGCGAGCACCGCGGGCCAGAGCTTCGCCGCGAACGCGAGCCCGCCGAGTCCGCCCGAGAGCAGCGGCCGGTCGTCGAGGAGCGCGGCCAGCGAGGCGACCGCGAGCAGCGCCGGCCAGAGGTCGAAGCGCGTGTCGAAGAGCGACCCGAGCGCGAGCGGCGAGACGCCGACGAGGAGCAGCGCCGCCGTGCGCGCTCCGGCGAGGCGCCGACGGAGCGCAGGATCCACGCCCCGGCGACGAGGCACCCGGCGCCGCAGAGCCCCATCAGCACCGCGAACGAGACGCCGTAGCTCCAGGGCAGGTACGAGGGCAGCAGGAACGCCGGGCAGCGCCGCCGGCGGGTACTCGACCGAGAAGTCCCGGTAGGGGACGTGCCCCGCCCGCATCAGGTCGGCGTAGCCCTGGTACACGGGCAGGTCGGCGAGCCGGCCCTGCTCGAGCCAGAGCTGGAGGCATGCGAACGAGACGCCGAGCAGGAGTGCCGCGAGCGCCGCAACGGGCCAGAGGCGGGGGCCGGCCGCCCTGCGGCTCCTCACTCGACGTCGAACTCCTCGGCGACCTCCGGCTCCTTGCCGATCAGGCGCGGGATCTCGCCGAGGTCGGGAAGCTCGTCGCCGAACGTGACGAGCCCGAGCCGCTCGTGGACCTCGTTCGAGATCCAGCGGTCGCCCTCCGGCAGCTCGGGGAGGTGCACGCGCAGCTCGTCGAGCGACGTCTTCGAGTCGTACAGCGCCCAGATGAGGATCCGTGCGACCGTCACGGCTAGAACGGCCCCCGCGCCTCGTAGGCGCCGCGGCGCGCGCCGATCGCGAGGAAGGCCATCCCGTCCGGGCCCGCCACCGGGCAGCGGACGGCCGCCGGGTCGAAGCGCAGGATCGAGCCCTCGCGCACGGGCACCTCGTCGCCGTCGACGCGCCAGATGCCGCCGCCGCGCACGACGACGTTGACCTCCTCCTGGTCGGACTCGACCTCGTCGTGCTCAGTGCCCCTCGGTGTCCGGCGGCAGCTCGAACCAGTTCAGCCCGAACGCCTCGAGCCCGAGTGCGCGCCGCACGAACTTCACCCTGCCGGTGCGGCCGCCCGGCTCCAGCTCGTCCACGTTCACGACCGTGTAGCTCATCGTCGCTCCTCTCACATCCGGAAGACGCCGAACTCGGTGGCGGGAATCGGGGCGTTCGTCGCGGCCGCGAGCCCGAGGGCGAGCACGCGCCGCGTGTCGAGCGGGTCGACGATGCCGTCGTCCCAGAGCCGGGCGGTGGAGTGGTACGGGTTGCCCTCCGCCTCGTACTTGGCGCGGATCGCCTCCTCGTCGGCGTCGCCGACCATCGCGAGGACGGTCGCCGCCTGCTCGCCGCCCATCACCGAGATGCGCGCGTTCGGCCACATCCAGAGCTGCCGCGGCTCGTACGCGCGCCCGCACATCGCGTAGTTGCCGGCGCCGAACGAGCCGCCGGTGACGACCGTGAACTTCGGCACGGCGGCGTTCGCGACCGCCATCACGAGCTTCGCCCCGTCGCGGGCGATCCCGCCCGCCTCGTACTCGGTGCCGACCATGAAGCCGGTGATGTTCTGGAGGAAGACGAGCGGGATCCGCCGCTTGCAGCAGAGCTCGACGAAGTGCGCGCCCTTCTGGGCCGACTCGGCGAAGAGGACGCCGTGGTTCGCGAGGATGCCGACCGGGTGGCCCTCGATCCGGGCGAAGCCGGTGACGAGCGTCTCGCCGTAGAGCTGCTTGAACTCCTGGAAGCGCGAGCCGTCGACGATCCGCGCGATCAGCTCGCGCGGGTCGACCTGGTGGCGGAAGTCCTCCGGGATCAGCCCGTAGAGGTCGGCCGGGTCGAGGGCGGGCGGCTCGGGTTCGGCGGTGCTCCATGGACGGTCCATGGCCATGGACATCCATGGACAGGTTCGCGACGATCCCGCGCGCGATCGCGAGCGCGTGCTCGTCCGAGTTGGCGTAGTGGTCGGCGACCCCGGAGCGGCGCGCGTGGACGTCGGCGCCGCCGAGCTCCTCCGCGGTCACGTCCTGGCCGGTCGCGGCCTTCACGAGCGGCGGCCCGCCGATGAAGATCGTGCCGGTGCCGCGGACGATCACCGTCTCGTCGCTCATCGCGGGCACGTACGCGCCGCCGGCGGTGCAGGAGCCCATCACGACGGCGATCTGGGCGATCCCCGCGGCCGACATCTGCGCCTGGTTGAAGAAGATCCGCCCGAAGTGGTCGCGGTCGGGGAAGACCTCGTCCTGGAGCGGCAGGAAGGCGCCGCCCGAGTCGACGAGGTAGAGGCACGGCAGCCGGTTCTGCGCGGCCACCTCCTGCGCGCGCAGGTGCTTCTTGACCGTGAGCGGGAAGTACGAGCCGCCCTTGACGGTGGCGTCGTTCGCGACGATCACGCACTCGCGCCCCGAGACGACGCCGATCCCGGTCACGATCCCCGCGCTCGGGGCCTGTCCGTCGTAGAGATCCCAGGCGGCGAGGGCGTTCAGCTCGAGGAACGCCGTGTCGGGGTCGACGAGCCGGTCGATCCGCTCGCGCGCCGGGCAGCTTGCCGCGCGAGCGGTGCCGCTCCATCGCCTTGGCGCCGCCGCCGCGGGCGACGTCCGCCGTCCGCCGGCGCAGCTCGGCGACGAGCTCGGCCATCCGCGCCTGCCGGCGGGCGAACTCCTCCGAGCCGGTGTCGATCTGGGAGGAGAGGACGGGCACGAGCGGAGCCTAACCCGCCGCCCGGGTGTCAATCTCGCGGCCGCGCATCCGACTACTCCGCTGTCGCGTCCCTCTGTTGAAGGAGTCCTACCCGTGATCGACGCCATCGACAGCCCGTCGTTGCTCGCCGGCGCCCCCGCCGCAGGTCTTCCCTCGCCGGCCGAGTTCCGCCGCGCCGTGCTCGGTGCCGCGGCCGATGCGCTCGGCCTGAACGTGCAGCGCGTCCAGTTGGCGTTCCGGCACGGCCTGAGCCTCGCCGACCTCGCCGAGGAGCGAGACGTCCCGAAGTCGGGCCTCGTGCGGGCCGTGGCGCGAGGGGATCGAGAGCCTGAACGAGCGGACCGACGGCCTTCCCGGCGCGCCCGATCCGGTCGCGATGGCGAAGCGGATCGTCGACCGCCGGGGCGGCCTGCGGGGCAGGCGCCACCTGCGCGTCGTCGAGCCCGGACACCTTCGGCGATCCCGCCGGGAGCTCGTCGCCGCTCGCGGTCATCTCGAGCGTGCTCGGGATGAGTCAGAGCGGCATCCGGTCGGCGCTCGAGTCGGGAACGAGCCTCACCGACCTGCTGCCGAGCGCGGCCTGTCGATCGAGACCTTCGACACGGCCGCATAGCCCGTGCTACGCGGCTCGGCGGGCGATCACGACCTGCGAGCCGACGGCGAGCGTCGTCACCACCTCCGCCGACTCGACGTCCCAGACCGGGCCGGCGAGCAGCGGCAGCAGGTCGGAGGGCCGGCAGCCGCCGACGAGCTGGGGCCGCAGGGCCCAGATCCGCGACCACGTCGCCGCGAGCAGCCGCGCCGCGGCTCCGTGGCCGGTCGTGAGCGAGGCGAGGCAGAGCAGGCCGCCGGGCGCGAGCGCCCGCGCGGCCTCGGCCAGGACGTCGCCGGGCGCGTTCGGGCGGGAGCAGGTCGAGGACGTAGGCCGCGACGACGCGGTCGGCCCAGCCGTCGGCGACGGGCATCCGCTCGGACGCGTCCCCGAGCTCGATCCGGGCGCGGGCGCCGAACGCGGCGACGCGGTCGCGCGCGATGGTCACCATGCGCGGGCTGAGGTCGACGCCGACGAGCGTTGCGTCGGCCGGCAGCTCGCGGCCGAGCAGGCGCGCCGCGAGCGCTCCCGTGCCGCAGCCGATCTCGAGGACCGCGTGCGCGTCGGCGAAGCGTCCGCGCGCGACGAGCGCGTCCACGGCGCGGTGCTCGTAGACGCGCTGCGTGTCCTGCAGCCGCCCGATCCGGTCGTAGACCCGGCGCGCCTGCTCGGCGTCGAGGTAGGGCACGATCCGGATCCTGACCGTCTCGCGTGGCGCCGTCGAGTCCGATGCGTACGCTTGTTCGCATGGCCGTGCCCGGAATGGTGGCGCACCTCGACCTCGACGCGTTCTTCGCGGCGGTCGAGCAGCTCGAGAACCCGGAGCTGCGGACGAGACCGCTGATCGTCGGCGGCGACCCGAAGGGCCGCGGCGTCGTCGCGACCGCGAACTACGTCGCCCGGCAGTACGGCATCCACTCGGCGATGAGCGCCGCCGAGGCGGTGCGCCGCTGCCCGCACGCCGTCTTCGTCCGGCCGCGGCATGCGCTCTACCGCGAGTACTCGCGCCACGTCTGGTCGACGGTGCGCGGGATCGTGCCGACGGTCGAGCAGACCGGCATCGACGAGGGCTACCTCGACCTGGGGGAGATCGCGGCCGACTTCCTCGGTGCGCGCGTTCTCGCGGAGGCGGTGCAGACGGCGGTGCGCGCGGGCACGAGCCTCACGTGCTCGCGTGGGCGTCGCCCCGTGCAAGGTCGTCGCGAAGGTGGCGAGCGACGCGCGCAAGCCGGGCGGGCTGACGGTCGTCGTGCCGGGCCAGGAGGCGTCGTATCTCGCCGGCTTCGACGTGCGGCGGCTGCCCGGCGTCGGGCCGAAGGCGGAGGAGCGGCTGCGCGCGGCCGGGGTGGCGACGGTGGGCGACCTGGCCGCGCTCGCCGACGGCGACCTGCGCCGGCTGCTGCCGGGGAGCGTCGGCGTCCTGCTCCGCGACCGGGCGCGCGGGATCGACCCGCGCGGGCTCGAGCTCGACACCGAGCGGATCTCGATCAGCGTCGAGAACACGTTCGAGCACGACATCGCCGACCGCGACCGCCTCCACGACGAGCTGCGCGGGATGGCCGAGGAGGTCGGGCGCGCGCTCGTCGAGCGCGGCCAGACCGCGCGCACCGTGACGACGAAGCTCCGCTACGCAGACTTCTCGATCCGCAGCCGCTCGACCTCGCTCGAGGTCGGGATCGACGACGCGGCGCGGATCGGCGAGCTCGCCTGCCGCCTGCTCGACCGCGGCCTGCGCGACCGGCCGGGCGCGCTCCGTCTCGTCGGCGTCGGCGTCTCCGGTCTCGCCGCCTACCGCCAGCTCGCGCTCGGCTCACTCTGACTCGGACCAGAACTTCGCCGAGCCGGGGGCGCTTTCGTCCCCTCTGCCAGGAGGCTTTCGGCGTCGCCCGTGAGGGCGGTACCTACGGTGCCCTGGCGGAGGCTCGTCCTACTTGCGGCCCCGTGCTCGGCGCAGGTCGGATGCTGATGCCTCGGCGGCCCCGAGTCCATACGGGAATTTGCGGATCGTGGTCAGGCGCCGAGGCGGCGCACGCAGGCGAGGAGCCGCGACGCGGCCGCGTCCGGGCAGAGCCCGCGCCGGACGTAGATCGACGCCGACTCGCCCGAGACGGCGACGGCGACGGACTGCGCGACACCGGTGAGCGAGCGGACGTTCACGCTCTGGTCGGCGGCGCCGCACCCGTTCTCGACGCCGACCCCGACCGCGACCGCCTGGATGACACGGGGCACGGGCCGGGCGACGTAGCGGCGGCCCCGATACGTGAGCTCGGCCGCGCAGGGCTTCGGCTTCGAGCCGCCGGAGAGGATGACGACGGGCGCGACGAGCATCCCGGCGACGAGCAGGGCCGCGACCGCCCCGATCGCGAGCGCGACGGGCCGGCGGACGTGCAGGCCGCGCGTCGGGAGGGGAGGACGGGAGCCGTTCGTGGCCACGCGCCCATGATCGCTGCCGCGGCCGAGAAGGGGGCGGAACGTCCGTCCGCGGAAGCACTGATGAAAGGCGTGTCCCGGGGAGCGACCGTATCGGGATGAAGGTCCGGTTGCACCGGCACCTGTCGCTGTCCCGCCGGGAGTGGTCGACGCTCGCAGCCTGCCTCGCCGTCATGGGTGCGACCGTCGGCTCGTTCTTCGCCCTCAGCGGCTACGAGGACAGTCGTCGCGCCGGTGCGTCCGAGGCCGCGGCGGCTCAGCTGGACGCGAGCAGGCTCAACGCGTTCGAGTGGCAGACGATCGCGGAGGGCCGGCTGCTGACCGGATCGGCGGCCCGGGTGGACAGGCTGCTCGCCTCGATCGGCGGCCGCCTCGACCGGCTGCCGCAGGGCGCCGGCGCGCCCCGTCGGGCGCTCGTCGTCTATGCCGCCGCGATCCGTGAGGAGTTCCGGCTCCTCGGAGCGGGCCGGATCGATCAGGCGCGTCTCGTCGACGGCAGGAGGGTCGACCCCGCGTTCGAGCAGCTCGGTGCCGGCCTCGCGCACGCGACGACCGACAACACCGCGGCGGCGCGAACGGCCGTGACCGTCGCCAAGGTCGGTGGTAGCGCCGCGGCCGGGGTCGGATTCCTCGTCGTAGCCCTGCTGCTGCTGCGGTTCGCGCACGCCCGACGTGCGCTCTATGCGGCCGGGTTGGAGGAGCAACTGCTCCGCGAGAGCGACAAGGCGAAGAGCGAGCTGATCTCCGTCGTCTCGCACGACCTGCGCACGCCGCTGACCTCGATCGTGGGCTATCTCGAGGTCATCCGGGACGGGGAGGCGGGGCCGCTCACCACCGAGCAGGAGCGGTTCCTCGTGATCGTCGAACGGAACGCCGACCGGCTGCTCACCCTCGCCAACGACCTCCTGTTCATCTCGCGGGCGGAGGCGGGCAGGATCGAGCTGAACTTCGAGGAGCTGACACTCGGCCGGATCGCCGCCGACGCGATCGAGAACCAGCGTCCCGACGCCGTGGCGCACAGCATCGAGCTCCGGCTGGAGGGCTGCGTCTCGGCGCCGATCCTGGCCGACCGGCGTCGGCTCGACGAGCTGATCGCGAACCTGGTCTCGAACGCCGTCAAGTTCACGCCGGCGGGCGGCTCGGTCGCGGTCGCCGTGATCCCGGGCGACGGCTGCGTCCGCCTCGAGGTCTCCGACACGGGAGTCGGGATCGCGGCCGACCAGCAGGAGCACCTCTTCGAGCGCTTCTACCGCAGCCCCGACGCTTCCGGGACGCCGGGGAGCGGCCTCGGCCTCGCGATCGTGAAGGCGATCGCCGACGCGCACGACGCGCGGATCACGGTGCGCAGCCGGCTCGGCGAGGGGACGCTGTTCCGGGTCGAGTTTCCGTGCCTCGGCGGTTGGGATACGCCGGCGCGCGCACGGGCCGCCGTGGCCGAGACCGAGCGGGTGTCGAGCTAGACGACGTGCAGCTCGTGCATCACGACGTGGCCGCGGCCGCGCGCGATCAGCATCCGGTTCACGGGCACGGTCGGCGCGAAGGCGAAGCGGCCGACGGTGCACGGGGACGGCAGCGGCTGGGACTGGGCGTGGATGCTGCCGATGTCGCTCGTCGGGGTGCTCGTGCTCGGCGCCGTCGTGTACGCCGCAGTCCGGCTCGCAACCCGCGATTCCCGCGCCGGCCGGTAGTCGTCATCGCGACGCGGCTGACTCAGTCGCCGGTGAGCCGATCGCCGCCGTCGACGTGCTCGACGTCGATCTCGGCGTGCCGCACGGTGTGCCACGAGTCCCACGTGATCTTCAGGATCACGAGCGTGATCGCGAGCCCGACGACCGGGTCGGCGATCTGGAGCCCGAGCGCGACGACGGCCGCGCTCGCGACAACGCCGAGCGAGACGAACCCGTCGATGCGCGCATGGTTGCCGTCCGCCACCAGGGCTGCGCTGGCGAGGCGCCGCCCGGCCCGCAGCCGCACGTGCGCCGCTGCCTCGTTCCCGACGAACCCGATCGCCCCGGCCGCCGCGAGCACCCAGAGATGGGTCAGGTGCTGCGGATGGACGAAGCGCATGATCGTCGCGTAGAAGGCGAAGCAGGCCGAGACGAAGATCGCGAGCACGACGGCGAGCCCCGCGAATCGCTCGCCGCGCACGCTGCGCAGGAAGAACGCAATCCCGAGCGGCACCGCCGTGAGCGCGTCGCCGAAGTTGTGCACGAGGTCGGCGAGGAGGGCGACCGAGCTCGAGACGACGAAGATCGCGACCTGCGCCCCGGCGGTGAGCCCGAGGATCAGGAGGCTCGCCGCGACGGCCCTGACGCCGGCACGGGAGCGGAGGATCGAGCGGTCGACGAGCCCGTGCGAGTGGTCGTGGCCGTGCGCGTGGTCGTGGTCGTGGTGCCCGTCGTCGTGGTGATGGGCGTCGGCGCGGACGGAATCGGGATCGGCCTCGTCGTGGTCGTCCTCGTGCTCGCAGAGGATGGTTCCGTCGGGCGCGCGCAGGTGGCTCACGTGCGCACCGTAACGGGAGCTCGTACCGGACGCGGACGGCGCAGGAGGGAGTGGCTCATGGCGCCGGCGGCTCGACGCCGACCTTGGCTCCGTCGAGAAGACCCAGCACGTCTTTCCAAAGAAGTAGCTGAAGGCCGATAGATCACTCGGATCCGGCGTTTCGCCTTGGGCTCCTATTCTCGCTGCTCAGCGGTGTTCAGCGTGCTTCCTGCGGGGTGGCGTGAGAACGTCAGCTCGGGTAATGGGCGGCGGTAGGCTGAGCGGGTGGACGATCAGGAACGCCTCGAGAACGATGCTTTGGCCGTGGTCGTCGCGGAGCGGATCGCTTCCGCCAGCGGCAAGACGATGAGCGGGGTCGAGTTCATCCGCAGCCTAGGGTTCGACGAGGTCGCTGACGAGGTCGAGCTCGCACGCGGTTCACGCGGCGTCTGAACCGATCGCAACCCTGAAGCAGTTCCGTCGTGCGGTGGATGCGCGGCGGTTATGCCGCGGCGCGGTGAGCGGCAAGCGCGTCGCAGTAGCGGCCATCCGGGGGCAGGCACCAGTGCGATTGGGCGGCGATCCGCTCGGCCGTATACGCGCCGATCTCCCCGCCGCCCTTGTTTGAGCGCGTGTACGAGCGCTCGAACTCTAGGCTGTGCGTGAAGTCCTCGTCCTCGGCGCCCAGGAGCTCCTCATGGTGGATGAACCACGAGCCGAACAGGGCATCGCAGGACGGACATCCGAACGACATGTAGCTCGACTGCATTGTCCGGCTGTAGCGCTTCTTGATCTGTCCGAGACGTACCCCGGCGGCTGACCCTTCCGTGGTGAGCCACCGATTCACCGCCTGCAAGATGTCAGGCGCGAACTCCGCTTCGGTTCCGTACACGGGCAGCCACTCGCCCGGATCTGTCCGGCGACTGTCGCTGTAGCCGCAACGGATCATTTCGCTGACCTCGTAGATGTGGCTTGTCTTCTTGCAGCGCCAACAGTCGGTCTCGAGGAAGCGGACGCGCACCCGCCGGAGCGTCGTCGTCGCGAACCGGACATTCCCCTCGAGCAGCAGCCTGACGAATTCGCGCACCGGGATCTCACGGCCTGCGTGCCAGACCGAAACCGGGTCGGTGGTACCCGGCCGGAGCTCGAACACGGGCAGTTCGCGCGATGCCGGCCGCGGCTGCTCGCCGCGCAGCAGCCAGCAGGCGCGGGCACCATCGCGCGCGTATCTGTCCTGGCGGAACCGGGACATGTCCTCGGTCTGGCGTGACCACTGCACTTCAACGGCCACTCGCGCGCTGCCGCGCTCGGCGAGAACGTCGGCGCGCCAGTCGTCGCCCGCAACCTCCGGGGCAGCCGTCCATCCAGCATCAGCACACGCTTTCAGCACCTCGGCTTTCGTCCACAAGTGCTGCATCGTCTCGCCGCTTCCAGGGCAGCCTTCGCTTCGCTTGTGAACAAAGTGCTTCGTGCCGAGCTTGCTCGTGCGCAGGAACCCGTCGGCGGCGCAGCAGGGCAGACGGACAGCGCCGGCTCGACCACGCACTGCTTGCTTGAGCGCCAGCCACTCGTCGTCGCCCAGTAGTGGGGCGACGATCTCGGTCTCGTCGAGAAGGGCGCGTAGCGGCATGGCCGACGGATACTGCTGCGCTGGCCGGACGGAGAGACACGGTTTTCGCGTCTGCCGGCGCTGCTTCGCTGCGAGATCCCTGTCCGCGCTGGCGACAGCTCTTAGCGTCGAGCGATGGGAAGGAGCGGACGGACAGCAACCCCTCGCGCTCGGCCGAGTCGTGGCGTCCCTGTCCGCGCCCCGGCCAGCGGGAAGCGTTTGCATGCGCCACGGCCAGCCCACCAGATCAAGCCACGCTACGGGCGCGCGATCCCGAAGCCCGGTAAGTCATTCGGCGACGTTCATCCGGAGCTGATCGCGCAATGGGTCAGACACGAGGACGGACTCGGGCCGTTCGATGTGAAACCGGGGAGCAACGACGCGGTCAGGTGGCGCTGCCCGGAGTGTGCCCACGAATGGTCGGCAACCGTCAATAAGCGAACGAGCGGACGAGGCTGCCCCGAATGCGCAAATCGCGAGCGCGGTGCTGCCAAGCGCCGACCAAAATCGGGTGAGTCATTCGGCGACGTTCATCCGGAACTGATCCCGCAGTGGGTGAGGCACGAGCACGGTCTCGGACCGTTCGATGTGAAGCCGAAAAGCAACGACACGGTCGAGTGGCGCTGCCCGGAGTGTGCCCGCGAATGGGCGGCGACTGTCAATAGCCGCACGAGCGGCTCCGGCTGCCCGGAGTGCGCGAACAGAGCACGGAATGAGTCCAGGCGGCGGCCGAAACCGGGCGAGTCCTTCGGGGACGTACGGCCGGAGCTGATCCCGCAGTGGGTCAGACACGAACGAGGACTCGGACCGTTCGATGTGAAGCCGAAGAGCAACGACACGGTCGAGTGGCGCTGCCCGGAGTGTGCCCACGAATGGTCGGCAACCGTCAATAAGCGAACGAGCGGTTGCGGGTGCATCGAATGCGGGAGGCGATTGACGTCCGCAGCAAAACGGGTGCCGAGGCCAGGCCGGTCATTCGGCGATGTGTATCCGGAGCTGATCCCGCAGTGGGTCAGACACGAACACGGACTTGGGCCGTTCGATGTGAAACCGAGAAGCAAGGACAGGGTCGAGTGGCGCTGCTCGGAGTGTGCCCACGAATGGCCGGCGATCATCAGTAACCGGGCGAAAGGTCATGGTTGCCCCGCGTGTGCGTTGATTCAGCTAGCGCGTCGCTATCCCGCCCGGCTTCAGAATCATTTGCGCACGCTGCCGGGCGGATTCACGGTTCTCGACTTCCTAGCCTCTCAGGAGGAACGCGAGCAATGGGTGAGGGACACCAAGCTCCGAGCACACGCTTTTGGGAGTGCGCGGATTGTTGTCGAGGCGGTCAAGTTCGGTATCTGCAAGGCAGCCGACCTGCAAGCATTTATGGAGAGTGCTACGCCAGAAGAGCTGATTCGTGAGCTAGGCGACTTCTCTGTTCTGATCGCAGCGATTGAGCGCATCCCTCTACCTGAATCAACGAGGAAGCGAATCAAGGAGCGCGACCGAGGCGAAATCCTAACTTGTCTCAAGTGCGGGACGGCCGAAGACGAGACGCGGATGCACGTCGATCATTTCCTACCGCGTGCCTGGGGCGGAACGAACCGCGATGACAACCTCTGGACGCTCTGCAGTTCCTGCAACGTCCGTAAGACCGCGTACATGCCGAACGATGAGGAGATCGCGGCGTGGGTCGCGCACGGCCTGCCGCAGCCGTCGTGCTGGGACGAAGTGCATGTGATCGCCGGCAAAAATCCGAAGCCGTGGCCGGCCGCGGACAAAACGGCCGATCCGTTCGCTGCTTCACCCGCAGGAACTGTCGCATCTGATCTCACTCAGGCTGCCTGAGCGTTCGAGTGTTCTCGCAACATGCGAAACCGGCCGTTTGTCCTCCCTCGTGGATAGGGTCGCATCCCGGTGAGCTGGCTTGAGGACGAACTTGACGCGCACTACGCGAGCTGGCTCGCGTCGCTCTCGGACGCAGAACGCGATCTGCTTGAGCGCTACCAGGAGGGCTACTACCGGCAGCTGAACGAGCCGTTCCGGTTCCCGGAGGTGATGGCTCGCCTGTCAGAGCAAGAGTTGCTCGTCATCCACGAAGATGCTGAGGTTCTGTCAGCGGCGATCGGCCGAGGCACCGTCTCTGACTCGATCAGCGTGTGGAAGGGCTACCAGGACTTCGAGCTCGTGATGAAACGGCTGATCACTGAATGGGAGGCCACTCCAGGCAGCTTCATCCACGATCCTGGCTACATGTCAACGTCGATCGCCCGCCACCGGGCCATGCGGTTCGCGCACCGTTTCGCCGGCTTCCTGCTGACGTTCGATCTGCCGCGGTACTATCCGGCAGCGTGGCTACCGTTGCTCGGGGTTCACCCTTACGAGGGACAAAGAGAGCTGCTCCTGCCCCGATTTACCCGTGTGAAGATCGTCGGAGCCGGGCAGGACGAGGATATACTGGTCTTGAAAGGGATTCTCGCATGAGCAAACTCGCCTCACACCCGTACGAACAGGACACCTTCGCCGGCTACGCGGAGCGTGAGCCCCTGCTCGTCTCCGAGCTGCTCGAGGATCTTCATGTCGCGGAGGCCCCGCTCGATGAGCAGCAGGGCGCTGTCGGACGCTGGCTCGATGAGGGCCACAAGCCGAACCGGATGCTCGCCGTCGGCCTGCGCGCCCGCGGCTTCCGCACCGCTTAGCTGAAGCCGTCAGCTCTCCGGCAGCGGCTTGCCGCTTGGCCGGTACACGATCACATGTCCGCCGCCTCTGACGCCGCGCGACTCGCTCGTCACGAACCCCGTGCTGACGAGGGCACGGAGCCGGTTGCGCATGCTGGCCTTGCTGAGGCCGGTTCGCGCGGCGAGCTGAACGACAGTCGCCTCCCCCAAGAGCTCGAGTTCCCGGTACACCCGGCGGGCAGGTGCGCCAGTTGCCTCCCGCAGGAGCGCCTGCGCCTCCTCCTGTGAGGGAGTGCCGGCGTTCGTGCCGGGGATGCGGTAGCGGGTACGCGGCGAGATGATCGGGCTTGTCGGCTCGATCAGGCCCGCGGTCCGGAGCGCGCGGATGTGCGGGGTCAGCGAGTTGGTGTTGATCCCGAGCTCGCGAGCGATCTCACCGGGGGCTGCCTCGCCGAGACGCCGGATCACCTGGAGCGCCTGCTGCGCTGACGGGGACTCGGCTTTGCGCAGCCACTTGTCGCGTTCACGCTGGGCGAGCCTCTCCGGTGTAGGCGCCGCCTGCCGCGCAACCTCGGCGCGGGCTTTCTCGACGGCTCCTTTGCGGCCGGCGCGCTTCACAAGCTCTGCGAGGCCGCCGCGCCGACGGACAACCGAGTAGTTCGGAGCCCCGGCTTTCTTCTCGAACGCGCGCCATGCGGCGACGGTCGGCCGTTCCCCCGCACCGAGCTGCCCGAGAAAGCGCGCAGCCCACACGGTCAGCTCCGCGTCCGACAGCTTGTCTTTGCGAGGCGGCGGATCGTCCTCGCTCGCGGTCGGATCCGTGCCGTCCCAGGCCGGGTTGCGGCGCGGATCGTACGGCGGCGGTTCCGGCAGCCCCTGCTCGCGAATCCTTGCCGCGATCTCCTCGACAACCGTGAGCCAGGAGCGGTTGCGCGGCCGGCGCTCGAGCGAGAAGCGGCCGCGGGCGAACTGCTCGAGATGCACGTACGAGGGCAGGTAGCCGGTCGCCTGGGAGTAGCGGATACCCGCGTCGATCACCGGCACCGCCTGACGGCGTGGCTGCTCGTGCACCGGCAGGCCGGCGATCGTGCAGGCGCCAGGCCAGCTGTCGTTGGTGAAGCGGAGGATCTGCCCGACTGTCAGCAGCTGCTGTTCGAGC
Organism: uncultured Actinomycetes bacterium; assembly: GCA_963815005.1. Classification (GTDB taxonomy): domain Bacteria; phylum Actinomycetota; class Thermoleophilia; order Gaiellales; family Gaiellaceae; genus Palsa-739. The sequence goes on from CAWFFI010000005.1 coordinate 153,477, forward strand.
GCTCCGCCGTTTCGCCGGCGGCGATCCCGCTCGATCATGCGCTCCCGGCCGGTCGAGTAGTCGACCGTCGACAGCGTCTTCTGGCCGAGGAAGCGAACAACCCGGTTCAGCGAGAAGAAGATCCGTTCCTCTCCGACCGTGTCGTCGTCCTCGGTGGCGGTAAGCGCCGTGTGCACCCGTTCACTCGAGCGCTCCGGGTCGAGCGCGACCGTGAGCACATGCCGCCACGGGAGCGGCGGCCCAGGAGCTCCGAGCTGCCGGCAGATCTCGTTCGCGTTCGGCATCGCCGTGTAGCCAGGAAGCGACCGTTTCGCCTGGTTCCAGAGACGCTGCGTGATCAAGGCCGGGTCGAATGGCTGCGCGCTCGCATCGGCTGCGGCAAGCGCCACGTCCCGGACCACGTCGTACAGCGCGACCGGGTCGCGCGGCTGCCGTGTCAGAAACCTGCCGGTGTCGCGGTCGCGAGCGCTGCTCACGCTGATGAAGCTAGCCGCGGAACCACGTCATGACCGCCGGCCACGCGCTTGCGCGCGATGAACCGGCTGCGGCAGCGTGCGCCTCCGACGCTCACGATCGTGGAGGCGCCAGGGATGTCGATGGAGCGGCGGCTGCGGCGGGTCGCCGCATCAACCGGCACGCCGCTCGACGAGAACGTGGTCGAGCTCGCGGTCGCCTTGAACCTGCTCGGTTTCCCGACGATCGGATCATGCGGCGGCCATTCTTGGCAGCCGGGCGACGACGAGCTGATGCTTCCGTTCGTGGCGATCCGGCAGCCGATGACCAGCCGTTTCGAAGGCGAACGAGGGCGGCGGCTCTGGAACGACCTTCGTGCGGCAGACGCGCGCGAACGTCGGTACATGGCTCTTCTCGCGTGGCGGCGGTACCGTCCGCTCCGCGACCGTCTCGAGCAGCTGTACCACAGCTTCATCAGCGAACAGCCTGCTACTCGCGGCGGCTTCGCTGCCCGCGCCACCTGGCGCGGTGTCGTGTTCGAGCCGCGAGATCTCGAACAGTTCTGGGACGAGACAGATCCCGCGGTCGTCAACCAGGCCCTCGTCTCGCTCCAGGCCGAACTCGAGGCGTTCGGCCGGCACCTCCGCCGGCTCGCTGCTACTTCCGAGAGCCCGGCTGCGGCATGAATCCTTTCTTGCCGGTGCAGCGTGCCTCGTGCGCTGCCAGCTCGGCTGCCGGGAACCTCTTACCGCATTTCCCGCAGAAGTTCTTTCCGCTGGGCACACGACCCCTTTCTGTTCGGCGGCAGGAACGCGGGGAACGCTAGCTCCTTTACGCTCGCTCTCGTGCCGCGCCGTCGCCAGTTCCGCTCACGCCTGCATCAAGTCAGGGCGGAGAAGCGGGAGACGCAGGAGTCGATGAGCCGGAAGACCGGGTTGTCGTTGAGCGCGTACCGCCGGCTCGAGAACAAGGAGATCTGGAACCCGCCGATCCGGAACCTCGTGAACTGCGCGCTCGTGCTCGGCGTGCCGCTCGAGCATGTGTGCGAGCCGGAATGGAAGAACTGGACGGAGTTCGTCTCCGGGGTTGATGCGCCGCCACTACACCGGTCGCAATAGCGCTCGGACACGGGCTGACAGAACGGCCGTTCTGCCGTCCGCTGAACATTCGCGCGTCTCGCTCCTAGGATTACGTAGAGAGGGGCAAATCCCGTTTGTCACCCCGCGGCTGTACCCTCGTCGGCCCTTCGTAGCGAATGACCCTGCCGGCACATGTGACCGGTTGGATGTGAGCGGTTTGCGCCGCATGGTCTCTACCAACCCTGCATCTCCAGGGCGTGATGAGACGCAAGACAACCACGACGATCCTGACTGGCCGCGAGGCCCGGAAGGAAGGTGGCACGAAGAACGACACGCAGATCGCAAGCGGCGACTGGCGTTGTCCGGCGGGTCACGCTACCGTCACGACCCCGCATCAGACATGGCCGTGTACGGCTGGCTCGGGCCGCTTGTCCTGGCGCTTCCGGAGCCCTGATGTCGAGGCCGGCAAGTGCACGACGAACCAGGGACAGAAGGCGGGCCTGCGATGAGCGGCCGCCGCGCGAAAGCGAACCGGGCCGGCACGACGCCGCGCGCGGCAGACACGCGCAACCGCGTGTCCGTGTTCACGGGCCGGCTGCACGCTGCCCGCGTCCCGGAGACGCGCGGCCAATGGCCGGGCAAGCGCGGCCGGCGCCCGTCATGGAAGAACGTCGAGCTGACCCAGCTCGACCAGGCGACCGAGTTCTCGACCGACCGCGAGATCAGCGACCCGGTTCAGGTTGTCCGGGAGCTGAAACACCATCCGCAGTACCTGGCGCCGATGCGGTCGGCAACCGCGCACCTGTACCAGCCGTCGAAGCCGTCGCCGGGAGAGCAGCGGCGCAACGGCCGCCGGCGGATGCAGGGCGACTGGCTGCTCCTGTACCTGGCGTTCGTCATGTCGAAAGACACGTCCCGGCTGTCGTTCTACAACCGCTACGCCTCGAGCCCGATCTGGCAGGAGTGCGGCTTCACGGCCCACCCCGACTACGAGACACTGCGGCTGCGCTTCAACGAGCTCGAAAAGTTCACGGAGGCGATGCGCGACCAGGGGCGGCTCGTGATCCGGCAGGCCACCCGGCACGACCCTGAGCTCGCCGACTTCTGGATGGTTGACGCGACCGGCTGGCAGACCCCGGCGCAGCTCGAGCACTGCTGCACCGACAAGGCGAAATGCCGCGCGCTCCTGGAAGAGCAGGGACGAAGGAAGCCTCGCACCAAGACGCCGGCAACGAACGACGGGGACGAGGCGCGTGGGACGGACGATGCGCCGGAGGTCGGCGACGAACTGGTCGCAGCCGGCAGGCGCGGCGCGCCGCAGACACTCCGGCGCACGCCGGCAGATGTGATCGAGCAGGAACGGCACCGCGAACAGGCAGACACGGAGCCTGACCCGCTGACGACGCCCGAGAGCGTGATCGCGCCGGCCGACCAGGACAGCGAGTTCCAGTACTTCCTGATCCGCGGCCACCGCTACCGCACCCGCGACAAAAGCGCAGGGCTCCGCCACTACTCGAGCGGCAAAGGCCGCACCTGGCTCGGCGGCTACGGCGCCGCTGCGGTCAGCGTCAAGTACGGCGCACCACTCGCCGTGGAGACGTTCCCCGCGGACGACCAGGAATGGGACCACTACGACGATCTCTTCACGGCCGCGGCGACTGCGACCGGCAAGACGCCGCTCGCTGTCTCAACCGACCGAGGGTTCGGGTTGCGCGCGTTCGACGAGTACAACACCCGGCGCGGCGTCGCCACGGTACGGCCGTTCCGCAAGACGCAGGGGGAGAAGGAGCGCGCTGACATGCGCTCTGATCACGTGGACGAGCATGGAGTGCCGCGCTGCAAGCACTGCGGCGGCGAAGGCGACATGGACTCGGACGGGCTCGGCTGGTACCTCGACAACAAGGGCGAGCCGCGCATCAGCTTCCAGTGCAGAACGCCGCTTCTCACGGCGTGCCGGCGCAAGCAGTCGGTCGCGTGCAGCGAGGAATGGCGCTTGCTGCTGCCGCTGAACCTGACCCAGCCGCTCTACCACGCGCTCCGGGAAGTCCACTTCTCGTTCGAGCGCGTGTTGGGCACTGGCGCTCCCGCTACGGCGTGTACGGCAAGAACTCGAGCACCTGCCTGCGCCGGCGCGGGATCGAAGCGCAGCATCTGCGCGCCCAGGCCGCGCTCTTCCTCGACTGGTTCCGCATCTGCCTGCGGCACGGCTATCTCGGCTCCTGGCGCACCCGCAACCAGCAGGCCGCCGCCGCGATCACCGCGAAAGGCATGACGCGGCTGACGAAGGTACTGCGGGCACGGCGCAAGCGCTTCCTCGATCTCCCGTACGGCGCTGCCGCCGAACGGCTGAAGCTCTGGCGTCAGAAACAGTCGCCACCTGACGACGCGCCGCCACCGCCGACACCCGGCGGAGCGGACGACGACCTCGCCGCGCTGTAGCGCGAGAGCGCGTCGCCGCCGGCACGACCATCTCGAGCACGCAGAGCCCGCGGCGATGACCCGCGGGCTCGCCCATGTCTCCGCCCACTGATCTCGGGTGCGTATCGACGCTCGTGACGCGAGAAGGCCGCCTGCGATCCGGCGGCCTTCGCTGTACCTCGGCTTCCTGCTGCGATCCCGCTACTTCTTTGAAAAGTTGCTTCGGATCACGCAGCAGGGGCGGAGGGACTCGAACCCCCAACCCCCGGTTTTGGAGACCGGTGCTCTACCAGTTGAGCTACGCCCCTGGGTCGCCGCCGATTGTATCGGCGCCTCTCCCGAGCCCCGGAGCACTACGCTCCCGTGCGTGCAGCGGCACGCGCTCGCGATCCTCTTCTCGGTGCTGGCGGCCGCCTTCGCCGCGCTCGCCGCGGCCGCGCTCGTCCACGCGGGCGGCGGCGCGGGACGCTGGGTCGTCGGGCTCGCGTCGCTCGCGCTCGCGGGCTGGCTCGCCTCGCTCGCGCTCGCCGCCTTCCGGCGCAGACGCTGAGATCCTGCTGAGGAATCGGGCGGCCGACCTCGTATTCTTGCGGGAGTGGGGAGGCCCGACGAGACCCAGACGATGTGGCTCGAGTACCGGCGGACCGGCGATCCGGGCCTCCGCGACCGGCTCATCCTCATGTACGCGCCGCTCGTGAAGTACGTCGCCGGCCGCCTCGGCTCGGGGCTCCCGGCCCACGTCGACGAGGGCGACCTCGCCTCCTACGGGCTGCTCGGGCTGATGGGCGCGATCGAGCGCTTCGACCCCGAACGGGACGTGAAGTTCGAGACGTATGCGATCGCGCGCATCCGGGGCGCGATCATCGACGAGCTGCGCGCGATGGACTGGGTGCCGCGATCCGTCCGCTCCCGCGCCCGCGCGATCGAGCGGGCGATCGGCGAGCTCGAGGCCAAGACCGGCCTGGCGCCCGACCGACGCGGAGATCTCGGCCAAGCTCGGCATCACCGAGGGGGAGCTGGAGGAGAGCCTCACCGAGATCGCCCGCTCCTCGATCGCCGCGCTCGACGAGCTCTGGACCGTGTCCGGCTCCGGCGGCGACCAGATCGCCCTCATCGACACGATCGAGGACGAGAGCGCGCCCGACCCGCAGTCGGCCGCTCTCCCAGACCGAGCTCAAGGACGCGATCGCCGACGCGATCGCACGGCTGCCGGAGCGCGAGAAGCTCGTCGTCACCCTCTACTACTACGAGGAGCTGACGCTGCGCGAGATCGGCGAGGTGCTCGGCGTCACCGAGTCGCGGGTCTCCCAGCTCCACACGAAGGCGATCCTCCGCCTCAAGGCGCGCCTCGCCGGCGTCGCCGCGCGCACCGCGCTCGAGAGCTGACGCGCGCCGGCCTCTCTGACCGGGTTTCCGGGAATTCCCGCAGCTTCGAGGGCCGCTGCCGGGTTACGATTGCCGCCGGAAACGACCCCAGGGAGGACACGAGCTGATGCCTGCCACTGAGCCCGGGAAGATCCGCAACATCGCCGTCGTCGGCCACCGCGGGGTCGGGAAGACCGCGCTCGTCGAGGCCCTGCTGTTCCAGGCGGGAAAGACGAACCGGCTCGGGCAGATCGAGCAGGGCTCCACCGTCTCCGACTGGGACGAGGACGAGAACCGGCGGCAGATGTCCCTCTCCGGCTCGCTCGCTGCACGTCGAGTGGCACGGCCGCAAGATCAACCTCTTCGACGTCCCCGGCGACGCCGGCTTCCAGGCCGACACCTTCGCGGCGCTGCCCGTCGTCGAGGGCGCGCTCGTCGTGCTCTCCGGCGTGATGGGCGTCGAGGTCAACACCGCCCGGGTCTGGGCGCGCGCCGAGGAGTACGAGCTCTCCCGCGTCGTCTTCGTGAACATGCTCGACCGCGAGCGCGCCGACTTCTACCGCGCGCTCGAGGCGGCCCGCGAGCAGCTCTCCGACCGCTGCGTCGCGATCCAGCTCCCGATCGGCGCCGAGCACGAGCTGACCGGCGTCGTCGACCTGCTGCACATGTGCGCGTACGCGGATCCCGAGGGCGGCAAGGAGGGCGGCCCGCAGCCCGATCCCGGACGTCGATGAGCGAGCTCGTCGCCGGAGTACCGCGAGAAGCTCCTCGACGCCGTCGTCGAGACCGACGAGGACCTGATGGCCCGCTACCTCGAGGGCGAGGAGCTCGAGCCCGAGGCGGTCGCCGCCGCGCTCAAGAACGCCGTCACCCGCGACGAGCTCTACCCCGTCGGCTGCGGCGTCGCGACGAAGAACCTCGGCACGTCGGCGCTCCTCGACCTGCTCGTCGAGGGCGTCCCCTCGCCGGAGCGCAAGGGCACGACGATCGAGTTCGGCGACGCGAAGCAGGCGGTGTTCGTCTTCAAGACGATCGCCGACCCGTTCGCCGGCCGGATCAGCTGCTTCCGCGTCCTCGCGGGGCCGATCACCGGCGACACGACGCTCGTCGACCCGCGCACGCACGCGAAGGAGCGGCTCGGCCAGGTGCTGCTCGTCCAGGGCAAGGACACCGTGGCCGGTGGACGCGCTCGGCGTCGGCGACCTCGGCGCCGTCGCGAAGCTGAAGGACGTCGTCACCGGCGACGTGCTCGTCGACCACGAGGTGCCGGTCGAGCCGCCGCACATCGACTTCCCGCAGCCCGTGATGAGCTTCGCGATCACCCCGAAGGCGAAGGGCGACGAGGAGAAGATGGCCGCCGGGCTCCGCCGCCTCAGCGAGGAGGACCCGACGCTCGTCATGCGCAACGACCCGCAGACCGGCGAGCAGCTCCTCTCGGGGCTCTCGCAGATGCAGGTCGAGGTGGCGGTCGACCGGCTCGCGGGCCGCTTCCACGTCGACGTCGAGCTGCACCAGCCGCGCGTCCCGTACAAGGAGACGATCCGCAAGGAGGCGCGCGCCCGGCACCGGTACAAGAAGCAGACCGGCGGCCGCGGCCAGTTCGGCGACTGCGCGATCGTGATCGAGCCGCTGCCCGGCCACCGACGGCGAGCTCGGCTACGAGTTCGTCGACAAGATCGTCGGCGGCGTGATCTCCCACAGCTTCCGGCCCGCGGTGGACAAGGGCGTCCGCGAGGCGATGGAGCACGGCGAGCTCGCCGGCGCGCCGATCCAGGGCGTCCGCGTCAGCCTCGTCGACGGGCAGGAGCACGCCGTCGACTCCTCGGAGATGGCGTTCAAGATCGCCGGCTCGATGGCGTTCAAGGAGGCCTACCAGCAGGCCGACCCGGTGCTGCTCGAGCCGATCATGGAGCTCGAGGTGACCGTCCCCGACGACGCGGTGGGTGCCGTCAACGGCGACCTCAACTCGCGGCGCGGCCGCCTCCAGGGGATGGAGTCGCGTGGCGGGATGACGACCGTGAAGGCCGAGGTGCCGATGGCCGAGATCCTCACGTACTCGCAGGCGCTCACCTCGATGACCGGCGGCCGCGGCGACCACACGATGCACTTCGTCCGCTACGAGGAAGTGCCGTCGCACGTCGCCCAGAAGATCGTCGAGCAGACGAAGCGGGAGCGCGAAGCGGTCAACGCCTGACCGGCGCGCCCCGCGCGCAGGGACGGCGCTCCAGCAGCGCTACACTCGTCGCCGTGCGGGTCACGAAAGCCGGGGTCACGAGCCAGTGCGCGGTGTGCGAGCGCACGCTCCTGATGGGCGAGCGCGCCGTCCGGTTCTCGCCCGGGCACGGCGCCGAGCTCGTCGACGTCTGCCCGCTCTGCCAGGAGATCGCGCTCGAGCACGGCTGGCTGAAGGAGGGGACGCCGACGACGCCGGTGTTCGAGGGCGAGCGCCGCCGGCGGCGACGCGGACTCGGCGAGTTCCTGGGCCTCTCGCGCACGTCCGGCGACGACGGGCTCGTGGTCTCGGAGCCGATCCTGCGCCGGCTCTCCGACACGGAGGTGCGGCTGCTCGAGGCGGCCGACCTCTTCAACGCGAGCGCCTACAGGCGCACCGTCGGCGGCATCTCGAAGAGCCTCGGCGAGGCGAAGGCGAGCATCGTGCCGCTCTCCGGGATCGCCGGCGAGCTGGCGATCACGATCGCGTGGGACATCTCCTGGTACCAGTACCGGATCAGTCCCGAGTCGGCTCAGCCGGTGCGGCTCGAGAGCCGCGGGCACGAGCTCGACGAGCTCGACGTCGGCTTCCAGCTCTGGAACGCGCGCGTCGACGACGGGGGCCGCCTCGTCCCCGACATCGAGAAGCTCTGACCGGCGAGGGTGCCGCGGGCGGGCGCTCGCCGAGGGCGGCCCTACAATCGGACGCGATGATCTACTGCGTCATTCCGCGCGAGCTGGCCGACGAGCTGTACGACAAGATGGTCGACTACTACGCCGACAACCCGAACGTGACGGTGATCGTCGACCGCCGCGAAGGGGACGACCGGCGCCAGGAGCGAGCCGGAGGGCGAGCACAAGGAGCGGCGCACGATCCGCGACCGGCGCCGCTCGCGGATCCCGGGCACCTTCCCGGACACCGATCCGCCCGCCTCCGAGTAGCGGCGCGGTCCTCGCGACCGCGGACGTACACTCGTCCGCATGGCGACGACACACAGCACAGACCTTTCAGAACTACATCGGCGGCGTCTGGACGGACGCCGTCTCCGGCGAGACCTTCGAGAGCACGAGCCCTGCGACCGGCGAGACGATCGGCGTCTTCCCGCGCTCCGGCGTCGAGGACGTCGACCGCGCCGTCGCGGCCGCGAAGGAGGCCTACGCCGAGTGGCGCCTCGTGCCCGCGCCGAAGCGCGGCGAGATCCTCTTCGGGCTCGCCCGCGTCCTCGAGCGCGAGAAGGCGGCGCTGACCGACCTGATGACCCGCGAGATGGGCAAGGTCAAGGCGGAGGCGGGCGGCGACGTCCAGGAGGCGATCGACATCACGTACTACATGGCCGGCGAGGGCCGCCGCCTCTTCGGCCAGACGACGCCGTCCGAGCTCCAGAACAAGTGGAACATGAGCGTGCGCCAGCCGATCGGCGTCGTCGGCGCGATCACGCCCTGGAACTTCCCGATCGCGATCCCGTCGTGGAAGCTGATCCCGGCGCTCGTCTGCGGCAACACGATCGTCCTCAAGCCGGCGACCGACACGCCCGCGCTCGCGCAGCGCTTCGTCGAGCTGCTCGACGAGGCGGGCATCCCCGCCGGCGTCGTCAACATCGTCCACGGCGGCGGCTCGACCGTCGGCGACCGGATCGTCCGCCACCCGGACGTGCGCGTCGTCACGCTCACCGGCTCGCGCGAGACCGGCGTCGCCGTCCTGAAGACGGGCGCGGACACGCTCAAGCACGTCCATCTCGAGCTCGGCGGCAAGAACGCGATCATCGTCATGGACGACGCCGACCTCGACCTCGCCGCCGACGGGATCCTCTGGTCGGCGTTCGGCACCTCGGGGCAGCGCTGCACGGCCGCCTCGCGCGTGATCGCGCACGAGAAGATCTACGACGCGCTCGCGAAGCGCGTGGTCGCGGCGGCCGAGAAGATGCGGCTCGGGCCCGGCTGGGAGGACGACACCGACGTCGGCCCCGTGATCAACGCCAAGGCGCTCGAGAAGATCCACTCCTACACCGAGATCGGCACGGGCGAGGGCGCGACGCTCCTCACCGGCGGCGAGGCGGCCACCGAGGGCGACCTCGGCAAGGGCTTCTACTACCGGCCGACGATCTTCGGCGACGTCGACCCGGGGATGCGGGTCGCCCAGGAGGAGATCTTCGGCCCGACGACGTCGATGATCCGCGTGCGCGACTTCGACGAGGCGATCCGCGTCTCGAACGGGGTCAAGTACGGGCTCTCGTCCTCGATCTTCACGCGCGACGTGAACTCGGCGTTCCGCGCGATGCGCGACCTCGAGGCGGGGATCACGTACATCAACGCGGGCACGACGGGCGCCGAGGTGCACCTGCCGTTCGGCGGCACGAAGGACACGGGCAACGGCCACCGCGAGGCGGGCCAGGCCGCGCTCGACGTCTTCACGGAGTGGAAGTCGATCTACGTCGACTACTCCGGCAAGCTGCAGCGCGCGCAGATCGACACGGAGCAGTAGTGGACGGTCGCGCCGGCGCCTGGACCGGGCCCGTGCGCACGGCCCGGAATCCGGACGTGAGTCGCCCAGCTCACAGCGGCGCCGAGGTCAGGTGGCAGGTCGGGAAGGCCACGATCGACGGCACCCTCGTCCGCCCGGCGCCGCAGAGCATCGGAGCGGGCGTGGTGCTCGCGGCCGGGAGCGGGCCGACCGACCGCGACTGGAACTCTCCGCTCCTGCCGGGCACGAACGGAAGCGGGAAGCTGCTGGCGGAGGCGCTCGCGGATGCCGGGATCGCCTCGCTCCGCTACGACAAGAGCGTCTCGGGGCCGCATGCGGCCGCGAACATCGCCGCGCTCGGCGGCCTGACGATGCAGCACCACACCGACGAGTTCGCAGGAGCCGTGCGCGTACTCGCCGAGGAGCCCTCGGTCGATCGCATCTTCGGGCTCGGCAACAGCGAAGGCACGCTGCACGTCCTCCACTACCAGCTCGGTGAGCCCGAGATCCCGCTCGCGGGCGTGGTGCTGGCCGCCCCGCCGGGCCGCTCGGTCGGGGAGGTCGGGCACGCGCAGCTCGCAGCGCAAGCCGCGCTCATCCCGAACGGCGAGACGCTGCTCGCGCTCTACGACGAAGCGGTCGCGCGCTTCGTGCGCGGCGAGCCGACGGCGCCCGACCCGGCCCTTCCGGAAGGCGTGCGGATGCTGCTCCACGGCCTCGAAAGCCCGGTGAACCTTCCGTTCGCGCGCGAGCTGTGGCCCGCCGACGCCGCCTCACTGCTCGCCCGCGTCGACGTGCCCGTGCTCGTCGTGATCGGGAAGAAGGACATCCAGGTCGACTGGAAGGACGACGGCGAGCCCCTCCGGCGTGCGGCTGCGGGACGGCTCGACGTCACGTTCGCGTTCCCCGAGGACGCGGACCACATCCTCAAGCACGAGTCGCGTCCGCGGGCCGCGTTGACGGCCGAGGCGGCAATGGCCTCGTACAACGCCGACGACGGTGATCTCGATGCGGAGACGACCTCGGCGATCGTCATCTGGCTGAGGAGCCACGAGTTCCGTCGCGCGCGTCGGGTCGTGATCCCGACGCACGGGCGGCACCTCGGCCGGTTCTAGCCGTCGGCCGGCGGGCTGATCCCGGAGGGCTTGGTGCGCAGCCACGCCTCGAGCGCGTTCACGAGCTGGGGCGTGGCGATGCTGGCCGGGAAGAGCCCGGTGCCGTGCGTCCGCTCGAAGCGGTCCACGTCGAAGCCGCCGGAGATGCCGGGGCCGCGGCCGCCCTGCGCCTTCATCCCGTGGCAGGAGGCGCAGCCGAACCCGGTCTGGAAGAGCTGCTTGCCGACGGTGACGGCGCTCTCGCCGCGGGCGAGCTGGGCGACCGCGGTCTCGGCGCCGGACGCCGACTGGGCGAGCTCGCCGCCGTTCTGGATCCCGACGGCGTGGATGTAGACCATGCGCCCGCCGAGGTAGCCGGTCACGACGACGAGCGCGAAGCCGACGAGCCCGGTGAGCGCGACGGCCGCCTCCGGGAAGGCGCTGCGGCCGCCGCGGTGACGACGCCAGCGGAGCCACCCGACCGTCCCGAGGAGCGCGAGCAGGATCAGGCCGATGCCGAGGTGGACGAGGACGAGGTTCTGGGAGGAGCCGCGCAGCGTCGTGCGCGCGCCCGAGAAGACGGTGAGGCCGCTGAGGACGGCGAGCCCGGCGCCGACGACCGCGGCGCCGAACGCCCACGGCTCGGCCTGGGCGACCGCGGTGCCGCCGCGGTTCTGCCAGCGGAGCACGCCGAGCACGAAGACGACCGGCACCGCCATCACGGGCAGGTGGACGAGCAGGCCGTGAATCTCGGGCAGCGTCGGCACGGGCGCGATTCTTCGCGGCGGTCGATGAGCGGACGATGAGCCGGTGTGTGCAATGGTTGCGCCGTGGGTGACGCCGCCGGTTTCAAGCTCGTCTGGTTCGTTCCGCGCCAGGCGGTCGACGTGACCCGCGAGGCCGTGTTCGCGGCCGGCGCGGGCCGGATCGGCGGCTACGAGCGGTGCTCCTGGTACACGATGGGCACGGGCACGTTCCTCGGCGGCGAGGGCACGGATCCCGCGATCGGGCACGCGGGCACCGAGCAGCGGGTCTCGGAGGTGCGCGTCGAGACGGTGGTGGCGGGCGACCGGGTACGGGCGGTCGTGGACGCGCTCGTCGCTGCGCACCCGTACGAGGAGGTCGCCTACGACCTCTACCCGCTCGCGGAGCTCGGGTGAGCCTCGCCGGGCGGGAGCGAAAGGCGGCAGGCAGGCGCGCTTGTTCACCGACGGGGGCGCGCGCGGCAACCCGGGACCGGCGGCGTACGGCTACGTGCTGGAGGCCGAGGACGGGACGGTGCTGGCAGCGGCGGGGGAGGCGATCGGCGTCGCGACGAACAACGTCGCCGAGTACCGCGGCCTCGTCGCCGGCCTCGCGAAGGCGCTCGAGCTGGCGGTGCCCGAGGTGGAGGTCGTCTCCGACTCGGAGCTGCTCGTGAAGCAGATGACGGGCGTCTACCGGGTGAAGAACGAGGCGCTCCGGGAGCTGTCGCTCGAGGCGGCGCGGCTGGCGCGCCAGGTGGGGACGGTCACGTACCGGGCGGTGCGCCGGGAGCACAACAAGCTGGCCGACAAGCTCGTGAACGAAGCCCTGGACGCGGCCATGGGCCGCTCCTGACCGACCCCGCGCGGGGTCGGGCTATACTGGCCACCCACGCGGATGTAGCTCAGTTGGCTAGAGCGTCTGCTTGCCATGCAGAAGGTCGTGGGTTCGAGTCCCATCATCCGCTTCTTCGGCAAAAGGCCCGCAAACGCGGGCCTTTTGCTTTCCATATCGCCTGTCACGGGCCCGACGTCGGCCGGCGTGCTCGCTGACGCGCAGATGCGCGAGCCGCGAACGCAGGCACCTGGTGGGGCCGCTCTAGCCCAGCGGTATCTTCGAGCTGCTCGGCGTGTAGTACAGCGTCAGGTGCTCGCGATCGGACACGCTGGCAACGGGGAAGCAGATCGTGATGGGGCCGAAGTGTGCGCCACGTGTCAGGTTCTTTTGCGCATACGGGCTGCTGCACGTCACTTTGGCGCCGTTCTGGCCCACCACCGTGGCGGTGGGGGCGTAGGGAGCCACGAGCACCCCGGCTCCATCTCTCAGCTTGAACGAGCTGTAGCCGGGTTCCAGGAACTGGCCCTTGGCCGAGCGGTCAATGCCTGCGATCGTGACCGCGACACCGGCGGAGAGGTTCGGGTCGGCGCTTGGGTAGTAGGGGTTGCTCGGATCGGCAACGCTCTTGATCGTGCGGTCCACCGCGGTGACCTTGATCAGCGCGCCGTCGCTCGTCACGCAGCTGGCGGCGGTGCAGGCTCCGGCTTTGGACGTGCGCGGTGTCGCCGGCTTGAACGCGCCGAGGCTTGCGTGAAACGACTGCGGGCCGGTGCCGCACAAGCCGCCCCCGTTGAGCTTGCCGGAGGCGCGGGTGCCGCTGATCGTGCCGGCGACCCTGGTGATCACGTTCGAGGGTGCGCCCGGCGGGTGGTATTTGATCGAGAACCGGCTGCCGTGCACCACGATCGACGGTATGGAGATCGTCTCGGTCTGGTAGCCGTTGATGCTCGTGCACCCGATCAGTGGGATCGTGAAGTGGGTGATGCGCGATCCGCTGTGGTCGAAGCTCAACTTCGTGGCGGCATTGCCGTCGAGAGCACCATGCCAGGTGGACGAAGCCGCCAGCGCGGGCACCGCCAGCGCGAAGACTCCGACAGTGACCGCACCACCGAGCACGCTCGTCGCGCGGCGACGCAAGCTACCCGCCAAGTCGTGCCAGTGGATTGTCATGTTCGGTCACCTTCCGTAGTTGTTGGGTCCCGTGGTGCCAAGGGCCTCCGACGCCGTGACGCGCAGACCGAGTGCCGGCGTTCGCCTCACGCCGCCTTGCACGGCCGACGAGTACGACGCGAGCAACTCGGGGTTCAGCTCCTCGTTCTTCTGCTGCTTGCGGCGCACGCCGCATCGTCGAGCGCGTCGGACTCTAGAGGTGCGTCTTCTACGCACAGGTCTAGGACGAGGTATAGGTCTTGGGGCGGCGACGCGCCCTCGACGAGCATGTGATCGCCGGCGTTCAAACCTTGCGTCTTGCCCGCAGCGGTCGAGGCGGGCGAGGCCGCAGCGGCTAGGCCCCGGGGGCCCTGGCCGGGCTGATCCTACGAGGGTCGAGCGCCAGCGTGAGGACAAGCGCCTTGCAAGCGTCTGTCTGCGCACGAAGATCACGCTCGGTTGTCGTTTGTTGCATCGGGCGGGGATTCCGGCTAGAACACGAGTGTGGCCAGGGCACTGAGGTCACTCCTGGCAGGCGGAGCGGTTGCGGCGATTTTCGCGTGCGCCGGGACGGCGCAGGCCGCGCGCGTCGACACTGCCAATCCGCCGACGATCGCCCAGCACGCTGCCATCACGGTCGCCGCGACCTATGCCTGCGGGCAGACGGCCTGCGCGAACGTCTCCTACACGCTCGACGTGTCCGGCGGCTACCCGCCGTACAGGTTCGTCTGCAACTTCGCCTCGGGCGCGGCGCACACCGTCGGGACGTACCAGATCCAGTGCACCGCGTACGACAGTAAGGACGACAGCTCTCCGCCGTCGTCGTTCGCCGTCACGATCACGCCGCTCCCCACTGACACGACGCCGCCCGTGATCTCGAACACCCCGGCCGACGTCACCGTCGCGGCGACCAGCGGGTCCGGAGCCTCCGTGTCGTTCACGGCGCCGACGGCGGCCGACGCTGTCGACGGCTCTGTCGGCGTCCATTGCGACCACGGCAGCGGCCTGTTCCCGATCGGGACGACGACGGTGACCTGTACGGCGTCGGACAGCCACAACAACACCGCGACCGTGTCCTTCCACGTCACGGTCACGTCCTCGGACTCGGGTGCGTCGGGCTCATCAGGTTCCTCCGGGTCGTCGGGTTCGTCCGGGGCGTCGGGTTCCTCCGGGTCGTCGGGCTCACCAGGTGCTTCCGGGTCGTCGGGCTCCTCCGACTCGTCCGGGTCGTCGGGTTCCTTGTTCTCACCCGACGTCACGGGCTGCACCCAGTCCGTCTGCATGGGGAACTGGATCTCGGGCCTCCAGATCCTCGGTTGCCAGTGCAGCTACGGCAGCTTCAACCCGAACGGGACGAGCTACGCGGTCGATCCGAACGGCCCGCAGGGGAACGCGGCGTCGAGCGAGTCGCCGATCACGATCTCGACCGGGAACCAGACCCAGGACGTCCAGATCTCATTCGCGATCAACGGCTCACCGATCGGGATTGCCTCGACGTCGAGGTCAGGCCAACAGAACGGCATTACCTACACGACTCGGCCGATCGACCTGACACCCGGATCGAACCTGATCACGCTGTCGGTGGTCGACCCGTTGCATCGGCTGGCGACGAGGGTCATCACCCTGGAGATCCCGTACAGCGCGGCGCCGGCGTCGCAGAGTCCGTCGTCCGATTCTTCCGCCACCGGTGCGTCCGGATCGTCGAGCCCGAGCGCGTCGTCGTCCGGTTCGAGTTCGTCCGGTTCGGGCTCGTCCGGTTCGAGTTCGTCCGGCTCGGCGACCGCGTCACACGTGGCGCCGCGCCTGAAGACAGCCGTGCGCGTCACCCGCGCGGACAAGGAGGCCACGCCCGCGAAGACCGGGACGAACAGGCACCTCGCCGGCGCGCTGTCGAAGGCGATGCACACGCGGGTCGTCCTTACCAAGACGACGAAGTGCTGGATCGGCAAGAGCCGCGTCCACTGCTGGAAGGCCTGGCCGAAGCTCGCCAAGGCCAAGCACATCAACGTCACTGGCAAGCCGTCGGCAACGGCCTTGCGGGTGATCGCGCTTCGCCTGACGTTCTGACGCGGCCCACCGCGGCGCAGCGCGGGCGGCCGAGATTCGTACCGCTACGTATTGCGATGCCCGCCGGGCGCGAGCACGATCTGCGGCGTGGTAGGGCGCGGGCGGCGGGCGGTACGTGGGGTGACGGCGGTGCGGTTCGCCCGCCGCTCGGCCCTGGTCTGCGCGGTCGCCGCGGCCACGCTCGGCGCCTGGGCGAGCTCGGCGTGGGCGGCGTCGCCGTCGTTCGCTCCGCTCGTGGGCTACCCGGCCGCTCCGCAGACGGCGAAGGTCGTCGCCGCCGACCTGAACGGCGACGGGATTCCGGATCTCGTCGCGCTCGGCCAGGGACGGTCCGTCCTCGACATCACCCAGATCCCGCCGTTCGCCTTCCACCCCGGCGCGGTCGTGGTCAGGCTCGGGAACGGTGACGGCACCTTCGGCGCGGCGGCCTCGTACGCGCTCTCCTCGGCCGGGCCGGTCAACGCGGTCGCGGTCGGCGACGTCAACAGCGACGGCATCCCCGACCTCGTCGCCACCGTCGAGGTCGAGGACGGCGTCGACGTGCTGCTCGGCAACGGCGACGGCACCTTCCAGGCACCGGTCTTCTCCTCCACCGGGGCGAGCTCGAGTCCGCTCGCGGTCGCGATCGGCGACGTGAACCGCGACGGCGCGCCCGACCTCGTCGTCTCGACCGCCTGGGCCGTCTCGATCCTGCTCGGGAACGGGGCCGGCACCTTCGCGCTGGGCGCGGTCTACAACCTCTATCCCGACGAGCCCGCCAGCATCGCGCTCGGCGACCTCAACGGCGACGGCATCCTCGACATCGCGGTCGACCGCGACGGCATCAGCCCGTCCACGAACGGCGCCGTCGGCATCCTCTTCGGGAACGGCGACGGCACCTTCGTCGCGCCCGTGAACGTCAGCGCGCACGACTTCCCGTCCGCGATCGCCATCGGCGACCTGAACGGCGACGGGCACCAGGATCTCGCGGTCGCGAACCTCGGCTCCGGGGACGTCACCGTGAGCCTCGGCAACGGCGACGGCACGTTCCGGACGGCGGTCGGCTACGGGACCGGCGACGGGCAGATCGCCTTCACGTCGGGCATCGCGATCGGCGACGTCAACGGCGACGGCATCCCGGACGTCGCGCTCGCGGATCCCGGCAACAGCAACTTCTCGGGCGACGTCGCGCTGCTGCTCGGCAACGGCGACGGCACCCTCCAGGCGGCCGTCAGGCCGAACGCCGGCGCCGCACCGTACGACGTCGCGATCGGCGACTTCAACGGCGACGGGCTGGGGGATCTCGTCGCGTCGAGCTTCACCGCCGACACGGTCTCGGTGCTGCTGAACACGAGCACGCCGCCGGCGCCGGCCGACTCGACGCCGCCCGCGATCGCGCCCACGGTCACCGGGACGCTTGGAGCCGGCGGCTGGTACACGAGCGACGTGCACGTCAGCTGGTCGGTGACGGATCCCGAGTCGACGGTCTCCTCGACGAGCGGCTGCGACGCGAGCGACGTGACAGCCGACACCGGCGCCGCCGGCACGACCTTCGCGTGCACCGCGACGAGCGCGGGCGGGACCGCATCGCAGAGCGCCACCGTGAAGCGCGACGCGACGGCGCCCACCGGCGTCGTGACGACGCTCGACCGCGCCCCCGACGCGAACGGCTGGTTCATCGCTCCCGTCGGCTGGACGACGACGGGCGCCGACGCAGGAAGCGGCATCGCCTCCTGCACGAGCGGCACCTACTCCGGCCCGGACACCGCGAATGCCTCGGTCGCCGGCAGCTGCACCGACGCCGCCGGCAACAGCACGGACGCGGCACCGGTCTCGTTCCCGTACGACGCGACCGCGCCCGTGACGACGGCTATGCCCGACCGGCCCGGCGGAGCCGGCGGCTGGTACACGGCGCCGGTGACGGTCACGCTCACCGCCACCGACGCGCTCTCCGGTGTCGCCTCGACCGAGTACTCCCTCGACGGCGGCCCCTGGTCGGCCTACACCGCCCCGGTCGACATCACCGGAGCCGGCGCGCACACGCTGGACTACCGCTCCACGGACGTCGCCGGCAACGTCGAGACGGCCGGGCAGCTGGCAGTCGGGATCGACACCGTCGCACCCGAGGCCTATCTCCAGTTCGACCCCGTCACGAAGGACGTGCTCGTCTACGGTCGCGACACGCTCTCGGGTGTCGCCTCCGGGCCGGTCGCCCCGACGGGCGTCTCCGGCCGAGGTCGCGGCCACGACGAGGACGGCCTCCAGACACGGACGTACACGGTCTCCGACATCGCCGGCAACACGCTCACGCTCGTCGTCCAGGTGCGCCGCGCCGGGCACGAGCTGCAGGCCTCGGTCGTCAGCCTCTCCTATGACGGCGGCGACGCAACGCGGCCCGGGCCGGACACCCTCGACGCCGAGTGGGGAGCCACCCGTGACGGCACCCTGGAGACGCTGCACCAGACCGTCACGGTCGGCCGGGAGCGAGACCGGGCGACGCTCACCGCCAGGTACGACGCGCGCCGCGGCGAGACGACGCTGACGCCCGGCCGCCACCGTGACCGCGACCGCGACACGGTGCAGGGACTCGTCCTGCTCCGGCTCGCCACCGACGCCGGCTCGCTCCGGATCGAGCACTAGCCGGCGAGCCCGGGGCACTTGTAGCGGATCGCACTCCGGCATACGCTTCGCGCCACATGCGCGGCCTGCGGCAGGCAGACGTCGTCGGCGCGCTCGCCGTCGTAGCCGAGGCAGGCGCCGTCGCCACGCCCGCGGAGTTCCCGCGGCAGGTTCTGCCGCACCTGCGGACGCTCCTGCGGGCGGACATCGCCAGCTTCACCGGGGCACCCTCCGGCGGCGGCCCTCCCACCTGGCTGTTCGAGCCGGCCGCAGCGCTCTCGAACGACCTCGCCGAGGCGATGGCCGAGTACGCAGCCGAGCACCCGCTCGTCAGCCACTTCGCCCGCACCGGCGACGCCCGTGCGGTGAGGGTCTCGGACTTCGTCGGGCTCCGCGAGTTCCAGCGGCTCGGCATCTACGACGGCTGCTTCCGTCCGCTCGGCGCGAAGTACCAGCTCGCGGCGAGCATCGCCCTCGAGGGGCCCGTGCCGAGCGGGCTCGGCTTCACGCGGTCGCGCTCCGACTTCACCGAGCGGGAGCGGACGCTGCTCGATCTCGTCCGGCCGCATCTCGCCTCGGCCTACCGGCGTGTGGCCGACCGCGCCGAGTACGCGCGCCGGCTCGCGACGCTCGAGCGCGGCCTCGAGGCGGCGGGACGGGCGGTCGTCGGCGTCAAGGACGGCCGGCTCGAGCCGCTGTCACCGCAGGCCGCCGCGCTGCTGCAGCGCTGGTTCGGCACCGCTGCGCCGCCCGCGCCCGGCGGCACGGTCGTGCTCGAGCGCGGAGACGCGACGCTCCGCGTCCGCGCCGTGGACGGCGATCCGTCGCTGATCCTGCTCGACGAGACGTCCTTCGGGCTCGACCCGGAGCGTGCGCGCTCGCTGGGGCTGACGGGCCGCGAGACCGAAGTCCTCGCGCTCGTCGCGCGCGGGCTCACCGACGCCGAGGCCGCCCGGCAGCTCTATGTCAGCGTCCGCACGATCGGGAAGCACCTTCAGCACGCCTACCGGAAGCTCGGGGCCGGGACGCGCGACGAGGCCGTCGCCGCCGTCCTCGCGCGCTGACGGCCCACGGGCGGGATCGCGGCGGCGTCGTGACGGGACGGATGCCCCCGGCCAGGACGATCCCTTGCTTACACGGCCCGGGCGCCGAGCAGGTCGGCGAGATCCGCGACGACGACGTCCGCGCCGTGCGCCCGCAGCGCGTCTCCCTGGCCGACTCGGTCGACGCCGACGACGTAGCCGAAGTCGCCGGCGCGGCCCGCCTCGACGCCCGCGAGCGCGTCCTCGAACACCGCGCAGGCGTCCGGCTCGACACCGAGGCCGCGGGCGGCGGCGAGGAACGTGTCCGGCGCGGGCTTGCCGGCGAGATGCTCCCGGTCGGCGACGACGCCGTCCACGCGCAGCTCGAACAGATCCTCGATGCCGGCGGCGTGGAGCACCTCGGGGCAGTGCCGGCTCGCCGAGACGACCGCGCGGCGCAGGCCCGCGTCGCGCACCGCGTGGACGTAGCCGATCGACGCCTCGTAGCGCTCGACGCCGTCGCGGTGGATCGTGGCGAGCACGAGCGCGTCCTTCGTCTGCGCGAGCTCGCGCACCGCCGCCTCGGGCAGCTCGATCCCGCGTGAGCCGAGGAACGACCGGACGCCGTCCCGGCGCCGCTTTCCGTCCACGTAGGTGCGGTACTCGTCCTCCGGGTCGAACGGGACGAACGGGTCGCCGGTGCGCTCCGCGCGTTCGCGCAGGAACGCGTCGAAGATCTCCTTCCAGGCGGCCGCGTGCACCGTCGCCGTGTGCGTGAGCACGCCGTCGAGGTCGAAGAGGCAGGCCCGGATCCCGGCCGGCAGGCCGAGACGCCGCGCGCTCATGCCGCGAGGGCCGTGCGGCGCTCGATCAGCTCGGCGAGGCCCGGGACGACGACGTCGGCCCCCTCGTCGCGGAGCGCCTGCGCGTGGCCGGTGTGCTCGGAGCGGTTGACGCCGACGACGAGCAGGAAGCCGGCCGTCCGTCCCGCGGCGATCCCGGCGGTGTCCGTCTCGAACGCCGCGGCGTGGTCCGGCGTGACGCCGAGCTTGCGACACGCCGCGAGCAGCCGGTCGGGTGCGGGCCGGCCGCGCAGGTGCTCGGCGAGGATCGTCTCGGCGTCGACACGGTCGTCGACGAGTCGCGCGAGCCCGGTCTGCTCCAGGATCCGGCCGGCGTGCGCGCTCGCCGAGACGACGGCGCAGCGCACGCCCGCGTCCCGGGCGAGCTCGAGGTAGCGGCGGGAGTCGGCGTACGCGACGAGCCCCTGCTCGTCGAGGAGCCGGACGAGCGTCTCCTGCTTGCGGTTCGCGAGCCCGTGCACCGTCTCGCGCCCCGGCGGATCGCGGGGCGATCCCTCCTCCAGGCGGATGCCGCGGCTCGCGAGGAACGTGCGGACGCCCTCGACGCGCGGCCGCCCGTGCAGGTGCACCGGGTAGTCGACGGCCGGGTCGAAGAGCGGCGACGGAGTGGCCCGCGGGGCCGGTGCGGTCGGCGAGGAACTCGTCGAACGTGCGCTTCCACGCGGCCGCGTGCACGGCGGCGCTCCCGACGAGCACGCCGTCGAGGTTGAAGACGCAGGCGCTGACGCCGGCCGGCAGCCGCAGCAGGCGCTGCGCCTCGGGCCGCGGCAGGAACGGCTGCGCGAGGACGAGGGGGAGACCTTCGTCGTGGGCGAACGCCTGCAGCAGGCCGACCGTCTCCGCGTACTCCTCGCTCAGGTGCCGGCGGTGGGCGTGCAGGTCGACGGGGCCGAGATAGCCGCCGGCGCTCGTGAGCGCCGCCTCGGCCGCCGACAGCGCGGCGCGCCAGTGGGTGCGCAAGCCGTCGAGGTCGGTCTGCCGGTCCATGCCCTGAGCATCGCTCGATGCGCCCGTCCGGCGCATCCGCGCCCGACCCGACGCGCGGCTGAGGGAAAGTACGTCGCCCTACGGCGCGACTTGACGTTGAAGTACGACGCGTAGATCTCCTTCGCCGCCGGCGCGGCCGCGTTGGAGCCGAAGCCGCCGTGCTCGATCATCACGACGACGACGAGCTTCGGGTGCGGCCCGTACGGCGCCCAGGAGGCGTACCACGAGTGGTCGTCGCCCGGCGGCGCCTGGGCGGTGCCCGTCTTGCCCGCCACCGGGATCGGGAAGTTGCCGAAGACGAACCCGGACGTGCCGTTCGGGTCGTGCGCCGCCATGTAGAGACCCTCGCGGATCGCCTGGATGTCGACGAGCTTCAGCTTGCGCACCGGCGGGAAGCTGGAGCTTCTGGACGGAGCCGCCGCGGAGGATCGCGTCGGCGACGTGCGGGCGGACGATCAGCGCCGCCGTTCACGAGCGCGCAGTACGCGACCGCGAGCTGGAGCGGGCTCGCCTGCAGCGCGCCCTGGCCGATCGCGAGGTTGATCGTCTGGCCCTCCGTCCACGGGAACTTGTTCGCCTTCTCGAACCAGGCGGGGCTCGGCACGAGGCCGCCCGCCTCGCCGCTCAGGTCGATCCCGGTCGGCTTCCCGAACCCGAACTTGCGCGCCCACTGCTGGATCAGCGTCGCCTTCTTCGCGGGGTTGGTCTGCCAGATCCGGTCGCCGAGCCGGTAGAACCACGTGTCGCACGACTCCGAGAGCGCCGTCCGCAGCGACATCTCCGAGTAGACGCCCCGCTCGACGTTGTGGAAGACGAAGCTGCCGAGGTTGAACGAGCCGCTGCAGAGCTGCGGCGTGTCGGGGGTGATGATCCCGGCGGAGAGCGCCGCCTCGGCGACGACCGGCTTGAACGTCGAGCCGGTCGGGTAGACGCCGGAGATCGCCCGGTTCAGGGTCGGCCGCTGCTGGTTGCTTCGGGTTGTAGAGCGAGGCCAGGTACGAGGGCGAGTTCGCGGCCTGCACCTGGTTGAAGCTGGGGACGCTCGCGAGCGCGTAGATCGCGCCGGTGTACGGGTCCATCGCCACCGCGGAGCCGCCCGTCGGGTGCTTGCCCGTTCTGCACGGCCAGCGCCATCCCGTCCTTCACCGCCTTCTCGGCCGCGCGCTGGAGGTGCGCGTCGATCGTCAGGCGCAGCGTCGGCAGCTGCTTTCCCTTCGGGATCTCGAGCGGCCCGGCGATCCGGCCCAGCGAGTCGACGCGGAGCCGCGCCGGGATGAAGCCGGGGTTGAGGATCGAGTCGTAGACCGCCTCGATCCCGGTCTGGCCGACGATCTCGCCCGGCTGCGCGTTCTTGTACCGCGGCGTGCCGAGCTCCTTCTGGCTCACCTCGCCGAGCAGGCCGAGGAACTCGCTGCCGAACGCGCCCTGCGGGTAGCTGCGGGCGGGCTGGCCCGTCACCTTGAAGCCCGGCGAAGTCGCCGCTGCGCTCCTGCAGGTACGTCGTCAGGCTCCAGCGCGGGTGGGGAAGGACGACCGCGGGCGCGAACGGCGAGCGGATGACCGCGCGGCTGATCCGCGTCACGAGCGTGTTCACGGCCGTGCCGGAGACCTCGGCGAGATGGAGCAGCGCCGCCTTGCCGTCCGTGGTCGGGCTCCAGTTGCCGTGCGCGTCGCGGGTGCCGAGCGCGCCCGGGTCGGCGACGACGACGATGCGGCCGATCGTGCCGGCGAGCGCTGCGGCCCTTGCTGTCGACGATCGCGCCGCGCGGGCCGAGCAGGTCGACGGTGCGGAAGGCCTGGGCGGTCGCGAGCGAGCTGTACTGGTGGCCGTGCAGCACCTGGATCGACCAGGCGCGCAGGAGCAGGATCGCGATCGCGACGCCGACGACCATCGCCAGGCCGCCGGTGCGGACGTAGAAGCCGGGGCTGCGGAAGTACGGCGCCTCGACGTGCGAGTAGGGCTCGAGGCGCCGGCCCGCGGGCAGGCTTCTCGGCAGCGTGATCCTGCGGCGGCGACGACGACCCGGTGTGAGCGGCACGAGCTCTCTGCGGCGGTTTGGCGGGACTCCTGGACACGCCGCGCGGGCGCGCTCCAGCGTCGTTCTAGGGTAGTTGCAGTCCCGGCGTGGCCGCTATTCGTCGGCGAGCTCGTCCGCGAGCAGCGCGAGCGCGAAGCTGCGCCAGGCGAGCTCCGGCTCGGCGCGGAGCGCCTCGACGGCGGAGAGCACGGACGGCAGGCCGTCGGCCCGGGCGGCGATCCCGTCGAGCGCCGCGGCGAGCGCGGCGCGCCGCTCCGGAGTGTCGAGCTCGTCGGCGAGCCGCTCCGCGGCGACGGCGTCGAGGCCGAGGTCGCGGTGCGGGTCGCCGCCGGAGGCGAGGACGAACATCGCGCGGCGGCGCGCCGCGTTCAGGTCGGCGTCGTCGATCGGCGACGTCGTCGCGGACGAGCCAGCACAGGACGACGAGGAGCTCCGTCGACCGCGGGTCGAGCCCGGACTCCTCGAGCTGCTCGAGCCGCGTCGCGCATGGCGGGGAGCCTAACCGGGATCGCGGCAGTCGCCCGTGTCGCCCTCGCAGCAGCCGACCTTGAACCGGCAGCGCGGGCACTGCCAGGTGCCGTGCCGCCACTCCATCGAGGCGCCGCAGCGGAGGCACGACTCGGCCGTACTTAGTGACAACGTGTTACTTGGTTGGGAGACGTCGGGCACGCCGGCACAGGCTACGAGGCGGGGAGGACGTCCCCCGGCTCAGCCGGTGTAGTACTCGTCCGCGATCGAGAGCACGTCGTCGAGGATGGCGATCCCCTCGTCGAGCTCGTCGCGGGTGATCGTCAGCGGCGGGCAGACCATGACGACGTTCCAGTGGGTCATGAGGTAGAGGCCCCGCTCGAGCGCCGCCTTCGACATGCGTGCCACGGGCGCCGCCGCCTCGCCGCCGCCGTTGAACGGGACGAGCGGCTCGCGCGTCGCGCGGTCCTTGACGAGCTCGAGCCCCCAGAAGCAGCCGAGCCCGCGCACCTCGCCGATCGACGGGTGCTTCGCGGCGAGGCCCTCGAGCTTCTCGCGGAACACCGGCCCCAGCTCGGCGGCGTGCTCGACGATGCCCTCCTCGCGGAACGCCTCGATCGAGGCGACGCCGCTCGCGCAGGCGAGCGGGTGGCCGCTGTAGGTGAGCCCGCCGGCGAAGAACTTGTCGCGCACCCAGGCCGCGATCGGCTCGCGCACCGACATCGCGCCGAGCGGCACGTAGCCGGAGTTGATCCCCTTCGCCATCGTGAGGATGTCCGGGACGACGTCCCAGTTGTCGACGGCGAACCACTTGCCGGTGCGGCCGAAGCCGGCCATCACCTCGTCGGCGATCAGCAGGATCCCGTGCCGGTCGCAGACCTCGCGGATCGACTGGAGGTAGCCGTCGGGCGGGACGATGATCCCGTTCGTCCCGGTCACCGTCTCGAGGATCACGGCGGCGACGGTGTGCGCGCCCTCGTACTGGAGGATCTCCTCGAGGTGCGGCGCGCCCGTGCAGACGGGGCACGGATCGGGGTGCCCGGCGGGGCAGCGGTACGTGTACGGGTCGAACATGCGGACGACGCCCGGGATCGCCGGCTCGGCGGGCCAGCGGCGCGGGTCGCCGGTGAGCGTGATCGCGCCCGCGGTCGCGCCGTGGTAGCTGCGGTAGCGGGCGACGATCTTCTGGCGGCCGGTGTACCAGCGGGCGAGCTTGATCGCGTTCTCGTTCGCCTCGGCGCCGCCGTTCGTGAAGAACGTCATCGAGAGGTCGCCCGGCGTCACCTCGGCGAGCAGGCGCGCGAGCGTCGAGCGCGGCTCGGTCGCCATCGGCGGCCCGATCGTGCAGAGCTTGTCGGCCTGCTCCTTGATCGCGGCGACGATCTTCGGGTGCTGGTAGCCGATCGAGACGTTGACGAGCTGCGAGGCGAAGTCGAGGTAGCGCTTCCCGTCGTAGTCCCAGAAGTAGCGGCCCTCGCCGCCCGCGACCGGGATCGGGTTGATCGCGTTCTGCACCGACCAGGAGTGGAGGACGTACTGCTTCGCCTCGTCGCGGACCTGCTGGCCGAGCTCCGGGTTCGTCTCGATCGTTGCCACCTCACACGCTCCTGTTCGCCGGTGAGTCGATCCTAGATGCTCGCCGCGTCCTCGCTACGCTCCAGCAGACAGACGAGGAGGCTTCGAGATGACCGAGCTGGCAACCTCGCCCGCGGCCGAGCAGGCGGGCGTCAAGCGGATCAGCCACTGGATCGACGGGCGCAGCGTCGCCGGCACGTCCGGCCGCAGCGGCCCCGTGTACAACCCGGCGACCGGCGCGCAGACCGGCGCGGTCGACTTCGCCACCGTCGAGGAGGTCGACGCGGCCGTCCAGGCGGCGAAGGCGGCGTTCCCGGCGTGGCGCGCGACGTCGCTCGCGAAGCGGGC
Organism: uncultured Actinomycetes bacterium; assembly: GCA_963815005.1. Classification (GTDB taxonomy): domain Bacteria; phylum Actinomycetota; class Thermoleophilia; order Gaiellales; family Gaiellaceae; genus Palsa-739. The sequence continues at coordinate 179,255 of CAWFFI010000005.1, forward strand.
GGAGCTGTTCTTCCGGATCCGCGAGCTCGTGCACGAGCGGCGCGAGGAGGTGGCGCGGCTGCTCGTCGCCGAGCACGGCAAGGTGCTCTCCGACGCGATCGGCGAGGTGACGCGCGGGCTCGAGGTGATCGAGTACTGCTGCGGCATCCCGACGCTCCTGAAGAGCGAGTACACCGAGCAGGCCTCGACCGGGATCGACGTCTACTCGATCCGGCAGCCGCTCGGCGTCGTCGCCGGGATCACGCCGTTCAACTTCCCGGCGATGGTGCCCATGTGGATGTGGGCGCCGGCGCTCGCCTGCGGGAACACGTTCGTGCTCAAGCCGTCGGAGAAGGATCCGTCGGCGTCGTTCTGGACGGCGGAGCTGCTGAAGGAGGCGGGTGTCCCGGACGGCGTCTTCAACGTCGTCATGGGCGACAAGGTCGCCGTCGACTCGGTGCTCGAGCATCCCGACATCGCGGCGGTGTCGTTCGTCGGCTCGACGCCGATCGCCCGCTACGTCTACGAGACGGCGACCGCGAAGGGGAAGCGCTGCCAGGCGCTCGGCGGCGCGAAGAACCACATGATCGTGCTGCCGGACGCCGACATCGACATGGCCGCCGACGCCGCCGTCTCGGCCGCGTACGGGTCGGCCGGCGAGCGCTGCATGGCGATCTCGCAGGTGGTCGTCGTCGCCGGGGCGGCCGAGCCGCTGATCGACGCGATCAAGGAGCGGATCCCGAAGGTGCAGGTCGGCGACGGGCTCGATCCGGCCTCGGAGATGGGGCCGCTCGTCACGCGCGAGCACCGCGACCGCGTCGCCTCGTACGTCGAGGGTGCGCCCGGCGAGGGCGCGAAGGTGCTCGTCGACGGGCGCGAGGGCGCGCCGGAGGAGGGCTTCTTCCTCAAGCCGTCGCTCCTCGACGACGTGAAGCCGGGCATGCGCGCCTACGAGGACGAGATCTTCGGGCCGGTGCTCGGCGTCACCCGCGTCGACACCTACGAGGAGGCCGTCGGGCTCGTGAACGCGAGCAAGTACGGCAACGGGACGGCGATCTTCACGCGCGACGGCGGCGTCGCCCGCCAGTTCCAGTTCGACGTGCAGGTCGGGATGGTCGGGATCAACGTCCCGATCCCGGTCCCCGTCGCGTACTACTCGTTCGGCGGCTGGAAGGCGTCCCTCTTCGGCGACCGGCACATCTACGGGCCGGAGGGGATCGACTTCTACACGCGCGGCAAGGTCGTCACCTCACGCTGGCCGGATCCGGCCACCTCGAAGGTCGACCTCGGCTTCCCGCAGACGCGCTAGCTCCCGACGACACCGCTCATCCGGACATGTCCCGGGGTCAGACCCCGGGACATGTCCGTTCTGGCGCGTGCGCGCTACGGCGCCGTGAACGGCACGATCAGCGTCGCGCGGCGGCCCCACGGGTCGAGCGCGGTGACTCGCAGGCGGTACTTCTGGCCCGACGTGAGCGCCTTCGCCGTTCAGCCGCATCCGCACCGGAACGGCGCCCGCGCTTGAGGATCAGCGTCTGCGCGGTCTTGCTCGCCTTGCCGGTCAGCCACGGGCCGAGCCGGCTCCCGTGCTTGAGGATCGAGAGCCGGGTGCTGCCCTTCGCGAACACGCTCGCGTACAGGTGCGCCTGCGACGGGATCGTCAGCTGCGTGAGGACGAGCACCGTCCCGCCGGGCCCCTTCTTCAGCCGGACGGCCTTCTTCTGGACGAGCGTCGGCCCGGCGACCGAGGAGCTGCGCGGGTCGCCCCACTTCCCGGCCTGGAACTGGGCCAGGCGCACCGGGATCCGCGTGAGCACGTGGAGCAGCCCGTCCGATGCCGATGTAGGAGCCGATCTGCGTCGTCGTGGGGAGCGCCGGGCTCGGCAGCGGCGTCACCGCGGCGTAGATCGTGGAATCGGTCGAGTAGCCGAGCACGGTGCCGGGCTGCTGCGGCGCGGTGTAGGCGACGTCGACCGGCCACGGGAACGCGCCGGACGGAAGGCCGTCGACGCCGAGGGCGACCTCGGTGCCGGGGATCGAGAGCGTGCCCGTGAACGGCGCCAGGATCGGCGTCAGGCCGGCCGGGAACCGCACCGGGCTGCCACGTCAGCGTCGCGCGCCCGTCGTCGGTCTGCACGGCGCCGGCGGCGTCCGCGGTCGCCGTCAGCGAGCCGACGACCGGCGCCGGCACCGGCGCGGCGGCCACGGGCTGCGTCGGGCCGACCGTCGCGGAGGCGGCATCCGCCCACGCCGGTTGCGGTGACCGTGAGCGTGAGCGTCGCGCCGATGTCGCCCGGCGTGAGCGTGTACGTCGAGCCGGTCGCCCCGGCGATCGCCGTGCACGCGGCGCCGGCGCCGCTGCAGCGCGTCCACTGGTAGGCGAACGTGCTCGGGGCGCCGCTCCACGTGCCGACGTCGCCGGTCAGCACCTGGCCGGCCTGCAACGTCCCCTGGACGGCCGGCGCCGTCAGCGCGGCCGGGCGGACGGCGGGCGCCGTGCCCGCGGCTGCGACGGCGGCGGTCGGCCCCGACACGGCGCTCGCGAGCCCCGCCGCGCTCTGCGCGGAGACGACGACCGAGAGCCCGTGGCCGACGTCGGCGGCGTTCGGGACGTACTTCTCGCTCGTCGCACCCGGGATCTGCTGGCAGTTCGCGCCCGCCGCGTCGCAGCTCTGCCACTGGTACGCGAACGTGACCGGCTTGCCGCCGCTCCACGTGCCGGGCACGGCGGCGAGCGCCTTGCCCGCCACGGCGCCGCCGACGATCGTCGGCGGAGTGGAGACCGCCGGCACGCCCGGTCGGGTACGGGGCGATCGCGACCGACCTCGGGTCGGTGCCGTTCATCCGGTCGCCGTCCGAGCAGTGCGCGAAGCCCGGCACCGTCGAGCAGTCCGTCCACTGCCAGAACGTCCAGCCGAGCCCGCCCCAGTCGGCGGCCGGGACGAGCGGCGCCGCGCTCTTCGTCCAGTGCGCGATCCAGAGATGGTTCCCGGCGGCGGCGAAGTCGGACGAGTCCCCGAGCGCGCTCTTCCAGAAGAGCGGCGACGCGTAGATGAACGGTGCGACGCCCGTGCGCGCGGTCACCTCGTTGAGCCAGGCGCGCGTCCAGGTCTGCAGGCGCGCCGGCTTGAGGTTGCCGGTCTTCTCGAGATCGAGCACCGGCGGCAGCTCGCCCGCCTGCGGCTGGGCGACGTTGACGAAGTGGTCGGCCTGCGCGATCGCGCTGACGGTCGCGGCGGCGTCGCTCGTGCCGCTCGGCCGGGCGAAGTGATACGCGCCGAAGCTGAGCCCGAAGCCCTCGGTGCCGGCGCGGTTGATGGAGTACGTCGGGTCGGTGAGCGTGAAGCCCTCGGTCGCCTTCCCGAAGACGAACTGGTAGCCGCCGCCGGCGACGCGGATCCAGTCGATGACGCCGTTCCAGTGCGAGACGTCGATCCCCTTCGCCTGCGCCGTCGCCGCGCCGGCACCGGTAGGCACGACGAGCGCGACGAGGAGCGCCGCCGCTGCCGCAAGCAGCCGGTATCGGCCCCGATGTGCTGCGATCGTGACCCCCACGACGCGTTCGAGGCTACCGAAGCCGTGTGTGGGTGGGGTAAAAGGAGCCGCCGCCGCGGTAGGCTCGGGCGCATGACGGAGCCGCACCACCGGCCGCTCGACGCCCAGGTGATCCCGCGGTTCGCCGGGATCCGCACGTTCATGCGCGCACCTCATGTCGTAGACCTTCGCGGCGTGGACGCGATTGCCTACGGGATCCCGTTCGATACCGCGACGAGCTACCGCACCGGGACGCGCTTCGGCCCGGAGGCGATCCGCTCGGCGTCGGCGCTGCTCCGGCCGTACAACCCGGCGCAGGACGTCGATCTCGTCGAGGCGCTCTCGATCGCCGACTACGGCGACGTGCCCGTCTCGCCCGGCGACACCGAGCGGACGTACGCGCAGGTCGAGGAGGCGCTCGCGCCGGTCGTCGCCGCCGGTGTGTTCCCGGCCGCGCTCGGCGGCGACCACTCCGTCACGCTCGCGGAGCTGCGCGCGCTCGCACGGCGCCACGGCCCGCTCGCGCTCGTCCAGCTCGACGCGCACGCCGACACGTGGCACGAGTACTTCGGCCAGCGCTACTTCCACGGCACGACCTTCAAGCGCGCCGTCGAGGAGGGGCTGCTCGACGCCGCCGCCTCGGTGCAGGCGGGGATGCGCGGCTCGCTCTACGGCCCCGGCGACCTCGCCGTCTCGCGCGAGCTCGGCTTCACGGTGCTCGCGAGCGAGGAGCTGCGCGCGCTCGGGCCGGCCGCCTACGGCGAGCTCGTGCGCGAGCGCGTGGGGGAGCGTCCGGTCTTCGTCTCGTTCGACGTCGACTTCCTCGACCCGGCCTTCGCGCCCGGGACGGGCACGCCCGAGGTCGGCGGCTTCTCGACCGCCGAGGCGCTCGCGTTCGTGCGGGCGCTGCGCGGGATCCGGCTCGCCGGCTGCGACGTCGTCGAGGTCTCGCCGGCCTACGACGGGCCGGGCGCGGTCACCGCGCTCGCCGCGGCGAACGTCCTCTACGAGCTGCTCTGCCTGCGCGCGCTCGCGCCGGGCTAGACGCGGCGCTCCCGCCGCCGCCGCGAGCGGCTCGCCGAAGCGCGCCCGGCGCACGAAGCGGCCGGTGCCCGGGCGTGCCGACGAGCTCGCCGTTCTCGACGAGGACGTTGCCGCGCAACAGCACGATCTCCGGCGCGCCGACGACCTCGGTGCCCTCGTAGAGGTTGTAGTCGCACTTCGAGTGCGAGCCCGCGGCGGAGAGCGTCTCCCGCTTCGCCGGGTCGAAGATGACGAGATCGGCGTCGGAGCCGACCGCGACCGTGCCCTTGCGCGGGTAGAGCCCGAAGAGCTTCGCCGGCTGGGTCGCGAGCAGGTCGACCATCCGGTTGAGGCGAGATCCGCCCGCCGCCGACGCCGAAGTGGTGGATCATCTTCAGCCGGTCCTCGAGCCCGGGGCCGCCGTTCGGGATCTTCGTGAAGTCGTCGCGGCCGAGCGTCTTCTGGCCGTCCCAGAGGAACGAGCAGTGGTCGGTCGAGATCGCCGAGAGCGCGTCGGTGCGCACCGCGTTCCAGAGCACGTCGTGGTTCGCGGCGGCCCGCGGCGGGCGGCGAGTAGACGTACTTCGCGCCCTCGAAGTCCGGCCGCTCGAGGAACGTCTCGTCGACGAAGAAGTACTGGGTGCACGTCTCGCCCCACACGCGCCAGCCCTGCTCGCGGGCGCGGGCGATCGGGTCGACCGCCTCCTTGCACGTGACGTGGACGACGTAGAGCGGGCAGCCGGCGACGTGGGCGAGCTGGATCGCGCGGTTCGTCGCCTCGCCCTCGAGCTCGGGCGGCCGCGTCCGCGCGTGCCAGACGCGGGTCGGTGTTGCCGGCCGCGAGCGCCTCGCGGACGAGCACGTCGATCACGTCGCCGTTCTCGGCGTGCACCATCACGAGCGCGCCGCTCCCGGCCGCGACCTCCATCGCGCTGAAGAGCGTCTCGTCGGAGACCATCAGCGCGCCCTTGTAGGCCATGAAGAGCTTGTACGAGGTGACGCCCTGGTCGGGCAGCGACGCGAGCTCCTCGAGCGTGCCGCCCTCGTCGAGGTCGGTGACCGCGATGTGGAAGCCGTAGTCGATCAGCGCCTTGCCGTTCGCCTTCCCGTGCCAGGTCGTCGAGCGCCTGCGCGAACGTCTCGCCGCGCCCCTGGATGCAGAAGTCGACGTGGCAGGTCGTGCCGCCGAACGCCGCCGAGACGTGCCCGGAGCCGTAGTCGTCGATCGTGACCGTGCCGCCGAACGGCATGTCGAGATGCGTGTGCGGGTCGATGCAGCCCGGCAGGACGTACTTGCCGGTCGCGTCGATCACCCGGTCGGCGGCCACGTCGAGCGACTCGCCGATCAGCGTCACCGTCTCGCCGTCGACGTACACGTCCGCGACGACGTCGTCGGCGGCCGTGATCACGCGCCCGCCCCGAATCAGAATCGACATGGCTCGCCTCCCGCGTGTCGGTGCGCGGGCTCCCCGAGGGGAGCCCGCGCCGGTTCCTCTCGTGCCTACTTGCCGCCTGCGGTCAGGTGCACCATCGCGGCTTGTAGCTGCTTGCCGTTCACGTCGAGGCCCGTTCTTCTTCAGCTGGGCGACCGCCGCCTTCGGCGAGGTCGGTGCGGTAGGCGCCCGTCGGCTTGCTTCTTGATCACGCCGAACTGCTGCGCGATCTTCGCCGTCCGCGCTGTAGCGGCCGCGTTCATGATCCCGATCCCGCTCGTGTCGGGCCAGATCAGCTTGTTGATCTCGTTCATCATCCAGGTCTGATGGCCCTTCGGCAGGGTCGGGCCGGCCTTCAGCGTGAACTGGACGCACTGGGCCACGTGGTCGCGGCACCAGATCCAGCCGGCGAGCGACGCGCCGATGAACGCGACCGCGGTCTTGCGGTTCGCGGCGCTCTTCAGCCAGTCCGCGGTCGAGAAGAGGCCGTCCTCGAGCATGCCGGTGCCGGCGGCCTGCATCTTGATCACGTTCAGGTCGGCGAGCGTGTAGAGCTTGCCGGTCTTCGGGTTCTTCGACTCGAGCACCTGGGCCAGCTCGTTGTAGGTCATCGCCGACGCCGAGTCGACCTGGTGGTTCAGGAACAGGTTCATGTCGAACGGCTGCTGGACGATCGTCACGCCCTGGTTCTTCGCGGGATCCATCCCGGCCTTCGTCAGCGCGGCGAAGAGCTCGTACTGGTTGCCGCCGAGCCAGTTCGCGACCTTCTTGCCCTTCATCTTCGCGACGGACGTGATCCCGGAGCTCTTCCACGTGAGCTGGGTCATGCCGGAGCGCGTGAAGACCTGCGCGACGTTCACGAGCTGCGTGCCCTGGTCGCGCGCGGACAGGAGGCTCGGCAGCCAGTCGACGCCGAACTGGGCCTGGCCGGAGGCGACGACCTGCTCGGGGATGATGTTCGGGCCGCCGTTCTTCAGCGTGACGTCGAGTCCCGCCTGCTTGTAGAAGCCCATGTCGAGTGCCGCGTAGTAGCCGGCGAACTGGGCCTGCGGCACCCACTTCAGCTGGAGCGTGACCTTCGTCAGCTTCGCGGCTGCCGTGGCCTTCGACGCCGCACCGGCGCCGAGCGCGAGCACCACCGCGCTCGCCAGCAGCGCACTCACCATCACCCGTCTTCTCATCCCGTTCCCTCCTTCGTTCGAGCACCTGCGGACACTCCTCCGGCGATTCTTAGCGCGCCGCGCCGCCGATTACGAGCCTCGCGTCTGCGGCGACCAGCGGATCACGAAGCGCTCCGTCAAGGCGACCGCGCCGTAGAGCGCGATGCCGAGCACCGACGCGACGAGGATCCCCGCCCACGCGGTGACGAAGTGGAACACCGACGCCTCGGAGTTGATGAGGACGCCGAGCGCGTTCAGCGCGCCGCCGAAGTACTCGCCGACGATCGCGCCGATCATCGCGAGCACGCTCGCCACCTTGAGCGCGGTGAAGAGGAACGGCAGCGCGGTCGGGATGCGGACGCGCCGCCAGATCTCGAGCTCGCTCGCGGCGTACGAGCGCATCAGCTCGATCTGGCGCGGGCTCGCGCTCTGGAGGCCGCGCAGGGTGTTGACCATCACCGGCAGGAAGCAGAGCACCGCCGCGACCGCCATCTTCGAGTGCGGCGAGATCGGGTTCGAACCACGCGTTGAAGATCGGCGCGAACGCGATGATCGGGACGGCGTTCGCGGCGATGAAGATCGGCATCAGCGCGTTCCCGGCCGCCTTGAACCGGCCCACGAACGTCGCGGCGGCGACCCCGAGCGCGACCCGATCAGGAAGCCGCCGAGCGCCTCCTTGAACGTGTACCAGCCGGCCGGCCACAGCGAGTGCCGGTCGGTCCAGAGCGTCCGGACGATGTCGCTCGGCTTCGGGAGCAGGAACTGCTGCACGTGGAAGGCGCGGATCAGGCCCTCCCAGAGCGCGACGACGAGCGACGAAGACGACGAGGGCCGGGAGCCACTCGCCCGCCTGGCCGCACCGCCCGGCCGCCCACGCGACGGCCCGCGCTCGCGAGACGACGACTCCCGCTCACAGCGCCGCCTCCTCCTCGGGCAGCAGGTGCTCGCCGCGCGTGCGCAGCAGCTCGCGCACCTCGGTCACGAGCTCGAAGAAGCGCGGCGCCTCGCGCGTCTCGACGGTGCGCGGGTACGGCAGGTCGATCGCGACGGTGCCGGCGATCCGCCCCGGGCGCGGGCTCATCACGACGACGCGCGAGGAGAGGAAGACCGCCTCCGAGATCGAGTGCGTGACGAAGACGACCGTCGAGCCGAGCTGCTGCCAGATCGAGAGCAGCTCGAGGTTCAGCCGCTCGCGGGTCATCTCGTCGAGCGCCCCGAACGGCTCGTCCATCAGCAGCAGCGCCGGCTCGAACGCGAGCGCGCGGGCGATCGAGACGCGCTGCTGCATGCCGCCCGAGAGCTGCCACGGATGGTGGTCGGCGAAGCCGGCGAGCTCGACGAGCTCGAGCATCTCCTGCGACGCGCGGCCTGCCGGCGCGACCGGTCCCAGCCGAGCATCTCGAGCGGCAGCGCGATGTTCTTCGCGACCGTGCGCCAGTCGAAGAGGACGGCGTCCTGGAAGACGATCCCGTAGTCGCCGTCGGCTCGCGCCTGGCGGGCGGGCTTGCCGTTGACGGTCACCGTGCCGGCGGTCGGCTCGACGAGGTCGCCGATCACGCGCAGGAGCGTCGACTTGCCGCAGCCGGACGGGCCGATCAGCGAGACGAACTCGCCGGGCGCGAGCGTCGAGGTCGATCTCCTGGAGCGCCGTGACGTTGCCCTGCGGGAACGTCTTCGTGACGCCGTCGATGCGGACGACGGGCGGGGCGGCGTCGGTCACGTGAGCTCCTCCGGGGCGCGGCGGACGACGATCCGCTCGGCGGCGACGACGATCAGGAAGAAGGCGATGCCGAGCGCCGCGGCGATCGACGTTCGTCGCCCAGAGCTCCTGCGGCTCGAGCGAGTAGTACTGGTTGAAGTTGATGATCGCGCCGCCGAGCCCGTCCTGGAGGCCGGACGGCAGCTCGCCGATGATCGCGCCGACGACGCTCGCGGTGGCGGCGAGCCGCAGCGCCGAGAAGACGTACGGCAGCGAGGAGGGGACGCGCAGCTTCCAGAGCACGAGCCAGCGGCTCGCCGCGTACGTCCGCATCAGCTCGAGCGCGCGCGGATCGGCCGACTGGAGGCCGCGGAGCGTGTTGATCGCGACGGGGAAGAACGTCAGGTAGGCGGCGATCACGGCGACGGCGCCCCAGCCCTGGAGCGGGCCGGGCAGCTTCGGGTTCACCCAGACGACGACCATCGGCGCGATCGCGAGGATCGGGATCGTCTGGCTGCCGACGATGTACGGCAGGAACCCGCGCTGGAGCAGGCGCGAGTGGACGAGGACGACGCCGAGCGCGAAGCCGACGACCGCGCCGATGCCGAACCCGGCGGCGGCCTCCTTCGCGGTGAAGAGCGCCTTGTGCAGGAGGATCGTTGATCAGCGACGGCTGGTTGACCTGCGCCGGCTCGCCGAAGGCCTTCGAGGATCGTCCAGACGTGCGGCATCGAGACGTCGTTGACGATGAACGGCCAGGTCCAGCCGGTCGTCGTCCAGATCCAGCGGTACAGCTCCCAGCAGCCGAGGAGAAGGACGACCGTCCCGAGGACGATCGCGGTGCGGCGCAGGCCGGCGACCATCCGTGCTTCTTATCACGGCCCGTCCCCACGATCCGTACGTGCCGAAGCGGTTCGTCTTGTTGCTCGTCCTTGCAGCGATCGTGCTCGTTCGAATCCGAGTCGCCGTCGCGTCGGCTGAGCGCCCGGCCGTCGCGCCCGACATGCGCGGGCGCGGCTCATGACGGCTCGGCCTCGAGTCTCGCGCGAGCCGGCGGAGCCGGCTCGCTTGCCGAGCGAGCGGAAAGCGAGAGCCGAAAGCCGCGCGCGCGAAGCGCGCCCGGCTGAGGCGAAGCGGGCGAGCGGGGAATAGGATCGAGCGCGATGGCGCTCGATCCGTCCCGCACCGTCGCCGAGCTGAAGGAGCTGCGGGAGCTCACGGGCGACGAGAACGGCGCTCAGCGGGTGGCCTGGACGGACACCTGGGAGACCGCGCGCGCCTGGCTGCGCGAGAAGGTCGCCGGCACCGGCGCCGAGCACGAGATCGACGCGGCCGGCAACCAGTGGTTCACCCTGCGCGGCGCCTCCGAGCGGGCGCTCGTGATCGGCGGGCACATCGACTCCGTCCCGAACGGCGGCTGGCTCGACGGCTGCCTCAACGTCATGGCCGGCGTCGAGACGCTGCGCCGGATCGCGGCGGAGGGAACGCCGCCGCTCACCGTCCGGCTCGTCGACTGGGCCGACGAGGAGGGCGCGCGCTTCGGCCGCTCGCTGTTCGGCTCGTCGGCGGCCTCCGGGACGATGGCCGACCAGGACGAGATCCGCAGCCGCACCGACGCGAACGGGATCCGCTGGGTGGACGCGCTCGCCGAGCACGGCGTCGACCTCGACCGGGCGCTCGAGGCGCGCACCCAGCTCGAGAGCGCCGCCGCCTATCTCGAGCTGCACATCGAGCAGGGGCCCGTGCTGGAGGCGCTGGATCTGCCGCTCGGAGTCGTCCTCGGCACCTTCGGGGTCGAGCGGCACCAGATCACGTGGCGCGGCCAGGCGGCGCACTCCGGCTCGACGCCGATGGCCCAGCGCCGCGACGCGCTCGCCGGCGCCGCGAAGCTCGCGCTCGAGATCCGCCCGATCGCGGCCGAGGTCGGCGACGGCGCGGTCTGCACGTGCGGCGGCGTCGTCTGCAAGCCGGGGATCGTCACCTCGGTCGTCGAGACGGCCGAGCAGCTCCTCGACCAGCGGCACCTCGACGCGGACAAGCTCGCGCGGATGCTCCAGCTCGCGCAGGACGCGAGCGAGCGCTTCGCGGCCGAGGAGGACGTCGAGGTCTCGTGGGAGCGCCTCTGGCAGATCCACCCGATCCTGTTCGACGAGACGCTGATCGAGCTCGCCGACGCGTCGATCCGCGAGGTGTGCGGCACCTCGCACCGGCTGCCGAGCGGGCCGCTCCACGACGCGGCCGAGGTCGCGCGGGCGGGCGTGCCGACGGTGATGCTCTTCGTCCAGTCGCTGCGCGGCCTCTCGCACACGAAGGTCGAGGACACGAAGGAAGAGCACATCGAGCTGTCGGTGCAGGCGCTCGACCGGCTCGCCGCGAAGACACTGGAGGCCTACGCATGAGCACGCTGTTCGGGGAGGAGCACGTCCGCCGCTACCGGGAGACCGACGGCGCCGAGGGCCACCTCTGGCGTGAGGGATCGACGGTGCTGCTGCTCACGACCACGGGGCGCCGGACGCGGGCAGGAGACGACGACGCCGCTCATCTACGGCCTCGACGGCGACAGCCCGGTGATCGTCGCCTCGAAGGGCGGCGCGCCCGAGCACCCGGGCTGGTACCGCAACCTCGTCAAGACGCCGGAGGCCGAGGTGCAGATCCTCGGCGAGCGCTTCCGCGTGCGGGCCCGCGACGCGGCGGGCGAGGAGCGCGAGCGGCTGTGGCGGCTGCTGAACACGATCTGGCCGCACTACGACGAGTACCAGACGAAGACCGACCGCGAGATCCCGGTCGTCGTGCTCGACCGCAGCTAGCGCCGCAGTCCTTCCGGGACATGTCCCGGTCTCTGAGGACCGTCACGAGAGCGTCACGCGCTCGGACACGACCGGATCGGACCAGACGGGGCGGCCGGCGCGCACGGTCATTCCGGGGCCGGGGCCCGGCGATCGCTTAGGGTCGCCGCATGGCGCGGGAGGGCGGAATCGGGCTGCGGGCGGCGGCCGGCGGGATCGGCATCGGCCTCGCGGTCGGGTGGAACATCGCCTCGCTCGGCGCGATCGCGACCCGGCTCTCGACCGCCTACGGCGTCGGGCTCGCCACGATCGGCCTGTTCACGACCGTGCAGTTCGTGATGCACATGGTCATGCAGATTCCGGGCGGCCGGGCCGCCGACCGCTGGGGCGCCCGGACGAGCTCGCTCGTCGGCCTCGGGCTGATCGCGGTCGGGAACGCGATCGCGCTCGCCGGCCCGTATCCGGCGCTCGGCTTCGCCGGGCGCGCGATCGTCGGGCTCGGCACCGGCTTCGGGTTCGTCGGCGGCAGCGACTACATCCGGGCCAGGGGCGGCTCGCCGCTCGTCCAGGGCCTCTACGGCGGCAGCTCGATCCTGTCGCCGGGAATCGCGCTGGCGCTCGTCCCCGGTCTCGCGAGCTGGACGGGCTTCCGGGCGCCGTACCTGGGCGCTCTCGCCGTCGTCGGCGTCTGCGGGGTGCTCCTCGTGCTCGCGCCGGCGGCGCCGCGGACGGTCCGGCACGCGGGCGAGCGGCTCGACTTCAGCTTCGTGCGCGACCGGCGGCTCCACCGGCTCGCGGCGATCCATTCGCTGTCGTTCGGCTTCAGCGTCATCGTCGGCAACTGGGTCGTGACGCTGCTCGAGCACCACGGCCAGCCGAAGGGCGCTGCGGCAGCCGCGGGCTCGCTCACGCTGCTGCTCGGCTTCTTCACGCGGATCGCCGGCGGGCCGCTCCTGCGCCGTCACGACGCGCACCGCTTCGTCGCGGCCAGCCTCGTGCTCGGCGGCGTCGGCTGCGCCGTGCTCGCGCTGCCCGTGCCGCTGGCGGTGCTCGTCGCGGCGGCCGGACTCGTCGGGCTCGCGACCGGGCTCCCGTTCGCAACGGTGTTCGTCGGCTCCGCGCTCGCCCGCCCCGACGCCCCCGGTGCGGCCGTCGGCTTCGTCAACGCGTTCGCGTCGCTGACGATCGTCGTCGGCACGCCGCTCGTCGGGCTCACGTTCTCGCTGCCGGGCGACGGGCGCATCGGCTTCGTCGTGCTCGCCGTCCTCGCGGCGCTCGCGGCCGTCGCGACGCCGCGCACACGCGATCTCGCTCCGCGCTGACGTCCCGATTTGCAGGCGATATGCTCGGGCGGTTCCCCTCGATCGAGGAGGCTCGATGCTCAGCTTCGGCGTCACCGTCCTGCCCGACCCGCCGTACGCCCGCTTCCTCGAGCTGATCAAGCTCGCCGAGAGCCACGGCTTCGAGTACGCGTGGACGTACGACTCGCACGTGCTCTGGCAGGAGTCGATCCCGCTGCTCGCGACGGCGGCGAACGAGACGTCGAAGATCAAGCTCGGCCACTTCGTCACGAACCCGGCGACGCGCGACCCGACCGTCCTCGCGAGCGCGTACGCGACGCTGCACGACCTCTCCGGCGGCCGGATGGCGATGGGCATCGGCCGCGGCGACTCCGCCGTCCGCTACATCGGCCGGCAGCCGATGAAGGTCGCCGAGTTCGAGCGCTCCACCGCGATGATCCGCGACTTCATGAACGGCCGCGAGGTGCAGTGGAACGACAAGGAGCTGCAGCTGAAGTGGGTGCGCCCGGAGCTGCCGCAGATCCCGATGTGGGTCGCCGGCTACGGGCCGAGGGCGCTCGGCGTCGCCGGCCGCGTCGGCGACGGCGTGATCATCCAGCTCGCCGACCCGGAGATCATCCAGTGGATCATGGCCACGGCGCGGCAGGCCGCCGAGGAGGCGGGCCGCGACCCGTCCGAGCTGAAGTGCATCGTCGGCGCGCCGAGCCACATCGGCGGCGACCTCGCCGACGCTCGCGAGCAGGTGCGATGGTTCCCGGCGATGGTCTCGAACCACGTCATGGATCTGATCGAGCGCTACGGCACCGACGGCAGCTCCGTCCCGAAGGCGCTCACCGACTACGTGCAGGCGCGGAAGTTCTACGACTACAACGACCACTCGCGCGTCGGCGCCGCGCACGGCGAGTTCGTCACCGACGAGATCTGCGACCGGTTCTGCGTGCTCGGCGACGCGGCGCAGGCGACCGCGAAGCTGCGCGAGCTCGAGTCGATCGGCGTCGACCAGTTCAACATCTACCTCATGACCCACGGGCAGGAGGAGACGTTGCAGGCCTACGGCGACGACATCATCCCGGCGTTCGCCGGCGCTGCCGCGTAGGCCAACCGGAACCATCTAGGCTCGCGCGGTGGACCTCCGCCCGCTGCTCGAGCTGCGCCAGGCGTTCCCGCTCTCGTTCTCGCGGGACGGCGAGACGCTCCTCGTCGCCTCCGACCTGCCGGGGACGCGCCAGCTCCACTGCGTCTCGACGCACGGCGGCGAGCTGCTCGAGCTGACGGACTTCCCCGAGCCGGTGGACGGGCAGCTCCTCCCGGACGGGCGGATCCTGCTCGCGATGGACGAGGGCGGCAACGAGCGGACGCAGCTCTACCTGCTCGCCGCCGAGCCGGGCGCGGAGCCGAAGCCGCTCGTCGTCGATCCGCGCTTCATCCACGGCACCCCGCAGGTGAGCCGCGACGGGACGCTGCTCGCGTACGCGACGAACCGGCGGAACGGGCGCGACTTCGACGTCGTGGCGCGCAGCCTCGTCAACGGCCAGGAGCACGCGTTCGAGCTCGGCGGCTGGTGCCACGTCGAGTCGATCTCGCCCGACGGCCACTGGATCGCCGCGGGACGGATCGGCGAGCGCAGCGGCGACGGCGACCTGTACCTGCTCGGGGTCGAGAGCGGCGAGGTCGTCCACGTGACCCCGCACGAGGGCGATGCGGAGTACGGGACGCCGGCCTGGCTGCCCGACTCGTCCGGCTTCTTCGCGGCGACGAACGAGGGCCGCGAGACGCGCGCGATCGGCCGCTACGACCTGGCGGCGGGCCGGTGGACGGTCGTCCACGAGTCGGCCTGGGATCTCGACTGCGTCCTCGACGGCGCCGGGCGGACGCTGCTCGTGATCGCGAACGAGGACGGCTACTCGCGGCTCGAGCTGCGCGACCCGGGCTCGCTCGCGCTGCGCGCCGAGGTGCCGCTACCCGGCCGCGGCGTCGCCGAGCACGCGCTCTTCTCGCCGGACGGCTCGCTGCTGGCGTTCGCGTTCTCGACGCCGAGGCAGCCCTTCGACGTCTTCGTGCACGAGCTCGGGACGGAGAGCACGGCGCGGGCGACCGAGGCGGCGCGCGGCGTCGACCCGGCGGCGCTCGTCGAGCCGACGCTCCATCGCTTCGAGAGCTTCGACGGGCTCGAGGTGCCGGTGTTCCTGTTCGAGCCGGAGGGGGACGGCCCGTTCCCGGTCGTGGTGGCGGTGCACGGCGGCCCGGAGTCGCAGTGGCGGCCGTGGTACTCGCAGAGCTTCGGGCCGCTGACGCAGCATCTCGTCGCGCGCGGCTACGCGGTGGCGTCGCCGAACGTGCGCGGCTCGTCCGGGTACGGGCGGCGCTACGAGCATCTCGACGACGTCGACCTGCGTCTCGACTCGGTGGCCGATCTCGCGGCGCTGCACGGCTGGCTGGCGGCGCGGCCCGAGATCGACGCGTCGCGCGCGGTCGTGTACGGGCGCTCGTACGGCGGCTACATGGTGCTCGCGGCGCTCGCGTTCCAGCCGGAGCTGTGGGCGGCCGGGATCGAGATGGTCGGGATCGCGAACCTCGTCACGTTCCTCGAGAACACGTCGGAGTACCGGCGCGCCGCGCGCGAGCGCGAGTACGGCTCGCTCGAGCGCGACCGGGAGTTCCTGGAGCGCGCCTCGCCAATGAATCGCGTGGGCGGAGATCCGGGCGCCGCTCTTCATCGAGCACGGCCGCAACGACCCGCGCGTCCCGGTGAGCGAGTCGGAGCACATCCACCGCGTGCTGACCGAGCGCGGCGTCCGCTGCGAGCTCGTCGTCTACGAGGACGAGGGCCACGCGATCGAGAAGCTCGAGAACCGCGTCGACGCGTTCACGCGGGCAGTGGACTTCCTGGACGAGGTTGTCTGAGCGGCCGCTGCGGCGGCCGCTCTGTTCCCGTCGCACCGCTTCGCGGCGACGCGCACGCCGCTTCGCGACGCGCGGGTCGCCGCTCTCGCTTTCCTGCTCGGGAACGGCGTCCGGCTCACGGTGCCTGGCCGGAAGCGGAGCGTGTGCGGGCCGCGCCCGAGCGCGGTCGGGCGTGGCGGCCACCGCCATGTCCCGGTGCGGGCGCGGATACCATGCCCCCCGCTGGCGCCTTGGCCGAGTGGTTAGGCACAGGTCTGCAAAACCTGGTACACCGGTTCGACTCCGGTAGGCGCCTTACCGCATGGTTGACCCGAAACCCGCTCCGGCAGCGGGTTTCGGCCCTCTGAGGCCATCTCGCGGTCGCCGCGTTAAACCGCCTGAAACCGCTGGAAATGGTGTGCACTGGTGCGTGACTGGTGCGCGGGAAGGACTCTCAGGCGGAGGGCGCCGCCAACAGGTAGAGCGTGTCGCCATCGAGAACGGCCTTCGGGTCGGGTCGGCCGCTTCCGCCGATCTTCCCATCAGGGCGGAGGTACTGGTGCACAAGCGCGACCCGCTGATGTCGTCCGGCCTCGTAGTAGCCGACCATCTGGCTCTGCGTGCAAAACGGCTGCCCGGACCTGTGCGGGGCCGGGTGGCCGCTCCGGATCACCTTCTCGATCAGTTCCCCGGTCTCAACTTTTGCCCAGAGCCGGCGATCATTAAAGATCCTCCGGAGCTCTGCCGACGCTATACGCTGTACATGTCGCGCCACCCAAGGATCCTCCCACGATGGACACCGCACGCGAACAGATCATCTCCTACCTCCTCGGCGAGCAGACGCTAGCCGAGTTCGAGGAATGGCTCACCGCTGCAACGTGGGACGTTGATGCGGCAACGCTCGACAGCGAGACCGCACTCGATGTACAGCTCCTCCTAGCCGAGTACACCCGGGGCGATCGCACTATGGCCGAGGTCGACACGATGCTGCGGCGGTTGATCGTCGCCGCTCGAATTGGCCCCGCTCCTCGCGTTGCGACCACTGCTGCGAACTCCGCGGCGGAGCACTCTACTCGGTGGGTGCAGCCGCAAATCGCTGCGGTTGGTAGACGATCCGCAGCGGCACGCGCGTAAGCAGTTCCTGCTCACGCTCTGGCACGCGCGGATCGGCGAACCACACGTCGAACCAGTAGAGGCCCTCCTGTTCGGCGGTGATGCCGACCGGAATGACCATGTTGACTCCTCGATCTTCCCCCTCAAGGAGCAGCGGCAGTTGGAGTTCGGTCGGCATCGGCTCGCCCGAGGGCGCCTCCATCGTCAGACGGATCGTGTAACGGCCCCTCGCGCCCCCCGACTTCATCACGAGGAGGAGCGTGAACTGCACAGGTATCGGCGGCATCTCATCCGGCGCCTCCGGTCCCGCTGCCTCCGATTATCAGTCGGTCGATCACCCGGATGATGCTCAGCACCCCATCCTGCTCGGTCAGCACCCTTTCGCACGCCGTCGCTACGGCCACGTAGGGCCCCCCTTGACGCCCGATGAGCGGATTGGTGCTTGCGGAGCCCTCCATATGAGGTGAAGCATGTCAGGCTGGGGTGCCCCCCGTCATCTCCGCGACTCAGTACGATCGCACTCGCCGGGTGCGGCCGACGCTCGTTCCGGGAGTCTCCGCGTAGCTAGGGGCCGTGGACAGCGCTGTACTCCGCGGTGCCTGGGAGTTCGCGTCGGAGTTTCGTCATCAGACCCGGAAGAGGGCGCTGCGCGACCACAGCCTCCCACCGCTTGCGACCGAGCAGGCTCTCCGCGTACTCGGCATACGTCACTTCGATCTGGATGTCGGGCGGCGCCGGCTTCCCGAGATACGGGCCATAGTTCGCCAAGGCGGGCCACCACGAGCCCATGTCTGCGAGACCGTGAAGACGAGCGACGAGCATCCGACGGAGGTGGAATGGGCGCCATGACTTGAACAGGAACAGCGCCGCGGCCACATCGATCACACCCGCCGCCCCCATGGCGAGCCCGACGTCGCTCCAGGTTGATTCCCTGGCCCCGAACGACGCAGCGAGCTGCCCTCCGAATCCGGCTACGAGCAACAGAGCACCCACCTGCGCATCAGCGGTCTGCGTTGCGAGTGCCACCTCAAGATCGACGTTAAAGCTCCACTTTGGACTTGCCTCCTCAACGGCCTGCGCGGACTTCTTGAACATGAGCCCGAGCGCAAGCAGGAGGGCGCCAGCGATGTCGAGCGTCAGGCCACCCGCCGCAACCGCAGAGATCGAACCTACGTCGCCATAGCCCAGACGATAGAGCCGGGATCCAAATGCGGCCACTACGAGTGCCAGCCAGATCATCTGCCGCTCCCTCTTGGCAGTTCGTCCAGCTACCGAGTCTGGAGTCTATGCCTGCGAGTTCAAGGCGGCTGCGCCGCGGGACGGCTGACAGGCTTCTCGGCCGCTCGTGGTGCGCAGGGGGAGCGCGGGCGGCTGCGAGTCGAGCGCCCCTTATGTGACCGAAGACAACGAGCTCCGTGTGATCTACGTCATCAGGTCGCGTCCGGCAGCGCGTTCACAATGATCCGCATGAAGCCCCTTCCTCCGTTCCCCATCGTGATGCTCGGCGTCCTTCGCTTCTACCTCCAGACCGTTGACGCAGGCGTGCCTGTTCGAGGAGAAAACGGCGTGCTCCCATACGTCACGAGCTACCTCGAGCATCTGCAGGCTGCCGGCTTCACGATGACCGGCGGCGCTGTTTGGGCGCTGAAACGGCCTGCGCGAGGAGCTAGAGGCGCTTGACGATGAGGATGCGACTCTCTCTGTGGAGCACGCCACGAAGATCAATCGCGTCGCGTATGAGGCGCGCGCGCCGAACGCCTATGTCTTCGGCGGACATGGCTCGCGGGTCTGAGCCCGGGTCATGTCCGTTTCGCCGCCGACGCACCGGCCCGCTGCCGGCGGGCGCGAGCGGTCGGCTCAGGCGCCGTCGACTTCGTGGCGGGATGTCCCAGACGCTGTCGGCCCCTGCGACGACGCCGGCCAGCCGGCGGTGTTCCTGGGCGAGTGTCCGTCCGCGTGATCCGGCGGCCGCCCGCGGCCGGTACAGGTGCGGATGGTCGAACGCCTGCATCGCCTCGGCCTTCGGGACCGGCGACGTGAACGCCTCGCCCGTGTGCAGGTCGTAGACCTCGAGGCGAACGGCGTCCTCCGCCGGGCTCCAGAGCAGCCGGACGAGGGTGCCCCCGTCGGTGCGTTCCGCGAGTTCCTGGCTCATTGCGACTCCTTCCCTGCTGCGCGCGTACCGCAAGCCTCGCAGCGCAGGCGCCGCGCCGGATCGGGCCTGACGCCGATCCGCAGTCAGTGGCTTCCACCGATTCGCGGCGGGCAAACAGGCGCGCGAGAATCCCGGGAGTGCAGGTCTTCGTCACCGGCGGCGGGCGCGGGTTCATCGGCGGGCACGTCGTCCGCGCGCTCGCCGAGGCCGGGCACGACGTCGCCCACGACTTCGTCGACGTCCGCGACCGCGACGGCCTCGCCCGCGCGATCGACGGGGCCGAGGCCGTCGTCCACGTCGCCGCCCTCTACGACTTCACCTCGCCCGACGCCGACTTCCAGGCGGTCAACGTCGACGGCACCGCGAACGTGATCGCCGCCTGCCGCGCCGCCGGAGTGCGGCGGCTCGTCGCGACGAGCTCGTCCGGCACCTGCGGGCCCGTGCCCGGGACGCGCGGCGACCGAGGACGACTCGCCGCCCGACTGGGAGCTCACCGTTCCCTACAAGCGCACGAAGATCGCCGCCGAGCGGCTCGTGCTCCAGGCGGCCGCCGACGGCTTCGACGCGCTCTGCGTCAACCCGACGACGCCCGTCGGCGAAGGGGACACGACGCCGACCCCGACCGGGCGCATGGTGCGCGAGGTCGCCTCAGGCCGCTACCGGGCGACGCTCCGCTCCGGCGGGCTGAACCTCGTCGACGTCCGCGACGTCGCGCGCGGGCACGTGCTCGCGCTCGAGCGCGGCCGCGCCGGCGAGCGCTACCTCCTCGGCGGCGTCGACCTCACCCTCACCGAGGTCTTCGCGCTCGTCGCGCGCGTCGCCGGGCCGGCGGCCGCCGCGGCTGCGCGTTCCGTACGCGGCCGTCCGCGCTGCCGGCCGGCTCGGGCTCGTCAACGAGCACGAGGCCGTCCTCGCGCGGCTCCCCGCCTGGTTCTCGTCGGCGAAGGCGGAACGCGAGCTCGGCTACGCGCCCGGCCCCGTCGAGCCTGCGCTCGAACGCGCTGTCCGGCCGCCGCTCTAGCCTCGGAGCATGGCCAAGCCGCTCGAGGAGTGGACGGTGGCGGAGCTCCGGACCGAGCTCGGACGGATCGGCGACGAGCTCGCCCGGCGCGGCGCCGCCGCACCCGCGAAGAAGGGCAAGGTCGACGTCGTCCAGGTCTGCGAGAACTGGGTGCGCGGCTACGCCTGGGACGAGACGTTCACCCGCGAGATGGTCGAGGACGAGCTGACCCTCCGCGAACGGCGCAACGGGCAGGCGCTCTCCGCGTCCGAGCGGGAGCGGCTCGTCCAGCTGTGGCTCACCTTGCGCGACGAGCGCGTCGCCCGCGCGGCGTAGCGCTAGCGCGGGTACAGCGCACGAGCACGCTGTCGTCGGCGAGGTGGGAGATCCGCGTCGTGACGCCGTAGCCGGTCTGCGGGTCCTGATGGACGGCGACCGAGTGACCCGCCGCGGGCACCGCGGCGGACACCGTGAGCCCGTTCGCCTGGCACGCGAGCACCGAGCCCTCGTCCATGCGGCCCGGAGCGAACAGCCGCTGCTGGCCCTGTCTCGAAGGTGTAGATCGGAGCCCCGAGCGACGAGCCCGGGATCACGCCGGGCGAGGTGCCGCCGAAGGCGATCCACATCGGCGGCAGCAGCGTCAGGAGCACGATCACCACGACCGTGATCCAGGAGGAGCGACCCTCCGCCGGCATCCGGTCGACCGACGAGTCCATCGCCATAGAGATAGCAGCCGCGCAGGAGCCGCTGGATCCCAGATCGGCGCTTCCGGGGCCTCCGCGACCCGCCGGGGCCCACCCTGGATCCAAGGCTCGGAAAATCGCTGCGGGCGTCCACCGATGCGACTTCGACGGGCTACCGCGACGCTTTCTCCATGAGCGAACGGCTGGTGGTGGACGGGAACGAGGCGGCGGCACTCGTCGCGCACAAGACGAGCGAGGTCGTCGCGATCTACCCGATCACGCCCGCCTCGGCGATGGGCGAGCTCGCCGACGAGTGGTCGGCCAAGGGGCTCGTCAACCTCTGGGGCGACGTCCCCGACGTGATCGAGATGCAGTCCGAAGCCGGCGCCGCCGGCGCCGTCCACGGCGCGCTCCAGGCCGGCTCGCTGACGACGACGTTCACCGCGTCGCAGGGACTGCTCCTGATGCTCCCCGACATGTTCAAGATCGCCGGCGAGCTGACGCCGTTCGTGATGCACGTCGCCGCCCGCGCGATCGCGACGCACGCGCTCTCGATCTTCGGCGACCACAGCGACGTGATGGCCGCGCGCGGCACCGGCTTCGCGCTCCTCGCCTCGTCGACCGTGCAGGAGGCGCACGACTTCGCCGCCGTCGCGACCGCCGCGACGCTCCGCACGCGCGTCCCGTTCCTCCACTTCTTCGACGGCTTCCGCACCTCGCACGAGATCAACGTGATCGAGCCGCTCTCCGACGACGACCTGCGCTCCCTCGTCGACGAGGAGCTCGTGCGCGCCCACCGCGAGCGCGCGCTCAGCCCCGACCACCCCGTGATCCGCGGCTCGGCGCAGAACCCCGACGTGTTCTTCCAGTCGCGGGAGGCCGCGAACCCGTACTACGCCGAGGTGTCCGGCGTCGTCGCCGCGGAGCTCGACCGCTTCGCCGAGCTGACCGGGCGCCGCTACCGGCTCTTCGACTACGCGGGCGCGCCCGACGCCGAGCGCGTCGTCGTGATCATGGGCTCCGGCGCCGGTGCCGTCGAGGAGGCCGTCGAGGCGCTCGTCGCGCGCGGCGAGAAGGTCGGCGTCGTCACCGTCCGCCTCTACCGGCCCTTCGACACCGCCGCGTTCGCGGCCGCGCTCCCCGAGACCGTCCAGGCGCTCGCGGTGCTCGACCGCAGCAAGGACCCGGCCGCGATCGGCGAGCCGCTCTACGAGGACGTCCTCTCCGCGCTCAGCGAGCAGGACCGCCTGCCCGGCCGCCTCCTCGGCGGACGCTACGGGCTCGGCTCGAAGGAGTTCACGCCCGCGATGGCCGCCGCCGTCTTCGCGGAGCTCGCCGCGGAGAAGCCGCGCCGCCACTTCACCGTCGGGATCGACGACGACCTCGGCGGCGGCGAGCCTCCCGGCCGACCCCTCGTTCAGCACCGAGCCCGACGACGTCGTGCGCTGCGTCTTCTACGGGCTCGGCTCCGACGGCACCGTCGGCGCGAACAAGAACTCGGCCAAGATCATCGGCACCTCGACGCCGCTGTACGCGCAGGCGTACTTCGTCTACGACTCGAAGAAGTCCGGCTCGACGACCGTCTCGCATCTCCGGTTCGGGCCGCGGCCGATCCGCTCCTCGTACCTGATCTCCGACGCGCAGTTCGTCGCCTGCCACCAGTTCGACCTGCTGCACCGGATGGACGTGCTCGGCGTCGCCGCCGAGGGCGCGACCGTCCTGCTGGCGGCGCCGTACGGCCCGGACGAGATCTGGGAGCGGCTGCCGCGCGGCGTGCAGGAGCAGATCGTCGCCAAGCACCTGCGCCTCCACGTGATCGACGCGAAGCGCGTGGCCCGCGAGGCCGGGCCTGCCCGGGACGCGTCAACACGATCCTGCAGACCTGCTTCTTCGCGCTCTCCGGCGTGCTGCCGCAGAAGCGCGCGATCGGCGCGATCAAGGAGGCGATCGCGAAGACGTACGCGAAGCGCGGCCAGGAGGTCGTCGACCGCAACTTCCAGCGCCGTCGACCTCGCGCTCGACTCGCTCCACGAGGTCGAGATCCCGACCGCCGTCCGGGACGCGGTGCCCGCGGCGACGAACGGGCACGTCCTCGTCGACGAGCGCACCCCCGATCTCCTGCGCGCCCTGATGGCCGGCGAGGGCGACCTCCTGCCGGTGAGCGCGCTGCCCGCCGACGGGACGTTCCCGCTCGGCACGGCCCGGTTCGAGAAGCGGAGCCTCGCCGAGGAGCTGCCCGTCTGGGACGAGACGCTCTGCATCGACTGCGCGAAGTGCGCGCTCGTCTGCCCGCACGCCGCGATCCGGATGAAGGTCGTCGACCACGAGGCGCTCGCGGGCGCGCCCGACGGCTTCCGCTGGAAGGAATGGCGCGGCAAGGACCTGCCCGGCATGGCGCTGACGATCCAGGTCTCGCCCGACGACTGCACCGGCTGCCGGATCTGCATCGAGACGTGCCCGGCGCACGACAAGCAGAACCCGGAGCACAAGTCGCTCGACGCGGTGCCGAAGCCGGTCGACCTCGAGCGCGACCGCGCGAACTGGGAGTTCTTCCTCTCGCTGCCCGAGCTCGACCGCACGCTCGTCCAGCCCGGCACCGTCAAGGGCTCGCAGCTGCTGCAGCCGCTCTTCGAGTTCTCCGGCGCCTGCGCCGGCTGCGGCGAGACGCCGTACCTCAAGCTCCTGACCCAGCTCTTCGGCGACCGCCTCGTCGTCGCGAACGCGACCGGCTGCTCGTCGATCTACGGCGGCAACCTGCCGACGACGCCGTGGACGACGAACGCCGACGGCCGCGGCCCGGCCTGGGCGAACTCGCTCTTCGAGGACAACGCCGAGTTCGGCTACGGCATGCGGCTCGCGATCGACCACCAGTCCGTGCAGGCGCGGCGGCTCCTCGACGAGCTCGACGGGATCGTCCCGGACGAGCTGCGGAACGCCCTGCTCGAGGCCGACCAGTCCGGCGAGGCCGGGATCGTCGCCCAGCGCGCCCGCGTCGCCGAGCTGAAGGAGCTGCTCGCCGGCAGCGACGACCCGCGGGCGGCGCGCGTCGCCACGCTCGCCGACGCGCTCGTCGAGAAGTCCGTGTGGATCGTCGGCGGCGACGGCTGGGCCTACGACATCGGCTTCGGCGGCCTCGACCACGTCCTCGCCTCCGGCCGCAACGTCAACGTCCTCGTCCTCGACACCGAGGTCTACTCGAACACCGGCGGCCAGGCGTCGAAGTCGACGCCGCGCAGCGCGGTGGCGAAGTTCGCCGCGGGCGGCAAGCACACCGCGAAGAAGGATCTCGGCATGATCGCGGCCGGCTACGGCAGCGTCTACGTCGCCCAGGTCGCGCTCGGCGCCGACAACCCGCAGACGGTGAAGGCGTTCGCGGAGGCCGAGTCCTACGACGGCCCCTCGCTGATCATCGCGTACAGCCACTGCATCGCGCACGGGATCGAGATGTCGACGGCGATGGCGCACCAGAAGGAGGCCGCGGACTCCGGCTACTGGCCGCTCTACCGCTACGACCCGCGGCTCGACCACCCCTTCCAGCTCGACTCGCGGCCGCCGAAGATCCCGGTCGCCGAGTTCACGGGCAAGGAGAACCGGTTCGCGATCCTCGCCCGGGCGAACCCGGCCGAGGCGGCCGAGCTCGCGGTGGAGGAGCAGCACGACGTCGACGAGCGGTGGCGGCTCTACGAGCAGCTCGCGACCGTCGAGCACGAGCCGCACGCCGACGGCAGCGACTAGCGCGCTAGAGGTTGCGGCGCCAGAGCAGGAAGCCGAGCGGCAGCACGCCGGCGAGCACGAACCACGGCGCGAGCGCGATCCGCACATACGCCGACACGGCGGTCGTCGTCGGGCCGTGCCGCGCGGCGGCGCGGAGGGCCGCGGCGGCCTGGCCGATCTGCGTTCTCGCCGAAGTGCGGCCGTGCGCGAGCGCCGGGCGAACTGGCGAGCGCCTGGCCGCTCGTCGGGTCGGGGACGTAGCCGCGGTCGGCCCGGCCGCGCACGAAGATCCGCTCGTGCGGCGACCAGACGTGGACGAAGAGCGGCGAGGGCAGCGCGTCGAGCTGGACGGTGTAGCGCAGCGTGGAGGAGAGGCGGGTCGACTCGCCGTCGGTGAAGACGACGAGCAGCCGGTGCGTCACGCCGCGCGAGTAGAAGCGCGAGGTCGCGAGGGGCAGGAGCGCCTCGAGGGTCGTCGCCCGGCCCGGGTACCGCTGGCTCGGCGGCGGCCGGTCGATGCCGACCGACTGGGAGAGCGTGCGCGTCGAAGAGCGCGGCGTCCGTCGTGGGCATCAGGGCCGGCAGCGTTCGGTCGGTCATCAAGGCGATCCCGACCGGCACGTCGGTGAGCGCTCGACGCAGGACGAGCGCCTCCCGCTTCGCCCGCTCGAGGCGGGTCGGGGCGCTCCGGCGCGGTGCGGGCCGACATCGACGTCGACGTGTCGAAGACGAAGAACGCCTGCGTGTCGGTGCGCTCGGGCACGAGCTGCTGGCGGACGACGACCGGCTGCGTCGCCGCGGCGCCGACGAGCGCCGGCAGGAGGGCGAGCGAGACGACCACCGGGACGAAGGCCCCGCCGGCGGGGCGCGGAGACGGAGAGCGCGGCGCGGATGCGCGTCGAGCGGCGCTCGGTGACGAGCGAGCGCGAGGAGCGGCACGGCGGCAGCGAGCCCGAAGAGCGCGTCGACCGGCGTCAGGAACGAGACGTCCATCAGTAGCCGCCGCCCGATGACGCCGACGCCGCGCCCCTGGCCGAAGCCGTAGGCGCGCCGCGCGCGTCGAGCCGAGGCGGGACTTGCCGGGGCGGCGGAGCCGGAGCACGAGCTCGAGGTTCAGCTTCGCGTCGTAGTTCGCGGAGTCGAGCTGGATCGCCTGCTGGAAGATCGACTCCGCCCGCGCCAGCGTCTGCGCGTGCGACTTGCGGTCGCCGGGGGCGGGCGTCGAGACGACGAGGACGCCGAGCAGGTTCGCGGCTTCCGACCGCTCGTGCGTGGTGCTGCCGGTGTCGATCAGCTGCTGCAGGCTCTCCTCCGCCCGCGCCCGGATCGTCGGCAGGTCGGCGCGGCTCTCCGGGGCAGCGCCGACGCGGCTGGACCAGAAGAGCTGGAGCGCACGCCGGTAGGCGAGCGCGTCGCCGACGCCGAGCACGGAGGCGGCGGGGTCCCAGGGCAGAACGGTGGCGGGACGCCAGAGGCCGGCGTGGCCGGGCAGTGCGCGGAAGCGGACGTCGTCGCGCGTGAGGGTCGTCTGCCACGTGCGGACGTCGAGCGCGAAGAAGACGAGCACCGCGGCGAGGACACCGCAGAGGAGCGCTGCGAGCGCGGGCCAGTGCCGGCGCGCGCGCGTCACGCCGCGACCCCGAGGTCGAGCCGCGTGTTGTAGCGCTCGTTGCCGGCGAGCAGGAGCACGAGCACGACACCGAGCGCGACGAGCGCCCACGGCGTCGGCGCGGCGACGGGCTGCGTCTGCCGGCCCGCTCCGGTCCTGAACGCGGACGGGTCGACGAACGCGCTCTGACCGAAGATCGCCGCGAAGTAGCGCGTGTTCGCGGGATCGGCGAACAGCGGCACGATCCGCACCGGGATGTGCG
Source organism: uncultured Actinomycetes bacterium (assembly GCA_963815005.1). Classification (GTDB taxonomy): domain Bacteria; phylum Actinomycetota; class Thermoleophilia; order Gaiellales; family Gaiellaceae; genus Palsa-739. The sequence continues at coordinate 205,589 of CAWFFI010000005.1, forward strand.
CCTTCCGCAGTCGCCGCGCCTCGGCGAGCAGCGCTCCCTCGTCGCCCGAGGAGTCGTCGAGGTCGCTGATGAGCAGGATCGAGCCGTGCGCAACGTGCGCGCGCCGCAACGACAGGCGCGCCTCGGTGAAGCCCGGCGGCGATGCGCGTGCCGCCGCTGAACTGGTCCCACGGGCTCTGCCCGAAGACGGGCGCGCCGCCGCTGTAGCGCACCGGCGTGAAGTAGCGCATGAACTTCAGCAGCGCGGCCGCGGGCGAGTTCGGCGGCAGCAGCTCGTACGCGGTGTCCGAGAACATCACGAGGCCGATGGCCTGGTTCGCGGCGACGATCCCCTGCAGGGTCGTCGCGACCCGCGTGTTGACGGGCCCGGAGATGCTCGCCGAGAGGTCGAGGGCGATCACCGCGGTGGACGCGCCCGAGGGGAGGACGGCGGCGCGGCCGCTCCCGGCAGAGCGGGCGGAGAGCACGGTCGCGGCGAGCGGTCCCGGCGAGCGCGAGCGCGAGGCCCGACGCGGACGAGCGTCGTGCGGCGCGCGGCCCCGCGCAGGCGAGGCAGATCGCCGAGCGGCACCGGCCGGCCGCGGCGTGCCGTCGGGATCCTCATCGCGGCCCCCCGGCCGGCGTCTCGCCGCGCGGGCTATCGCGGCGTGCCTGCTCGGCGAGCAGAGCCACGTCGTCGTCGCCTGGCAGCTCCTGCGACCACGCGAGCGCGCGGGCCGTCTCGGCGAGGTGGTGGACGTCCGGGTCGAGCTCGTCGGCGACCCGCTCGAGCGCCTTGCGCTGCAGCGCGTCGTCGCCGCGCTCGCGCGCCCAGACGAGCAGTGCGAGCGCCCGCTCGAGCGGTGTGCCCGGTGGCGCGGCGCCGGCGCGCGCGCGCCCGAACGAGAGCGCCCAGCGCGCCGCGAGCACGACCGCGGCCGGCTGCGAGCGCGATCCCGAGGCCGAGCGCGAGCCAGAAGAGGAGGGCGGGGGACAGCCGGTACCGCGGTGCGGCGACGGGCGCCAGCCGAGAGCGCCAGGCGAGCGCGTTGTGCTCGGGCGAGATACTGCTTGAGGCCGACGTTCAGCTGCGACAGCGTCGTCAGCACCGGGAACGACGCGGTGATCCCGTACGCCCGTGCGCCGGTCGCGGTCAGGTAGTCGATCTCCGCGGGGTGCAGGTGGAACGAGCGGACGACGTCGGTCGGCTGGGTCTGCGGCACGCACGGCGCCGTGAGGCAGCGGAGCGTCCACGTCCAGGTGATCTGCGCGAAGCGGCCGTGGCCGATGCGGCTGATCGTGGGCGCGTGGACGGCCTTGAACGGCTTGAAGTCCGTCGTGACGCGCAGCCGGGCGGTGTCGACCCACTTCGTGTCCGCGACGACGGCGACGCGGGCGGTCACGGGGTCGCCGAAGAGGTTCACCGGCGGCGAGATCGTGGCGTACGCCTTCAGCGGCAGCGCCTCGCCGACCGCGGAGCCCGACGGCACCGGCGGCAGCAGCGCGGCCGCGGGCGCCGCGAGCACGAGCGCGGCGAGCCCGGAGACGAGCAGCGCCCGTCTCATGCGACCGCCCCGCGCGCCATCAGGCGCAGGTCGGCCCAGCGCAGGAAGGCCGACGAGCACCTCGGCGGGCGCGTGCGCGTGCACGTCCACCGGCTCGAGCCCGAGGACGCGGAACGTGCGCGTGAGCGCCTCCCGGCGGGCCTCGTGCTCGGCGCCGCAGCCGGTTCGCCTCGCCGGTCGTGAGGTGAACCGGGACGACGGCGCCGGTGGCCGGGTCGGCGTAGGGAACGGTGATGCCGCCGACGTCGGGGAAGCTCAGCTCCCAGACCGGATCCTGCACGACGACGGGAACGAGCTCCCAGCGGTGCTCGAGCGCCCGCTGCCAGACCCGCTCGTCCGGCGGCACGAGGAAGTCGGAGACGACGAAGACGAACGCCTGCGTGGGCAGGTCGCGCCGGTGCTGCGCGAGGTACTCGAGCCCGAGCGAGACGGTGCCCGCGGGGGCGCGGAACGGGCGCTCGAACGTCCCGGGCTCGGCCGCGTGCTCGCTGCGCGGCGGCCGCCAGTACGGCTCGCCGTAGGCGTAGTCGAGGTAGCCCGTGAGGCTGCGGGCGGTGCGGGCGCTCTCGCCGATCAGGTCGAGGATCGCGAGCAGCGCGCCCGGCTTGTCGAGGCGGCGCAGCGGGGAGGAGCGGATGCCCATCGACGGGCACCGGTCGGCGAGGACGACGACCCGGGGCGCCTCGTCGGCGAAGAGCTCGCGGACGATGAAGTGGTCGTCGGCGCGCGCCGCCGAGATGCGGGCCGAGGCGGCCCAGTCGATCCACGCGACGTTGTCGCCCGGCCGGTACTCCCGCGAGCCCGCGACGTCGGAGCCGGTGCCGCGGCGGACGCTGCGCACGCCGCCGAACGCGAGCCCGATCACCCGCCGCCGCGGGACGAGCGGAAAGACGCCGACGGCCACGACGGCTCCTATCCCGTGACGGTCGCGGGCACGTCGAGGTCGATGTCGAACCCGGGCTTCGGCGCGAGCTCGACGCAGCGGCGGCGGACCTCGAGGCTCGCCGCCTCCCAGCCGTGGTCGCGGATCTCGGCGAGGAAGCTCGGCCGGAAGAGCAGGCGGTGCATCAGCACCGGCACGAAGAGCCGCTCGACGTCGTCCGGGGTGACGTAGCGGCGGCCGTGGATGATCGCCCAGGCGCGCGAGGCGCGGTTCAGCGCGAGGCTGCCGCGGACGGAGCTGCCGATCGCGACGATGTCGAGGAGCCGCGTCGCTCGGACGAGGTCGACGATCCAGCGCGACACCGCCTCGTGGACGAACACCGTCTCGACGCTGGCCCGCAGCAGTGCGACCTCGTCGAGCCCGACGGCGGGCCGGAGGCGCGTCAGCGGGTGCGAGCCGAGCTGCTCGTCCACGATCCGCACCTCGTCTTCGGCGTCGGGATAGCCGAGCGTCGTGCGGACGAAGAAGCGGTCGAGCTGCGCCTCGGGGAGCGGGAACGTGCCCTCGTACTCGATCGGGTTCTGCGTCGCGAGCACGAGGAACGGCTCGGGGAGCGCGCGCGTCACGCCGTCGACGGTCACCTGCTGCTCGGCCATCGCCTCGAGCAGCGCCGACTGCGTCTTCGGCATCGCGCGGTTGATCTCGTCCACGAGCACGACGTTCGCGAACACCGGCCCGGGGCGGAACTCGAAGTCGCGCTCGCGCTGGTTGAAGATCGAGAGGCCGGTGACGTCGGTCGGCTGGAGGTCGGGCGTGCACTGGATCCGCGAGGCCGCCGCGCCGTGAATCGACTGTGCGATCGCGCGCGCGAGCACGGTCTTCGCGGTGCCAGGCACGTCCTCGAGGAGCGCGTGCCCGCCGCACATGAGCGCGGCCGCGACGAGCGTGATCTGGTCTCGCTTCCCGTGAACGACCGTCTCGATGTTGTCGAGAAACCGGCCGGCGATCTCGGCCGCAGTGCCCAGCTCGTCGGTGCCCACGCGAGACCTCCGGAGGAGAGGGACGGATGCGTTCAGCCTACGTCTCGGAGACTGAGACGAACAGATCGGCTTTGAGTTGTCAGCTCAGCCGACGCCGACGTCGCGCCGCTCGAGCGCGAAGGGGGCGAGGAGGCCGGCGACGGCGGCGAGCGCGAGCAGCGGCAGCGCGTGCGCGGCCGCGAGCCCGTGCCGGAGGGGGTCGCTCGCCGAGTAGTGGTAGAAGGGCGACGCCTCCTTCGCGACGTCGAGCACGCTGACGAGCGGCGCGAGCGAGGCGACGAGGAACGCGGCGACGGCGAGGGCTGCGACGACGGCGACGGTCAGCGCGCGGCGCCCGGTGGCGGCACCGACGAGGAGCGCGATCGCGCCGTACGCGAGCGCGAGGAGGACGGCGCTCGCGGTCGCCGCCGCGAGGTGCGCGAGCGAGACGTCCATCGAGACGGCCCGGGCGCCGACCCAGAGCGAGGCGAGGAGGACGGCGCCGAGGGCCGTCGTCTCGACGACGAGCGCGGCGAGCTTCTCGAGCACGAGGCGGCGCCGTGAGACCGGGCACGAGAGCAGCAGCTCGAGCGTGCCGGCCTCCTCCTCGCCGGCGATCGCGCGCGCGCCGGCCCCGATCGCGGCGAGCAGCAGCAGGAGGGGCACCATGAACGAGAAGAGCTCGCTGCCGAGGTACCCGGCCGCGGACGTGTAGTCGACCGCGCCGCCGAAGCCGATGAACGCCTTGAGCGTGTCCGGGTACTGCTCGACGAAGCGGTTGAGCGCCGGGTTGTCGCGCACGGTGGGGTAGACGGCGACCATCAGCGCGACCATCCCGGCGAGGCCGACGCTCCACCAGACGAAGCCGCGGCGGAGGTCGCGGAGCGTCTTCGTGGCGACGTTACGCAGCATCGCCGTCGTCCCGGTAGAGGTCGAGGAAGACGTCCTCGAGGTCGGCCTCGTGGCTGTCGAGCGTGAGCACCTCGTAGCGCGCGAGCGCCTTGACGAGCGGGTCGGCGTGCCCGCTCAGCGCGAGCACGACGGTGCCGTTGCGCCGCTCGAGCTCGCGCACGCCGGGCAGCTCGTCGAACGCGTGCGCCGGCGGTGCGGAGCGGAACGTCGCCTCGACGCGCGTGAAGGCGCGCGACCGGATCGCCTCGACCGTGTCCACGAGCTCGAGCCGCCCCTCCCGGATCGCCGCGACCCGGTCGGCGACGTGCTGCACCTCGGCGAGCACGTGCGAGGAGAGGAACACCGTGCCGCCGTCGTCCACCCGTTCGCGCAGGAGCGCGTAGAAGGCCTGCTGCATCAGCGGGTCGAGGCCGGAGGTCGGCTCGTCGAGGACGAGCAGCTCGGGCCGGTGGAAGAGGGCGAGGACGATCCCGACCTTCTGGCGGTTGCCCTTCGAGAGCGCCCGCACGGGGCGGTCGAGCTCGAGCTCGAGGCGGCCGGCGATCGATTCGCCGTCGCCGAGGCCGGGCAGGCCGCGGAGCGAGGCGAGATAGCGCAGGTGCTCGCGCGGGGTGAGGCGCTCGTACAGGCGCAGGTCGCCGGACAGGTACCCGGTGCGCGCCCGCACCTCGCGCGACGCGCTGCGGACGTCGCGGCCGAAGGCGACGACCCGTCCCGCGGTCGGCCGGATCAGGTCGAGGAGCAGCCGGATCGTCGTCGTCTTGCCGGCCCCGTTCGGGCCGAGGAAGCCGAAGACCTCGCCCGGCTGGACGGCGAAGGAGAGGTCGGCGACGCCGCGGGCGCGCCCGTAGGTCTTCGTCAGCCGCTCGACCGAGACGAGCGCGTCCGCCATGCGGCCGAAGGATCGCGGGCGGTGTCCGGCCAGGCATCGGTGCGCTGCCGGACCGGCCGCGCGGAGAAGCCTACGCCTGGCCTGGCCGCGCACGCTGCGCGGCTTCGAGTCGTGGGGGCCGACCGGCCGGCCCCCACGCTCTGCGAGCAGAAACGCGAAGCGGCGCGAAGCCGCTACAGCTTGAACGCGGCGTGCTTGATCTGCGTGTACTCCTCCATCGAGTACAGCGACATGTCCTTGCCGTAGCCGGACTGCTTGTAGCCGCCGTGGGGGAGCTCCGAGCTGATCGGCAGCAGGTGGTCGTTCACCCACACCGCCCCGAACTGGAGCTTGCGCACCGCGTTCATGGCCCGGCCGACGTCGCGCGTCCAGACGGAGGCGGCGAGCCCGTAGCGGACGTCGTTCGCCCAGCGGATCGCCTCGTCGTCGTCGGCGAACCGCTGCACCGTCACGACCGGCCCGAACACCTCGTTCTGGACGATCTCGTCCGTCTGGGCGACGTCGGTGACCAGCGTCGGCTGGACGAAGTAGCCGGCGTCTCCGTTCGTCCCGCCGCCGGTGAGGACGGTCGCGCCCTTCGCCCGCTCGAGGAAGCCGAGGATCCGCTCCTGCTGGTCCTGCGAGATCACGGAGCCCATCTCGATCTCGTCGCTCGACATCGGGTCGCCGACCTTCAGCGACTCGACCTGCGGCACGAGCTCCTCGAGCAGCCGGTCGTAGATCTTCGGCCCGGCGATCACGCGCGTGCCGGCGGTGCAGTCCTGGCCCGAGTTCCAGTACCCCGCGAGCCGGATGCCGGCGGCGACCGCCTCGACGTCGGCGTCGTCGAAGACGACCATCGGCGCCTTGCCGCCGAGCTCGAGGTGGACGCGCTTGAGCGTGTCGGCGGCGTTGCGGGCGATCGTCTTGCCGGTCTCGACGTCGCCGGTGAGCGAGACGAGCCGCACGTCCGGATGCGAGACGAGCCGCGCGCCGGCCGGGACGCCGTCGCCGGTGACGACCTGGAGCACGCCCTCGGGGATCACCTCCTGGGCGAGCTGGACGAACCGGAGCAGCGAGAGCGGCGTCTGCTCGGACGGCTTGAGGATCTGGACGTTGCCGGCGGCGAGCGCGGGGCCGAGCTTCCAGATCGCCATCATCAGCGGGTAGTTCCACGGGCAGATGCCGGCGACGATCCCGAGCGGCTCGCGCCGGATGATCGACGTGTAGCCGGTGATGTACTCGCCCGCGGACTTGCCCTCGAGGTTGCGGGCCGCGCCGGCGAAGAAGCGGAGGTTGTCGGCCGAGAACGGCATCTCGTCGCGCGAGGCCATCAGCGGCTTGCCGACGTTCTGCGACTCGATCTGGGCGAGCTCCTCGCCATGCTCGTCGAGCACGTCGGCGAGCCTGTGCAGCAGCTCGGAGCGCTCCTTCGGCGTCTTGTCGAGCCATTCGGGCAGGACCTTCTTCGCCGTCTCGACGGCCCGGTCGACGTCCTCCGCGCCGCAGCTCGGCACCTCGGCGATCGTCTTGCCCGTCGCCGGGTTGATCACCTCCATCGTCTCGCCGGAGGCCGCGTCGGTGAAGCCGCCGCCGATGAAGGCCTGGTACTTCGTGTGTCGGTGGTGCTCATGCCATTCCTCCCGTCTTTCGTCAGAGCGCCGGAATCTGCGAGGACTCGACCGACTCGGTCACGGCCGCCGCGCCGCGGCGCAGCACCCCCGTGTCGCGCATCAGCCGTTGCGCGAGCGCGACCGGGATCACCGTCAGGACGATCATCGCGAATGCGATCGCGTTCACGACGGGCAACTGCTGCCCGAGCCGGATGTAGCCGAAGATGAGCAGCGGGCAGCGTGTTCTGCGCGCCCGCGGTGAACGTCGTCACGATCACCTCGTCGAACGAGAGCGCGAACGCGAGCAGCCCGCCCGCGACGAGGGCCGTCGAGAGCACGGGCCAGACGACGAAGCGGAAGGTCTGCCAGCCGTCGGCGCCGAGATCGGCGGAGGCCTCGAGCAGCGACGTGCGACGACCGCCGCAGCCGTGCGAGCACGTTGTTGTAGACGATCACGACGCAGAAGGTGGCGTGACCGGTGACGATCGTCCAGAGCGACAGGTCGATGTGCCCCCAGCAGGAAGAACGCGTTCAGCGCCATGCCGGTGATGATCCCCGGCAGCGCGATCGGGAGCACGAGCAGGAACGAGACCGACTCCCGCCCGAAGAAGCGGAAGCGGCGCGATCGCGAACGCGGCCGCCGAGCCGAGCACGAGCGCGATCCCGGTCGCCGTGAGCCCCGCGCGCACGGAGAGCCAGATCGCGTCGCGCACCTCCTGGGTCTGCCAGGCGACGCGGAACCACTTCGTCGTGAAGCCGGGGATCGGCCAGCTCTGAATGTTCGACTTGTTGAACGCGTAGACGAGGATCAGGAGCAGCGGCACCCAGAGGAACGCCGTCACGAGCACGGCCCAGGCCCTGAGAGCGATACGGGTTCGCGCGACTCCGTCACGATTCCCTCGCGTGCCGGCGGCGTCTGCCGATCGTACACCTACATCGCCTCGAACGCGCCGAGCCGGCGCGCGATCAGGAGGTAGACGCCCATCACGGCGAGCGGCACCGCTGCGTAGGCGGCTGCGAACGGCACGTTGTTCGAGATCCCGACCGAGTCGTAGACGACGTTGCCGATGAACTGCGACGAGGCGCCGCCCGCCAGCAGCGGCGTCACGTAGTCGCCGAGCGTGAGCGAGAACGTGAAGATCGAGCCGGCGACGACGCCCGGCAGCGCGAGCGGCAGCACGACGCGCCGGAAGGTGTGGAAGCCGCGGGCGCCGAGGTCGCGCGAGGCCTCGAGGAGCGACTCCGGGATCCGCTCGAGCGCTCCGTAGACGGGCAGGATCATGAACGGGAGCCAGACGTACGAGAAGATGATCCAGACGGCGAAGTTCGAGTAGGCGATGTTGACCGAGCCGAGCCCGAGCTTCCCGAGCGTCCAGTTGAGGACGCCGTCGTTGTTCAGGATCAGCCGCCAGATGTAGACGCGGATCAGGTAGCTCGACCAGAGGGGCAGCAGGACGGCGACGAACAGGAGCGCGCGCGTCCGCGGCCGCGCGATCCGCGCCATGAAGTAGCCGAGCGGGAACGCGAGCACCGCGTCGGTGAGCGTGACCGCGGCGGCGATCCCGATCGTGCGCAGCGCGATCGTGCGGTAGGCGCTCGACTGCGACGATCGTGCGGAAGTTGTCGAGCGTCCAGTGATGCTCGATCTGCGTCGTGAACGCGTTGACCGTCCAGAACGACGAGACGAAGAGCGCCGTGAGCGAGGCGAGGTAGACGAGGCCGAAGCCGAGAAGCGGCGCGGCGAGGAGCAGCAGCGCCTTCGCCGAGGGGTGCTTCCAGAAGAAGCCGGAGAGCGCGCAGCCGAGCCGCCCGGAGGGGGCGGCTCGGCTGCGGGAGATCGACGGTGCGGACGGCCAGGACGATCTATCCCTTCAGCTGTGTCCAGGCCTGCTGCCACTGCGTGTACGTCATGCAGTCGCTCTTGCCGTTGCCGCAGTCGGCGACCGGCGTCTTCCAGAACTTGATCGAGTTGAAGTACTTCGCCGAGGCGCCGCAGTGGTACTGGGCCGCGGAGCCCGGGGCGAGCTTGTTCATGATCGCGCACGCCTTCGTGTTGGCGGGCGTCTCGCCGAAGTAGATCGCCTGCTGGGCCTGCACCTTCGGCGTCGAGACCCACGCCAGCCACTTGTAGGCGCAGTTCGGGTGCTTCGCGTGGGCCGAGAGCATCCACGTGTCGGCCCAACCGGTGGCGCCCTCCTTCGGGATCAGGTCGGAGACCGGCGCCTTGTCGGCGATCAGCGTGTTCGTCTGGTACGGCCACGAGGCGCCGACCACCGCGTCGCCGTTCTTGAACAGGTCGATCTCGTCGGAGGCGAGCGCCCAGTACTTCTTGATCAGCGGCTTCTGCTTCTTGGAGCAGGTTGATCGCGGCGTCGAACTGGGCCTGGTTCAGCTCGTACGGGTCGGTGATCCCGAGCGAGCGGTTCGTCTTCGAGAGGTAGAGCGCCGCGTCCGCGATCTGGATCGGGTTGTCCGGGACGGTGATCTTGCCCTTGTACTTCGGGCTGTAGAGCACCGACCAGCTCGTCGGCTTCGGCTTCACCTTCTTCGTGTTGTAGAGCAGCGTGTTCGGGCCCCACTGGAGCGAGATCCCGTAGTGGACGCCCTTGACCGTGTTGTGCGGCGGCGACTTCAGCGCCGGGATGAAGTTCTTGAAGTCGGGGATCAGGGCCGGGTTGACGGGCTGGACGTCCTTGCCGTAGATCAGGCGGAGGCTCGCATCGCCGGACGCGGACACCATGTCGTACTGGGAGCCGCCGCCCTGGCGCATGAGCGTCACCATCTCGTCGGAGGAGCCCGCGTACTTCGCGTTCACCTGGCACCCGGTCGCCTTCTCGAACGGCTTGACCCACTGCGGCTGCGTATAGCCCTCCCACGCGATCAGGTTGAGCTGGCCCTCGCCGGGCCCGATCTTCGTGGGCAACCCGTTGCCGGCGCTCACGCCGGCGGCGGGGACGCAGAGCGCGGCCGCGAGCGCGGCCACGACGATATGAACCCTGCGGATGTGCGTCACTGCTCGTGTGCCTCCTTGTGCGGGGTGATCTCGAACGTGTGCTCCGGCCGCCACCCCAGCCGGACTCGCTTGCCGCGCGCCTCGAGGACCTCCTGCGAGGACGTCTCGAGGTTCTGGCGCACCACGACGAGCTCTCCTCCCGAGTCGAGCTCGACGACGTACCGGGTCACCATCCCGACGTAGACGACGTCGCGGATGCGGCCCGCTTCCAGCTGGTCGCCCGAGGGCAGGCTGGCGCCCTCGTCGGCCATGTGGATCTTCTCGGGTCGGATCGTCAGGAGCCGTCCGTCCCGCTCGAGCACGTTCGAGACGCCGACGAAGCCGGCGACGAACTCCGTCCCCGGATGCTCGTAGACCTCGGCGGGGCTGCCGATCTGCTCGACCCGCCCGTCCGCGAACACGGCGAGGCGGTCGCTCATCGTCAGCGCCTCCTCCTGGTCGTGCGTGACGTAGACGAACGTGATCCCGAGCTCGCGCTGGAGCTCCTTGAGGAAGACCTGCATCTCCTGGCGGAGCTTCAGGTCGAGCGCGCCGAGCGGCTCGTCGAGCAGGAGCACGGCCGGGCTGTTGACGATCGCCCGCGCGAGCGCGACGCGCTGCCGCTGGCCGCCGGAGAGCTGCACCGGCTTGCGCTTCCCGAGGCCAGGTAGGCGGACGCGCTCGAGCACTTCCTCGGCCCGGGCGCGCCGCTCCCGGCGGGGGACGCCCTTGACCCGGAGCCCGTACTCGACGTTCTCGACGACGCTCATGTGCGGGAAGAGGGCGTAGTCCTGGAACACGGTGTTCACGTCGCGCTCCGACGGGGCGGTGCGCGTCACGTCGGCGCCGCGCAGCTCCACCCGGCCCGCGTCGGGGCGCTCGAAACCCGCGATCACGCGCAGCGTCGTCGTCTTCCCGGAGCCGGAGGGCCCGAGCAGCGTGAAGAACTCGCCCTCTGCGATATCGAGGTCGAGCCGCTCGACCGCGACGACGGGCCCGTACGTGCGCCGGATCCCGGTCAGGCGGACGGCAGGCGGGGCCGTTGCCGCCGCGGTGTCCGCGCTAGCCGGTGCGGGCGTCGTCAAGTGCCGCCTCCAGGATGGCGAGCCCGCGCTCCAGCTCCTCGTCGCTGGCGGAGAGGGGCGGCAGGAGCCGGATGACGTTGCCGTAGAGGCCGCACGAGAGCAGGATCAGCCCGTGCTCGCGCGCGTAGGCGGTGACCTTGCCCGCCACGTCGCCGCTGCGCTCGGCGAGCTCGAGCGCGAGCATCGCGCCGAGGCCGCGCACCTCGCCGACGAGCGGGTTGCGGTCGGCGATCCCGTCGAGGCGGACGCGGAGCAGCTCGGCGACGTGCGCGGCGCGCTCGCGGAAGCCGGGGGAGGAGAGCTCGTCGAGGACGGCGATCGCGGCGGCGGCGGCGACCGGGTTGCCGCCGAAGGTGCCGCCGAGGCCGCCGGGCGGCACGGCGTCCATCAGCGCCGCCTTGCCGGTGACGGCGGCGAGCGGCAGGCCGCCGCCGAGCGTCTTGCCGGAGACGATCAGGTCGGGCTCGACGCCGAGCTGCTCGATCGCCCACATCGGGCCCGTGCGGCCGCAGCCGGCCTGGACCTCGTCGTCGACGTAGAGGATCCCGTGCTCGTCGCAGATCGCCCGCAGCGCCTGCACGAACTCGGCCGGCATCGGGATGAAGCCGCCCTCGCCCTGCACCGGCTCGAGCACCAGGCACGCGACGGCGGCGGGGTCGACGTCCTGCTTGAAGAGGAGCTCGAGCCCGTGGAGCGCGTCCTCGGTCGTGACGCCGCGGAACGGGTACGGCGCCGGGGCGCGGTAGACGTCGCCGGCGAGCGGGCCGAAGCCCTTCTTGTAGACGAGCTTCGAGGTCATCGCCATCGTCAGGTTCGTGCGGCCGTGGAAGGCGCGGTCGAAGACGACGACGGCCGGGCGGCCGGTGGCGACGCGGGCGATCTTGACCGCGTTCTCGACCGCCTCGGCGCCCGAGTTGAGGAGCACCGAGCGCGTCTCGGAGGAGCCGGGCCAGAGGTCGTCGAGCCGCCGGCAGACCTCCACGTACGGCTCGTACATGCCGACCATGAAGCACTGGTGGAGGTAGCGGTCGACCTGCTCGTGGATCGCGCGGACGACCGACTCGGCGCCGTGGCCGAGGTTCTGGCAGGCGATCCCGCCGCCGAAGTCGAGGTACTCGCGGCCGTCGGCGTCCCAGATGCGGGCGCCCTCGGCGCGGCCGACGACGAGCGCGGGCGTCGTGACGCCGCGCGCGACGTAGCGCTCGCGCGCGTGCAGGACCCGGTCGGAGGTGGAGCGCTCGTCGACGGACATGGGCGCGGGGATTATGTCCTTCCGGGATGCAGGGTTTCAAGCCGGTAGTGCTACGGATTGCGAGGCATATCCGGCCGCTGACTGTCGAAATGCGCAGCAACCGTGTCCGTCCCCGCGATGTCCCCTGACCAGGTCAGGAGACGTGGCTCCCGGGGAGCTGTCTCGACGCGGCACGTCTGCACGGGACGCGCTCAGAGGTCAGGCGTATTCCAGCTCGACGCTCTCGAGGACGATCGACTGCGCGAGCGGGTCGCGCGGGTCGATCGGCTCGACGTCGCAGCGGGCGCCTTCGGCGACGGTGCCGCGCGTCGCGTCGACGAAGTGCTCGACGAAGTGCGCCGGCGTCATGTGCGACATCGGCCCGACGCGGACGCGGACGGCGCGCACCGAAGACGCGCCCTCGCGGCTCACGACGGACTCGATCTCGCGGACGAGGTCGGCGAGGATGGCGCGCTCGTGCATCAGGCCGCTGCTCCGAGCTCGCGCCGGATCGACGCCGCGACGACGCCTGCAGCCTCCGCCACCTCGGCCGTCAGCGCGGCGCCCGTGTCCCAGGTGCCGCCCTCGATCCCGTAGACGATCGTCCGCGCGGGCAGCTTGCCGAGCGCGCGGGCCAGCTCCACCGCCTCGGCGACGCCGAGCAGGTGCGTCGACGCACGCCTCAGCTCCTCCGGCAGCGGCTGCTCGTGCGCTGGGATCCGCCGGATCGTGCCCGGCTCCGCGCCCGACTGGGTCGCATCGACGACGATCGCCGTCTCGCAGTCCTCCCAGAGCGAGAGCAGCGACACCGGCTCGCCCTCGCAGGCGGCGGAGCGCACGCCGTCCGGCAGCGTTCCCTCGAGCAGGCGCAGCACCTCGAGCCCGGCCGCGTCGTCGCCGCGCAGCTCGTTCCCGACGCAGACGACGCAAACGCGTCATCCGCGGTCGATCTCGAGCGTGAGGAAGTGCGTCGCGCACGAGATGCACGGGTCGTAGTTGCGGATCGCCTGCTCGCAGCGGAGCCGCAGCTCCTCGTCGTCCAGGTCGGCGTGCGCCGTCACGAACGCGTGCAGGTCCTCCTCGATCGAGCGCTGGTTCTGCGAGGTCGGCGGGACGATCTTCGCGTCGAGGATCGCGCCGGCGGCGTCCAGGCGGTAGCGGTGGTAGAGCGTGCCGCGCGGCGCCTCGCTCGCGCCGTGGCCGACGCCCGCCTGCGGGACGACGGCGAGCGCGGGCTCGGCGGGCTGCTCGTAGCCCTCGATCAGGCGCAGCGCCTCGTCGCAGGCGTGCACGAGCTCGACGGCGCGGACGACGATCGACCGGAACGGGTTGCGGACGACCGGCTCGAGCCCGGCCTCGTCCGCGGCGGCCGCCGCGTCGGGGGAGAGGAGGTCGCGGTGGAGCGCGTAGCGCGCGAGCGGGCCGACGAGATACGAGCCGCGTTCGCGCAGCCGGGAGTGGAGGGCGTTCGAGTGCTCGACGTGCTCCTCGACGACGTGGTCGAAGAACTCGGCGATCGGGATGTCGAGCCCGCGGTTCGAGACGAGCCGGCCGCCGCGGTCGATCGGGTACTCGCCGTCCGCGTCGAGCGCGACGAGCTCGTAGTCCTGCTCGAGCTCGGGGAAGTCGAGTCCCGCGACGACGCGTACCGCTTCGAGCGACGCCTGCTTCGCCCACTGCAGGTCGGGCACGAGCGCGTCGAGCTGCGCCCGGGTCGGCGCCTTGTACCAGCCGCCGACGCGCACGTTGATCGGGTGCACCTCGCGGCCGCCGACGACGCGCATCACCTCGTTGCCGATCTTCTTCAGCCGCAGCGCCGTCTCGACGAGCGCCGGGTTGATCTTCGCCAGCTCGACCGCGCTCGCGACGCCGAGGAAGTCGGGCGCGTGGAGCATGAAGATGTGGAGCGTGTGCGACTCGATCCACTCGCCGCAGTAGAGGAGCCGGCGGAGCGCGCGCAGCTGCCCCGAGACCTCGACGCCGGCGAGCGACTCCATCGCGAGGCACGAGCTCATCTGGTAGGCGACCGGGCAGATCCCGCAGATCCGCGCGGTCACGTCGGGCGCCTCGGTGAAGTCGCGGCCGCGCAGGAACGCCTCGAAGAAGCGCGGCGGCTCGTAGATCTTCAGCTGCACGTCGGTGACCTTGCCGCCGCGCATCCGGACGAGCATCCCGCCCTCGCCCTCGACGCGGGCGAGGTAGTCGGTGCGGATCGTCTTCGTCCTGGCCCTGGTCTTCTCACTCATGCAGCGTCGCCTGCCTCCGGAATGCGGGTGCGTTGCCGGTGATGCCGCGGAACGCGCGCAGCAGCGCCGGATCGTCGGCGCCGAGCTCGCGCCAGCGGGCGGCGAGCGCGGCGGTGTTCGCCTGCTCGGACGGCCCGAAGCAGCCGAAGCAGCCGCGCGCGTAGAGCGGGCAGAGCGCGCCGCAGCCGGCCTGCGTCACGGGGCCGAGGCAGGGGACGCCGTGCGAGACGGTCACGCACGGGATGCCGGCGAGCTTGCAGTCGACGCAGACCGCGTGGTTCGGGACGTTCGGGCGGCGGCCGGCGAGGAACGCGCCCACGACCTCGAGCAGCTGGTGCTTGTTGATCGGGCAGCCCTGGAGCTCGAAGTCGACGTGGACGTGGTCGGCGATCGCCGTGGACGTGCGCAGGGTCGAGATGTACTCGGGGTTCGCGTACACCGCCGAGACGAACTCGGAGACGTTGGCGAAGTTCCGCAGCGCCTGGATGCCGCCGCTCGTCGCGCAGGCGCCGATCGAGACGAGGAAGCGAGAGTTGCGCCGGATCTCGTGCACCCGCTCCGCGTCGTGCGGCGTCGAGATCGATCCCTCGACGAGCGTCAGGTCGTACGGCCCCTTCGCGGTCGCGCTCGACGCCTCGAGGAAGTACGCGATCTCGACCGCGCCGGTGAG
This sequence comes from uncultured Actinomycetes bacterium, assembly GCA_963815005.1. Classification (GTDB taxonomy): domain Bacteria; phylum Actinomycetota; class Thermoleophilia; order Gaiellales; family Gaiellaceae; genus Palsa-739. The sequence continues at coordinate 220,655 of CAWFFI010000005.1, forward strand.
GGCGAGCAGCTCGTCCTCACAGTCGAGGAGCGAGAGCTGGCAGCCGTCGCAGGAGGAGAACTTCCAGACCGAGAGCGTCGGCCGCGTCCCGTTCGAGACCTTGTGCTTGCCCCCGTTGCGGCTCGACGGGACTCACAGCTCGGCCACCCTCAGCAGCGGCTCCAGCTCGTCCCAGCGGTACACGGGGCCGTCGCGGCAGATCAGCGTCGGCCCGAGCTGGCAGTGGCCGCAGAGGCCGACGCCGCAGCGCATCGTCCGCTCCATCGAGATCCAGATCCGCTCGGGCGCGACGCCGCGGTCGAGGAGCGCCCGGGCGCGTGAAGCGCATCATGATCTCCGGCCCGACGATGAACGCGACCGCCTCGTCCGGCTCGAACTGCGCGCCGGGGATGAGGGTCGTGACGACGCCGACGCGGCCGTGCCAGTCGCTGTGCGCCGCGTCCACGGTCACGTCGACGTGCATGTCGTGCCGGTCGCGCCAGGCCTCGAGCTCGTGCGTGAAGAGCAGGTCGGCGGGCGTGCGGCCGCCGTAGAGCAGGAGCAGCTCGCCGATGTCGACGCGGTTCGCGAGCGCGTGGTAGACGACCGGCCGCAGCGGCGGCAGGCCGACGCCGCCGCCCACGAGGACGAGGTCGTGTCCTCTGCGCGGCCTCGAGCGGCCAGCGGTTGCCGAACGGGCCGCGGGCGCCGAGCACGGCGCCGGGCTCGAGCGCGCAGAGCGCCTTCGTGACCGCGCCGACCGCGCGGATCGTGTGCACGAGCCGCTCCGGCTGCGCGGGGTCGCCGCTCGACGAGATCGGCACCTCGCCGACGCCGAAGACGTACAGCATCGTGAACTGGCCGGGGCCGATCGGGTCGAGCGCGTCGTCGACCGGCTCGAGCTCGAGCGTCCAGTTGTCGTGGTTCTCGCGCCGGTTCCGCACGACGCGGTACGGCAGGGGGGTCATCGCCCCGCGTGCGAGTCCGACGGGTTCAGCTATCGCTGCCATACACGTCCATGAGCTGGAGGCGCGTCGCCTGGAGGCGGTCGACGAGCAGCTGCGAGAAGCGGGTGAGGAGCGCGTAGCCGAGGCGCGTGTCGTCGTCGCACTTGCCGCGCAGGCAGGCGCCGTCGAACTGGATCGCCCGGACGAGCTCCACGGAGCGGCCGGTGAAGTGCCACCGGTAGGGCGGCATCAGCCACGACCAGCCGGCGATCTCGCCGGGCCCGACGGCCGCCAGCGTCAGCTGGCCCCGGTTCGGGACGTACACGTCGATCGCGACGAGCCCGTGCCGGACGAGGAAGAACGTGTCGGCCGGATCGCCCTCGCGGAAGAGGCGCTCCCCGGCGGGGAAGACGACGTTCTGCGCGCAGCCGGCGATCAGCTCCAGCTGGTCCTGGTCGAGCCCGCTGAAGACGGGGCTCTCGACGATGAGAGCGTCAAGCGTGCGCATGGTGGTCCTCCTCGGCGCGGAGTGACCGCACCTCCTCGCGAATGTCGATCCCGACGGGACACCACGCGATGCAGCGGCCGCAGCCGACGCAGCCGGGCGTCCCGAACTGGTCCTCCCACGTGGCGAGCTTGTGCGTCAGCCACTGGCGGTAGCGCGACGCGCGTCGTCGGGCGCGTGTTGCCGCCGTGCATCTCGGCGTAGCGGAGCGAGAAGCACGTGTCCCAGACGCGGGTGCGCTCGGCGGTCGAGCCGTCGAGCGCGGACGCGTCCTCCACGTGCGTGCAGAAGCACGTGGGGCAGACGAGCGTGCAGTTGCCGCAGGAGAGGCAGCGCTCGGCGACGACGTCCCAGTGCGGGCTCTCGAGGTTGCCCGTGAGCAGGGCGTGGACGCCGTCGGGCTCGAAGCGGCCGGCCATCTCGCGGGCGGCGCCGGCGACGATCTCCGCGCGCCGCGCGACGTCGCCGGCGGGTGCCGGGCGCGTCGGCAGCTCGGCGAGCACGGCCTCGCCGGCGGACGAGCCGGCGCGGACGAGGAAGCGGTGGTCGCCGTCGAGGAGCTCGGTCAGGGCGAGGTCGAAGCCGTCGGTCGCTCCGGGCCCGCTGCCCAGCGCGGCGCAGAAGCAGAGGTCCGAGGGGTCGCCGCAGTCGACGGCGACGACGAACACGTCGGAGCGCCGCGCGGCGTAGTCGGCGTCCTGGAAGCGGCCGCCGAGGAACACGCGGTCCTGGATCGCGATCGCCGCGACCTCGCACGGCTTCACGCCGAGAAACGCCGTCGGCTGCGACGGCGGCGGCTCCTCCTCGATCGCGAATCCGCCGTTGCTGCGGCGCGCCTGCCAGAGGCGCACGCGCGGGGGCAGGAGCTCGCGCTTCCACGAGTGCGGCCCGACCGCGTAGCCGAAGACGGCGTCGTCGTCGCGCCGCGCGAGCCGGTAGGAGCCGGGCGCCTGCTCGTCCGTCCAGCCGGCGGGGAGGTCGGCGGCGCCGGCCGAGCTCGTCGAGGACGATCGAGCCGTCACGTGCGGTTGGGCCGACGATGCGATAGCCGCGTTCCCGGAGCGCCTGAAACAGCGAATCGAGGTCGGCGGCGGGCAACACCACGGCCTCGGTTGCAGTCTGCTTCGCCATTTGCTCCCTTCGCCAGCAAGGTTCGGTCGCGGCGCCCGGGGCGGCATCGGTAGGGCGACGGATCGCCGTGCGGGTTTCCCGCGCGGGACGGCGGGTTCGGGCCGATGCGGCTCCACACCGGGCTTGTGACGCTTGGCGCGACATGTGTCTCGGCATTCCCGGCCAGGTCGTCTCGCTGCTCGACGACGGGCTCGCGCGCATCGACGTCTCCGGCGTCCGCCGCGACGTGAGCGTCGCGTTCACCCCGGAGGCGGAGCCGGGCGACTGGGTGCTCATCCACGTCGGCTTCGCGCTCGCCCGGATCGACGAGGAGGAGGCCCGCGCGACGCTCGACCTGCTGGCCGAGGCGATCGCCGCGGAGCTCGCCGAGGCGCAATGAAGTACGTGGACGAGTACCGCGACGGGCGGGCGGCGCACGCGCTCGGCTCCGAGCTGCGCGGGCTCGTCGAGCCGGGGCGCCACGTGAAGCTGATGGAGGTCTGCGGCGGGCACACGCACGCGATCTACCGGCACGGGCTCGACGCGCTGCTGCCGGACGAGGTCGAGCTCGTGCACGGGCCCGGCTGCCCGGTCTGCGTGATCCCGATGGGGCGGGTGGACGACGCGATCTCGCTCGCCGAACGGCCCGAGGTGACGCTCGCGAGCTTCGGCGACATGCTCCGCGTGCCGGGTGGCCGCCGCCGGTCGCTGCTCGAGGCGAAGGCGCGCGGCGCCGACGTCCGCATCGTCTACTCGCCGCTCGACGCGCTCGCCCTCGCCGAGCGCGAGCCGGAGCGCGAGGTCGTCTTCTTCGGCGTCGGCTTCGAGACGACGGCTCCGGCGACCGCGCTGACGCTCCTGCGCGCCCGCGCCCGCGGCGTCCGGAACTTCAGCGTCTTCTCGAACCACGTCCTGATCGGCCCCGCGCTGCGGGCGATCCTCGACTCGCCGGAGACGGCGATCGACGGCTTCGTCGGGCCCGGCCACGTCTCGACGGTGATCGGGACGCGGCCGTACGAGTTCGTGAGCAGCGAGTACGGCCGCCCGGTCGTCGTCGCCGGCTTCGAGCCGACGGACATCCTGCGCGCGGTCGTGCTGCTGATGCGCCAGCTGCGCGACGGGCGGGCGGAGGTCGAGAACGCGTACGAGCGCGTCGTCCGCCCCGAGGGCAACCGGGCGGCGCTCGCCGCGCTGGCGGAGGTCTTCGCGGTGCGCGACGAGTTCGAGTGGCGCGGCCTCGGGACGATCCCGCGCAGCGGCCTGCGGCTCGCCGACGCGTTCGCCGACTGGGACGCCGAGCAGCGGTTCTCGGTTCCCGGCGTGCGCATCCCCGATCCGAAGGCGTGCCGCTGCGGCGACGTCCTCCGCGGGCTCGCGAAGCCGTACGAGTGCTCGGTCTTCGGCACCGCCTGCACGCCGGAGCGTCCGCTCGGCACGTGCATGGTCTCGAGCGAGGGCGCGTGCGCCGCCTACTACGCGTACGGCCGGCACCGCCGCCGCGACGAGGTGCCGGCGTGAGCGGCGACGTGATCACGCTCGCCGACGGTGCGGGCGGCAAGGCGTCGCGCCGGCTCGTCGAGGGGCTGTTCCTGGAGGAGTTCCGCAATCCGATGCTCGAGCCGCTCGGCGACGCCGCGATCGTGGGGGTCAACGGAACCCGCTTCGCCTTCACGACCGACTCCTACGTCGTGCGGCCGCTGCGCTTCCCCGGCGGCGACATCGGCGAGCTCGCCGTCAACGGCACCGTCAACGACCTCGCCGTCTCGGGCGCCGTCCCGCTCGCGCTCACCGCCGGGTTCGTGATCGAGGAGGGCTTCCCGGTCGACGAGCTGCGCGAGCTGGCCGCGTCGATGGCGCGCGCCGCGCGCAACGCGGGAGTCGCCGTGGCGGGCGGCGACACGAAGGTGGTCGAGCGCGGCGCGGCCGACGGTCTCTACGTGACGACCGCGGGTGTCGGATTTCTCGACCTGCGCGCGGTGCTCGGGCTCGACCGCGTCGAGGCGGGCGACCGGGTGCTCGTCTCCGGGCCGATCGCCGACCACGGCATCGCCGTCATGCTCGCGCGCGGCAACCTCGCGCTCGAGCTCGACGTCGAGAGCGACACCGCGCCGCTCCACGGCCTCACGGCCGAGCTCTGCTCGCTCGGCCCGGAGCTGCGCTGGATGCGCGACCCGACGCGCGGCGGCGTCGCGACGACGCTGAACGAGCTCGCGGCTGGTGCCGGGCTGTCGGTCGTGCTCGCCGAGGAGGCGATCCCGGTGCGTGACGGCGTCCGCGCCGCCTGCGAGCTGCTCGGGATCGACCCGCTCTTCGTCGCGAACGAGGGCAGGCTCGTCGCCGTCGTCTCCGCCGCGGCGGCCGACGAGGCGCTCGCGCTCCTGCGCGCGCAGCCGCTCGGCGCGGGTGCCGCGATCGTCGGCGAGGTGCGCGACGACGGCGAGCCGCTCGTGCTCGTCGAGACGCCGTTCGGCGGCAGCCGCATCGTCGACATGCTCGTCGGCGACCCGCTGCCGCGCATCTGCTGAGCCCTGCTAGATCAGTCCGGCGCGGGTGGCGTGGGCCGCCGCCGCGGCCCGGGACGACTGCGTCAGCTTGGTCAGGATGTTCGCCACGTGCCGGTGGACGGTGTGCTCGCTGAGGACGAGCGAGCCCGCGATCTCGCGGTTCGAGAGACCCGACGCGACGAGCCGCAGCACCTCCGTCTCGCGGCGACTCAGCGGCGAGCGGCCGTTCGCGGCTGTAGCTCCGGCGCGCCGCCGAGAAAGCCGGCGAGCGCGCGCTGGAGGTCGCGCGGTGTCGTCGACCCCAGGGGAGTGTGGGCGCCGCCCGCGAGGGCCACGAAGCGGGCGTTCGGAAGGAGCGACGCGAGCTCGCGTCCGCGGCCGATCGGCACCGCCCGCGCGTCGCGGCGGTGGAGCACGAGGGCGGGCATCGGGAGCGTGGGCAGGTACGGGCGCAGGTCGGCGAACAGGTCGAGCTCGAGAAACGCCGCCGCGACGTCCGCGCTCGGCGGCACTGCGCAGGTAGCGGGCGAACCGGGCGATCTCGTCTCCGCTCGCGCGGGGTCGCCTTGAGTCCGGCGATCATCTGGGCGGCCAGCGGCCAGTTCGTGCGGACGAAGTCGAGGAGCGAGCGGCGCGCCGCCTCGGGGATGTCGTCTCGCGTCGCGTAGCGCGCCGAAGAAGACGAGCCGGTCGACGGCTTCGGGCCGGCGGCCTGCGAGCCTGGCGGCGGCGAGGCCGGCGCAGGAGGTGGCGAAGACGACCGCGGCGGCCGCCGCCGACGGCGTCGATGACCGCTTCGAGCGCGGCGCGCCTCGGAGTCGGCGTCCGGCGGGCGCGGCAGATCGCGGTCCGAGAGCGCCGACGCCGATGCCGGTCGAAGCGCACGACGCGTGTGGGTCTCGGCGAGCTGCGTCGTAGAAGGCGCGGGCGTGCGGGTCGTCCCACTCTCGCCTCGAGGTGCGAGAGCCACGGCGCGCCGAAGACGAACGGCGGCCCTTCGCCGACGGTCGCATACGCGATCCGGCGGCCGTCCAGCTCGCAGAAGCGGATCTCTTGCTCCACCAGCGTGGATGATCGCTCCATCACCCGGACGATGCATGGCCCGGTCGGGCCATGTCAAGAAGATGGCCCGCAGCGGCGACGCGGAGCCTGCCGGAGGCAGGCGACGATCGTGGAGTGCTCACTCGCTCCGTCGACGGCATCACGATTCGCCCGCTCCGCAACGGCGACACCGAGACCGTCGCGGCGCTGTTCGGGCGCCTCGGCCCGGAGTCGCGGCGAGCCCGCTTCGGGGCGGCGAAGCCGCGGCTGTCTCCGGCCGAGCTCGCCGAGCTGGCCCGCGTGGACGCGACGCACCACGTCCTCGTCGCGACGGTCGGACGGCGATGCGGGACCGGCCGGGATCGCCCGGCTCGTCCGTGAAGGTCGCGCGGCCGAGGTGGCCTGCGCCGTCGCCGACGCCTGTCAGGGCCGGGGGATCGGCCGCGTCCTCGTCGGCGAGCTCACGGCGCTCGCCCGCGCCGCCGGGCATCGCCGAGCTCCGGGCCACCGTCTGCGGCGACAACCCGCGCGCCGTCTCGCTCGCCACCCGCCTCGCCGGCGCCCGCTCGACGCGCTGGCAGGACGGCGCCCGCGAGTTCGTGCTGGCGCTCTACTGAGCCTGCGTCGCGCGCCAGCGCTCGGCCGCGGCCTGGCCCTCGGGCGTCGCGAGGAAGTGCTCGAGCGGGACGTGGACGAACGTGGCCCGCGTCTCGGCGAGCGTCTCGTCTCCGCGGAGCAGCTCGCCGTCGACGTACAGTCGCCGCCCGTGCTCCCGCGTGAGCCGGGCGCGGACGACGAGCTCGGTGTTGATCGGCACCGGGCGCCGGTAGCGGACGAAGAGCCGCCCCGTCACGACCGGGAACCGGTACCAGGTCGCGAGCAGGCCGCAGCCCTCGTCGAGCGCCGCCGCGATCAATCCGCCGTGGACGAGCCCGGGGCCGCCCTGGTGCCGCTCGTCGAAGGAGAACCGGGCCTCGTAGACGTCGAGCCCCTCGGCTGCGGGCACGGGGAGCCGGATCCCGTCGGGGGCGTTCCCGCAGCCCCAGCAGCCCTCGCCGTGGTGCGGCGGGATGCGGGTGCTCATTCCCCCCAGACGCTCTCGAACGTGCCGAACCGCAGCTCCTGCTCGTAGTGGTACCGCGTGTCGTCGACGCGGCGCATGTACTCGTCGCGGTGCTCGCTCGCGAACGCGTTGTACGCCTCGGCCGACTCCCAGCGGTCGATCACGAGATAGCGGCTCGGCTGCTCGATGTCGTGCAGGAGCTCGGTGCCGACATAGCCGCGCCCCTGGCGGAAGAACTGCGCCCACTCGCCCTCGGGCCCGTAGACCCGCTCGAACTCGGCGGCGTCCCGAACCTCGTAGCTGAAGACGAGCGCGATCACCGGCGGATTCTTGCAGCCGCACGGCTCGCTAAGGTGCACACCCGTGAGCGCCGAGCCTGCGACCGAGGAGAACGGAGGAGGCGAGGACCGCAGCGCGTTCGACGGCGTCCTCCGCTTCTACCACCTCGCGAAGCACCAGGAGTGGGCCGTCCACGATCTGCCCTGGGGCGAGATCCCGTTCGTCCCCGAGGGCAAGGGGACCGCGCAGCGGCAGGCCCGCCGGCGGGACGTCTGGCGCTCGGTCGTGATGCAGCAGCTCCAGGCGGACGTCCTCGCCTGCGAGATGGCGGCGCAGCTTCTGAACGCCGCGCCCGACGCCGAGGCGCGCCTCTACTACTCGACGATGGTGCAGGACGAGGCGCGCCACACCGAGGCGTGGCTGAAGCTGATCGGCGAGCTCGGCGGCGAGGGCGAGCGCGACCCGCACCTCGACCGGCTCGCGCACATGTTCCTCGAGGCGGACATCCTCGAGGAGAAGGTCTTCCTGATGCAGGTCTTCTTCGAGCGGCTGATCATCCCGCGCTTCCGCCTGATCGCCCGCTCGTCGCGCGGCACGGTGCTCGAGAACCTCTGCAACCGGCTCGCGATCGACGACGGCATCCACCACGGCGCCGGCATGGCGTACGAGCGGATCCTGCTCCAGACCGCGTCGACGAAGGTGCGCGGCCAGCTCGTCGACGCCGCGAACCGGATGCTGCCGATCTTCGCGAGCCACGTCCTCTGGCGCCCGAAGGCGCGCGAGATGATCGGCCAGCCTGATGGAGACCCGCGACCGCGAGCGGCTGCAAGACGGAGCTCCAGCACGGCGTCCGCCTCGCGAGCTCGCTCGGCCTCGACGTCTCCGAAGTCCGCCTGCCCGCGTAGCGCCGCTCGCCGAGGCGTGAGCGCCCTCGCCCGCCTGTAACGCTTCGCCCCGTCACGACACAGACAGGGTGAGATCTGGGAAGAGGACGAGCGGTTCCGGACGATCTACGAGCAGCACGCCGAGCCCGTCGCCGCGTACGTGCGTCGGCGCGCGCCGGCAGACGCGGTCGAGGACGTCGTGGCGGAGACGTTCCTCGTCTGCTGGCGTCGGCTCGACCGCGTTCCGGACGAGCCGCTGCCGTGGCTCTACGCGGTCGCTCGGAAGACGCTCGCGAACGAGCGGCGTCGGCGGGCCCGCACCGCGCCCGCGCAGGTGGCAGTGCCCCTCGCCGAGCCGGCTTCGCCGACGATCCGGTGCTCGCCGTAGCGTTCGCGCGGCTTTCCGAGCGCGACCGCGAGGTCCTGCGGCTCGTCGCCTGGGAAGGGCTCGCGCTGGCCGAGGCGGCACGCGTCCTCGGCTGCACCGCCCTCGCCGCGCGCGTTCGCTTCCACGCGCGAAGCGGCGTCTCGCCGCCCGGCTCGCCGAGGCCGAGGAGAGCCCGGCCGTCCCCCCGTCACGACCACACCCCGAAGGAGCGACACGATGAACGACGACAGCGTCCTTGCGCGCCTCGCCGCGGCCGTCGCGGTTCCCGCGGTCGCCTTCGCGGGCCGCCTCGGCGACCTCCTCGGCATCACGAACGGCGGTACCCCGGTGTCCACGAGCGACGTGCTGCCGGGCCACGACGCGCTCGACCAGGCCATGCGGGATCTCCACGTCGGCGGGACGATGCAGTACCTCGGCACGCTGAACGGCGTGGCCTTCTACGCGTCGCGCAACTCCGGCGGGCACTTCTGCCTCGCGATCGACCACGTCGACCAGCAATACGAGAAGGGCTTCGGCTGCGACTTGAACGCTGACGGCTTCCCGTCCGCGGACGTGAAGGCGCTGTCGTTCTTCGCGACTGGAAGGCTCCAGGGCGTCGCGGCCGACGGTGTCGCGACCGTTGCCGCAGTCGATGCGAACGGCGCCGTGGTCGACTCGACGCCGGTCGTCGACAACCTCTTCGTCTCGGGCCGGCAGCTTCCGAACGGCGGCGTCGCCTACATCGAGACGATCGATGCGAACGGAACTGTCCTGACGAAGCAGAAGCTGCCGCGCTAGCGCATGCCGCGGTGCCCAGAGCGGGCGCGGAAAGAGCTTCTCGGAGCGGGCGACCGCCGCGACGGGCTACGCGAAGCGGCAGACCCTGGCAGGCCCGGCGCAGCCAATCGGCTTGGGCCAGGCGCGGGCGTGGGGGAAGGTTGTGCCGCCGACGATGCCCACCTCGCGCACGAGCGGATCCTGCGCCAGACGGCGTCGACGCAGGTGCGCGGCCGGCTCGTCGAATCCGCGAGCCCTGATGGAGAGCCGCGACCGTGAGTTCCGGCTCTAAGGACGACCAACGGCGGCCGGCGGTGGTCCGCGCTCGCCGTCCTCGCGGCACGGCTCAGCTGCCGTCTGCGTTCCACGGGGCCAGGCGCCAGCGCTTCCAGGTCGAGTACCAGGCGGCTGGGCGCCTGGGGGAGCCGGCGGGGCGGGCGCCTCTGGAGGCGCCGTGCTGCTGCCAGGCGAGGAGCTTCCAGGCCCAGCGGGGAATCGCGCGGGGGATGCCGTGCGGGCGGGCGACCGGGACGATCGCGATCGGCGCGGCGACCGCGGCGGCCTTCTGTGCGCCCTGGCCGACCGCGACGAGCTCGTAGCGGCTGACGCCGTCCCGAGCGAAGGCGTGGAGGTCGACGTGCGTGGCGGCGGTGGCGGCGACCGGGCTGCCGTTGAGCAGGATCTGGTAGCGGAGAATGGTGCCGCCGTTCCTTCCGGGCTGCCAGTTGAGGGTGAGGGTGCCGCCATGCAGCCGCGCGGTCAGGCCGATGGGCGCGGCGAGCGCGAGGAGCGCGTAGTAGGTGGCGTGGCGCGTGTAGATGTCGACGCTGCCGTCGTCGTTTACGAAGGAGCCGTCCTGCAGGTCGGGAGGCAGCCAGGCGCCGGACAGCGCGGGGATCGTCGTCCAGCTCGTACCGTCCCGCGAGTAGGCGGGCGTCCCGGAGGCGCCGGCCGGGAAGTGCAGCACGAGCGGCTGGGCGAAGCTCGTGATCGCCTGTCCGGTCGCGGTCGAGGTCACCGAGAGCTCGAACACCGTGCTCCCGGGCGCGTAGGCCGCGTTCGCCGCGACCGCGGCGTTCCCGTCCACCCGCTCCAGCGAGACCGTCACGCTGCCGCCGAGCGCCCCCGAGGGCACCGTCAGCGACCCGCCCGAGGAGCCGCCGCTCACCGTCCCGCCGCAGGCGAAGGTGCCTGACAGGCTTCCTGCCCCGGTCAGCGGCGCACAAGATCCGCCGCCGCCCGAGCCGCCGCCGCTGGGAGCCGACGGAGTGACGCTGCCCGAGGCGCTCGAGGCCGAGCCCGTGCCGTAGCTGTTGGTCGCGGTCACCGTGAACGGTAGCCGGTGCCGTTAGTGAGGCAGGTGACGGTGCAGGAGAGCGCGCCGCTCGTGGTGCAGGTCCGGCCGCCGGGCGACGCGGTCGCCGTGTACCCGGTCACCGCGGGCGAGCCGTCGGCGGCCGGAGCCGCCCAGGACACCGTTGCCGCACCGTCCGACCCGCTCGCAGACACACCGGTCGGCGCCCCCGGGACGAACGCGAACGCCCACGCCGCGCCGACCCCGCTCGCGTCGTTTTGGCCGCTGATCACGGCGATGCCCGCATCCGACGACAACGCCACCGAGTTACCGAAGTTCCCCTGGCCGCTCTCGTCAGTCGCGGTGAGCTTCGTCGTCGTTTGCTGGGTTCATGTCGTTCCCGAGCGCGTGAACACCCAGGCCGCCCCGACATTGCTGTTGTCGGTAGAGCCGCCGATCAGGGCAGTGTTCCCATCCGACGACAACGCCACCGCGGTACCGAATGCTGCGGCACCGCTCTCGTCGCTCGCGGTGAGCTTCGTCGTCGTCTGCTGGGTCCACGTCGTTCCCGAGCGCGTGAACACCCAGGCCGCCCCGACGTTGCTGTTGTCGGTGTAGCCGCCGATCAGGGCAGTGTTCCCATCCGACGACAACGCCACCGAGTTACCGAAGTACGCGTTCCCGCTCTCGTCAGTCGCGGTGAGCTTCGTCGTCGTTTGCTGGGTCCACGTCGTTCCCGAGCGCGTGAACACCCAGGCCGCCCCGACGTTGCTGTTGTCGGTGTAGCCGCCGATCAGGGCAGTGTTCCCATCCGACGACAACGCCACCGAGTTACCGAAGTACGCGTTCCCGCTCTCGTCAGTCGCGGTGAGCTTCGTCGTCGTTTGCTGGGTCGACGTCGTTCCCGAGCGCGTGAACACCCAGGCCGCCCCGACAGTGCTGTTGTCGCCGTAGCCGCCGATCAGGGCAGTGTTCCCATCCGACGACAACGCCACCGAGGTACCGAAGAACCCCTGCCCGCTCTCGTCAGTCGCGGTGAGCTTCGTCGTCGTCTGCTGGGTCCACGTCGTTCCCGAGCGCGTGAACACCCAGGCCGCCCCGACATCGCTGTTGTCGGCGTTCCCGCCGATCAGCGCAGTGTTCCCATCCGACGACAACGCCACCGTGATGCCGAACTGTGCGTTCCCGCTCTCGTCAGTCGCGGTGAGCTTCGTCGTCGTTTGCTGGGTCCACGTCGTTCCCGAGCGCGTGAACACCCAGGCCGCCCCGGCATTGCCGTTGTCGCTGGTACCGCCGATCAGGGCGGTCTTGCCGTCGCCGGAGACCGCGACGCTGTAGCCGAAATTGGCGGGAGCTGGTCGCGCCGCTGCCGGTGAGCTTGGAGCCCTGCTGGATCAGGGGGTCGATCGTGAGCGGATAGCGGGCGCGGCGGACGTCGACCCGGATCAGCAACCGGCGGCCCGCGAGCTCGAGACGCGCCGGCAGCCGCCGCCCCGCCGCGTCGCTCGCGACGAGGTCGCGGTAGACGAGCGACCCCAACCGCAACGTACCGCCCTCCAGCCGCGCCGAGCGGGCGAGGCTCCCCGACAGCCGCAGCGCCAGCGTCACCGCCCCCCGACCGGCGGGGCGGTGTGTCAGCGTGAAGCCCTGCTCCAGGCCGAGCGGCCCGTTCGCATACCACTCCTCCAGCCCCGGCCGCCGATAGACGACCCGGTTCGCGCTCGCCGTCGGCGCGACCCGCGGCACCGGCCCCAGGCTCCCGCCGCCTCCGAGCGCGACCAGCTCCAGCCCCAGCGCCCCCGCCGGCGAGACGAGCGAGACGCCACGCCCGTCGAAGCGCAGCCGCAAGCCCTGACCCGCGTTCGCGCCGGTCAGACCGCCGGACGCGCCGACGATCCGATATGCCGCCGCGTCCCGGCCCAGCGCTGAAGAGACCGGGCCTCGTGCCGTAGCCGGCAGGAGATCGAGACCGCGCGAAGACGTGGCCGCCGGCCGACCCCAGCCGCCGACCGACCCGGCCAGACAGCAGATCAGCACGCAACCACCGACCCCGACGCGGCCACCAACCCCGCCCCCCCCGGGACGGGATCCCAGTCTCCCGGGCACCGCAGAATCCACCATCGGACCACTATCCGTCGCGCCGCTAAAGAACGACTAAAGGGCGAGCCTTTTACAGAACGAAGCGGAAGGCGATACTCCGGGTGCGGTGGGAGCGCTTGCGTATCTCGTCCTAGGCCCCGTCGACGTGCTGCTCGACGGCCGCTCGCTCGCCCTGGGTGGGCCGAAGCAGCGCGCCGCGCTCGGCACGCTGCTCGTGCGGCCGAACGAGATCGTGTCCGTGGACGAGCTGATCGACGCCGTCTGGGGAGAGGATCCGCCTGCGACGGCGACGGCGGCGCTGCAGGTGTACGTCTCGCAGCTGCGCAAGCTGCTCGGCCCGGAGGCGGTGCTGACGCAGCCGCCCGGCTACCGGCTGCCCGCGACCGGCGAGCAGCTCGACCTGCTGCGGTTCAGCGAGCTGCGAGCACAGGCCGAGACGGCGCCGCCGGACGAGCGCTCCCGGCTGCTCCGGGAGGCGCTCCAGCTTTGGCGCGGGCCGGCGCTCGCCGACCTCGCCGACACGTCCGGGCTTGCCGCCGTCGCGTCCCGGCTCGACGAGCTGCGGCTGACCGCGTGGGAGGACCTCATCGACGTCGAGCTCTCGCTCGGCCGCCATCGGGAGATCCTCCCCGAGGTCGAGCTGCTGGTCGACCAGGAGCCGCTCCGGGAGCGGCCGGCCGAGCAGCTGATGCTCGCGCTCTACCGGAGCGGTCGCCAGCTGGACGCACTCGCGACCTATCGTCGCCACCGCGCCCGCTTCGTCGAGCTGCTCGGTCTCGAGCCGGACGGGCGGCTCCGCGCGCTCGAGCAGCAGGTGCTTGTCCAGGATCCGGCGCTCGCTCCGCCCCCTCAGCCCGACAGGGCCGCCTCCCCCGCACCGAGCCTCCGTCTTCCGGTCACCGCCGTCGCGGTGTCGGCGACGACTGCACACCAGGCGCCGGGGGGCCCCGACGTGGAGGCGTACAGCCGCGTCATGGCCAGCTGGGGAGAGTCCGCGCGGCTCGTGCTCGAGCGCCACGGAGCCACGGTCGAGCGCGCCGGGGGCTCCGGCCTGCTCGCGTTGTTCGGGAGCCCGGCGATCCGGGAGGACGACGCGGTGCGCGCGGTGCGCTGCGTCGACGCGCTCCACGACGCCACCCGAGCGGTCGATGCGGTGGAGGGAGTCCGGTCCGGGATCGCGCTCGACCTGCGAATCGGCATCGCGAGCGGCGAGATGTTCGCCGGTTCGAGCCCCGCTCTGGAGCGAGCCGCGGCCCTCCTGGGGGCGGCATTGCCGGGGGAGACCCTCCTCGACGACGCCACTCGCCGACTGGCGCACCGCGCCATCACGGTCGAGCGTCACGGCGCGGACGCTCTTCGGTTGGTAGCGGTGTCGGCCGCGGCTGCTGCCGCCGGCCTGGACCGGCCGCTGGTCGGCCGCGAAGCGGAGCTAAGCCGGCTGCGCGAGCTGCTCGACGCGGTGATCGCCGACCGGGAGCCCCGTCTGGCGGCGGTCGTCGGGCCGCCCGGCATCGGCAAGTCGCGCCTCGTCGCCGACCTGGTCGCGCCGCTCGCCGACGACGTCGTCGTGCTGTCGACGAGGTGCCTTCCGTACGGCGACGGGCTCGCCTTCCTGCCCCTCGTCGAGCTCCTTCGCGCCGCGGCAGGTCTCCCGCCGGTGAGCGGCGAGATCGAGGTCCGACGACGGCTCCGCGTGCTGCTCGACGGCGACGCGCGCGCAGCCGCGGTGAGGCAACGGCTGCTGGAGCTGCTCGGCGTCGCGTCCGAGGCGGCCTCGAGCGAGGAGGCGGCCTGGGCGCTGCGTCGCCTGCTCGAGGCGATCGGTCGGACCAGGCCGGTCGTGGTCTCGATCGAAGACCTCCACTGGGCGGCTCCGGCGCTGCTCGACCTCGTCGAGCAGATCCTCCGCCACGTCACCGGCAGCGCGCTCCTCGTGGTCGCGACGTCGCGGTCGACGCCGCCCGACGATCCGGCGACCACGGTCGTCGAGCTCGGCGCGCTCGACGGCCCCGCCTGCGCCAGGTTGGTGGCCGATCTCCTCGAGACGACCGCGATCGAGCCGGCCACGCTGGCGACGCTCGTCGACGCCTCGGCCGGCAACTCGCTCTTCCTCGAGGAGCTCGTGACGAGCCTGCGCGACACGGCGCAGCTCCTTCCCGGCGACGCGGGCTGGCGCTTCGAGCAGGGCGAGGTCGTCGAGCTGCGGCTGTAGATCCAGACGCTGCTCGCGACACGGCTCCAACACCTCCCGGACGACGAGCGCGAGCTGCTCGCACGCGTGTGGGTCGTCGGCAGGTCGTTCGCGCGCGACGCCGCCGTCTCGCTGTCGGAGGTCCCCGTGATCGGCTGCTCGACCTGCTCACGGCCAAGGAGCGGGTGCGCCCGGCCGGAGGCCGCGCGTACGAGTTCCGCCACCTGCTGATCCGGGACGCCGCGTACGCCACGCTCCCGCTCGAGCTCCGTGCGCAGCTCCACGAGCGACACGCCGACTGGCTCGCCCGCAGCCCGGACGTCCCGGCAGAGGAGCGCGAGCCCCTCGCGCTCTATCACTGCGACCAGGCGCACCAGGCGCGGGCGACCCTGGCGCCCGGGGACCGGGCCGGCCGTGCGTCGGGGCTCGCGCTCGCCAGGCGCTTCACGTCGCTGGGACGCCGCCAACGCGCCCGCGGCGACGCGGTCGGCGCTTCCCGGGCGTTCGTCCGCGCCCGCGAGCTCAACCCCGCCGACGCCACGATCCCGTCGAGCTCGGCCGGACGCTGCTCGACCTCGGCGAGTTCGCAGCGGCGGCCGAAGCCTTCGCAGCAGCCGATGCTCCCCGCGCTCGCCTTGGACTCCTCGACGTTCGCCTGCACACCGAACCCGACTGGAACACCGACGTCGCAAGGTCCGAGCCACCGAGATCCACGCCGAGCTGCACGCCGCCGACGACACCGCCGGCCTCAGCGAGGCCTGGCACACGCGGGCCTACCTGGCACTCGTCGACGGACGAGTCACCGAGCTCGAAACGGCCCTCGAGCACGCGCTCGCGCATGCCCGGCGACTCGGGAGCGACCGTGCCGAGCGGGAATCCCTGATTCTCCTCTGCGGCAGCTGCTGGTACGGGCCGATGCCGATCGGTCAGGGCATCGAGCGCTGCCAGGGCGTGCTCGACCAAGCCGAGGAGCAGCCCACCATCGCCGCGGCCGCACAGCAGGCGCTCGCCGTGCTGCACGCGCTCGCCGGTCGCACCACCGAGGCTCGATCCCTCGTCCGGGCTGCTCGTGCGACGCTCGTCGAGCTCAACCAGCCGGTGGCCGCCGCCGCCAGCGCGATCGACGAGGGCATCGTCCACCTCCTCTCCGGCGACGCCGCGGCCGCCGAGAAAGTGCTCGAGGCGGGTCACGGCGAGCTGGAGCAACTCGGCGAGAAGGGCTTCTACTCCACCGTCACGTGGCTGCTAGCAGAGGCCGTGGCCGCGCAAGGCCGCACCACCGAGGCTCGCGCACTCGCGCGGACGGCGGCCGCCGCAGCAAGCCCGGGAGACGTCGCGTCCCAGGTCGGTTGGCGCGCCATCGAAGCTCGCGCGCTCTCCCGCGCCGGCGCGCACCGAGACGCCGAGCAGACGGCCCTCGAAGCCGTTCGGCTCGCCAGCGCGACCGAGTTCCCGCTCGTACAGGCACACGCGCTGGCCGCGCTCGCCGACACTCAAGCCGCGGCAGGCAGGCCGGCGGACTGTGCTGCCACCCGCGCCGAGGCCGTTGCGCTGCTCGAGCGGAAAGGCGCCAACCCGGGAGCGATCGCTGCGTGGGTCAGACCGTGACGCCTTCCATTCCGGCCCTACCTACGCAATCTCGGTGAGGAGGGGGTCGACGGCTCGAGTCCGTCAGAGAGCTCTTTCGGAACTCCTCGCTCCGCGCCCTTGAGGCGGTTGCGACCGCGCCGGGGCAGGCCTCCCGTCCAGAGCATCCGAGCAGCAGACAGCACGGAGCGCACCGGAGACCGCGCTCTCCGGTGCGCGGAGTTCCGTCTACCCAGCGCGGAGACGCGCAGCGTCTCCGCGCTACCTGATGCCGCCGCGCTCGAAATGCGCGCGGAAGAAGTTCTCGCTGCCGGCGGTCGCCATCGCGGCGGAGGCGCTGATCTCCAGCGCGAGCGCGGCTGCGGCGACGAGCTGGGCGAAGCGGTAGACCTTGCCGGGGCCGGCGCAGCCCATCAGCTCGAGCCAGGCGCGGGCGTGGGGGAGGGTCGTGCCGCCGCCGACGGTGCCGACCTCGAGGCCGGGGAAGCGGATCGAGACGTGGAGCCCGTCGCCCGACGCGGTGCTCGACGCCGTGCGCCATCGAGCTCGTCCCGACCATGCCGAGGTCCTGGCCGGTCGCCGCGAAGATCGCCGCCACCGCCGACGCGGGCGTGAACGCGACCGACTGCATCCCGGAGGCGACCGCGCCGTGCGTGCCCGCCCAGGCGAGGTCCTCGAGATCCTCGCGCGTCGTCCGCAGCACGCGCCGGATCGCCTCCGCGGTCAGCGTCGTCTCGGCGACCACCGTCTTGCCGTGGCCCTGCTGGAAGTACTCGAACGACGGCTTCTTGTCGCCGCCCATGTTCGCCTCGAGGATCGCGCGCTCGATCTCGACCGGCGCGTGCGGCAGCACGTACGCCATGTTCAGCGCGTACGCGTTGCGGGTCATCATGTTCGCGCCGACGGCGTCCCCGGTCGTGAAGCGCCAGAGGACGTGGCACATCGGCCCGAGCACGTGCGTCTTCACCTCGCGCAGCACGGCGTGCTTCGAGAGCTCCGGCACGTCGGCCTGCCGGAGGAACTCGCGCATCGACTCGGCCTGACCCTCGACCCAGCGGGCGAGCGCGAGCGCGTCGCCGCTCGACTTGCAGACGAAGCACGATGCTCTGGTGATCCGGTCGGCGATCACGTACGTTCGGAAGCCTCCCGACTCGGCGACGGCCTTCGCGCCGCGCTGGACCGACGCCGTCAGCCCGCCCTCGGTGTGGGCGAGCGGCACGACGACCTCCTCCTCGGCGCGCCCCGTCTCGACGACGTCGCCGTCCTCGGAGAGCTCGTAGGCGCCGAGCGAGATCTGCAGCTGCGCGATCGACACCGGCAGCACCGCGACGCCGGTCACCGCCTCGGCGGCGCGGGCGTACGGCTCGAGGTCGGCGTCGGTCACGGCGCCGTCGAGGCCGAGCGCCTCCTGGCGCGCGCGCACCGAGCGCGGGATCGTTCTTGCGGGGGAGCTTCGGCGCCACCGGGGCATTCTCACAGCCGGAACGGTTGGATCGGAACGCCACCCGTTCTCCTCGCTAGTCTCACGACGTGGCTGCGACGGTCATCGACGGCAAGGCGCTCGGCGCGAAGGTGCGCGAGGAGGTCGCCGCGGAGGTCGCGCAGCTCGGCGACGTCGGCCTCGCGACGGTGCTCGTCGGCGACGACCCCGCCTCGCACGTCTACATCAACCTGAAGCAGAAGGCCGCCGCAGGCCGCCGGGATGCACGCGCGCGACCTGAAGCTGCCCGGCGACACCTCCGAGGCCGACCTGCTCGCCACGATCGCGGAGCTGAACGCGGACGACTCGGTCGACGGGCTCCTCGTCCAGCTGCCGCTGCCGGGGCACATCGACGAGAACCGCGTGATCGAGGCGATCGCGCCGGAGAAGGACATCGACGGGATCCACCCGTTCAACGCCGGCTGCCTCTACCTCGGCCGCCCGACGCTCGTCCCGGGCACCCCGCTCGGCGTGATGCGGATGCTCGACGAGTACGAGATCCCGCTGAAGGGCGCCCGCGCCGTCGTCGTCGGCCGCTCGGCGATCGTCGGCAAGCCGATGGCGCACCTCCTGCTCCAGCGCCACGCGACCGTGACCATCTGCCACTCGCGCACCGAGGATCTCCGCCGGCACACGCTCGACGCGGACGTGCTCGTCGCCGCGGTCGGCCGCAAGCACATGATCTCCGCCGACATGGTGAAGCCCGGCGCGGTCGTGATCGACGTCGGCATGAACCGCACCGACGAGGGCCTCTTCGGCGACGTCGACCCGGCCGCCGCCGAGCACGCGGCGTTCATGACGCCGGTGCCGGGAGGGGTCGGTCCGATGACGATCGCCATGGTCATGAAGAACACCGTGACCGCCGCTCGCGCCCGGCGCGCGGGTGTTGCATACGGCGCAAACTGAGTTAGACTCGGCCTGCTTCATCATCGGTCGGCGGCTCGGTGCCCGGGCCGTCGTTGTTTTTTGCAAGGAGGAACGGTTGGCTGAGGGCACCGTTAAGTGGTTCTCCAACGAGAAGGGCTATGGCTTCATCGAGCGCGAAGGCGGCGACGACGTCTTCGTCCACTTCTCGGCGATCACCATGGACGGCTACAAGTCGCTGACCGAGGGCCAGCGGGTGTCGTTCGAGGTCGTACAGGGCCCGAAGGGCGCGCAAGCCGCGAACGTCCAGGCGGCGTAGAGAGAACCAGTCGGACCACACGTGTGAACGGGCCCCGACAGGGGCCCGTTCCATTTCTGGAACTATCAGGGCCATGGCGATCGACCGAGACCAGCTGCTGCACGTCGCGCATCTCGCGCGGCTCGAGCTCCGCGACGAGGAGGTCGAGCGCCTCGGCGCGCAGCTGAACGACATCCTCGAGGCGGTGTCGAAGGTGTCCGAGCTCGACCTCGCCGACGTGCCGCCGACCTCGCACCCGCACGACTCCGTCAACGTCTGGGGCGCCGACGAGCCCAGCGCCTCGCTGCCGGTCGAGGAGGCGCTCGCGAACGCGCCCGAGCGCGACGGCGACTCGTTCCGCGTCCCGCCCGCCGGCTCGTGATCGACACGCTCAGACTCACCGCCGAGGAGGCCGCCCGGCTCCTCCGCGAGGGCGAGATCTCCGGCGCCGAGCTGTATGCCGCCTACCTCGAGGCGATCGGCGCGCGCGACGAGGAGCTCCACTGCTACCTGCACGTCTGCGACGACCCGGGCGGGGACGGCATCCCGATCGCGGTGAAGGACGTGATCGGCACGCGCGGCATCCCGACCACCGCCGGCTCGAAGATCCTCGAGAACTACGTCCCGGTCTACGACGCGACCGTCGTCGAGCGGCTCAAGGCCCACGGGCTGCGCGTGCTCGGCAAGACGAACACCGACGAGTTCGCGATGGGCTCCTCGACCGAGAACTCGGCGTACGGCCCGACGCGGAACCCGTGGGACCCGACCCGCGTGCCGGGCGGCTCGGGCGGCGGCTCGGCGGCCGCCGTCAGCGCCGGGCTCGCCCCGTGGGCGCTCGGCTCCGACACGGGCGGCTCGGTCAAGCAGCCGTCGGCGCTCTGCGGCAACGTCGGCCTGCGCCCGACCTACGGGACCGTCTCGCGCTACGGCGTCGTCGCGTTCGCGTCGAGCCTCGACCAGGTCGGCCCGGTCGCGCGGAACGTCCGCGACTGCGCCTATCTCTACTCGATGCTCGCCGGGCGCGACCCGCGCGACTCGACCACGGTCGAGCTGCCGCATCCGGTCGCGATCCCCGAGGGCGGCGACCTGAAGGGGCTGCGGATCGGCGTCCCGACCGAGCTGAACGAGGCGGAGGGGATCGACCCCGGCGTCTCTGCGGCCGTGCGCGCCGCGATCGAGCTGTGCGCGAGCCTCGGCGCCGAGGTGGCGGAGTGCTCGCTGCCGCTCTCCGTCGAGTACGGGATGGCCTGCTACTACCTGATCGCCCCGGCCGAGGCGTCCTCGAACCTCGCCCGCTACGACGGCGTCCGCTACGGCTATCGCACCCCGGACGCGACCGACCGGCTCGACATGTACAAGCGGACGCGCGACGAGGGCTTCGGCGACGAGCCGAAGCGGCGGATCCTCGTCGGCACGTACGCGCTCTCGGCGGGCTACTACGACGCGTACTACGGCCAGGCGCAGAAGGTGCGGACGGTGATCAAGCGCGAGCACGACGCCGCGTTCGAGCGGTTCGACGCGCTCGTCTGCCCGACCTCGCCGACGGTCGCGTTCCCGTTCGGCTCGAAGACCGACAACCCGCTCGCGATGTACCTCAGCGACCTGCTCACGATCCCGTCCTGCGTCGCCGGCCTGCCCGGCCTCAACGTCCCGTGCGGCCTCTCCGAGGGGCTGCCGGTCGGCCTGCAGCTGATCGGGCCGCAGTTCGCCGAGAACACGCTGTTCCGGATCGGCCACGCGCTCGAGCAGGCGATCGGCTTCGACGGGGTTCCGGAGCGGTTGCGGTGACGATGCGGTTCGAGGATCCGGCGGCCGACTTCGTGGTCGCGGTGGAGCGCGTGTTCGGCACCGAGCCGCGCGTGCTCGACGGCTCCCGCGCCGTGCTCGTCGGCGACGTGAAGCTCCAGCTCGAGGCGGGCGAGCGCGAGCTGTGGCTGATCGAGCGGCACGGCGTGCTCGAGCACCGGCTCGCGATGGTCGAGGTCTCCGACGGACATCGAGCAGGCGCTGCGCGAGGCGAAGGAGAGGCTCGATGGCCGCGTCTGAGTGGGAGCTCGTCGTCGGGCTCGAGGTGCACGCGCACCTGAAGACCCGCACGAAGATGTTCTGCCGCTGCGAGCTCGAGTACGGCGCGCCCGAGAACACGCGCACGTGCCCGGTCTGCCTCGCGCACCCGGGTGCGCTGCCGGTGCCGAACGAGCGCGCGATCGAGCACACGGTCAAGCTCGGCCTCGCGCTCGACTGCGAGATCGCCTCCCACGCCGTCTTCGCGCGCAAGAACTACTTCTACCCCGACCTGCCGAAGGGCTACCAGATCAGCCAGTACGAGGATCCGCTCTGCGGCCGCGGCCGGTTCGCGCTCCCGACCGCCGCGGGCGACCGGGAGATCGG